>NZ_MSIG01000025.1 GCF_001927285.1 Mongoliimonas terrestris | reverse complement strand
GCTTCACGGGCACGAGGATCTTCATGGCGTCGGTCCGGGTTTTCTCAATCGGAAATGGTGCATCGGCTCATTCGGCGGCGGTCGCCTTCGACGCGCGGCGGCGGCGGACCGGCTGGTCGGCGGGCGGGTCCGCCTCCAGGCGCCGTTCCAGGATCGCGACCTGCTCTTTGGGCAGGTACTTGCGGCGCAACTCCACCAGGGCCGGACCGAACCGCTTCTGGATGTCGTCGCCCATCTCGGCGAAGATCTCCGCAAAGTAGATCTCGTGCCGGATCAGGGTGTCCGCCATGGTGACGAGCGGACGGCTGCGGGTGTAGGAGCCGTAGGCGCGGTCGCGCGTTTCGGCGAGCAGCGCCTCCTCGAAGTCCCGGGTCATGGTGATGAGGAAAGGCGAGTTGCCGACCGGCACGCCGTTCCCCTCATGCAGCCAGACCTTGGAACGCCCGCCGAAATCGAACCGCGGCGCGTCGGTGCCGAACAGGATGATCAGGATTTCGATGCCGCGACCGGAGGCCTCCGCCAGGAGCGCGCGATAGGGCTCCAGGCTGGCGTCGGAGGCCTTGATCCAGAGGTGGTCCCGCGCACTTCGGATCATGTGAATGATCCGCTCGGTCACCGCGTCGGCGCCGGTGACGGACCAGACATACTCATGGCTCGGCACCTCCGCGATGCGGGCGAGCCCGTCCTTCACCCGGTCGCAGCGGCGCTGGGTGCGTTCGGCGATGGTGCCGAACAAGGTTTCGGGCGCCACGGCCATGTATTTGACCGGCTGTTCGGACACCGGCTGCACGGCTTCCTTGCGGCTGAGGCTTTCCAGGACCGTATAGCTGTTGGCCTTGGGAATATTGGCCTCTTTGCTGACTTCGTAGGCCGTGGCCGGCTGCAGCTTCAAGAGCGCAATGTAGGCCCGCGCCTCGTAATCGTTGAACCCGAGATCCTGGAGGTCACGAACGAGCAGCAGAAGAGCCTGGTCCTGGTCGTCGGCAATCATCGGGGCGCAGTCTCCGCGAAGAGGGAATAGTCGACGGCCCGACCAATACCACGCCGCAGGCCTTCCAGGCGAAGCGCCTGAGCCGCCGCCACGTTGGCCAGATTGACCTCGCGCCCGAAGGTGCGGATCATCTCCACGTGCTGCTTGGGAAAGCGGTAGGGATCGGCCTCAATCAGCACGTCCTGGAAGAACGGCCGTGCGGCGAGATCGGCCAGCCGGTCGGGCGCGGACCCGACCAGCATGTCGATCTCGGACTGCTCCACGATCACGTGGGCGACGCCGCGGGAGAGCAGATCCGACACCAGCGCTTCCAGGGCGTCGATGTCGAACGGGGCCTCCGGATTCTTGCGGCCGAACTCGTAGATCACCTTGAAGCCGGCCCGCTGGAAACGGTCGATGTGCCGGTTTCGCTCGTCGTCCGACAGGGTGATGTAGTTCTCCGAAATCTCCAGCATGCCGATGCCGACCCGTCCCAGATGGTCGGCAAGGCCGTCCATCTCGCCCTGTCGATAGGCATGCTCGAACAGAATGCCGCCGGTGTAGGGAGCAACCCCGGCATCCCGATAGAGGCCGACGATCTCGGTGACGACCGGCATCGGCATCAAGAGGGCGTTGAGCGCGTAGATCTTGGCAAAATCGATGGTATCGGCCGCGCACGCCAGGAGGTCCGCCACTCCGCGCGGTCCGGTCCAGCCGAAGCCGTCGGGGCCGAAATCGATCACGGAGGTGAGCCCGCGCGCGCGGGGCTTGGCGCTGCGGGGCGGGGGAGCCAGAGCTCCTTCGGCAGTCGGATGCATGGCGGTTCCGGGTTGATCGCGAACAGGAGCGTCGCGCGCTGTTAGTGGTTGTATATGCTACTAACAAAAGCTGTTGTCAACGGGTCGCGCGACCCGCGCCGAGGCCGCATCAACTGAACAGCGGCCGCAGTGTGCGAACCGACGGGATGGTCTCCATGGCCATCACGGCGTCGACAAGGTCGCGACTGCGGGCCGCGCCGAGCACGGGCGCGATCAGGTCGTCGGCCTTGGCCTCCACTTCGCTCCGCGACATCGGATTGTCCGGTGTGCCGAGAACCGCGAACGTGCGGTGCCGCACCACGTGGCCGTTGCGGAGGTGGAGGTCCACGATCGCCTGCCGCGCGGGCTTGGCCCTCGTCAGCTCGGAGGAGGGAACCGCCTCGATCCGCGCCCGCATGGCAAGAACGGCCGGGTCGTGCATGCGGTGCTCATTGTGCGACGTTGCGAATGTCAGCGTGCCGTCCACCAGGGTCAGGGCCAGCAGGTGCTGCAGGCAGATGTCCGGGATGTCCCGGTCGCTGACCACGTGAAGGCGGTCGTCCGGCATGTGGACGACGAGCCGTTCCACATCGTCGGCGCCGACCCGGTGTTCGGCCATCAGGAACGTCAGCGAATCGAGGGCGGCCTGGATGGGCGAGCCGACGCACCATTTCTTGATCGAGGCCTGCATGATCTCGGACCGGGTGCCGAGCCCGTCCGTGAGGGCCGCCGGGTCCGGTCGCTCCGCGAACGCGTCGAGGTAGGAATGCGGGCCCGTGAGCGGGTCGCTGACGCCTGTCGCGCCCGCCTCGACGATGAGGGCGGCGAACACGCCGTTGCGGGCGCCCATGCCGCCGAAGTCGAACGCCTTCTCGATATGGTCCGGATCGCGGTTCCAGGACGGAATGCCGGACGCCTGCTGCGCCGCATAGGCGAGCACCGTGACGGCCGCGGCGTCGTCCGGCCGGATCAGCGCGCCGGCGGCGGCGGCTGCGCCGAAGGTGGCGGCGAGACCGTGGGTGCTGTGCTTCTGCGTCTTCGCGGGGCCGTACCCGAGGGCGATCGTGCTGCGCGCGCCCACGTCGTAGCCGAGGGCGACGGCGTTGACGAGCGCGCGCCCGCTGGCGTCGGCGCGCTCCGCCATGGCAAGGGCTGCCGGCACCACGGCGCAGCCGAGATGGGAGCGCGAGGCAAGATGGGAGTCGTCGGTCTCGTCCGCATGGGCCGTCATGCCGTTCGCAAGGGCGGCATTGACGGCAGAGGTGGCGTATCCCGCCCCGAGCACGGTCGCCTCGGGCCGGCCGCCCTGGCTTTCCACGAAGCGCGCGGCAAAGAGGCCCGGTTTCAGCCGGGAGCCCGACAGGATGGCCGCGAGGGTGTCGAGCAGATGAAGCTTGGACTTCAGAAGAACGTCTGGGGGAAGCGTCGCATCGGCGTTCGACGCGATTGCTCTGCCAAGGGCCAGGGAAGCGGTGCAAACCATGGAGCATCAGGTCCGTTGCAGGGGCACGCGCGGGGCGGCTCAACGAAGGAGGAGGACGGAGGCCAGCGAGAAGACGAGGAGAACGAGGGTGGCGGCGACGGCCACGAACACCGGCCGATAGCCGACCTTGGCGATCTCCTTCAGGGAGGTGGAGACGCCGATCGCCGCGACCGCGGCGACGAGGCACCAGCGCGACACGCCGTCAAGCACCGCCTTCACGTCGGCCGGGATCAGCCCCGCCGAGTTGACGAGAACGAGCCCGGCGAAGGCGATCGCGAACAGCGGCACCGGCAGGGACCCGCCGCCCGTGTCGCCGGCACGGGCGGCCCGGAAGATCAGCGACACCACGAACACGGCCGGCAGCAGCATGGCGACACGGAAGAGCTTGACGACGGTGGCGGTGTCGCCCGCGCTCTCGGAGACCGCGTAGCCGGCCCCGACCACCTGGGCGACATCATGGATGGTCGCTCCGATCAGGATGCCGATGGTGGTGTCGTCGAAGCCGGCGGCAAGAAAGAGGGCCGGATAGATCACCATCGCCACGGTGGAGAGGGTTGTGACGCTCACCACGGTGAAGATCGTCTCCCGCTCCGCATCCGGCCGGTTCGGCAGCACAGCGGCGATCGCCAGCGCCGCCGAGGCGCCGCAGATCGCGGTCGCGCCGCCGATCAGCGTGCCGAAGCGGTTGTTGAGGCCGACGAAACGGGCCGCCAGGACGCCGGCCGCCATCGTGATCACCACGCCGGCCACCAGGAGTTCGACCGTGGCGGCGCCCAGCGAAACCACATCGGAAATGGCGATCCTGAGGCCGAGGAGAGCGACACCGACGCGGAGCACGCGCTTGGCGGTGAAGCGGATGCCGGGCACCGCGCGGCCCGCCTCGGACAGGAAGTGCAGCGTCATCCCGAGAAGGAGCGCCAGCAGCATCACGGGGCCGCCGTAGGTGTTCGAGACGAAGAAGGCGGCGGCCGAGATAGTGAGGGCGAGCGCGATCCCCGGCGCCACCGCCGCGGCCTCGTGGCCGAGGCGCGCGAGCCGGCTCGTCGGCCGAGGGTCCGTGTCACCGGCTGTCGGGTCGGCGACGGTCTGCGGGCGGCGGGTGGCGGCGGACATGGGCTTCCCCGTCGGGTCCCCGGCAAAGAGACCCTTCTGGCAGGTGTTCAACAGGACGGTCGTCGCCGGGCCCCGCGCGGCGGGACCCGGTGTGCGATCGGCGAAGCGTCAGGCCGGGTGCGCGCGCTCCAGGCTCATGGACCGGTCGACCTCGGCCGACAGCACCGCCGTGACCTCGGCCTGGTACTCCCGGAGGCGGCGATCGTCCACGGTGCGCGGGTGCGGCAGGTCGATCCGCACGTCCGCCACGATGGAGGAGGGGCGGGCGCCGAACACCAGCACCCGATCCGCCATCAGGACCGCCTCCTCCACGCTGTGGGTGACCATCACGATGGTCTTGTTGGCCTCGATCCAGAGGTTCTGGAGGTCGCGGATCATGTAGTTCTTGGTCTGCACGTCGAGCGCCCCGAACGGCTCGTCGAGGAGAAGCACCTCGGGCTCGTAGGTCAGGGCCCGTGCGATCGCGACGCGCTGCTTCATGCCGCCGGACAGGGTCGCCGGATAGGCATCCTCGAAGCCGCTGAGGCCGGTGAGGCGGATCCACTTGCGGGCCCGTTCCTCCGCCTCGCGCCGGGGCACCTTCTGGATCTCCAGGCCGAGGGTGATGTTGCGCAGCACGGTCCGCCAGGGGAACAGCACGAACTCCTGGAACACCACGCCGCGGTCGGGTCCGGGTCGGGTGACGGTGGTGCCGTTGACCGAGATGGTCCCCCCGGAGCTCTTCTCGAAGCCGGCGATCAGGTAGAGGAAGGTGGACTTCCCGCACCCGCTCGGACCGATGATGGAGACGAATTCCTGCTCTCCGATGGTGCAGGTCACGTCCTCGATGGCATTCACCCGGCCGAACGACATCCGGACCTTGTCGGCGACGATCTTCGGCTTGGCGTTGGCCATGCGGGGGAAGGGGGTGGTGGCGAGATTAGCGAGCAACTTGAACTCCCCATTTTTCCACTGTCGCCGCCTCGAGACGACCGACGATGACGTTTTCGATCACGTAGCCGAAGATCGCGATCAGCAGGATTCCCCCGTAGATGACCTCCATGGTCATGTACTCCGACGCGTCGAAGATCATGAACCCGAGGCCGTAGGAACTCGCCGCCAGCATTTCGGCGGCGATTAGGGCGCGCCAGGCATAGCCGCTGCCGAGGCGGATGCCGGTGATGAGGTAGGGCATGATTCCCGGCAGGATGATCTTCCAGAAGATCTGCTGCCGGCTCGCCCCCATGGAACGCGCCACCCAGAAGAGCCGCACGCTCATGCCCTCGATGCCGGAGACGACGGTGTAGATCACCTCGAACGCGGCGGCGATGAACACCACGATGATCGTGGTCCTGTCGTTGATGCCGACGAGGAGCAGGAGCACCGGCGTCCACGCGAGGGTCGGAACCGGCATGAAGGCGCTGATCAGGGGCTTGAAGATCGCGCGCCCCCACGCCGTCATGCCGATCGCGATCCCGATCAGGGTGCCGAACACGACCGCGAGCGCCATGCCGGTCAGAAGGCGGTAGAGGCTCCGGCCGATGTGCTGGAGGAGTTCGCCCGACAGGAGTTCCTGCCACAAGGTCGCCGCGATGGCGGACGGGGGCGGGAACAGGAAGGCGTTGATCCAGCCGGCGCGCGCGGCGACCTCCCAGACGAGGAAGACGGTGCCGATCGAGATCAGCGGCCGGGCGATGGAGAGCGAGAGCCGGCGGATGTCCGGACGCGACCGGACGGGTGCGAGGATGGTGGCGTCGGCGCTCATCGGCGACCTCCCACGTGGATGGCGCCTTCCCACTTGCGCGTGGTGGCGTTCTCGAGCGGTACGAACAGGAAGTGCTCGATCAGCATCCCGATCACCGCCAGGCAGACGATGCCGACGAACATGGTGGGCACGTCCATGTAGGAGCGCGCCGCGAAGATCATGTAGCCGAGCCCGCTGCTCAGCGCCGCCAGCATCTCCGCCGCCACCAGGGTACGCCACGCGTGGGCCATTCCGAGCTTCAGGCCGGACATCAGCGCCGGCAAGGTGGCCGGGAGCATGACCCGGACGAAGATGTCGCCGAAGTTCGCCCCCATGCTGCGCACGACCCAGACCGACTGGCGGCTGACGCTGCGCACGCCCTGGATGGTGCTGTAGAGCACCGGAAACACCGCGCCGAGGAAGCAGACGGTGATGATGGTGACGTCGCCCTGCCCGAAGGCGACGAGCAGGATGGGCGTCCAGGCGACCGCCGGCAGCGGCAGGAGCAGGCTGATCACCGGACTGACCCAGCGGTACACCGTTCCGGACAGGCCGAGCAGGAACCCGAGCGGAATCGCCACCAGAACCGCGAACGCGAAGGCCGACAGCGCCCGGTAGAGACTGGTGGCGATGTGCGTCAGCAGCATGCCGCCCGCCGGGTTGGTGACGTCCAGGAGTTCGATGGCCCGCGCGATCACCATCGAGGGTGCGGGCAGGATGTTGGATTCCGCCAGTCCGGCACGGACGGCGCCTTCCCAGACGAGAAGGAGGGCCGCGATGGGCAGGAGGAACTTGACGGTCCGTGCGGCCCTGTCGAAGAGGGCGAAGGTCACCCTCTCCTTCAGGAGCGCGGACCCCTCGGCGACATCCGGGGTCATGAGGAATATCCTTGCCAGTCGACGATCACTGCGTGGCGGTCAGTTCGCGCGCCTTCTCGTAGTACTCGTCGCGAACAAGCCCCTTGAAGTCCGGCACGGCGTCGATCTTGCCCGCCGCGGCCATGGACTCGGCGACCGGGAGCAATTCGGCGAGCAGTGCGTCCGTGACCTGCGGGTCCATCTTGATGCGCGTCAGGGCAAGTTCCAGGGCCGCCGGTTCCACGTTCACGCCGGACTGGCTGATCTGTTCGGCGGCAATCTGGCCGGCCTCTTCCGGCTTCGTCTTGATGAGGTTGGCAAGATCGATCAGCGTGGCCACGTACTTGGCGACGGCGTCCGGGTTCTCGTCGGCGAAGCTGCGCCGGACGAGCACGAAGTTGGGGCTCTCGTTGACCCCCTCCATGGAAATGATGCGCTTGACCGCGCCGAGGTTTTCGGCGATCGCCACGTGCGGCTCCCAGGCGACGCCGGCGTCGACGATGCCCCGCTGCACGGCGGCCCGGATGTCCTCCACCTTCATGTTGACGATCTCGAAGTCCGATTCCGAGAGGCCGTTCTGCTCCAGGAAGACCCGGAAGGTGTTGAATGTGCCGGACCCGGTGACGGCGCCGATCTTCTTGCCCTTGAGGTCCGCGATCGACGTGGCGGTGGACTCGTTGGCGACGATCACGCCGTAGCGGTCGCCGCCGTACTGGTTTGCGGCGACGATGTAGAAGGTGTCGGGCTGCTGCGCCGCCATGGTGACGAGACGAGCGGAGCCGCCGTTGGCGACGTCGACCCGTCCGGCCAGGAAGGCCTTCAGGCTGTCCGATCCGGAGCTGAACGAGCTGAGCTCCAGGTCCAGGCCGTAGGGAGCACCGAAGTCGCGGGCCTTGTAGACCTCGTCGGGCGGCACCGCCTGCAGGCCGACACGGATGCTGTCGGCCGCTGCCGCGGATCCGATGCCGGCGGCCACGAGGGTGGCGAGACCGGCCGCCGTGGCGAGTGATTTCACGAAGGACAGAGCTTTGAACATGTATGTTTCCTCCACAATTGGAAGCTTGTTCTTGTCCTGCCGGATGGTCAGGCCTGCTTCCTGATGGGCTGGTCCGCCGCCGCGTCGGCAAGGCGCCGCGCGAAGGCCGCCGCGGTTTCACCCGCGATCTTCCCGAACACGGCGCCGGCCGTCAGGCCCGTGCCACCGGGATAGTTGTGATAGAAGAGCCCGCCGACGATCTCTCCGGCGGCGAAGAGGCCGGGGATGGGAGCCCCTTGCGTGTCCTCCACAGCGGCGTCGCCGGTGATCTTCACCCCCCCGAATGTGAATGTCACGCCGCACGTGACCGCGTAGGCCTCGAACGGGCCGGTGTCGATCGTGTTGGCCCAGTTCGACTTCGGCACCGGCAGGCCGACCGCGGCGCGGCCGTCCTTGATGTTCGGATCGAAGGGAATGTCGGTGCGGATGGCCCCGTTGTAGGCCTCAACGGTTCTCAGGAACCCGACCGGATCGACGCCCTCCAGTTTCTCCGCCAGGTCCTGCAGCGTGTCCGCCTTGACCTTGGTGATCTGGCGAATGCGGTACTCGTCCCTGAGGAGGTGCGTCACCTTCGCGTCGAACACCTGCCAGGCGAACAGCCCGGGCTGGGCAAGGATCTCCCGGCCGTACTTGGCATAGGTGTAGTTGCGGAAGTCCGCCCCTTCGTCGACGAAGCGCTCGCCACGCGCGTTGACCATGATGCCGAACGGATAGCTGTGCTTCTGGAAGGCGTCGCCGACGGCGAGGTCTCCGTAGGCAGGCGCGTTCTGGTCCCACCCGACGGCGTGGGCGCCGGACCAGTGGCCGTGCGGCATGGCGCCGGCGTCCAGTGCCATCCGGTGACCGAAGCCCATGTTGAAGCGCGTGCCCCGCACCTTGGCGAGGTCCCAGTTCGGTCCGAGATAGCGCGCCCGCATCTCCGCGTTGCTCTCGAACCCGCCGCAGGCAAGCACGACGGCGCGGGCGTGGAGGTCCTGGTGGGCGCCGCCGCTGAGGACGCGCACACCATGAACGCCCGCATCGTCCTTCAGGAGCCCGACCGCCGTGGTCTCGTAGCGGATCTCGACGCCCTTGCGCGCCGCCGCGGCGAGTTCCATGTCGACGAGGCCCGGACCGCCGCCCCAGACTTCGCACGCGAGACCGCCCCAGAACTTGAACCGGCCGTCGACCTTGTAGGCCTGGCGGCCGTGGCTTGTCTGGAAGCGGATGCCCTGGCTGCGCATCCACTGCACCGTGGAAAGGCTCTGCCGCACCAGGATGTCGACCAGGTCGGGATCCGTGCGGAACTGGGTCACCCGGAACATGTCGTCGAAGAACTGATCCTCGCCATAGCTGCCGAAATCGCTCTGTTCGATCTCCTGTTCGGTGAGGTCGGGAACGACGGAGAGGATGTCGTCCACGCCGCTGAAGCAGAAGCGCATGGCGCCTGCCGTGTAGGTGGAGTTGCCGCCGGCTTCGTCTCTCGGAGCCGCTTCCAGCATGATGACGCTCGCGCCCTGATCACGCGCCGCCAGCGCCGCGCACGCGGCTGCGTTGCCCGCGCCGACCACGATGACGTCTGCGTCTGTCGCCCTGTCCGATTTCATCGTAGACCCGTCCATCCGGTTGGGGATCGCGCCCAGGGCGCCGATCAATAGTAGTATTGAAAGCTACTAACTAAAGTGAGGCCTGTCAACGCCGTGGCCGGCGGATCCAGCCGGGCCGCGCCGCATCGGGCGCGGCCCGGTCCACGTGTCAGCGGATGATCTCGACGCCGGCCGCCGTGAGCACGACCCGCATGTCCGCGACGAAGCTGTCGAAGAAAGCCTTGGTGTCCTCAGGACCCGCGAAGGCCTGGTCCATCTGGTTGCGGTCCAGGAAGGCCTTCCAGGTCGGCGTCTCCGACATCCGGCGGAGGACGTCCACATAATAGGCCACCGCGTCCTCGGACATGGTCGGCGGCGCCACGAGGCCGCGGCCCTGCGGCACGTTCGGCACATCGAAGCCGGCTTCCTTGAGCGTCGGCACGTCGGCGTATTCGGGGAGGCGCTTGTCGTTGACCTGCGCGAGCACGCGCACGGAGCCGGCGCGCACCTGCTCGCCCACCTCCTGAGGCTCCATCATCAGGAGGTCCACGTGACCGCCGAGCAGGGCGGCCAGCCGTTCGCCGCCGCCTGGGAAGGAGATGAACACCCAGTCGGTGTCGGTCTCGGCCATCAGGATCTGGCGCATGATGTTGTCGCGGGCGGTGATCGAGCCGCCGGACTGCTTCAACTGTCCCGGTTTTTCCTTGGCGGCGTCGATGAAGTCCTGAAGCGTTTCGTAAGGGGAGTCCGCCTTGGTGACGATCAGGGCGGGTTCCAGCACCAGGCGGGCGACCGGCGTCATCTCGTGGATGGTCGCGTTCGCCTCCTTCACGGTCAGCGGGTTGCTGAGCCACAGCATGGTGAAGACGGCCAGCATGTGGTCGTCCCCGGCGTTCTCCACCACGTAGGACATGGCCGTCTGGCCGCTGCCGCCGGTCTTGTTGTTGATCTGCACGCGGACGGGAAGCAGGTTCTCCTTGTCGAGAGCGTCCACGATGGCGCGGCCGAACGTGTCCGGGCCGGAACCGGGAGCGCCGTGCACCACCAGTTCGATGGGCTTCGTCGGTTTGAACTCGGCGAGGGCGGGCGTCGCCAGCGCAACGAGCGAGACCGACAAGAGGCCGATCAGAGGCATTCTTCTCATGGGGGTTCCTCCAAGACGTCTTTGTTGTTTTTTCGGGGGCTGTGTGGAGGCTCCGGGGAGCCTCATTCGCCGAGCGCGGTCGCCTGCCGCGTTCGGCGCCACCGCAGCAGCGGTAGGGCGAGGATCAGGAGGGAGAGGCCGAGCATCGTCGCGGAGATCGGGCGCGACACCAGGATCGACAGATCGCCTTGCGACATCATCAGGGACTGGCGGATCGCCCGCTCCATGCCGTCGCCGAGAACGAAACCGAGGATCAAAGGCGCGGCGGGGAAGCCGAGCCGGTTCATCAGGTAGCCGAGGAGGCCGAAGCCGGCGAGCAGCCACACGTCGAGAAGCGAACCCGAGACCGCGTAGGCGCCGACCAGGGAAATCCCGAGCACGATCGGCAACAAGAGCCAGACCGGAACCCGCAGCAGCTGCGCGAACAGGGGCACCAGCGGCAGGTTCAGGATCAGGAGGATCACGTTGCCGATGTACATGCTGGCGACGAGGCCCCAGAACACGTCCGGGCTCTCGGTGATCATCAGCGGACCCGGCCGGATGCCCCAGACGATGAGGGCGGAGAGCAGGATGGCGGTTGTGCCGCCGCCCGGGATGCCAAGGGTGAGGAGCGGCACCAGTGCTCCGCCGGAATCCGCGTTGTTCGCCCCTTCCGGCGCGGCCACGCCCTCCGGGGCGCCGTTGCCGAACCGTTCCGGATGACGCGAAACCGCCTTCTCGATCCCGTAGGCGATGAAGGACGCGATCGAGGATCCGGCGCCGGGCAAGACGCCAACGATGAAGCCGACGACGGAGCCGTTGAGGAAGGCGAACCGGCAGGCCTTCAACTCGGCGAGGCTGGGAAGAAGGTTGCGGATCCCGCGCGGCACCGGGATCGCGCGGGCCTGGCCGCGTTCCTCGGCGGTGGCCAGCACCTCGCTGATCGCGAACACCCCGATGGCGATCACCATGAAGTCGAGCCCGTCGAGGAGCGCGGGCGTGCCGAAGGTGAAGCGCGACTGGGCGGTGAAGATGTCCGTGCCGATGCCGGCCAGCCACAGGCCGACGAACAGCGACAGGAGCCCCTTGACCATGCTGTCGCCGCCGAGCAGCACGACGAGCGACAGTCCCAGGCACATCAGGGCGAAGTATTCCGGCGACGAGAAGGAGAGCGCGAACGCGGCGATCGGCGGGGCGATCAAGGTGAGCGCCAGGACGCCGATCGTGCCGGCGATGAAGGAGGCGATGGCCGCGATCCCGAGCGCCGGTCCGGCCCGTCCGGCCTTCGCCATCTGGTAGCCGTCGATGCAGGTCGCGACCGACGAGGCCTCGCCCGGCATGTTGAGCAGGATGGACGTGGTCGAGCCGCCGTACTTGGCGCCGTAGTAGATGCCCGCCAGCATGATGATGCCGCCGGTCGGCTCCATGTCGTAGGTCAGCGGCAGCAGGAGGGCGATGGTCGCCGCGGGGCCGAGGCCCGGCAGGATGCCGATGATGGTGCCGAGGAAGACGCCGACGAAGCACCAGGCGACGTTGTGAACCGTCAGAGCGACGGCGAATCCTTGCAGCAGGCCGTCGAGGATCGACATGTCAGAACCCCAGCCATCCGGTCGGAAGGTCGACGCCGAGCGCCAGGGAAAAGATGACGACGAAGCCCGCCGGGACGAGCACCGCCGCGAGCGCGACCGCGCCGAAGGGCCTTCGGTAGACGCCGAAGCCCACCCCGAGCGTCAGGAGGCCGAGGACGACGGGAAATCCGAGCACCGGCAGCAGCAGGATTCCGCCGACCAGAATGGACCAGACAGCCAGGGCCCGCCGTGCCTCCGGCGCGACCGGAGCGTCGCCGCCTTCCGACGGACCGGCAAACCGTTGGAGGACGAGACCCAGCGACAGCACGGTCATGGCGATACCGTAGAAGAGGGGGAAGAACCCCGGACCTGGTCCCGCGTCCGTCATCAGGTCCCATTCGAGGGCGGTGGCGGTGATGAAGGCGCCGAGTCCGGCCAGCAGGAGACCGGCGATCCGGTCGGCGTCCGTGCGCGTCACCGTCATGGTCACCCTCCCGTCCCGGCGGCTTGCTGCAGGAGGCCGCGAACGTCCTCCATCCGGTCGAGCCCCCAGACCGCATCGGCGAGCCGGTCGGCGCCATCGCCGACGACGGGCCTGGCGTTTGCCAGGAACTTCTCCTCGAGGGCGCCGTCCGACATGGGATTGTCGACGGTCCCGGTGGCGTGTGTGACCGCCTGCTCCAGGACGTCGCCGCCGGCAAGGGTCACCCGCGCGAACGCCTGGTCCTTGCCGAGGCTGTCGTCCGTCTCGACGCTCACACGCTCGCGAAGGGCGATGACGTCCGGTGCCGCCGCCCGGGCGTCGCCGTACTGTTCGATCCCCGCGGCCCCGTCGAGACAGGCGACAGCGGCCGAATGGGTCAGGCTGAACTTGGACTTGAGGCCGGTCTTCGGGTCCGCCACACCGGTGATCGAGACGGCGTGCGGATGGACCCGGAGGGCGATCTCCCGCACGGACGCCTTGTCCGGGATGCGTCGGCCGATCGCCACCATGGCGTCGATGGTCGGGTGGAGGACGATGCCGCAGGCATAGGGCTTGAAGCCGTTCCTCTCGATTTCGAACCGGCTGCCGAGCCCGTCCAACAGGGTCTCCGGCGCCGCCGTGTCCGAAAAGATGCGGCAGAAGCCTTTCCTGCCCTCCAGGATCTCCAGCGAGCTGTCGAAGCCGCCTTCGGCCAACAGGCCGGCCAGCGCGCCGTTGGCGGCGGCCTTGCCGGCGTGGAACGACTTGCACATGGTGCCGCGGTTCTGCTGCATGCCGGCCGCCTGGGTGGTGGCGATGCCGACGGCGTAGGCGGTCTGCCGCGCGTCCAGCCCGAGCAGACGGGCAACCGCCGCGCCGGCTCCGATGGTGCCGAGCGTGCCGGTCAGATGCCAGCCGCCGCGATGGTGGCCCGGCGCGCCCTGACCCGCCCGCACCGCCACGTCGAACCCCGCCACATAGGCCGCGAGCAGCGTCCGGCCGTCCACCGGTCGTGCCTCGGCGACCGCCAGAAGGGCCGCGAGAAGCGGCGAACTGGCATGCAGCACGACGCCGCCCATGTGGGTGTCGTCGAAGTCGAGCACGTGCCCCATCTGTCCGTTCGCCATGGCCGACTCCAACAGACCGAGCCGCGTGGGCCGGCCGACAACCGGAAAGCGGGCGTCGCCGGACAGCATGGCCAGCACCGGCAGCAAGCGGTCGAGAGTCGCGTGGCGGCTTCCGGCAAGGGCGCATCCGAGCCAGTCCATGACGCCGCGCTTCGCCGCGTGGACCGTTCCGGCGGACAGGTCGTTGAAGTCGAGATCCGCGACGAAGCGCGAGAGCGCCATCGTGAGGCCAAGGTCCAACTCGGCCGCGCCATAGCTTACGGCTTGTGTTTTGTCCTCTTTCAACGTCGTTCCTCCCGGAACCGACCGCTCGCCGTCTTTCGCGACGATGGAGTCGACATTTCCTGCAGATCTTCGTCCGCCTGACGTTCGGATAGACTGGGGATCGCGTGCGAAGACGACGATCCGACGGGATGCTGCTCGGCCTGTTGCTGGCGGCACTGGAATTCCCGATGACAAGACGGTAACACTTGATTATTGGTAGCGCAAGCTACTATTAACGGAGTCGCCGGGATCGGCGGCATCCGCAGCGATCGAGGGCGGCCAGTCTTCATGACATCGCAATTCGTCTCGTCCGGCCTGGCGCTCCTGATCGGGGCCGCAGGCGGGTTCGCCTTTCATCTCATCGGCGCGCCATTGCCCTGGACGTTGGGTGCCCTCGCGTTCTCCGGCGTCGCGGCGGTCTGGGGCAATCGGTGGCCGATGCCTTCGGGGCTGCGGTCCTTCGCACGGCCGGTGGTGGGCGTTCTCGCCGGGTCCGCCTTCACGCCGGGTGTGGTGTCGTCCATGGCGGATTGGTGGCCCGCGCTGATCGTGATCGCCCTCTACTCCGTCGCGATCAGTGCGCTCGGCTATTTCGTCTTCACCCGCTGGGTCCGCCTCGATCCGGTCACCGCCTATTTCGCCTGCACGCCGGGCGGTCTCGGCGAGTTGTCGCTGCTGGGCGGATCCCTTGGCGGGAACGCACGCACGCTCGTGCTGCTGCACGCCGTCCGGGTGGTCGGCGTGGTGGTGACCGTTCCGCTTCTGATGCGCTTCTTCTTCGACAGCGGCACCGGGACGCCGCCGGACGCCCATTCCCTGGCGCCGACGCCTTTCGACTGGGTGGTTCTCATCGGGGCCGGCCTTGCCGGCGCCTCGATCGGGCGCGTCTTTCGGGTTCCGGGCGGGGCGCTGGTCTGTCCGATGATCGTCAGCGCCTTGGTCCACGGCACCGGACTGACGACCGCCGCGCCGCCCGGATGGCTCGTCGGCTTCGTCCAGGTGCTGATCGGCAGCATCGCCGGGGCGCGCTTTGCAGGCGTGAGCCTCGCGGAGGTTCGGCGCACGCTTGGCGTCGCCCTCGTCTGGACCGCCGTCATGATCGGATCCGCCGCAGCGGTGGCCGTCGTCGGCGCCTATGCGCTGGCTATCCCGCTGCCGACCTTCCTGCTCGCCATCGCACCCGGCGGAGCCGCGGAAATGCTGGTGATCACCTACGCCCTCGGCGCCGATGTCGCCTTCGTGGCGCTCTGCCAGGTGTCGCGCGTTTTCCTGGTGATCGGCCTCGCGCCGCTGATCTTCCGCTTCCTCCCCGGCCAGCGAACTCCCGCCGCCGGGAAGGCCGGTCCAGCGGACGACTTGACACCGCGATCCAGTTAGTAGTAGCAATCGCTACGTCCTTTGATCCGAACCAAGGCGAATCCTGGACCCGGCCGTTCCGCGCCGGCCACACCACTGGAGACTTCTGATGACTGCGATGAACGCCAACACCGAAGGGCTGGAGGGCCTGACGCGCCGGTTTGCCAAGCTTGCGGCGACGCTGCGCTATGAGGATCTGCCCGCGCCGGTCGCCGCCAAGGCCAAGCTGATCATCCGCGACGGCCTCGGCAATCAGGTGGCTGCCTCGGCCATCAGCGAGGCGGCGATCGCGATCGTGAAGCTCACTCAGGAATGGGGCGGTGCACCGCAGGTCACCGTGGCGGGATTCGGCCACAAGCTGCCCGGCCCCATCGCGGCCATGTGCAACGGCGCCATGGGCCACGGCGTCGAGCTCGACGACGCGCACGGCAGCGGCCTCATCAAGGCGGGGTCCGTGATCATCCCGGCGCTCTTCGCCGGCTCCGAACTGAACCCGAAGGCGACCGGCGGCGACGCCGTCGCGGCTCTGGTGGCGGGCTACGAGGTGGCGGTGCGCGTCGCCAAGGCGATCAACCCGGGCCATCGCCATCGCGGCTACCACACCACCAGCACCGTGGCCCTCCTCGGCGCCGCCACCGCGACCGCCCGCATGCTCGGCTGTGACGAGGAGCGGATCGCGGACGCCATCGGCCTTGCCGCCATGCAGGCAAGCGGCATCCAGGCCTATCTGGACGATCCCTGCATGGCCAAGCCGTTCGGCCCCGGCAAGGGCGCCTTCAATGGCGTGCTGGCGGCGGTGATGGCAAGCCGCGGCTTCACCGGCCCGAAGAAGGCTCTGGAATCGCGCGAGGGCTTCCTCAACGCCTTCACCGACCAGGTTCGCATCAGCGACCTCCTCGACGGCTTCGGCAAGGAGTTCGCCATCATGGAGGTCGGCTTCAAGCCGCACGCGGCCTGCCGCTACGCTCACGGCCCGATCGATATCGCCCAACGCATGCACGAGGAGGGACTTCGGGCCGACACCGTCGCCGGCATCACCGTGCACATGAGCGAACTGGCCATCCGGCAGGCGTCCAAGTTCCCGTGTCCGAGCCTCAACGCCGCCATGGGCAGCACGCAGTTCGGCGTGGCGCTCGGGATCGTGCGCGGCAGCAACGGCCTGAAGGACTACTGGGACGCCTACACGGATGCCGGCATTCACGCGATGGCCGAAAAGGTCGTGCTGGTGGCGGAGCCGGAGTTCGGCATCGGCGGGCGTCAATCCGTCGTCACCGTCGAGACGACCGACGGGCGCACCTTGCGGATCCGCCAGGAGGAACCGCGCGGCGAGCCCACCAACCCGCTGACGGACGAGCAGTTGGAGAAGAAGTTCATGGCCACCGCCGGCCTCGTGCTGGACGAAGGCCGAGCCGCGGAGATCAGCCGCCGGGTGATGACCATGGAGACGCTGCAGAGCGCCGCCGACATCCCGCCGATGACCGCCGCGCCGAACAACGAACCCGTCCTTCGCGCCGCCTGAGGATAGCCGCCATGCTGATCAGCCGTCCCGACAGTGCCATCATCACCCCGGATGCGGAGCAGATCTCCGTTCCCTGCCTCTTCATGCGGGGCGGGTCCAGTCGGGGCGGCTTCTTCCTCGACACCGACCTGCCGCCCGATCCCGTCGAGCGGGCGGCCTTTCTCCTCGCCGCCTACGGCTCGCCGGATCACCGCCAGATCGACGGGATCGGCGGCGCCGATCCGCTGACCAGCAAGGCCGCCGTCGTCGGTCGGTCGACCCGGCCCGATGCCGATGTGGACTATACCTTCTACCAGGTCGGCATCGACCGGCCGCAGGTCTCCACCGGGGGCAACTGCGGCAACATGCTGGCGGCCGTCGCGCCGTTCGCCGTCCTCCGCGGCCTCGTGCCGGCCGTCGAACCGGAAACGACCGTGCGGATCCACACCACCAACACCGGTCAGGTGGTCGTCGCCCGCATGACGGTCCGCAACGGCCGGCCGTCGGTCGACGGAGACGCAGCGGTGCCGGGCGTTCCGGGCACCGGGTCCCCCATCCAGATCGACTTCGGCGATTGCGCAGGCGCGGTCTCGGGCCGTCTGCTGCCGACGGGCGCGGCGACGGATCGGGTCCAGATCGGATCCCGCACCATCCCGGTGTCCCTGATCGATGCTGCGACACCCTTCGTCTTCGTGCATGCAAGCGATGTCGGCGCCCGCGGGACGGAGTCGCCCGCCGAAATTCTCGCCGACACCCGGTTGATGGACGACCTTGAGGCTGTCCGTGGCTGGGCGGCCGTCGCCCTCGGGCTGGTGGACAAGCCGGAGAGGGCCCGCACGGTGACGCCGAACGTGCCGCGCGTGATGATGATCGCCGCGCCGGCCGACTACGCGGGATCGGAGGGGCCGATCGCCGCGGCGGACATCGACCTTTGCGTGCGCCAACTCGCCATGCAGAAACCCCACCACACGCTCGCCGTCACAGGCGCGGTCTGCACCGCCGTCGCCATCAGCGTGCCCGGTTCGATCGCGAACCGCCTTGCGGGACGCACCAGCAGTCGTGTCCGGCTCGGGCAGCCGGCCGGCGTTCTCACCGTGTCCGCGCAGATCGACATCGAGCTAGGCGGCCCGGTCATTCGCAGCGCATCCGTGGAACGGACCGCCCGGCTGATCATGTCCGGCGGCGTCCACGTCTCGACGGCGCGCCTCGAGGCGCACAGGGGTCTCCTGATCGAAGAGGTGGAAGCTGCAAGGGACGTCACCGCTTGACCATGCGCCTTGGCAGACAACGGACTGTCCGGCCAGACAATCGGCGGTGATGAAAGACGGCGTACGCGGATCTCGGCAGGCGGCGATGGTCGGATGTCTCCGACCGCGACACAACTTCCCACCCGTCGCCCCTACCGCCCCAGGCTGTAGAACTCCGGGTTCGGGCGCATGTTGGTGACGTTGGCGAGCCGGTTCGACAGGCCGAAGAAGGCCGAGATGGCGGCAATGTCCCAAACGTCGTCCTCGGTGAACCCGTGCGATTTCAGCGTCTCGAAATCGGTTTCGGAGACGGCGTAGGCCTCGGTGGAGACCTTGATGGCGAAATCGATCATCGCCTTCTGCCGCTCGGTGATGTCGGCCTTGCGGTAGTTGGTCGCCACCTGGTCCGCGATGAGCGGGTTCTTGGCCCGGACGCGCAGGATCGCGCCATGGGCGACAACGCAGTACTGGCACTGGTTCAGACTGCTCGTCGCCACGACGATCATCTCGCGCTCGGCCTTGGTGAGGTTGCCGGGCTTGTCCATGAGCGCATCGTGATAGGCGAAGAAGGCGCGAAACTCGTCCGGGCGGTGCGCCAGAACGAGAAAGACGTTCGGGATGAAGCCCGACTTCTCCTCCACCGCGAGAATGCGGGTGCGGATGTCCTCCGGCATGTCGGAGAGGTCGGGGATCGGAAAGCGGCTGGCGGGCCCGTCTGGCATGGTCGTCACTCCCATTGTCCTTGTTTCTCGTTCAAGCCGGCAGCCGAGCGGCCGACGGCATCAGGTATCCCAGAACGGCGGCAACCAGGAGCAACGCCGGGACGTCGCCGAGAAGATGGCCCCATTCGTTCGCGCCGTCGTGGAAGACCTGGATCGTCATGATCACCGCATGGACGACGCTCGACCAGATCGTGAAGGCGATGAGGCTGGTGTGCGCGGCGGGTCTGCGCGACGCGAGGATCAGGAAGAGCCCGAGCGTCACGTAGATCCCTGAGATCATCTGGAAATAGTAGGCGCCATGGCCACCGTGCCACATCCAGCCGGAGGGCCAGATCATGGCCAAGGGATAGACGAGGCAGAAGACGACGCCGAAGGCGATCATGGCGGTCTTGAGCAGTTTTTCGTTCCGGATCCCCGTCATTCTCTTCCTCCAAGGGTCTGTCCTGCCCCAAATCGGCCTGACGCGGATCTCATATCTGGGTCGGGACGGTCGGACGCCTCCGACCGTCCCGCGCGCTACGGCCTGACCGGCCGCCGCCCGTTCGGGCTTGGTCTCAGGCGCTGTAGAAGGGCGAGTGCATGCCCTTGCTGGCATCGGCCACCACGTCGCCGTCGAACAGCTTGACGGTGAGGCTGGCGCCGGCGCCCTTGGCGAAGTCGGAGAGCATGCCGACCGCGTAGGCGTGGGCGTTTTCCAGCGAATCGAATTCGTAGAAGCCGCCGACCGAATGGGTGTTGATGCCGCTCAGCCAGGTCTTGCTGCGCAGGCCCGGGACGGTGTGCATGGCGGGATTGGCCTCGCCCCAGATGCCCTTGTCGAACGGGGCGGAGTTCTGGAATTCGGCGTAGAGAAAAACGCGGCTCGGCTTGGTCATGATGGGCTCCATGGGTTGGATGGCGGCACCATAGGCGCTATCCTCACCATGATGGAAGTACGCACCTTTTGGTAAGAATTGAGACCATGTTCGAACCGGCCAACCCCTACAACCTGAACTGCCCCTCGCGCGACGTGCTCGATCTCATCGGCGGCAAGTGGGCGATCCTCATCCTCTGCTGCCTGCAGCAGGGCCCCGTGCGCACCGGCGTGCTGATGCGGTCCGTCGGCGGCATCTCCCAGAAGATGCTGACCCAGACCCTGCGCGACCTGGAGCGCGACGGCTTCGTGGAGCGCATCAGCCACCCGGAGGTGCCGCCGCGGGTGGAATACCGGCTGACCGACCTCGGCAGGTCCCTGAGCGAGCTCGCGCGGTCCATGGAGCAATGGGTGGTGGCGCACTATCCGGCCATCATGGCCCGCCGGCTGGAGCGTGCGGAGACGGACACTGCCGCGGCGAAGCCGAATCGGACCCGGTCGGCCGCCCGAAGCTGAGCCAAGTCCGCGCCGGGCGAGCCAATGGGCCCGATTGTGCCGCCGGACCATCCGGGCGATGCTGCCGCGGCGGCGATGGGGTGGTCCATGCGGGTGATGGTGTTGGGGGCGGGCGGCTTCATCGGCCGCCAGATCGTGGCCGAACTCGTGTCGGGCGGCCACAGAGTGGTGGGCGTGGCCCGCTCCACTGGCGGCCTTGCCGAGGCGATGCCGGGGGCGGCCTTCCTTGCGCTCGACCTTGCGTCGGCGCTCGATCCGGCCGGCTGGCGCGGCCGGCTCGCCGGTATCGACGTGGTGGTGAACGCCGCCGGCCTTCTCCGCGGGCGCCAGATGGAAGCCGTCCACGTGGCGATGCCGCGGGCGCTCGCCGCGGCGGCCGCGGAGGCGGGGGTGCGGCGGATCGTGCTGATCTCGGCGATCAGCGCCCGGCCCGATGTGGACACCGACTATGCGGCCACCAAGCTTGCAGGCGAACGGGTGCTGGCGAGCTCCGCCGTCGGCTGGACCATTCTGCGGCCCTCGCTCGTCTATGGCGACGGCAGCTATGGCGGAACGTCGCTGATGCGCGGACTTGCGGGGCTGCCGATGTTCGTGCCGCTGCCCGGCGAGGGTGATTTCGCCTTCTCGCCCATCCACGTCCGCGATCTCGCTCGCACGGTCCGCCACGTCTGCGAGGACGACGGCTTCGCCGGCCGGACACTGGAGCCGGTCGGGCCGCATACGCTCAGCCTCAAGGATCTCCTGGCCCGCTACCGGGCATGGCTCGGCTTCGGCCAGGCGCGCTTCGTGCCGGTGCCGATGACCGTCATGCGGTGGATGGGCCGCCTCGGCGATCTGGCGGGCGACGGTCCGGTCTCCACCAACGCGCTCGTCCAGATGGTGGCTGGCAACGGCGGCGACGGCGCGGCCTTCGCCCGCGCAGTCGGCTTTGAGCCGCGCCGGCTGGACGAGGCGCTTCGCGACCGGCCGGCGGAGGTGCAGGACCGCTGGCACGCCCGGCTCTACTTCCTCGCCCCAGCCCTCAAGGCCGTGCTGGTCATGATGTGGCTGGTCTCGGCGTGGCTGGGTCTCGCTCACGGGGCCGCGCTGACGGCGGAACTGGTGGAGAGCCTCGGGCTGCCGGCGGGGCTGGCGGATCCGCTGCGGATCGGCAGCAGCCTTCTCGACGTGGCGGTCGCGGCGGTCCTCGTCCTCAACCGGTCGGCCGCGCGGGTGGCCGTGCTGCAGGCGGTCGTGGTGGTTGGTTATACGCTGGTGCTCGGCTTCGGCCTGCCGCGGCTTCTGGTCGACCCGCTCGGCCCGCTCCTGAAGAACCTGCCGGTTCTCCTGGCGATCGCGGTCCTTGGCGTCATCGGGGCGCGGCGCTGATGGACCTCTATCTCTTCGCCAAGTGGGTGCATGTGGTGAGCAGCACCATCCTGTTCGGATTCGGCGCCGGCACGGCCTGGTATTTCTGGAGCGCCCACCGGACCGGCGATCCGGCCCTCGTTGCCCGGGTCGGCCGCATGGTGATTCGGGCGGACTGGATCTTCACCGGCACCAGCGGCGTGGTGCAGCCGGCGAGCGGCCTGCTGCTCGTCCATCTGGCGGGATACGCCCTGACGGAGCCCTGGCTGGTGGTGACATACGGGCTCTACGCTCTCGCCTTCGCCTGCTGGGTACCGGTGGTCTGGCTGCAGATCCGCGCGCAGGTCCTCGCGGAGACTGCGGCCGCGAAGGGCACGCCGCTCGGGGCCGACTACCGGCGCTGCATGCGACTCTGGTTCGCGTTCGGCTGGCCGGCCTTCCTCGGACTGATGGGTGTGTTCTGGCTGATGATCGCCCGGCCGGCGCTCTGGTAAGGGCCGGCCGGGCGTCTCGGGCTCAAACCGCGCGCGCCTCGCGGAAGCTGACGAGCCGGCGGCTGCCTTCGTCCCACAGCACCAGCCGCACGCAGGCGAGGCTTTCGGCAAGGGTGAGGCGGCCGATGGAGGCGAGCTCCGGATGGCGCTCCAGCACCTCCGGCAGGCGGTAGAAGGGGATGCGGCTGCACAGGTGGTGCACGTGGTGGATGCCGATGTTGCCGGTGAACCACCGCAGCGGCTGCGGCAGGTCGTAGTGCGAACTGCCGTGCAGGGCCGCTTCCGGATGGCTCCAGTCGGGGCTCTTTTCCCAGAGCGTCTCGTCGAACTGGTGCTGCACGTAGAAGAGCCAGACCCCGATGGTGGCGCCGATGACCGTGATGGGCACCTGGACGAGGAGGAAGGTCTGCCATCCGACGAGCGCGATCAGGCCGGCGATCACGGCCGCGATGGCGAGGTTGGTGGCCATGGCGCTGATCCAGGGCGCCGCGCCCTGGCGCATCAGGCCGATCGGCAGGCGGTGCTGCACCACGAAGAGATAGGTGGGGCCGAGGACGAACATCACCAGTGGATGGCGATAGAGCCGGTAGCCGAGGCGGCCCCGAAAGCTGAGGGCCCGATACTCGCGGACGGTGAGGGTGTCGACGTCGCCGATGCCGCGAAGGTCGAGGTTGCCGGAGGAGGCGTGGTGGATGGCGTGGGTGCGGCGCCACACGTCATGCGGGGTGAGGGTCAGGACACCGATGACGCGGCCGACCCAATTGTTCGCGGCGCGCGTCTGGAAATAGGCGTCGTGGCTGCAGTCGTGCTGGATGATGAAGAGGCGGACGAGGAAGCCCGCGGCCGGTATAGCGAGGAGCAGCGTCAGCCAGTAGCCGACCTGGAGCGACGCCAGCATGGCGATCCAGAGGAGGACCAGCGGGACCGCCGTGACGACGATCTCCAGAATGCTGCGGATAGGGTTGGGCGCCCGATAGGCGGTGAGGATCTTGAGCCAGCGGCGTGCGTCGATGGCGGCGGAAGGGTTCTGACGGTCGTGGAATGTCATGGTGCCGGACAATAACCGACATCAACGAGTTGTACCTACATTTTCAGCTTTTGTCGTTCATTTCTCGCGTGATCGCTCCGTGATCGGTGCGGCTTTGCACTCGGAGGGCCTGCCGGCCGGATCGGTTCGGAACCGCCAGGGTCAGCGTACGACCGGTTCGGCGCCCTCCGGGACGGCCAAGGCATCGGCCACCACGACGCCGATCTCGCGCAGGAGCTTGAGGGTCATCGCCTCCTGGAAGCCCTGCCAATCCGGCACCTCGATGACGAAGGCGCCGGCGCCGGCCGCCACGTACTGGCCGTAGTAGGCCGGAAGGTCCGGCTCCCGGGAGGCGACCGCCAGCCCGTTGATGGTGATGCCGAGCGTCTCCGCGCGGGCCCGCTGGCCGGCGAGCCCGAAGCGGGCGCCGCGGACCACCCTCGTCTCGCGTCCGTCGCCCGACACGTCGATCACCTGGCGCGCCGCGCAGCCCGCCGGTTCGGCGAAGAGATCGATGGCTGCCGCCAGCCCGTAGCCGATTCGGGTGCTGCCGTCCGCGCGCCGGTCGGCGGCAAGAAGCGTGACGGCAAACCGGTCGAGGTCGGCCGGCGTCGGGACCGCCTGCCAGTCGATCACCGTCAGCGGAAATGCCTCGTCGCCCCAGACGACGGCGGCGAGCCGCACGTCGCCAGCCCGCGCCACCGCGTCGGCCACCCGGGGATCGGCAAGGGCGCTGGCGATGCCGCCGGTCTGCAGGGCGTACTCCCGGTCGTCGATGCTGGCCGAGGCGTCGATGGCAAAGACCAGCGCCACATCCCCGCAGGGGGTTGCGGCATCGGCGGGTGCAACGGCGAGTCCGCCGACGACGGCGAGGAACGCTGCGGTTCCGGCGGTGATGCGTCTAGACATGCGGCCCTCCTTGCGATGCTGGCCGGCGAAGACCGACCTTGGCTGCCCGCCACCGCCCGGTCGTCACCCTTGCGGGGGATGGGGGTGGACGGATGCGAGCCGTTGCAGGCGTAAAGGAGGTTTGCCACCGGGCGGCGGCACGGTCTGTGATGGTCGACACAATGGATGAGGGTATGGACCGGCGGCATGGGCTGCGGTCGCGCCGGTGGCTGCCCGGCGCCTCGGCCGCCCCGATCAGACCGCCGTTTCGGCCGCGAAGGCCTCCACCGCCCGGACTGCGGCGGCGAAGCGGCGTGCGCGCACGCCGGCCGCGGATCCGGCTGCCGGTTCGACGACCGTTCCTTCGCGCCGAGCCTCCACGGCAAGGCCCGCCGCCTCGCCGGCCATCTGGGCGAGGCCGGCGGCCGTCAGTTCCGGCTCGTCGGAGACCGTCACGGGCCGCTCGGCCATGGCGGCCAGGAAGCCGGTGAAGTAGGGATTGCGGGAGAGGCCGCCGTCGACGGAGAGCGGGCCTTCGAACGGCTGTTCGGCCGCCATCGACCGCAGCACCTCGGCGGTGCGAAGCGCGATGCCTTCCAGGAGTGCCTGCATCAGGTCCGCAGCGCCGTCGGCAAGGGCAAGGCCGAGCCAGCTGCCGCGCGCGGTGCGGCTCCAGTGGGGACAGCCGAGGCCTGCGAGCGCCGGCACGAAGGCGATGCCCCGGTCGATCGCGGGCGCGGTCTCAAACCGGTCGATCTCGGCCGTGTCGGCGAAAAGGCCGAGGTCCCGCGCCCAATTGACCGCCGCCGCCGCCGCGTAGACGCCGCCGTCCAGGGCATAGGTCATCGGCTCGCCGTCCCGGCGCCAGGCGACCGTCGGCAGCGGGCCGGGCTTTTCCGGTCGGCAAAGCGCGCCGGTGACGCACTGGACGAAAGCCCCCGTGCCGAAGGTGATCTTCGCCTCCCCCGGCCCGCGGCAGCCGTGCCCGTAAAGGGCGGCCTGCTGGTCGACGATGCTCGCGCCGAGCGCAAGGCCGCCGGCAAGATCGCCGAGCCGGCCGGACGTGGGGCCGATCGCCGGCAGCGCGTCGATCGGCACGCCGAATATTCGGCAGAGCTCCGGGTCCCAGGCGCCGGTCGCCAGATTCATCAGCGAGGTGCGCGACGCGGTGGCGACGTCGGTCTCGAACCGGCCGGTCAGGCGGTCGCGGAAGTAGGCGTCGGTGGTGCCGAGCCGGAGCCGGCCCCGGTCGGCGAGCGCCCGCGCGCGTGGGTTGGCGCGCAGGATCCAGCCGAGCTTGGAGGCGGAGAAGTAAGGGTCGAGCGGCAGGCCGGCGCGCGCCATCACCTCCGGGCCGATGCCTTCGGCGGCGAGTGCCGCGGTCTCGCCGGCGGTGCGGTCGTCCTGCCAGACGATGACCGGACCGACCGGCATGCCGTCGTCCGCGTCCCAGGCGAGGCAACTCTCCCCCTGGTTTGCAAGGCCCACCACATCCGCGCCCGCGCCGGCCTCAAGGCAGCGCGCCACGTTGGCGAGAAGCTCAAGGGCGTCGTGCTCCACGTGGCCGGGGGCCGGGTAATGCTGTCGGTGTTCGATCTGCACGAGCGGCGTCAGCCGGCCGTCCGCACCCATGGTGAGCGCGCGGGTGCTGGTGGTGCCCTGGTCGATGGCAAGGATCCGCATTCAGTCCTCCAGGAGGGTCAGGCGGAGGTCACTGCCGCCGGCGAGGTCGGCCGGCAGGCGGAGGAGGATGCGCCGCTCCGGCCGGCTGCGGAGGCGCCGGCTCGCCAGCACCTTGTCGCCGTCGGTGAGCACGAGGCGGCCGCTGGCTGGGCGCGCCAGACGCACCTGCAGATGGCGGGCGCCGCCGTCGCCGGGCGCGGCGGGGCCGAGCCTCTGCGGCAGGGCGAAGCGGATGGCGGGGCTTTCGGTGACGAGACGGCGGCCGGCCGCTGGCTGAGAAAGGCGGCCGGCGAGGGCGGCTGCCACCGCCGCGGCGACGCGGACGCCCTCCGCCCAGCACCAGCCAGCCGTCTCCACCGGTCTCAGGAGATTGCCGGCGGCGAAATAGACCGGGTCGGACAGGCGGCCGAAGACATCGATCACCGGACCGCCGGAGCCGGGGTCGAGCGCCAGGTGGCTTTCCTTCAGGAGCGTCGCCTCCGGCCGGAAGCCCCCCGAGACGATCACCCCGTCCGCCTCGATCTCCCGACGGCCGGCGGCGTCGGTGAGCACCAGCCGCTCCACCCGGTCGCGGCCGAGGATCTGGTCGAGCCGGGTGCCGGCGAGAAAGGGCACGCCCATGGCACGGGCGAGGAGGACCGCCGGGGCGAGCGCGACCGGCCGTGGCCCGGGCTCGATCATCGCCACCGGCTTGATGCCGGCGTGGCGGCAGGTGAGGAGCGCGGAGAAGGCGACGAGCTCGGACCCGAGGATGGCCGGCCGGCGAAAGGGCGCGCGCCCCTCAAGATAAACGAGGCCCTGCAGGGCGCCGGTCGGCAGAACGCCGCCGGGCTTCTCGCCGCCGATCAGCCGGGCGGCGCGGCTCGTCTCGCGCACGCCGGTGGCAAGCACCACCGCCCGCCCAATGATCGCCCCGCGCCCGTCCGGCGTGGCGAGCGACAGGCGTCCGCCGGGATGGAGCGCCGTCACGGTGACGCGCCGGCGGATCTCCACGCCGGCGGCCTCCGCCCGGCGCACCAGTCGGGCCGCGTAGTCCGGGCCGCGGAGCAGCCGGTGGAATTCGCGCATGCCGAACGGGTAGTGCCCGCAATGGCGCGGGATGCCGCCGGCCTCGCCCTCGCGCTCCAGCACGACCACGCGGCCGGCGCCGCCTTGGCGAAGGGCGGTGGCGGCGGCAAGGCCGGCCGGGCCGGCGCCGACGACCACCACGTCGGCGGTCTCCATCGTCGGGTCGATCGAAGGCGTAAGGGTGTCAATCATCGCGGCGGTCTCCGACCAGCATGGGTTCGGTGAGCCGGCCGGCGGTGATCCGGGCAAGGTCGGCGGAGCAGTAGAAGCCCTGGCAGCGGCCCATGGTGACGCGGGTACGCCGCTTCAGGCCGCCCATGGAGCCGGCCGCCATCGGGCCTTCCAGAGCCGCCTCGATTTCCCGGCGGGTCACCCGCTCGCAATGGCAGACGATGCCGCCGTTGCCGGGCTGGCCCCAGTCCCGGGCGTTTTCGTCGGACAGCGCCGGCATGCGCGGCCACACCGGGTCGGCGAGGGGCGCGGAGGAAAGGCCGGCGAGACCCGCCACTTGGGCGGCGATGCCGAGGGCGGCGCTGAGGCCGGTGGAGCGGATGCCGCCGACGCAGATGTAGCCGGGGGCGAGGTCGGCGCGGATCCGATAGTCCTTCTCCTCCGTGGCGGGGCGAAGGCCCGCGTAGACCGCGGTCACCTCCTCGTGGGCGAGCGCCGGGAGGATGGCCTCGGCCCGGCTGACGAGGGCCTGGAGGGTGTCGCGGTCGAGGAGGGCGTGGTCGCGGTCCTCCTGCTCCTCGGCGGTCGGACCGACGAGGAGGTTGCCATAGGCGGTGCGGCAGACCACGATGCCTTTCGTGACCTTGGTCGGAACGGGGAGCAGGATGTGATCGGCGAGCGCGGCCGCGGTCTTGTCGTAGACGACGAACTGGCCCTTCCGGGGCCGGATCGTGAACCAGCTCTCGCCGGTGAGCCGGCGATCCACCGTGTCGCCATGAAGGCCGGCCGCGTTGATCACCAGCCGGGCCGACACCACCCCTGCCCGGGTCTCCAAGCGCCAGACGCCGTCCTGCCGTCGGCCGCCGAGCACTTCGGCGTTGCGCTTGAGCCGGGCGCCGTTGACGAGCGCCTGCAGGAGATAGCCGTGCGCGGCCGACCACGGGTCGATCAGCGCCTCGCCGGGGACGCGGAAGCCGGCGCGGACGGCGGGGGAGAGGTTCGGCTCCAGGGCAAGGAGGCGCGCCCGGTCGAGCGGTTCCAGGTCGTCGACGCCGTTCGCCGCCCCTTGCGCCATCAGGATCGGCAGCGTTTCCGCCTCCGCGTCCGTCCAGGCGAGCACCAGGGCGCCGCAGCGGATCACCGGCAGGTTCAGGCTTTCGCGGATCTCCAGATAGAGCCGATGGCCCTCCTGGATGCAGGCGAGTTCCAAGGAGCCGGTCGGCGCGTCGAAGCCGGTGTGCAGGATGGCGCTGTTGGCCTTGGAGGCGCCGTCGAGCACGTCGGCCGCCTTTTCCAGCACCACGACGGACGCGCCGTCGAGCGTGAACTGCCGGGCGAGTGCGCAGCCGACAACGCCGGCGCCGACCACGGCGACGTCGTGGACCACGTCCGCCTCGCCTCGTCCAGGCTCCTGGTGCATGCGCGGATCCACATCAAAAATGTTGTTTCGGTCATCTATTGACTGCTCGGTCAGGTGTGTCAAGCTGCACACCTGAAAGGCATGCCTTCGGCGAGGGCATGGGTGGACGGTGCGCGTCGCATGCGGCCGAAGACGGCGGATTGATGAACGGGCGAAGGCGTGCGCTGGGAGCAAGTGACGGGCCATGAAGCCGCACGAGAGGCAGCTGAAGATAGCCGAACTGATCCGCCAGGAGGGGGAAGTCTCCGTGGAGGGTCTGGCGCTGCGCTTCGACGTGTCGGCCGAGACGATCCGGCGCGATCTCGCCCAACTGGTGGAGAGCGGCCGGGTGCAGAAGGTGCATGGCGGCGCGCGCCGCCCGCGGCTGATGGTGGAGGGCAGCTTCACCGAGCGGCTCGGCAGCGAGGCGACCGCCAAGGCGCGCATCGGCCGCCGGCTGGCCGACCTGATCGAGCCGGGCGAGACGCTCTTCGTCGACACCGGGTCGACCACGCTCGCCGCCGCCGACCACCTCGCCGCCATTCCGAACCTGACGGTGATCACCAACTCCTGCCGGTTCGCCGACCGGCTGACCCAGGCCGGGTCCGACGCGGCCATCTATCTTCTCGGCGGGCGCTATCAGGGCGACAACGCCGAAACCACCGGACCGATGACCATCGGGCAGATCGGCGCCTTCCAGGCGGACCGGGCGGTGATCACGGTCGCGGCCGTGCTGCCGGAGATCGGCGCCATGGACGCCAGCTTCGAGGAGGCGCAGGTGGCGCGGGCGATGATCGCCAACGCGCGCAGCCTCACGGTGCTTGCCGACCACACCAAGATCGGGCGGCGGGCGGCCTTTTCGGTGTGCGCGTCCGGCGAGATCGACCAGCTGGTCAGCGACCAGACTCTTCATAAGGAAACGCGCGAGGCGCTGGTCGACCTCGGCGTCGACGTGTGCTGCTGAGGCGACCGAGCATCGACCGGGGGATTGGATGAAGGGATTGATCGGCGGCTATGTCCGCACCATCGACGGACTGTCCGACATCGTGGGCTACATGGCCGCCGCCCTGATCTTCGTGATGGGTGGCGTGCTGATGTTCGACGCCTTCACGCGCAACGTGATCGAGATGCCGGTGCACTGGGCGATCGAGTTCACCCAGTTCACGCTCGCCGCCTACTATTTCATGGGCGGGGCGATGACGCTGAAGAACAACGAGCATGTGCGCATGGATCTGTTGTACGGCACGCTCTCGCCGCGCGGCCAGACCAAGATGGACCTCGCCACCGTCGGCTGCCTCCTGTTCTATCTCGGCGTTCTCCTTGCCGGGTCGATCTCCAGCCTGCAATACGCCATCGCCACCGGCGAGCGGCGCTTCTCGATCTGGAACCCGTCTGTCATCCCCATCAAGGCGCTCATGACGGCCTGCCTCGTGCTGATGATGCTCCAGGCGATCGCGCTGGTGTTCAAGCACGTCGCGGCGCTCCGCGACGGCGGCACCGAGACCGCGGAGGGGACGCGATGAGCTACGAGATGATCGCGCTCCTGATGTTCGCCTCCATGGTGCTCCTGCTCTCCACCGGGCAGCGGGTGTTCGCGGCGATCGGCTTCGTCGCCTCCGGAGCGGCGCTTCTCCTCTACGGGCCGGGCGCCATCGAGCTGCCGTTCAACCAGGTGTTCAAGCTGTTCAACTGGTACGCGCTGCTGACCCTGCCGATGTTCATCTACATGGGCTACATCCTGTCGGAGTCCGGCATCGCCGAGGACCTCTACAAGATGCTGCACGTCTGGTTCGGCCGGGTGCGCGGCGGGCTGGCGATCGGCACCATCTTCCTGATGGTGATCATCTCGGCGATGAACGGCCTCTCGGTCGCCGGCATGGCGATCGGCGCCACCATCGCGCTGCCGGAGATGCTCCGCCGCGGCTACGACAAGGTGTTGATCTCCGGCGTCATCCAGGGCGGATCGTCGCTCGGCATCCTGATCCCGCCGTCGGTGGTGATGGTGCTCTACGGCATGATCGCCCGCCAGCCGGTCTCCAAGCTGTGGTTCGCCGGCCTCGTGCCCGGGCTCATCATGGCGGCGCTCTTCATCGTCTACATCATCATCCGCGCGCGCATGAACCCGAAGCTCGCGCCCGTGGTCGACGAGGCGGAGCTGAACATGCCGTTCCGGGAGAAGCTGGCGCTCGCACGGGCCGGCATCATCCCGTTCGCCATCTTCTTCTTCATGACTGGGCTTTTCGTGTTCGGCTTCACCAGCCTGGTGGAGAGTTCCGCCGTCGGCGCCACCTGCGCCACCCTGGCGGCGATCCTGAAAGGGCGCTTCACCTGGACGCTGATCCGCGACACCTCCATGAAGACGCTGGCGGTCTCGTGCATGTTCCTCTGGCTGATCCTGGCGGCGCTCGCCTTCGGGGCGGTGTTCGACGGGCTTGGCGCCGTCCGGGCGATCGAGAGCCTCTTCATCCAGACCTGGGACCTGTCGCCCTGGACCATCATCATCATGATGCAGCTGAGCTTCATCATCATGGGCATGTTCCTCGACGACACCGCCATGCTGGTGATCGTGGCGCCGCTCTACGTGCCGCTCGTCAAGATGCTGGACCTCGGCTTCGACAACCAGCTGATCTGGTTCGGCGTGCTTTACACGATCACCTGCCAGATCGCCTACATCACCCCGCCGTTCGGCTACAATCTCTTCCTGATGCGCTCGCTGGCGCCGAAGGAGGTGACGCTGATCGACATCTACCGGTCGATCTGGCCGTTCGCCGCCATCATGGTGCTGACGATCGCGCTCGTGATGATGTTCCCGCAGCTCGCCCTGTGGCTGCCCGAGCAGATGAACGTCAAAGGCTGACGGCGCGCGGTTTCGCGTGCCGCCAGCTCCCCGGGGCGGCGTCCTCGCCGTCCTGTTCTGATCCGGGCGCGCCGTTCCGGACAGGGGGCCCCGCCCCCAGGCGCGCCACCGGGCGACCCGCGGAAGACGGGCGCCGCCCGGACGCATGACCGGTCCGGCAACACGAAAGAGGGGACAGACATGACTGACAGCAAGACGATCAAGGATCCGTCCGAAGCCATCCTGGCGACGCGCCGCAGCTTCCTCGGCAAGGCCGGGCTTGGCGCCGGCGTTCTCGCCGGCTCCACCCTGGCGGCGCCCTACGTGAAGGCACAGAGCGCGCCGATCAAGTGGCGCCTGCAGACCTATTCCGGTGCCCCGCTCGGCGCCCACGTGATCAAGCCGCAGATCGAGGCCTTCAACAAGGCCGCGAACGGGGAGATGGAGATCGAGCTCTACTACGCCGACCAGCTGGTTCCGACCGCCGACCTGTTCCGCGCCCTCCAGAGCGGCACCATCGACGCGGTGCAGTCCGACGAGGCCACCATGGCTTCGCCGGTCGACATCTCGGTGTTCGGCGGCTACTTCCCGTTCGCCACCCGCTACAGCCTCGATGTAGCGTCCCTCTTCCAGTACTACGGCCTGAAGGAGATCTGGGAGGAGGCCTATGCGGAGGTGGACAACGTCACCTGGCTTTCGACCGGCGCCTGGGATCCCCTCCACATCTTCACCGTCGACAAGCCGATCCGCAGCCTCGCCGACATGAACGGCCTGCGCGTGTTCGGCGTGCCGACGGCCGGCCGCTTCCTGTCGCGCTACGGCCTCGTGCCGGTGACCATCCCGTGGGACAACGTGGAAGTCGCCATGCAGACCGGCGAGCTCGACGGCGTCGCCTGGTGCGGCTTCACCGAGGCCTACGAAGTGGGCTGGGCGGATGTGTGCAAGTACGCGCTCAACAACTCGGTCACCGGTGCCTGGTTCGGCAGCTATTTCGCCAACACGGAAAGCTGGGCCAAGGTGCCGCCGCACCTGCAGGAGCTGTTCCGCATCACCATCGACCAGTCGCACTACTACCGGAACATCTGGTACTGGGGCGGCGAGGCGAAGCTGCGCGTGGAAGGCCAGAAGATGGAGCTGACCCAACTGCCCGAGGCGGAGTGGCAGCAGGTCCTGAAGGACTCCGAGAGCTTCTACGACGAGATCGCCTCGTCCAGCCCGCGGGCCGGCAAGGTGGTGGACGCGTTCAAGAAGTACGCCTCGGTGATGGAGAAGGCGGGCTACCCCTACCGCTGATCGCCCGGGCAGGATCCGTACTCTTGGGCGGGCGCCACGATTGGCGCCCGTTTCCTTTGCCGCCGATCGGATTTCCGATGTTCCATACACGGGCGATGGCGTCCGGCGCGGCGCGGTCGGTCCTTACCCCCGGATGCGGGCATAAGTGCCCGGCCGTCGGCTGGCGACGGTCAGGGTGGCGGCCACCGACCGCAACAGGCCGGAGGAGACGCCCTTGCCGACCAGCGCGTAGCCCGTGTCGCCCTCCTGCCAGAAAACCGCTGGCGCGTGCGGATCGTCCACCGCGGTCGGCGGCACGTCGTCATCGCCGGTCATCTGGGCGGCGACCAGCGACACCGGGCCGGCCGCGGAGTCCGCCGCGACGACCACTCCGCGCCGGCCATCGATCGGCTCCAGGCGCACGTCCTTGACCACCCAGTCGCCCGGGAGGTCCGGCAGGTCCACCTCGGCGGTGTGGCCCAGGCGACGGATCTTCTCGTCGATCGGCTCCGGGCCGGACTGCAGGCGCTCGTCCCGTTCGGCAACCGCCACGGTCTCGCGGGCCATCAACGCGAAGGCGAGATCGGCGTGTCGGTCATCGGTCCGGTAGGGCAGGGACAGGGTGTTGGCGACCCATCCCACGGCGAGCAGCGACGCCGCCATGGCGGCACGCCCGATCGGCTTCATCCACTGCCGCCTAGCGATCGCGCGGCGAAGCCGCTCGGCCCGCGCCACCGTCTGCGCCGGATGTTGCCGGGCCGGCTGACGAAGGCGAAGAGCCTCGGCGAGGTGCATGTCCACCATCACCCGCATGGCAAGGTCGGGATCGGCGGCGATCGCCTGTTGCACCTGCAGCCGCCGCTCCGGGGTGAGTTCCCCGTCGAGAAAGGCGTCGATCTCCTGGTCGCTGACGGGGCCGCCGTTACGCATCGCGGCCTCCCACGAGTTTGAGGCGGGACGCCGACCGGGCGGGCGTCGACCGGCTGCCGTCCACGGGCTCGCGCGCCACGAGCGCGCGGAGCCCGGCCCGGGCCCGGCTGAGGCGCGACATGACGGTGCCGACCGGCACGTCCAGGAGGTCCGCCGCATCCCGGTAGGAATAGCCGAGCACACAGACGAGGTGCAGGATCTCGGCCTGTTCGGCCGGCAGCCCGTCGACGGCCTCGGACACCTGGCGGAGCTCCACGTGGTCGACCTGGCAGGGCGGACAGGCCCGGTCGAGGGAAACACCGAGGGCGGCGTCGCGCCGTGCCTCGCTCGTCCGACGGCTGACGCCGGTCAGGAAGGTGTTCCGCACGATCCGCATCAGCCACGCGGCAAGCGGCCGGGCGGGGTCGTAGGCATGCTGCATGGCGAGCGCGCGGGCAAGCGTCTCCTGGAGGAGGTCGTCCGCGTCCGCGTCGTTCCGCGTCAGAACCCGGGCGTAGCGCCAGAGCGCGTCGAGATGCGGAACCGGATCGATGGTCGAGGAACCCAACATGACTCGTCTACTCCACCCCGCGTCATCTTATTCCAAGATTTGCATTTTCGGCAGGGTGAGGGGCGAGGGCCGCGCGGATTGGATGGCGCCGCCTCAGGCCGGCAGCTGTCCTTCCATGTGGTCGAACGGCACCATGACGGCTTCCCTGTAGGCGGGGCGCTGCTGCAAACGGTCGTACCAGCGGCGCACATGGCGGTGGTCGGGCCGGGGGATGTCGATGGAAAACCATCGAAACAGCGCTGTTCCGGCCGGAATGTCGGCAAGCGTCAGGTGCTCTCCAAGGAGGAAGGGACGATCGGCGAGCGCGCGGTCGAGACGCGCGAAAAGATCGGCGGTACGGGCCAGCGCCCGGGCGACGGCGGCCGTGTCCCGGTCCGCCGGCGGGGTGCGGTAGTGCCCCCAGAACACGCCGTCCAGGAAGGCCGGCTGCAGGGCGGTCTGCGCCCAGTCCATCCACCCGTCCGCGGCCGCCCGCGCGGCAGGGTCCGCCGGCCAGAAAGCCGGTCCGCCGTAGCGGGCCGCCAGATAGCGCAGGATCGCGTGGCTCTCCCACACGGCCCTTGCGCCGTCCACCAGCACCGGTACCTTGCCGTGCGGATTGAGCGCCCGGAAGGCCGGCTCGTCCAGCCGCCCGAAGGCGCCGCCGGCCGGTACGGTTTCGTGAGGCAGGGCGAGTTCCTCCAGGAGCCAGCGCACCTTCTGCACGTTGAAGCTGTCGGTGCGGCCCCAGAGCGTGAGCATGGCGATGTCTCCCGCGGGTCCTGTGTCGGCCCGCCCCGCGCGCTGCTTTTGGTGTTCCACCGCGGACGCCGACCCTTGTCGGCGCCCGCGACGGCCTCGATCAGAACTCCCGCAGCGTCTCCCGGAGCGTGGACTTGGTGTATTCGGTCCGGGTCAAGCCGCGCTTCTGCAGGATCGGCACCAGACCTTCGCAGATCTCGTTGATGTAGCGCCGATTGATGTGCGTGGTGTAGGGCCGGGTGATCAGATAACCGTCGCCTCCCACTTCCTCCATGACCTCCTGCAGCCGGTCCGCAACCCTTTCCGGGGTGCCGACCAGCCCGTCGATGCCGCGCGAGACCTGGTCCATCACCAGTTCCCGCAGGGTCTTGCCGCTGCCCCAGCGGGCGAAGGCGTCGAGGGAGCCCTGCTCGCCGTTGGTGGTGAGGTGCGGCAGCTCCTTGTCGAGGTCGAACTTGGAGAAGTCGATGTCCGTGATGGCCGAGATGCCGGCGAGCGCCCGCTCGATATAGTGTGGCGAGTTGCGGATGCGCTCGAATTTGGCGAAGGCCTCCTCGTCGGTCTCGCCGAGGATGGGGGCGACCACGAACAGCACCTTGATCTCGTCCGGATCCCGGCCCGCGGCCGCCGCCCGGGCGCGCACGTCGTCCCGGTAGGCCTTGATGCCGGCGACGCCGCTCGACGGCGCGATGATGGAGTCGGCCGTTTCGGCGGCGAACTGACGCCCGCGCGGCGAGCCGCCGGCCTGCACGAAGGCCGGCCGGTGCTGCGGCGAGGGCACGCAGTTGAGCGGGCCGCGGCTCTTGAAGTACTTGCCCTCGAAATGGACCGGCCGCACCTTGGTGGCGTCCACATAGGCGCCGGTCTCCCGGTCGCGGATCACCGCGTCCTTGTCCCAGCTCGCCCAGAGCGCCTTGCAGAGCGCGACGTACTCGTCTGCCATGGCATAGCGGTCCTGCCGCTCGGGCAGGTGGTCGAGGCCGAAGTTCTGCGCCGCCAGTTCCTCGCCGCTCGTCACGATATTCCAGCCGAACCGGCCCTTGGCGATGCTGTCGATGGTCGAGCAGAGCCGCGCCAGCATGAAGGGCGGATAGGCCATTGTGGAGAGGGTGGCAACCACGCCAAGCTTGGTGGTCTGCGAGGCGATGAGCGTGGCCATCGGCGACGGGTCGCCCTTCGGCCCCTGGATGGCGTTGCGGAGGTAGGCGCCGTTGGTGCCACCGTAGACCTCCGAGATCATCAGCGTGTCTTCCAGCATGATGTAGTCGAAGCAGGCCCGCTCCATCGCCTTCGCCATGTCCACATAGAACTGGCCGTCCCACGGATAGCCGCCGTGGGCGAACGGCGCGTTCCATTCATCGGCGGCGAAGTTGACGAACCAACCCAGGTGGAAGGGCTTGGGCATGAGAAGGCTCCGGTACGGGATGAGAACAGGTGTCGGGCGGGAAAGGGAAGCGGTTCGGTCGCCGGCGCGCATGATGGGCGCGCTCCTGGAACGAGGCGTCGGCGAGCGGACGATTTTCTTGGGCGGCGGCACGCATCCGCGTCTGCCGAGGGGCAGGGCGGACGGGGGGCCTGCCCCGTCCGCCGCCGCATCAGTTGGTTTTCGCCTCGCAGTCCACGTCCTCGGGCAGGGTCGTGATCGGCAGGTAGGCCTTGCGGATCTTGGTGTAGGTGCAGTCCGCGACGATCTCGGTGAGCACCAGGTTGAGCTTCTCCTTCAGCTCCGGCTTGTTCAGGGCAAGACCCCAGGAGAGGCCGCGCTCGATCTCCGGCACGTTCGGGTCGCCGACCCAGTGCTCACCGCCGGCGTGCTTGTATCCCTTGCCCTCGGGCTTCTGCAGCAGGTTGAGCGTTGAGTTGATCTTCGCCTCGAACATGGCGTTGATCCGGCCTGCCAGAAGATCGAGCCGCGACTGTTCCGGGTTGTCGTAGAAGACATACTCGATCGAATCGCCGAGCCGGTCCTCCAGGTACTTGATGCCGGACGAGCCGCGCTGGATGCCGAGCTTGACGCCCTTGCCCTTCAGGAATTCCTTGTCGAACTGGAAGTCCATGTCGGTCGGAACCACGAAGACGGTGGGGTTGTAGAAGATCCGGCGGGTGAAATCCATCTTCTGCTTGCGCTCGGGGGTCGGGACGACCTGGCTGATGAGCACGTCGAACTTGCCCTGGACCAGCGACGGGATGAGCGCCTTGAAGTCCATGACGACGAATTCGCATTCCGCCTGAAGGCGCTTGCAGACCTCGCGGGCAAGATCCGGCTCCACGCCGGTGAGATTGCCGCCGGAATCGACCATGCTGAAGGGCGGATAGACGCCCTCGTTGCCGAGGCGGAGCTTCAGCGTCTCGGCGGCGGCTGGGCCGGCGACGGCCAGGAGACCGACGGCGAGCGCAAGGCGGCCTGCACGACCGACGGCCGCGCGGAAGGCATGCGGAAGTCCCATCATGCTTGGATGTCCTTCATATCGTCAGGGGAGTGGGGGGTATGCCTCGCGGCGCGGCGGCGGAGCGTCCCGCGTGACCCGTCGGGCTCGGATGTGTCCGCTCTTCACGGGGGGCGACGGCCTGAGCGGCCGGCGCCTCTGTTCGGCTCGGCCGTCGCGCGTCTGCGATCAGTTGGTCTTCGCCTCGCATTCGGCATCCTTGGCCAACAGCGTGATGTCGAAATACTTCTTGCGCAGCTTGGTATAGGTGCAGTCCTCTATCATGCTGACGAGGGTTGCGTTGATGCGGTCCATCAGCGGACCGGCATCCTTGCGCACGGCCCAGGTGTTGCCGCGCTTCTCCAGCGGGATGGCCGGGTCGCCGGACCAGTGCTCGCCACCGGCAAGCTTCCAGTCCTTGCCTTCGGGCTTCTGGATCAGTTCGATCGTGGAGTTGATCTTGGCCTCGAAGGTCATGTCGATGCGGCCGGCCAGAAGATCCATCCGGATCTGGTCCGGGTTGTCGTAGAAGACGTATTCGAACGCGTCGCCGTAGCGATCCGCCAGGTATTTGGTCGCGAATCCGCCGCGCACGAGACCCATCTTCAGGTTCTTGCCCGTCATGCCTTCCTTGGTGAAGGTATAGTCGGTGTCCTTCTTCACCACGAAGGTCGACGGGTTGTAGAGCATCGGCATGCTGAGGAGCAGTTTGGCCTGACGCTCGGGCGTCGGGTTCAGCTGCGAGACGAGCACGTCGAACTTGCCCTGGAGCAGCGACGGGATGAGGGCCTTGAAGTCCATCACCACGAACTCGCATTCCACCTTCATGCGCACGCACATCTCGCGGGCGAGGTCCGGCTCGAAGCCCGAGAGGGTGCCGTCCGCCGCCACCATGCTGAAGGGCGGATAGATGCCTTCGTTGCCGAGCTTCAGCGTCTCGGACCGGCCCGGCGTGGCGGTAACGGACAAGGCGACCAGACCGATGCCGGCCAGCGCCGCCGCGCGTCCGACGAGCCGCGCAAACGAGGTAGAGATCATTCCATGCCCTCCTGAGGATGAATCGTATTCGAGGTCGGATTGAACAGTAATTGCGGCGCAGATCTGCCCTCCGCGTCAAAGAACGCGGCCAGGGTCCGGCTGATCGGCTCACCGATGCCCGGTTGAAAGCAGATGTGTCGGCGCGACCAAGGGCCAACAAACCTAAGCTACAAAGGATGATCGCGTCTCGATATAAGGCAGAGCCGAATTCCGCATCTCTGGAGAGCGAACGAGAACTGACGCGCGAGCGTGCGGGATGGCTAATTCACCGGCAAAACACCGGTGGAGAACCCGGTTCCGCCGCCTCCGGAAGTGGCAGCCGCGCCCGGTGCGCCGGCAAGACGGTCGGGAACTCCTGACGGTCGCCACCGGTTCAAGCCGCAGCGACACGGGTGGCCCCTCGCCTCGGGCAGGTGCGCGGCCGGCGTTCTGGCCGAATCCGGCCGTCCGCCACCGCCAGGCGAGCCGCCGCGCGTCCGCCTTCTCGACCGGCCGGGGACCGAACGATCATGACCGCCGAGTTTCACACTTTCGCAATGGACCCGGCCGATGCCCCTTCCATTCTGGAGCCGGGACGGAACTGCTGGCGCATCGAGCAGGCCGACCGCATGACGGTCATCATCGATGCCGCCGACTATTTCGCGGTCGTGCGCCAGGCAATCCTGGCGGCGCGCCACACGGTCTACCTGATCGGCTGGGACTTCGACACCCGGGTCAGTCTCGATCACAGGGCGGACGACGGAGCCCCGAAGGTGCTGGGCGCGTTCCTGGAGTGGGTGGCCGAAAACCGTCCCGCCGTCACCATCCGGCTTTTAAAGTGGGACGTCGGCGTCCTCTTCGCGCTCGGCCGCGGATCGACGCCGCTCTTCGTCCTCGACTGGCTCACCCATCGCAATGTGAAGCTGCGCCTCGACGGCGCTCATCCGCGCGGGTCGGCGCACCACCAGAAGATCGTTGTGATCGACGACGCGCTCGCCTTCTGCGGTGGCATCGACATCACGGCCGACCGGTGGGACACCCGCGAACACCTGGACCTCGACCCGCGCCGGACCCGGCCGACCACGCGCCGGCTCTACGGTCCGTGGCATGACGTGACGACGGCCGTGTCGGGGCCCGCGGCGGCAGCCCTCGGCGACGTGGCGCGTGAGCGTTGGCACCGCGCCACCGGCGAGACCCTGGATCCGCCGCCGCCGGTGCCGCCGCTCTGGCCGGATCGTCTTCCGGTCATGGTGCGCGACGTGCCCGTGGCCGTCGCCCGCACCGTGCCGGCGCACGGCGGCCAGGCGGAGGTGCGCGAGATCGAGCGGCTCTACCTCGACGCCATCGGGGCGGCCCGGCGAACGCTCTACATGGAAAGCCAGTATTTCGCCTCCCGCGTGATCGCCGAAGCGATCGCCGAACGGCTGGCCGAGGCCGGCGGACCGGAGATCGTGGTGGTCAACCCGCTCACCGCCGACGGCTGGTTGGAGGAGACGGTGATGGGTGGCGCGCGAGCGATTCTGCTCGACCGGCTCGGCAAGGCCGATCGCGACGGCCGCTTCCGCATCTACTATCCGGTGGCCTGGAAAGGCACGGCCGTCTACGTGCACGCTAAGGTGCTCATCGCCGACGACCGGCTGCTGAGGGTGGGCTCGTCCAATCTCAACAACCGTTCTTTGGGCTACGACACCGAATGCGACCTCGCCCTGGAGGCGGGTGGCGCGGCGGTGCGGGCGGTGATCCGGGGTCTGAGAGCCGACCTTCTCGGCGAGCATCTCGCCGTCGAACCGGAGGCGGTGGACGCCGCCATGGCGGCGGCGGGCGGCTCGCTGATCGGCGCCATCGAGGCGCTGCGCGGTCCGGATCGGAGCCTCCGGCCTTTCGAGGCGCCGGACTGCGGCCCGATCCAGAGCGAACTGGCAGACAGCATGACGCTCGATCCGGAAAGCGCCCGGCCCGGCGCCCTCAGCCGCCGGCTGAGCCGCTTCCGCCTGCCGAACGTGCGCCGAAAGGGCCGCGCGTCCGACCGGGACTGACGGCCCCCTATCCTGTCGGCCCCCAACCCCTTGTTCCTACTTGTCTTCCCACATTCGTGTCGTTTTCT
>NZ_MSIG01000024.1 GCF_001927285.1 Mongoliimonas terrestris | reverse complement strand
TCCCGTTGCCGCTAGCGCCAGATGAGTGGTAAGCGTCCAGCCACCCCGGTGTAGCCGGGCGCGGCGAACTACGTGATCCTTTCGCCCTCTTTCTCCGAGGGCATTGCATTGCCATCTGCGCACACATCTGCCGCCAGCGTGATTCAGGTGATCGACGGCAAGGTCACTCGCTTGGACGAAAGCCCGGGCGTGCCGCGGCGGCACTGGCCGGATGCGGTCAAGGAGCGCCTGGTCGCGGCGGCTTCGGAGCCGGGCGTCAACGTGTCGGCGCTCGCTCGCGCCCATGGCATCGTCCCCCAACTGTTGTTCGCCTGGCGAAGCCGGTCGCGTCGCAAGGCGGCGGCGCTCGCAGCGGTACCGCCGGTCGACACCACGGTCACCCCGGCCTTTGCCGACGTGGCGGTCGTTCCCTCCATCGAGGAGTTCGGCACGGTCGAGATCGTTGTCGGGGCCGTCGTGCTGCGGGTCGGTGTGGACGTGCCGCCGGACCGGGTGACGGCCCTGGTGCGGGCGGTGCGACAGGCATGATCCCGCAGGGCGCGAAGGTGGTGCTGGCGGCCAGGCCCGTAGACTTCCGCAAAGGGCCGGAGAGCCTGATGGCTCTGGTCCGGGAGGCGGGTGCCGATCCCTTCTCCGGCGCCCTCTACGTGTTCCGCTCCAAGCGGGCCGACAAGGTCAAGATCGTGTGGTGGGACGGTTCGGGGATCTGCCTCTACGCCAAGACGCTGGACGAAGGCGGCTTCCACTGGCCGCCGATCACCGGCGGGGTGGTCCGCATGCATGCCGCCCAGCTTCTCGCGCTCGTCGCCGGGATGGACTGGCGGCGGGTCAGCCGCGTCCCCATCCGACGGCCGACGAGCCTCGGCTGAGGCTGCGACAGGGTGACTCGGCAGAAGCCCCGAAGCGCCATAAAGCGCGCAAATCAGCCGGATCCGTGCTTGAATCCGGCTCATGACGACCGCTTCGCCAGATCTCCCGGACGACATCGGGACGCTGAAGGCGATGGTCCTTGCGGCCCGCGCGGAGAGCGCGCACCAGCGCGACCTCGCCGCCCGGCTGGAGGCGGAACGGCTGGTCCTGGAGGCGGAGGCAGCCCGTCTTGCCGCCGCCAAGGCGGCGGCCGACGCCCGCATCGAGCGGCTCACCACCATCCTGAAGGCGATGGAGCGTGCCCGCTTCGGGCGCAAGTCCGAGACGCTGGCGGACGGACAGCAGTCGCCGCCGGTGGTGCCCGTAAACAGCTGACGAGCACCCCCGCCAGCTATCGTCCTGCTGCTGCACGGTAAGGGGCGCGCGTGTAGGCGACTACGCTCGCGTCCGGCAATACGACACGGCAAGGCACGACCGCAGCAGAGCTTGCAGCTGGTTGAAACGCGGCTCCGATCTGCCCGGCTTTGAAGGTCGCGTATTACAGCCCCCGGCCGAACCGCGATCTTACCTTTAAAAAGATGAAGCAATCACAGATGCAAGTACCGGCGGTGGCGTTGGCTTCGCAAAAACGCGCAGGCCCGGATGGCGCCGCTGCAGCTCTGGCGTGAGGCCTGCCCCCGTATGGATGAGCAGCGGTATCCCGGCTTTCGAGAGAGCCAAAATGACTGGCCCAATATCGCCGTCCGGTAGGTTCACGTCCAGAATAGCCGCTTCCAGCCTTTCATCTCGGATAAGTCGCAGCGCCTCGCGAACCGTCATGGCAGGGCCAACGACCACGCCTCCGGCCATCTCAATCGCATCAGCTATATCAAACGCTATAAAGGGCTCGTCCTCAACAATAAGGACGCGCCTGCCCTTAAGATCGGCTTCAGATTTTATCATATTAGCCATCGTAATAACCGCCATAGTAGCTCTTTTACTCTTAACGCTGTAGCTGATCGAGCGGCAACGTGAGAGATATTTTAACGCCGGTCCGTTGCCAGTCGTAAGCGATGGAACCTCCGAGCTGACCTGTGGCGCTTAGATGCGCAAGTTTGCTTCCAAAGCCCTGGCGACTCGGGGGCCTAACGGCCGGTTCCGTAACGTGCTCGTCCCAATATAGTTGCAGATGTCCGTCCAGCACGCCCCACTTAATCTTTAGCCGGCCGTCTGCATCTGCTAGTGCGCCATATTTAGCCGCATTGGTCGCAAGTTCGTGCAGGATTAGCGCCAAGCTCGTCGCGGCGCTCACTCCCACGCTGAGTTCATGCCCCTCAAGCGTAAGCTGGTCGCCCTTGCTTCCATCGAGATGTGGCCTGACAATTTCTTGGATCAGTGTGAGAAGAGATGTCTTCTCAAGGTGGTCTGCCTCCGGGATGATCGCAGAGCGAATAAGCTCATGGGCTTTTGCAAGAGCCCCTAAGCGGCCCTTCAGCGTGCTGGCCATTTCTTCAACGGAGGGCGCGGCGCGTGCAGTCATCGTCACCATTCCGGAGACGATTGCGAAGAGATTTTTCACCCGGTGGTTCAACTCGCGCAATAAAAGTTGGCGCGCTTCTTCAGACCTACGCTGCGTTGTTACGTCACGGGAAATGGACACCAAGCGAACTGGCTTGTCATCGGCACCTGTAACTGCAGTTACTACCACGTCCCACCACTTCGGTGTGCCTTTGATGGAGGGGCAAAACGCCGAGAACCGGCCCGTTTCTCCGGAGCGTGCGGCTTGCATGGCAGCAGCGGCTTCGACCGCGCTCTCCTTGGGCCAAAGGCTGGTCCAAGGCTCTCGGTAGATTGTTGCAAAGTCATCCACCTCCATGAGGCGGCGGCCGTTGTCGTTCATAAATTGAAGTGAGCCGTCGAGCTCCAGCACCATAATGCAGTCAGCGGTCGATTGAAGCACACTACGGCTAAACTCTTCGCTTTCCTCTAGTAGCGCTTCTTTGCGCACCCGTTCGGCAATCTCGTGCTGCGCTGCCCGGAAAAGCCTAGCATTGTCGATAGCAACTGCCGCCTGCGACGCTATGCCCGTCATCAACCGCTCGCTGCGTTCAGTAAACACGCCCGGATCAGAGTGGCCGAAGAATAAGCCTCCGATCACCTCCCCTGATCGTGACGCAACAGGCACCGCGAGGTAGCTTCGTACCGGCAGGTGTCCTTTGGGCATGCCCCAGTGTGGATCGTTATTGCCATAACGAGGATCCTTGGTGATGTCGTCGGAGCGCACCACCCCGTCGCCCCGGAAAGTTGGATTGAATACATCCGTGTTTCGCGGCATCGGGAACTTGGAAAAGTGTTCCCTCGGCACGCCCGAGATCGTGTAGAGTGTGTAGCCCTCGCCTGCTTTGTTATGCACAGTGTAGAAGAAGGCGCCAAATTGTGCATTTGTGAGTTCAACACCCGCATCAGTGACTGTTTGCACCACTCGATCTAAATCTATCTCCGACGCAATTATGACACCTGTGCGGTTGATGACCGTAAGTGCTTCAGACTCAGCTCGAGCGTCGACTTCTGCCTGCCGGCGCTCATGAATATCGGTCGAAGTGCCAAACCAGCCGGTGACCTGTCCGGTTTCGTCTCTCAACGGCTCAGCGCGTGCAACGTGCCACCGGTATTCTCCGTCTTGGCGCCGATACCGCAACTCGACTTCGTAAGTGTCTTTGCGCTGAATAGCCTCTTGCCATACTTCGAGAGTTCTCTCGGCGTCATCTGGGTGGATTACCGCCGCCCAACCCGTCCCGAGCGCCTCTTCGGTAGTTTGCCCGGTGAACTCGTGCCAGCGGCGATTCAGATAGTGGATACGACCCGCCGCATCAGCAAACCAAACGAGGTTCGGCACACGGTCGGCCAGTGTTTTGAACTGGTGCTCGCTCTCACGCAGGCGCGCCTCGGCTCGCGCCCGCTCCGCAGCAGCCCATGTGCGATCTGCGACCTCGGTGACCAGTTCGGCATCGTCCCCGATCCAAGGCTGCGCAGTCTGCGCGTGAACGTAGAGCGCCGCGCGCATGCGTCCCTCTTTGATCAAGGATGCCGTGATAACGGCGCGAGTATCGATGGCGTCAAACGCTGCCAGGCTTTCCGGCGCGTTAGTCCGCGGGTCCTGCGCGGCGTCCTGGATGAGAAGAGGTATACCCGCACGAAGGGCGCTCAAAACATCGGGTCCGAAGGCAGCAAGATCGTGTGTTCCTTCCCGTGATGGAACGCTCCCGTCCGTCCAGTTGAGTTCGGTGGTGAAGTAGCGTGCGGTTGCCTCTACTTCACCATAGCCGACACGATTGGCACCCAGAAACCGACCAAGGGCTTCCTGCGCTGTCTCGATGATCAATCGAGGATCGGATTGCGTGCGTAGCTTATCACTTAGCTGAAGAAGAAACCGCCCCCGGCGTTCGCTGAGCACCCGATCAGTTGTTTCTCGGCCTTGGTTGAACACCCCTGCGACTAGGCCGTCTTCGGCGCGAATCGGCGTAAAACTGTAGTCCCAGTAGGTTTGTTGACGAATACCGCAGCGGATTATGGGGAGCATTTCATCGTATACAGAGAACCCTTCGCCCGTCCTCATTACATGCAAAAATTGAGGGGCGACTTGTTCCCAGATATCGGCCCAGACTTCGGCACCTGGACGCCCAAGTGCCCATGGGTGCCGCTCCCTTAGAACCGGTGCCCATGTATCATTGTAAAAGAGGCACAACTCGGGGCCCCAGTAAACCGCTGTTGGGAAGCTGGAGTGGAGGCAGATGGAAATTGCTGAGCGGAGCGACTGTGGCCATTCTTCTGGCGGTCCGAGCGATGCGGCCGCCCAATCGTGGGATCGAATAAGAGCGCCAAGTTCACCGCCGCCGGTCAGGAAGGCGGGATGGTGCGGTCCATCAGTTGCTCTTGACATACTGCGCTATCACCAGTTCATCAGCGTCGCTGCGCGGCGACTGTCTCAGTTTCAAAGGGCGGCGCATGCAATAACTCGCATCCTGATCGCGACGAGGCAACCACAAGGATCGATGCCTAGCACCCACGTCGAGCTGCCCGATAGGAGTTGTCCTTGCAACGGTTGCGACCAAGGTTGGACTTAACTCATCGTAGCGGGTTGGAAGAGTGCGCAACGAAATTCACGCTGAGCACATAGGCTGCCGCCTTATTCCTGTTCGAGCGGCGGCTTTCCCGAGAGGCTCCGGTGACGAGTGTTAATGTTTCGGCAGAATGGCACAGCTAGCGAAGCCGCTGTCGTTGAAGGCCGCCGAACCTACCGCCGTGCCGCGGTTGTGGCCCTACTACCGCTTGCCGTAATCTCGCCTTTGGGATAGGCCCTGCGAGGTTCGAGCTTACCGCAAAAACGTTATTGGCGTTAAAGCGTTAGATGGCGCAGAGGGAGGGATTCGAACCCCCGATGTGACGTTGCCCCCATCGTGCCCTCGTTCATAACCAGAATCCGTTCTGGTTCTGGTCCTTCCTGGACCGGGCTGCGATCTCGTTTGGGGTGAGGCCGCCCAGACTGGTGTGCGGGCGGTCGTCGTTGTAGTCGAGGCGCCAAGCCTCGATGATCCTCCGGGCGGCTGACAAGCCCTGGAATAGATGCTCGTTGAGACACTCGTCGCGGAAGCGGCCGTTGAGGCTCTCGACGAAGGCATTCTGGATCGGCTTGCCGGGGGCGATGTAGTGCCATTCGACGCCGTGGTCCTGCTGCCAGCGGAGGATGGCGTGAGACGTCAGTTCGGTGCCGTTGTCGCTCACCACCATCAGCGGTTTGCCTCGGGCGTCGATGAGACGGTCGAGCTCGCGGGCGACCCGACGACCGGACAGCGAGGTGTCGACCACCAGGGCCAGGCACTCCCGCGTGAAGTCGTCGACCACCACCAGAACCCGGAAGCGTCTCCCGTCGGCAAGCACGTCGGAGACGAAGTCCAGGCTCCAGCGCTGGTTGGGTCCCTGCGGCAGCGCCATCGGAGCTCGCGTGCCGAGCGCCCGCTTGCGGCCGCCGCGCCGCCGTACCGTCAGCCGCTCCTCCTTGTAGAGGCGGAAAAGCTTCTTGTGGTTCATCTCGATGCCGTCCCGGCGCAGGAGGATCAGCAGCCGCCTGTAGCCGAACCGCCGCCTCTCGCGAGCCAAATCCTTCAGCCGCTCTCGCAGAGCGCTGTCGTCCGGTCTCCTCGAGGCATAGCGGTAGGTCTTCGGCTCCAGGCCGACCAGCCCGCAGGCACGCCGCTGCGAGTAGCCCTTCTCCGTGATCGCCCAGGCTACGAACTGCCTCCGGGAACTGGGCGTCAGAAGTTTTTTCCGAGCGCCTCACGGAGTGTCGACACGTCGAGCATTGACTCCGCCAGCAGCTTCTTCAGCTTGGCGTTCTCCTCCTCGAGCGCCTTCAGCCGCTTGGCCTCGGACACCTCCATCCCGGCATACTTCGATCGCCACGTGTAAAAGGTCGCGTCGGAGATCCCGTGCTTACGGCAGAGGTCGGCGACGCCAATCCCCGCCTGGTGCTGCTTCAGGATCCCGATGATCTGTTCCTCGCTGAACCGGCTCTTGCGCATTCTCCGTCTCCTCATCGACGGATCCCAGCTTCTGAGCGAGGGCATTCCAGGGGGCAAGGTCAGATGCCCTTGCGAGCATGCCGCATTTCGAGTGCGGTACATTCGACCACTCTGCCACCTCTCCGCAGTGCTTTTGAGCGATGGGAGTCCAGGTCAAAGCCTACGTTGCCCATTTTACTCTTCGAGATTGGTCGGCAAGCGTCCACCACTGCCTGCAGACACTTATTTGACAAATATTTGGCACTTCCAGCCAACTCACGGGTAAGTGCCTGAAAAGATTGGCGCTCCCTAGGGGAATCGAACCCCTGTTTTCGCCGTGAGAGGGCGACGTCCTAGACCGCTAGACGAAGGGAGCGTCGGGCACCGGGGTGCCTTGCGGTGCGGGGGATATAGCTGTCCGGGCGGGGTGGCGCAAGAGGCAATTTGCCGGCGTGGTGTCTTGCGGGCGGGAACGGGTCGGGCCATAAGAGACGTCTGTTCCGAGGGGTGTTCTTCGCAACGAAGAGCTGAGATGGCCGGTGAGGCCGAACCCTTCGAACCTGATCCGGGTCATGCCGGCGAAGGGACGGAACCGCATGCGGCGCCGCGTTGCCGAAGTCCGGCCTAAGCACGCCCATGCCTTTCCCCTCTCGACGCCGGCCGGCCCGCCTGGCGCGGTCGCCCTCGGTGGTCCGCGCGACAGCGAGGGACCATGGCGACAGTGCCGGAGAGGCCAGGAGGACGACGCGGTGCAGCCGATCCGGCGACAGGCTCGGACTTGGACGTGCCGGACACGGAGACCGGCGAGACGGCGGGCGCACCGGCCCCAACGGCCACCGACCGGTCGGCAGGCTCTCCCGTCGAAGGCGACCAGCAGCCGGTCCCTGGACCCACACACGGATCGATAGCCCGAACGGACCGGTCACTTGCGCCCGAGACGGAGCATGGAACGAGGTTCGGACTAGCCCCCCAGACCGCGCCGGGTCTTTCGCTCGGATCGGCTGGCGGGCTGGCGCCTCGATCGACGCGCAGGCTGCCGTCCGGAACGGGCCGTCGGCTGGCACTGCGCCTTGGCCGGGCGCTGGCGGCGATCGCCGTGGTGGTCGGCGTCTGGCAGGCGCTGGTGCTTGTGGCGGGCGCGCCGTCCTTCATGTTGCCGAGCCCGGCGCGCGTGGCGGCTGTGGCAATCGCCCAACACGAACGGCTGCTCACTGAAGCGGCGGTCACCTTCGCCGAAATCCTGCTCGGACTGGTGGCCGGCACCGCCCTCGGGGTCGCCACCGGCCTTGCGGTCGGGCTTTCCACCACGCTGGCGCGCGTGCTGACGCCGCTCCTCGTCGTCAGCCAGGCGCTGCCGGTGTTCGCGCTCGCGCCGCTCCTCGTTCTCTGGTTCGGATTCGGGCTCGCCTCCAAGGTGGTGATGGCGACGCTGATCATCTATTTCCCGGTCGCTTCGGCCCTTGCCGACGGGCTTGCCCGCACCGATCCCGGACTTCTGGACCTGGCGCGACTCTCCGGCGCCGGCCGCTGGCGCACGCTGGTGCTGATCCGGCTGCCGGACGCGCTGCCGGCGCTCGTCACCGGCATCCGGGTGGCGGCCGTGTTCGCCCCGATCGGGGCGGTCATCGGCGAATGGGTCGGTGCGTCCCAGGGCCTCGGTCTCCTGATGATACAGGCCAATGCCCGCATGCAGACCGATCTCCTGTTCGCGGCGCTCGCGCTCCTCGCCCTCGCCACGCTCGTGTTGCGGGCCATCGTCCACGCGGCGACCGCCCGCCTCATCCCCTGGGTGGAGGCGGCGCGATGACCGACCGGTTTTCCCGTCACCCGCCATCCGCTTTTTTTTCAAAACCAAAGGTGAGTCGTCCCCCATGACCTTGCGCCTTCCCGCCTTCGTGCTCGCCCTTCTCCTGGCCTTCGCTCCCCTCCCCGTCCGGGCGGCGGATACGCTGACCGTTCTCCTCGACTGGTTCGTCAATCCGGACCACGCGCCCCTGGTGGTGGCCCGGGAAGGCGGCTATTTCGCCCGCGAGGGCCTGGATGTGACGCTGGTGGCGCCGGCCGACCCGTCCCAGCCGCCGCGTCTCGTTGCGGCCGGGCAGGCGGAGGTGGCAGTGCACTACCAGCCGAGCCTGCAGCAGGACGTGGCGGCCGGCCTGCCGCTCGTCCGCTTCGGCACGCTGATCGAAACGCCGCTCAACACCTTGACGGTGCTGAAGGACGGCCCGATCCGCACGCTCGCCGATTTGAAGGGAAAGCGGGTGGGCTATTCGGTGTCGGGCTTCGAGGATGCCATGCTGGGCCAGATGCTGCGCTCGGTCGGGCTCGGCCTCGACGACGTGGAACTCGTCAACGTCAACTTCGCCCTCTCCGCCTCGCTCATTGCCGGGCAGGTGGACGCGGTGATCGGCGGCTACCGCAACTTCGAACTCACCCAGATCCGGCTGGAAGGCCGGGAGGGCGTGGCCTTCTTTCCGGAGGAGCACGGGGTGCCGGTTTATGACGAACTGGTCCTCGTCACCCATCGGGATCTCGCCGACGACGACCGGCTGCCGCGTTTCCTGAAGGCCGTGGAGGAGGCGACGCTCTTCCTCACCAACCATCCGGGGGCCGCCTTCGACCTTTTCGTCAAGGCTTACCCGGAGCTTGATGATCCGCTGAACCGCACCGCCTGGACGGACACGCTGCCGCGATTCGCCAAGCGCCCGGCCGCCCTCGACACCGGCCGCTACGCGCGGTTCGCCGCCTTCATGGTGGATACGGGCCTCGTCGAGAGCATGCCGCCGGTGGAGACTTATGCCCGCGTGGTGCGCTGAGCGGACGAGGCCGGCCGGGCCGATGCCGCCCGTCGCTATTCGGCGGCGTGGCGGATCGGGCCGATGGCGCTGCCGCGGGGCGCCTCCCCGCTCGCGATGATGGCGTCGAGCGCGGCCAGAATGTCGGCCGCGTGCGGCCGGGCGAACGGCAGGGTTTGAAGAATGCTGGCGTAGAGCGTGTTGTCTGGCCGCACCAGGAAGAGCGCCGGTTCCACGAAGAAGGCCGGTTCGTCGAGGCCATCGGCCGTCCGGCCCCGACCTTCGGACAGGTAAAGTCCCCAAGCGCGCGCCTGATCGGTCGTGAGCCCCCAGCAGAGGGTGAGTTCCTCGATGCCCCAGGCTTCCGCCGTGCGTTCCGCCCGGTCGCGGCTGTCGGCCGAAACGGCGATTACCCGCACGCCCCGCTCGCGAAAGGCGCGGATGTTGGCTTCCAACTCCTGAAGCTGGACCCGGCAGGCATCGCAGTGCAGGCCCCGGTAGAAGACCACCAGGGTAAAATTCTTCGGCTTCTGGTCGCAGAGGCGCCAGCATGGTCCCCCGACCGTTCCCACCCGCAGCGGGGGAACCGGCGCCTGGGGCATGAGGCGCGCGAAATCGGCCATCGTGTCGAAACTCCCAACGAGATCGTTCGACCCTTGAAGTGGACCTTAGCCGATCACGGATTAAGGAGAAACGACTTCACGTTTCAGGGAGATCAAAAGCTTGTGGCAACCACGGAAAACGGCGCCGCGATTGACTGCGGCGCCGTTCCGGAGGGCGTCAGATGGGCGCGCAGCGGCATGCCCGCCGGGGAGCGTCCGCCGTTTCAGGCGGGCACGCGCTTGTCGGCGTCGACCGTGCGGGCGACCTGCTCGGCCGCCATCTTGCGCACGGATTCCTGGACTTTCTCGAAGGCCCGCACCTCGATCTGGCGGACGCGCTCGCGGCTGACGCCGAACTCGGTCGAGAGGTCCTCCAGCGTCATCGGGTCGTCGGCGAGGCGGCGCGCCTCGAAGATGCGCCGCTCGCGATCGTTGAGCACGCCCATGGCGTTCTTGAGCATGCTGCGGCGCTGGTCGAGTTCCTCGTTCTCAGCGAGGACGGTCTCCTGGTTCTCGCGGTCGTCCACGAGCCAGTCCTGCCACTCGCCGCCCTCGCTGTCGGCGCGCAGCGGCGCGTTCAGCGAGGTGTCGCCGCCCAGGCGACGGTTCATGGAGATCACGTCCTCCGGGGTGACGCCGAGCTTCTCGGCGATCGTCGCCACCTGGTCCGGCCGGAGGTCGCCCTCCTCGAGCGCCTGTATCTGGCCCTTGACCTTGCGGAGGTTGAAGAACAGCCGCTTCTGGTTGGCCGTGGTGCCCATCTTAACGAGCGACCAGGACCGGAGGATATATTCCTGGATCGAGGCCTTGATCCACCACATGGCATAAGTGGCGAGCCGGAAACCCTTTTCCGGATCGTAGCGCTTGACGGCCTGCATCAGGCCGACGTTGCCTTCGGAGATGACCTCGCCGATCGGCAGGCCGTAGCCGCGGTAGCCCATCGCGATCTTCGCCACCAGGCGCAGATGCGACGTAACCAGCTTGTGAGCTGCCTGACGGTCGTCGTAGTCGAGATACCGCTTGGCGAGCATGTACTCTTCCTGCGGCTCCAGCATGGGAAACCGGCGGATCTCGTCGAGATAGCGGCTGAGGCCGCCTTCACCGGCCGCAAGGACCGGAAGTGATGTCTGGGCCATGGTGCACCCCTCCTCTCGGGCTGGAGACCTGAGGTGGTTCGCCCCCACGGCGACCTCGGTCCCGCCTCTTGACCCCGGCCCCGTTGTTACGCACGGCAGTCCGGGTGGCGCCCGCGAACGCGGCGCGCCAGCGTTAGGATATAAGAACGATCATGGCCAAAACACGAGGGAGCGCCGCAAGTTCACAAAGTCCTGAACGCTTCGACAAGAGCCTCGAGGTCTTCCGGCAAATCGCTTTCGAAGCGGAGAAGCTCTTGATCCACAGGGTGTTCGAAGGCGAGGAGGCGGGCGTGGAGGGCTTGGCGGGGGAAGGGCCGGACGACGGCGGCGACCTCGTCCGCCAGGGTGTTGATCTTGGTGAGGAAGCCGCGGCCGTACTCCGGATCGCCGATCAGCGGATGGCCGGCGGCGGCCATGTGGACGCGGATCTGGTGGGTGCGGCCGGTTTCCAGGTGGCATTCCACCAACGAGGCGACCGCCGCCCGGCCGGCCTTTTCCGGATATCTTTCAACGACTTCGTAGTGCGTGACGGCCTCCCGTCCGCCGCTCTTGACGACCGCGATGCGGGTGCGGTCGGTGGGCGAACGGCCGAGCGGGGCGTCGATGGTGCCGCGGTAGGGTTCCGGGCTTCCCCAGACCAGCGCCAGGTAGGCGCGCTCGAGGGGACCGGTGCGGCCGTGGTCGGCGAACTGGGCTGCCAAGCCCTTGTGGGCCTTATCGGTTTTGGCCACCACCATGAGGCCGGTGGTGTCCTTGTCGAGGCGGTGGACGATGCCCGGGCGGCGCACGCCGCCGATCCCCGACAGGCTGTCTTTGCAGTGGAATAACAAGGCGTTGACGAGCGTCCCCGTCCAGTTGCCGGCACCCGGATGGACGACCAGGCCGGCGGGTTTGTCGATGACGATCAGGTGCTCGTCCTCGTAGACCACCGTCAGGGGGATGTCCTCCGGCTCCGGCTCGGCCGGCTCGGCCGGCGGCAGGTCGAGGACCACCGCGATGCCGGCCTTGGCCTTGCGCGAAGGATCCGCCACGGCGGTCCCGTCGAGGGTCAAATGGCCCTGTTCCACCAAGGACTTGAGCCGGGACCGGCTGACCGCCGGGAAGAGCCCGGCGAGGGCCTTGTCGAGCCGCTGGCCGGCCGCTTCCGGGCCGAAGACGCCGGTCAGCGTCTCCGCCGCCAGGGCGAGGCTACTGTCGTCGTCGACGAGGTCGATGTCGCCGTCTGTAGCCGCCATGTCGTCCGCCTTGTAGCCGTCTTGTAGCCCGTTGTCGCCCGACGTAGCGGCGGACGCGGTTTCGGGTCGGTCCGCATGGTCGTCGTCCGGGCGGTCCCGCCCGTCGCTCTCATCGCCCGTCATCGTCGTTGCCTCCCGTTGGCGTCGACAAGCGGCGCACTGTTGCGTTACACGGCGCGGGACTAGCTCATCCCGACGCAAAGGAAAAGCGGACCATGGCCGATGCCCGCGACGACAAGGACGACGAGGCGCCGCTCGACCCGGCCATGGAGCGCGTGCAGCAGAAGCTCCGCAAGCTGATGCTCGTCTCCGGCATCACCCTCGGCGTCGGCTTCCTGGCCGTGCTGTTCGCCGTCATCTGGCGGGTGAACCGGCTGGAGGACGACACCCCGCGCGGCGAGGCCTTCCGCTCCGTGGTGGAACTGCCGGTCGGTGCCACCGTGGTGGACACGGCGGTCGACGGCGAGCGGCTGGCGGTGACCGTGGACGGCGCCGGCGGACGGGCCGTCCACCTCTTCCATATGCCGAGCGGACGCTTGATCGGCGTCACGACCCTCATCGCCCGCTGACCGGACCCGGCCTTCGGGCGATCGCACCCGAAGGCCGGGTCCAGGCCGGCCGACGCCAAATCACGGCCCCCAGGCGGCGAGGGCCTGCTGGAAGGCGGCCTCGCCGGGCGGGCCCTTCTCGAAGGTCAGGATGGCGCGGCGGCGGTTGCCGTAGCGGATCGGCACGTCGAACCACTGGCGCTCGCGCAAGAGCGTCAGGTTGCGCTGGGTGTCCTGCTCGACACCCGAAAGAGCGAGCCAGAACAGGTTGTCCTGCACCTTGGCGACCGCCCCGATCAGCGGGTCGCCGCGGGCGTCCTCGGTCTGCTTGACGATGAGCCCCGGCGTGGTGTCGATCGCCCGGCCGGAGAAGTCCGCCGGCAGGTCGAAGCGCATCTCCACGATATGGCTCGCCGGCAGGGCGGCGTCGGTGTTGCGGCGCATCTGCAGCACCATGCGGATGCCCCGGTCGGGGATTTCCACGGTGGCGCGGATCTGCGGCACGGGCGGCTCGCCCGGCAGGCTCGGCTCGTTGACGAACTGCCACAGCACCTGCCCTTCGGCCCGCGCGCCCTCCGAGCCGGGGATCGGCTCCTCGTAGAGGATGGCCCGCTGGGCGACGAGCACCACCTGGCCGTCCGCGGGCGGCGCGGCGGCGGCCGGCGGTGTGGTCGCGGCCGGCGGTGCGGGTTCGGCCGGGATGGCCGGGGTCTCGGGCGAGACCGCCGGCAGGTCGGCGGCGGGCGGTGCTTCGGCCGCCGGCGGGGCGGTCGGCACCGGCGGCGCGTCGGCGGCGGCCGGCGTCTCCGGCGCGGGCGCCTCGTCCACGTCGCCGGGCGGCACGACCCGCTCGGTCTGCACCGGCCGGGCGTCCGGGGCGATCGGTTCGGCCGGCTCGCCGTCCTGAGGCAGACGGTCGGGGATCTTCGGGTCGAGAGCCTCGGACCCGTCGGTGCTGGTCTCCGCCGGCACCGGCGCGGTCTCCTCCGGCACAGCGGTCTCGGCGACCGGATCGGCGGTGCCGAAGAAGGCGTCGCGGTTGAGGAAGGCGAAGGCGGCACCGGCCAGGAGCACGATAGCAAGGAGAAGACCGGCGAGAAGGCGGGTGCTTCCGCCGCGGCTCGGCGCCTTCTGGAGACGGGCCGGGCGCGGCGCATCGCGCCTTGCGGCGGCGGCCGGCGGTACCACCGGCGAGGGGGTCTCGCCGCGCGGCGGCAGGCCGGCCCCGAGGGGCGTGTCCATGAAGCCGGGTTCGACCTTGCCGTCCGGCAGGCGATCGCCGTTCTCCTCCATGGCGCCGCGGGCGGTCTTCACCGCCTTGGCGCTCGCATGCCCGAGCGACTCGGCCTCGTGCACGGTCTTCGACAGGGACGACAGGCCGGCGCTGATCTTCGGGTCGGCGACGGGGGCGCGGTCGGGCACCGGCGCCCGGTCGGGCGCGGTAGCCCGGTCGGGCGCGGAAGCCCGGTCGGCCGGCGCGCGCACCGGCGCCTCCGGCGGCGGCGCGGGGCGCTCCGCCGGGCGGTCGGCCATCACCCGATCAGGAGCCCTCTCGGGCGCCTTCTCGGGCGCCTTTTCCGGCGGGCGCTGGGGCTCGGGCTTCTTCGGGGGCGGCGGCGGTTCGGGCGCATCCGCGGCGGGGCGGGTCTCCATCCGCACGGCCGGCACGGCCACCGGGGTGGCGGCCACCGCCTCGGCCACCGTCGGCAGGCCGAAGGCGGCGCCCGCGACCTCGCTCTCGATGCGGCGGATGCTCTCTTCCAGCTGCAGGCGCTGGTCGGTGATCTCGGCCTGGCTCAGCGGTGGCTCGTAGGACTTCAGCTGGCTGACGAGGGCGGTTCTCGCTTTCTCGTAGACCGCGCGACGGGACTCGCCGCTGTTCGTCTGCAACGAACTGATCGCGCGCTTGAGAACCGGATAGTAATCGGCCATCGATTAGAATCTCGCCAACTTTCCCTAGTTTCAGGGTTAGTCCTGAAAGGGGTCCTGTACAAGGATGGTATCGAGCCGGTCGGGGCTCGTGGACAGCATCGCCACCGGCGCGCCGATCAGTTCTTCCACGTGACGCACGTACTTGACGGCCTGGGCCGGCAGGTCCGCCCAGGAGCGGGCGCCGCGCGTGGTGCCGGACCAGCCCTCCAGCGTCTCGTAGATCGGCTCCACCTTGGCCTGCGCCTCCTGGCTCGCCGGCAGGTAGTCGATCACCTTGCCGTCCAGCCGATAGCCGACGCAGACCTTGATCTCGTCGAGCCCGTCGAGCACGTCGAGCTTGGTGAGCGCGATGCCGTCGATGCCGGAGACCCGGACGGTCTGGCGGACGAGCACCGCGTCGAACCAGCCGCAGCGGCGCTTGCGGCCCGTGACCGTGCCGAACTCGTGGCCCCGGGTGCCGAGGAATTCGCCGACCTCGTCGTGGAGTTCGGTCGGGAACGGCCCCTCGCCGACCCGCGTGGTGTAGGCCTTGGTGATGCCGAGCACGTAGGAGAGCGCGCCCGGGCCGAGGCCGGAGCCCGTGGAGGCCTGGCCCGCCGTGGTATTGGACGACGTGACGAAGGGATAGGTTCCATGGTCGTTGTCGAGGAGCGCGCCTTGCGCGCCCTCGAACAGGATGCGCGCGCCGGCCCGGCGCTTCTCGTCGAGCAGACGCCAGACGATGTCCACGAAGGGCAGCACCTGGTCGGCGACCGCCATCAGCTCGGCGTGGATCGTCTCCACGGCGATCTCCGGCTGGCCGAGACCGCGGCGAAGCGGATTGTGGTGGGCGAGCAGGCGTTCGATGCGGGCGGTGAGCACGTCGCGGTCGGCAAGGTCCATCACCCGGATGGCGCGGCGGCCGACCTTGTCCTCGTAGGCCGGGCCGATGCCGCGCTTGGTGGTGCCGATGCGGGTGCCGGTGTTCGATGATTCGCGCAGCTCGTCCAGCTCCCGGTGGAGCGACAGGATGAGGCTGGCGTTCTCGGCGATGCGCAGGTTCTCCGGCGTCACCACCACGCCCTGCTCGGCGAGCTTGGCCAGTTCCTTGACGAAGGCGTGCGGATCGAGAACCACGCCGTTGCCGATCACCGACAGCTTGCCGCGCACCACGCCGGACGGCAGCAGCGAGAGCTTGTAGGAGACGCCGTCGATCACCAGCGTGTGGCCGGCGTTGTGGCCGCCCTGGAACCGAACCACCACGTCCGCCCGCTCCGAGAGCCAGTCGACGATCTTGCCCTTGCCCTCGTCGCCCCACTGGGAGCCCACCACAACCACGTTCGCCATCGGCCGACCGGTCCTGTTCTCAATCCTCACGAGGCGCGCCCGGCATCGCTTCGCCGACAGTCCGCACGCACGGAAAGCCCCGATGCCGGCTTGGGCAACGAGGCGGCGGGACTATAGACCGGCCGCGAGGGCATTCCAACCGGCGGCGGCGAATTCAGCGGGGAGAATGGATGGGGGTGCAAAAGGGGGCGCGGAAAAGCGTGGGGGGTCGGAAAAGCGTGGGTGGTCCGCCTGCGCGGACCATGACGATCGGGGCGGATGGGGAGGGGGCGCGGACGTGCCGGTGCCGGAGCGACCGCAAGCGTTGCTTCATCCTCCTCCATCGTCATGGTCCGGTTCAGCCGGACCAGCCACGCATACCTTCGCTCGGTCGTGCAGGGCGAATGCGTGGGTGGTCCGCCTGCGCGGACCATGACGATGGAGGCGGATGGGAGAGCGGCGGCGCGTCCGGGGGCGACCGGCGCGTTCGGGGGCGAGCGGTGCGTTCGGGGGCGAGCGGTGCGGGCGCGGGGGGCGGTGCGGGTGGGTCGGTGGGGTGATTCCCGTCCCCAGGGCGTCACCCCGGCGGACGCCGGGGCCCAACCGGGGGTGGCGACAACCGCGCCGTTGCGGAGGCGGCACGGTCGGTTGGATCCCGGCGTCCGCCGGGATGACGATGGAGGCGGAGGGGTCGGGGGCGCGAAGCTTCCTGTACCCAGGCGACCGCAAGCGTTTCCTCATCCTCCTCCATCGTCATGGTCCGGTTCAGTGTTCAGCCGGACCAGCCACGCCTATCGTCGCGTGGTGGCGTCCGGAGAAAGGCGTGGGTGGTCCGCCTGCGCGGACCATGACGATCGGGGAGGATGGGGAGGGGGCGGTGCCTGACCGGTTGAGCGGCGCGATCGTGGGCGAGCGGGGCGGCCGGGCCGGCGGCCACCCGGGGTCGTGCTTTTCGCCCATGGCACCGCGGGGCCGTCCCGGCTATGAAGGCCGCCCACGAGAGATCGCCGTCCATGGCCGCCCGCGCCCGCCTCACGTCCTTCTACGACAACGCCTATGTGGTGCTGCCCGCCGCCACCCTGTTCTGGGCCGGCAACGTGATCGCCAGCCGGATCGCGGTCGGGGACGTGTCGCCCATGGTGCTGACCGCGTTCCGCTGGGGGGTGGCGCTGGTCATCCTGGCTGCGGTGGCGCGCGGACCGGTGACGCGGGACTGGGCGCTGCTGAAAGGGCGCTGGGGCTATCTCGCCGTCATGGGGACGCTCGGCTTCACGGCCTTCAACGCCTTCTACTATGTGGCGGCGCACTACACCTCGGCGGTGAACATCGGCATCATCCAGGGCGGCATTCCGGGGCTCGTCTTCCTGATCGCCTATCTGGCGCGCGGCACGAAGGCCGGGCGGGCGCAGCTCTTCGGCATGATGGTGACGCTCCTCGGCGTCGCCGTGGTGGCGACGCGGGGCGACGTTTCGGCTATCGCCACGCTCGGCTTCAACGTCGGCGACATCCTGATGCTGGGGGCCTGCGTCTCCTATGCCATCTACACGGTCTTCCTGCCGGACCGGCCGAAGGTGAACGGGCTCACCTTCTTCGCCGGGCTCGCCGTGACGGGCTTCCTGTCGACGCTGCCGCTGCTGGCGGCCGAGATCGCGCTCGGCGAATTCCAGGCGCCGACGGCGGTCGGCTGGGCGACCATCGCCTATTGCGGGGTGTTTCCGTCGGTACTCAGCCAGATCTTCTTCGTGCGCGGGGTGGAGCTGATCGGCCCCGGCCGGGCGGGGGTGTTCGTGAACCTGATCCCGGTGTTCGCCGCGGTGCTGGCCGTCGGCGTGCTCGGCGAGCCGTTCCATGCCTATCACGGGGCGGCGCTCGCCCTCGTCCTCGGCGGCATCCTCTTTGCCGAGCGGGCGAGCCGCGCGCGGGCGGCGGCGGCGTCGCCCTGATGCGCGCGCGCCCCGTGTCGGCGGGAAACGGGTGGCGCCCACCCGCCCGGCCGGTCATGGCTGCCGGCCGGTCCGATCTCCCCTCTTCGATGCGATGCTCCGATGCCCCGTAGCGCCTGGATCCTTCTCCTCACCCTGTCGCTGCTCTGGGGCGGCTCCTACCTGTCGGCGCGGGTGGCGGCGCCGGTTCTGCCGCCCTTCACGCTCGTCTTCCTGCGCTGCGCGCTGGCGGCGGCGGTGCTCCTCGCCGTTTTGAGACTCGGCGGCACCCGGCTCGGTTGGACGCGCCGCCAGGTGGCGGACTATGCCGGGATGGGGTTTCTCAACAACGTCGTGCCGTTCGCGCTGATCTTCTACGGCACCGCCCACATCGGCGCCGGGCTCGCCTCCATCCTCAACGCCACGACGCCCATCTTCACCGCCCTCGTCGCCCACGCCTTCACAACGGACGAGCGGCTGACGGCGAACAAGACGGTGGGGGTGATCCTGGGGTTCGTCGGCGTCGCCGAGATGCTGGGCCTCGGTGCCCTCGCCGACCTCGGCTGGCACCTGACGGCGGAGCTCGCGTGCCTCGCCGCCGCCGTCTCCTACGCCTTCTCCACCCTCTGGGGCCGCCGCTTCCGCGGCCAGCCGCCGCTTAAGACGGCGGCGGGGCAGCTGACGCTGTCGAGCCTGATGGTGCTGCCGCTGATGCTTGTCGCCGAGGCGCCGTGGACGCTGCCGCTGCCGGCCGGCGACGTGATCGCCGCGGTGGCCTTCCTGGCGTTCGGCGCGACGGCGCTCGCCTACATCCTCTTCTTCCGCATCCTGACGCTCGCCGGCTCCAACGTGATGCTGGTGACCTTCCTGGTGCCGGTGAGCGCCATCCTGCTCGGCGTCGCGGTGCTCGGCGAGACGCTGGCGCCGCGCCACTGGGTGGGCATGGGGCTGATCATGGCGGGGCTGGTGGCGATCGACGGGCGGGTCTGGCGGCGGATGATGGCGGGGTTTGCGCGGCATTAGCAGAAATGACACTGTTGCCGCCGGATCCGATGCGGAGGCGGCGGTGCGGCGGGCGACGGAACGGCTGGGCTTTGTGGCGGCGGCGGGCCTCGCGCTCGCCGGCTGCGTGACGGCAGGGGACTATGCGGCGCGGCCGGCCGCCGACATCGCCGCCGCCGTCCAGGTCGTGGACAGCGTGTTCGACCCGCAGGCGCAGGTGCTGGGGCCGGGCATCCGGGCGGGGCTCTGGCCCAACGCCGTCTACGCGCTCCGCGGCGGCGTCGACCGGGCGGCGCGGACCGAGCGGCACCAGCTCTACGTGGAGGTCACCTACGACGACCGCGCCTACCAGGACTACGCCTTCGCCAGCTTCGCCCACGGGGCGCCACGCCGGGCGGACAAGATCTTCCGGGAACGCCGGGATTGCTCCGGCGGCACATGCGTGCGCGAGGAGACGGTGGGCATCGACCTGACGCCGGCCGACCTTGCGGCCGACCGGGATCTCGCGGTGCGGCTGGAGGCGCGCGGCGGCGACCGGGTGGTGCTCGTGGTGCCGCGGAGCTATCTCGCGGCCTACCGGTCGGTGGTCGCGGATGTGGCGCGGCGGCTGGAGGCATTGCCGCCGCCGCCCGCCGCCGAAGCGCCCGTGGTGGACGCGCCGGCGGCGGAGAAGGGGCCGGCCTACCGTCGGCGGGCCGGCTGAGCGGTCAGAACCGCAGCGCCTTCGCCTGGCGGACGGCCGGGATGGTCTGGATCTCGGCGAGCACGTCGGCCGGGACCTCGCCGTCCACCTCCACGAGGCAGATGGCGTCCTCGCCCTGGGCGTGGCGGCCGAGGGCGAAGGTGGCGATGTTGATGCCGGCGTCGCCGAGGAGGCTGGCGAAGCGGCCGATGAAGCCGGGCTTGTCCGCGTTGGTGACGTAGATCATCGAGGGGGCGAACTCCGCCTCCATCTTGATGCCCTTGATCTCCACGATGCGCGGCCGGCCGTCGGCGAAGACGGTGCCGGAGACCGAGCGCTCCTGCCGGTCGGTGACGACGACGAGGCGGACGAGGCTGTCGTAGTTCTCCGCCGTGTCGCGCCGGACCTCGGAGACCGCGATGCCGCGCTCCTTCGCCATCACCGGGGCGGAGACCATGTTGACGGTCTGGAGGAGCGGCCGGAGCACGCCGGTGAGGCCCGCGGCGGTGAGCGCGCGGGTGTTCATGGCGGCGACGTCGCCCTCGTACTCCAGGCGGATGGCCTTGATGCCGGTCTCGGTGAGCTGGCCGGCGAAGGAGCCGAGAAGCTCGGCGAGCTTGACGAAGGGCGTCAGCCGCGGCGCCTCCTCGGCGGTGATCGAGGGCATGTTGAGGGCGTTCTGCACGGCGCCCTTCATCAGGTAGTCGGCCATCTGCTCGGCGACCTGGAGGGCGACGTTCTCCTGCGCCTCGGTGGTGGAGGCGCCGAGGTGGGGCGTCGCCACCACGTTCGGATGGCCGAACAGCGGGTGCTCGGTCGCCGGCTCCACCTCGAACACGTCGAGGGCGGCGCCCGCCACGTGGCCTGAATCGAGCGCGGCCTTGAGGTCCGCCTCCACGATCAGGCCGCCGCGGGCGCAGTTGATGATGCGCACGCCCTTCTTCATCTTCAGGAGCGCCGAAATGTCGATGATGTTGCGCGTCTTGTCGGTGAGCGGCGTGTGCAGGGTGATGAAGTCGGACCGGCGGAACAGCTCGTCGAGCTCCACCTTGGTGACGCCGAGGTCGATCGCCCGTTCTTCGGAGAGGAAGGGATCGTAGGCCACCACGTGCATACGAAGGCCGATGGCCCGCTCGGCCACGATGGAGCCGATGTTGCCGCAGCCGATGACGCCGAGGGTCTTGGAGGTGAGCTCCACGCCCATGAAGCGGTTCTTCTCCCACTTGCCGGCCTGGGTGGAGGCGTTGGCCTCCGGGATCTGGCGGGCGAGCGCGAACATCATGGCGATGGCGTGCTCGGCGGTGGTGATGGAGTTGCCGAACGGGGTGTTCATGACGATCACGCCCTTGGCGGTCGCCGCCGGCACGTCGACATTGTCGACGCCGATGCCGGCGCGGCCGATCACCTTCAGGCGCGGCGCAGCGGCGATGACCTTCTCGGTCACCTTGGTGGCCGAGCGGATGGCGAGACCGTCGTAGTTGCCGATGATCTCAAGGAGCTTCTCCTTGTCCTTGCCGAGATCCGGCTGATAGTCGACCTCGACGCCGCGGTCCTTGAAGATCTGGACGGCGGTGGGGGAGAGCTTGTCGGAGATGAGGACGCGAGGGGCCATGGGAGAGGTTCCTGCGGGGGTGTGGAGGGCGCTGGGCGGAATGGGATGGGGGGTGATGTCGGCTGGGGGCGGAGGGGGTGATGTCGGCTGGGGAGGAGGGGGCGATGTCGGCTGGGGGCGGAGGTTCACCCCTCTCCCCAACCCTCTCCCTCAAGGGGAGAGGGGGCGGATGGCAGTGGGGGGAGAGGTGCCGCCCTTCCCTTCAACCTCGACGGGCCCCCTCCCCCCTGGAGGGGGAGGGTTGGGGAGAGGGGGAACCGCCGTCGGATCAGGAGAAGGGGGAACCACCGTCGGATCAGGAGCGGGGGACTTGCGGCAGGTTCAGGAGACGGGCAACCGCCGTCTCTGGCAAGAAACCGCCGCCCCCTCCCCTCACGCCGCCTTGGCCATCTCCGCCTTGGTCTTCTCGAACGCGAACGCGATCCAGGGCATCAGGGCCGCCACGTCGGCGGTCTCGACCGTGGCGCCGCACCAGATGCGAAGGCCGGGCGGGGCGTCGCGGTAGGAGGCGATGTCGAAGGCGACGGCTTCCTTTTCCAGGAAGCCGGTGAGGGCCTTCACGAAGGCCTGCTGGCCGGCGTCGTCGAGGGAGGCGACGGCGGGGTCGGTGAACTTCAGGCAGACGGAGGTGTTGGAGCGGGTCGCCGGGGCCTCGGCCAGGAAGTCGAGGAAGGGGTTGGCCGCCACGAAATCGGCGATCACCTTCGTGTTGGCGTTGGCGCGGGCGACGAGGCCGTCGAGACCGCCGACCGACCGCGCCCAGAGGAGCGCGTCGATATAGTCCTCCACCGCCAGCATGGACGGGGTGTTGATGGTCTCGCCCTTGAAGATGCCCTCGATCAGCTTGCCGCCGGAGGTGAGGCGGAAGATCTTCGGCAGCGGCCAGGCCGGCTTGTAGGTCTCCAGCCGCGCCACCGCGCGGGGCGACAGGATGAGCATGCCGTGGGCCGCCTCGCCGCCGAGCACCTTCTGCCAGGAGAAGGTGACCACATCGAGCTTGTCGAAGGGCAGCGGCTGGGCGAAGGCCGCCGAGGTGGCGTCGCAAATGGTGAGACCCTGCCGGTCGGCGGGGATGAAGTCGCCGTTCGGGACGCGGACGCCCGAGGTGGTGCCGTTCCAGGTGAAGACCACGTCGTGGTCGAAGTTCACGGCGGCAAGGTCCGGCAGCTGGCCGTAGGGCGCCTTGATCTCGCGGGCATCCTTCAGCTTCAGCTGCTTGAGGGCATCGGTGACCCAGCCGGAGCCGAACGACTCCCAGGCGAGAAGATCGACCGGGCGCTCGCCGAGGAGCGACCACATGGCCATTTCGACCGCGCCGGTGTCGGACGCCGGCACGATGCCGATGCGCCAGTCGGCGGGGACGTTGAGAATGTCGCGGGTGAGATCGATCGCTTCGGCGAGCTTGGTCTTGCCGATCTTGGCGCGGTGGGACCGGCCGACAGCCGCTCCCTTCAAGGCCTCAACGGACCAGCCTGGGCGCTTGGCGCAGGGGCCGGAGGAAAAATGCGGACGGGCCGGCTTTTCAGCCGGGCGGGCGGTCGTCGTCATGATGCTATCCTTTCAGATAGGCGCCCCTCGGTGGGGAGGGGTGTCCCGCCATCGGGGATAGGCGAAAGCACGTCCGCCGTCAACGGGCGGGGAAATGCGGAGGGGTTGAGGGAAGGAACGGCGGTGCCGAGCGCCGGCCACGGGTGCCCTCGATCGCAATCCGGCGAACGCCGGGATCCAACCGCAGGAACCATCATCCGCACCGTTCCTCCCTCCTTTGGCGTCGGCTGGATCCCGGCGTTCGCCGGGATGACGGAGAGGAGGGTGGGGGACGCGGCGAGGGAAAACGGCGCGGTTTCGCGGGCGCACGCGAAGACCGCCTCCCTCGTCATGGTCCGCGAAGGCGGACCACCCACGCTTTTCGCCGGGTGCGAACGGGAGCCGAAACACCTTGCAAAACAATGCGAGGGTGGTCCGCCTTCGCGGACCATGACGATCGAGGAGGGCGAGGGGTGCGGACGGAGCACCACCGTCGATCCCGTAAGGACCGACCCCGCGCCGCGCCGACTTGTGCCGCACGGACATGCCGCCCTCCTCAATTGTCACAAAACTCTCGTTTCCTTGGCGGGCCGTTTCGGCTATAAGGCGCGCTCGTCCGGCGCTCATGATGCGGCCGGCGTTGGCGCAAGGCGTGTCCGGCCATGTTCGGAACCCGCGCCGTTTCCCCATTAGGCCCCTTGTCGCGCATCCCTCTCGGAGACGATCCGAACCATAGGAGAAGTTTGAATGAACGCATCGCTCGTGCATGGCACGATTTCCGGTCCCCTGGTGCTCATCGGTTTCGGGTCCATCGGTCGTGGTATCTTGCCGCTCCTCGAGCGACACATTTCATTCGATAAAACGCGCATGACGGTGATCGACCCGGTCGACACCCATCGGAACCTTCTCGACGAGCGGGGCATCGCCTTCACCAAGCAGGCGGTGACGCGGGAGAACCATCGGGCGCTGCTGACGCCGCTGCTGACCGCCGGCGAAGGCCAGGGGTTCTGCATCAACCTGTCGGTGGACACCTCCTCGCTCGACATCATGCGGCTCTGCCGCGAGCTCGGCGTGCTCTACATCGACACGGTCACGGAGCCGTGGCCCGGCTTCTACTTCGACAAGTCGGCCGATGCCGGCGCGCGCACCAATTATGCGCTGCGCGAGACCGTGCTGGCGGAGAAGCGCTCGAACCCGGGCGGCATCACGGCGGTGTCGTGCTGCGGCGCCAACCCGGGCATGGTCTCCTGGTTCGTCAAGGAGGCGCTTCTCACCATCGCGCGTGACACCGGCGTGGCGGTCGACGCCGTGCCGGTGGACCGGGCCGGCTGGGCGGCGCTGATGCAGGCGGTGGGCGTGAAGGGCGTTCACGTGGCCGAGCGCGACACCCAGCGCGTCAAGGCGCCGAAGCCGCGCGACACCTTCTGGAACACCTGGTCGGTGGAAGGCTTCATCTCCGAGGGCCTGCAGCCGGCCGAACTCGGCTGGGGCAGCTTCGAGACGTGGAAGCCGGAGAACGCCCGCGGCCATGCCACCGGAAACAAGGCGGGCATCTACCTGCTGCAGCCGGGCGCGGACACGCGGGTGCGCACCTGGTGCCCGACGCCGGGCCCGCAGTTCGGCTTTCTGGTGACCCACAACGAGGCGATCTCGATTTCGGACTACTACACGGTCGGATCGGGCGAGACGCCGGAATTCCGGCCGACCTGCCACTATGCCTACCACCCCTCGGACGTGGCGGTGCTGTCGCTGCACGAGATGTTCGGCCGCGCCGGCGTCGCCCAGGCGACCCAGCGCGTGCTGGACGAGCACGAGATCGTGGACGGGCGGGACGAACTGGGCGTGCTTCTCTACGGCCATGCGCGCAACGCCCTCTGGTACGGCTCGCGCCTGACCATCGAGGAGGCGCGCACGCTCGCCCCCTACCAGAACGCCACCGGCCTGCAGGTGTCGTCGGCGGTGCTCGCCGGTATCGTCTGGGCGCTGGAGAACCCCGAGGCCGGCATCGTGGAGGCGGACGAGATGGACCACGCCCGCTGCCTGGAGGTGCAGAAGCCCTACCTCGGTTCGGTGGAAGCCATCTACACCGACTGGACGCCGCTGACCGACCGGCCGGGCTTCTTCCCCGAGGACCTGGATCTCGACGAGCCCTGGAGCTTCCGCAACGTGCTGGTCCGCTGACCGGCACGCTGCCCGCGTCCATCCATGAAGGCCGGTCTTGCGACCGGCCTTTTTCATTGGATAGCAAAGCGTTAGACCGTTTTCAGCCGATAGTCCCGACATGTTTCCACGTGATGTGCGAATTCGCACAGCAGACCTGACCGGATCCAGTCAGTGTGGAGGCTGTGATAGACTTCGTCGATCGACGACGGGGTCGATTGTGAGGGATAACGCTATGAATACTGTGTCCAACCTGTTCTTCAAGTCAGGGGCCGTCTTCCTGCTGGCCGGCATGGCGACCGGCATCGGCATGTCGGCCAGCCACAACCACGCGATCGCACCGGCGCATGCGCACCTGATCCTGCTCGGCTTCGTGCTGTCGGTGGGCTACGGCACCTATTTCGCGCTGGTGCCGGAGAAGGCGGTGGGCCTCGTGCCGAAGGCGATCTGGGGCCTGCACACCGCCGCCATCGTGGTGTTCTTCCCGGCGCTCAGCTTCCTCCTCCTCGGCAACACCGCCCTGGAGCCGCTGGTGGCGCTCGCGTCGATCGCGGCCTTCGTGGCGGCCATCCTGTTCGCCGTGACGGTGTTCCGCCCGGCGCGCGCGGCGCTCACCCCGCCGGTCGGCCGGGTTGCCTCCACCGCATGACGTCCGGATCGCCCGGCACGTCCAGGTGGGCGGGAAAGTCCGGGTAGACGAAGCGCCGCCCCTCGCGGGCGAAGGTGACGAGGCCGCGAGCCTCGTCCCAAGCCTCGATATGCTCGCGCCGGACCTTGCCGAGCGGCGAGTCGAGGGTGAAGCGGACGGCGTTGACCCAGCTCGGCGCCGCCGCCACGAACGCGTCCTGAAGGGCGAACAGGCGTTTGAGGCCGATCCGGTAGGGGGCGGAGAAGCGGATCGGCTCCGGCACGTAGACCGAGAGGGTGCGCACCCGGTTGTCGTCGAGGCGGGTGATGAGGTCGACGAGGAGGTCCGGGTCGTCGTTGACGCCGCGAAGGAGCGGGAAGTGGTTGTAGAGCCGCACGTCCGCCCGGCGGAGGGCCAGAAGGGCGGCCTCCACCTCGGCGCAGATCTCGTAGGGGTGGATGACGTGGAGGACGAGCCGCACGTCGGCCTCGGCGAGGAGCGCGACGCGCTCCGGATCGGCGACGGCCTTCGGGGCGAACACCGGGGTGCGGGTGTGGATGCGGATCGCCGGGGGGCGCGGCAGGGCTTTGAGGGTGCGGAGGATGAGGGCGAGGTCGCGGGTCGGCAGCGTCATCGGGTCGCCGCCGGAGAGGATGACCTCGCGCACCAGCGGCCGGGTGGCGAGGTAGGCGACGAGGGCGTCGAGCTCGGCGGGAACGCGCGTGCGGCCGGCCTCGTGCTGGTCGGTGAGCACGTCCTGGCGGAAGCAGTACTGGCAGTGGCCGGCGCAGACGGACGTCGGCATGAAGAGCACCCGGTCCGGGTACTTGTGGATGATGGCGGTCGAGCCCGGCACCGGCATGTTGGAGCGGTCGTCCACCCAGTCGGCGACCTCGTGGCCGGCGGCAAGATCGAACCGCTCGCGCGGCGGCCGGGCGGCGCGGTTGAGCGGGCCGTCCGTGTGGCCGAGGGCGGCGACCTCGGCGTCGAGCTTGCGGGCGTAGAAGCCGGTGATCTTGATGGGGAGCAGGCGCTCGGCCCGGGCGAGCGCGTCGTAGCGGGCGTCGAGCGCGGCCTGCTCCGCCGGGCTGGTGCCCGGGGGCGCCGGGCTGGTGCCCGGGGGGGCGTTGGCGATGGCGGACGGAAGGGCGGACATGTCAGCCGGCGAGGTCGATGACGCCGGCGGCGCCCGCCTCGGTGCCGAAGGCGAGCTCCAGGCCGGTGCGGTTCCAGCCGAGCGCGGTGACGGGACCGCCGTCGCCGGGGCGGCGCATCAGCACCTCCTCGCCGTCGGAGAAGCGGACGAGGAGCACCATGCCGTCCTCGTAGCCGAGGGCGGCGATCTCCTCGGACGGGTGGCAGGCGACCTGGGTGACGAGCTCCTGGCGGGGGCCGAGCTCCAGCGGGCGCTTGCCCATGGGGCCGTCCTTGTAGTGGAAGGGCCAGCAGATGGCGGCGCCGGCGCCGGACGAGGCGAGGTAGCGGCCCTTCATGGACCAGGAGAGCGACTTCACCTTCACCGGATAGCCGGACATGCGCATGTGCTGGCCGTCCTTCAGGCGCCAGCCGTGGAGGGCGTTCTCCTGCATGGAGGTGACCACGTTGGCGCCGTCCGGCGACAGGGTGACGGCGATGTGCGAGCCCTTCCACTCCAGCTCCTGCGGCGGTGCCGTGGCGCCGGGGAACCAGAGGCCGACGCCGTTGTAGCCGGCGATGGCGACGCGCAGGCCCTTGGGAAAGAAGGCGAGGCCGCCGACGGCGCGCGGGCGGACGAGCTCGTGCTCCTTGGCCGACGCCTCGCGCACCCAGACCGTGCGGCCGGACGCGAAGGCGACCGCGCCGGACGGGCCTACGGCCACCTGGTCGATCCACTTGCGGGGCTTCTCGGCGATCACCGTGACCGTGCCGTCGGCATGGAGCCGGCAGACCCGGCCGTCGTCGCCGCCGGTGACGAGGGAGCGGCCGTCGAGGTCGCGGACCGCCGCCAGCACGCCGCCGCCGATGCTCTCGCGGCGGCCCTGCGGGCCGCCCTGGCCCTCCGGGCCGCTCTGGCCCTCCGGGCGGCTCTGGCCCTCTTGGCCGCTCTGGCCCTCGGTGCCGAGCACCACCGAGCCGTCGGCGGACAGGAAGACCGGGGCGTCGGCGAGATAGCCGGCGTAGAGCACGTAGCCGGCGGCGGTGACGGGCGTGACGGTGGGCAAGAGGCAAGGTCCTCGTGAAGGCGGGCGGGGTGGAGCGCCGTCAGGCGAGGCAGGCGCGGAAGGCGGCCTCCAGGGCGGCCCGGTCGAGCTTGCGGCCGATGAAGACGAGACGGCTCTCGCGCGGCTCGTCGGCGCGCCAGTCGCGCTGCAGGTCGCCCTCCACGATCATGTGGACGCCCTGCACCACGTAGCGCTTGGGTTCGTCGGCAAACGCCATGATGCCCTTGAGGCGGAGGATGTTCGGGCCTTGCGCCTGGGTGACCTCGCCGATCCAGCGGATGAAGCGCTCCGGATCCACTTCGCCGCCCTTCAGCGAGATGGAGGTGACCTCCGTGTCGTGGCGGTGGTGGTGGGCGTGGTCGTGACCGTGGTGGTGGTCGTGCGCGTGGTCGTGATGATGGTGGTCGTGGTCGCAGTCGGGGCCGCACACGTGGTCGTCGTGGCCGTGGTCGTCGGCGTCGAGGAAGTGCGGGTCGAGGCTGAGGATGCGGTCGAGGTCGAACGCGCCCTTGTCGAGGATGGCGTCGAGCGGCACCGCCGAGCGGGTGGTGCGGTGGATGCGCGCATAGGGGTTCAGCTGGCGGATCGTCGCCTCCACCTCGGCCAGATGCTCGGGCGTGACGAGGTCGGTCTTGTTGAGGAGGATGACGTCGGCGAAGGCCACCTGGTCCTCCGCCTCCGGGGCGTCGGCGAGACGGTCGAGGAGATGCTTGGCGTCGACCACGGTGATGACCGCGTCGAGCCGCGACATCTTGCGGACCTCCTCGTCCATGAAGAAGGTCTGCGCCACCGGGGCTGGGTCGGCGAGGCCGGTCGTCTCCACGATGATGGCGTCGAAGCTGCCTTTGCGCTTGGCGAGGTTTTCGACGACGCGGATCAGGTCGCCGCGCACCGTGCAGCAGATGCAGCCGTTGTTCATCTCGAACACCTCCTCGTCGGTGTCGACGATGAGGTCGTTGTCGATGCCGATCTCGCCGAACTCGTTGACGATGACGGCGTAGCGCTTGCCGTGGTCCTCGGTGAGGATCCGATTGAGGAGGGTGGTCTTGCCCGCCCCCAGATAGCCGGTGAGGACGGTGACGGGCACCAGGGCGCCGGTGGACTGAGCGGTCATGGAATCACCTTGAGACTGGGAAAGCCGGTGGGCTTCTGACGCCGACGGGCGCCGCGCCGCCTGGAGGGCCCCTCCGGCAACTTTGGGACCGGACTTAGCACGGCCCGGGCGCCGCCGTCACGCCGGCCCGTGCGCCGCCGGGCCGGGAGGGTCCCGGACACGGCGCAAGGCAGGTGGACGACGGTTCCGACGGGCCGCTGTTCACCACCTAAATAAGTGACATGGAGACGTGCGAGAAGGGGTGCATCGCTATCAGCCCGACGAGGGGAAGAGATGAGCTTCAACCACCGCAAGAGCGTGACCTTCCGGCTCGCGCAGGCCGCCCGTGCCCATCGCACGCGATCCGGCGTGCACCTCGGCCGGATCGGACTGCACGCGGGCCAGGAGGCCGTGCTGAAGGCGCTGGAGACCGAGGACGGGCAGTCGATGTCCGAACTCGCGGGCGCGCTCGGCGTCCAGCCGCCGACCGTCACCAAGATGATCGCGCGCCTCGGCGCCCAGGGCCTCGTGACCCGCCAGGTGTCCGCCTCCGACGGGCGACTCGCCCGCGTCTACCTGACCGAGGTCGGCCGCGAGCGCGTGGCCGCCGTCGACACCGCCTGGAAGCGGGTGGAGAAGGAGGCGCTGGCCGGGCTCGACGACAAGGACCGCAAGCGGCTGCGCAAGCTGCTCCGGGCCGTGGAGCGCAACCTCTCGCTGGGGTCGGGCATCGACGATCTGGCCGGGACGGACGACGAGGACCTGGAGCCGGAGGGTCTGCCGGCCGCCGTCCCGCCGGCCGCGGAGACCGCCCCCGCGGCAGCCGAGAAGGCCGTCGTGGCGTCCGCCGACCCGGTGGACGCCTGAGCGGCGGAGCGCCAGCCGATCGTTGGACCGCGCCGGCGCCCCGTCCGGAACGCCGCAGCCATGCTCGCCGCGCATGGCTGTCCGGCGCCTTTCGGGCGGCAGACGGCTGTAGGCGGACCGCGTCCTGGTTCATAAGGGAGACATAGCATAGGGGTCGGTGGGGACACTCCGGCCAGGGACGATCGAGGTGAAGACCATTTCCAGCGACGACGAGCCCATCCAGGCCGGCGGTTCCGGTGGCCGGAGCGCTCCGTCGCTTCACCGGGACGACGACGCCGGCGCGCGGCTGAAGGGCATCGGCCTCATCATGGTGTCGGTGCTGCTCTTCACCGGGCTCGACACCGCCGCCAAGGTGGTCTCCACCATGGGCGTGCCGGTGCTGGAGGTGGTGTGGATCCGCTATGCGATCCACTTCGTGCTGGCGGCCCTCATCCTCAACCCGGTGCTGGCGCCGACCGCCTGGCGGACCGGCAAGCCCCTGCTTCAGACGATCCGGGCGCTGGCGCTGACCGCCTGCACGGCGTTCAACTTCGTGGCGCTCAATCATCTTCAGCTCGCCCAGACGGTGACCATCTCCTTCCTGGCGCCGCTCTTCATCGCCGGCATCTCCTTCGTGCTGTTCCGGGAAAGCGTCGGGCCGAAGCGCCTCGCCGCCATCCTGGTGGGCTTCGGCGGCATCCTGGTGGTGACCCAGCCGGGCTCGGCCGCCTTCCATCCGGCGATGGTCTTCTCGCTCCTCTCGGTCCTCAGCTATTCGGTCTACGCGCTGATGACCCGCGCACTCGCCGGCACGGAATCGCCCGGCAGCATGATCCTGGTGCTCGCCGGGGTGCCGACCCTCCTGCTCGCGCCGTTCGTGCCGGCGGTGTGGGTGACGCCGGACAGCGGGCTGATGCTGGGGCTCCTGCTCCTCACCGGCGTCTGCGGCGGGCTCGGCCACTTCCTGGTGATCCTCGCCCACCGCTACGCCACCGCGGCGACGCTGGCGCCGTTCAACTACATCCAGATCGTCTACATGGTGCTGTCCGGCTTCCTGGTGTTCGGCGACGTGCCGCAGGCGAACACGCTGATCGGCGGCGGCATCGTGGTGGCCTCAGGGCTCTACCTGCTGCACCGGGAGCGGGTGCGCAAAGCCCACGGCTCGGAGACCGGACGGGTGGCCTGAGGGCCGCACGGCAGGCCTCAGGCACGTCCACCCTTGGGAGTTCCGTCAACCCTCCCTGTCCATATGTCTTGACGACTGCGCATCTTCCCTGCCATCACCATCCGAACACATCCCAACAAGGGACGGACCATGGTGGCCCCCAGTCCGGACGACGTCCGGAGATCACGCCGCCGGCGCATCACGTTGAGCCAGCTCGCAGCACAGCTCGACGTGTCCACCGCGACGGTGTCGCTTGCGCTGCGCGACAACCCCGCCGTGTCGCAGGAAACCCGCAAGAAGGTTCAGGCGCTCGCGCAGGAGCTCGGCTACATCTACAACCGCCAGGCGGCGAGCCTCAGGACGTCGCGCACCGACATCGTCGGCGTGGTCGTCCATGACGTGCTGAACCCCTATTTCGCCGAGGTCTTCCGGGCCGTGGAGGCGGAGCTGGAGGCGCAGGGCTTCACCATCCTGATCTGCAACCACCGGGACGAGATCCACCGGCAGCGGAACTTCGTGCAGGTCCTGCAGCAGCAGAACGCCGACGGGCTGGTGATCTGCCCCTCGCTCGGCACCACCTCGGCCGACATCGACGCCATCGTGCGCTCCGGCACGCCGGTGACGGTGATCTGCCGCGACGTGGACGGCGCCACCGCGCCAAGCGTGCGCGGCGACGACTTCCGCGGCATGTACGAGATCGCCACCCACCTGATCGGCGAGGGCCACAAGTCGCTCGCCATCGTGGGCGGACGGCGCATGACCTCCGCCGGCCGCGACCGGCACGGCGGTTTCCTGGCCGCCATGCGCGAGGCCGGGCTGACGCCGGTGGCCGACATTCCCGAGCTGATGACGCTGACAGACGGCCGCAACATCGTCGACCAGCTGCTGGCGCTGACGCCGCGGCCGACCGCCGTCGTGTGCTTCAACGACCTGATCGCCTTCGGCGTGATGGCGGGCCTCTCCAAGGCCGGCCTGAAGCCTGGCGTGGACATGGCCGTGACCGGCTATGACGACGTGGACGGTTCGGCCAGCTGGGCGCCCGCGCTGACGACGGTGAAGAACGGCTCCGACGAGATCGGCCTGCAGGCCGCCCGCGCCATCAAGGCGCTGATCGAGGGCGACGAGCCGCCGTTCCAGCGCCTGCTGATCCCGCCGCGCCTGGAAGTGCGGGCCTCCAGCACCGGCGGCTGACGGACGACATCGGTCGCCTGCGGGACGACGGCGGCCTTCGGCGACACGCCGGGGGATCCCGGTTCCGCTACAGCGGCGCCGTGATATGAGTGCGTCATCATCATCCGCGCCCGCCGCAATCCCGTCCGTCGAGGTTTTCATGGCCATTCCGCTGCTTCTCACCGGCCCCTCCATGCCGTTCGTCCGGCACCAGCTAGAGGCCCGGTTCCAGGTGCACGACCTGCATGGAGCCGACGACAAGGCCGCGTTCCTGGAAAAGGTGGGGCCAGCGATCCGCGCGGTGGCGACGGCCGGCAGCGCCGGGGTCGACGCCGCCCTGATGGGGCGGCTGCCAGCGCTGGAGATCGTGGCCCACTTCGGGGTCGGCTACGACCCGGTGGACGTGAACCATGCGGCCGGCGCCGGGGTGGTGGTGACCAACACGCCGGACGTTCTGACCGAGGAGGTGGCCGACACCGCCATGGGGCTGCTCCTGATGGCGGTGCGCGAGTTGTCCGCCGCTGAGCGCTGGGTGCGCGCCGGCCGCTGGGAGCGCGACGGTGCCTATCGGCTGACCCGCGGCTCGCTGAAGGGGCGCCGGCTCGGCATCTTCGGGCTGGGGCGCATCGGCCTTGCGATCGCCCGGCGGGCGGAAGCGTTCGGGCTTTCCATCGCCTATCACAACCGGCGCAAGGTGGCGGACGCGCCCTATGCCTACCACGACACGCTGGTGGGGCTCGCCGCGGCGGTCGACACGCTGATGGTGGTGGCGCCCGGTGGCGCCGCGACCCGGCACGCGGTGAACGCCGCCGTCCTGGAGGCGCTCGGGCCGGAGGGTGTGCTCGTCAACATCGGCCGCGGCACCGTGGTGGACGAGGCCGCCCTAGTGGCGGCTCTGGAGGCCGGGCGGCTTCTGGGCGCCGGGCTCGACGTGTTCGAGGCGGAGCCGCGGATCCACCCGGGCCTGATGACCCGCGACGACGTGGTGCTTCTCCCCCACGTGGGCAGCGCTTCGGTGCCGACCCGGGAGGCCATGGGCCAGCTGCAGGTGGACAACCTCCTCGCCTGGTTCGACGGGCGTGGGCCGCTGACGCCGGTGCCGGAGACGCCCGTGCCGGCCCGGTTCACACGCGGCGGCTGAGGCCGATAGAATCAGACAAATGGCCGTCCGGCCTCGGAACCATCACGGCGGCGCCGCGTTGCCGCCTTGATGATGCTTGACCTGAAGCCTGACGAGACTGCGCTTTTCCTCGATTTCGACGGCACGCTGGTGGACCTGGCGCCCCGTCCCGAGGCGGTGACGGTCTCCCCCGCCCTGCCGGCGATCCTCGCCCGCGTCCAGGCCCTGTTCGCCGGCGCGGCTGCGGTGGTGAGCGGCCGGCCGGTGGCGGATCTGGACGGTTTCCTCGCCCCCTTCCGCTTCGTCGCCAACGGCCTGCACGGGCTGGAGGCGCGCGACGCGCCGGACGGGGCGGTGGTGCGCCGGGCCCCGCCGGCCTCGCTCGACCGGGTGCGCCAGGGGATCGCGGCGAGCGGGATCGCCGCTACCGACGGGGTGCTGGTGGAGGACAAGGCGCTGACGCTGGCGGTGCACTACCGCCAGGCGCCGGACGCCCAGGAGGCGGTGCTGACCCTCCTCCACGACCTCGCCGCCCCGCACGCAGACCTTGCGGTGCTCGCCGGCAAGATGGTGGTGGAGGTGAAGCCCTCCGGCTTTTCCAAGGCGACCGCGGTGGAGCACTGCCTGACCCTGCCGGCCTTCGCGGGTCGGCGGCCGCTGTTCGTCGGCGACGACGTGACCGACGAGGACGGCATGCGCGCGGCGCTCGCGCGCGGCGGCGCGGCCATCAAGGTGGGCGAAGGGCCGACGGTGGCGCCGGTCCGCCTCGGCACCGTTTCGGACGTGCACCGCTTCCTCGCCCGACTGGCGGACGGGGCGGCATGATGGCGGACGCGGCCAAGACCAAGCGGCTCGTGGTGGTGTCGAACCGGGTCGGTCCGCTGAAGGACACCGGCAAGGCGGGCGGCCTCGCGGTCGCGCTCGTCGACATGCTGCGCGAGCGCGGCGGCGTGTGGTTCGGCTGGTCCGGCCAGGTGACGGACGCCGGCACCTTCTCCGAGCTGCACCGGGAGCGATCGAAGACGGTGGATCTGGCCACCATCGACATCGATCCGGCCGACAACGCGGAGTTCTACGCGGGCTATGCCAACCGGACGCTCTGGCCGGTGCTCCACTACCGGCTCGACATCGCGGAGTTCTCACCGGCCTTCGAGGCGGGCTACCGGCGGGTGAACGAGCGCTTCGCCGCCCGGCTCCTGCCGCTGCTGCGGGCCGAGGACCAGATCTGGGTGCACGACTACCACTTCTTCCACCTCGGCGCGGAGCTGCGCCGGATGGGGGTGGAGAACCGGATCGGCTTCTTCCTGCACATCCCCTTCCCGCCGCCGGACATGCTGAGCGCCCTCCCCCGTCACCGGGACCTCGTGCGCTCGCTGCTCGCCTACGACGTGATCGGCCTGCAGACCGACCGGGACCGGCGGCACTTCATCGACTACCTGAAGGAGGAGGCGAACGGGGTCGACCTCGGCGGCCACCGGGTCCGCGCCTTCGACCGGGAGGTGACCGTGGCGGCCTTTCCGATCGGCATCGACACGGAGGGTTTCCACGGCTTCGCCGAAGGCCCCGAGGCCAAGCGCGAGCGCACCCGCCTGGAGCGCCACCTCAACGGCCGCCGGCAGATCGTCGGGGTCGATCGCATCGACTATTCCAAGGGCATCCCGCATCGCTTCCGCGCGGTGGAGCGCTTCTTCGAGGAGTATCCGGAGCACCGCGGCAAGGTGAGCCTGCTCCAGGTGGCGCCGCCGTCCCGCTCGGAGGTGGACGCCTACATGGACATCCGCCGGGAGCTGGAACACCTCGCCGGGCACGTCAACGGCCGTTTCGCCGACGTGGACTGGACGCCGATCCGCTTCATCACCCGCGGCTTCCCGCGCCGGGCGCTCGCCGGCGTCTACCGGGCGAGCCGGCTTGCGCTCGTCACGCCGCTCCGCGACGGGATGAACCTCGTCGCCAAGGAGTATGTGGCGGCGCAGGACCACGAGGACCCGGGCGTGCTCCTCCTCTCCCGCTTCGCCGGGGCGGCGGAGACCATGGGCGAGGCGCTGATCGTGAACCCCTATGCGGCCGACGAGGTGGCGCTCGCCATCAAGTCCGCCTTCGACATGCCGCTCGACGAACGCCGGGCGCGGCACGACGCGCTCTATGCGCGGCTGGTGGAAGGGGACGCGCGCAACTGGGCCAACGCTTTCCTGCGCCTTCTCGACGGCTGAGCGGCGATCGCCGCTTTGCGCTGCGGCAAATCGGCCTTGCGCCGAAAGTTCAACGGCGATACCCGTGCGGGGATCCCCTCCCCGCCCGCCCCGCGCCCGCCGCGCGAGGGCCGGCCAACGCCCGCGAGTTCCCCGCCATGACCGATACCGAGGCTCTTCTCGCCGTCCTCCGCCGGGCCCCGGTGGTGCCGGTGCTGATCGTCGACCGCCTGGAGGACGCCGTGCCGCTCGGCACCGCGCTCGTCAAGGGCGGGCTGCCGGCGCTGGAGGTGACGCTGCGCACCGACTGCGCGATGAAGGCCGTGGAGGCCATGAGCGCGATCGACGGCGGCGTTGTGGGGGCCGGCACCATCCTGGACCCGTCGCAGGCGCGCGAGGCGGTGGCGGCCGGGGCGAAGTTCCTCGTCAGCCCGGGCACCACGCCGGCCATCCTCGACGCGGCGCTCGACCTCGGCGTGCCGATCCTGCCGGGCGTCGCCACCGCGTCGGAGGCCCTGATGGCCCGCGAGCGCGGCTTCAAGATCCTGAAGTTCTTCCCCGCCGGCCCGGCGGGCGGCCCGACCTACCTGAAGGCGCTCGCCTCGCCGATCGCCGACGTGATGTTCTGCCCGACCGGCGGCGTGACGGCGGAGAACGCCCGCGACTACCTGAAGCTGCCGAACGTGGTGTGCGTGGGCGGCTCCTGGGTGGCGCCCGGCGACGCCGTGAAGGCGGGCGACTGGGGCCGCATCGAGGCGCTCGCCCGCGAGGCGACCGGCCTCAAGGGCTGAGGCGCGGCATCGGGCCCCGCGGGTGCCGTCCGGCCGGTCGACCCGGTCAGGCGGCGCCGACGCGGCGGGCGGGCTCTGCCTGGAAGAGCGCCTCCGCCTGGGCGGGCGGCATGGGGCGGGCGTAGAGATAGCCCTGGGCGTAGTCGCCGCCGAGGCCGGAGAGGATGTCGCGCTGCTGCTGGGTCTCGACGCCCTCGCAGACCACCTCCACGCCGAGGTCGTGCGCAAGGCCGATCATCGCCCGCACGATGGCGTGGCTTTCCGGACTGGTGACCAGGTTGCTGACGAAGGACCGGTCGATCTTCAGAAGATCGACGGGGAAGTCCTTGAGGTGGGTGAGCGACGCGTAGCCGGTGCCGAAGTCGTCGAGCGCGATCCGGACGCCGGCGGACGACAGCGCCTCAAGGGTCTCGGCCACGTTGCGGATGTCCTTGGCAAGAAGGACGTTCTCCGTCACCTCCACGGTGAGGCTCGACGGCGGCAGGTTCCGCGCGGCAAGGCCGGCGAGCACCTGCTCGGCCAGATTGCCACGGCGGAACTGGCTGGTGGCCACGTTGATGGCGATGGTGCCGAACGGCAGCCCGGCGCTCCGCCATTCCGCCGCCTGGTCGAGCGCCTGCTCCAGCACGATGTCGCCGATGGTCTGGCTGAGCTGCATGTCCTCCAGCGCGACGCCGAAGAAGCTCGGCCCGGCCACGAAGCCGTCCGGCCGCTTCCAGCGGATCAGCGCCTCGAACCCGACCAGCGCGCCGGTGCCCAGGGAGACCTTCGGCTGGTAGTAGAGCAGGAGCTCCCGGCGGATGATGGCTTGGCGCATGGCCCGCAGGATGGACTGGCGGAGCTCCATCTCGTCGCGCATGGAGCGGTCGAAGCGGACGATGCGGTTGCGGCCGGCGGCCTTCGCCTCGTAGAGGGCGATGTCGGCGTCCTTCAGGAGCTGTTCGGCGGCCTCGCCGCTCCGCCCGATGGCGGCGCCGATGCTGCCGGTGACCGGGATGGACTCGTCCTCGTAGAGCACCACCGCGCCGAGGGAGGCGATGATGTGGTCCGCCGCCGCCGTGAGGTCGGACGGATCCGACAGGTTGGGAATGAGCACGGCGAACTCGTCGCCGCCGAGGCGGGCCACCATCACGCCGGGACCGACGGCGCCGACGAGCCGGCGCGCGACCTCGGAGAGGAGGGCGTCGCCGGCGTGGTGGCCGAGGGTGTCGTTGACGTCCTTGAAATGGTCGATGTCGATGAGGAGCAGCCCGTGGTCGGCGCTCTTGGCGGCAGGCGCCAGGACGGCCTCCAGCCGGTCCTGGAACACCGCCCGGTTCGGCAGGCGCGTCAGCACGTCGTGGGTGGCGATGTACTGCACCTCGTGCTCGGTGGCGCGCTGCTCGGTCACGTCCTGGATGGTGCCGATCAGGCGGGCGACGCCGCCCCGGTCGCACTCCGCCTCGCAGAGGCAGCGGACCCAGCGTTCGCGCCCTTCCTCGGTGGTCACCGGATATTCGATCTCGAAGGCGGTGCCGTGCTTCAAGGCGCCGCGCATGTGGGCGATCACATGGTCGCGCACGTCCGCGCGGTAGAAGCGCGCCACCTCGTCGAACTCCGGCGGGGCGCCGACCGGCATGTCGAGAAGGCGGAAGATCTCGTCGGACCAGACCAGACGGCGGTTGCGCACGTCATACTCCCAGCCGCCGATGCGGGCGATGCGGGAGGTCTGCTCCAGGAGGCGCCGCTGCTTGCCGATCTCCGACTTCTGCTCGGCGATCTTGGCGTTGCGGGCCTTCTTGCGGACGTTGTCGCGGGTGCGCTCCAGGCTGAGCCGGTGCAGGCGGAGCTTGTCGACCACCGTCTCGGCGATCCGCTCCAGCACGAAGCGCTGGTTTTCGGTCAGCCGATGCGGCACGGGTCCGCCGACGGCGAGGACGCCGATCACCAGCCCATCGCGCACCATGAGCGGCATGGCGGCGAAGAAGCGCAGCCGCTCCGGCCCGGTCACGAGCGGGTGCCCGGCGAAATCCGGATGAACCGAGGCGTCCTCCACCTCGGTGGCGTGGCCGGCCCGAACGGCGGCATCCACCAGGGAGCCCTCGCGCGGGATTTCCACGAGGGAGAGGCCGATCACGGACTTGAACCAGATCCGGTTCCGATCGGCGAAGGCGATGCCGGCGACCGGAACGTCGAGCGCCGCGCGCGCGAGTTCGCAAAGGTCGTCGAACGTCGACTCCCGGCGCGTGTCGAGGATCTGGAACCGATAGAGTTCCTTCAGCCTGCGCTCTTCGATCGGCGATTCGGACGGCATCGTTCCTCCAGCCGGATAATCAAGCCACGACCCTGTTAAAAAATCTATATGGCAATCCTAAATCGGTTGAAGACAGGACATTACACGCCAAATTGCGACGGCGGGCTTGATCGAGGCTTGCCGCGGCCGATGTCTGTCGCGAACGAAAAGGACGGACGGCATGGCGGTGGAATCAGGAAATTGGACAGACCGGACGGCTCCGCGCGTGACGGCGATCGGACGCCCAGGGACGGTGCCGGGCGGAACCGGCCGCGCGGACGCGGGCCGGTTGGTTCGCGGGCCGCGGCCGGCGCTGGCGGGCTGGCTGGCCGGCCTGGTCGCCCTGGCGCTTGCCGGCGGCGCGCTCGCGGCGACACCGCCGGAGCCGATCCCGCCCGGCAGCGCGCTTGCCGACGCGCTCGCCGGCGCCGACGTGGTGGTGCTCGGCGAGATCCACGACGATCCGGCGCATCATGCGCTGCAGGCCGCCGCCATCGACCACATGGTGGCGCTCGGCCGGCGCCCGACAGTGGTGTTCGAGATGATCCCGGCCGACCTGCAGCCGGCCCTCGACGCGCACCGGGCGGCGGCGCCCGAGGACGTGGACGGGCTCAGCGCCGTGCTGCGCTGGACCGACCGGGGCTGGGGCGACTTCGCCCTCTTCGCGCCGGTGTTCGGCGCTGCTGTTTCGGCGGGCCTGCCGATCCGGGCGGGCGACCTTGAGGACGCGGAGAAGCGGGCGGCAGGGCGCACGGGCGCGGACGGGCTGGACCCGGCCCGGGCCGCCGCGCTCGGCCTCGACCAGGACCTCGACCCGGCCGCGGAGGCGGACCTTGCCGAGACGCTCCGGGTCTCCCACTGCGGAATGCTGCCGGAGACCGCCATCGCGCCCATGATCCGGGTGCAGCGGGCGCGCGATGGCGCCATGGCGGCCGCCGTGATGGCAGCGGCCGCCGAGGGGCCGGTGGTGCTGATCGCCGGCCAGGGGCACGCACGCCGGGACTGGGGCGTGCCGGCGGTGCTCGCCCGGCAGGCGCCGACGCTGACCGTGCGGGCCTTCGCGCTGGCCGCCGACGGGGCGGATCCGGGCGACGCTGCCTTCGACGGCACGGTGCGCACCGGCCCCCCGCCGGAGCGGGGCGACCCGTGCGAGGCGTTCAGGAAGTGACGCGGGGACGCGCGACGGCAGGATGACGTCAAGCCCGAGCGGGCGCAGACCGGTCAGGCTCCTTTGCAGGCGCTAGCGGCCGGCGTGCGCGGCGGTGACGGCGTAGTCGGCCGCGTAGCGAAGGTCCCGGAGCGGCCGGACCCGGCGGATCGCCTCCGCGTAGAGCGGGTGGGCCTTGTAGGCGGCGAGCGCCGCCTCGTCGTCGAACTCGCCGTAGACCACCACGTCGACCGCGTTGAGGATCTGATCCATGCGGCCGTTCGGGGCGACCTCCAGGACACGCGCGTGGGGGATGTCCCTGAGGATGGAGAGCCCCTCGACGATGCGCCCCACATCGGCCGGATCGCGGGCCGTGAAGAAGACGATGTGGCGGATCAACGGGCCCTCCGGCGCTGCGGCATCGCGGGGGACCTAAGCCGCGCCGCCGCCAAGGTCAAGCCGGGGCGTGGCGGCTGGGACCCGCCGGGCGGGCGGATCGGGCAGCTGGGCGGGATCGGAGGGCGGGCGGATCGGGCCGCGTGGTCCGCTGCGGCCAAGGTGAAGCCGGCATCCGGGCCGCGTCGCGGTGTTTTTGGCGGCGTCCTCGCGGAGATCAGCCAAAGTAGCCGATAAGAACGCGAAAAAGCCCAGACCTTGCGGTCAGGACTTTTTCTACGATCGACGTAAAAGTTTTGGTTGCGGGGGCCAGATTTGAACTGACGACCTTCAGGTTATGAGCCTGACGAGCTACCGGGCTGCTCCACCCCGCGTCACAGTCGCCGGTGTTTCGCGGCGACGAGGCTCATATAGCTTCTTGAGATCGCGATTGAAACCCCTGCGGCGACATTTTTTTGTCATCTCAAGCTTGCATGCGAGTGGGACGCTGTGGAAAGCGGAGAATGCCGCGGTTTTCCCGCTAGAGCGATTTCCTGTCGACCTGACGGCATTGTCAGGTCGACAGGAAATCGCCCCAGATTCAAAAGCCTGGAGCATTCTCTCATCGATCAGCTCGTGCAACTTGATCGGTGAGAGAATGCGCAAGCCGGAGCCATCATGCTGTTCGCCCTGCCGCCCACGTCCGAAGCCGATGCGCCGCTCGTCCGCCGCCTGATCCTGGCGGTGGTGGCGCTCGGGGCGCTGCGGGTGGCGGCGCTCGTCTTCAACCGGACCGACCTCTATTTCGACGAGGCGCAGTACTGGACGTGGTCGCAGGCGCTGGACTGGGGCTATTATTCCAAGCCGCCGCTGGTCGCCCTCCTGATCCGCGCGACCACCGACGTGTTCGGGAGCGCCGAGTGGGCGGTGCGCCTGTCGAGCCCCATCCTGCACACCTTGACCGCGCTGGTGCTCTGGCGGCTCGGCGCCCGGCTCTACGGCGACCGGGTGGGCGCGTGGAGCGCCCTCGCCTTCGCCACCCTGCCGGCGGTGAGCCTGTCGGCGACGCTCGTCTCCACCGACGTGCCGCTGCTGCTCGCCTGGGCCGCCGGCCTCCTCTTCGCCGTGCGGCTGATCGACCGGCCCGCCTACGGTCCGGCGCTCGGTCTGGCGGCGGCGGTGGCGGTGGGCGTGAACGCCAAGTACCCGATGCTGCTCCTGCCGGGGCTCCTCTTCCTCTTCCTCCTCGCAACCCCCGCGGCCCGCGGGCGCCTTGCCGCCCCGCCCGTCTGGGTGGGGCTCGCCGGCGGCGTCGTCGGCCTCGTGCCGAACGCCGTCTGGAACGCGCAGAACGACTTCGTGACGCTGATGCACACCCGCGACAACGCCAAATGGTCGGGGTCGCTGTTCAATCCGGACGAGGCGCTGGCCTTCTTCGCCGCCCAGGCGGGGGTGTTCGGGCCCATCCTGTTCGGGGTGCTGCTGATCGCCGCGCTCGGCCGCTGGCGCACGGACCGGCCGCTCGCCGACCGGCTGCTGATCGCGACCTCGGTGCCCATCATCCTGATCTTCACCGCCCAGGCGCTGATCTCGCGGGCGAACGCCAACTGGGCCGCGACCGCCTACCCAGGCGCCACGGTGCTGGCGGTGGCGCTGCTGATCTATGGCCGGCAGCGGCTGCTGAAGGCCTCCACGGCCCTCCACGGGGCGGTGGCGCTGGTGCTCCTGGTGGCGCCCGCCTTCGCGCCGGAGATCCGCCTGCCGACGGGCGCGCGGCCGTTCGAGCGGGTGCTCGGCTGGCGCGCCTTCGCCGAGGCGGTGCGGCAGGCGGCGGTGGAGACCGGCAGCCGCACGGTGGTGCTCGACCGACGCTCCGACGTGGCGGCGGTGCTCTACTATCTCCGCGACAGCGACCTTGCCATCGCGGTGGAGCGCGACCCGACCCGGCCGCCGCTCGACCACTACGAGATGACCCGCCCGTTCGACGTGGACCGGCCGTCGCCGGGCCTCCTGGTGACCGCGCCCAACCGCTCCGTCGTCCTTCCGGGCACCCGGCCGCTCGGCCCGGCGCGCGCGCTTCCCGTCGGGCGCGGGGTGATCCGCGGCGAACGGATGGAGGCGACGCCGCTCGCCTGGTGACGGCGACCGCCCGCCGGCCGGGGAGCCGCCGTCCCTTGCGCCGACACTCCCGATGGACAAGCGCCGGGCGCGCTGCTATCCCGCGCCCGGTTCGCCCGTCGGCGGGTGGGGAGGACACGGGTTGCACACCAAGGGACGCGGAATGCCGGCAGACGGGGCGCCGGACGCGCCGTCCGAATCCGGACGGCCGCCCCCGATCGTGCATTTCGACGCGGTCTCGGTGGACCTCGGCGGCGCGACGGTCATCCGCGACCTCACCCTGACGCTGAGGGAGCGCCGCATCGGCGTGCTCGGCCTGAACGGATCCGGCAAGAGCACCCTCGGCCGGCTGGTGAACGGCCTGGTGACGCCGACCCGCGGCCAGGTGACCGTGGACGGCCTCGATACGGCGCGCGAGGGCGCCGCCGTCCGCCGCACCGTGGGGTTCGTCTTCCAGGCGCCGGAGAACCAGATCGTGCTGCCGATCGTCGGCGAGGACGTGGCGCTCGGCCTGAAGATGCGCGGCCACGGCCGCAAGGCGGCGGAAGCCGGCGCCCGGGCGGCGCTGGAGCGCTTCGGCCTCGGCGCCCTCCACGACCGGTCCAGCCATACCCTCAGCGGCGGCCAGCGCCAGCTGGTGGCGCTGGCCGCCGTCCTTGTCACGGAACCCGCCCTGGTGGTGTTCGACGAGCCGACGACACAGCTCGACCTGCGCAACCGCAACACCGTCGCCCGGGCGATCGCCGCGATGGACGCCGCCGCCCTGGTGATCACCCACGACCTGCCCCTGGTGGCGGATTTTGACCGTTGCCTGGTGATGGCGGACGGCGGGCTGGCGTTCGACGGACCGCCCGGCCCGGCGGTCGCCTTCTACCGGGAGCGCTACGCGTGATCTCGCTCTACCAGCCGGGCGACACGGTGCTGCACCGCTTGGGCGCGGGGCCGAAGCTCGCCGCGCTCCTCGTCGCCGGCGTCGCGGTGACGCTCACCACCGGGCTCGGCTGGCTCGGCGCGGCGGCGCTTCTCGCCCTCGCGATCCTGGCTGTCGCCCGCCCGCCGGCCGGCCTCATCCGCAGCCAGGCGATCGGCCTTGCCTTCGTGACGGCACTGATCCTCGCGCTCTCGGCCCTTGCGGGCGTCTGGCGCGACGGCGTGATCTTCGTTCTGAGGGTCGTCGCCCTCGTGTCGCTCGCCACCGCCGTGACCGTGACCACGCGCACCAGCGCCATCCAGGACCTGATCGAGGACGGCCTCACGCGGTTCGGACCGGCCGGCCGTCGTGGGGCCGAGCGGCTCGGCCTTGCCATCGCGCTGGTGATCCGCTTCGTGCCGGAACTCGTCGCCCACGCGGGCGCCCTCGACGAGGCGCGCAAGGCGCGCGGCCTCAAGGCCTCCGCGCCGCGCCTGCTGGTGCCGCTCCTGGTGCGCACCTTGCGCACCGCCGACGCGGTCGCCGAGGCGCTCGACGCCCGCGGCTATCCGGGCACCGGCCCGTCGCGCGCGCCGGTTCACCCGGCACCGCCGACGCCGGCCGCCGGCCCTTCGTCCCCTCCCCTCCCTGAACCCCGCAAGGACCCTGCTTCATGACCACCCGCGACCTCGTGCTCGTCGCCCTCTTCACCGCCCTGGTGGTGGCCCTCGGGGTCATCCCCGGCATCCCGGTCGCCGCCCTGCCGGTGCCGATCGTGCTGCAGAACCTCGGCATCGTGCTCGCCGGCGCCATCCTCGGCGCCCGGCGGGGGGCCGCGGTGGCGATGCTCCTGGTGATCCTGGTGGCGATCGGCCTGCCGGTGCTCTCCGGCGGACGCGGCGGCCTCGGCGTGCTCCTCGGACCGACCGGCGGCTTCATCTTCGGCTGGATCCTTGCCGCCTTCGTCACCGGCCTCGTGGCGGAGCGGATCGCCCCGGCCGGCAGCAGCCTGGGGCGGACCCTCCTCGGCGTCGGCCTCGGCGGCATTCTCGGCGCCATCGTGCTCGACTACGCGGCGGGCATCGCATGGCTGCTGGCGGTCGCGCCCAACGAGGCGGGCCTGCCGCTCGGCGAGCGGTTGGTGAAGACCACCCTCGGCATGGCGGTGTTCATCCCGGGCGACCTCATCAAGATCGCTCTCGCGGCCGTCGTCACCCACGCCCTCTCCCGGGCCTATCCGATCCCGCGTCGCTGAGCACGCGCCGCGTCCAGGAGCCACCGCGGCGGAGGGCGGCCTCAACCCTGCCGTCCGGTCCACGACGGCCCGGCGACACGCACGTCGTGTCTCCGGCCTCAGACCGGCGGCGCCAGGGTGACCGGCGTGCCGTCGAGGAAGCGCGACAGGCGGAAGGGCGCCGGGTCGACCACCGGCGGCGCGCCGGTGACGAGGTCGGCGGCGAGCCGGCCGGCGCCTGGCCCGATGCCGAAGCCGTGGCCGGAAAAGCCCGTGGCGACCACCAGCCCCGGCACGGCCTCCACGGTGCCGATCGCCGGCATCGCGTCCGGCGTGACGTCGATGAGACCCGCCCAGATCTGCTCCACCGCGAGCGGACCGAGGCCCGGGAAGGCGCGCGCCATCGCCGCCACCGCCCGGTTGGCGGCGCCGATGTCGGGCTCCGGATCGAGCACGCGCGTGCGCTCGAAGACACCCGGCCGGTCGAGCGGCACTGGGCGGATCTCGCGCAGCTCGTCGAGGAAGCGACGGCCAAAGCCGATCTGCACGCTCTCGCCCTCGGCCCGGAAGGCCGGCACGAAGGCGCGAAGGAATCGAAAGCTGTCCGGCACCAGGGTGTGGACGTTGCGGTCGCCGTCCGCCACGGTGAAGCCGCCGTCGAGCCGGCGCCGATAGGCAAACCCGGCGAGCGCCGCCGCCCCGTCCGGCCCGCCGGCGACCGGCCGGGTGCGGGCGACGCTGTTGCGCACCTTCAGCTGCGGCAGCGTTACGCCGACGCCTTTGAGGAGCAGCCGCGACCAGGCGCCGCCCGCCACCACCACCGCACCGGCGCGGACGACACCGCGCTCGGTGACCACGCCGGCGATCCGCCCCCCCATGCGGTCGAAGCCGCGCACGGCGCAGCCCGTGACGATGCGCGCGCCCAGACTGCGCGCCAGCCGTGCGAGCGCCGGGGCCGCCTTCTGAGGTTCGGCGCGGGCATCGGTCGGCGTGTGGAGCGCGCCCATCGGCCGGCGCGCCAGGCCCGGCATGAGGGCCAGCACGGCGTCCGCCCCGATCTGCCGGCTGGAGACGCCGAACGGCCGCGCCGCCGCCACCCAGGCCTCCCGGTTCGCCACCTCCGCCTCGGTCGCCGACACGTAGAGGATGCCGGACCGGCGGTAGCCGATGTCGACGTCGAGCCGGGGCGCCAGATGATCCCAGAGGCGCTGGGCCTCCAGCATGAGCGGCACCTCCCGGAGATCGCGCCCCATCACGCGGATCCAGCCCCAGTTCCGGCTGGACTGCTCGCCCGCGACGACACCCTTCTCCAGCACCAGCACGTCCACCCCGCTCTCGGCCAACGCCAGCGCGGTCCCGATCCCGACGATCCCCGCGCCGATCACCACCACATCGGCGGACGCGGGCAGCGTGTCGTCGGACGGAACGAAGTCGAGCGGCGGTCCCATGAAGGCTCCCGATGGGTGTGGGTTGCGGATCGAAGAATGGCAGTCGCGACGTCTGGACCTGGGGCTACCACCCGGCGCGCCCCGGCCAACCCCGCCTCTAGACGACCCCGCCGGCCCCGTAAAGCGGCGCCGATCGCCGAGCCATCACCAGAGCCCAGCCCGAACACAGCCCCTCCCCTCCCCTCCCCTCCTCCTCGCTCGTCATGGTC
>NZ_MSIG01000023.1 GCF_001927285.1 Mongoliimonas terrestris | reverse complement strand
CGTAGCGTTTTACGCCCGAAAGGGCAAGCTGGTTCCGTCCGGCACGCCGCGTCGCGACGGCCCGCGCGACCACATCCCCACACGGACGCGTGGACCCCTTCCGCAGCTGCCGCCCCGCTTACGCTGTTCGACGACGCCATCGAACTTTCTCGCCCTGCCCTCGATTTCGCCTATCTGCATCTGTAGGATCTAGCATGGTCCGGCGCCACGGTTGCCTCCGTCGAATCGCCGAAGAGGTATTGTCTTGGTTGAAAATTCCACCCGCGAGAATGCCGTCGTCGTCTGCATTCCCACGTGCAGGCGGCCGGAGAAGCTCGCCGCGCTCCTGCGCGCCCTGAAGCTGCAGACGTTCGCGGAGCCCTACTCCATTCTCGTCGGCAACAACGACAGCCGCGACCTCGACACCTATCCGGTCCTCGCCGACCCCGACCTGCCGCCCAGCACGGTGATCGCGGTCGCGACGCCCGGCGTCTCGGCGGTGCGCAACGCCCTGGTGGCGGCGGCGCTCCACGCGCCGGAACCGCCCGCCTGGATCGCCTTCATCGACGACGACCAGGTGCCGGCGCCCGACTGGCTGGCCGCCCTCGTCGCCACCGGACGGCGCCACGCGGCCGACATCGCCGGCGGCCCCGTCCGCCTCGTCGCGGAGGTGGAGACCCTCTTTGCCCGTGCCGCGGTCGACAAGCCCTATCTGCCGAAGGCGGAGGGGCCGACCGGCATGCTCAACGAGTGCGGCAACCTGCTCCTCTCCACCGCCTTCCTGGCGCGGTTCGGCCGCGAGCCCTTCTCGGCCGACTTCGCCCGCACCGGCGGCGAGGACTACGAGTTCTTCCTCGCCGCGCTCGCCCGCGGCGCCCGCCTGGTCTGGGCGCCCGACGCGCATGTGACCGAAGCGGTGCCGCTGTCGCGCCTGACCGCGAAGGGCTTCGCCTGGCGGTCCTATTCCACCGCCGCCTCCCAGAGCCGCGCGGACCTTCGCCATCTCGGCACCGGGCCGCTCATCGCCAAGATCGCCCGCGAGTTGGCCGGCACGCCCGTGGCGGCCGCCCGGGCGTTGACCCGCGAGCGCGACTGGAAGCTCGCCGCCGGCCTCGTCTTCCATCGTCTGTCCTGCTCGACCGGCCGGGTGGTGGGGCTGTTCGGCACCAGGGCGGAGCGCTACGGCGGCCCCGACCCCGTTCCCTCGCGGGAGACCGCCCGATGACCCCGGTCGACAGCCTGGAGCGGATCAAGGCCTCTCCGATCTCAAACACGACGGCCGCCAAGGCCGCAACGGAGCATTCCATGGCTGACGCGGCCGGCAAGTCCGTCTCCACCTTCTGGCACGGCGCGTCCCTGACGCCGCTCGATCTCGCCTGCCTGCTCTCCTTCGTCCACCACGGCTTCAAGGTCACGATCTACGCCTACGGCCCGCTGAAGGGGCTGCCCGCGGACATCGCCGTGGCCGACGCCGGCGAGATCGTCGATCGCAAGTACCTCGACGGCTTCGTGGTGCAGGGCAAGCCGAGCCTCCAGCATTTCAGCGACTATTTCCGCTATCGCATGTTCGAGCGGACCGGCTCCACCTGGATCGACACCGACCTCGTCTGCCTGTCCGATTTCAGCGTGCCCACCAGCGGCAACCTGTTCGCCTACGAAACCGCAACGAGCGTCAACAACGCCATCATGCGGATCGACCCCGCCGAGCCGGGTTTGAAGCCGCTGATCGCCGAAACCGAAAGCTTCGCGTTCGGCAGCGGAATGGAATGGGGTGCGACCGGGCCGATCCTAGTGTCGCGGTCGTTCGGCAAGGACGCCTTCGCCGACGCCCATCCGTCCTGCGTCTTCTATCCGATCCCCTGGGAGACCTGGTGGAAGCCCTTCCTGCCCTCGGCGCGGGCGGAAGCGGAGGCGCTCTGCAAGGGCGCGCGCACCCTGCATCTCTGGAACAACATCGTGGAGAAGTCCGGCTACTGGAAGGCCATCGCGCCGCCGGAAGGCTCCTTCCTGCACGAGGTCTTCCGCCGTCAAGGCACCCTCGACCTCTTCGAGGCGACCTATCCGGAGCGGGTGGTGGAGCATCTCACCCAGAACTACCTCAACTCGCAGACGGCCGACCACATGACCGTGCGCCAGCTTGTCGGCATCACCATCCCGCGCGCCCTCGCCGGGATGCGCAAGCGCCTCAAGCAGGACTGAAGCCCGGAGGCGCAGCCGCCCCGTGCGGGCGCGTCACCCTGATGCGCCGAACCGCCGGCCGAGCGAGGGCCCGCACAGGAGCCCGACCGTGAGGTCGGCGGCGAGCGCCCGGTAGCCGAGCGTCCAGCCGATCCGCCGGCTGTAGGCGCCGTCCCGCACCATGTCGGCCAGAACCCCCGCGCGGCGCATGATGCCCGCCGTCCCGTAGACCCGGCCGCGGCCGTCCAGGCGCGCCAGCAGCGCGCGGTTTTCGGTCGCTGCCCTCAGGAGGCGCTGGCGCATCGGCCCGTCCGCGCGTTCGGCGGCGGTCTCCAACACCGCCGAGAAGCGGTTCAGCATCACCTTGGTGCGCTCGATGGCGCCGGCGGTCGCCCCCATGGTCTGGATGGCCGTGCGCCAGGTCTTCGGCGGCGGCGCCCAGCCGACCGTGTTTCCGCCGTGCTGCCGATAGGCGAGCAGGCGGTCCGGGATGGCCACCACGGTTCCGAGATTGGTCGCGAGCTGGAAGAACCACTGGTCGTGGGCGGCCGGGTGCTGCGGCGCTGTCAGGTCGGCGGTCCGGCTCCACAGGTCGTTGAACTGAAGGAGTTCGCGGCGGAACAGCTGGGTGAGGCCGAGCGGGTTGCTCCAGTGGGTCGGCCGCGACAGCGGCGCGATCACCTGCACGCCCTCCTCCACCGGCAGCAGCGTTCCATAAGCGGTGCCGCTGCCGTCGACCAGGTCGGCGTTGTGCGAGACGAGCAGCACGTCCGCCCCGTCGAGGTGCGGCGCCAGGGTGGCGAGCTTCTGCGGGTACCACACGTCGTCCTGGTCGCAGAAGGCGATCAGGTCCGACGTGGCAAGGCCGGCGGCCTTCAGGAAGTTGCCGCGCCAGCCGAGGCGCTCGTCGTTCACCACCACGCGGACCGGAAACGGCGCCGTCTGGGCAAAGTCCCGCACGATGGCGACCGTGTCGTCGCCGGACTGGTCGTCGCAGACGACGAGTTCCGCCGGCAACCGCGTCTGGGCCGCCAGACTGTCCAACTGTTCGCGGATGTGACGGGCCCCGTTGTAGGTGGCCATCGCAACGGTGATGGTTGCCGTCAAGGAACCCTCGCTTTGCTGGATGAAGGGCGATCGGCCGGACGCTGTCCGCTATCCGACGGAACCGACGCCCCAGCCCCCACGGACCCGCAGCCGCCGGACCCTGTCAAACCGGTCAATCTTTAATGCATCTTAAATACTAAGACCACCATTTGGCACGTCCGGGACGGTCAGGCCCCGAACAATGCCGCAGGTGGTTAACCGGGCCGGGAGCCGGTCTACTCCGTGGCGACCGGATTGTTCGACGGCGCCACCTGGTCGTCGGGACCGAGCGCGGGGGCCGGACGCGTGGTGCCGGTCGGGTTGTTCTCGATGGAGCCCTCGCCCGGCGCGGACATGTTGGCCTCGTCCGGAATGGCCTCGATGTCGGAGGTTTCCACGGTGCCCCAGATGCCGATCGCCAGCACCGCCACGGCGAACACGCCGAGAATGATCGTGATGAGCTTGCGGTTGCTGCCACTGCCGCGCTGGTTGGGATCCATCTGGTTGGCCATCGCCATCTCCGCTCCTGACCGGTCCCGCCCTTCGGGACCGGATGTCGAGAGGAGAAGCGGCGACCGGCGCCGGGGGTTCCTTGCGGCGTCCGCTCAGGGACCGGCGATCGCGTCGATGATCGGGTGCCTCACCCGGTCGCCTCGTTTCAGGCCGATGGCGTCCGCCTGCCCTGCGACGAGCTCCAGCACGAAGCGTGCGTCGCCGTCCGACGGCACCGTCGCCTCCGAGAGCGGCGTCGTGCGGGCGCCCACGTTCAGCACCCGCCCGTCGGCACCGATGAAGATGATGTCGAGCGACACGAAGGTGTTGCGCATCCAGAAGGCGGCCGGCCCGGCAACGCCCATGTCGAACAGCATGCCGCGGTCCGCCGCCAGGCTCTTGCGGTACATCAGCCCGCGCGACCGCTCCGCCGGCGTGACGGCAAGCTCGACGTCGTAGGCGTGGAGGCCCGATGCCGTCTCCACGGTCAGCCGCGACAGGCTGGCCGCCGGCTGTTCCGGCGTGCCCTCCGCACGGACCTCGACGGTCGCGGACAGCGGCGCCGCCGCCAACGCGACGGCCACAAGACAGGAATGGACGAAGGATCTCATGCGGCCCGACATCTCCCGGTGGTCGGCGGCCAAGCACCGCCACCCCGACCCGCCGTGCCCGCCGCAGGGCGAGACCGGCCGTCGGCGCGGCGGATCCGGCCGAACCCGGACGCTGAACGGTTCATGGCCGCCTGAAGTTCAGTGCGACGACGGAATGCCGCCCGGCGTGACCGGCCGGATCTCGGCGGCCATCAGCCCCTTGGGCCCGTCGCCGAAGCGCACCATCACCATCTGGCCGGGCCGCAGCTCGGCCATGCCGTAGCGGCGGAGCGTCTCCATGTGGACGAAGATGTCCTCCGTCCCCTCCCCGCGGGTGAGAAACCCGAAGCCGCGGATGCGGTTGAACCACTTCACCTCGGCCTGCTCCAGCCCGCTGGTCGGCACCACCTGCACGTGCGTGCGCGACGGCGGCAGCTGGGACGGATGGACGGCCGTGGTCTCGTCCATGGAGAGCACGCGGAGCGCCTGCAGGCCCTTCGACCGGTTCAGGACCTCGCACACCACGCGGGCGCCCTCGTAGGCGGTCTGGAACCCATCCCGGCGCAAGCAGGTCACGTGCAGCATCACGTCCGACATGCCGGGCTCGTCCGGCACGATGAAACCGAAGCCCTTGGCGACATCGAACCATTTGATGGTCCCTGCCACCTCGATCACGTCGAGGCCGGATTCCTCCTCGCCCCCGACAGAAACCGACGGGTCCATGTGAAGTTTGGCCATAGACAGCCCCCGCAAATACGCCGCACCTGAATGCCGTCGGGTCGAATCAGCCTCGAGTTCGCACCCATTGCATTCCCGTTAACCAAGACTAGCATCGATCATCGGCCATATCGCAAGACTGTAGTCGGATCAGTGCCGTCGTTATCCAGGAGAATGGTCAGATCTCGCTTTCGCGGAACTGACCATGCGCCACGGCCGTTGACGGCCTGGAACGGCGCCTCGGGCACTCTGGATGCTTCAATCGGAGGGGCGCGCCGGATCCGTCACCGTTTTCTCGCGGTTCGCCGCTTCCACCATCGATTTCAAAGCCAAGGACATGACATGCGCTATCTCCACACCATGGTCCGGGTGAACAACCTCGACAGCAGCCTGGCCTTCTGGACGGAGCACATGGGCCTCGTCGAAGTGCGCCGGTCCGAGAGCGAGAAGGGTCGCTTCACCCTGGTCTTCCTCGCCGCCCCGGACGACGTCGCCCGCGGCCGGGCCGAGGCCGCCCCGCTCGTGGAACTCACCTACAATTGGGACCCGGAGACCTATGGCGAGGGCCGCAACTTCGGCCATCTCGCCTACGAGGTGGACGACATCTACGCCACCTGCCGGAAGCTCGCCGATGCGGGCATCACCATCAACCGCCCGCCGCGCGACGGCTACATGGCCTTCGTGCGCTCGCCGGAAAACATCTCCATCGAGCTTCTCCAGAAGGGCCCCGCCCTGCCGCCGCAGGAGCCCTGGGCCTCCATGCCGAACACCGGCAAGTGGTGAGCCGGGCCTAGCGCCGGGCGGCAGGCCGAAACGCCGAAGTCGCCCGGATCGCGCCATTGATTGTCATTTACGACAATAGACGAATCGTGCTGCTTGTCCGCCGCGGCCAGCCTGAAAGGCGTCGATCCCCGGATCGGCGCTTTTTCGCTTGCCAGCGGCTTGTCCCCGGTATTGTTTTGGCGCGCCTTGCATCGCGCCGTCCTGCGGCCGATGCGGAGCGGGACCGATTTGCGCTCTGCGCCGTCGTCCCGTTTCAGTTCTCGGGGGATTGGCTGCATGAAGGTTCGCATTCTCGCCGCAGCGGCCGCGGCTGTCATGATGGCGTCCTGTTCGGGAGGGATCTACGACACCTCCGACTTCATGACGGCGCGGCGGACCGACTCCCAACCGGCGACGGCGACCCCGACTCCCGCGAACGCGAATCCTCCGGCCGAAACCGCCGCGACCACCGAAGTCCCGACCGCCGACAGCGCGGCGCCTGCGGCCTCCAGCGAGTCCACCCAGGCCGCTGACGCGGCAGCCCTCCCCGCCAGCACCGATACCGCTGCCACGCCCGCCGCACCCGGCACACCCGCTGCCCCCGGCGCGCCTGCCGCCCCCGCCACCCCACCCGTCATGGCGGAGGCATCCACCGCCCCGCGCGGCCTCCTCTCCATGTTCCGCAGCGTCGATCCGGCCCCGGCGGCGCCCGAGGTCCAGGCGGTGAACAGCACCGCCGCGGCCGGCGCCACGCCGATCGCCCGCAAGGTCGCCGCCGCCGTGGACGCGCCGATCGAGGCCAACCTCGAGGAGGAGTTCTCCGAGGCCGATCTCGCCGGCGAGGAAGAAGCCGACCCGACCAAGATCGCCCCGGTGGAGCTGCCCTTCGACGACGGCGAGGCGCATGACTTCGTCAACGTCTACACCTCCCGGCCGGACAAGCCGGTCGAGGTGGTGGAGGGCCTCCCAGGCGTCACCTGGAAGGACGGCATCGTGCTCGTCTCCCGCACCCCGGACGACGACCCGTCCGGCTTCTTCGACGGCCCGCTGCACCCGTTCGCCCGCACCGTGCCGGGCGTGCCGCGCCAGACCGTGCAGGCGGCCAACGGCCTCCTGCTCGCCCATTCGGCGATCAACGTCTCCTGCATCAAGCCGGGCCTGCTGCAGCTCGTCCGCCGCGCCGAATCGCACTTCGGCAAGAAGGTGGTGGTGACCTCCGGCTACCGCTCGCCGTCGCACAACCGGCGCGTCCGCGGCGCCCGCCATTCCCAGCACATGGCCTGCAACGCGCTCGACCTCTACATGCCGGGCGTCGCCCGCGACGATCTCGCCCGCTTCTTCTACGCCCAGTCGGATCGCGGCGGCATCGGCATCTACTGCCACACCCGCTCCATCCACGTGGACACCGGCAAGCGGCGCCAGTGGCGCTGGCCCTGCCGCGGCCGGCGCGGCTGAAGCAACGGAGCCGCGGCCGGCGCGGCTGAACCGACGGAGCCGCGGCTGAACCGACGAATCAACCGCCTGCCGCCGTTTCCTGATTCGACATCTCAGCATCCCGTCCCGGCCGGCGGTCTGAACAGCCGGCCTCGGCCCGCCATTTCACCATTTCCGTTCTGTTTGCCGCATCCGGCCTCCTTCAGACCGACGGCCGCGACCTCACCCCGGCGTCGTCGCCGCCCTCGACGCGGCGGAGGCCAGTAAAGCAGCCCGCCTCGGCCGTATCCGGCTCGTCCGCCGCTTCATGACCGCGTTCTCCGGCGCCGCGGCAGCCTCCTCTACCGAGGCCTGCGCACCGGCGACGTGGTCTATCTCGCCCGCCGCTACCGCAAGCCCGGCTAGGATCCTCTCCTCAGCCGACCGCCCTCCGACGACACCGCGCCGAGGGGGTTGCCACCCGCCGGGAAGTCCTCTATATCCCGCTCCCGTTGGGCGGCCTTCGTCTATCGGTTAGGACACTAGCCTTTCACGCTGGAGAGACGGGTTCGATTCCCGTAGGCCGTGCCATCCCAACTCCCTCCCAGTCGAGACGGTCCGTAACGGCGGACCCACCGCGTTTTCGTTGATCGGGCGCGCTGAAAAAGCGTGGCTAGTCCGCCTGAAGCGGACCATGACGATGGAGGATGAACGGAGGGTGAGAGGCGAGCGGTGCGCGGCAATTCCCCGCCGATCGGCCCTCAAACCTCTCCCCCACAGTCGAGCCTTACCGCCCCATCCTACCCGCCCCGATCGTCATGGTCCGCGCAGGCGGACCACCCACGCATTGCGGCGCCCCACCCTCAACCCATCATCCCGTCCATCATCCAACTCGTCATCCCGGCGAACGCCGGGATCCAACCGACGGCGACAGCATCCGCACGGCGTGCTCGTCCTCACCTCCGGTCGGCCCCCGGTGTCCGCCGGGGTGACGACCGACCTCGGACGCCCACCAGCACACGCGCACCCACCGCCGTCATGGTCCGCGCAGGCGGACCACCCACGCATTGCGGCGCCCCACCCCTAACCCGTCATCCCGGCGAACGCCGGGATCCAACCGACGGCGACAGCATCCGCACGGCGTGCTCGTCCTCACCTCCGGTCGGCGCCAGCGTCCGCCGGGGTGACGACCGACCTCGGACGCCCACCAGCACAGGCCCACCCACCGCCGTCGACGGCGTGCTCGTCCTCACCTCCGGTCGGCGCCAGCGTCCGCCGGGGTGACGACCGACCTCGGACGCCCACCAGCACAGGCCCACCCACCGCCGTCGTGGTCCGCGCAGGCGGACCACCCACGCATCCCCCCTCAATCCTTCTTGTCGTACGGATTGTCCCCTGACGTGCGCATCTGGATGCGGATCGGCACGCCCGGCATCTCGAACGTCTCGCGCAGCCCGTTCACCAGATAGCGCATATAGCTTTCCGGCATGGCCTCGGGCCGCGAGCCGAACAGCACGAAGAAGGGCGGGCGGGTCTTCGCCTGGGTCATGTAGCGGATCTTCAGCCGCCGGCCGGACACTGCCGGAGGCGGGTGATGTTCGATAAGGGCCGACAGCCAGCGGTTCAGGCGGCCGGTGGAGATGCGCGTGTTCCAGAGGTCGTAGGCGCGCACGCAGGCGTCCATCAGCTTGTCGAGGCCCTGGCCGGCGAGGCCCGACAGTGGCACGAGCTGCAGGCCGCGCGCCTGCGGCAGCAGGCGGTCGGCCTCCTCGCGCAGCTCCTTCATCTTGGCGCCCCGATCCTCGATCAGGTCCCACTTGTTGAGCCCGATGACGATGGCCCGCCCCTCCCGGATGACCAGGTCGGCGATCTGCAGGTCCTGCTTCTCGAACGGGATGGTGGCGTCGAGGAGCACCACCACCACCTCGGCGAACTTGACCGCGCGGAGCGCGTCGGCGACCGAGAGCTTCTCCAGCTTGGCCGAGATGCGCGCCTTCTTGCGCAGCCCCGCCGTGTCGAAGAGCTTCACCTCCCGGCCCTTCCAGATCCAGTCCACCGCGATCGAATCGCGCGTGATCCCGGCCTCCGGGCCGGTCAGCAGCCGGTCCTCGCCGATCAGCCGGTTGATGAGCGTGGACTTGCCGGCGTTCGGCCGGCCGACGACGGCGATGCGCAGCGGTCGCACCGGGTCCTCGCCGACCGTGTTGCCCTCCTCGTCGATGTCGACGCCGGTGATGGCTTCCTCGGTCAGGTCCAGCGACGGGTCCGGCTCCGCCTCGATGATCGGCAGCAGCGCCTGATAGAGGTCGGCGAGGCCCTCGCCGTGCTCGGCGGAGAGCGCGATCGGCTCGCCGAGCCCGAGCTCGAAGGACTCCATGATGCCCGGCTCCGCCTGCCGCCCCTCGGCCTTGTTGGCGATCAGGATCACCGGCCGGTCGATGCGGCGCACCACTTCGGAGAAGTGCTTGTCGATCGGGGTCAGCCCGGCCCGGGCATCGATCACGAACAGGATGGCGGTCGCCTCGCGGATCGCCATCTCGGTCTGGGCGCGCATGCGGCCCTCCAGGCTCTCCGGATCGGCCTCCTCCAGGCCCGCCGTGTCGATGATCTGGAAGCGCAGGTCGCCGAGCTTGGCGTCGCCGACCCGCCGGTCGCGGGTGACGCCAGGGGTGTCGTCGACGAGGGCGAGCTTCTTGCCCACGAGGCGGTTGAACAGCGTGGACTTGCCGACGTTCGGCCGGCCGATGATGGCGACGGTCGCGCTCATGGGCATGTCTTTCCTAACTTTTCGGGCGGACCGCGCCGGATGCGCAGGCCGCGACGGGAATGAAGAACGGCACCCGGACAGGCGCCGAAGCGCCGGGCGGATGCCGTCGGGTCAAAGGCGGTCGATCGACCCTATGGTCGATCGCGCCCATTTTTGGAGCGGCGCCCCGGTTGAAGGCCCCTCAGTTCAGGGCCACCAGTGTACCGTCGCCGCCGAGCACCAGGATGGCGCCGCCGGCCGCGATCGGCGGGATCACGCCTTCCAGGCCGATCGCGCCGGGCGTCCCGGCCGCTCCGCTCACCGCGTCCACGGTGATGATCTTGCCGTCGACCGACACGAACCAGAGCTGGCCGCCGCCGAGCAGCGGCCCGGCCCAGCTCGTGCGGGTCTTCTTGTCCCGCACCACAGGCAGCTGCGTCGCCCACAACACCGCGCCGGTCTGCCGGTCGAGCGCCACGGCGCGGTCGTTGAGGTCGACGAGAAACACCGTGCCGCCGGAGACGATCGGCATGTGGGCGCTGCCGATCTCGCGCGCCCAGATCTCCTCGCCGGTCGCCAGCCGCACCGCGATGATACGCCCGCCGATGCCCGTCGCATAGACGACGCCGTCGTGGATGACGGGGCTCGCCGAGGCGTCCTGGATGCCGGTGACCGCCGACGTGCGCGAACCGCCGCCGACGGAGGCACCCCACTTCTGCGCGCCGGTCGCCGCGTCGAAGGCGAGGATCTCGCCCGAAGAGGACGGCACGATCACGAGACCGCCGCCGACCGCCGGGCTCGCCGCGCCGAGAAGGCTCGCGCCGGAACCGCTGGTCGAGCCGGTCCAGACGGTCTGGCCGGTGCCGGCGTCGACCGCCAGCACGGAATTCGCGCGGGTCACCACGTACACCCGGCCGCCGGCCGCCGTCGGCGCGCCGCGGGCGGGTCCGTCGAGCCGGGCGGTCCAGAGCACCCCGCCGGTCGCCGGATCGAGCGCGCGCAATTCGCCGTATCCGGTCGCCGCATAGAGGCGCCCGCCGTCGATGGCGATGCCGCCGCCGGAGACCGCCGTGTCCTCTCCGTCCGGGCTCACGTCCGCGCTCCAGGCGCGGGCGCCGTTGGCAAGCGCGTGGGCGCTGACGGTGCCGGTCGGGCTGTACACATGGACGCGTCCGCCGGCGGCCACCGGCCGCGCCGACAGGCGGATGCCGACGGTGGAGCCGATGCCGAAGCCGAAACCGCCGCCCGATCCGGCGCCGCCGGCCTTCACCGCGAAGGCGCGGGCCCCGGTGCCGGCCACCGCCACGTTGCCGGGGTCGTTGCCGGCCGTGCCGCCGGGCTGCGGCCAGTCGGCAAGCGCCGTCGCCGCGCCGATCACGGCGGGCCGCCCGCTGGCGTTTGCCACAGGATCGCCGCCCGGCAGGACGGAGCGGCGTTCGCCGGGCAGGATCTGCTCTTCGGCCTTGAACGGGTTGAGCCCCGACAGGGTCTCGCCCGGCCCGTCCGCGCAGGCTGCCAGTGCGGCCGCAAGGGCCGCCAGGGCGACGACGGCGGGGAGCCGGGAGCGCGTCATGATCCGGTCTCCGCATCCGCCGTCGGCACCGGACCGAGTTCCGCGTCGATCACGGAGCGCAGGATGGTGATGCGGTTGCGCACGTCGCCCGGCAGGCTCGGATCGGAGGCGACCGATTCCACGCGGGTGCGCGCCTCGGCATAGTCGCCGGCCTTCAGGGCCGCCACGGCGAGGAGTTCGGTCGCGATGGTGCGCCACGGGTTCTCCGGCGCGGCGAGCGGTTCCAGCCGCGCCTTGATCGCCGGCAGCTCTTCCGTGTCGAGCGCCAGCATGGCGGCGCGGACGCGGGCGAGGTCCTTCAGGTCCGCCGGAACGGCCCCCTCGGTGGAGATCGTCTCGAACGCCGCGATGGCGCCGGCCGTCTCGCCGGCGGCGGCCTTTTCGCTGGCGGCGCGGAAGCGCGCCAGCACCGCGTAGCCCGTGGGCGCCTCGGCCGCGAAGGCGAGCAGCCGCTGGGAGGCCTCGGCCGGGTTGCCTTCGGTGGCCTTCAGCGTCGCCAGGAAAGCGTCGCCCGCCTCGGCGGCGCGGGTGGTGGCGTAGTGTTCATAGATGCGCCAGCCCGCCACGCCGACGACGATCAGCACGGCCACGCCGATGATCAGCACGCCGTAGCGCTGCCAGATCCGCTTCATTTGCTCGCGCCGAAGGTCTTCGCCGACCTCGTCGAAGATGTCCGCCATCGTGGTCCCGTATCCCTGCCGTGGACGCGCGGCGCCGTCAGCGCCGTCGCATCGATCCCACGCGTTTACAGGGTTTCCGGAGCGGCGCCAACCGGAGCGGCATTGCTTCTCCGGGAAATCATCACCCGATCGGCGAGACGCCGAAGAGCCACGCGTGCAGGCCGCCGACGAAGGCGACGTAGAGAAGAAGCCCGCCGACGAGAGCCACCGCGTCGTTGAAGCGCCCGGGAGGCGCCCCCACTGCCGGGGCGCGCGGCCGGCGCTTCACCGAGATCCGGTCGACCACCGCCCAGGCGAGAAACCCGGCGAAGAGCAGGAGGTCGGCGAGCGTTCCGTTCGCCAACAGGTGCGCCAGCGCCCAGATCTTCACCGCCAGCAGCATCGGGTGCCTGGCCGCGGTCTTGATGCGGCCCGGCAGGTAGGCGGCAAGGAGCAGCGGAAACACCGGCAGCATCAGGAGAAGGGCGATGTGCCGCGTGGCGGTCGGCGGATCGTAGAGCACGATCGGCGCCTCGCGCGCCGCCCCGTAGCCGATCACGATGAGCACGAGGCCGATGGCTGCGACCACGCTGTAGACGCCCTTGAAGCCGCCCTCCCCGAAGCGCGCGATCAGGGCGTCGCGCGGACCGGTCGCCGCGATGCGCAGGGAATGAACGCCGAGGAAGAGGACGAGACCGAGAACGAGGAGTGCCATGGTGGTTCGGCGCCTTCATGAAGCGGGAACGGATGCGGTGCCGCGAGCATACCTTGTGTGAACCGTTCCCCTTAGCGCCATTTCAACCGACGTCCGCGACACTGAGGCACGATCCTTTCCGTGTCCGAGGTGGTCATGTCCCGCGTTGCCGCACTCGCCCTCGCCTGCGCCCTGCCCGTCGCCCTCCTCTGCCCCGCCGCCGCCGAGCCCGTCCGGTCCGAGGCGCCGCTCGCCACCGTCGATCCCACGGCGGACGCGACCTTGCGCCCGGCGCTGCAGATCGCCAGCCTCACGCCGTCGGAAGATCCCGCCGCCGAGATGGCGCCCCTGGTCAACGCCGTGCAGCCCGCCCTCGACGCCCGCTATGCCATGCGGCCGAAGCTCGTCGCCAAGGTCAGCCTGGAGCGCCAGGAGATGACCGTGATGGTCGACGGCGAAGTGGCGCACACCTGGAAGGTCTCCACCGCCGGCAAGGGCTACAAGACCCCGAAGGGCGTCTGGACCCCCTATCGCATGCACACCATGTGGTACTCGCGCAAATACGACAACGCGCCGATGCCGCACTCCATCTTCTTCACCGGCGGCTACGCCATCCACGCCACGCCGCACGTGAAGCGTCTCGGCCGGCCGGCCTCGCACGGCTGCGTCCGGCTCCATCCGGACCACGCCAAGGTGCTGTTCAAGCTCGCCAAGGAGTTCGGCCGCGACAACATGCGGGTGGTCGTGGAGAACTGAGCGAGGCCCATGCGGTGAAGGGGAATTGACCGCCGCCGCTGGTGGGAGACGTCACCCCGGCGAAAGCCGGGGTCCAGCCGACGGTGTTGGAGACCCCGACGGCGCAAGGTTTTCGCCATCGGTTGGATCCCGGCCTTCGCCGGGATGGCGTCTCGGTTTGGGCGAACGGCTCGCTTGTCCGCGGCCGTTCCCGAGTAGGAAGGGAACGGCGGGCTCGGACCCGCTCGGCCACTTTCAGCGCAGCCCGTCCTTGCCCACCACCGCGTCCACCGTCAGCCCGCCCACCCGCGGCAACGGCCGGCCGCCGTCCGTGAGCGCAACCGCCACCAGGATCTCCCACGGCCGCGGCGCGTCGTTGAGGAGCACCCGCATCCCATCGAAGTGGGAGCGGACGAAGGCGGCGTTCCGGTGCCCGAGCGGGATGTCGAGGATGGCGCCGGGTCCGCCCCGCGCCTTGGACGACGGGATCAGCGCGGCCCCGCCGCCGATCGCGTCCCGCACCGGCTTGCCCATGGCCGGGTGGAGCAGCGCGGCGGCATGCTCCAGCTCGCCCTCTTCGCCGACCAGCGCCGCCTTGCCGTAGCTCTCCACCACCGCGCCGCCGAGCGCCGCCAGCGCCCTCTGCGCCAGCAGGTCGCCCAGTTCCGCCCCCAAGGCGATGAGCGCCGCCAGATCGTCCTCGTATCGCCCGGCGAACGGGTTGCGGATCACCGCGAGCGCCGCCGCCCGGCGGATCGGCGGCCGCACGGGGCGGTCCGCCTCCCGGTGGACCTCGTCGACGACGACGGCGAGCTTGCGGATGGTGGCCGTCACCGGAGGCCGTCCTCGCCCTTGATGTCGTCCGCCTTCAGGCCGCCGACGCGGGCGTGGATGCGGGCGCCGGTGGTCATCACCAGCACGAGCGCCAGTTCGTTCGCGCGCGGGGCATCCGGCACGCCCACCTCCATGGCGTCGAAGTGCGAGCGCACGTAGGACGCGTTGATGTGCGTCACCGGCACGTCGAGCCGCGTGCCGGGTCCGCCCACCTTCTTGGTGGACGGCACGATCGCCTTCGCCTCGCCGAGTGCCGCCCGCATGGCGTAGCCGCCCGGCACATGCCAGAGCGCCCCGTGTTCCAGTTCGCCCGCCTGGCCCACGATCGCCCCCTTGCCGTAGCCCTCCACGGCCGCCTTGTCGCCGCCGAGCGCCCGGATCAGCCGCTCGGCCATCTCCAAACCCAGCGGCTCCAGGTCCTTCATGAAGCCGGCGATCTCCGCGTGGTAGCGGCCGGCGAACGGGTTCTCGATCACCGCCACCACGGACGCCCGCTTCAGCGGCGTCGCCGCCACCGGGCCGCCCTCGTGGAAGATCTCTTCCACGGTGGTGACGAACTTGCGGATCTTCGGCTCAGGCATGGCAGGACTCCCGAAAAAGGATGGGCGCGGCGGCGGGTCGCGGACCGTCTCCGACGATCCGGCTGCGCGCCCGAAGGTGGAGCGCGGCCCGGCGGATGTGGCCGCGCGCGATCAGGTCCGCGGCGAACGCCGCGCCGCGGTCTAGGGCGTCGTCGATCTCGGCGTCGGTCAACGGCCCGCAGCCGGTGGTCACCAGCCGGTCGCCGAGGTCGCTGTCGTCGACAAGGCGGTTTGCCGGCACCCGCGTCACGGCCGGATGGCCGGGCAGGTCGACCGCGTTGGCGATCAGGGTCGCCGCCGCGTCGGCGCTCGCGGCGTTTCCGGCCAGCACCGTGACGCTGTCGGCGATGCCCATGGAAAGGCTCCGCCCGCCGCGCCCGGAAGTGGCGACCCCGCCGATGCCCTCCCCCGCCCGCACCGTGAAGGCGCCGAGGTCCGCCCCGTCCTGCCCGCGGATGCCGAGCCGGTAGACGTGGCCGCCATCGAGGTGGAGCGCGATGTCGCCGCCGTTGTTGACCGCGATGCGGCCGGGCCGCTCCGGCCCGTCGAAGCCGGCCAGCATGGCGGAAAGGATCTCGTCGGCGACAGACCCCGCCACCGCCGCCATGGGCGTGATGAAGCGCTCCGACAGCGGCCGTACCGCCGCCACCATTCGCCGCGCCGTGGACCGGGCCGGCTGCGGGAAGCCCGGCCGCATGGCCGTCTTCAGGAGCGGCAATTCCTCCACCAGTTCGGCCAGCACGGTCTGGAACCGCCGGTGGGCCAGCCTGAAGGCTGTCGCCCGCAGCCGCCGCTCCGCTTCCGGCGAAGGCCCGCCGTCGACGCCGATCACGAGGTCGATCGGGCCGTGCTGCAGGTGCAGCCGGCCGTCGGGCGATCCGTCCAGGTAGGCGGCTGTCGGTCCCGGCATCCATCCTCCCTCCCCGGGTCGCGCGGCCGAACGCGCCCGGCGCCCGCGTCCCGGTCAGCTCCGCCCGGCGCCCCACTTGAAGTTCCGCTCGGCGGTCGGCCAGGCGCCCTCCACGATGGGCGCGATCGTGCGCTCGGCGAGCGCCACCGCCGCCTCGATCGGCACCACCGCCTCCATGTGGCCGCCGAGCGCGCGGTAGTCGTCGAGGCGCATGGTGAACTCGATCGGCGCCACCAGTGCCGGCGTCGGCACATAGCCGAAGCTGTTGGTCGGCATCTGCATCACGTCCGCCATGACGGTGATGCCGCCGCCGGGCCACACATAGGCCGGCGCGCCGCCGCAGGAGACGTGGGTGAGCGCGTCCTTCACCGACCGGGTGAGCCGCACCGGGTTGGTCGTCACCCCCGCGCGAAGGCTGCCGCCGGCGCCGCCGACGAAGAGGACGGAGACCATCGCCGGCTCGCAGTTCTCCGCCACCACGTCCACGGCGGCCTGCAGGTCCGCCGGCAGCACCGGCTGGCGCACCGGCCGCAGCGCCTCGTCGAGCACGTAGTAGCCGGACTGGTCGCCCGTGGTGGAAACCATCAGAAGCCGCATCCCCGGGCGGGCGACCTTCGGGTCGAAGTCGCCGAGGATGGCCAGCGGATCGGTGATGTTGGTGCCGCCCCAGCCGGTGCCGGGCTCCGCCACCTGGAAGTAGCGCCCCGGCGTGGAGCGCCGCCCCTTGATGCGGATGCCGGTCGGCGGAATGTCGAGAAGCTTGCCGGCCTGGTGCTCCGACAGCACCCCGGTGATGTGGTCGTCCACCACCACCACCTCGTCGACCAGGTCCCGCCACTGCCGGGCGAAGATGCCGATCGCCGCCGACCCGCAGCCGACCCGCATGCGGGTCTCTTCGATCCCGTTGATCACCGGCGGCTGGCCCGCCTGGATCGACAGCATCGCGCCGCCCTCCACCGCAAGCTCCACCCGCTCCCGGTTGCAGAGCTTCAGGAGCGCCTCGCAGGTGACCCGCCCCTCCTTCTTGCCGCCGCCGGTGAGGTGGTGGACGCCGCCGAGCGACAGCATCTGCGAGCCGTATTCGCCGGTGGTCACGTGCCCGACCGGCTCGTCGTCAACCCGGACGACCGCCATCTCCGGCCCGACGAAACGGTCCGTGTCGATCTTCACCTTCACGCCGCAATAGGAAAATATTCCTTCCGTCACCACGGTGACCATGTCGACGCCGTTCTGGCGCTGCGACACGATGAAGGGCGCGGGCTTGTAGTCCGGGTAGGTGGTGCCGGCACCGACGGCGGTCACGAAGGGCGTGCGCGCGTGGACCAGATCCCCGTCCCACGCCCCCGCCTCCGCGTCGGGCGCGAACGGCACGACGCTGCCCCCATGGGCGACCTGCTGCTCGATGATGGTCAGCGGATCGACGCGGACGAGGTCTCCGCCGACGTTCGCGTAGCGGTCGCAGGCACCGGAGCGGCCGTCGGCGATGTAGCACATCACCGGGCAGGCATCGCACCGGATCTTGCCGTTCACCACGCTCTCGACCTGCTGCTTGACCATCGCTGGCTCCCGGCGCCTCGGACTGGGCGGAGCAACCCGTCCGCACGGCTGAACCAAGATCGTTAGTGTACAAACGAAGATTGCGCCGCCCCCGGCAGCTGTCAAGCATTCTGTCCGAGGATACCCCGTTCCGCACCCCCGGCAAGCCCTGCCGCCGCACCGCAAGGCAGCAGACTGCGCCCCCATGCGCGTTGACAAACAGCGCCCGCTTACGGCTTGGATGACGCAGACGCCGCCTCCTGGAGATCGCCATGACCGGAAAGGACAAGGTCGACCCGGATGCGCCGCTCCCGGACGCCGGCCCGGACGACTACCGTGTGGACCAGCAGGTCGGCTTCTTCCTGCGGCGCGCCAACCAGCGCCACATGGCCATCTTCGCCGATCTCATGGCCGAACGACTGACGCCGACCCAGTGGTCCGCCCTCAACAAGCTGCGCGAGATCCAGCCGACGTCCCAGAACCGGCTCGGCCGCGAGACCGCCATGGACGTGGCGACCATCAAGGGCGTCGTCGACCGCCTGGTGGCGATCGGCCACGTGCGCACCGTCCCCGATCCGACCGACGGCCGCCGCCTGGTGCTCTCGCTGACGCCGGAGGGCGAAGCCGCCGTGGTCCGCAACATCGTCACCGCCGTCGCCATCACGGAGGAGACCCTCGCGCCGCTCACCGCCGGCGAGCGGCTGATGCTGATCGAACTCCTGAAGAAGATCTGCTGACCGCCGCTTCGCACCCGCGCGCCGCGGCCGATCGTCCCCGGTGCGCCGGCGCGGAATAGTTTGCATACCAACGAAGCCTTGCTATCATCCGGGTTACAGAGTCGATCAGGGAACACCCTGGCGGGGAACGTCGCAGGCTCGCCGATCCGGCGCCGGAAACCCGGGCCGAACCGCTGCGCGTGATCGCCGACGAGGCCGAAACGCCGATGAGCACACCGCCGGTGACGCTGACCATCAACGGCGCGGCGCGGAGCTTCCCGCTGCCGGCCGACACCGCCCTCCTCTATGTCCTTCGCAACGACTGCGGCCTCAACGGCCCGAAGTTCGGCTGCGGCCTCGGCGAATGCGGCGCCTGCGCGGTGCTGGTCGACGGCCGCGCCGTCCGCGCCTGCACCACCCGCCTCGGCACCCTCGCCGGGCGGACCGTCACCACCCTCGAAGGGCTCGCCACCGACGGCGAGCCCCACCCGGTGCAGCGCGCCTTCACGGCCATGCAGGCCGCGCAGTGCGGCTACTGCCTCAACGGCATGATCATCGCAACCGTCGCGCTCCTCGCCCGCGACCCGGCGCCCGACGAGGCGGCGATCCGCGCCGCCCTTCGCCACCACCTCTGCCGCTGCGGCACCCACATGGAAATCCTCGCCGCCGTCCGCCTCGCCCGCGACGACCTCGCCGTCTCCCCCACCGAGGCCGCGCGCATGGAGCCGTCCTCATGACCGGGCCCCGCGAGAAAGCCCTCGCCGCCTACCTGGAGGCCGACGACATCCTGCTGGTGCTCCGGCCCGGTTCCGCCAATGCGCCGGACATCCACCTGGCGATCACCGGCGACGGCACCGTCATCGCCTTCAACGGGCACGTGGACCTCGGCACCGGCATCCGCACCGCCCTCGCCCAGATCGTGGCGGAAGAGCTGGACGTGCCGTTCGAGCGCGTCTCCCTGGTGCTCGGCACCACCTCCGCCGCGCCGGACCAGGGCCCCACTATCGCCAGCGAAACGATCCAGATCACCGCGATCCCGCTTCGCCAGGCCGCCGCCACCGCCCGCCGCCACCTGCTGGCGCGCGCCGCCGACCGTCTCGGCACGACGGTGGACGCCCTCACCGTCGACGGTGGAACCGTCCACGCCGGATCCGCCGCGATCGGCTACGGCGATCTCGTCCGCGGCCGCCACGCGCGCGTGGAAATCGACCCCGCCATCGCCGTCAAGCCGGTCGCCGACTACCGCCTCGTCGGCACACCGCAGCCGCGCACCGACATCGGCCCGAAGGCCCTCGGCCTCTGGACCTACGTCCACGACGTCCGCGTCCCCGGCATGCTGCACGGCCGCGTCGTCCGCCCGCCCTATGTGGGCTACGACCACGGCGAGGGCGTCGGCACCAGCCTTCTTGCGGTCGACGAAAGCTCCGTCGCCCACCTGCCGGGCTTCGTCGCCGTGGTGGCGATCGGCGACTTCGTCGGCGTCGTCGCCGCGCGAGAGGAGCAGGCCGTCGAGGCCGCCCGCCGCCTCAAGGTCACCTGGAAGCCGCAGCCGCCGCGACCGGACCTCAACGATGTCGAAGCCGCCCTTCGGGCGAACCCGGCCCGCACCCGCGTCTTGAAGCACGAGGGCGACGTGGAGCGCGCGCTCGCCGCCGCCTCGCCCGCCATGCCGCGCACCTACGTCTGGCCCTACCAGATGCACGGCTCCATCGGCCCGTCCTGCGCGGTCGCCGACTGGCGGGCGGACGGCCTCACCGTCTGGTCCGGCACCCAGAACCCGCACTGGATGCGCCGCGACCTCGCCCGCCTCCTCGACATGCCCGAAGAGGCCATCGTGGTGGAGCGCCACGAGGCCGCCGGCTGCTACGGCCGCAACTGCGCCGACGACGTCACCGCCGACGCCGCCCTCCTCTCCCGGGCGGTCGGCGCGCCGGTCCGGGTGCAGCTCACCCGCGAGGAGGAGCACGGCTGGGAGCCGAAGGGCGCCGCCCAGGTGATCGACGTGCGCGGCGGGCTGGATCTTGCCGGCGGCCCGGTCGCCTACGACTTCGAGACGCGCTACCCGTCCAACCTCGCCCCCACTCTCGCTCTCGTCCTTACCGGCAAGCTGCCGCCGGTGCCCGAAGTTGCCGAGATGGGCGACCGCACCGCCATCCCGCCCTATGCGGTCGGTCCCATGCGGATCGCCGTGCACGACATGCCGCCGCTCGCCCGCGCCTCCTGGTTCCGCGGCGTGTCGGCCATGCCCAACAGCTTCGCCCACGAGAGCTATTTCGACGAACTCGCCAACGCTGCCGGCGTCGACCCGGTCGAATACCGGCTCCGCTACCTGACGGACCCGCGCGCGGTCGACCTCGTCCGCGCCGTCGCCGAGCGCGCGAAGTGGCGCCTGCGCACCACCTGGGGCACCGAGGGCGGCGAGGGCGACCTCCTCTACGGCCGCGGCTTCGCCTATGCGCTCTACAATCACGGCAAATTCCCCGGCACGCCCGCCGCCTGGGCCGCCTGGGTGGCGGACGTCGCGGTCAACCGGCGCACCGGTGTCGTCACGGTCACGCGCGTCACCGTCGGCCAGGACAGCGGGCTGATGATCAACCCGGACGGCGTCCGCCACCAGATCCACGGCAACGTCATCCAGTCGGTGAGCCGGGTGCTGAAGGAGGAGGTGCGCTTCACCGGCACCGGCGTGGAAAGCCTGGAATGGGGCGGCTATCCCATCCTCACCTTCGAGGAGACGCCGGACATCGACGTCCTCCTCATCCCCCGCCCCGACGAGGAGCCGCGCGGCGTCGGCGAAAGCGCGTCCGTGCCGAGCGCCGCCGCCATCGTCAACGCGGTCTATGACGCCACAGGCCTCCGCTTCCGCGAGCTGCCGCTGACGCCCGACCGCGTCCTCGCCGCCCTGCAAGGCCGGCAGCGGATCGAGCAGCGCATCGAACACCGAGCCGCGGTGAAGCGGAAGGCGAAGCGCTGGTTCGGCCTCGGCGTCGGCATCGCCGGCCTCGCCGGCCTCGCCGCGGGCGGCCTCGCCCTCGCCGCCCCCTTCCGGCCGGCGATCGCGCCGATCCAGCGGCCCGACCCGGCGGTGTTCAGCCCGGCGAGCGTAGAGCGCGGCCGGCTCGTGGCCGCGGCCGGCGCCTGCGCCGTGTGTCACGTGGGGCCGGACGGCGTGGCGCTCGCCGGCGGCCGCGCCTTCGAGACGCCCTTCGGCACCGTCCGGGCCACCAACATCACGCCCGACGAGACCAATGGTATCGGCGGCTGGTCTTTCGCGGCCTTCCAGCGCGCCATGCGCCAGGGCATCCGCCGCGACGGCGCCCACCTCTACCCGGTCCACCCCTACACGTCCTTCGTCAACGTCGACGACGGCGACCTGCAGGACCTCTACGCCTACCTGATGACGACCCCCGCCGTCGCCGCCCCGGCGCCCGTCTCGGCCCTGAAGCCGCCCTTCGCCGTCCGTGGCCTGATGGCCGCCTGGAACGCCCTGTACCTCCGCCCCACCACGGTCGCGGTCGACCCGCTGAAGGGCGAGGCCTGGAATCGCGGCGCCTATCTGGTGGAAGGCCTCGGCCACTGCTCCGCCTGCCACACGGAGCGGAACGCCCTCGGCGCGGAACGCACCGGCCCCGCGCGGCTTGCCGGCGGCACGGCGGAGGGCTGGGACGCGCCGGCCATCAACGGCACGGCGGCGGGTCCGGTCGGCTGGACCGAGGCGGCGCTCTACGCCTATCTCCGCGACGGCCACGCGGCCGACCACGGCAGCGCCGGCGGCCCAATGGCGGCGGTGGTCAAATCATTGGCGCCGTTGCCGGACGCCGACATCCGGGCGATGGCGGTCTATCTCGCCAGCTTCCCCGGCACCGCAACACCCGAGGCCGCCGCCGCCGCGCGAACCGCCGCCCTTGCGGCCTCTGAAGCAGCCAGGGCCGACGCGGCGCTCGTCGCCCCGGAAGGCGCGCGCCTCTTCGAGGGCGCCTGCGCCGCCTGCCACGAAGCCGACGGCACGCTCGCCCCGCTCGCGCTCAACAGCCCCCTCCACGCGGACCGGCCGGCGAACCTGATCCGGACCATCCTCCACGGCGCCGAGGCCCCCGCGAGCCTTGCCGCCCGGCCCGGCTCACCGGCGGAGGTCATGTCCATGCCGGCCTTCGCCGCCAGCCTCACCGACCGCCAGATCGCCGCCCTCGCCACCTACCTCCGCGCCCGCTTCGCTCCCGGCAAGCCGGCATGGACCGACGTGGAGGCCGCCAGCGCCGATGCACGGCGCATTTCATCTAAAGGCGGTTAGCGGAACCCAGCCCGGATCCTCAAGACCACAACGGCCGGCAGCCTACCTCCCTCCCCCTTGCGGGGAGGGTCCGGCCAAAGGCCGGGGGAGGGGTCGCCCTTTTTCCATCGGACAGCGCTTTTCCGTGCCAAGCCAACCGCCCGGAACTCACCCCACGAAGGCGCGCTCGACCACGAAGCTCGACGGCTTGTTGTTGGCGCCCTCCTCCAGGCCAAACCCTTCCAGGATCGCCTTGGTCTCGTTGAGCATGGCCATGGACCCGCAGATCATGGCGCGGTCCGTCTCCGGATTGATCGGCGGCACGCCGAGCGCCTCGAACAGGCTGCCATCGCGCATCAGATCGGTCAGGCGGCCCATGCGGGGCGACGGCTCGCGGGTCGTCGTCGCATAGAGGTGGAGCCGGCCGGCGGCGAACTCGCCCACCAGCGGATCCTCCATGATCCCGTCCACCAGTTCGTGCGCATAGGCAAGTTCGGCCACCTCGCGGCAGGTCTGGACGAGATAGACCTCCTCGAACTTCTCGTAGGTCTCCGGGTCGCGGATGACGCTCGCGAACGGCGCGACGCCCGTGCCGGTGCAGAAGAGATAGAGCCGCTTGCCGGGGGTCAGCGCGTCCAGCACCAGCGTGCCGGTCGGCTTCTTGCGCATCAGCACGATGTCGCCCGGCACGATCTTCTGCAGGTGCTCGGTCAACGGCCCGTTCTCAACCTTGATGGAGAAGAACTCGATCTCCTCGTCCCACGCCGGGCTTGCGATCGAATAGGCCCGAAACACCGGCTTCTCGGCGTTCGGCAGGCCGATCATCACGAACTCGCCGGAGCGGAACCGGAAGCTCGCCGGCCGCGTGATGCGGAAGCGGAACAGACGGCTGGTGTAGTGCTTGACGAAAACGACACGCTCGGCGAACACGTTCTCGGGGATGGGGAACGACGGGCGGCTCGCCGCGTCGGCAATCGCGTCCATGCCAGATCCTTCCGATCAATTCGTTAGTACACTAACGACCTAAAACTCGCTGTCAACGACCCCGGATCCCACCCTCCCCGCCCGACCGGACGTCCGCGCACGGGGTCCGATCGGCGCCATGGGACCGACGCGACGGAAATACGGCGCGAAGCCCCGCAAGCGCAAGAAAAAGAAAACCCAAGATCAGCGCCAGTTCGAACATGAATTTCCCGAAGAGGTAGCCCGGAACCGCCGCAAGCTTCGGCCGCACCTGCGAGGCGGTGTTGAAGACCTCGCCGCTGTATTCGCAGAGCGCGAAAGACGTTCCGTGGAGCACCATGGCGTGGTCGAGATCGGAAATCAGCGCACCGGCGCCCGCGCGCGTCTCCTCCACCGTCCGCAGCTTCTGGACGATCGCCTTGAGGCCGGCCGTCTCCGCGTGGGCGCAGAGGTTGAGCGGGCTTGCCTCGTCCGTGACGCTGCCCGGCACCAGGAGCCACAGGCAGTTGGCCCGCTGCGTCCCGTTGTGAAGGATGAGCGCCGCAAGCTCCGCGTCCGGCGCCTCGACCGCTGCCGCGAGCGCGAGGATCCGCCCGCGAAAACCGTCGATCGCCGCCATGGCGCCATGGTCGATCGACGGCACCGCGTAGCCGGACGTGTCCGCCGGCGGCTCGAACTCGTGCGCCACCGCCGTGCCGCCCATCCGGTTACCCGCGAGCAGGGCCAGCGCGGCGAGCACAGCCATCGTCCACGTCCCCATCGCGTCCCCTCGCCCCTTTGCCGATCTTCCCATCCTACGCGCCGCCGCCGATGGCGCCATCCGCAGCGTTGCAGACCGGACGCGGCTAACGGTCAAATCCTCGGCGTGGAGAGCAGCCAAAGACCGAACGCCGTGTAGAACACCATCAGCGCCGCGAACGGCAGCTCCAGCCGAAAGGCGCCGCGCCCGTCCCTCCGCATGTCGACGAGGAGCGCATGGGCCAGCACCACCGCCAGCACATGGCCGATGATGATGGCCGCCGTCTGCGCATTGTAGATCGTCTCCACCCGGTCGAAGTCCGCCAGGAAGGACGTGGTCACGTGGAGATCCGCCGTGCCGAACAGGTCCCACCCGCGCCCGAACGGGTCCGACACGGCCTTCAGAAAGTTCTGCCCCTCGACGAGCACGAGCGTCAGATAGTGGGCGAACTGGAACACCACCGCGATCGGCACGATGCTGACGACGAGCCGCCCTGCCAACAGGCCGATCCGCCGTTCGCCCGCCATCAGCCCGCCGAGCGCCACGCTGCCGAAGAAGAGCGCGGCGAAGGCCGCGAACACGAGCAGAATCCCGGCGCTCGACGACAGCACCACCGCGCTCCGCCCGGGAAACTCCAGCGGATTGACCCCGACCGCCGACAGCCAGGCGAAGGTGCGCGACAGGCCGTCGAACGACACGGTGGAGAGCGCCAGGAGCACGAAGAGCACGCCGCTCACCGGCAGCGGCGGCAGGTCGAACAAGCGCTTGCCCGGCCAGACCATCCCCACGTCATGCCGCCCGTCCTTTGCCCGAACCACGGCGAGCGGCGCCAGCCGGCCGATCAGCCCGAACAGGATGCCGAACGGCTCCGCGCGCCGCATCCAGTCCTCGCCGTAGACGAGCCGGCCGGCGAGGTTCGCCAGCCAGTAGGCAAGCACCACCGCCGCCAGCCGGCCCGGATCGCTCGGCGAGAGGTCCACCAGCTCGAACCAGGCGAAACCGTAGAACTGCAGGATCGCGATCCCGTAGCCGATCCCCTCCGGCAGCCGCGCCAGCGGCCGAACCCCCAGCCGCCCGCCGCTCGCCCATCCGATCACGGCGGCCGGCCCGGTCCACGGGTTGAGGGCGGTCCAGAGCGGCCCGAACAGCCCGTGGGCGATCAGGAGGCACACCCACCACACCGTCCAGACGAAGGCCGGCAGCGGGTTGTCCAGCGGATCGCGGCTCCCGAAAAAGCCCGCCGCGATCATCAGCATCAGCACGCCTGCCGACAGAAGGCTCGGCCCCACCGCCGACGGCAGCCGCACCCGGCCAATCGCCAGCGTCCGACGATGAAGCCCGAGCGCGAGGCGATCGGGTAGCGCGGACATCAACAGGAAGGTCACCGCCACCGTCGCGGCCGCGCCGAGGATGTAATAGCCGGTCGGCAGCAACAGCACGATGCCGCCCTCGGCCCCATGCGCCAGGGCCGCCGCAGGAAAGAGCAGCGCAAAGGCCGACGCGAGCAGGGCCGGCAGGCAGATCCGCATGCGCACACCCCTTTGCTGATCGTCGTTTCAGCCGACGCCGAGATAGGTCCTGAGGATGGACGTGTCCGCCCGCACCTCGGCGATGCCGAGTTCGGCCTTGATCTCGCCGTGGTCCATGAAGGCGATCCGGTCGGCGACCGGCAGCACCGCGTCGATCCGCTGCTCCACCAGGAGCACGCCCACGTCGTCCGCCCGCAGCCGGATCACCACGTCGCGGATGGTGGCGATCATGCTCGGCATCAGGCCTTCGGTCGGCTCGTCGAGAATCATGATAGTGGGCTCCAGGCAGAGCGCGCGGGCCATGGCGAGCATGCTCTGCTCGCCGCCCGACAGCGTCCCCGCCCGCTGGCCCATCCGCTCGCGGAGCGCCGGGAAGTAGCCGAGCGCCCGTTCCATGGCCTCCCGGCCGGTGCCCCGCGCCATCAGGCCGATCTCCAGGTTCTCCCGCACCGTGTGCTCGGCGAAGAGCCTGCGGCCCTGGGGCACGTAGCCGATCCCGTGCTTGGGGATGCGGTGGGCCGGAAGGCCGGTCAGGTCCACCCCGCCGAGCGACATCCGCCCGCGCTTCGGCGGCACCAGCCCCATGATGGACTTCAGCGTCGTGGTCTTGCCCGCCCCGTTGCGGCCGAGCAGGCAGAGCACCTCCCCCGGCGCCACCGTCAGCGAGACGTTCCGGAGCGCCTGGCTCTGGCCGTAGTAGGTGTCGAAGCCTTCGACCTTCAGCATGGCGTCCCCAGATAGGCGGCTTGGACCTCGGAATTGGCGCGGATTTCCGCCGGCGTGCCCTCCGCCAGCACCTGCCCGCGGGCGAGCACGGTGATCCGGTCGGCGAGCGCCATCACCACGTCCATGTTGTGCTCGATCAGAAGCACCGTCGCGGTCTCGGCGATCCGCCGCACCAGCGCGATGAAGGCGCGGATCTCCGCGTCCGACAGTCCCTGCGTCGGCTCGTCCAGGATCAGGAGCTTCGGCCGGAGCGCGAGGCCCATGGCGACCTCCAGGAGCCGCTGGTGCCCGTAGGCGAGTTCGCCGGCCGGCGTCTCGGCCCGGTCCTCAAGGCCCACCGCCTGCAAGGCCTCCAGCGTCGCCGCCTCGAACTCGACGCCCCGCTCCCGCCGCGCCCGGCTCTCCACCGCCACCCGCACGTTGTCGGCGACCGATTTCGTCAGGTAGATGTTGGTGATCTGGAACGTGTAGGCGATGCCCCGCTGCACCCGACGATAGGCCGGCAGCCGCGTCACGTCCTCCCCGGCGAACGTCACCCGCCCCTCGGAGGGCTCCAGCCGGCCGGAGAGCAGGCTGACGAAGGTGGTCTTGCCCGCCCCGTTCGGCCCGATGATGGCCCGGATCTCCCCCGCCGGCAGCGAGAAGTCCACCCCGTCCACGGCCCTCAGGCCGCCGAAGTGGCGCTTCAGCCCGGTGGCAACGAGCAGCGGCGTCACATCAGCCATGGCAGCCACCTCTCGCGCACGGTGCCGAGAATCCCCTTCGGGAACCAGAGGATGAGCACGATCAGCACCACGCCGATCACCAGCAGGTAGGCGGTCGTCAGCTCCGAGAGCTTGTCGATCAGCCCCACCATGAAGAGCACGCCAACGAGCGGCCCGAGCAGCGTCCCGGCCCCGCCGAGGAGCGTGAAGAGCAACGGCTCGATGGAATACTGGAACGACGCGAAGGTGGCACCGAGATAGCCGAACAGCAGCCCGTAGGCCGCCCCCGCCGCGCCCGACATCGCCCCGGAGAGGACGAACATTTCCAGCTTGGCGGCGAACACGTTGAAGCCCAGCATCTCCGTCCGGCCCTCGTTGTCCCGCACCGCCGTCGCGATCCGCCCGCGCGCGCTGCCGAGATAGACGAGGAGGATCAAGAGGCTCGCCGCCAGCAGCCCGTAGGCGATGTTGTAGCGCGTCAGCGCGTCCGTGAGGTCCAGGGTGGCGACCCCGAGGTCCGCCACCCGGGCCGACGCCGGCAGCGACAGGCCCTCCTGCCCGTTGGTCCAGGCGGCGAAGTAGAGCACCGTCAGCGCCCCCACCTGCGCGAACATCAGCGTCACGATCATGAAGGAGACGCGGATGGTCCTCAGCGCCACCGCGCCGATCAGGAGCGCCAGCACGGCCGACGCCCCGACCGCGAACACGAAGGCCGCCGGCAGCCCCCAGCCGAAATGGTAGACCGTCAGCCCCGACGCATAGAGCCCGCACGCAAAGAACAGCGCGTGCCCGAGGCTGAGGAGCCCCACATAGCCGAGGAGCGCGTTGAAGCCGAGCGCGAACACCGCGAGCAGCATCATCCGCGTCGCCATCAGCACCTGATAGTCCGGCAGCACGAACTGCAACGAAAAGAGCACCGCCAGCACGGCGAGAACGAGCCAGGCATTCCTGGCGAAGGCCGCCCGGCTCATCGCGCGGCCTTCCCGAGAAGGCCGTTCGGCCGGAACACCAGCACCAGGGCGACGAGCAGCGTCGACACCATCTTGGCGAGGGTCGGCGAGAACATCATCGAGATGATGCCGTCGGAAAGCCCCACCAGCACGGCGGCGAGCACGGTCCCGGACATGCTGCCGAGCCCGCCGATGATGACCACGATGAAGGAAAGAAGAAGCGGATCGGCGCCCATCAGGTAGTGCGCCTGCTGGATCGGCACCACCAACACCCCGGCGATCGCCGCCAGCATGGCGCCGAGGGCGAACACCCAGGCGGACACCCGGTCCACCGGAATGCCGAACGCCTGCGCGGTCTCCCGGTCGTACTGCGCCGCCCGCATCACGAGGCCCGCCCGCGTCTTCTGCAGCACGAACCAGATGCCGCCCATGATGACGATCGCCGCGCCGATCACGAACAGCTTGTAGGCCGAGTAGCCGAACCAGGGGAACCTTATGGTGTAGTAGAAGGGCGGATCCACCGGCCGGGCGTCCGGCCCGTAGACCAGGAGCACGGTCTGCTGGAGGATGTAGAGGAGCCCGATGGTGGCGACGATCGTCGCCTCCGGGTTGTAGTCCAGCCGCCGCAGCACCACCCGCTCGCTGGCGAACGCCACCGCCCCGACGAGGAGCGGGCTGACCAGCAGCGCCGCCGCAAAGCCCATCGCCGGATGCCCGGTGAGGAGGCTCGCCGTGAACCAGGCGATCACCGCGCCCAGCATCACGAACTCCCCGTGCGCCACGTTGACCACCCGCATCACCCCGAACACGAGCGAAAGCCCCGCGGCGGTGATCGAGAGCACCGCCGCCTGCACCAGGCCTTCCAGGGTGGCGAGCAACAGATAGGGTCCGAACCCCATTGAAGGCACCTTTTCGCGATCGTGGCGGCGGCGGTCAGCCCGCCCGCGGCCACGGTTGGTCCGTCCCGCCGGCCATCAGCCGGCGGGTGTCGGGGTCGGTGGAGGTGAAATCGCTCAGAGGTCCATCTTGGTGTAGTCGACGTCGCTCTCGTACATCCCGTCCTCCACGGAGGTGCGGTGGGCGACGACCAGCTTGCCGCCTTCCACCTTGGAGATGCACTGGCTGCCGAACACCTGGTGCAGCTTGCCGTTGAACACCTTGGCGCCCTGCGGGTGCTCGTTGCTCTCCGGGAAGGCCGTGATCTGCTCCATGGCGAGGATCAGGTCCTTCTGGTTCGCCGGACCCTGGTAGTTGCACGCTTCCATGCCCTGCTTGATGGCAAACAGCGTCTCCCAGACCGAGAACATATGCGAGTAGGTCGAGATGTCCTTCGGATCGGCCGTGCTGGCGCCATTGGCGTCCACGCCCACCTTCTCGCGGTAGAACTTGTCGAACGGGGTCTGCTCGGCCTGCGCGTAGCGCGGGTTGGCCTCCCAGAAATAGGTGCCGTCCAGGAAGGAGAGCTGCGGCGTGGAGAAGTCCACCGCCTCCAGCGAGTCGATGAAGCCGAAAATCTCAGGCCGCTGGCTGCCCAGATAGTCGCCCAGTTCCTTCACGAAGGTCAGCACCGCCGGCCCCACCATCACGTGGTAGATCACCTCCGTTTCGGGCGCGATCTGCGGCAGGTAGCGGGTGAAGGAGGTCTCCGTCGGCGGAATGGCGATCTTGGCCACCACCTCGCCGCCCTGCTCGGCGATGGCGGCGGAGAAGAAGTCGCGGTGGTCGTGCCCGAAATTGTAGTCCGGGAAGATCATCGTCACCTTCTTGCCGAGGGTCGAGGCGATCCACGGCGCCATCGCCTTCACCTGCGAGCGCACGTCGGTGATGCCCGGCTGCAGGGTGTAGCGATTGAGCTTGCCGGCGCCGAGCAGGCTCGCCTCCGAGCAGATGAAGTAGGGCATCTTCAACTCGCCCGCGCGCGGCGCCGAGGCCGCCACCACGTGGCTGAACAGGTGACCGAACACCGCGTCCACCTTGTACTCGGTGGCGAACTTCTCGATCAGCTCCGAGCCGCGCTTGGGGTCGGTGCCGTCGTCCTCGACGATCATCTCCACCTGCATGCCGTTGATGCCGCCCGCCTCGTTGACGAGCGCCACGGCCGCGTTCGCCGTGCGCTCGTACCAGCGGCCGTAGGACGCGCCGATGCCGGTGCGATGGAACGGCGCCCCGAGCCGGATGGTCTTCTCCTGCGCAAAGCCCGGGCGGATGACCGCCGGGCTCGCCAGCAGCGCCGCGGCGCCGCCGATCGTCTTCAGCACGTCGCGCCGTGGCAGCGACAGATTGGAAAGCCCGGACCTGATCTTCATTGTCGTTCCCCTGTCGTGATGATCCCTCGGAACCTGCCGGTCGCGTCCCGTTCTTAATCGACGGGATCGCTCCACACTACGTCAAGCGCATGCACGTCTCGGCGCGGACCTCAGCCCCGCCGTCCCGCCGCCCGCAACGCCTCCGTCGCCAGGGCGTCGACCGCCCCGTCGGCCGAAACGACCACGCCGAAGAGCGCCCTCGCCTCCGCCGCCGTATAGCGCTCCAGCCGCACGTCCTCGCCCACCGCCGCCGTCTCCCGCGCGAACGGATCGCCGTAGCCGCCGCCGCCGGGCGTGCGCACCCGCACCCGATCGCCCGGCGCCAGCGGAATGTCCTGCGCCTTGGAGAGATGCGCCGGCGTCATCGACACGCCGCCCTGCACCACCGTCACCTGGTTCGGCTGACCGTCGCCGCCGCCGAGCACGCCGGGCGGGCCGAATCGCCCATGGTCCATCACGAAGCTCGCCGTCGCCGCGCCGCGCCGCAGCTCGATCTCGTAGTCGAGCCCGAACCCGCCCCGATGCCGCCCCGCCCCGCCGGATCCCTCGCGAAGCGCATAGCGCCGGTAGAGCACCGGATACTGCTGCTCCATGATCTCCACCGGCGGCGCCTTGGAGATGCCGATGGTCGAGCAGCCGTTGGAGAGCCCGTCGTGGTCGGCGTTGCCGCCATAGCCGCCGCCGGAGATCTGGTACATCACATAGCCCTGCCCCCGGTCCGGATCGAAGCCGCCGAGCGCGAAATTGCCCGACGTCCCCGCCGGCGCCGCCGTGACCTTGTCCGGCAGCGCCTGCACCAGGGCGGCGAACACCGCCTCGGCGATCCGCTGGCTCACCTCCGCCGCGCAGCCGGAGACCGGCCGGGGATAGTGCGCGTCGAGAAAGGTGCCCTCCGGCCGGATCACGTGCAGCGGCTCGAAGGCGCCGGCCGAGATCGGCACGTCCGGGAAGATGTGCCGCATGGCGAGGTAGACCGACGAGAGCGTCGTCGCCAGCACCGAGTTCATCGGCCCGCGGCAGGGCGGCGACGAGCCGGCGAAGTCGAAGGTCAGGTCCCCACCCGCCGCCGTCACCGCAAGGCGGATCTCCAGCGGCTCGTTGACCACCCCGTCGCTGTCCACATAGGCCACCGACCGGTAGACCCCGTCCGGGATCAGCGAGAGGTTCGCCCGCATCTGCGCCGCTGCCCGCCGCCGCAGCTCGGCGATCGCCGCCGACACGGTCTCGTCGCCATAGCGGTCGAGCAGGCGCACCAGCCGCTTCTCCCCGACGAGAAGCGCCGCCGCCTGCGCCTTCACGTCGCCGATCCGCTGCTCGGCGACCCGGATGTTGGAGCAAATGATGGCGTAGATCTCCGGGTCCAGCACCCCTTCCTTGAAGAGGCGCACAGGCGGCAGCCGCAGCCCCTCCTGCTCCACCGCCGTCGCCGACGCCGAAAATCCGCCCGGCACCGCGCCGCCGGTATCCGGCCAGTGCCCGGTGTTGGAGAGCCAGCAGAAGATCCGCCCCTCCCGGTAGACCGGCATGGCGAAACGCACGTCCATCAGGTGCGTGCCGCCGAGATAGGGATCGTTGACGATGTAGATGTCGCCGGGCTTCGGCGCCGCCGCCTTGCCGTTGGCGATCATCTCGATCAGCACCCGCGTGGAATACTGCATCGTGCCGACGAACACCGGCAGCCCGCCAGCCCCTTGGGCAATCAGCGACCCGTCGACCGCCGAATAGATCCCGTCCGACCGGTCGTTCGCCTCGGCGATCACCGGCGAGAAGGCGGCGCGCGAGAAGGTGAGGTCCATCTCGTCGCAGACCTGCTGCAGGCCGGACTGGATGACGGTGAGCGTGATCGGGTCGAGGGTCATGGATCAGCGCCCGAGCGTGATGACGAGGTTGCCGTCAGCGTCCTGGCGGGCCGTGTCCCCCGGCTCGATCAGGATCGTGGTGTCCATCTGCTCCACCACCGCCGGGCCCTCGATCACCGCATCCGCCGGCAGATGATCGCGCCAATAGATCGGCGTGTCCACAAACGCCCCGAACCACACCGGCCGCCGTCCGGTCGTCGCCTCCTCGAGGCTGCCCTTGCGGTGATGCGCATCGATGAGGGCGGAAAGGTCGATCTCCGCCCGCCGGCCGATGACCGAGGTGTTGACGTTGACGAGATTGGCCCGGATCTCCGGCAGTTCCACATGGAAGCGCGCCAGATAGGCCTCCTCGAAGCGGCGCTGCAGGTCCTCGCGCGTCGGCGCGCCGGTCGGCAGCGGCACCCGGAGCACATGGGTCTGCCCCATGAACTGCATGTCCACGGACCGGATCTCCCGCACCTCCCGGATGGCCACCGGCTGCCGGCCGATCAGCCGCCGCCCTTCCGCGCTCTGCTCGGCGAACACCGCGTGCACCGCCTCCATGTCCACCGCCGCCACCGGGCGGTTGAAGGTCCGCACGAAGTCGTGCCGCAAATCCGCCACCACGCAGCCGAGCGCGTTGGTGATGCCGGGTCGCGCCGGCACCAGAACCTCCGGAATGCCGAGCTCGCGGGCGATGGCGCACGCGTGCAGCGGCCCCGCGCCGCCAAAGGCGAACAGCGCGAAGTCGCGCGGATCCTCGCCGAGGCTGATCGACACCATGCGCACCGCGTCCGCCATGCGGGCGTTGCCGATGCGGATCACCGCCGCCGCCGCCGCCACCGGGTCGAGCCCGAGCGGATCGCCGATCGCCCGCCCGAACACCGCCGCCACATCGGCGACCGTCACGCCCCCCGGCACCTTGGCGAGCCGGCCCGGATCGAGCCGCCCGAGCAGGAGGTTCGCGTCCGAGATGGTCGGCCGCGTGCCGCCCTTGCCGTAGCAGATCGGCCCCGGCGTCGCCCCGGCGCTCTCCGGCCCCACCTGCAGCAGGCCGGCGGCGGTCACCCGCGCGATCGAGCCGCCGCCCGCCCCCACGGTGCGCACGTCCACCATGGGCACGTGGATCGGCATGGCATATTCCACCTCGATCTCGTTGGAGACCGTCGGCTCCGCGCCCCGGATTAGCGCCACGTCCGTGGAGGTGCCGCCCATGTCGTAGGTGATGAGGTCGGGCCGCCCGGCCCGCCGCCCCGTGTAGGCCGCCGCCATCACGCCGGAGGCCGGACCCGACATCACCGTCTTCGCCGCCTCGTCGGCGACGAAGCGCGCCGAGACCATGCCGCCGTTGCCGTTCATCACCAGCACGTCGTGCCGGTAGCCCCGCCCGGCCAGCGTGTCGGCCAGCCGCTCCACATAGCGCCGCAGCAGCGGCTGCACCGACGCGTTGACCGCCGCCGTCACCCCGCGCTCGAACTCCCGGCTCTCCGACAGCAGCGCGTGGCCGAGCGTGATGTTGCCATTCGGCCAGACCTCCCGGGCGATCTCCCCGGCGCGGATCTCGTGCGCCGGGTTGGCGTAGGCATGGAGAAAATGGATGACCAGCGCCTCGCAGCCGCTCTCGGCGAGCCGCCGCAGCGCCGCCCGCAGCGCATCCTCGTCGAGCGGCGTCACCACCGCGCCCCGCGCGTCCATCCGCTCCGGCACCTCCAGGCGGAGGTCGCGCGGAATGATCGGCCGGAACGTGCCCGTCATGCCGTAGGGCCGCGGCCGGGTCCGCCGTCCAAGCTCCAGCACGTCGCGGAAGCCCGCCGTGGTGACGAGCCCCGTCCGGCAGAGCCGCCGCTCCAGCACCGCGTTGGTGGTGGTCGTCGTGCCGTGCACGATGAGGTCCAGCGCCGCGATGTCGGCGTCCGCCGCCTCCAGGGCGTGGATCACCCCGTCCGCCTGGTTGTCCAGCGTCGAAGGCGTCTTGGCGAGCCGGACGGTCCCGCGCGCCGCGTCGAAAAGGAGAAGGTCCGTGAAGGTGCCACCGACGTCGATCCCGGCCACCACCGACGGCTCGGCGGGCGGGTCGGTCATGTCCGACGAGGATGCGCACTGAGGCACGGCGGCAACCTTTATCGTTAGTATACTAACGAAGCTCGCCCATCTCCGTCACCCTGTCAAGCGCCCGCGCGTCCCCACTCCACCGTCACAGCGGTGGCAGGTCGCCCTTGGCCCACCCCTCCTTCGTCTCCGCCACGAAGGCCGCGTAGCGTCCTTCCTCGATCGCCGTCCGGATGCCCTTCATCAGGCTCTGGTAGTAGGCGACGTTCACCCAGGTCAGCAGCATGGCGCCCAGCGCCTCGCCGGTGCGCACCAGGTGGTGCAGGTAGGCGCGGCTGTAGTCGCGCGCAGCCGGGCAGTCGCTCTCCTCGTCGAGCGGCCGGGGGTCGTCCATGTGCCGGGCGTTCTTCAGGTTGATCTTGCCGAAGCGCGTGTAGGCAAGCCCGTGCCGCCCGGCGCGCGTCGGCATCACGCAGTCGAACTGGTCGATGCCGCGCGCCACGCTCTCCACGATGTCGTCGGGCGTGCCGACGCCCATCAGGTAGCGCGGCTTGTCGGCCGGCAGCACCGGCGTGGTGATGTCCAGCATGGCGAGCATCACCGCCTGCGGCTCCCCGACGGCGAGCCCGCCCACCGAATAGCCCTCGAACGGCAGCGCCCGCAGCCCCTCGGCGCTCGCCACGCGCAGGTGCGGCACGTCCCCGCCCTGCACGATCCCGTAGAGCCCCTGCCCCTTGCCCGGCCCGCCCAGATCCTCGAACCGCCGGCGCGAGCGTTCCGCCCAGCGCAGCGACAGCCGCATGCCGCGCTCCACCTCCTCCGGCGTCGCCGGCAGGCGCACGCACTCGTCGAGCTGCATCTGGATGTCGGAGCCGAGCAGCCCCTGGATCTCCACCGACCGCTCCGGCGTCAGCTCATGGCGCGACCCGTCGATGTGGCTCTGGAACGTCACCCCGTGCTCGGTCAGCTTGCGCAGCTGCGCCAGGGACATCACCTGGAAGCCGCCCGAATCGGTCAGGATGGTGTGCGGCCAGGTGGAGAAGCGGTGCAGCCCGCCGAGCGCCGCCACCCGCTCCGCCCCGGGCCGGAGCATCAGGTGGTAGACGTTGCCGAGCACCACCTCCGCCCCGGTCGCCCGCACGTCGTCCATGAACATGGCCTTCACGGTCCCTTGCGTGCCCACCGGCATGAAGGCCGGCGTCTGCACGGTGCCGTGCGGCGTCGTGATCTGGCCCCGGCGGGCCATGCCGTCGGTGGCGATCAGGCGGAAGGCGAAGGGCGCGGTCATGAGAGGTCCGGAAAGAGCAGCGACGCATCGCCATAGGAATAGAAGCGGTAGTCCGCCGCAATGGCGTGCCCGTAGGCCGCCTTCATGGTCTCAAGCCCGGAGAAGGCCGACACCAGCATGAAGAGCGTCGACTTCGGCAGGTGGAAATTGGTCATCAGCGCGTCGATTGCGCGAAACCGGTAGCCCGGCGTGATGAAGATGTCCGTCGGCCCGGCGAACGCCTGGATCCGCCCGTCCGCGTCCACCGCGCTCTCCAGGAGCCGCAGCGACGTGGTGCCGACCGAAACCACCCGCCCGCCCCGAGCCCGCACGGCGTTCAGCGCCGCCGCCGTCTCGGCCGACACATGGCCGATCTCGGCGTGCATCCGGTGGTCGCGCGTGTCCTCCGCCTTCATCGGCAGGAAGGTGCCCGCGCCCACGTGCAGCGTCACGAAATGCCGCTCGATCCCGCGCGCCTCAAGCCGCGCCAGGAGCTCCGGCGTGATGTGCAGCCCCGCCGTCGGCGCCGCCACCGCGCCGTCCTCGCGCGCATAGACCGTCTGGTAGTCCGCCCGGTCCCGCGCGTCCTCCGGCCGGCGCGCGGCGATATAGGGCGGCAGCGGAATGTGCCCCACCGTCCCCAGCGCCTCGTCCAGCACCGGCCCGGCGAGGTCGAAGGCGAACGTCGCCTCCCCGTCCTCGCCCTTTTCCGCCACGGTCGCCTCCAGGCGCCCCAGCAGGCACGCGCTGCCGTCCTCCTCCGCGCCGAACCGCACCCGGTCGCCCGCCTTCAGCTTGCGCGCGCCCTTGACGAACGCCTTCCAGCGGTCATCCCCCACACGCATGTGCAGCGTCGCGGAAATCCGCACCGGCTCCGCCCCCTCGCGCAGCCGCACGCCCTCCAGTTGCGCCGGAATCACCCTTGTATCGTTGAAGACGAGCGCATCCCCCGGCTCCAACAGCGCCGGCAGGTCGCGCACGATCCGATCCTCAAGCACTTCCCCCGGCCGCACCACAAGCATCCGCGCCGCATCGCGCGGCGACGCTGGCCGAAGGGCGATCCGCTCGGGCGGCAGGTCGAAGTCGAACAGGGAAACGTGCATGGAGCGACCGATACGCGACGGCAACGCCGGAGGCAACCGCCGCACGGACCTCGGCGCGATCCCCAACCCCGGTTGCCGTCATCCCGGCGAAAGCCGGGATCCAACCAAAGGCGCGGCTCCCCTCCGCCGGCGCGGACCACTTGCCGCCGAGCGGGCCGCGGCCTCCACCTTGGGGGACGGTTCCGGCGACCTTGCCGGCATTGAAGAAGGCCGCGCTGCACCAGCGCGGCCTCTGATCGTCTTCTTGTTGGTGCAGGCCCGAGCGGACAGCCCAGGCTCCGCAGCCTCACGCCGCCATGTCGGCCGCCACCTTCACGCTCACCATGCGGTCCGGATCGCGCACGGGCTCGCCGCGCTTGATCTTGTCCACGTTGTCCATGCCTTCGATCACCTTGCCCCAGACCGTGTACTGCTTGTCCAGGAAGCGGGCGTCGTCGAAGACGATGAAGAACTGGCTGTTGGCGCTGTTCGGGTTCTGCGCGCGGGCCATGGAGGCGACGCCGCGCACGTGCGGCTCGGCGTTGAACTCGGCCTTGAGGTCCGGGTACTTGGACCCGCCGGTGCCGGTGCCGTTCGGGCAGCCGGTCTGGGCCATGAAGCCGTCGATCACCCGGTGGAACACGATGCCGTCGTAGAACCCCTCGCGGGCGAGCTTCTTGATGTGCGCCACGTGGTTCGGCGCCAGGTCCGGCCGCATCTCGATGACGACGGTGCCCTTGGTGGTCTCGATCACCAGGGTGTTTTCGGGATCCTTGTAGTCGGCCATGTCTCGTCTCTCCTTCTGTATGTCGCGATCGTGCGCGGGTCTTCAGTCCGCTCAGTTGGCCTCGGAGGCGAGGCGCATCGTCACGATCTTGTCCGGGTTGGCCGGGGGCTCGCCCTTGGCGATCTGGTCGACCACGTCCATGCCCTCGGTGACTTCGCCCCACACCGTGTACTGGCCGTTGAGGAAGCTGCCCTCGTCGAACATGATGAAGAACTGGCTGTTGGCGCTGTTCGGGTTCTGCGCCCGCGCCATGCCCACGGTGCCGCGCTCGAACGGCTCGGCAGTGAATTCCGCCGGAATGTCCGGCAGGTCGGAGCCGCCCATGCCTGTGCCGGTCGGGTCGCCGGTCTGCGCCATGAAGCCGGGGATGACCCGGTGGAAGACGATGCCGTCATAGAACTTGTCGGCCACCAGAGCCTTCACCTGCGCCACGTGCTTGGGCGCAAGATCGGGCTTGAGTTCGATCACCACCCGGCCCTTGGTGGTCTCCATCACCAGCGTGTCCTCCGGGCCGGCGGCCAGCGCCGAGAGCGGCGTCAGGGCAAGCCAGAGGGCGGCAGCGGTGGCCGTGGCGAATTTCGCGATCATGGGGTCTCCTCACCTCGTCAAAGGCCCGGTCGGCGCCTGTTTCGTCAGCGCCTATACAGCGCGCGGAGCTTTTCCGCCACGTGAGGCGGAACAAAGGCATCGATGTCGCCGCCGAGCGCCGCGATCTGGCGCACGAGGCTCGACGCGATGTGCCGCACCTCCGGCGCCGCGCCGAGATAGATCGTGTCGACCGCCGGCGCCAGCACCGCGTTCATCCCGGCCATCTGGGCCTCGTACTCGAAGTCCGTGGTGTTCCGGAGGCCGCGTACGATCGCCACTGCGCCCGCCGCCCGCGCCGCGTCCACCACCAGGCCGTCGAACGTCACGATCTCGATCGGCGTGCCGGTCTCCGCGGTGATCGGGTCCGCCACCGCCCGCAGCATGGCGGCGCGGTCCTCGGGCGACAACAGGCCGGCCTTGGCGTGGTGCACGCCGATGGCCAGCACCACCCGGTCGAACAGGCGGGCGGCCCGGCGCACCACATCCACATGGCCAAGATGAACCGGATCGAACGATCCGGAATAGAGCGCGGTCTTCATGGTTCGTCATTACAGAAGCCCGCCGCGCACCACAACGGCCTACCCCGCCGTTCGGCCCGGAAAGTCCGGATTTCCGCCGCGCCCGGCCGTCCCCGGGCGCCCGCGCCACCCGCTTAACCCTTTGTTAAGCTTGCTCGATCGTCACCGGCCACCAGGGGCTTTCGATTCATATCCGAGTAACCGGCGCAGCCGAGAGTGATCTTCAAGGGGCACTTCAGAGCGAAGGACAACCGATCATGACCCGGACGATCCCGAACACGCTGAAGCGCGTCGCCGCCGCCGGCCTCGTGGGCGCCACCGCTCTTTCCATGTTCATCGGCGCATCCAGCTACGAATGGTCAGTGGTCGGCAAGGACGATCGCCTGCCGTCGGTCGCCGACTGCCGTAAAGCCGAGATGATCACCACCGAGATCTGTACCGGTGTGACGCTTCCCACCACGACGACTGAGGCCTATCAGGTGATGCCCGGCCTCTCCATCATCGAACAAGTGGAATCGCGGGGCTGAGCCCCCGCGGAACCATTCCCACCCCGACACGTTGAAGCAACACAAGGTCATCTCTGACCTGTGATTGGGCCGTAGAAAGTTTACCGCGTATGCTCTTCGGCACTGGATCAACATTCGCAAGCGCTTCGAAGCCGGTCGGCGAAGGCATCGCCAAAGGCGCATTCGAGGCCACAGGCATGAAGGGGTGGGACATCATGACGAAGTCCTCCACGACTCTCGTGACGATGGGATGCGCTGCGGCCGTGGCGATGGCGCTCGTCGGCGCCGCCTACGCGATCGACACGCCGGCGCCGCGCGGCGACCTGATGATCAAGGGCGACCTGATCGCCCCCACGGTCCCGGCCGCGCCCGAAACGATCACCATCGAAGAGGTGAACCTCGACGCTGGCATTTCCAATCTCATTCGCGTCCGGGCGGAACCAGCCGTGATGTGAGGCGTTCCTCCTCACCTGACCGAGCCTGACCAGAGACTCGCATTCAAAGCCCGCTGCCGACCCCACGGCAGCGGGCTTCTTCACGTCCCAGGAACACCCCACGGCATCTGAACCGCCGGTTGGATCCCGACTTCCGTCGGGATGACGGCCAGGCAGGATAGGGCGGAGCAGCACTTACACTTCCCCTACCGCCGAGATCGTCATCCCGGCGAACGCCGGGATACAACCGACTGCGGTTTCACTCTCACTGTCACGGCATCTGAACCGCCGGCTGGATCCCGACTTCCGTTGGGATGACGGCCAGGCAGGACAGGGCGGAGCGGCACAACATTTCCGCCCGCCGCCCGACGTCCCCGCCTTTCCCTCCCCACCCCTCCGCCATCGTCATGGTCCGCGCAGGCGGACCACCCACGCATTCTCACGGCCCCAATGCGTGGCTGGTCCGGCTGAACCGGACCATGACGAGGATGGAGCGTCTCGCGTCAACCGCGCCCCGCCGGCCGCACCGCCCCCCCATCCTTCCCCTCCCCACCCCTCCTCCATCGTCACACGAACCACTCACACCTTTCCCCCGCCCGCTTAATCCGATTGTCATTTGTTTCTACGACCATTCCCATGGCACCAACCACCGCGCCCCGAGCCCCACTCCTCTTGCGTGGGTGACGCTGCGGAACCACATGCTCTATCGGCAACCGGAATCGGTTTTCTGATGCGGATCCAAGCGACGATCCGAAACGGCGTTGGTCGCCAACGCGGCTGAAACCCGCTACGGTTGCTCTTGCCGCCGCCACGAGAGTCTCATGGCGACGGCCGCGGTGATTTTCCATCCGGCAGTTGCGCCGCGACACCAAACGCTAACCGTGCCACGGTCCGCCGTGGCTGAGACGACGACCATGACCGACATGCACCACCAGACGCCAGGTCAGCCCAGCGCTTCAGTCCCCGCTCCGACGTTCGTCGCGCGTTCGCGATCGATGCAACGAACCGTCTGGCGAAAGCGTTGTCCGGGGCGCCGCGATCAGCGCTGACACACGGGGGCCCGTCCCCTGGTCCAAAGGTGAAGCCGCACTTGAAGCGGCCGACGTTTAGGTCTGGAAATGTTCAACAATTATCTCGTGGAAGTGCAGAACAACCCGGTCGGCATCCTGGTCCGGGAAGGGGACGCCTACGCGTTCCACGCCCTGGAACCGGGCCTCGGCGACCTGGAGGGCATCGTCTTCAAGGATGCGTTCGCCGCCGAGCAGGCCGCCCGCAAGACGCTGCAGAACCGCCGCAAGAAGGCGTGACCGACACCGGCGCGCCCGGCCCGTCGCGGGCGCGCTCCCATTCCTGAACGCCCCGCCCGGCCGCCTGGAATCATTCCTCCGCTCGCCGCCCCCGGTCAGAACCCCCGCTCGCCGAAGCTGTTCGACCGCGGGAAGCCTGTCGGCGGCAGCCGGCCCGCCATGGCCCGGTCGCTCAACCAGTCGGCGAGGTCGGCGAGCGTGCGCAGGAACACCCGCCCGCCCGGATCCGTCCAGGTCAGGCCCTTCTCGCCCTGGAACACCTTCACGTCCGCCACGCCGCCGCTCTGGTAGCGCTGCAGCCGCACGCCCTTGCCCCGGCTCATCTCCGGCACTTGGCCGAGCGGGAAGACCAGGAGCTTGCGGTTCTCGCCGATGATGGCCACGTGGTCGCCGTCGACCGGCACCACCTTCAGGGCCTTGGCGCCGGCGGAAAGGTTCAGCGCCTGCTTGCCCTTGCGGGTGTTGGCGACGAGGTCCGACTCCGCCGTCACGAAGCCGTAGCCGTCGGAGGAGACGAGCAGCAGCTTGCGCTCCGGCGCATGCACGAACACGTCGATCACGTCGGTGCCGTCGTCCATGTCCACCATCAGCCGCACCGGCTCGCCGGTGGAGCGGCCGCCCGGCAGCTTGTCGGCGCCGAGGGTGTACATCTTGCCCGAGTCTGAGAAGACCATCAGCTTGTCGGTGGTCTGGGCTGTGAACGAGATGGCGCGCTTGTCGCCGGCCTTGAACTGCAGGCCGGAGAGGTCGGTCACGTGGCCCTTCAGCGCCCGGATCCAGCCCTTCTCGGAGATCACCACGGTGATCGGCTCGCGCTCGATCAGCGCCTGGCTCACCGCCTCGGCCCCGTGGGTCGGCGCTTCGCCGAACGTGGTGCGCCGCTTGCCGAGCGGGGTGTCCGGCCCGAAGGTCTTGCGCACCTTGGAGATTTCCCAGCGCACCGTCTTCCACTGCTTGGCCTCGGAGGCGAGCAGGTCCTCGATGTCGCGCTTCTCGTCGGACAGCTCCTCGTGCTCCTTGCGGATCTCCATCTCCTCCAGCTTGCGGAGGTTCCTGAGGCGCATGTTGAGGATGGCGTCCGCCTGGGTGTCGTTCAGCCCGAAGGCGGCCATCAGCTCCTTCTTCGGCTCATCCTCCTCGCGGATGATGCGGATCACCTCGTCGAGGTTCAGGTAGGCGATGATGTAGCCGTCCAGGAGCTCCAGCCGCCGCACGATCTCGCCGAGGCGGAAGTTCGTGCGCCGGATCAGCACCTCGCGCCGGTGCGCCAGCCATTCCACCAGCACCTGCTTCAGGCCGATGACGTTCGGCACCTGCCCGCGCGAAAGCACGTTCATGTTGAGCGGGATGCGGCTCTCCAGCTCCGACAGGCGGAACAGCGCCTCCATCATGATGGTCTCGTCCACGTTCCGGCTCTTCGGCACGATGACGACCCGCACGTCCTCCGCGCTCTCGTCGCGCACGTCCTCGACGAGCGGCAGCTTTCGCTCCTGCACCAGCTCGGCGATCTTCTCGATCAGGCGGGACTTCTGCACCTGGTAGGGGATCTCGGTGATGACCGCCTGCCACATGCCACGGTCCAGTTCCTCCTTCTCCCAGCGCGCCCGCACCCGGAAGCCGCCCCGCCCGGTGCGGTAGGCCTCGATGATGTCGGCCTGGCGCTCAATCAGGATGCCGCCGGTCGGAAAGTCCGGCCCCTTCACGAAGGCCACGAGGTCCTCCACCGTGGCGTCCGGCTTGTCGATCAGGTGCATGGCGGCGTCGCAGAGCTCCGCCGCGTTGTGCGGCGGAATCGACGTCGCCATTCCCACCGCGATGCCCGACGACCCGTTGGCGAGGAGGTTCGGGAACGCCCCCGGCAGGACGATCGGCTCCTTGTCCTCGCCGTCGTAGGTCTCGCGGAAGTCGACCGCGTCCTCGTCGAGCCCGTCGAGCAGCAGCCGCGCCACCTCCGTCAGCCGCGCCTCCGTGTAGCGCATGGCCGCGGCGTTATCGCCGTCGATATTGCCGAAGTTGCCCTGCCCGTCGACCAGCGGATAGCGCTGCGAGAAGTCCTGCGCCAGCCGCACCAGCGCGTCGTAGACCGACTGGTCGCCGTGCGGGTGATACTTGCCGATCACGTCGCCGACGACGCGCGCGCACTTCTTGAACGCCGCCCCCGGATCGAGCCGGAGCAGCCGCATCGCATAGAGCACCCGCCGGTGCACGGGCTTCAGCCCGTCCCGCACGTCCGGCAGCGCCCGGTGCATGATGGTGGAGAGCGCATAGGCGAGGTAGCGTTCCTCCAGCGCCGAACGCAGATTGACAGGCTCGATGCCGCTACCGGGTGGAATCAGATCTTTTCCCATGCGGCATGGGTAGAATCAGGAACGCTTTGTGGCAACCGCCCGTGCGCCCCACCCCACGGTTTCCTGCGGAAAAGCATGGCGCTCCCATCGGCCCGCACACTCCCCTCCACCTCCCCGCTCGTCATGGTCCGCGAAGGCGGACCACCCACGCATTCCCCGAACCACCCCGGCAGGAAAGCGTGGCTCGTCCGCCAGAAGCGGACCATGACGATGCGGGAGCGCCGAGGGCCATTGGCAACCCACCGCCCTCTCCCCAAGGCGTCACCCCGGCGAAAGCCGGGGCCCAACCGTCGTTGCCGGCTGCCTCGACGGTCGCGATGCGGACGCCGCAGCTGGATCCCGACTTCCGTCGGGATGACGATCGCCCGCCAGCATCCCCGTCGCACGCCCAACCGCCCCCCACCCCCCACTGCGGCATCGCCGCGCGCACAATCTTCCCCGCCCCGGTGGATCATCCCCCGTTCCCGGAGTAGAACGCGCGTCTGACCGCGTCGTCCGCATCGGGTGCCGAACATGCCGTCCCGCATCGCCTTTCTGCCGAAACTCGGGGTCAAGACCCTGGTGATGGGCATCCTCAACGTCACCCCGGATTCCTTCTCCGACGGCGGGCGCTTCGCCGCCATCGACGCGGCCGTCGCCCATGCGGACGCGCTGGTGGAGGAGGGCGCCGACATCCTCGACATCGGCGGCGAATCCACCCGCCCCGGCCACACGCCGGTGCCGATGGACGAGGAGATCCGCCGCGTCGAGCCGGTCATCCGCCAGATCGTCGCCCGGCACGGCACGCCCGTCTCCATCGACACCTACAAGGCCGGCACCGCCGAGGCGGCCCTCAGGGCCGGCGCCCGCATGGTCAACGACGTCTGGGGCCTCCAGCGGGAGCCGGACATCGCCAAGGTGGCCGCCGACCACGGCGCCCCGGTCTTCGTCATGCACAACCGGCAGACCATCGACGAGACCCTCGACATCATCGAGGACATGAAGGCCTTCTTCGCCCGCTCCATCGAGACCGCCCTCAAGGCCGGCATTCCCGACGATCACATCGTGCTCGATCCGGGCGTCGGCTTCGGCAAGACCTTCGAGCAGAACCTCGCCGCCGTCTCCCGCCTGCCGGAGATCAGGGCGCTCGGCTATCCCCTCCTCATGGGCACGTCGCGCAAGTCCCTGATCGGCATCCTCAACGACAACAAGCTCGCCCCGAAGGACCGTCTCAACGGCACCATCGCGTCGAACGCCGTCGCCATCCTGCTCGGCGCCGACATCCTCCGCGTCCACGACGTGCGCGCCCACATCGAGGCGGCCCGGGTCGTCGAAGCCATCAAGGAGCGGATGCGTTGACCGACCGGATCTTCGTGAAGAACATCGCCGTCTTCGCCCACCACGGCCTCCATCCGGAGGAGACCAAGCTCGGCCAGCGCTTCTACATCTGGCTGGAGGCGCGCGTGGACACCCGCCCCGCCGGCCTTGCCGACGACTTTGAGAAGACCGTCTCCTACGCGGACCTGACGGACATCGCCCTTCAGGTCGCCACCGGCCGCACCTTCAAGCTCATCGAGGCGCTCGCCGAGACCATCGCGGCGGAAATCCTTGCGCGGCTCCCCCTCGTCAAGAGTATCGTGGTCCGGGTGGACAAGCCGTCCGCCCCCGTTCCGGCCCTCATCGACGGCGTGACGGTGGAGATCGAACGGAGCCGTGATGGCTGAGCCGCTGAAGTCACCCAACCATCCGCCGTTCCAGCTCCACAAGCCCGCCCTCGCCTACCTCGGCCTTGGCGGCAACATCGGCGACGTGCGCGCCACCATCGCGGACGCCCTCGTGCTCCTCGAAGAGAAGGGCGCCCGGCTCGTGCGCCGCTCCGCCGACTACGAGACGCCGCCCTGGGGCAAGACCGACCAGCAGAGCTTCGTCAACGCCTGCGCGGTGGTGGAGACCTCCCTCTCCCCGCACGAACTCCTCGCCCTCTGCCTGTCGGTCGAGGCCGAACTCGGCCGGATCCGGTTCGAGAAATGGGGACCGCGCGTCATCGACATCGACGTTCTCGTCTACGAGGAGCGGGTGATCGACACGCCGGACCTGATCGTGCCGCACCGCTACATGCTCGACCGGGCCTTCGTGCTCGTGCCGCTCGCCGAGATCGCCCCGGACCTCACGGTCGGCGGCACCACCATCGCCGCGCACGCCCTGCAGTTCGACGCCACCGGCATCGTCAGGCTGCCGCCGGGATCCGGGGAGACGGACCGATGACCGAGCTTCTGGTGTCCGTCACAACGCCGGAGGAGGCCCTCCTCGCCCTCGACGCCGGCGCCACCGTCATCGACCTGAAGGACCCCACCGCCGGCGCCCTCGGCGCCCTGCCGGTGGAGACCGTCAAGGCCGTCGTCGCCGCGGTCGGCCATCGCGGCACGCTCACCGCCGCCGCCGGAGACGCCGCCACCGTGGACGACGCCCGCACCCTCTACGAGGCCGGAGTCGTCACCGTGAAGGTGCCCGTGCCGTCCGGCGAAGCGGGCGCCCAGGCGCTGGCCACTTTCGGCGCCGCGCTCGGCGGCACCGCCCGCCTCGTCGCCGTGTTCGCCGCCGACCGGGCGCCCGACGCCGGCCTCGTGCCCGTGGCCGCCTTTGCGGGCTTCTCCGGCGTCATGCTGGACACCACCGACAAGGGCGCCGGCCTCCTGGACGCCATGGAGCTTGCCGACATCGCCCAGTTCGTCGCCGCCGCCCGCCGGGCCAAGCTGATGGTCGGCCTCGCCGGCTCGCTGAAGGTGGTGGACGTCGGCACGCTCCTTCCCTTCAAGCCGGACGTCATCGGCTTTCGCGGCGGCGTCTGCGTCGACGGAATCCGCACCAATCCGCTCGATCCGACCCGCGTCCGCGCGGTCGCCACCGCGCTCGCCGTCCACGGGGCGCGCCGCGCCCCGGTGGAGTGACGGGCGATGGCATGGCCCCGCACTGGACAGCTCGTGGTCGTCAAGATCGGCGGCAGCCTCGCCGATGACCGCGCCACCCTCGACACCCTCGCCGACGCCTTCGCCACCACGTCCGCCCGGGTGGTGATCGTGCCCGGCGGTGGCCTCTTCGCCGACGCGGTCCGCGCCGTCCAGGCCAGCCTCGGCTATTCCGACCGGCTCGCCCACGTCCAGGCCCTTGCCGCCATGAACCTCTTCGCCGAGGTGCTGGCCGACCTCTACAAGCCGCTCGTCCTTGCGGCCACCCGCTCCGACGTGGACGCCGCCCACGCCGCCGGCCGAGTCCCGGTCTTCCGCATGGACCGGCTGCTCACCGGCGGCGGCGGCATCCCGGTCGGCTGGCACGTCACCTCCGACAGCCTCGCCGCCTGGCTCGCCTTCGAACTCTCCGCCGCCGGCCTGATTCTGGTGAAGTCCACCGACGGCCCCAACCTCTCCGGCGCCGCCGCCCTGTCCGCCGACGGCCTCGTCGACAGCGCCTTCCCCACCTTCGCCGCCCGCCTCACCTGCCCCATCCGCCTCCTCGGCCCCTCCACCCACCCCCGCCTCCCCGACCTCCTCGCCGCCCCCGCCTCCCGCATCGGCACCTCGGTCACGGGGTGAGGGTGGGATAGGCGGCATGAACCGCGCCCGGAGCAAAGCGTGGCCGGTCCGGCTGAACCGCACCCCGACGATGGCCGCACGAACCGCCCGGCTTGGTGAAGGTCGTCACCCCGGCGAACGCCGGGGCCCAACCGTCCGCACCCTCACCCGCACCGTCCGCACCATTACCCGCACCCGCCCCACCGCCCCCGCCGTCGGCTGGATCCCGACTTCCGTCGGGATGACGATCGCGCGCCTTGAGCGCAACGTCACCCCCCAAACTACCCCCCCACCCCTCCCCCCACCCTCCGCCATCGTCATCAACTCAGTTCTGCAGGTT
>NZ_MSIG01000022.1 GCF_001927285.1 Mongoliimonas terrestris | reverse complement strand
CCCGCGCAAGACGTTCCGGTGAGGAGGGATGAGGCGATGAACAAGGTGGTGGTTCGACACAATGTTCCGGCCGCGAGCCTGCCGGTGGAGATCCTGGGCGACATTTCGCGAGACGCGATCGTCACGGTCACTGTCAAGGAGGCCGATCCGACCCCGCGCGCAGCCGACCTGATCGAGGCGCTGGCGCGCTACCGGCGGGTCCGCACGGGAGACGGTCGAACCGCCGAGGCTGCCGTCGAGGACGTTCGGGCGCTGCGGGATGAGTGGGACGATTGATGCCGGCCGGCCGGATATACCTGGATACCAACGTGCTGATCCACGCCCTGGAACGGGAGGACGACCTTGCATTCGCGCTCGTCGACCTGATGGTGGCGGTCGATTTCGACGGACAGCCGCTTTGCGTCACCAGCGCGCTCGCCTTCAGCGAAGCCCTCGTCCGACCTGCCGCCGAGGGCAACAGGCCGGCAATCGACCTCTACACCGGGTGCTTGCGTAACGGGACGACGACACTGGACATCCGCCCAATTACGGCCGATGTCCTGGTGACGGCGGCCTTCCTGCGCGGCGACCGCAAAGGCCTGAAGCTGCCGGACGCCATCCATCTGGCGACGGGTCTTGCCACCGGCTGCGGATCCTTTCTGACGTCCGACCGTGGCCTCACAGGATCCTTCACCTGGAACGCCTCGTATGGCGGGACGGGTATGAACGACGCGGTCATGATCATCGCCCGACCGTCCCTGGACGAGATTGCTCAGCTTCGGAAGGCTGCCGCCGAATGACCGCCCCCCTCCTCTCCGTCCGCGACCTCTCCGTGGCGTTCACCCAGGCCGGGCGCACCACGCTCGCGGTGGACCGGGTGTCGTTCGATCTGAAAAAGGGCGAGACGCTCGCCATCGTGGGGGAGTCCGGCTCCGGCAAGTCGGTGACGGCGCTCTCGGTCGTGCGGCTCCTCGCCTATCCGGCCGCCTCCCATCCGTCGGGGCAGATCCTCTTCGACGGCGCGGACATGCTGACGGCCTCCGACGAGGCGCTCCGCAAGGTGCGCGGCAACCGGATCACCATGGTGTTCCAGGAGCCGATGTCGTCGCTCAACCCGCTCCATACCATCGAGCGGCAGGTCGGCGAGATCCTCGCCATCCACAAGGGCCTCAGGGAACAGGCCGCGCGCGCCCGCACGATCGAGCTTCTCACCGAGGTCGGCATCCAGGACCCGGAGAGCCGCCTCTCGGCCTATCCGCACCAGCTCTCCGGCGGCCAGCGCCAGCGGGTGATGATCGCCATGGCGCTCGCCAACGAGCCGGACCTCCTGATCGCCGACGAGCCCACCACGGCGCTCGACGTCACCGTCCAGGCGCAGATCCTGAAGCTCCTGAAGGAGCTTCAAGGCCGGCTCGGCATGGCCATCCTCTTCATCACCCACGACCTCGGCATCGTGGAGCGCTTCGCCGACACGGTCTGCGTGATGACCAAGGGGCGGATCGTGGAGCAGGGCCCGACGCGCGCCGTGTTCGCCGACCCGCAGCACGCCTACACCCGCCACCTGCTCGCCGCCGCCCCGCGCGGCGAGCCGCCGGCGGCGGACGCCTCGGCGCCGGTGGTCATGGAGGCGGAGGACCTGAAGGTGTGGTTCCCGATCCGCCGCGGCTTCCTGAAGCGCACGGTCGGCCACATCAAGGCGGTGGACGGCGTCTCGGTCACCGTGCGGGCCGGCCAGACCCTCGGCATCGTGGGCGAATCCGGCTCCGGCAAGACCACCCTCGGGCTGGCGCTTCTCCGCCTCATCGGCAGCGAGGGGCGGATCGCCTTCACGGGCCGCGTCATCCAGGGTCTGAAGTCCAACGCCATGCGGCCGCTCCGGCGCGACATCCAGGTGGTGTTCCAGGACCCGTTCGGCTCGCTCAGCCCGCGCATGTCGGTGTCCGACATCATCGGCGAGGGCCTCCTCGTCCATGCCCGCGACCTGACGGCGGGCGAGCGCGAGCGGCGGGTGATCCATGCGCTGGAAGAGGTCGGCCTCGATCCCGAGACCCGCCACCGCTATCCGCACGAATTCTCCGGCGGCCAGCGCCAGCGTATCGCCATCGCCCGGGCGATGGCGCTCAACCCGAAGTTCGTGATGCTGGACGAGCCCACCTCCGCCCTCGACATGAGCGTCCAGGCCCAGGTGGTGGACCTCCTCCGCGACCTGCAGCGCCGGCACGGGCTCGCCTACCTGTTCATCTCGCACGACCTGAAGGTGGTGAAGGCCCTCGCCAACGACCTCGTGGTCATGCGCCACGGCAAGGTGGTGGAGGCCGGCCCGGCCGCGACGGTGTTCGCCAACCCGCAGGCCCCCTACACCCAAGCCCTTCTCGCCGCCGCCTTCAACCTGGAGGCCGCGCCGGTGGGGGTGGTGCGGGATTGATGCCCCCTCGACAGCCGGAACGCGCCATGGCACCAAGCCCGCCATGACACGTCCGCTCATCACTCCGCCTCGCGCCAAGATCTGCGGCCTTTCCACGCCGGAGAGCATCGACTGGTCCGTCGGTGCCGGCGCGGATGCGGTCGGGTTCGTGCATTTCCCGAAGAGCCCGCGCCATGTGGCGCTGGAGGCGCTGCCGGCGCTGGCCGGGCACGCGCGGGGGCGGGCGGCGATCGTGGTGCTGACGGTGGACGCGGACGACGCGCTGCTTGACGCTCTCGTGGGGGCGGCGGATCCGGAGGTGATCCAGCTGCACGGGCGCGAGACGCCGGAGCGCGTCGCCGCGGTGCGGGCTCGGTTCGGCCGGCCGGTGATGAAGGCGGTCGGCATCGGGTCGGCGGCGGACCTCGTCGCGGCCGGCCGGTTCGACGGGGTGGCGGACCTTCTTCTCCTCGACGCCAAGCCGCCGAAGGACGCCACCCGGCCCGGCGGGCTCGGCACCCCGTTCGACTGGTCTCTGCTGGCCGACCATCGGCCGGCGACGCCCTTCTTGCTTTCCGGCGGCCTGACGCCTACCAACGTCGCCGACGCGATCGCGGCCGTCCGGCCGGCGGGCGTCGACCTCTCGTCCGGGGTGGAGAGCGCGCCGGGCGTCAAGGACCAAGCGCTGATCCGCGCCTTCATGGCCGCCGTAGAGGCGGGCCGGCGCGCGGCCGGCGGCGAAGGAGAGACCCGATGACCGTGAAGCCCAATTCCTTCCGCACCGGACCGGACGAGCGCGGTCATTTCGGCATCTTCGGCGGCCGCTACGTGGCCGAGACCCTGATGCCGCTGATCCTGGAGCTCGACGCCGCCTACGAGACCGCCAAGAAGGACCCGAGCTTCCAGGCGGAGCTCGACGGCCTTCACGCCACCTATACCGGCCGGCCGAGCCCGCTCTATTTCGCCGAGCGGCTGACCGCCCATCTGGGCGGCGCCAAGATCTACTTCAAGCGCGACGAGCTGAACCACACCGGCAGCCACAAGATCAACAACTGCCTGGGCCAGATCCTGCTCGCCCGGCGCATGGGCAAGACGCGCATCATCGCCGAGACGGGCGCCGGCCAGCACGGCGTGGCGTCGGCCACCGTGTGCGCCCGCTTCGGTTTTCCGTGCGAGGTGTACATGGGGGCGACCGACGTGCAGCGTCAGGCGCCGAACGTGTTCCGCATGAAGCTCCTGGGCGCCACGGTGCACCCGGTGACCGCCGGCCACGGCACCTTGAAGGACGCCATGAACGAGGCGCTCCGCGACTGGGTGACCAACGTGGAGACCACCTACTACCTGATCGGCACCGCCGCCGGGCCGCACCCCTATCCGGCCATGGTGCGCGACTTCCAGTCGGTGATCGGCAAGGAGACCCGCGAGCAGATCTTGGCGGCGGAAGGCCGGCTGCCGGACATGCTGGTCGCGGCCGTCGGCGGCGGTTCCAACGCCATCGGGCTCTTCCACCCCTTCCTCGACGACGAGGACGTGGCGATCGTCGGCGTGGAGGCGGGCGGGCACGGGATCGACGTCCACAACGGTCATGCGGCCTCGCTGACCGGCGGCCGGCCGGGCGTGCTGCACGGCAACCGCACCTATCTCCTGCAGGACGACGACGGCCAGATCCTGGAGGGGCATTCCATCTCGGCCGGCCTCGACTATCCGGGCATCGGGCCGGAGCATTCCTTCCTGAAGGACACCGGCCGGGTCTCCTACGTGCCGATCACGGACGAGGAGACCATGGAGGCCTTCCAGCTCCTCACCCGGGTGGAGGGCATCATCCCGGCGCTCGAACCCGCCCACGCGCTCGCCGAGGTGATGAAGCGCGCACCCGCCATGGACAAGGACCAGATCATCGTCATGAACCTCTGCGGGCGCGGCGACAAGGACGTGTTCACCGTCGGCAAGATGCTCGGCTACGCTCTGTGAGGTCCGCGATGTCCCCTTCCGAAACACGCCCCGTCACCCGGATCGACACGCGCCTTGCCGCCGTCCGGGCCGAGGGCCGGCCGGCGCTCGTCACCTTCGTCACCGCCGGCGATCCCGACCCGGAGACCTCTCTCGCCATCCTGAAGGCGCTGCCCAAGGCCGGGGCGGACATCGTGGAGTTCGGCATGCCGTTCTCCGACCCGATGGCCGAGGGTCCGCCGATCCAGGCGGCGACGCTCCGGGCGCTGAAGGCCGGCCAGACCATGGCGAAGACGCTCCAGATGGTGCGGGCCTTCCGGGCGGAGGACGACGGCACGCCGATCGTCCTCATGGGCTACTACAACCCGATCTACTCCTATGGGGTGGAGCGCTTCCTCGCCGACGCCAAGGCGGCCGGGGTGGACGGGCTCATCATCGTCGACCTGCCGCCGGAGGAGGACGACGAGCTCTGCGTGCCGGCGCTGGCCGCCGGCATCTCCTTCATCCGCCTCGCCACGCCGACCACCGACGACCGGCGCCTGCCGGCGGTGCTCGCCAACACCTCGGGCTTCGTCTACTACGTGTCCATCACCGGCATCACCGGCGCCGGCTCGGCCGATCCGACCCGGGTGGCGGCGGCCGTGGCGCGGATCAAGGGCCACACGGACCTGCCCGTGATGGTGGGCTTCGGCGTGCGCACCCCCGCCCAGGCGGCCGCCATCGGGGCGAACGCGGACGGCGTGGTGGTGGGCTCGGCCCTCGTCGACGCGGTGCGCGACAGCCTGGACGGGGAAGGCCGGGCGACGGTGAAGACCGTCGCCGCCGTCGCCGACCTCGTCGGCGCGCTCTCGGCGGGCGTGCGCGCCGTCCGCCTGCAGCCGACGGGTTAGGCGGGCCGGACAGGCGGCGGGAGCCGACCGGGTCGACGGCGCGGGGGCTGATGCCGGGACCTGCCGGCCCCGAGCCTTGATTTCGCCGTGCCCTTGTGGAATTCCGATCGAAGACGCATCTGCGCGGAAGCGCGGCGGCCCGAAAGCGTGGCGCGCCGGCGCGCCGAGACCGAAGACGCGACGCTTGTCGGCGCGTCGAAACCGAAGGGCGCTGACGCGGCGCACCGGACCAGGGACCCGCCCCCCATGAACTGGATCAACAACGTCGTCCGCCCGAAGATCCGCTCCCTCATCTATCCGAAGAAGGAGGTGCCGGAGAACCTTTGGGTGAAATGCCCCGAGACCGGCGAGATGGTGTTCCACCGGGACCTGGAGGCGAACCAGTGGGTGGTGCCGAATTCCGGCTACCACATGCGGATCGCGCCGGACAAGCGGCTGGAACTCCTGTTCGACGACGGGGCCGTGGAGACCATCGCGCTGCCCGGCGTGCCGCAGGATCCGCTGAAGTTCCGCGACGAGAAGCGCTACACCGACCGGCTGAAGGACGCCAAGGCCAAGACGGCCCGCGAGGACGCGGTGCTGGTAGGCGCCGGGCGGATCGAGACGACGCCGGTGGTCGCCGCCGTGCAGGACTTCGACTTCATGGGCGGCTCGCTCGGCATGGCGGCCGGCGAGGCCATCATCACCGGCGTGGAGGCGGCGGTGGCCCGCGCGACGCCCTTCATCCTCTTCACCGCCTCCGGCGGCGCCCGCATGCAGGAGGGCATCCTGTCGCTGATGCAGATGCCGCGCACTACGGTGGCGGTGGAGATGCTGCGCGAGGCGGGCCTTCCCTACATCGTGGTGCTGACCAACCCGACCATGGGCGGCGTCACCGCCTCCTACGCCATGCTGGGCGACATCCAGATCGCCGAGCCGGGCGCCCTCATCGGCTTCGCCGGGCCGCGGGTTATCGAGCAGACCATCCGCGAGAAGCTGCCGGAAGGCTTCCAGCGGGCCGAATACCTGCTCGACCACGGCATGGTGGACATGGTGGTGCACCGGCACCAGTTGCGGTCGACCCTCGGCCGGCTGGTGCGCCTGCTCGGCCCGAAGACGGCCGCGATCCCGCGCGAGGCGGCCGATCCGGCCCCGGCGGCGCCCGCCTTCGCGGCGGAGTGACGCGCCCCGGTGCGAAAGCGGGGCCGACGCGGCCCCGATCGGGCCGGCCGCGCGTATGAAACCGGACTGGACGCCGTTCCCGCACCCCCCGCGGGAGCGGCGTTTTCTCCGGTGGCGTCTGCCGGTGAACCGCTGTATCGGTCCGCCGGCGCCACGGACCAAACCGGGTGCGCCTCCTCTGTCGTCGGAAACCGCCTGATGTCCAGAAGCCTTGCCATCATCGACCGGCTCGCGGCCCTGCACCCCAAGGGCTACGACCTGACGCTGACGCGCATCCTCCGGCTGCTCGACGCCCTCGGCAACCCGCAGCGGCGGCTGCCGCCCGTGTTCCACGTGGCCGGCACCAACGGCAAGGGCTCCACCGTGGCCTTCCTGCGCGCCATCCTGGAGGCGGCTGGTCTTCGGGTGCACACGGATACCTCCCCGCATCTCGTCTCCTACAACGAGCGCTACCGGCTCGCCACCGGGCCCGGCGCCAGCGCCTTCGTGGACGACGCGCGCTTCGCCGACGCTCTCGCCCGGGCCGAGGTGGCGAACGGCGCCGAACCCATCACCCTCTTCGAGCTTCTGACGGCGGCGGGCTTCCTCCTCTTCGCCGAGACGCCGGCGGACGTGGTGCTGCTGGAGGTGGGCCTCGGTGGGCGGTTCGACAGCACCAACGTGATCGACGATCCGCTCGTCTCGGTGATCACCTCCATCTCGCTCGACCACCAGGCCTTCCTGGGCGACACGGTGGAGAAGATCGCGTTCGAGAAGGCCGGCATCGTCAAGGCCGGCCGGCCGGTGGTGCTCAGCCCCAACCTCGACAGCGTGCGCGCGGTGTTCGAGGCGGTGGCGCGGGACGTGAAGGCGGGGCCGCTCAAGGTCGGGGGCCAGGACTTCACCGCCTACGAGGAACAGGGCCGCCTGGTGTTCCAGGACGAGGACGGGCTCCTGGACCTGCCGCTGCCGCGGCTGCCGGGCCGGCACCAGATCCAGAACGCCGGCACCGCCATCGCGGCGGTGCGGGCAAGCGGCCTCGACGTTTCGACGGCCGCCATCGAGACGGGGCTGGAGACGGTGGACTGGCCGGCCCGGCTGCAGCGGCTGACCCACGGGGCCGTGGTGGCCGCCGCCCCGCAGGGCGCCGAGGTCTGGCTCGACGGCGGCCACAATCCGGGTGCCGGCGAGGTGGTGGCGAGCGCCATGGCGGACCTCGAAGAGCGGCTCGCCCGGCCCCTCTTCCTCGTCACCGGCATGCTCTCCACCAAGGATCCGGCCGGCTTCTTCACGCCCTTCAAGGGCCTCGTCCGCCACGTCTTCACCGTGCCCATTCCGCAGTCGGAAGCCGCCTGGGCGCCGGAGGCGCTGGCCGAGGCGGCCCGGGCCGCCGGCCTCTCGGCGCAGGCGGTCGACGGCCCGATGGAGGCCATGCGGCTCCTCGGCGAGGGCTGGCAGTACGAGCGGGCGCCGCGGGTGCTGATCTGCGGCTCGCTCTATCTTGCCGGCGACGTGCTTGCCCTCAACGGCACCCCGCCGCGCTGAGCCGGTCGCGCCGGACTGACGCCCGGCGCCGGAAAGTCGGACACGGCGGGACTTCCAGAGCCCGATATCAGGAGCCTGGATCAGCCGGCGCGCCGCACGGTCGCGACCGTCTCCTCGATCACCGCGTGCAGCCGGTCGCGGGCCGCCCGCGGCGTCAGGTTGTGGTCGGCGTCCGGCACGAGTGTGATGGTCGCCAGGGGATGGCGCTTCAGGCCGCGCCCGCCCTTGCGGAAATGGATGGCGAGTTCGTCGAGGCCGCCGTCGTCGGCGCTGTAGACGAGGCGCACCGGGATGCGGCGCGCCGATAGGGTGTCGAACAGCGCCCGGGCGCGGCGGAACCGGCTCTCCTTCGGGGCGAGCGGCCCGGCGAGACGCTCCAGGCTGCTGCCGGCGCGCTCCAGCACACGGCGCGACAGGTCGCGGGCAAGCCGCGCCCAGGGCACCGGCTGGCGGCGGCGGCCGAGGATCAGGTCGAGGAGCTGGCGCGGGTAGGTGGACGCGGACCGGAAGGAGTGACGGATCGCGTCCTCCACCCGCTCCTTCGGATCCCAGACGAGGCGCAGCGGATTGACCGCCACCACGGCCCCGACACGGGCGGCTTCGCCTTCGAAAGCGCCGGCGTGGAGCGCAGCAAAGGCACCGCTGCACCGTCCGACGAGCACGGCCGGTCCGTGGCCGGCGGCGGCGAGGTGGGCGAGCGCGGCGGACACGTCGCCCTGGTGGGCGTCGGAGTAGAGCGGCTCGGCCGGCGCCGCCGGGTCCGACGACGCCTCGCCGATGCCGGAGAGATCGAGCCGGAAGGACGGGGTGCCGGCGCGGGCGAGCCGGCGGGCGTGCTCGACCGCCGAACGGCCCCAGCCCACGTGCGGGTCGCGGCCGGAGTTGAGGAAGACCACCACCGGGTCCGCCCGCCCGGCGGACGGGTCCGCGCGCCCGGCGGACGGGTCCGCCGGCAGGCAACGCACGCCGTAGAGCCGGCCGTCGGGTCCGAAGCGCTCGGCCACTTCCACGAAGCCGTCGCCGGCAAGTCGGGCGTCCGGCGCCCCGTCGTTGCGCCCGCCCCGGACGGGACCGGGCGGCACGACGGCCATGAGGCGGAGCGCGAGCGCGGCCAGCGCCGCCTCCGGCACGAGGGCGGAGGTCGGGTCGCTGACCCAGCCGTCGAAGCCTTGAAGCGGCATCGTCTCCACCGGAACGCCGAGCGCCCGGTAGCGCTCCACCAGCGGCTTCTCGCGCGCGCCGTCGCCGCGCTCGGCAATGATCACGTGCGGCACCGGCGTGGCGGCGGCCACGGTGGACAGGCTCTTCAGGTCGGCCAGGAGGTCGGGGGCCATGCGGTGCCCGCCGACGACGAGGCCCTCGTCCGCGGGCGCGGCCCTGCCGGAGGCCTGCATCATGCCGGCCCAGGCGGCGAGTTCGCGCGCATAGACCCGCCCGGCCATCACGGGCGCGGCCAATACGAGGCCGGCGATGCCCGGCAGCGGCCCGGCGCCCGGCGCGGCCGTGAGGGTGGCGGCCTCCACCGCTAGGTCGGCGCCGAGGCCGAGGCCGAGCACCAGGGCCTGATCGACCAGGCCGAGCACGCCGAGCGTGCCGAGGCCGTCGCGGAGCGCGCGCCGCCAGGCGGCGAGGGTGCGGGCGTCGGCCGGCGGGTCCAGGCTGTCGCCCGTGCCCGGCAGATCGAAGCGAAGAACCGGGTAGCCGCGCGCCGCCAGGGTTTCGGCGAGACGGCGCCAGCCGATCCGGGTGCAGGCGTCCTCGAACCCCCACGGCCCCAGCATCAGCACGCCGGTGCGTCCGCCCGCCGGATGGAACAGGCCGGCGCAGCCGCCGAAGGCCACCGGCAGGCCGGGCGCGCCGTCCGCCAGCGGAGAAGTCTTCGACGCTTCGGGCAACTCAAGGGTGAGAGACATGCACGATTCCAAGATCACGTTTGCTCGATCGGACGTCGACGTCCCGTGTTTCGCCCGTCCTATCAACCAACTTTTCGTATATATGCAGGCTATATCTTACCAAACCGGCAGCGTCACTTGCCGGCGCCGGGGGGCTCGACCAGGATGGATCGTCGGCAAGGCTGCCGATCCATCCTGGTCGACGCGCCCGCGGGCCGCGGTCTCCGTCCGACGGAAAGCGGTGCCGAACTAAAAATCCGTGCATCACGGTCGGACTCGTCCGGCCGTGATGCACGCCACGGCCGGACCGGCCGGCGCCCGTTCGGGCTTGCCTGCGCACGACAAGCCCCGACCTGTCGGGACGTGTCGTGCTTGGTGTCTTTTACCCCGCCCGATCGCCCGGGACTGAACCCCGGCGCGTCGGCCATGGTTGTGCGGAGCGGAACGCGTGGTCGCCAGCATACTTGCCGCCGCCGAGCGCGTCGGCCTTCATCCGGCCATGCTCGGAGCCCTGTTCTCCCTCTCCATCAAGGTGCTCGGCTCCGTCCTGGCGCTCTTCGTGTTCGCCGTGGCGGCGCGCTCCATGTCCATGGAGGCGTTCGGCTATCTGGCGGTGACCTTCAACATCGTGGCCTTCCTGGCGGTCATCGGCGTCCTTGGCCAGGACACGCTGATCATCCGCAACTGGGCCGAGACGCAGGGCAACGACGATCCGGCGGGAAGCTGGGGCGCCTATCTGTTCGGCTGGCGGGTCGCGGCGGTGTCGGGGCTCGTCACGGCGCTCGCCTTCGCGCTCTTCTGCGTGGTGCACGCCCCGTTCGACGAGACGCACCTCTTGCCGGTGCCCACCACGGCGGGGCCGATCGCGGCCGCCTCCGCCTTCCTGTTCGCCCAGGTTCTCCTGCACTACGCCTCCCATTCGGCGCGCGCCATCTCGGGCGTGGCGGTGGCCGAGCCGAACCGGGAGCTGACCTGGCGCATCATCCTGGTGGTGGTGTTCGTGGTGGTGATCGCGGTCGACCCGGAGGACGCCGTCACGGCCTTCTTCGCCAGCGCCACCCTCGGCGCCTTCATCGCCGCCGCGGTGCAGACCACCCTGGTGCTGCGCGGCATGGCGCCGGAGGTCCGCCGCGCCCGCCCGGTGATGCAGGCGCGGGCCTGGGGCCGGCGCACCATCGGCATGGTGTCGTCGGCGGCCGGCGAGGCGGCGAGCCAGTACGCGGAGGTGATCATCATCGGCGCGGTGACGTCGCCGGCGGTGTCGGCGGCCTATTTCGTGGTGGCGCGGCTCGCCAACGTGTTCCCGATGATCGCCACGGGCCTTCACGGCTATTCGTCGTCGCGCTTCGCCAACCTCTACTATGCGGGCCGGATGCGCGAGGTGCAGAACCTCCTCGCCAAGGTCATGCTGGTGGCGCTCGCCCTCGTGGGCGCGCTCGCCTTCGTGGTGGTGGTGGCCGGCGAGCCGCTGCTCGGCCTCTTCGGCGAGAGCTACCGCTCCGCCTATCCGACGCTGCTGATCCTTTCCATCGGCACCGCCTTCGCGGCCCTGATGGGCCCCGGCGGCGGCATCATGCTGATGACCGGCTACGAGAACGTCTATTCGCGGGTGCTGATCTTCTCCGTGCTCGCCCGCGCCGCCGCGCTGGTGCTGCTCGCCCCCGCCTACGGCACGGTCGGGGCGGCGGTCGCCGTGGTGGCGGTCTCGGTGCCGCTGTCGGTGGGCTTCTGGCTGTTCTGCCGGGTGAAGGTCGGCATCGACCCGTCGGTCATCGGCATCTTCCTGCCGCCGCGCGACCCGGTGCCGGCGCCGGGGCCGGCCGCCTGACGTCGGGTTCGTGACATCGGGCAGCCTGATCGGGCAGCGCCATCAAGACCCGCGCCCGGGTCGGCCGCGCGTCACTTCATCCCGAGCGCGTCCATGACGGCGGGTTCGGGCGCGCCGGTGCGCGGGTCGACGAGGCCGAAGCCGTCGCGGAACTCCCAGTGCGTCCAGCCGATGCAGGCGGCCTCGGCCGCCTCGCGCACGGCGCGGATCCAGGCGGCCCGGTCGGCGGGCGGCGCGGCGAAGCGCAGGACGCCGAACTCGCCCACCACCACCGGCAGGCCCGTCCGGGCGCTCCAGACGGACACGTCCCGGAACACGGCGGCGATGCGGGCGGCGTCCCACGGGGCCTCGTAGGAGCGGGCGAGGAGGTCGGCGGCGTCCGGCCGGCCGATCAGGCGCATGCCGGCGAGGGCCTGGCGGAGGGCGGGATCGCCGGGGGCCGCCGGGAAGGGCACCTCGGCAAGGGCGGCGTGCGGATCGTCGCCCATCCAGGTGGCGCCCTGGTGGGTGAAGGCCATCGGGTCGTAGAAGTGGATCGCCTGGACGGTGTTGGCGTCCTCCACCGGCGGCCGCCCCATGAGGGGCTCCACCCGCTGGGGTCCGGCGGGACCGATCACCAGCGTGTGGTCCGGCAAGGCGGCGCGCAGGTGCGCGGCGATCCGCCGGGCGTCGCCGTCCCAGCGCTCCGGCGTGGTCGGCGGCTCGTTGAGGAGTTCGGGGAAGACGAGGCCGGCGGGCCGGGCGGCCACGAGCGGGATCAGCCGGTCCCAGGCGGCAAGGATCTCGCCGAGCGCGGCGTCCGGCGCCTCGGCGTAGAGCCGCGCCAGATCGCCCCCCGGGTGGAGGTCGAGCACCACCGCGGTGTCGAGGGCGATCATGCGGTCGAGAACGGCCGCGATCGCGCGGAGGCGCGCGGCGGTGCGTTCGGCCGTCGCGAAGGCCGGCATCAGGTCCTCCGCCGGCACCGGCAGGCGCACGTGGGTCATGCCGGCGCGGCGCAGCGCCTGAAGGAGTTCGGCGTCCGGCTCGCGCTCGTCGCGCACGTCGATCCAGCCGGTGAGGTTGTAGCCGCGGGCGAGGCGGGCGAGCCGGTCGGCCGGCACCTGGAACCGGGCCGCGCAGGCGGCGCCGGGTGTCGTGGCGGGCGCCGTCTCGCCGGCCGGTTGGGCAGCCGCGCCGATCGGGTGGGCCGCCGCCATCAGGGCGGCGAGGAGCGGTGCGGCAAGCCCCCGGCGCACCTGTCAGCGGTTCCTGGTGATGATGAGGAGAAGGGCGGCCGGGTTGGTGTCCAGATAGCGCCAGCCGAGCCGGCGCGGCTCCAGGAGCGCGCGCCACAGCCATTCCAGCCCGAGGGTCTGCATCCAGCCGGGCGCCCGCGGCTTGCGGCCGGACAGGAAGTCGAACAGGCCGCCGGCGGTCTTGATGACGCCGACGCCGGCCAGGCGCGAAAGGTTGCGGCTGATGAAGTCCTGCTCGCGCGGGACCCCCATGCCGATCCACAGGAAGTCGGGCTTGAGGGCGGCCACCTCGGCGCAGACCTCGGCCTCGGCCTCCGGGCTGATGTAGCCGTGCCGGGCGCCGACGATCTCCACGTCCGGGTAGAGCGCGCGGAGGTTGGCGGCGGCGGCCGCGATCACGTCGGCGGTGGCGCCGAGCAGATAGTGCCGGACCGCGTGGGGTCCGGACCGGCTGAACACGTCGTGGACGAAGTCCGTGGTGGCGACCCGCTCCGGCAGGGCGCGGCGGCAGAAGAGGCGCGACAGGAGGACCATGGGCATGCCGTCCGCGTGGATGGCGTCGGCCATCAGAAGCCGGCTCCGGAACTGCGCGTCGCGGTCGGCGAGCACCACCACCTGTCCGTTGGCGGAGGTGACGTAGAGCGGCAGACGGCCGCTGTCCCGACGGTCCACCGCCAAGGCGATCAGATCGTCGGCGGACCGGGCCCGGTCCACCGCGGCGATCGGCAGTCCGCCGACCACGGACACGGGCCAAACGCCGGCGAGATCGCCGGAGCCGTGAGGCCGGTCGAGGGCGAAGTCCGTTCCCGTGGGGGCGATCTGCCCGCGTTCCGCAATACTCATGAACGCATCCATCCTGCTACGGCACGACTTATGGGCGCCATGCATATAATAAACGTTATATTTCGGCCATGACTTTCGTGTCAGGTAAAGAGCGGGATAAGGGGATTCGACCAAATGCCGCCTTGCCCTCAAACTTTGTAATACACACGCCAGATCATAGGCTTTCCTTCTGTTGTCCTGCGGCGCAGCAAAACCGGAGGTTTACCGGCGGCGCGAAGTCGAACCTCAGGCGGCAGACGCCGGCCGGCGTCAACCCGGTCATGGCAGGCCGTGCAGCACCGCCATGATGGGCTGTCCGCCAGAGGGCCTGAGGTGACCGGCGGCGGTCTGCAGGTCCGCCGGCTTGGTCCGGTCGAAGGCGACGACCAGCACCACGGCGTCGAACAGGTCGCCGTCGAGATCGTCCTCCACGTCCGGCGCCACCACGAAGACGAGGTCGTAGCGGCGGCGCCCGACGCCGGAGAGGCGGGAGAAGTCCGGGTGCCGCACCAGCTCGGCAAGGCGCACCCCCGCCGGGCAGCCGGCGTTCATCACCTGCACGAGGCCGGTGCCGGTGCCGGTGTCGTCGCGCACGGCGCGGTCGAGCGGCGCGTCGCCGGAAAGGACGTCGAAGAGCGTCGGGTCGATGGAGGTCTTGCGGCCCCGGATACGTTTCTTCGGCGGATCCGGCAGCACCACCAGGGCGGAGAGGCGCGCCTGCTCGGCCTGGCGGGCGAGCGAGGTCGCCACCGCGGTCGCCGCGCCGGTGTCGCCGAGGCCGCAGACGAGCACGTGGGCGCCCGGCCGCAGCCCCGCCATCTTGCGGAAGATCTCGGCCATCTTGCGCAGCTGCCGCCGGAGGTCGGTGCCGGCGTTGACGGCGATCGGCTTGCCGCCGACACCCCGGGCGGGCACCTCGGCCACCACGGGCACGCCCGTCAGCGCCTCCACCTCCTCGGGGCTGCGCACGCCGCGGGTGACCGTGTCGATGAGGATGGCGCCCATCAGGCCGGCGAGCAGCGCGGCGAACAGGCCGACCGGCGCGGCGAGCACGGGGCTCGGCCGGCTGGACCGGGTCGGCGGCGTGGCGTTGGAGACGATGCGGGTGTCGCTCGGCAAGAGGCTGCGCTGGGCGCTCGTCTCCTTGTAGCGGGTCAGCACCTGCTCGTAGAGGGCGCGGTTGGCGGCCGCCTCGCGCTCCAGGTCGCGCAGGCGCACGCCCGCCTCCGCGGTGGTGGTGGCGCGGGTCTCGGCGCGGGCGAGTTCGGCCTCGAGCGCCTGGTACTGGGCCTCGGCGGCGTCGAAGCTGGCCTTGCTATCGGCCACCAGCCGGCGGATCTCCTGGCCGATCTGCTCCTCCAGGGTGGCGAGCCGCGAATTGGCCTGGGCGAAGCGGGGATGCCGATCGCCGTAGATGCGGGCGATCTGCGCCGCCTGCTGCCGCTCGGCGGCATACTGGCCGCGCAGGCTGGCGAGGAGGCCGGTCTCCGCCGGGTTGGCGTTCATGTCGGTGGGCCGCTCGGTGCGCAGCTGTTCGTAGCGCGCGCGGGCCTGCTCGGCGTTGGACTTGGCAAGGGCGATCTGCTGGCTGAGGTCGGTCAGCCGGCGGCCGTCCACGGTGGTGTCCTGGCCGGTGTCGACGATCCGGTTGGCGGTGCGATACTCGGCGACCGCCTGCTCGGACGCCACCACGGCCGCCCGCAAGGTCTCCAGCCGCCGCTCCAGCCAGCCGGCGGCGTCGTCGGTCGCCTCCTGGCGCGGCTCGGCGAGGCGCGTGACGAAGGCCTCCGCGGCGGTGTTGGCCACCTTCGCGGCCTTGTCCGGATCCGCGGAGGTGAAGTTGACGGAGACGAGGTAGGTGAGCCCGCGCCGCTCCACCCAGAGCCGCTTGCGGAAAGCGCCGAGCACGTCGCGCTCGGTCGGCACCCGGCCGAGGAGGCCGGGCTTGTTGAACTCGGGGTCGTCGAGGATGCCGAGCCCGCGGGCGACCGGGGCGAGGAAGTCCTCCGTGGCGGCCACCGCCACATAGCTCTCCAGCGCGGCGGTGTCGCTGCCGATGCCCGGGATCACCTCTTCGGAAAGGAGCACCCGCTGGCTGCGCGGATCGACGAGGACGAGCGCGGTCGCCGTGTAGGTGGCGGGCAGCGCCATGTAGGCGGCGGCCAGAAGGCCGAAGGTCAGCGTGGCGATCCCGAGCATCCGCAGGAGGTTGCGACGCAGAAACGCCATCGCGGCCGCGGGATCGATGAGTCCCGGCAGCCCCGCGCCAAGCGGCGCGTCCGCCCCTTGCGAGATGAGCGGGCTTTCCCAGTCGGCTTTCGTACTCGCCGTCATCTGATGAAAGGCCTCCCTGACGCGACTGACTTCCAGAAGCCGCTTTTCTATGTATCATATCTTTTATATTTATTTGTCGGCGCCTGCGAAACTCGGAGAGTTGCCGAGGTCGGCATAGAAAACGTGGACGCATGGTAAAAAAGGTCTTCTGGCGAAACCCATGAGCGTCACCGCCTCCACCACCACTGAACGGACCGGACCGCCGCGCCTCCTGCGTGTCTCGCGGGGCGCCGCCGACGCCCGCACGGCCTCGCTGATCGCCGAGACCGCCGGGATGCTGGCGGTCGCCGCGCTCGTCACCGTGGTGCCGCTTTCGCTGCACCTCGTCTCCAAGCCCCTCGCCATCCTGATGGCCTTCGTGCTCGCCGTGGGGCTGGCCGTCGCCTGGCCGCGGGTGCTGCCGTCGGCCATCCTGTTCAACGCCTTCTTCCAGACGCTGATCGTCTCCATCCTGTCGCCGGGGCTGACCTCGCCGGACGACCTCTCCTTCATCCGCGGCTACGGCTTCATGCTGACGGTCGGCTTCTGGCTGGTGGTGTTCTGCCGCTTCGTGCTGGAGGCAAACCACTACACCCCGTCGATCCGCCGGCTGGTGTTCGGCTCCGTGGCGGTGCTGGTGGTGATCGGGCTCTACATGGTGGCCGGGGTGGCGGCGAACGGGCAGGCGGCCATCATCTACACCCGCAACTTCGCCCTGCCGATCCTCCTCTTCCAGATCTGCCTCCTGACGGCCGCCCGCGAGCGGGTGGACTTCGGCCGCACCCTGATGCTGCTCGCCATCCCCTATGTGGCGCTCGGCTACCTGGAGTTCCTGTCGCGCGACGCCTGGCTGGCGCTCACCAACGGTCGCTCGTTCTGGACTCTCTCGGTGGAGCCGCTCCGCCAGACCGGCGCCTTCATCCACACGCTGGAGACCACCGGCAAGGTCTACAAGGACATCACCGACAGCTTCTCGGTGGACCTCTTCAACACCGCCTACCTTTCCGAGTTCGGCATCACCATCGACCGGCTGTTCGGGCCGAACATCCACGCCATCAGCTACGGCTACTGCCTGGCCTTCCTGTTCCTCTATCTGCTGGCGGCACGCCGCTTCGTGGTGGCGCTGCTGCTCCTGCCGCTCCTCGTGTTCGCCAGCGCCAAGGGCGCCATCGTGGTCATCCTGATGGTGTTGGGCGGCTGGACCGCGACGCGGCTCTTCGGCGCCGTCGCGGGCCTCGGCGCGGTCCTCGGGGTGCTCGTGCTCTATGCGTCGCTGAACACGCTCACCGGCCTTTCAAGCGGCGACTTCCACGTGCTCGGCCTGATGGGCGGCCTCAACGGCTTCCTGGAGCAGCCGATCGGCTGGGGCATCGGCAGCGGCGGCAATCTCGATGCCCAGATGACCCCCGAACAATGGCAGGATGCCCAGCGAAACGGCTATACACCCTATGCGATTGAAAGCTCTATCGGCGTGTTGATCTATCAGATGGGTGTCGCCAGCGTCTTCGTGCTCGTATTCTACGCGGCGCTGTCATTTATGACATGGCGACTTTACATCAAAACTATGAACGGACACTTCGGGTTGGCGGCGTTTGGTCTGTTAACCGTGCTCGTCAATGGATTATTTCAAGAAGAGGCATTATTTTCCGTCCTCGCGATGGGGCTGATGGCGTCGTTCGCCGGAGTTGCGCTGGGGTCCGCCTGGAGAGGCGATCCCCGCGCCCGGTGACGCGCGACACCCCTCGGCCGATCGGGATCAGCCCAGGGACAAGCGATGACCTTGAACACTGTCGAGCCGTCCGCGGCCGGCCCCGCCGACGCCGCCCTGACGGCGGCCGACGCGACGTCCCGCACCGTCGCGGCCGCCCGTCCGCTGCGCGTCCTCCTGGTGCAGACCCAGGCGGAGGGCGCCGGCGCCCAGGAGATCACCCGCCTGCTCGCGGCCGGTCTCGACCGGCGCGGCCTCGAGGTGCACACGCTCTTCTTCTACCGGCGCACCGCCGCCTACGACGGCCAGCCGCGCACCACCTATGTGGAGCCGGTGCGGCCGAACGGCCCGATCGGCATGCTGCGCTTCTTCGGCCGGCTGATGAAGGCGATCCGGCGGATCGACCCGGACGTGGTGGTCACCTACCAGCATTTCGGCAACGCGGTCGGCGCCGCCGCCACCCGGCTCGTCAGCCGCGCCCCGGTGATCGCCAACCAGGTCTCCACCCAGGCGGTGACGCCGAAGCCGATCCGGGTGCTCGACCGGCTGTTCGGCCAGGTCGGCGTCTACGACGCCATCACGGTGAACTCGGCCGCCACCCTGGCCGACTACAGCCGCCATCCGGCCTCCTATCGCCGGCGGATCATCTCCATCCCGCACGGCTTCGAGAACAAGACGCTCGCCATCGGCAAGGATGACGCCCGCGCGGCGCTCGGCCTGCCGGCGGGCGTCACGCTGCTCGGCTCCACCGGGCGGCTGCACCCGACCAAGCATTTCGACGCCGCCATCCGCCTCCTGCCCGAGCGGCCCGGCTGGCATCTCGCCGTCGCCGGCCAGGGCGCCGAGCGGGAGGCGCTCGGCGCGCTCGCCGCCGCGCTCGGCGTCGCCGATCGGGTCACCTTCCTCGGCGAGCTGTCGCCGGCGGACGTCGGCGTGCTCCTCGCCGGCCTCGACGTGTTCGTCTTCCCCTCCCTCGGCGAGACCTTCGGGCTTGCGGTGGTGGAGGCGGCCCAGACCGGCGTGCCGGTGATCGCCAACGACCTCTCCGTGCTCCGCGAGGTGCTGGCGAGCGACGGCGAGCCCGCCGCCGTCTTCGTCGACGTCGACGACACCGCCGCCTTCCGCAAGGCCGTCGACGACGTTCTCGGCGATCCGGTCCTCGCCGGCCGGATCAGCGCCGCGGGCCGCCGCCTGGAGCGCCGCTACTCGGTGGACGCCATGGTGGACGCCTATGTGGAGACCATGCGCGCCGTGCTGCCCACGGGGTCGCGCCCATGATGGTGGCCCTCGCGGTCGACCCGTCCCGGCGGCGGCGCTGGATCGCCGATCTCGCCCGGCGGCTGCTCGACGCCGGCTTCGCCGTCCGCCTGATCGACGCCGACCGCAGGCCGCCGGTGCGGTCGGTCGGCCTGCTGCTCGACCTGGAACGCATGCTCCTCCGCCGGCACCGGCCGCTCGGCGCGGACCCGGACGCGCTCGACGCCCTGCCGCCCGTCGGCAGCCTGGACCGGCCGAACATCGTCATCGACCTTTCCGCGGCGCCGGCGGCCCGGCCGGGCGCGCGCACGCTGGCGGTCGCCTTCGACGGCCTCTTCGGCGAGGACGCGCTGATCGGCCCGCTGCTTGCCGGCCACATGCCGGCCTTCGAGATCCGCGACCTCGACGGGGGTTTCGACGGGGGCCTCACCCTGGAACGCGGCCGGCCCTCGCGGGAGACCGCCGTCGGCATCGGCGGCGGCATGGACGCCGCCACCACGCGCCTCGCCGCCCTCCTGGTGGCGCGCCTGCGCGATCCGGACCGGCCGCTGCCGCCCCCGGAGGCCGCGACGGCCCGCGCCGGCCGTGCCCTGCCCTATGCGGCGCGCACCCTCGCGGCGACCGCCGCGCTCACGCTCTACCGGCTCTGCTGCCACGCACCCCACTGGAGGGTCGGCTGGCGCCACGTGACCGGCCCCGGCGTGATGGAGCGCGGCGACACCGACGGCGTTCCGTTCCGCGTGCTGCCGGACCCGGGCAAGTGCTTCTACGCCGATCCCTTCGCCGCCACCTGGCAGGGCCGCACGGCGGTGTTCGTGGAAGGGCTGGACCACCGGGTCGGGCGCGGCTTCATCGCCGCCGTGCCGTTCGACGGCAATGGACCCACCGGCCCGGCCGTGCCGGTGATCGAGGCGCCCTTCCACCTGTCCTATCCCTTCCTCTTCGAGGACGGCGGCGCGCTCTACATGCTGCCGGAGAGTTCGCTCGCCGACCGGCTCGACGTCTACCGCTGCGTGGACTTCCCGCACCGCTGGGAGAAGGTGGCGACCCTTCTGGAGGGCCGGCAGCTCGGCGACGCCACCATCGTCCGTCACGGCGGCCGGCTCTACATGCTGGCGGCCGAGCGCGACGGCACCGGCGGCTATTCGGACACGCTCGCCATCTACAGCGCCGACACCCTGTTCGGCCCCTGGGCGCCGCATCCGGGCAACCCCATCCTGGTCGACGTGGCGACTGCCCGCCCCGCCGGCGCCATGGTGCGGCGGGACGGCCGCCTGTTCCGCCCGGTGCAGGACTGCACCGACGGCTACGGGGCCGCCATCACGCTCGCCGAGATCACCCGGCTCGACGAGACGGGCTTCGCCCAGACGGTGATCGGCCGGGTCCGCCCGTCGGCGAGCTGGCCCGGGCGCAAGCTCCACACGCTGAACCGGGCCGGCGACCTGGAGGTGATCGACGGCGCGGTGATCCGGCCGAAGCTCGCCGGCCTGATGGGGTTCGCCGACCGCCTGCAGGCGCCGAAGCCCGCGCCCCACCCCGGCGCGGAGGCCCCGGCGCCCTATCCGGGCCCGGCCGCCCGCTCCGCCCCGCCCACCTGAGCCTTTCGCCTGTCCGGGCGCCGACCGCCGCAAGGCCCGCCGACGCTCTTGCCTCTCTTTGGTCCTTTCGTTCGTGACGCCTGGGAATACAACGCATGAGTGCAGACATTCGCACCCTCCTCGCCAGCCACGGCGGCCTGCCGGTGGACGTGGCCACCCTTGCCGACGACGCCGACCTCTACGGCGCCGGCCTCTCCTCCTTCGCGTCGGTGCAGCTGATGCTCGCCCTTGAGGACACGTTCGAGATCGAGTTCCCCGACCGCATGCTGAACCGCCGCACCTTCGCCAGCATCCGCTCCATCACCGACGCGGTGACCGAGCTGGTGGCCGAGCGCGAGGCGGCCGCATGAACGCGGTCGGCGACTTCACGCCGAGCCGCCTGCGCGAACGGGCCCGCCGGGTCGCCGCCGTGGCGGCCCGCCACGCCGACGCGGTGGACCGGGACGGGCGCTTTCCCCGCGAGGCGGTGGAGGCCATGAAGGCGGAACGCCTGCTCGGCGCCATGATCCCGGAGGACCTCGGCGGCGAGGGCGCCGGTCTGGCGGCAGTGGCCGACACCTGCACGGTGCTCGGCCAGGCCTGCTCGGCCTCCGCGATGGTGTTCGCCATGCACCAGATCAAGGTGTCGTCCCTGGTGGAGCACGGCCTCGACAGCCCCTGGCACCGAGGCGCCCTGGAGCGGATCGCCGCCGACCAGCTGTTGATCGCCTCCGCCACCACCGAGGGCGGCATCGGCGGCAACATGCGCAACTCCATCTGCGCGGTGGAGCGCACCGGCGACCGCTTCACGCTTGAAAAGCAGGCGACCGTCATCTCCTATGGCGACGACGCGGACGGCATCATGGTGACGGCCCGCGCCAACGGCGAGGCGCCGACCACCGACCAGGTGATGGCGGTCTTCTTCAAGGGCGACTACACGCTGGAGCGCACCTCCACCTGGGACACGCTCGGCATGCGGGGCACCTGCTCCAACGGCTACGTGTTCCGCGGCGCGGCGCCGGTGGCGCAGATCATCCCGAAGCCCTTCGCCGAGATCGCCGCCCAGTCCATGCTCGCCTACGCGCACATCCTCTGGAGCGCGCTCTGGTTCGGCATCGCGACGGACGCCGTCAACCGGGCCCGCGCCTTCGTGCGCGCCGAGGCCCGCAAGACGCCCCAGACCACCCCGCCCGGCGCCCTCCGGCTCGCCGAGGCGACCGCCACCTTGAACTCCATCCGCTCCACGGTGCTTGCCGCCATGGAGCGCTTCGAGGCCGCCAAGGCCGACCCGGACGCGCTCTCGTCGGTGTCCTTCGCGGTCGACATCAACATGGTCAAGGTGGAGACGTCGGAGCGCATCCTCGACGTGATCGACCGGTGCCTCCTGGTCTGCGGCATCCTCGGCTACAAGAACGGCACGCCCTACAGCCTCGGCCGGCACCTGCGCGACGCCCATTCGGCGCGCCTGATGGTCAGCAACGAGCGCATCCTCGGCAACACCGCCAACCTGCTGCTCGTGCAGCGGCAGGACGTCGGGCTTTTCGGATGATCCCCATGAAAGAGACCACGAGCCTTCTCAACCGCCTGTTCGACAGCGGCATCCTGTTCTCCACCGGCATCGACGGCCTCTACGGGCGCTCCGGCGTGTTCGAGGACGTGATCGCGCGCTTCGACGCCCTCGTCACCGCCTTCGGCGGCGAGGACAAGGCCGAGGTGGTGCGCTTCCCGCCGGCCATGAACCGCGCCCATTTCGAGCGCTCGGGCTACCTGAAGAGCTTCCCCCAACTCGCCGGCACCGTGCACAGCTTCTGCGGCGACGACCACGGCCACGCCCAGCTGATGGAGTGCCTGGCCGCCGGCGAGGACTGGACCGGCCAGCAGAAGGCCACCGACGTGGTGCTGACGCCGGCCGCCTGCTACCCGCTCTACCCGCTGATCGCCAACCGCGGCGTCCTGAAGCCGGAGGGCGCGCTGTTCGACCTGCAGTCCTACTGCTTCCGCCACGAGCCCTCGGTGGAGCCGACCCGCATGCAGCTCTTCCGCATGCGCGAATATGTGCGCGCCGGCACCCCCGACCAGGTGGTGGCCTTCCGCGCCGACTGGCTGGAGCGCGGGGGTAAGCTCATTGAGATGCTGGAGCTGCCCTTCCACGTGGACGTGGCCAACGACCCCTTCTTCGGCCGCGCCGGGCGGATGATGAAGAACAACCAGCGCGACCAGGGCCTGAAGTTCGAGCTCCTGGTGCCGGTCAACAGCACCGAGGCGCCCACCGCCTGCCTCTCCTTCAACTACCACCAGGACCATTTCGGCCGCACCTGGGGCATCGAGACCGCCGACGGCGCGGTGGCGCACACGGCCTGCGTGGGCTTCGGCCTGGAGCGGGTGGCGATCGCCCTCTTCCGTCACCACGGCACCGACGTGCAGTCCTGGCCGTCGGCCGTGCGCAAGGTGCTGTGGGGATGAACCGGCCGCTGCTCCAGGCCGCGGCCGGGCCGGCCCCCGCGGTCTTCCCCGGGCTCGATCCGGCGGCCCACCGGCCGCACCGGCTGCACGCGGCCGACCGCATCTGGCCGGAGACCAACTGCTACGTGGACCTCTGGATCGAGGTGCTGGCCGCCATGGACCTGCCGCCGGAGGCCGCCCTCGGCTTCACCGTGGCGGAGGACTTCGAGGGCGACCAGTTCACCTTCTTCAAGATCCCGACGGAGGATCTCGCCGCCCTCTTCGGCCTCCGCGTCCAGGAGCTCGCCATCTTCGACGCCCCGGAAGGCCACATCGCCGTCCAGGCGGCGCGCGGCCGGCTGGTGCTGATGGAGCTCGACGGCTTCCACCTGCCCGACACCCGCGGCGTCGGCTACCGGACCGAGCACGGCAAGACCACCGTGGCGGTGAACCGGATCGACCTCGCCGCCCGGTCGATGGACTATTTCCACAACGGCGGGGTCTTCACGCTTTCCGGCGAGGACTTCGAGGGCCTGTTCCGCACCGCCGACCGGTCCGAGGCGGCGCCCTTCCTGCCTTACGCGGAGTTCGTTAAGCGGCCGGACCGGCCGGTGGCCCTCGCGGGCCTCAAGGACACCGCGACCGGCCTCCTTCGCCGGCACATCGGCCTGCGGCCGGCCGCGAACCCGGTCCGCGCCTTCGCGGCGACCTTCGAGGCGGACGTGGCGGCGCTCGCCGACCGGCCGTTCGGGGCCTTCCACAAGTATGCCTTCAACACGCTCCGCCAGCTGGGCGCAAACTTCGAGCTGCTGGCCGACCACCTCGCCTGGCTCGGCGGCCCGGACGACGGGATCGCGGCGGCGCGGGCGATCGCGGACGGCGCCAAGGCGGTGCAGTTCCAGGTGGCCCGCGCGGTCGCCCGGCGGCGCGTGGCGGGACTTGCCGCCGGGCTGGCGCCGATCGCCGATCACCACGACGCCCTGATGACGACGCTTACCCGCCGATACGGCTGACGGCGCGCATGGCCCGGGTCGTCTCCGTCTCCACCGACGCGCGGATCGCGCTCACCGACGGCTGGACGCTGGCGCTGTCGCCGCCGGGCGCCGCAGCCGGGCCGGCGGAGGCTGCGGCCCTCGACGACTGGATCCCGGCGATCGTGCCCGGCACGGTGGCGGCGGCCCTGGAGGCCGCCGGCCGCTTCTCCCGGACGGCGCCGATGCCGCTCACCGGCGTCGACGCCTGGTACCGGGTGCGGCCCGGGGTGGAGGGACGGTTCAGCCTCGCCTTCGACGGGCTCGCCACGCTCGCCGAGGTGTTCGTCGACGCCGTGCCGGTGCTTTTGAGCCGGTCCATGTTCGTGCCCGCGGCGGTGGACGTGGACCTTCAGGCAACGAGTGAGATCGCGATCGTCTTCCGCGCCCTCGGCCCGGCGCTCGCGGCCAAAGGCCCGCGCGCCCGCTGGCGGCCGCAGATGATCCCCGCCCAGGGGCTGCGCCTCGTCCGCACCAGCCTCCTCGGCCACATGCCCGGCTGGTGCCCGGAGATCCACCCGGTCGGCCCCTACCGGCCGGTGACCCTCACCCGCCGGGGGCCGGTGGCGATCCGCGACCTTGCGGTCGCCACCCGGCTGGAGGGCTCGGCCGGGATCCTCGACTTTGCCTGCACGCTGGACGGCGCGGACGACGCCACGCTCTCCTGCGGCGACGGCACGGCAACCGGCACCGTCGGCCCGGACGGCCGGCTGGCGCTGAGCCTCCGGCTTGACCCGGTCCGGCTCTGGTGGCCGCATACCCACGGCACGCCGCATCTCTACACGCTTGCGCTCGACGCCGGCCCCGCCCGCATCGATCTCGGGACGGTCGGCTTCCGCACGCTTGCCGTGGACCGGGGCGCCGACGGCGAGGGCTTCGCACTCCGCGTCAACGGCGAGCCGGTGTTCTGCCGGGGGGCGGTCTGGACCACGCCGGACATCGTGCGCCTTTCCGGCGACCGGGACGCCTACGCAGCCTTCGTGGACCTTGCCGCCGAGGCCGGCATGACCATGCTGCGCATCCCCGGCGTCGGCACCTATGAGACGGCGGCCTTCTTCGACCTCTGCGACGAGCGCGGCCTCCTGGTCTGGCAGGACTTCATGTTCGCCAACTTCGACTATCCGGCCGCCGACCCGGCCTTCGTCGCCGCCGCGGTGGCGGAGGCGGAGGCGCTCCTCGGCGCGGTGCAGGCCGCGCCCTCGCTCGCGGTCCTTTGCGGCGGCAGCGAGGTCTACCAGCAGGCCGCCATGTTCGGCCTGCCGCCGGCCGCCGCCCTGTCGCCGCTCTACGAGACGGTGCTGAAGGGCGTTGCCGCCGACCGCCGGCCGGACGTGCCTTACGTGCCGAACGCTCCGTGCGGCGGCGCGCTCCCCTTCGTGCCGGGGCGCGGCATCGCCCACTATTACGGCGTCGGCGCCTACGGCCGGGGCCTCGACGACCTCCGCCGGGCCAACGTGCGCTTCGCCGCGGAATGCCTCGCCTTTTCCAACGTGCCGGCGGCGGCAACGCTGGAGGCGCACCTGCCCCAGCCGGCCGTGCACCATCCGGCCTGGAAGGCGGCGGTGCCGCGGGACCTCGCGGCCTCCTGGGACTTCGAGGACGTGCGCGACACCTACCTCGGCCTCCTTCACGGCCTCGACCCGGCGCGGCTGAGACGGGAGGACCCGGCGCGCTACCTGGACCTCTCCCGCCGGGTCACCGGCGCCGTCATGGAGGTAGCGTTCGCCGAGTGGCGGCGGCCGGGGTCCGGCTGCGGCGGCGCGCTGGTGTTCACCCTGATGGACCTGGTGCCGGGCGCCGGCTGGGGCGTGATCGACGCCACCGGCCGGCCGAAGCCCGCCTGGTATGCCCTGAAGCGCGCCTTCCGTCCGGTGCAGGTGGCGCTGACCGACGAGGGCACCAACGGGCTCGCCATCCATCTCGTCAACGAGACCGCCGCGGCCCTCGACACGGTGGTGGAAATCGCGTGCCTGCGCGACGGCGCCGTGCCGGTGGTGGCCCGCAGGGCCCCGGCGCCGCTCGCGGCGCGGGAGAGCCGCACGCTCGACGCCTACGCGCTGATCGGCGCCTTCTTCGACGTGACCTACGCCTACCGGTTCGGCCCGCCGGCCCACGACGTGACGGTGGTGCGCCTCCGCGACGCCGCCACCGGAGCGGTGCTCGCCGACGCCCATCACCGGCCCGGCGGGATCGCCCCCGTGCGGACAGGGCCCGTCAGCGGTACGGCACGGCTCGACCTCGACGGCGCGCACCCCCGCCTCGTGCTCTCGGTCGACCGGTACGCGGAGGGGCTGACTGTGGACGCGCCCGGCTGGCGTCCGTCCGACGACGCCTTCGCGCTTGCGCCCGGCGCCGACAAGACGATCGATCTGACGCCGGTCGGACCCGGCGCGCCGCCACCGCCGCAGGGCGCCGTCCGGGTCGGCACGGGCGCGACGGTCGTCAGCTTCTGATCCCCTCAAGCGTTTTCCGACCTGCCGGATTCGTCACGTCGGAAAACGCTCCAGAGTCAAATGCCTGGAGCATTCTCCCATCGATCAAGTCTTTCAACTTGATCGGAGACTGCTCTAAGGCGCGAGGGGTCTCGGCGGGACGTGAGGTCGGGCGGCAGGAAGGCCCGGACGCGGCGCGCGCCTCGTATCGGACGCGGCGCGTGCTTTCGATCAGACGCGGCGCGTGAGGCCCGGCGGATGCACGGCAATCCGCCGGGCCGCCGAACGCTTCGGCGTGTCGTTCATGGCGAGGAGGGCGGCCGCGAGCGTCACCGGCCAGACGGCCGCGACCGGCAGGGCGATCAGAACCGCGACGGGCAGGCTGCGGCCCTTGGCGGTGAGTTCGGCGACGGTGCTCGCCAGGAAGACGGCGGCAACAGTGCCGTAGCAGACGGTCAGGAGGGAGAGGAAGGCGGTCCAGACCATGGGTCTACTCCGTGAGAATGCTCCAGGCTCTTCAAGCTGGAGCGATGTCTTTTCGATCCGACGTGTCCGTCCGATCGAAAAGGCGCTCTGGCCGGCGAGGGTCCGGGCCAGGACCGGGCCGGTTTCGGGGCGGGTCCGCCCCGCCCGAGCACCGGTCCGGCCGTCGTGCCGTTAACGAGCCTTAAGGTTGAAGCTGGTCCCAATTGGTTAAGGAAACGTGAAACGGGCGCGGTTCGGCTGCGCCTCTTCGGATCGGTCCGATCTCAGATCGGCGGGGGATCGGGCAGCACCTCGTCGATGCGCACCCAGTCGCCGCCCCGCTGGGTGGAGAGGATGCTCGCCTGCATGAGCGCCAGGCTGCGGATGTTGTCGGCCCCGGAGGAAAAGCCCGGCGGCGTGCGCCCGGTGGCGACCGCCTCGGCGGCCGCCGCCAGGGTGCCGGCCCGGTCGAAGTGCGGCACGTCCGGCAGCGCCAGCCGCTCGGCGGGCTTGTCGCGCGGGCGGAGCACCACGCTGTCGCGCGCGAACCGCTCGTGGCCGTGGCCGCGCGAGGTGAACCAGATCTCGCCGCCGTCGCAGTCGATCGTCCACTCGCCCGCCCAGGCGGTGGAGGCGCCGCCGCTCATCCAGGAGCCGCGGTAGCTGACGATGGTGCCGCCGGAGAACTCCACCGTGGCGACGCCCACCGGATGGTTGGCGAACGGGCTGCCGGGGAGGTTCCAGGTCCGGCAGGAGACCGCCCGCGGCTCGTCCTTCAGCACCATGCGCATCAGGTCGAAGTGGTGGATCGACATGTCGGCGAGGAGCGGATCGGGGAAGTCCCAGTAGCGGTAGCCGATGGTCGGCGCGTGCTGGCGGAACTCGATGCCGACGAGGCTCACATGGCCGAGCGCCTGGCGGGCGATGAGATCGGCGGCCATGAGCGGCGCCGGATAGTGCCGGTAGTTCTGGCTGACCATCAGCACGAGGCCGCGTTCGGCGGCAAGGTCGACGAGTTCGCGCGCCTCCGCGATGGTGGTCGTGAAGGGCTTCTCCACGATCACGTGCTTGCCGGCGAGAAGCGCCTGGCGGACCACCGGATGGTGCGCCTCGGTGCGCAGGGTGGCGAGCACCAGGTCGGCGTCGGTCGCCTCGAGCGCCGCGTCGAGGGAGGCGTAGAGCCGGCCCTCCTCCACCCCCAGCATGGTGGCGACCCGGTCGCGCGCCTCGGCGGCGCCGTCCACGTAGGCCACCATGTCGACGCTCTCCACGGTCGGGATCACGCTCTGCGCCCAGTCGAAGCCCCAGTGGCCGAGCCCGACCTGGATCACCTTCACCATGACCGCAGTCCTTTCTCTTTCGAGGGTGTCGTCGTCATCGCTCAGCCGCAGCTCACCGCCGCCACCCGGCCGCGCCCGTCGAGTTCGAGCGTCAGCCGGTCCGAGCGGTAGTCGCGGGTGACGAAGTCGCCCGGCCGGACGATCCGCACCTCGCTGGCTCGCGAGCGCCGCCCGGCGGCATCGATCACCCGGCCAGACGCCCGCTCGCCGAGGGCGAAGCGCGCCCGCTCGGCCACGCAGCCGGGTCCGACCGGCGGACGCCCGCCGTAGATCGGGCTGTCGATCGGACCGGGGCCGGGCCCGAGCGGCGGCCCCGGCGGGCCGGCGACCGGCACCGCGACGCAGCCGGCAAGCCCCGCCGCCGCAAGGACAATGGCCGCGGCTGCCCGCCGGGCCGTGCTCCGGGCCGCGGGTATCCGGGCTGCCGCCGAACCGATCCATCCCTGTGCCATGGGTCTTCTCCTTGCCGATGAGGGCGGCGTCATGGCGCATGGCCATGCGCCGCCCCGTGGCGTCCGCCGTCGTCCGCCTTTCCTGCTGAACGGATGCCGGGACGGGCTTGTTCCCCATGGCAACGACAAAGCCGGCGATCGCGGCCGGGCGCCCCCCGCAAGTGCGGCGCGGCAGCACCCGGCGCCGATGGCGGAACCTATGGCTCGGCCGCGCGTTCGGTTGCAGTCGGCGTGCGCCCATCGCACCCGCCGGCGGGAGGGGGCAGTTGCAGGCAAAGCCGGGCAACGACGGCGTGCGTCGTCGGCCGTGGCCGGACGGAGCCGTCGCGGCTCGTCCTGCGGACGTTCCTTCCTGTCGACCATGAGACCCATCATCCGGCCGCCAAGGTCTGGTCCGGATCCAAGAGAAGAGGCACGCGCCCCATGGCGTCACCCGATCAGGCCCGCTTCGCCGCTCTGTTGGCGGCCGACCGCGACCGCATCCTCGCCGCCTGGATCGGCGCGCTGAAGGCGGCCGGCACCGTCGGCCAGGGCCGCATCACCGCCATGGAGATGGAGACCCAGGCCCGCGAGATGCTCGGCCATCTGGTCGCGGCGATCGGCGAGGCCGGTTTCGACGCCAAGGCGCCCGCCTACGGGCGCCTGCGCGACGGTCTGGCGGAGATCTCCCGTACGCGCGCCATGCAGGGCTTCTCGCCGAGCGAGACGGCCGCCTTCGTGTTCTCGCTGAAGCGGCCGCTCCACGAGGCGATCGCCCGGGCCGAGGGGCTGGATCCGGCGGCGGCCGCCGAGATCGGCGTGGAGGCCTCCGTCCTCGTCGACCAGTTCGGCCTCCTCACGGTGGAGGCCTACCAGAAGCGCCGCGAGGAGGTGATCATCCGCCAGCAGCGCGAGATCGCCGAGCTCTCCACCCCGGTGGTGAAGCTCTGGGACGGGGTGCTGGCGCTGCCGCTGATCGGCACGCTCGACAGCGAGCGCACCCAGGTGGTGATGGAGAACCTTCTCCAGTCCATCGTCGACCACTCGGCCGAGATCGCCATCATCGACATCACCGGCGTGCCGACCGTCGACACCCTGGTGGCCCAGCACCTCCTGAAGACCGTGGCCGCGGCCCGGCTGATGGGCGCCGACTGCATCATCTCGGGCATCCGGCCGCAGATCGCCCAGACCATGGTGCACCTCGGCGTGGAGCTCAACGTGGTGTCCAAGGCGACCCTCGCCGACGCCTTCGCGGTGGCGCTCCGGCGCATCGGCCGTACGGTGGTGCCGGCCCGCCCGGCCGCCTCGGCACAAGGCTGAGGCGCGCCGATGGACCGCATCCCGATCCTGAAGATGGGCAGCGCGCTCCTGGTCACCATCCAGGTGGACATGCAGGACCGCCTCGCCATGGCCCTCGAAGAGGACCTCACCACCCGCATCGCCCAGACCGGCGCGCGCGGCGTCCTCATCGACATCTCGTCCCTGGAGATCGTCGACAGCTTCATCGGCCGCATGCTGGACAGCATCGCGGCGGTGTCCCGCCTGCTCGATGCCCGCACCGTCGTGGTCGGCATGCGCCCCGCCGTCGCCATCACCCTGGTGGAGCTCGGCCTGACCCTCACGGGGGTCGCCACGGCGCTCGACGTGGAGCGCGGCATGGCGCTTCTTGGCGAGCGGATCGCCGGCGCGGAGGGCTTCGATGCCGGTGACATCCTCTGACACGATGGAGATCCGCACCTCGGACGACATCGTGAGGGTTCGCCAGAAGGTCCGCGACCTTGCCGTCGGGATCGGCCTTGGGCTCGTCGACCAGACCAAGATCGTCACGGCCGCGAGCGAGATCGCCCGCAACACGCTCGACTACGGCGGCGGCGGCACGGCCCGGGTCGAGGTGATCGAGGAGGGGTTTCGACGCGGCGTCCGGGTCACCTTCGAGGACGAGGGGCCGGGCATTGCGGACGTCACCCGCGCCATGCAGGACGGCTTCACCACCGGCGGCGGCCTCGGCCTCGGTCTCAGTGGAGCAAAACGCCTGTCGAACGAGTTCTCCATCCAATCCGCAGTCGGCGTCGGCACGCGGATCATGATCGCGCGCTGGAAATCCGGATGATGCAGACCTTGCCCGTCGAGGCCGAAGGCCACGTGGCGGACGCCCGACGGCGCGCGGTGGCGCTTGCCGAAAGCGGCGGCTTCTCCGAGACGGATGCCGGCCGCGTGGCCATCGTGACGACCGAGCTCGCCACCAACCTGAAGAAGCACGGCGGCGGCGGGGAGATCCTCGCCGCGCTCTTTGCCGACGAGACCGGCGCCGGCCTGGAGCTGATCGCCCTCGACCGCGGCCCCGGCATGGCCGACGTGGCGGCCTGCCAAGAGGACGGCTATTCGTCCGCCGGCAGCGCCGGCCAGGGCTTCGGCGCCATCCGCCGCCTCTCCGACGCCATGGCGGTTGCCTCCTGGCCGGGCCTCGGCACGGCGGTGGCGGTGCGCCTCGTCCGCAGCCCGCGCCCGCGCCGCCTCGCCTGGCCGGCCATCGGCGCCGTGTCGGTGGCGCTGGCCGGCGAGGAGGTCTGCGGCGACGCCTGGGCGGCCCGCCAGGGTAGCGGCGGGTGCGCCGAGGTTCTGGTCGCGGACGGGCTCGGCCACGGTCCCGGCGCCGCCACCGCGGCGGTCGAGGCGGTGCGGGTGTTCCGCGCCGCCGAGGAGGGCACCGCGCCGCGCCGCCTCCTGGAGATCGCCCATCAGGCCCTGAAGGCGACCCGCGGGGCGGCGGTCGCCACCGCGCGCATCGAGCGGGAGGCGAGACGCGTGGTCTTCTGCGGGCTCGGCAACGTGGCCGGCGTCATCGTGCGGCCGGCCGGCGTGCGCCGCCTCGTCTCGCACAATGGCACCGCCGGGCTCGCCCTCCACCGGCTCGCCGAATTCGCCGAGCCGTTCGGCGCCGCCGACCGGCTGGTGCTCCATTCCGACGGCCTCACCACCTCCTGGAGCCTCGACCGCTACCCGGGCCTTGCCGAGGCGCCGCCGATCGTCGCCGCCGCCCTCCTCTACCGCGACCACGCGCGCGGCCGCGACGACGTGACGGTGCTGGTCGCCGGGCCGTTCGCGGACCGGACCGACGGCACGCCCGAAGGCGCAGCCTCATGACCCGGCCGCTCCTTGCCCTTTCGCTCGACAGCGAGACCGACCTGGTGCTGGTGCGCCAGCAGGCCCGGCGGATCGCCGAACTGGTGGGCTTCGACCGCCAGGACCAGACGCGCATCGCCGCCGCCACGTCCGAACTCGCCCGGGCGGCGCTCGGCGGCGGCGGCGGGTCGGTCGACTTCCGCATCGACGGCGGCGAGACCGACCAGGCGCTCGCCATCGCGATCCGCGGCCGGCTCCGCCCGGAGATCGCCGAGGCCTCCGCGGCCGAACCCGCCGGCCGGGGCGGTCCGTCCGGCATCGCGGCCGCCCGCCGGCTGATGGACCACTACGACCTGACGGCCGAGCCGGGGGGCGGTCACGCCATCCTGGTGCAGAAGCGCCTGCCGCGGAACCGCCGCGTCGGCGCCGACCGGATGCGGGAGATCGGCGAGACGGTGCGCCGCGAGCCGGGCGGCGACGCGCTGGAGCTCCTGCGCGAGCAGAACCACGAGCTCGTCCTCTCCTTCGCGGAGCTGCGCAGCCGCCAGGAGGAGCTGCAGCGGCTGAACCGGGAGCTGGAGGACACCAACCGGGGCATCGTGGCGCTCTATTCCGAGCTGGACCAGAAGGCCGAGCAGCTGCGCGAGGCGAGCGAGCTGAAGTCCCGCTTCCTCAGCTACGTCAGCCACGAGTTCCGCACGCCGCTGAACTCCATCCTCGGGCTCACCCGCATTCTCCTCGACCGGCTGGACGGCGACCTCAGCGCCGAGCAGGAGCGGCAGGTCGTCTACATCCGCCAGTCCGCCGACAGCCTGACCGAGCTCGTCAACGACCTCCTGGACCTTGCCAAGGTGGAGGCCGGCCGGCTGGAGCTGAAGCCGACGGTGTTCGCCGTGGCGGACCTCTTCGCGGCCCTTCGCGGCGCCCTGAAGCCGCTTCTGACCACGAGCGCGGTCGACCTCGTGCTGGAGATCGCGCCGGGCATGCCCCGCCTTCGCACCGACGAGGGCAAGGTCGGCCAGATCCTGCGCAACCTGATCTCCAACGCCCTGAAGTTCACCGAGGCGGGCGGCGTGCGCGTGGAGGCCTCGGTCGGCCCGACCGGGACGGTGGTCTTCTCGGTCGCCGACACCGGCATCGGCATCGCGCCGGAGCATCTGGACAAGATCTTCGAGGAATTCAGCCAGGTGGACGGGCCGCTGCAGCGGCGCCAGAAGGGCACGGGCCTCGGCCTGCCGTTGTCGCGCAAGCTCGCCCAGCTGATGGGCGGCAGCCTGGACGTGGAGAGCGCCGTCGGCGAGGGCTCCCTCTTCCGCCTCACCCTGCCGGCCGCCGTGGCCGTCGGCGACGACCCGATCGCCCCGCCTAAGAACCGGCCGCCGTCCGCCGCGGCGGTCCGGCGCCGGGTCCTGGTGGTCGACGACGAACCCGCCTTCCGCTACCTCGTCCGCCAAGCGCTCCGCGACGTGGCGGATATCGACATCCTGGAGGCCGCGGACGGCGGGGCGGCGGTCTCGGCTCTGGCCGACGTGGTGCCGGACCTTGTCCTCCTCGACCTGGAGATGCCCATGCTGGACGGATTCGGCGTGCTGGCGGCGGTCCGCCGCGACCCGCGCCTTCGAGCCGTGCCGGTGGTGGTGGCCACGTCGCACCCCATCACGGCCGACCTCAAGGCCCGGCTGCCGGGCGTCGACGCCCTGTTGCCGAAGAGCGCGCTCGACCGCGCCGCCATCCTGGAGGCCCTCGGCCTCGCGGAGGCCATCGGCCGGAGGGAAACCCTCGGCCTCGCGGAGGCCCTCGGCTGGACGGAAACCAGCCCATGACCGGCATCCTCCTCAACGTCGACGACACGGAGACGAACCGCTACGCCAAGGCGCGGGTGCTCCGGCACGCCGGCTTCACCGTGCTCGACGCGGCGAGCGGCAGCGAGGCGCTGGCGCTGGTGGCGAGCCGGCGGCCCGATCTGGTGCTTCTCGACGTGAACCTGCCGGACATGACCGGCCTCGTGGTGTGCGAGCGCATCAAGGAGACCTGGCCGGACATCCTGGTGCTGCAGACCTCGGCGCTCTACGTGAGCGCCGGCCACCGGGTGCGCGGCCTTGAAGGCGGCGCCGACGCCTACCTGTCCCAGCCGGTGGAGCCGGACGAGCTGATCGCCACGGTGCGGGCGCTCCTGCGCATGCGCCAGGCGGAGGAGCGGCTCCGCGCCAGCGAGGCGCGCATGCGCTTCGCCCAGGAGGTGGGCGGCGTCGGCACCTGGGAATGGGACCCGGAGACCGACACCCACACCTGGTCGGAGAGCAACTACCGCCTCGTGGGCGTGCCGCTGGACACGCCGCTTGACGCCGCCGTGGCCAATTCGACCGTGCATCCGGACGACCGCGACCGGGTCGAGCGCACCGCCCGCGAGTCGGTCGCCGCCGGGACCCCGTTCACCATGGAATACCGGGTGATCCATGCGGACGGCAGCCAGCGCTGGCTGCTCGCCCGCGCCGACATCCTCGACCAGCGGCCCGGCGGGGGCCGGCTCGTCGGCATCAACATCGACCTCACCCGCCAGAAGCAGGCGGCGATCCGCCAGAAGGTGCTGATCCAGGAGCTGCACCACCGGGTGAAGAACACGCTCACCATCGTGCAGGCGATCGCCCGCCAGACCCTGCGCGGGCCCGGCATGGACACGGTGGCGCTCGCCGCCTTCGAGAGCCGGCTCGCCAACCTTGCCAACACCCACGACCTCTTGATGCGCGACGACCTGATCGGCGGCACCCTGCAGGCCATCGTCACCGAGGCGGTGGCGCCCTACGCGGGCGGCAACCGGGCCCGCTTCACCTTTTCCGGCCCGAGCGTGGACATCGCGCCGCGCGTCGCGGTGCCGATCGCCATGGCGCTCCACGAGCTTGCCACCAACGCGGCCAAGTACGGGGCGCTCTCCAACGAGAGCGGGTCGGTGGCGGTCGCCTGGGCGGTGCTGCCGCACGACCGCCTGTCGCTCTCCTGGACCGAGAGCGGCGGCCCGGCCGTGACGCCGCCGACCCGCCAGGGCTTCGGCTCGCGGCTGATCGAGCGGGTGCTCGCCCACGAGCTGGAAGGCTCCGCCCGGCTCGACTACCGGCCGGACGGCATCGTCTGCCAGTTCGACGTGGCGAGCCGCTGACCGGCGGTCGCCGGTCTGGCCCTCCAGTGACCGGCGGTCGCCGGTCTGACCTTCCCAGTGACCGGCGGTCGCCGGTCTGGCCCTCCAGTGACCGGCGGTCGCCGGTCTAGCCCTCCAGCGCCGCCTCGCCCGTCCGCCGGCTGGTGAACCAGCGGCGGATCAGCGGCGGCAGGACCAGGAGCAGCAGGGCGGCGACGAGCAGGCCGGCGGCGAGCGGCCGGGTGGCGAACACGGTGAGGTCGCCTTGCGAGGTGATCATCGCGCGCCGGAACTCCTGCTCGGCGAGCGGGCCGAGGATCAGGCCGATGATCACCGGCGCGGTCGGGAAGTCGTAGAGCCGCATCAGGAGCCCGAGGACGCCGACGCCCAGCAGGAGGCCGAGGTCGAACACCGAGCGGCTGACCCCGTAGGTGCCCACCATGGCGAACACCAGGATGCCGGCGAACAGATAGGGCTTGGGCACCTTCAGCACCTTCACCCAGAGGCCGATCAGCGGCAGGTTGAGGACCAGCAGCATGACGTTGGCCACATAGAGGCTGGCGATCAGCGTCCAGACGAGGTCGCCGTGGGTCTTCAGGAGCATGGGGCCGGGGTTGATGTTGTAGCTCTGCAGCGCCGACAGCATGATGGCGGCGGTCGCCGAGGTGGGCAGGCCGAGCGTCAGCATGGGCACGAGCACGCCCGCCGCCGCCGCATTGTTGGCCGCCTCCGGCCCGGCGACGCCCTCAATGGCGCCGTGGCCGAACTCCTCGGGCTTCTTGGAGAGGCGCCGCTCCATGTAGTAGGAGAGAAGCGTCGGCACCTCGGCGCCGCCGGCCGGCATGGCGCCGATCGGAAAGCCGATGAGGGTGCCGCGGATCCAGCCCTTCCAGGACCGGCTCCAGTCCTCCTTCGACATCCAGAGCGAGCCCGCCACCGGCACGATCTCGTCGCGGCCCATCCAGTGGCGGCCGGCGAGGTAGAAGGTCTCGCCGACGGCGAAGAGGCCGACGGTGATGACGATCACGTCGATGCCGTCGAGGAGCTCCGGCTGGCCGAAGGTGAAGCGCGCCTGGCCGGTCTGCAGGTCGATGCCGACGAGGCCGAACAGGAGCCCGAGGAAGAGGCTGGTGAGGCCGCGCACGCGGCTGTCGCCGAGCACCGCCGAGACGGCCACGAAGGCCACCACCATCAGGGCGAAATACTCCGGCGGGCCGAACTTCAGCGCGAAGTCGACGATCACCGGGGCGAGGAAGGTGATGCCGAGGACCCCGAAGGTGCCGGCCACGAAGGAGCCGATCGCCGCGGTGGCGAGCGCCGGCCCGCCGCGGCCGCGCCGGGCCATCTTGTGCCCCTCGAGCGCCGTCACGATGGTGGCGCTCTCGCCCGGCGTGTTGATCAGGATGGACGTGGTGGAGCCGCCGAACATGGCGCCGAAATAGATGCCGGCGAACAGGATGAGGGCGTTGGCGGCCTCCACCTTGAAGGTGATCGGCAACAGGAGCGCGATGGTGAGCGCCGGCCCGAGGCCCGGCAGCACGCCGACCGCGGTACCGAGGGTGACGCCGACCATGCACCAAAGAAGGGTGATCGGGGTGAGCGCCTGGGCGAAGCCGTTGGCGAGATCGGCGAACGCGTCCATCAGAGCAACCTCTCGATCAGGCCGTCGCCCATGCGAAGGCCGAGCAGCTTGGCGAACACCGTGTAGGCCGAGAGCGCGATCAGGAAACCGAGCGGCGCCGACAGCCACACCCGCCGCTCGCCGAAGGCGAGGGTCGCCAGGGTGAAGAGGGCGGTGGCGGCGAGGATGAAGCCCGCCTGACCGACGAGCGCCATGGCGGCGAGGAAGCCGGCGACGACGAGGCCGACCGCCTTCATGTCCAGCCGCTCGTCCGGCCGCTCGGTCGCTTCCGCCTGCCAGCGTCCGCGCCAGGCGTCGAGGAAGAGGAGGACGCCGAGCCCGCAGAGGCAGGCGCCGATCGCATAGGGAAAGGCGGTGGGGCCGACCTTGGCGTACATGGGCGAGGTCGGGGCCGCCATCGTGGTGACGATGACGCCGATGCCGGTGCAAAGGACGGCAAGCGACACCGCGACGGTGCCGGGGCGAAGCTGGCTGGCCATGGCGCTCGGAGATCTCCCGCGATGCTTGAGGAGGAGGCGCGCGGCCCCGCGGCGCCGGCGCGCACGGAGGCGCGCCGGGCCGCGGTCCCGCGGTCGTCGGAAAGGGCCGGCGACACGCGCGGGGAGCGGCCTTCAGCCGCCGCCCGCGCGCGCCCGTTCAGGCGAGGCCGAGCGTCTGCAGGATGCCGGTGATCCGGGTCATCTCCTCGTCGATGGTGGCCGCGAAGGCGTCCGCCGGCTGGTAGACGTCCAGCCACTCGCGCTTCTTCACCTCGGCCTGCCACTCGGGCGACTTCACCATGGCGTCCACCAGGGCGGCGAGCTTGGCCTTGTCCTCGTCGGTGATGTCCGGCGGGGCGAACACGCCGCGCCAGTTGGTGAAGGTCACGTCGACGCCCTGCTCCTTGAAGGTCGGTACGTCGATGCCGGCGATCCGCTCCTCGGCCGAAATGCCGAGCGCCCGGATGGCGCCCGCGGCCACCTGCTCGGAGAACTCGCCCCAGCCGGAGATGCCGCAGGAGACCTGGTTGCCGAGGATGGCCGCCTGGGCCTCGCCACCGCCCGAATAGGCCACGTAGGCGAGCTTGGTGACGTCCGCGCCCACCGCCTTGGCGACGAGGCCGGCGGTGATGTGGTCGGTGCCGCCCGCGGATCCGCCGGCCCAGGTGACGGCGGCCGTGTCGGCCTTCAGCGCCGCCACCAGGTCCTGCAGGGTCTGGAACGGGCTCTCCTTCGGCACGACGATCACCTCGGTCTCGCCGATCAGGCGGGCGATCGGGGTGACCATGGACAGGTTGACCGGGCTCTTGTTGGCGATGATGGCGCCGATCATCACGAGGCCGCTGACCATCAGGCCGTCGCCCTGGCCGCCCCACTGGTTGATGAACTGCGGCAGGCCGACGGTGCCGCCGGCCCCGCCGACGTTCGTCACCTGGGCCGAGCCGACGAGGCCGGCGGTGCGCATCACCTGCTCCATGGTGCGGGCGGTCTGGTCCCAGCCGCCGCCCGGATTGGCCGGCACGAAGAAGCGCACCTGCTCCAGGATCTGCTCCGCATGGGCGAAGCGGGCGGTCATCGGCAGCGCCGCGGCGGCCGCGAGCACGGCCAGCGCCTGACGTCGATCGAACTTCATGGTCTCTCCTCCCAAGGGTTCGGCCATCCTGTCGGACGGCCCGGCGATCGCCGGGCACGCGCGCCGCCGGTCCCGGTCGGGGAGCCGTCGGCCGCGGGGGCGGGATCGCTCTTCTCCACATCGGCCTCCCGATCGAACCGCCTCCACGGTCGATCAGCCGATCCTCCCTACCTATCGCCGCAACCTGTCAGGATCCTGTCATGGACGGTTCGGCGGGCGGCTCTTGCGGACGGGCTACCCGGTCTGCCACGGTCGGCGCCGGCGGAAACGGCACTCCGGGGAGGCAGCGCGATGGACGGGCGAAGGGACGGGCGCATGCGCCAGGGCCGCCGGCGTCCGTTCGCCTTCGCGGGGTGCCTGACTGCCCTTGTGGCGGGGCTCGCCCTCGCGGCGGGGTTCGTCCTTACCGCGGCTGCGGACGCGCGGGCGGCGGACCTGGTGGTCGCCGGATCCACCGACCGCTCCGCCATGGACCCGCTGCTCGCCGGCTTTGCGGCCGCCCACCCGGACGTGCGCGTGACCTATCTGGAGCGCGACACGGTGGACCTCTACGAGGCGGTGGTCGGCGGGGCCCTCGACCCGGCGCCCGACGTGGTGATCTCCTCGGCCGCCGACCTGCAGATCCGCCTCGTCAACGACGGCCACAGCCGGCCCTACCGGTCCGCCGCCACGGCGCGCCTGCCGGACTGGGCGCGCTGGCGCGACGAGGCCTTCGGCTTCACCTTCGAGCCGCTCGTCTTCGTCACCAACCGCACCCTCCTGCCGAAGGCGGCGGCGCCGCGCACCCGGTCCGCCCTCGCCGCCCTCATCCAAGGCCGCCCGGATCTTGCCGGCCGGGTCGCCACCTACGACGTGGAGACGAGCGGCGTCGGCTATCTCACCTCCAGCCTCGACGCCCTCCTGATGAGCGACTACTGGCCCTTCGTCGACGCGGTGAGCGACGGCGGGCTCCTCACCTTCTGCTGCACGTCCGACGTGATCGACGCGGTGGCGGACGGGCGGGCCGCCGTCGGCTACAACGTGCTCGGCTCCTACGCGCTCGCCCGCCAGGCCGCCGGCACGCCGATCGACATCGTCTACCCGGAGGACTTCATGGCGGTGGTGAGCCGCGTCGCCCTCCTGATGCGGCAGAGCCCGAACCCGGACGCCGCCGAGCGCTTCCTCGACTATCTGCTCTCCGTGGAGGCGCAGCGGGTGCTCGCCCGCGAGGCGCTGCTCTCGGCCATCGACCCGGCGGTCACCGACGGCTTCGGGCAGGCGAGCATCCGGGCCGACGCCCGCGGCCCGATCCGGCCGATCGCCCTCAACGCCCAGCTCCTCGCCCTCACCGACCCGCTCCGCCGCGCCCGCTTCATCGCGCTCTGGCTGTCCGTCGTCCGCGCCCCGTGACACGAGCGTGCGCCACCCGGCGGCGCGCGACACGACCCATTCACGGCTCCGAAGGGATTGCGAAGGTATAAATCCGCACGCGATGGAGGCTTTTTGCAGCGGCGGGGTGCGGAGTTGAAGCTGATCGTCCAGATCCCCTGCCACAACGAGGCGGCCACGCTTTCGGCCGTGGTGGCCGGCATTCCGCGGACGATCGCCGGCGTGGACCGGGTGGAGGTCCTGGTGATCGACGACGGGTCCACGGACGGCACCGCCGAGATCGCCCGGGCGGCCGGGGCCGACCACGTGGTGCAGAACGTCGGCCGGCTCGGCCTGGCGCGCAGCTTCCGCCGCGGGCTCGACACCGCGCTCCGGCTCGGCGCCGACATCATCGTCAACACGGACGGCGACCACCAGTATGACGGCGCCTCGATCCCGGCGCTGATCCGGCCGATCCTGGACCGGAGCGCCGACGTGGTCGTGGGCGACCGCAACCCGGGCGACGCGGCGGCCTTCTCGCCGATGAAGCGCCGGCTGCAGCGGATGGGCTCGGCGGTCGTCAGCACCCTCTCCGGCCTCAAGATCGGCGACGCGGTGTCGGGCTTCCGGGCCTACAGCCGCGAGGCCGCCATGGGGACCATCGTCCACAGCCCGTTCAGCTACACGACGGAGACGCTGGTCCAGGCCGGCCATCGCGGGCTCGTGGTGGCGTCGGTCCCGATCCGCACCAACGCGGTGACCCGGCCGTCCCGGCTGGCGCGGTCGATGACCGTCTTCCTGCGCAAGCAGGCGATCACCATCCTCAGAAGCTATCTGCTCTATCGCCCGCTCCGGGTGTTCGGCACCCTCGGGCTGGTGGTGTCGGCGATCGGCGCCATTCCGATCGCGCGCTTCCTCTTCTTCTGGGCGACCGGCGACGGGGACGGGCACGTGCAGTCCCTGGTGCTCGGCTCCACGCTGATCATGCTCGGCTACGGCACCCTCCTGATCGCGCTCCTGAGCGACACGGTCGCGACCAACCGGCGCCTGCTCGAGGCGACCCTGGAGCGGATCCGCCACGTGGAGTACGCCCTCTCGGCCCGGGACGCGCCCGCCGCGACCCCGTCCGCCGATGCGGGCGACGCTCCGCCGGCCGGAAGGGCCGACGCGTCGCATGCCGCCTGAGCGCGCCGCCCTCCTGGTCGCCGCCTGCGGCATGGCGGCCGCCGCCCTCCTGGTGCTCGACGTGGCCGGCTGGTCGACCGGCGAGCCGAGCGGCAGCCAGATCTACAACCATTATGCCCTGGCGCTCATGGACGGGCGGTTCGACGTGCCGATCCGGGCGATCGGCGGCGAGGGGCACTACGACCCGTCGGGCCGCGCCTTCGTCTACTACGGCCTCGCGCCGCTGGTGCCCCGCTTCCTCGCCGTGCCCTTCCTGGACATCCGGACCGCGGCGCTGCCGGCCTTCACAATCTGGCTCGGGGCGGCGGTCGGATCGGCGGCCTACCAGTGGGCCTTCCTCCGCCTGCTCCGACGGTCGGCGGGCCCGGCCGGCGCGCCGATGCTCGCGGTGGTTCTCGTGTCCGTGCTGGCGTGGTTCGTCTCGCCCGGGCTGCTTCTTGCCGCCAACACCGCCGTCTACCACGAGCCGATCGCGGTCGCCTACGCGGCGAGCGGCCTCTTCTTCGCCCTCATGGTGTGGGCCGCCCATCTCGGCGCGGCGCCGGCCGCGATCCTCCTTCCCGCCGCGCTTCTCGCCGCCCTTTCCCTATTCGCCCGGCCGCACGTGGCGGTCGGTCTCTATGCGGGCGTCGCCATCCTGGCGCTCGTCGACCTCAGAACCCACGGGCGGATCGCCGTCGGCCGCGCGGTCGGCGCTGGGCTGGTGCTGGCGGCGGCCGGTGGCGCCCTCCTTCTCTTCAATCAGGCGCGCTTTTCCGACCCCTTCCTGATGCACGGCAGCTTCGAACCGGGTCCGCTCCAGTACGGCACGGTCTTCTGGTCCTTCGAGGACGCGGCGTCGAGCCGCGCGCGCGTCTTCACCGAACAGGGCCGCTTCCACCCGCTCCGCATCCCCGCGAACCTCTTCATGCACCTCATCATGTCGCCGTCCGCCGTGGTGGAGCGGGTCTATGCGGCGCTGAGCGCGCCGGTCGGCGCCGGCCGGCTGGAAGGCCCGTTCGCCGGGGTCGTCAGGCTGTGGCTGCCGTGGCTCGCGATCGCCGTTGTGGGCTTCGCCACGCGGATGCGGCCGGCAGGCGCCTGGGCGGCCGGCGCCTGGACGGCGGCGGTCGCGAGCGCCGCCATCCCGGTTCTCATCCTCCTCAGCTATCCGACCGTGACGCTCCGCTACCGGCTGGAGATCTTCCCGCTCCTGGCCGTCGTCGCCGCCATGGGCCTGACGGGCCTTGCCGCCCGGACCGGCGCGTCCTGGCGCGGGGCGACCGGGGGGCTGGCCGTCGGCCTCGTCCTCTTCGGCACGGTTGGCACCGCCGTCACCGCCCGCCACTACGCAACCTATTTCACCGATATTCCGGAGTTCGTGACCTGGAGCCGGCCCTTCTGCGAGACCATGGTGCGCGCCAAGGGCCTGCCGAACGCCGACCTCGACCAGCTCTGCCGGCTCTGAACGGAAGGTTTCCCCGATGTCCGCCACCGCCTCCGCCGTCCTGAAGTCCGCCTATGTGAAGGCCGTGCGCGTGGCGGCCGGCACGGTGGCAAGAAGCGGCCTCGGCCGGGTGCTGGAGCGGCGGACGGGCCGCCGGTCCGTGCGCTGGCTCGGCAGCCTCGGGGCGATCCACGACATCGACGCCATGGTGGCCCTCGACGTGCCCTGGTGGACCTATCGGGCCATCGAGACGGTGGAGCGCTTTCTCGCGGACCGTCCCGGCGCCGCCGTGTTCGAATACGGCAGCGGTGCCAGCACGGCCTGGCTCGCCCGCCGGGCCGGCACGGTGACGAGCATCGAGCACGACGCCGCCTGGTATGGCGAGACCGGCCGGGTGGTCGCCGGGGCCGCCCATGTCGACCTCCGGCTCTGCCCGCCGGATCCGCCCGGGGCCTACGACCCGGCCTTCCGCTCCGGCAAGCCGGGGGCGGCCCACGCGAGCTTCCGGCGCTATGTGGAGGCGATCGGGTCCGAGGGACCGGGCTACGACCTCATCGTGATCGACGGGCGGGCGCGCGCCGCCTGCCTTGCGGCGGCGGTGGACCGGCTGGCGACGGGCGGCCTCATCGTCCTCGACAACTCCGAGCGGCGTCGCTACCGGGCCGCCGTCGCGGCGGCCGTGGCGCGCGGCTTCGTGGCGGAGCGGCTTCGCGGGCTCGTGCCGGCGCTGCCCTACCCCGGCGAAACCACGCTGCTCCGGCGTGCGGACAGCCGTCCATGACACCCGGTCCGGCCGGATGGGTGCGGCGCGCCGGGCGGTCGGCGGCGGCGCTCCTCACCGTCCTGGCGCTCGGCTACATGGCCGTCGCCCTTGTCGACGCCTGGCCGTCGCTCACCGAGCGCGGCGTCGGCGCGGACGAGATTGGCGCGCTCGCCGGCCTCGCGCTCGTCCACGCCCTGGCGCTGCTCCTCCTGGCGGAGAACTGGCGGGCCGGGATCGACCTTGTCGGCGGCGGCGCCGTGGCGCCGCCGGTCGCCCGGCGGGCGTTCACCGACACCCAGGTGGCCAAGTATCTCCCCGGCAACGTCCTCCATCTGGCGGCCCGCCACGGCGTGCTGGCCCGCGCCGGGATGAGCCACGGCGCGCTCGTCGCCGCGCTCGTCCTTGAGTCGCTCGTGCTGGTGCTCGCCGCGGTCCTCGTCGGCGCCCTGGCGCTTTCCGTCGCCGTATCCGCCGGCGACCTCCACCCGGCGGGACGAGCGGACGGAATTCTGGCGACGCTGCCGGCCTTTCTCGATCCGGTACCGGGGGACGGCCACGCGGTCGTCGGCGGCGGCCTGATGGTCCTCTTGATCGCTCTAACCGTCGGGGCGCTCGCCCTCGCCGGCCGCCTGCCCGCGATCCCTTGGCCGCCGGTTCCGGCCCGCCGCCTGCTCGCGACCGGCCTACCCTGCCTTCTGCGGGCGATGATCTTCTTTGCCGTCCAGGGCACCCTCTTTGCCGCCGTCCTGTCGGGTCTCGACACGTCCGTCCCGGCGAGCCTTGCCGTGGCGGCCAGCGCCGTCGCGTGGGTCGCGGGCTATCTGACGGTCGGCGCGCCCGGCGGTCTCGGACCGCGCGAGGTCGTGCTGGTGGCGCTTGTCGTCGGGCTCGGCGGCGGCGCGGACACCGCCGCGGCCGTCGCCGCCGCGCTCTTCCGACTGGTGACCATGCTCGGCGACGGGTTCGTGCTGGCGATCGGCCGTCTGGCGTTCCGGTCCGGCGACGGCGGTCTGGCGGCGGCGCCCCGTTGAGGCCGCGCCCTCCGCCTTTCGGCATTCGGCGGCGCGCTTGGAATCAGTGGTAGCCGGGGATCAGTGGTAGCCGGAGGATTGCACGTCCTCGGCCACCTTGCCGCGAAACACCCAGTAGGCGTAGGCGGTGTAGACGAAGGTCAGCGGCATCACCACCGCATAACCGATCAGCGCGAAGGCCTGCGATTCCGGCGCGCTCGCCGCCTGCCAGATCGTCATCGACGGCGGAATGAGGAAGGGAAAGAGGCTGACCGCAAGGCCGAGGAAGCCGAAGAGAAAAAGGGTGATGGAGAGGAAGAAGGGCGCCCGCTGGCCGCTGCCGCGTAGGCTCCGCCAGATGGCGAAGGCCGTCAGCCCGGTGAGGATGGGCACGGGGGCGAGCACGACCACGTTCGGATAGGAGAACCAGCGCCGCTCGATGTCGAGCCCGAGGAAGGGCACCCACAGGCTGACGACGGCCATCATCACGATGGTGGCGATCAGGAAGTGCTCCGCCTTCCGCCGGGCCCAGAGCTCCAGGTCGCCGGTGGTCTTCATCACGCACCAGGTGGCGCCGAGGAGGCCGTAGCCGGCGACGAGGCCGAGGCCGGTGGTCAGGCTGAAGAGGCTCAGCCAGTCGAAGGTGCCGCCGCCGAACTGGGTGCCGTCCACCTCGAATCCCTGCACGAAGGCCCCGAGCACCACCCCTTGCGAGAAGGTCGCCAGCAGCGAGCCGTAGTGGAAGGCATAGTCCCACACCCGCTTGGAGGCGTCCGCCTTGAAGCGGAACTCGAAGGCGACGCCCCGGAAGACGAGGGCGATCAGCATGACGAGGAGCGGGATGTAGAGCGCCGGCAGGAGGATCGCGTAGGCGAGATAGAACACCGCCAGGAGCCCGCCGCCGCCGAGGATGAGCCAGGTCTCGTTGCCGTCCCAGATCGGCGCCACCGAGAGCATCATCCGGTCGCGCCAGGTCTCGCTGCGCGCCGCGGTGAAGAGGATGCCGACCCCGAGGTCGAAGCCGTCCGCCACCACATACATGGCGACCGCGACGGCAAGGAGCGCGGCCCAGACAAGCGGCAGCCAGAGGCCGGGGCCGGTCAGCCCCTCGGGCGCGAACAGGGTGAGGATGTCCATCATCGGGTCGGCTCCTCGTCAGGGGTCCCGTCGGGCCGCCAGCCAGGGCGACGCGGCCGCTTCGGGCGTGCGGATGTCATTCCGCCGGGTGGCTGCGGTGGCCCGGCCGGCCCTCCAGGCTCTCGTCCGGATAGGAGAGGGGCCGTTTCGGCTTGCGGTCGAGCCGGTCCTCGAAGTCGCCGCCGCGCAGCGCCTCCTCGATCGGCTCCGGACCCTTGCGCAGGAGCTTCGTCAGGTAGTAGCTGCCGAAGCCGAACACGACCGCGTAGGCGAGGATGAAGCTGACGAGCGAGAAGGCCACTGCCCCGCCGCTCACCGGCGACAGGGCGTCGGCGGTGCGCAGTTGGCCGTAGACCACCCACGGCTGGCGGCCGATCTCGGCGGTGAACCAGCCGGCGAGCACGGCGCCGAAGCCCGACGGCGTCATCAGCATAGTGGCGGTGAGGAAGGCCCGGTTGGTGAAGAGCGTGCCCTTCCAGCGGAGAATGAGGCTCCAGGCGCCGAGGCCCAGCATCAGGAAGCCGATGCCGACCATCACCCGGAAGGCGAAGAACACCGGCAGCACCGGCGGCCGCTCGTCGCGCGGCACGTCCTTGAGGCCCGGCACCACCCCGTCATAGGCGTGGGTCAGCACCCAGGACCCGAGGTTCGGGATGCCGATCTCGTAGTGGTTTGTCTCCGCCGCCTCGTCCGGGATGGCGAAGAGCCGGAGCGGCATGTTGGCCTGCCGCTCCCAATTGCCCTCCATGGCGGCAAGCTTGGTGGGCTGCTCGGCCAGCACGCCGAGCCCGTGCAGGTCGCCGAGGACGATCTGGATGGGGGCGCAGATCGCCGCGAACCAGAGCGCCATGGAGAGGGATCGCCGCGCGCCGACCACCTTCTCGGCCGGCATCTCCCGGGCCCGGAGGATCATCCAGGCCGACATGCCGGCGACCGCGAAGGCGGTGGTGAGATAGCAGCCCATCACCATGTGGGCGTAGCGGTAGGGGAAGGAGGGGTTGAAGATGATCTGCAACCAGTCCACCGGCAGCGCGATCCCGTTCTCCACCCGGAAGCCGGCGGGCGTCTGCATCCAGGAGTTCGCCGAGAGGATCCAGAAGGCCGACACCAGGGTGCCGAACGCCACCATGCAGGTGGCGAAGAAGTGCAGACGGTTGCCGACCCTGTCCCAGCCGAACAGCATGATGCCGAGAAAGCCCGCCTCCAGGAAGAAGGCGGTGATCACCTCGTACTGGATGATCGGCCCGAGGATGTTGCCGACGAATTCCGCGTAGCGCGACCAGTTGGTGCCGAACTGGAAGCTCATCACGATGCCGGATACGACCCCGAGTCCGAACGAGACGGCGAAGATCTTCACCCAGAACCGGAACAGGCTGCGGTAGAGCTCGTTGCCCGTCCGCAGCCAGTTGAACTCCAGCGCCACAAGGAAGCTGGCGAGGCCGATGGTGAAGGCCGGAAAGATGATGTGGAAGGAGATGGTGAAGGCGAACTGGATGCGCGACAGCATCAGGACGTCGAGTTCCATCACGTCTCCTCCGGTTCACCGTGACCCTAACCGCCGGGCCGCTCCCGAAGTTCGCAACGCGAACATGTTTTTTGCCCTTGATCGGCCGACCGTGAGCCGCCCACCCGTCCGCCACCCGCGGGACACAACCCGGTCCGCCCGCACGGCTCCCGGTCCAACCCGCATCGCCCGCCACGCCCTCCCCTCCTCCTCGCTCGTCATGGTCCGCGCAGGCGGACCACCCACGCATTTCACAGCGCATGCGGTCGGAGCGCGCGCGTTCGGCGATCTGCTGTGTGCCCGCATCGCGGCGATCCTCCGCTCGCCCCAACCCTCCACCGCCCACCCTGCCGGCGCGCTTTCCCCGCGCCGCCGCTTTTGGGCGTCCCCAGAACGCACGAAAGCCCCGGCGAGGGGTCTCGCGCGGGGCTTTGGTGTTTGGGTCTGGTCGTCGTGGAGAAGACGTGTGGGCCGGGCATCCTTGTGTGCCGGTCCGGTCGGAACAGGCTGATGCTCGGGGTTGTCTCGTGAGGGCGCCTTTCG
>NZ_MSIG01000021.1 GCF_001927285.1 Mongoliimonas terrestris | reverse complement strand
CCGACGTCCGTCGGGATGACGGTTGCGGGTGGCAACGGCGGCAGGACACGCGAACCACCGGCCCCCGCCCCTCCCCCGCCGCCCCGATCGTCATGGTCCGCGCAGGCGGACCACCCACGCATTCCGACCGCCGCAAGGCGTGGCTGGTCCGGCTGAACCGGACATGACGAGGAAGGAGAAACCCGCACCCGCAAACGACGCCCGCCACCCCGGCGAGCGCCGGCGCCCAACCGTCCGGCCCAAAAGGAGAATCGAGAAACCCGCACCCGCAGAAGCCGATCGTCACCCCGGCGAACGCCGGGGCCCAATCGTCCGGCGCATCATCCGCCCCGGTCCACTCGCCCGCTCCGTCGGCTGGATCCCGACGTCCGTCGGGATGACGGATGTGGATGCGGGTGCAAGCGGCTCAAAGATCCTTCCCCTGAGAGGAAGGATTAACCCCCTACCCCCTCACGGCTTCTTCCGGAAGGCGTCCAGCGACACCACCGCGGCGCCCTTGTCCCCACCCGTCTTATCCCCGCCCTTCTCCTCCTCGCTCGGAGCCTCGCCGGAGGCCGGTGCGGTCGGGTCGGTGGCGGCGCGGGCGGTGGCGGCGGGGATCACGGCGGCGGGGCCCTTGGAGATGGGCGTCACGCCGTCGTCCGCGCCCTCGTCGTTCTCCGCCTCGTCCGGTTCCTCCTGCATCGCATTGAACTGCAGGCCGAATTCCACCGACGGGTCGAAGAAGCCCTTGAGCGCCGTGAAGGGCACGAGCAGCCGCTCGGGAACCCCGGCAAAGCTGAGGCCCACCTCGAAGGCGTGCTCGGTCACCTGCAAATCCCAGAACTGGTGCTGGAGGACGATGGTCATCTCCTCCGGGTAGCGCTCGCGCAGGCGCGTGGAAATGCGCACGCCGGGGGCGTTGGTGTCGAAGGCGATGTAGAAATGATGGTCGCCGGGCAGCCCGGCACGGGCCACCTCGGTCAGAACCTTGCGCACCACGCCCCGAAGGGCTTCCTGCGCCAGCACGTCGTAGCGGATGAGATCCTGTACCATCATTCCTCGCACGGCAGGCTGTCCAAGTCCTGACCTCGCCGTCGCCGGCCCGGTATTTCCCGGCCCGGCATTCCCCGGCCCGGCGCTTCATCGTGAACGCGCCGGCCCGAAGACCGTTCGACGAAAGTCTTGAGTCGCCCGCGACGGGCAAGTCTAGCCTACGGTCACGCGGTGAAAAACCACGGACGGTCAAAAAACTGAAGCACGGCCGCGCCGGCAAGCCCGCGCCGCGCCGTCAAGTCGCAGAGGCCCTCAGGGACAAGGCGCGCGCCAACGACAGCGCGCCCGGACCCGCTCGCCCAATGCACAGGGACGCGCGACAGGCGGGAGGCGATGCTAAGGCGCTATGCGGAGAAAGAGAAGTGGAGGCTTCTGTTGCCAGGTGCCTCCGAACCCCGCCTAAGAGTGCTACCCCTCAGGGCTTGATTCCCAGTACCTGCACCGCATTACGCGGCGACGGCCACCGGAGCATAGTTGTCATTCGCAACTATAGGTTTAGCCCGATAACGGCGGTACAATGCCGAGCGAAAGAACCACCTTTACACCCTCGTCGATCCTATTTCGCCCCCGCCGGAAACCACGGTCTTCGGCCGGATCCTGCAATCCGGTGAGGCATTCGCCCCGTGGTCTCGGGTGGAGGCGCCGGGTACCGCCCCCGGGTCCGAAAGGTTTATTACGCAGCCTGTTTATCGCCATAGCCGGGTTGCCCCGGCACCCACACATATAGGCCGAGCCAGGAGCCTTGTGAAGGGCGGATGACGCCGGCCGGTCAGCGCTCGAAGAGGCGCGACGGCTGGCCGTGGTAGGTGGTCTCGGCGAACGGCCGGAAGCCGGTCTTCTCCGCCACCTTCAGCGACGGCGCGTTCTCCGGCGCGATCAGGCAGACGGTTCGGCCGGGTCCGAGCGTCCGGTCGCGCCAGGCGAGCACCGCCCGCACCGCCTCGGTGGCGAAGCCCCGGCCGTGCGCCGGCGGCGCCAGCACCCAGCCGATCTCCGGCACCCCGTGCAGCGGCGGCTCGATGGTGCGCCGGAAGTCCGCCAGCCCCACCTCGCCGACGAAGGCGCCGGTCAGCCGCTCCTCGATCGCCCAATAGCCGAAGCCGAGCAGGCGCCAGAGGCCGGCGTAGCGCAGGAGCCGCCCCCACACCTCTTCGTCCGTCGACGGCCGGCCGCCGATGTGGCGCACCACGTCCGGATCGGTCCAGAGCCGTGCCATCGCGTCGAAGTCCGCCACCGTGTGGGCCCGCAGCCGAAGCCGGGCCGTCTCGATCACCGGCACCGCGCCGAACGCCTTCGCCATCCCCACCTCCCCTGGCCTGTCCCGGCGTGCCGGACCGGCCGCGGCGACCCATGCGCCTTCATCGAAACACAAGACTCCCGCCGGCATCGTCACCGACGACCGGTCGCCTGTCCGACACCCATTCCGACATCCTTATATAGAGGCCCTACCATGTCCCGCCGCGCCGCCCTCGCCGTCCTGGTCCTCCTCGCTCCCGCCGCTCTTCTCCCCGCCCATGCGGACGTGCGGTCGGACCTTGCCGACGCGGCGGCGACCTACGAATCGTGCATGGCGGAGGCCGTACAAACCGTGGTCATGACCGGCTGTTCGGACGCGGCGCTCACTGTAGCCGACAACGCGCTGAACGTAGCCTACAAGGCCGCGGTCGCCGGCCTGTCAACGAGGACCGGCGACCCTTACGAGGACGACGCCAACGCCGAGACGCTGGCCCGGCTGAAGGCCGCCCAGCGCGCCTGGATCCCGTTCCGCGACGCCAACTGCCTGCTCCAGGCGGCCCAGATGCTGGGCGGAACCGGCGAGAATCAGCTCTACACCGACTGCCTCTACGTCGAGACCGCCGCGCGGGCCGCTGCCATCGAGGAGCAGTTCAACCCGTCGGACATGTAGGCCGACGCTATCCACAGGCGAGGTCCGTGCTGCCGACGACAATCCGGCTACATCCCGCTACAAAGCCCTACAGTCGGCTTCAACTTGTGCCGCGATTGCAGCCGGGCGGACCCATGCATCAGTACCACGACCTTCTTCGTCGCATCCTCCACGAGGGTCACCCCAAGGGCGACCGGACCGGCACTGGCACCCTCTCGGTGTTCGGCCACCAGATGCGGTTCGACCTCGCCGAGGGCTTCCCGCTGGTCACCACCAAGCGGCTGCACCTGAAGTCCATCATCCACGAACTGGCCTGGTTCCTGGCCGGCGACACCAACGTCAAGTATCTGAACGACAACGGCGTTTCGATCTGGGACGAGTGGGCCGACGCGCACGGTGACCTCGGTCCGGTCTACGGCCACCAGTGGCGGTCCTGGCCCGCCCGCGACGGCAGCACCATCGACCAGATCGCCTGGGTGGAGGCGGAAATCCGCCGGAATCCGAATTCCCGCCGGCTGATGGTCACCGCCTGGAACCCCGCCGACGTGCCCCTGATGGCCCTGCCGCCCTGCCATGTCCTCTTCCAGTTCTACGTGGCCGGCGGAAAGCTTTCATGCCAACTTTACCAACGATCCGCCGACGTCTTCCTAGGGGTTCCCTTCAACATCGCCAGCTACGCCCTCCTCACCGCCGTCATGGCGAGAGCAACCGGGCTGGAGCCGGGCGATTTCATCCATACGCTTGGCGACGCGCACCTCTACACCAACCACCTGGATCAGGCGAAACTGCAATTGTCCCGGGAGCTTAGGCCCCTCCCCCGGCTCGTCCTGGACCCCGCGCTCACGAGCGTCGATGGCTTCCGCTACGAGCATGTCACCATCGAGGGGTACGATCCGCACCCGGCCATCAAGGCCGAAGTCGCCGTCTGAAACCGGTCTCCTGGTGCCTTGACGGCGGCGCGGAAACGTCCGACCTCTGCCGCCCATGACCTCGCGCCGCGCCACCTCCCGCTCCGCCCGCCAGCCGGCCAACGTCGCCGGCGGGCAGGACCTCGTCCGCCTCCTCGACCAAGCCGGTCTGACGCCCCAGGCGGCGCTCTGGGTCTACAAGGAGGAGACCGACAGCTGGCGCTTCTGGCTCGCCCCGCCGCCCCACGCGGACGAAAGAGCGAGCTATTACAAGGCCGTGGCGGCCGTTCTTGCGAGCCCCGAAGGCAAGGCGACGCGGGTCGAATTCGGCGACGTCCAAGTCGTCCCCGCCAAGGACGACGTCCTTCGCGGTCTCGCCGACACGGTCTCCGCCGCCAAGATCGCCGCCATCAAGGTCGGCGCCGCCGTCGTCAACGGCATCTACCATCCCGAGAGCATCATCATCCGCCTGGCGGTCTGACCGCCCGGCCGTCCTTCCCCCGGAGTGCCATGACCCTCCAGATCCGCGCCGCCACCGCCGACGACACCCCGCAGGTCCTCGCCTTCATCCGCGCCCTTGCCGCGTACGAGAGGCTGCTCGACCATGTGAAAGCCACCGAGAACGATATCCGGCAGGCGTTGTTCGGGCCCTCTCCCAAGGTGTTCTGCGAGATCGTCTTCTGGAACGGGGCTCCCGCCGGCTTCGCGCTCTGGTACTATACCTTCTCCACCTTCGTCGGTCGGCACGGTCTCTTCCTGGAGGATCTCTATGTGGAGCCCGAATACAGGGGCCACGGTCTCGGCAAGGCGCTCCTCGCCCACCTCGCCAGGCGCTGCGTCGACGAGGGCCTCGGCCGGTTCGAGTGGGAGGTGCTCGACTGGAACCAGCCCTCCATCGACTTCTACGTCTCCCAGGGCGCCGAACTCATGAGCGGCTGGAAGCCCTGCCGGGTCTCCGGCGACGCCCTCGTCCAGTTGGCGGCGGCGGCCCCATGACGGACCCCGCCACCATCCCGCTCACCCTCGTCGTCGCCATCGCGGCCAACGGCGTCATCGGCCGTGAAGGCGGCATGCCCTGGCATTTGTCGTCGGATCTCAAGCACTTCCGCCGCGTGACCACGGGCAAGCCTGTGGTGATGGGCCGCCGCACCCTGGAGGCGATCGGCAAGCCGCTGCCGGGTCGCCCGAACCTCATCGTCAGCCGCAGCCTCACCGAGGCCCCCACCGGCACCACCCTCTACCCGGACCTCGCCACCGCCATCGCCGCCGCCCGAACGATCGCGGCGGAGACCGGCGCGGACGAGGTCATCATCGGCGGCGGCGGGCAGATCTACGCGGAAACGATCGGCATCGCCGACCGGCTCGTGGTCACCCACGCGGATCTAACCGTCGAGGGCGACACGTATTTCCCCGAAATCGACCCGGCCGTCTGGGCGGTCGTCGACGAGACGCCGATGCCGCGCACCGAAAAGGACAGCGCCGACGCCCGCTGGGTCACCTACCAGCGCATCCGGCCCTGAAGGCACGCGCATCCGCCTTGCCCGCTTGCCAACGTCAGGTGCCCGGGGGGTGCGTCCCGTTGACCAAATGGAACGATTTGCGGTTCGGCGAAACCGAAAACCGCGACGCTCACGTTGACTTGGCCGTATGGGGATCCCACCTCCACAGCAATCGCGGCTGGGTAGGAGCGAATTGCGGGGTCCGGTTGGAACCCGTATAAGCCGCCAGACCCCAAGAGACGGTACGAGACCGAGAGGAAGACGACCCTATGCCTTGGAGCAACCAGAGCGGCGGCGGCGGATGGAAAGGCGGCGGCAACGGCCCATGGGGTCAGCCGCCCCGCGGCGGCGGCGGTGGCGGATCGCCACCCGATCTCGAGGAACTGCTCCGGCGCAGCCAGGACCGCCTGAAGCGCGTTCTCCCGGGCGGCGGCGGATCGGGCGGTGGCGGCGGCGGTTCGCGCCTCGCGGTGCCGCTGGTGCTGGCCGCCGTCGTGGGCCTTTGGCTCTACGAGAGCATCTACGTGGTCCAGCCGGACGAAGTGGGCGTCGAGCTCCGCTTCGGCCAGGTGAAGCCGGAGCTCAACGATCCGGGCATCCACTTCCACTTCTGGCCTGTCGAATCGGTCGAACTGCCGGCCGTGCTGAAGGAGAACCAGGAGAATATCGGGATCTCCGTCGCCCGCTCGGCCAACGACAGCTCGATCATGCTGTCGGGCGATCAGAATCTGGTCGACGTGGAGTTCTCCGTCCTCTGGCGCATCTCCGACCCGGTGAAGTTCCTCTTCAACGTGGCGGACCAGCAGAACGTCGTCCGCGTGGTCTCCGAATCGGCCATGCGCGAATACGTCGGCCGCACCCGCGCCGACGAGTTCCGCACCCGCGGCCGCGACGCGGCCCAGCAGGCGGTGCGCGCCCTCATCCAGGGCACCCTCGACAGCTATGACGCCGGCATCACGGTGACGGCGATCAACCTGGAGCGGGCCGACCCGCCCCGCGAGGTGATCGACGCCTTCGAGGAGGTCCAGCGCGCCCAGCAGGACCAGGACAAGTTCAAGCAGGACGCCCAGGCCTACTCCAACAAGCGGCTCGGCGATGCCCGAGGCGAGGCGTCCCAGGTCCGCGAAGCCGCCCTCGGCTATCGCGACCGCGTGGTCGCCGAGGCGACCGGTGAAAGCCAGCGCTTCCGCGACGTCTACGAGGAATACGCCAAGGCGCCCGAGATCACCCGCAAGCGCCTCTACCTGGAGACCATGGAGTCGGTCCTGGCCAACTCCAACAAGGTCATCATGGACCAGAACGCCGGCGGCAACGGGGCCGGCGGCGGTGGCAACGGGGTCGTGCCCTACCTGCCGCTTCCCGAGCTCCAGCGCCGCACCCAGCAGGGGGAGACGCAGTGATGCGCGCCATCGCTTTTCCGGTCAGCCTCATCGTGGCGGCGATCGCCATCCTGATCGTCTATTCCTCCACCTTCATCGTCTCCGAGCGCGAGCAGGCCATCCAGCTGCGGTTCGGTGAAATCCAGCGTGTGATCAACGAACCGGGCATCTACTTCAAGGTGCCGACGAACGTGGTCGATACGGTGCAGATCATCGAGAAGCGCCTGCTGGCGATCGAGCTCAGCGACAAGGTCGTGCAGGTCAACGACGGTCGCCGCTATGTGGTGGACGTGTTCTCCACCTTCCGCATCACCGATCCGCAGCGGTTCCGCGAATCGGTGTCGGGCAATCTCAGCCTCGCGGCCGAGCGCCTGCGCACCCGCCTGGACGCGGCCCTCCGCCGCGTCTATGGTCTGCGCTCGTTCGACGCCGCCCTCTCGTCCGAGCGGGCCGAGATGATGGTGGAACTGCGCGACCTGGTTCGCGGCGAGGCCGAGGGCCTCGGCATGAACATCGTCGACGTGCGCATCCGCCGCACCGACCTCGTCCCTGAGGTCAGCCAGCAGACTTTCGAGCGCATGCGGGCCGAGCGTCTGGCGGAAGCGGCCGAACTGCGCGCCCAGGGTACGCAGGAAGCGCTCCGCATCCGCGCCGAAGCCGATCGTCAGGCGACGGTGCTGGTTGCCGAGGCAGCGCGCGACGCCGAGATCCTGCGCGGTGAAGGCGACGCGGAGCGGAGCCGGATCTTTGCCGAGGCCTATACGCTGGACCCGTCCTTCTTCGAGTTCTACCGCTCGATGCAGGCCTACAATTCAGCCATGGGTCAGAACACAGGCACCACCATGGTGCTGTCGCCGACGTCGGAATTCTTCCGCTTCTTTAATGGCATCAACGGCTCGGCCACGACCGAGGGCCTGACCGTGGCGCCGCTGCCCGGTCCGACCTCGTCGGTGACGCCCGCGCCGGCGGTACCGACGACCTCCACGGCGGAGGCGGCTCCCCTGCCGGCGCCCGTCACGCCGGTCGTCCCGGCGGCGCCTGTGGCGGCGTCGCCCTGATGGAGGCCTGATGCACGACTTCCTGGTCGCCCTCGGGCTGGTCGCGGTGATCGAGGGCGTCCTTTATGCCGCCGCTCCGGCGGTGATGAAACGCAGCATCCGGCAGGTCCTCGACATGCCGGATGCGACCGTTCGTCGGGTGGGCCTCACCGCCATGATGGTGGGCGTCCTAGTCGTGTGGCTGGTGCGGGGCTGACGGCTCCAGGCCTCCCTCCCTGTTTTCGCGGAGCGGCCCCTTCACGAGTGCGCGATCTGCCACACTTTTGTCTCCAGCCTCATATCGGGTGAGGGATAACGTCGAGGGCGCCTCGCGCGGGGTCGCCGGATGGTGCAAAAATCCCATGAGCGGGCTTGCCGGCCGATGCGGTCCCGGCGGATCGCCTTGTGGCGCGACAGGTCGAGCGGGCGATCGAACGTCGGCTGGCCGCGCGGGAGCGGAGGTGTAGGGCCTATGGCCATCGTGAATGCAAAGCAGTCGAACTGGCGGTTCCGCCTGACGGGCGCCCTGGCCGTGATGGCCGTCGCGGCGACCGCCACCATGGCCCCGGCCGTGCCGGCCTTCGCCCAGGCGCAACCGCAGCGGACCGCCAACGGCCCGGATTCGGTGGCCGACCTCGCCGAGAACCTTCTCGATGCCGTGGTCAACATCTCCACCTCGCAGACGGTCGCCAACCAGCGCTCCGTGCCGCTGCCGCAGGTGCCGGAAGGCTCGCCCTTCCAGGATTTCTTCGACGAGTTCTTCGATCAGCGCGGCCCGAACGGCGGTCCGGGTGGTGGCGGCGGTGGCCAGCCGCGCCGGGTCCAGTCGCTCGGATCGGGCTTCGTGATCGACCCGTCCGGCATCATCGTGACGAACAACCACGTCATCGAGGACGCTGACGAGATCGTCGCCAACTTTTCCGACGGCACCAAGCTGACGGCCGAACTGATCGGCCGCGACCTGAAGACCGACCTTGCCGTTCTCCGCGTCAAGCCGGAGAAGCCGCTGAAGGCCGTAAACTTCGGCGACAGCGTGGGCATCCGCGTCGGCGATTGGGTGATGGCCATCGGCAACCCGTTCGGCCTCGGCGGCACCGTGACCGTCGGCATCGTGTCGGCGCGCAACCGCGACATCAACTCCGGGCCCTACGACAACTTCATCCAGACCGATGCCGCCATCAACCGCGGCAACTCGGGCGGCCCGCTGTTCGACATGTACGGCAACGTGATCGGCATCAACACGGCCATCATCTCGCCGTCGGGCGGCTCCATCGGCATCGGCTTCGCCATCCCGTCGGAGACGGCGGTGAGCGTGATCGAGCAGCTGCGCGAGTTCGGCGAAACCCGCCGCGGCTGGCTCGGCGTCAACATCCAGCAGGTGACCGACGACCTCGCCGAGAGCCTCGGCATCGGGGCGAGCCGCGGCGCGCTGGTGGCCGGCGTGACCGAGGGCGGCCCCGCCGCTTCGGCCGACATCAAGGCGGGCGACGTGATCGTCTCGTTCAACGGCCAGCCGATCCGCGAGATGCGCGAACTGCCGCGCCTCGTCGCCAACACGCCGATCGGCCGCGAGGTGGACGTCACGCTGATCCGCGACGGCCAGGAGGTGACCGTGAAGGTCACGCTCGGTCGGCTGGAAGAGGGTGAGACGGTGGCTGCGGCCGAGACGCCGAACGACGAGCCGGCCGCTCCGGAAGCGCCGAAGCCCGCCGAGAAGGTGCTCGGCCTTGCGCTGGCGCCGCTCGACGAAGCCAACCGCGGCCAGTTCCAGATCGCCCCGGACGTCAACGGCGTGGTGGTCACGGGGGTGGACGACAACTCCCCGGCCGCCGAGAAGCGGATCACGGCCGGCGACACCATCGTGGAGGTGGCGCAGGAGCGGGTGAACGCACCCGCCGACGTGGCCTCCGCAGTGAAGAAGCTGAAGGACATGGGCCGCAAGTCCGCGCTCTTCCTCCTCGCCAATCCGGCGGGTGAGCTGCGCTTCGTGGCGGTGCGGATCGAGTGACCGGACAGCGGCTGACACAGCCGCGGCCGACCACATGACAAGACGGCGCGGCCGGTTCCTCAAGGGACCGGCCGCTTTCGTTCGAGCCGGACGGAAATACCTTATCGCGCCGGCCAAGACCCGAGCGGGCAGGTCGGGCAGACCCGGACGGATGGATGCGGAGAGAGGGTCGGGCGAAACGGCCGAACGCGGGGCGATCAAGCCCCGTGGGTCTCTTCGCAAACGCCTCAGGGCGTGGTGAGGTTGAGCGGAGCGCCGGCGCCCGGCGGCGGGCCGACGGTGGTCTGGGGCAAAGGCGGCAGGGTCGAACCGCGCAGCGCGTCCAGCTTGCGGGTGATCTCATCGGTGAAGTTCGTCCCGCCGGCGTCCTGCAGGTCCGAGCGCTGGTCCGGCGGCGGCGGCGGACTGAGAGCCTCTTCCGCGGCCCGCCGCGCGGCCTCGGCTGCCGCCTCCGCTTCGGCGGCCGCGGCTTCGGCGGCGCGGCGTGCCTCCTCCTCGGCGGCGCGGCGGCGTCGGACGGCCGCGTCCTCGCTCCGCTGGAGGGTCCGGCGCAGGAACTCGCGCTCCTGAATGTCGGCCTGCATGGTCTCCACCCGCTCCACCTCCGCCTCGAAGGCGCGGAGCGTCAGGAAGGCCGTGAAGGCGGTCACGTCCACCGACCGGGCGGGATCGTCGATCGGGCCGCGGAAGAGGATCGCCACTTGCGGCACCGCGCCCGCCACGCTCTCGGCGCCCGGGTCGATGGCAAGCTGCCAGTCGCTTTGCAGCGTCCAGCGCGAAAGGTCCAGCGTGGCGGAGCCGCTGGTGGTCGCCGTCGGCGTCGAGGCCACGAGGTTCGGCGCCCGGAGCGTACCGGACGACAAGGTGAAAGCGCCCTCGATTCGCTCGAACGGCAGATCGCCCGCGTCAATGTTGGCGGTGAACACCTCGCGGATCTTCTCGTCGGTGAGGTCGAGGCCGGCGTCCGCCGCCCGGATCACGGCCGAGAAGGCGTTCGGGTTCATGGTGCGGATGACGCCGTCCTCCACCCGGAAAGCGCCGCCGCCGGACAGCGAGGCGACGAGCCCGGTGACCGTGCGGCCGGCGGCCTGCAGGTCGAGGTCCACACCGAGGACGCCGGTCACCACCGGACGGTCCCCGCGTCGCCACGCGAAGGCCTCGGCCGGCGCGCCGTCGAGCTTGAAGGTGGCATCGACGACCGCTTGCCCCTCCAGATCCTGCTTGACGAGGGCACTGCCGGTCAGCGCGCCGCCGGCGAGCCGCGCCTCCAGGCCGTCGAAGGCGAGCCCGCGCGCCGTGTTGCGGAGGTCGAAGCGCGCCGCATCGGCCGCGAACGTGTCGCTCAGCAGGAGCTGGTCGGCCGTGACCGCGAGGTCGGTATCGATACCGTCGAGCGCGCCCGGCCCGAAGGGCGCTTCCGGCCACGGGTTTCGGGACGTGTCGAAAGGCATGGCGAGCGTGCCGGATCCGAGCGCCAACTCGCCGAGGCCGGTGAGCGACACCGTCCGGAGCGCGAGGGTTCCGGTGAGGCGCGGCAGGTCGCCGGCAAAGTCGGCCACGAGATCGGCGCGGATCGCCTCGCCGTCGAGCGTGCCGGTGAGATCTGAGACCGTGACCTTCGGCCCCTCCACGGCCACCGATGCCGCGGCGTCGATGGGCATGGAGCCGAGGAGGTCGGCCATCAGGTTGCCGCCGAGGGCGAGGATCGGCCCGACATCGTCGCTCTTCAGCGTCACGGCGAGGTCGGCGGCGGCCGGCGCGGCGGCGGGAAGGCGGAGCGTGCCGTCCACAGACGCGGCGGTGTCGCCGAGCGTGCCAGACCCGGCGATGGTCAGGCCCGATGCGGGTGTACCCCGCGCCGACACCGTCACCTGGCCGGCGCCGGCCGAGCCCCGGTCGGGCACGTCGAAGCCGAGCTGGCGCATCAGCCGCGCCCCGTTCGGGCCCTCGGCGGAGGCATCCAGCGTCACGGTCCCGTCGGTCCAGCGGTCCACCCGGCCGGTGAAGACCAGCGCGCCGTCGACCACGGAACCGCCGGCAGTGCCGGCAAGGCGCACGGTGAGGTCGGTGGCGTCCGCCCCGGCGCGCGCCTCCACGGTCGCCTCCACGGCGGCAGGAGCGAGCACCGGCGCGGCGACGACGAGCGCGTCGGCCAGCTCCGATCCGGGCGCGAGCGCCCGGACGAGGGCGGCAACGCCGTCAAGGTTCTCCGCCGAAATGAGCGCCTGCACGGAGCCGTCCGGCGTTGTCGCCAGGGTGCGGACGGTGCCGGCCGCCGAAAGCCGCGCGCCGGCGAGGTTGGCGACGGCGAACCGGTCGATGGCGAGAGTGCCGTCGGACAGCGCCGCGCGCACCTCGACGCCCTCGGCCACCGCCTCGCCCGCCACCAGGGCGTCGGCCTTCAGCTGGAGGTCGAGGTCGGCGCCCGCCATCGGCGTTGTGCCATCATCGCCCGTGGCGAGTGCCGCAACGGCACGCACCTGTTCCACATCGAGACGGTCCGCCGAAAGCGACAGCACCACGCCGGGCTTGCGGCCGGACCGGGCGGGCGCGAAAGCGAAGCCGCCGGTAAGCTTCGCCTCGCCGATCGTCGCCTCCAGGGCGTCGAGCCGAAGACCGTCGGCGGAGGCCGCCACGGTGGCGTTGGCGGAAAAGGGCTGCAGCGTGGTGGGCGGGCGGCCGGGATGCCACCACGCCACCAGGGTCGCGGGCTGCTCGGAGGCGATCACCATGTCGCCGGTGAAGGCCGGCGCGGGCCGCGTCACCAGGGGTCCGCGAGCCTTGAGGGTCGTCCGACCGGGCATCACCGCCTCCAGGGTCTCCACGTCCCAGCCGTCGGCCATGCTGGCGACGTCGAGGCGGACCGACTGGACGATGCTGCCGCCGACCACGATGCCCGGAATGTCGAAGCCGATGCGCGTCGCCACCGGCGGCGCCGGCAGGTCGACGAGGGCCTTGGTCAGCGCGTCGAGCACGCCGTCGAAAGAGACCGGCTTGTCCGGACCTTCCCCGAGCGTACGATCGAGGTCGATCTGGCGGGCGGAGAGCACCGCCTCGAACACCGGCTCATAGGCATAGTCGAGCGAGGCGGACCCGTTGATGGTGAACGGCCGGTCCTCCGGCCCGTAATGGAATTCAAGCTGCCGGGCGAGCGTGCGCGACGCGTCGGCCTCCACGGTGGCGGTCACCGACCAGGGCGTCGCCACCTCGGCCTGATCGGCCTTCTCCACCACGCGCTCCACGCGCAAGGTGCCGTCGAACCGGGGTTCGTCCGCCTCCACGCGGGTGCGGCCGTCGAGGGAGATGGACACCGGCCGGTCGATGGGCATCAGCGAGGCTTTCACCACCACCGAGCCGGTGGGGTCCACCTCGCCGGTGGAGAGGCGCACCATCACCCGGTCCTCGCCCACCACGGCGGAGCCGTCGAGCTTGTAGGGGCCGATCAGCGAGCGGCCGTCCAGCACCGCGTTGACGTCGGTGATCTGCAGCGGCGCGGCGTGCCGGCGGTCGGCGACCGTGATGCTGCCGTCGACGATGTCGACCCGGTCGAGCACCACCTTGTGCGGGTCCGTCACCGTGCGGGCGTTGCCGGCGATCCACTCGAAGGCGCCGTCGCCGGAGACCCGCACGGTGAGATCCGGGCGGTCCAGGCGCATCTGGGTGACGCGCACCTCACCGGAAAGGAGCGGGAAGAGCTCCACCTCCAGGTCGAAGCGGGCGACGGTCATCATCGGGCTGTCCGGCGGGCCGATGATGACGTCGGTGAAGGCGAGGGTCGGCACCGGCAGGAGGGAGGCGTCGGCGGTGCCGGTGACCTTCACCGGATGGCCGAGGATTTCCGTCGCCTGGGTCTCGAAGGCGGCGCGATAGGCGGTCCAATCCACGAACAACGGCCCCACCAGCGCCGCGACGAGCGCCAGGATGATGGCCAAACCGACACTGAAGTAGAGCGAGTTCAGGGTCCTGTCTCCGTTGTCCGTTCGGGCGCCCTCTTGGCGAACGCCGGGTCTTGAGAAGCGCGGTCCGAAGCCGGCCGAACCTGTGCTCGGCGGCTGCGGGTGTGGTCCACCATCCAGGCGTCGTACGCAAGGGCCGCGCCACTCTGGCGTGGTCCCCGCGTCAGAGCGCCACGATCTTTCCCGGGTTCATGATGTTGCCCGGGTCAAGCGCCCGTTTGATGGCGCGCATCAGGTCCAGCGCCCCGCCGTGCTCGCCGGGCAGGTAGGCCATCTTGCCCTGGCCGACGCCGTGTTCGCCCGTGCAGGTGCCGCCCATGGCGATCGCCCGCTCGTTGAGGCGGCCGATGAAGGCATCCGCCTTGGCGTTCATGATGTCGTCGGCCGGATCCGCGAGCACCAGCACATGGAAGTTGCCGTCGCCCACATGGCCGACGATCGGGGCGATCAGTCCTGTCTCGGCGATATCGTCCTGGGTGGCGGTCACGCAGGCGGCCAGCTGCGAGATCGGCACGCAGACGTCCGTGGAGGTGCCTTTCCAGCCGGGCATCAGGGCGACGGAGGCCCAGTAGGCGTCGTGCCGGGCCTGCCAGAGCCGGGTCCGCTCCTCCGCCTTGGTGGCGAACACCGCTGGGCCGCCGCCGAAATCGGCCGCGATCGCCTCGAAGATCTCCGCCTGTTCGGCGACGCCGGCCTTAGTGCCGTGGAATTCGATGAAGAGTGTCGGCGTCTCGGCGAGGTCAAGCTTGGAGTAGGCGTTGACCGCCTTCACCTGGAGGGCGTCCAGGAGCTCGATGCGGGCGACCGGGATGCCGGCCTGGATGGTGGCGATCACCGTCTCGCAGGCCGCCTCGATGCTCGGGAAGGGGCAAACGCCGCCGGCGATCCCCTCCGGGATGCCGTGGAGGCGGAGCGTGATCTCGGTGATCACGCCGAGCGTGCCCTCCGAGCCCACCATCAGCCGCGTCAGGTCGTAGCCCGCCGACGACTTCCGCGCCCGCGACCCGGTGCGGACGATGTCGCCGGACGGCGTCACCACCGTCAGCGACAGCACCGCGTCCTTCATGGTGCCGTAGCGCACCGCGTTCGTGCCCGAGGCGCGGGTCGCCGCCATGCCGCCGATGGAGGCGTCGGCGCCCGGATCGATCGGGAAGAAGAGGCCGGTGTCGCGCAAGGTCTCGTTCAGCCGCTTGCGCGTGACGCCCGCCTCCACCGTGCAGTCGAGGTCCTCCGGCCGCACCGCCAGGATGCGGTCCATGCGCGAGAGGTCGATGGAGATACCGCCCGCCGGGGCGTTGACGTGGCCTTCCAGGGAGGTGCCTGTGCCGAACGGGATCACCGGCACGCCGTGCTCGGCGCAAAGCCGCACCACCGCGGCCACCTCCTCGGTGGAGGTCGCGAACACCACCCCGTCCGGCGGCTGGTTCTCGATGCGCGTCGTCGTGTGCCCGTGCTGCTCGCGGACGGCGGCGGCACGGCTGAACCGATCGCCGAACTGGCCGGCGAGACGCGACAGCACGGCCTCGATGCCCGTCTCGTTGCGGGCCAGACGCAATACAGGTGCCATCTCAGCACTCCTAAACCATCCGCGCCGGCATGCCGGCGACCGCTCCGGCCTATCTGGCAAGCCGCCGTACGCCCCTGCGACGGTCCCTGCGACCCTATCAAACCCTTGAGCGTGCGCCAAAACCTTTGACGGACGAGACCCGACCGGCAATGTATCGTCATCACCATAAAGGAAAGGGCACCGATCACATGGATGACAGACGGCAGCCCTTGTGTGAGAGGCGTACCCGCCGAACGGGGCCCTTCGCCCGCCTGGCCGCCACGGTCGCGGCCCTCCTCGCCGGGCTGGCGCCGGCGTTCGCCGAACCGGCGCTCTGGGTGGCGCGCGATGCCGACAGCACCGTCTATATGTTCGGCACCTTCCACGTTCTCAAGCCCGAGGCGTCGTGGGAATCGGAAGCGACCCTGAACGCCTTCCTGGAGAGCGACGAACTCTGGCTGGAGGTGAACCTCACCGGTTCCTCCGGATCCAGCGTCAACCTGATGGCGCTCGGCACCCGGCCGGGCCAGCCGTTGTCGGCGTCGATCCCGGCTAAGGATCTGGAGACGGTGAAGACGGTGGCGAAGTCGCTCGCCATTCCCTACCCCACCCTGGAACCGCTCCGGCCCTGGCTCGCCTCGGTGATCATCGCCCGCCACGATCTGAAGGCGGCCGGCTATACGAGCAGCGGCCCGGACCTCGCCTTCGCCGGCCTCGCCACGCGCACTGCCAAGCCGGTTCGCGCGTTCGAAACCCCGGCAAGCCAGTTCGGCATGTTCGCCCGGCTGTCGCCGGAGGCCGAACTTGCGGTGCTGAGAGCCTCGCTCGACGAGGCCGGAGAGCGGTCCGACTATTTCGACGCGGTCGCCGCCGCCTGGCTCGCGGGCGATGTCGAGACGCTGGAGACCCGCGCGCTCGACGAGATCCGCGCCATGGGGCCGGAGGTCTACGACACGCTGGTGACCGACCGGAACCGCGCCATGGCCGAGACGATCCGCTCCTTCATGCAGGAGGGATCCGGCCGTCACTTCGTCGCCGTCGGCGCCGCCCACCTGATCGGCCCGGACAGCATCCAGCGTTTCCTCGCCGACGCCGGAATCGAGAGCGAGCGCGTGAACACCCCCGCCGGCCCACTGGCGCCGTAACGTCCAGTCGGCCCGCCCACCGTCGTCGATCGTCATGGTCCGCTTGAGGCGGACCATGACGAAGGAAGGTGGCGGAGATCGCGGAAGGGCGCCCAACAGGTGCATCCGCGTCGTGCGCCAGATTGCCCCTCCAAAAGACGCCTCTCAGCCCCGGCCGGCCGCGGCCGCCCCCCACCCCTCCCATTGAACTCGGCATTCCGAACGCGTAGAGGCACGGGCACGGCCCCTCCCTTGCGCCCTCCGTTCCGGCGATCGCCCGCATGAAACGCGCGTCCTCTCCCACCGATCTCTACCGGCGCTCCGTCGGCGTGCATCTCACCGCCTTCCTCGCCACCCGGCAGCCGCTCGTCTGGGTGCTGGCCTTCCTGGTGGGGCTGGCGGTGTCGGGCGCCACCATCCTGTTCCATTTCGGCATCGGCTGGGTGCAGTGGCTCTGGCTCGGCACCTCGTCCGATCGCATGCTGGACACGGCCGCCGCGGCGCCCTGGTGGGTGGTGATCGCGGGGCCGACCCTCGGCGGGCTGGTGGTCGGCCTCTACCTGCACCGATTCCATCCGGGCCAGCGCACGTCGGGCCTTGCCGACGTGGTCGAGGCCCGCGCCTCCGGGGCGCCGGTCCTCGCCTTCTGGCCGGGCGTCGGCAGCGCCTTCGGCACGGTGGTCTCCCTCGGCGCCGGGGCGAGCGCCGGCCGCGAGGGGCCGATCGTCCACCTGGGCGCGGTGATCGCCACCTCGCTCGGCCGCTGGACCGGGCTCGGGGCTGCCAACGGCCGGGTGCTGCTGGCGGCGGGGGCGGCCAGCGCCATCGCGGGCTCGTTCAACACGCCGATCGCCGGGGTGCTGTTCGCCCACGAGGTGATCCTCGGCCACTACGGCCTCAGCGCCTTCGTGCCGACCGTGATCGCCGCCGCCACCGCCGTGGTGCCGGCGCGCATCCTCTTCGGCGAGGCGATCATCTTCGACATCGACGCGCCGGCGATCGCCTCCTACGCGGAGTTTCCGGCCTTCGCGCTCCTCGGCGTGGTGGCGGGCGTCGTGTCGGTGCTGTTCCAATGGACGCTGGTCGGCACCGATGTGGCGGCCCGCAAATTGCCGCTGCCGCTCTGGTCGCGGCCGATGGTGGGCGGCGTCCTTGTCGGCGGCATCGGCGTCTTCCTGCCGGAGGTGCTCGGCATCGGCGCGGAGGCCATGGACCGGGTGCTCGCGGCCGAGGGCGTGTTCCTGCCGCTCCTCCTCATCCTGGTCGCCAAGATGCTGGCGACCGCCATCACCCTTGCGTCGCGCTTCGGCGGCGGCATCGTCTTTCCGTCGCTCTATCTCGGGGCGCTTGCGGGCAGCGCCTTCGGGGTGGTGGCCGCCGCCGTGGTGCCGGCGCTCGCCTCGCCGCAGCCGGTCTACGCCCTCCTCGGCATGGCGGCCGTCGCGGCGGCGGTTCTCGGCGCGCCGGTCTCCACCGCCGTGATGGTGTTCGAACTCACCGGCGGCTTCCAGCTCTCCATCGCGCTCCTCCTCACGGTCGCGATGGCGAGCGCCACCAACCAGGCCCTGCACGGCCGCTCGCTCATCCACTGGCAATTGGAGATGCGCGGCCTGATGCTGCAGAGCGGCGGCCAGCGCCACCTGATGCGCACGATCAAGGTGGCGAGCTTCATGACGGCGAAGATCTCCGGCACCGGCCTGCCCGCGGACTACCCCAGCGACTGCCTGCTCGCCCCCACGGACAGCCTCGCCCACGCCTTGAAGCTGTTCGACTTTTCCGGCCGGGCCGACCTTGCCGTGGCGGATTCCCACGACCCGGACCGGATCGTCGGCTGGGCCTCCCACGTCAACGCGCTCCGGTCGCTGAACGACGCCATGGCGGCGGACCTTGCCGAGCGCCACGCCTGACCGAACGGTCCATGGCAAGAAGCGGCCTCGCCACCCCGACCGTGTTGCTCTATTGTTCCGGCCATGCATCCGAAGCAGAATCAAATCGAGCCCGCCGTGCAGGACACACCCCCCCGTTCCGGCGGCATCGCCGCCCGGGCCATGGCGGCTGCGGCCCCGCAGGCCGGCGGATACCTGCAGGGCCTCAACCCGGAGCAGCGCGAGGCCGTGGAGGCGCTCGACGGGCCTGTGCTGGTGCTCGCCGGCGCCGGCACCGGCAAGACGCGCGTGCTCACCACCCGCATCGCCCACATCCTCGCCACCCGCCGGGCTTATCCCTCGGAAATCCTCGCCGTGACCTTCACCAACAAGGCCGCCCGCGAGATGAAGGAGCGCATCGGCCGCTTCGTCGGCGGCGCGGTGGAGGGCATGCCCTGGCTCGGCACCTTCCACTCCATCGGGGTGAAGATGCTGCGCCGGCATGCCGAACTCGCCGGCCTCCGATCCGACTTCACCATTCTAGACACCGACGACCAGCTCCGCCTCATGAAGCAGCTGATCGTCGCCGAGGGCATCGACGAGAAACGCTGGCCTGCCCGCCAGCTCGCCTCCGCCATCGACGGCTGGAAGAACAAGGGCCAACGCCCGGCCGACATTCCGGAAGGCGAGGCGCGCGCTTATGTGAACGGCAAGGGCCGCGAGCTCTACGCCGCCTATCAGGCCCGGCTGAAGGTGCTGAACGCCTGCGACTTCGGCGATCTGCTGCTGGAGACGCTCTGCATCCTCCGCGACCATCCGGACGTGCTCGCCGAGTATCACCGCCGCTACAAGTTCATCCTCGTCGACGAGTACCAGGACACCAACGTCGTCCAGTATCTCTGGCTGCGCCTGCTCGCCCAGGGCGCCCGCAACATCTGCTGCGTCGGCGACGACGACCAGTCCATCTACGGCTGGCGCGGCGCCGAAGTGGACAACATCCTGCGCTACGAGCGCGACTTTCCGGGCGCCAAGGTGATCCGGCTGGAGCGCAACTACCGCTCCACCAGCCACATCCTCGCCGCCGCCTCCCACCTCATCGCCCACAACGAGGCGCGGCTCGGCAAGACGCTCTTCACCGACGCGGAAGAGGACCCGGACGACGCCAAGGTGAACGTCGCCTCCGCCTGGGATTCGGAGGAGGAGGCGCGCTCCATCGGCGACGAGATCGAGCGCTTCCAGCGCAAGGGCGTGAACCTCAACGAGATCGCCATCCTGGTGCGCGCCTCGTTCCAGATGCGCGAGTTCGAGGACCGCTTCATCACCATGGGGCTGTCCTACCGGGTGATCGGCGGACCGCGCTTCTACGAGCGCCTGGAGATCCGCGACGCCCTCGCCTACTTCCGCCTCGTCAACCAGCCGGCGGACGACCTCGCCTTCGAGCGCATCATCAACACCCCCCGCCGCGGCCTCGGCGACGCCACGGTGAAGGTGCTGCACGACTATGCGCGCGCCAACCGGGTGCCGCTGTCGGAAGCCGTGCGGCAGCTGATCGCCACCGAGGAGTTCAAGGGCAAGGTCCGGCTGGCGCTGCGCGACTTCATCGAGAGCGTCGACCGCTGGCGCAACCAGCTCGACGCCCTGAAGCACACGGATCTGGCCGAACTCATCCTGGAGGAGAGCGGCTATACGGCCATGTGGCAGAACGACCGCTCGGCGGAAGCGCCGGGGCGGCTGGAGAACCTGAAGGAGCTGATCCGCTCCATGGAGGATTTCGACTCCATGGCGGGCTTCCTGGAGCACATCTCCCTCGTCATGGACCGGGACAACAACGCCGCCGACGAGGCCGTCTCGATCATGACGCTCCATTCCGCCAAGGGCCTGGAGTTCGACACCGTCTTCCTGCCCGGCTGGGAAGAGGGCCTCTTCCCCCACCAGCGCGCGCTCGACGAAGGCGGCCGGTCGGGCCTCGAAGAGGAGCGGCGGCTCGCCTATGTGGGCATCACGCGGGCGAAGAAGCACTGCCTGATCTGGTTCGCCGCCAACCGGCGGATCCATGGTTCCTGGCAGTCGAGCCTGCCCTCGCGCTTCCTCGACGAACTGCCGGAGCCGCACGTCCACGTCAGCGAGAGCCAGAGCAACTACGGCGGCTACAACAGCTACACCGCGCGCGGCGGCATGGGCGGCGGCGGCGGGCGGGCCAACCCCTATGGGGCGTCGCGGTTCGACCAGGTGGAGCGCTTCACCTCCACCTACGAGACGCCCGGCTGGCAGCGCGCCCAGAAGAACCGCGCCGCCGCCGGCCCCCAGCGCGGCTTCGCGGCGCCGGGCTCGCCCTATACGGCGGGCAACGGCCGGGTGATCGAGGGCGAACTGATCGCCAAGTCGGTGATCGGCGGCGAGCCGAAGTACAAGGTCGGCGAGCGCATCTTCCACGTGAAGTTCGGCTACGGCAGCGTCTCCGGCGTGGACGGCAACAAGCTGACGGTGGATTTCGACAAGGCCGGCCAGAAGCGCGTGGTCGACAGCTTCGTGGAGCGGAAGGCCTGAGCGCCGCCCTTTCCTGAGCCGGACGAAAAAAGGGCCGCAGTTGCGGCCCTTTTGCGTTGTCCGACAATCCCTTGCGTCGAATATCTCTCAGCCCACGCGATAGCGGTCCAGGAAGGCGTCCTGCCACTTCTCGGCGATGCGCACCGTCAGGTGCAGGCCGTCCTCGGGCGTGTCGTCCCGCTCCAGCACCTCGCCGTGGCTGTAGAGCCAGGCGAGGCCGGCGCCGTCGGCCTTGTCCACCACCACGTCGAAGGTGGGGCGGTCGCCGACCAGGCGGCCTTCGATGCTGGCGATCAATGGCGCCAGCCCTTCCCCGGTGATCGCCGAGACGGCGAACCGCTCCTGGCCGCCGGCATCCGGCGCGTGGGCCTGCTCGATCAGGCTCTCCCGGCGCACCGCGTCCACCGCGTCGATCTTGTTCCAGACCTCGATCACGCGCGCGGGATCCTCCGGATCCACGTCCAACTGGCGCAGCACCTCAGCCACGTCCTCGGCCTGGGCCTCGGTGTCCGGATGCGAGATGTCGCGCACGTGGAGGATGATAGTCGCCTCCACCACCTCCTCCAGGGTCGCCCGGAAGGCGGCCACCAGATGGGTCGGCAGGTTGGAGATGAAGCCCACCGTGTCGGAGAGGATGGCGTCGGTGCCGTGCGGCAGCCGGATCTTGCGGAGTGTGGGATCCAGCGTAGCGAACAGGAGGTCCTTGGCCAGCACGTCGGCGCTGGTCAGCCGATTGAAGAGGGTCGACTTGCCGGCGTTGGTGTAGCCGACGAGCGCGATCACCGGATGCGGCGCCTTCTGGCGCTGGCGGCGGTGCAGGTCGCGGGTGCGGCGCACCTGCTCCAGCTCCTCCTCCAGACGGCTGATCTTGTCCTGCAGCTGACGGCGGTCCGCCTCGATCTGGGTCTCGCCCGGGCCGCCCATGAAACCGAAGCCGCCGCGCTGGCGCTCCAGATGGGTCCAGGATCGGACTAGACGGGACTTCTGGTAGTTGAGATGGGCAAGGTCCACCTGCAGCCGACCCTCGCGGGTGTTCGCCCGCGCGCCGAAGATCTCCAGGATCAGGCCCGTGCGGTCCAGCACCTTGGCGCCGAGCCCCTTTTCCAGGTTGCGCTGCTGGATGGGCGTCAGCGCATGGTCGACGATCACCAGCTCCGCCTCGTTGGTGGCGACGGCGAGCTTGATCTCCTCCAGCTTGCCCGTGCCCACCAGGGTCGCCGGCCGCACGGTGGTGAGCCGCACGGTCATGGCGACCGTCACGTCGAGGTCGATGGCGAGCGCTAGGCCCACCGCCTCCTCGACGCGGGCTTCCATCGAGCGGGCCGCGGTCCGGCCCTTCTCCCGATCGGCCTCGCGCTGGGCCCGGTTGTCGATCTCGGGGACGACGACCACAGCCTTCGTCCGTTCCGTCAGACGCGAGATGGTGCGGGGCTTCGGCGTTCCGAGCCCGTCGTCCTCGCGGGGATCGCGATGATCCACGTGTCCTCCCGTTCGTTTGTTCTTCTTCACGCCCCTTGAGGCCCGAACCGTCGAAACGGCGGAAGGGTCCACCGGGACGGCAGAGGTCGCAAAGCCATCATGTCGGGTGCGGTCGGCCCGGCTGCAAGGGCCGGCTTGTTCCGGCCATACCTCCGGCAGCAGGCGCCTGATGGACCGGGCACGGGCTCATCACGAGCCGGCCAGGTCACCCGCGACGCTCAGGCTGTTCATGGTCTCAGGTCCGGCGCCGCGGACCGCCGCTGGTCCGCGGGCCGGCCGCTGTCGACGACCTCAGGTCGCGGTGTCCTCGCCCGGCTCGAACAGCTGCACGGGTTGGGCCGGCATGATGGTGGAGATCGCGTGCTTGTAGACGAGCTGCGAGTGTCCATCGCGTCGCAGCAACACACAAAAGTTGTCGAACCAGGTCACCACACCCTGAAGCTTCACCCCATTGACGAGGAAGATGGTCAGCGAGGTCTTGTTCTTGCGCACGTGGTTGAGGAAGGTGTCCTGCAGGTTCTGAGCTCGGTCCGCCATTGTCTGTTGGCCTTTTTTTCGGCGTTTGTAGTCGGTTGGTCCGGCGTTGGTCCGAATGCGCGCCAAGGATCCGGAAATGATCCCGGCTTGATGGTATTCCACCGCGAAATCCGTCGAAAGTCACCCCCCGCACGATCGACGCGAGCGAGAATGTTCATGCGTCAAACGCGCATCAGGTGCACTTGTTGCTGCTCTGCAACGAAGTGCGTGCTGCATGAGCGTGGAAAACGTGACGCAGGCGCGAGGCGACCGATCCGGGGGCGCCATTGGCGATCGGGCGGCCGTCGATCGCGACCACGGGCATCACCACGTTGCCGGCCGAGGTGACGAACACCTCCCGCGCTGCGAAAGCCTCCTCGAGCGTGAAGCGACGTTCCTCCACCGCCAACCCCTCGGCGGCCGCCACGTCCATCAGCGTGGTCCGCGTGATGCCGCGGAGGATGCCATGGTCCGCCGGCCGGGTCACCAGCCGGCCGTCGCCGGTGACGATCCACACGTTGGTGGATGCGCCCTCGGTGACGAAGCCCTCCCGGTCCACCAGGATGGCCTCGGTGGCGCCGGCGGCACGGGCCGCCTGCTTGGCAAGGACGTTCGGCAGCAGCCCGGTCGTCTTGATGTCGACGCGGCCCCAGCGGATGTCCGGCTGCGTCACGGTCCGGATGCCGGCCTCGGCCAGCGCGTCGGCCTTCGCCCGGTCGGCCGGCCGGGCGGTCACCACCAGGGCCGGCCGTACGGGCTTCTTCGGGAAGGCATGATCGCGGGGCGCGACGCCCCGGGTGACCTGCAGATAGACATAGCCCGAGCGGATCCGGTTCCGCCGCACGACCTCGCCAAGCACCGCCACCAGCGCGGACCGGCCCATCGGCGCCGGAATGGCGAGTTCGCCGAGGGACCGGTCGAGCCGGTCCAGGTGCCGGTCGAGGTCCACGAAGGCGCCGTCGCGCACCTCCGTCACCTCGTAGACCCCGTCGGCCAGCTGATAGCCGCGATCCTCCACATGCACGGCGGCCTCGCCATGCCGAACGTAGCGGCCATTCACATAGGCCATGCGGAACATCGCCGAGGGCTCCTAGGGTAGCGGGGACAGGCGGAAACGGGTTGGCGTCCCGGTGGGCGGACGTCAGGTCACGTCCACCACCCGGCCGTCCTCCAGGGTGATGCGCCGGTCCATGCGGGCGGCGAGGTCGTGGTTGTGGGTGGCGATGATGGCCGAGAGGCCGGTCGCCTGCACGAGCGCCTGCAGGGCGTCGAACACATAGTGCGACGTCTTGGGGTCCAGGTTGCCGGTGGGCTCGTCCGCAAGCAGCACCTTCGGGGCGTTGGCCACCGCGCGGGCGATGGCCACCCGCTGGCGCTCGCCGCCGGAGAGCTCCGACGGCAGGTGCGTCGCCCGGTGATCGAGCTTCATGTAGGCGAGAAGCTGCATGGCCCGCTCGCCAGCGTCCTTGCGGTCGAGGCCGGCGATCATCATGGGCACCACCAGGTTCTCAGCCGCGGTGAACTCCGGCAGCAGGTGGTGGAACTGGTAGACGAAGCCGATGGCGGTCCGCCGCATGGCGGTGCGCGCCTTGTCGTCCATCTTGCCGCACGCCTTACCGCCGAGCACCACCTCACCAGAATCCGGCCGCTCCAGAAGCCCCGCGATGTGGAGGAGCGTGGACTTGCCGGCCCCGGACGGTGCCACCAGGGCCACCACCTCGCCGGCGTAGAGCTCCATGGCGGCGCCGCGCAGGATCGGCAGCGTGCCCTCCCCTTCGCGGTAGCTCTTGTCCACGGCGGCGAGGCGCAGCACCGGGTCCTCGATGCCGGTGATCACCGAACCGGAGGGCGTGGCGGTGCTCATTCGTACCTCAGGGCGTCGACCGGATCGAGGCGCGCGGCGCGCCATGCGGGATAGACCGTGGCCAGGAAGGAGAGGAGCAGCGCCATTCCGACCACCGTGACGGTCTCGTCCACCTGGATGTCGGCCGGCAGGCGGCTGAGATAGTAGAGCTCCGGCGAGAACAGCTCCGTGGTGGTCAGCCAGGACACGAACTGGCGGATCTCCTCCACGTTGAGGCAGACGATCAGCCCCAGGATGAAGCCCGCGATGGTGCCGGCGACGCCGATGGCCGCGCCGGTGATGAGGAAGACCCGCAGGATCGACCCCCGGCTCGCCCCCATGGTGCGCAGGATGGCGATGTCGCGGCCCTTGTCCTTCACCAGCATGGTCATGCCGGAGATGATGTTGAGGGCGGCGACGAGCACGATCAGCGTCAGGATCATGAACATCACGTTCCGCTCCACTTCGAGGGCGGAGAAGAAGGTGACGTTGCGTTGGCGCCAGTCGGTGACGAGGGTCGGCCGCTCGGCCGCCAGTACCACCCGGTCTCGCATGACGCCGACCTGATCCGGATCCTCCACGAACACGTCGATGGCGGTAACGAGGTCGGGCGTCGCGAAGAAGCGCTGCGCTTCCGCGAGCGGCAGGAACACGAAGGTGCTGTCGTACTCCGACATGCCGATCTCGAAGATGGCCGTCACCGGATAAGACTTCACCCGCGGCGTGGTGCCGAGCGCCGTCACGTTGCCCTTGGGGCTGACGAGGGTGACCCGGTCGCCGAGACCGACGCCGAGGTTCTCCGCCATGCGAAGGCCGATGGCGACGCCGGCGGCGGTGTCGAACGTGTCGAGCGAGCCCTGCCGGATCGTGCCTGCCACAAGTCGAAGTTTGCCGAGGTCGGCGGCCCGCACGCCGCGCACCAGGGCGCCGGTGGCGCTCGACGGGCCGGATGCCAGCACCTGCCCTTCCACGAAGGGCATGGCGAAGATCACGCCCGGCACGCCGGCGATGCGCTCGGCCACGGGATCGAAGTCGGTCAGCGGCGAATCGATCGCCTGCACCACCATGTGGCCGTTGATGCCGAGGATCTTTTCCAGAAGCTGGCCGCGGAAGCCGTTCATCACCGCCATGACGATGATCAGCGTGGCGACGCCCAGCATGATGCCGGTGAACGAGAAGCCGGCGATCACCGAGATGAAGGCCTCGCGCCGCCGGGAGCGCAGGTAGCGCCCGGCCAGCATCCACTCGAAGGGGGCGAAGGGTCGCCCCGCTTTCGCCTCGCTCATCCGGAACTCCTCATCACCGCTCGCCCCGGGGCCGCCCCCGGCGGCCCGCCCCGATCCGCCGCAACTGACCATCCGGATCCGCTGGCCGGATTGGCCGATCCGATCAGGCCTTTTCTGTGACGCGGGCGAGCGCCGACTCCAGCGACACCGTCTGCTTCTCGCCGGTCGCCCGCCGCTTCAGCTCAACCACCCCGTCGGCCAGCCCCTTCGGACCGATGACGATCTGCCAAGGCAGGCCGATCAGGTCGGCGGTGGCGAACTTGGCGCCGGGGCGCTGCTCGGTGTCGTCCAGGAGCGGATCCTTGCCCGCCGCGTTCAGCGTCGCATAGGCGCTTTCGCATGCCGTGTCGACAGCCAAATCGCCGGGCTTCAGGTTGAGGATGGCCGCACCGAACGGCGCCACGGAGTCCGGCCAGATGATGCCGGCATCGTCGTGGCTCGCCTCGATGATGGCGCCGAGGAGGCGCGACACGCCGACCCCGTAGGAGCCCATGTGCACCGGCTTCTCCACCCCGTCCGGGCCCGCCACCTTGGCGCCCATGGCGTCGGAATACTTGGTGCCGAAGTAGAAGATGTGACCGACCTCGATGCCGCGCGCCGAAACCTGACGCTCCTCCGGTAGCGCTCCGAAGGCGGCGGCGTCGTGCATCTCCTCGGTGGCCGCGTACTTGTCCGTGAAGCTCTCCACGATCGGCGTCAGGTCCGCGTCGAAGTCCACGTCCTCGCCCGGCACCGGCGTGTCGAGCAGCGCCTTGTCGCAGAAGACGGCGCTCTCGCCCGTTGCCGCCAAGATGATGAACTCGTGGCTGAGGTCGCCGCCGATCGGGCCGGTGTCGGCCCGCATCGGGATCGCCTTGAGGCCCAGGCGCTCGAAGGTGCGCAGGTAGGCGACGAACATCTTGTTGTAGGCGATGCGCGCGCCGGCCTGATCCAGGTCGAACGAATAGGCGTCCTTCATCAGGAACTCGCGGCCGCGCATGATGCCGAAGCGCGGGCGCACCTCGTCCCGGAACTTCCACTGAATGTGGTAGAGGTTGAGCGGCAGGTCGCGGTAGGAGCGCACCGACGAGCGGAAGATGTCGGTGATCATCTCCTCGTTGGTGGGACCGAACAGCATCTCGCGCTCGTGCCGGTCAGTGATGCGCAGCATCTCCTTGCCATAGGCGTCGTAGCGCCCGCTCTCGCGCCAGAGGTCCGCCGCCTGGATCGTCGGCATCAGGAGTTCGACCGCGCCAGAGCGGTCCTGCTCCTCGCGCACGATCTGCTCCACCTTCTGCAGCACCTTGAAGCCCAGCGGCAGCCACGCATAGATGCCCGCCGACTGCTGGCGGACCATGCCGGCGCGCAGCATGAGGCGGTGAGAGACGATCTCCGCTTCCTTCGGCGTCTCTTTCAGGATCGGCAGGAAGTAGCGGCTGAGACGCATGGAATCCTCGTGTCGGCGGGTCTTTGATGAGCCGCGACAGTCAAAGCGCATCGACCGGCAAAACTCAAGCCCGCCGCCGCGGACCGACGTGATCGGCAAGCAAGCGCGATCCCCCGCGGCGGAGAGCGCGGTCGACCGGGCCAGGCACAAGGTCACGCGGCGCTTGGAATGTCATTCATGACATGCAAGATGCCACATGTGACTTGGGGGGGGCACCTGTGTCGGTGACATCGGATCAAACGATCGAGGCCGGAAAGCAGCGGACCGGCGGGGTCGCGTGGTATCGCCGCGTGCGGTCCGGCTTGAACGACGTTCCCCTGGATCGTCACTTCGCGATCGTGGGTGGCTTGGTCAGTCTGGTCGGGATGCTGGTGATCGGGGCCTTCGTCGGCAGCCGGATCGAAAGCGCCGTGGTTCGCAACTCGGCCATCTCGGCCGCCATCTACATGGAAAGCTTCATCGCGCCCCTCTCGCAGGAGCTTCAGCACAGCGAGGCGCTTTCGCCGGCAGCCCGCGCGCGGCTTGATGGCATTCTGGATCAGCCGGGCATCAACGATGGCATCATCTCCATCAAGATCTGGCGCGAGGACGGCTCGATCGCCTATGCGTCTGATCCGCGGCTGATCGGCCGTCAGTTTGAAGTGAACTGGGAACTCCAAGACGCCTGGGCGGGCGATCTCGTCGCGAACTTCGACAATCTCGACGGCACGGAATCGTTGGCTGAACAGGCGCTCGGGATACCCTTGCTCGAAGTCTACAATCCGATTCATTCCATCAGGACCGGCGAGATCATCGCGGTCGCGGAGTTCTATCAAGACGCGGCTGAATTGAAGAACGACCTGACCCGCGCGTGGTTCACGTCCTGGTCGGTCGTCGCGCTTTCCACCGCCGTCACCTTCGCAGCGCTCTGGGGCATCGTTCGGGCGGCCCATCGAACGATCGAAGGCCAGAAGCAACAGCTCGTGCAGCGGGTGCAGGAAATCTCTCACGTGTCCAAGGTGAACGAGACCTTGCGCGCCAGGATCCAGCAAGCTTCCGAGCGCAACGCCTCGCTGAACGAACAATTCCTGCGGCGATTGGGCTCGGAACTGCACGACGGCCCGGCGCAGGCGCTCGCCTTCGCCAATCTGCGGATCAGCGCCTGGCGCGACCGGGGCGGTCCGGAGGAGTCCGGCCAGATCCTGTCGGCGCTGGAGGAGGCCCTTGCCAACATCCGGCATCTTTCCCGCGGCCTGATCCTGCCTGATCTTGAAGGCAAGAGCGTTGCCGAGGCGATCCGCAGGGTCGCCGAGGCGCATGCGGACAGGACCGGCACACACGTCACGCTGGATCGCAGCCCCGGCGACGCCCGCCCCGGTCTGCCGCAGCTGATCTGCCTCTATCGCTTCGTGCAGGAAGGCCTTTCGAACGCCTGGCGGCATGCCGGAGGGGCGGGCCAGCGCGTGGAATGGTCGTTGAGCGACGGCACCCTGGACGTGACCGTCAGCGACAGCGGCCCCGGCTTCGATCCCCATCTCATCGACGGGTCGGAGCGGATCGGCCTGGAAGCGCTGCGCCAGCGCGTGCAGAGCGTCGGCGGAACCTTCCACCTGGATACCGCGCCCGGCCGTGGCACCCGGTTGATCATGCGGCTGCATCTCAACGGACCTTCGGAGACCGCATGAACGACCCGATCCGCGTCCTTGTGGCAGATGACCATCCGCTCTTTCGAGGCGCCGTGGCCAATTCCCTCGTGGAGGCAGGCGGCGTCGAGGTGGTGGCGGAATGCGGCGACGCGGACTCGGCTGTCTCCGCAGCCGGCGACCATCTTCCCCACGTCGCGCTGATCGACATTTCGATGCCCGGCGACGGGCTGACGGCCGTCGCCCGGATCGCAACCGACTATCCGGCGGTGCGGATCGTCATGTTGACCGCATCCGAACAGGACGACGACCTGATGCGCGCCCTGCAGGCGGGTGCCTGCGGCTATGTGCTGAAGGGCGTGACGGCCGATGCGTTGGCGGAGATCGTCAGGATGGTGCGGTCGGGCGGCAGCTACATCTCGCCCGAGTTCGCCGGACGCGTCTTGACGACCATCGGGGCGGGGAAGGTCAAGACAGCCGGCACGCCGGATCCGGTGTCCGACCTGACGGCACGGGAACTGCAGATCCTGAGGCTCGTGGCGCGCGGGGCGTCGAATCGCGAGGTGGGCGACGACCTCGGCCTGCGAGAAGCGACCGTGAAGTTCTACATGACGAACATTCTGCAGAAATTGCAGGTGCGCAACCGCGTCGAAGCGGCCCTCATCGCGCGCGAGCGAGGCGTCTGAGCCGGCGGGCTGGTGCGGTCGGATCCTCGCAGAACGCCCGGTCGACCAGGACGGCGGCGGCCCGTGGACCCGACCTTGGTCGGAAAAAGGGCCCGACCTTCATTGGATGCCAACGCCACCACCAAGGTTCATGACTGCGGCGAGCGATGACCCGACGGGCCCTCGCCTGGCCGATCCGCCATCGGTTTATCCGGATCGATCCATCGCCCTTCTGCCTGAACCTGGAGTCATGCATGTCCAACCTTAGGTCACCCACGCGCTCTGGCTACGATAGACTTTCCATCGTGTTTCATTGGGCGACGCTCTTCCTGCTGGTGGCAGCTTTTGCCTCGATCGAAGGACGCGTTCTGTTCGAGAGGGGCACGGAAATCCGCACCATGACCAAGGAACTGCACTATGTGCTCGGACTGCTGATCCTGCTGACCACCCTGGCGCGGCTGACCCACCGTCTGGGCAGCGGCGGACGCCCGACGATCACACCGATGCCCGCGACCGTGATGATGATGGCGGCACACGTGATGGCGGCCCTGCTCTACGCGGCGCTCCTGATCACGCCCGTCCTTGGCCTGCTGTCCGTTCAAATGCTCGGAGACAAGGTGAACCTGGGGTTCGGCCTTTCCGTTCCCGCGTTCATCGGGGCTGACCCGGAGGGCGGCGAGATCATCGAACACCTGCATTCGTTCTTCGGCGACACGTTGTACGTCCTGATCGGAGGCCACGCCGTCGCCGCGCTGGCGCACCACTTCCTCCTTCGCGATTCGACGCTGGCGAACATGGCGCCCATGCTGGCACCCACCGTCGCGGATGGCTCCTCGGGTACGCGCATCAAGGCAATGCGCTGAGGCCCGGCCGCCGCAGGTGAGAAAAGCCGCCCGATCCATTCGGGCGGCGTTCCTTAGGGCCGGCTGGAGACCGGTTGCGCCGCCGCCGCGGCCTGCTCCGGTTTGGAGAGGATGCGGGACCGGGGCCGGAGTCATATCTGGCGCGCGAAGGTCGGGGCCGTCCGACGTCGCGCGCCGGGTGACCGTTGTCGAACCGTCAACCGTTCGAGAGTTTCCAGTCCAACCGCCCTTTGCTCCGTCCGGCAGAACCACGGCGCATGGATATGCATTCCGCATAAAGATCGATCGGCGAAACGGATCGTGCGCAATACGACCAAAGGCGCGGCAAATTTTTTGAGCGGACAGTGCCCAGGGAGATGACAACTAAAAGAACGGGGTGTATGGTGCCCTCATAAAAACAAGGAGACACCGGACAGCGGATGTAACGTCTCAACAAACGAGACCGTCTGTTGACTATAGTCAAAGTGTTCCCATCAAATCGCGGTCTGAGTCTTGGGAGGAAAAACCCCGTTGGCGCGGAAATCGCTGCCTCTTCTTTGATCGGTCGGGAGGTCTATTCGGTCAAAGTCGTAAGGGGTCGACACGCGGAACTAGAACAGAGCGGGGCTTCGGCTCCGCTCTTTTGTTTTTTCTTAATCGATTTATGTATTATCGACATTTCCGATTAACACATAGGCATGTCTCTTAAGTGGCCATATCGACGCTCGGCCGCAGGGTGAACGGGTACGGTCCACGACAGCGGCCTGCGCTCTCCCCGTCCCTTCCCGGCCTTGCCGGTCAGGCGTCGTCCGTTGCAATGTCGCCGGTGGCCGCCCGCCCCTTGAAGCCACGCGCACAGACATACATCTCCACGCTTTCCTGCCGGCTGGCCGGCGGCTTGATGTGGCTGACCACCGCGAAATTCTGCTTCAGCATGGTCAACAGGTCGGTCTCGGTCCCGCCGCGAAACACCTTTGCCAGGAAGGCGCCGCCCGGCTTCAGCACATCCACGGCGAAGGCGGCCGCCACCTCGCAAAGGTGGGTGGTGCGCAGATGGTCCGTCTTGTGGTGGCCGGTGGTCGGCGCCGCCATGTCGGAAAGGACCAGATCCGGCGCGTGCCCGCCAAGGGCCGCCATCAGTTGGTCCGGCGCGTCGTCGTCGAGGAAATCCTTGGTGAGGAGGACCACGCCCGGGATGCTGTCGACCTCCAGATAGTCGATCCCGACGACGAGCGGATTGGTCGGCGTCGAACCGGTCTTCTTCGCCGCCACCTGACACCAGCCGCCCGGCGCGGCGCCAAGATCCACCACCCGCATCCCACGCTTGATGAGGCCGTATTTCTCGTCGATCTCGATCAGCTTGAAGGCCGCGCGCGAGCGCCAGCCCTCCTTGCGGGCCTTCACCACGTAGGGGTCGTTGAGCTGGCGCTCCAGCCAGCGGGTGGACGAGGCGGTCCGGCCCCGGGCGCTCTTCACCCGCACCTTGAGGCCGCCGGATTCGGCGCGGCCCTTGCCGGCCTTCTCGGGCTTTTCGGCCTTGCCGCCCGCGGTCTTTGCTCCCGCAGGTTTCGCCCCGGCGGCCTTCGCCCCAGACGGCTTCGCTCCGGACGGAGGGGTCCCGGAGCCCTTGCTGCCGGTCGTCTTGGTCTTGTCCGCCACGGGCGTTCTCGTCTTCTGATCAGGGATTGGCAGGCAGGCCGGTGACTGCCGCAGGCGCCCGACGGCGCCAGACGCCGTCGCGGGCCATGAGTTCCACCAGGATGCCTTCGCGTAGACCGCGATCGGCGACGCGCAGCCGCTCGCACGGCCAGCGCCGGCGAATCGCCTCCAGGATGGCGCAGCCGGCCAGCACCAGGTCGGCCCGGTCCGCGCCGATGCACGGGTTGGCCACCCGGTCGGAGAACTCCATGGTCATCAGCTGCCCGATCATCTGGTCGATGTCGGTGGCCGAGAGCCATACCCCGTCGACCCGCCGGCGATCGTAGCGCTTCAGGCCGAGGTGCATTCCGGCGAGCGTGGTCACCGTGCCGGAGGTGCCGAGCAGGTGCACGCGTCCGGCTGCGATCATGGGGACGATCTCGGCCGCATCCGGGAAGGCGTCGATCATGTCCGCGACCTCCCGGACCATCTCCTCGAACACGTCGCCGTTCACCGTGACACCGCCGTGGCGCTCGGAGAGCGTGACGACGCCGACCGGTAGCGAGGCCCAGGCCTTGATGAAGCGCGTCAGCGCGAACCCTTTGGCGTCGCCGCGCCGGCGAAGGTCCAGCCACACGAGTTCCGACGATCCACCGCCGATGTCGAAGAGGAGCACGCCTTCCGCCCGCGGGTCGACCAGTGTGGCGCATCCGGCAACCGCAAGGCGGGCTTCGGTCTCGCGGTTGACGATCTCCAGCCGCAGGCCGGTCTCCTGGCGCACCCGCTCCAGGAAGATCGGCCCGTTCTCGGCCGCCCGGCACGCTTCGGTGGCGATCAGGCGCATGCGGCGGACATTGAAATCGCCCATCTTTTCCCGGCAGACAGCCAGAGCATCCACCGCCCGGTCCATGGCGGCGTCGGACAGGCGGCCCGACCGGCCGATCCCTTCGCCGAGCCGCACGATACGGGAAAAGGCGTCCACCACGCGGAAGCCGCGCTCCTGCGGTTCCGCGATCAGGAGGCGGCAATTGTTGGTGCCAAGGTCGAGAGCCGCATAGACCGGGGAGCCGCGCGACCCGCGTCGCCCTTCGGCCCGGCCTTCGTCCGGCACGCGGACCGTGGATCGCTCACCGGGGCCGCCACGGGGCGACGACCGATCCGCACCCGCCATCCGGTCGGCCGCGCCGAACCGATCGGTCGGGGGCCGGTCCGGGCGTGCGTCGCCGTCCGAGCGGCGGTCGCGCCCAGGCTGGGAGCGCCGCCGGTCCTGGTCCCGGCCATGACTGTCGGTGGTGCGCTCGCCGGGCTGGGCGTGCTGGCGCAACCCGCGAAGGGCGGCATCGGGTTTTTTCGATCCGCTTGCCGCGCGTTTGCGGCGCTTCGGCCGGTGTGCGGCCTTGGCCGCGCCAGGATCGGCGGCAGCCGCCTTCGGCCCGTCGGATCGCTGTCCGCGTTCCGGCTGTTGAGGCGCAGAGGGTCTGTCCTTGCGATCCGCTTCGGCCGTCGCGGACGCCTTCCGGCGCTTGCGGCGCCGACGCGCCGCCCGCTTGGACAAGGCATCCGAGGGGCCGCTCGGCTGGTCGCCAGCCGAGACACCCGGGATCGCGGACTCTGCGCGGCCGTTCGATTCGCCCGCGTCGTTCACTGTGTGTCTCCTGCGGGCTGCGCGAACCTTTGTGGGGCTCAAGCGCCGTCCGCATCTGTCCTGTTCGGAACGAAGGTATCAGCCATGCGGCTGGAAAGCAAAACACGGGAGGTCGAATGGTCAGAGTCGGCGAAGGGAGCCCGCGCGTTGCCCGGCGGTGGGCCGGGGACGCCAAGAGGCGCTGATCTCGGTGGGGAAAGAGAAGCAAAAGCGTCGACCGCAGCGGGGTGCGGCCGTATCAGGACCGGACTCGGGGCTCACGAGGACGCGCCTGAACACCGACGCGCCCGCGGGGCCTTGGGGCTTCAGCGCGGCAGGACGGGCTTGCGGCCGCAGAAGTGGACCCGCCAGCCTTCGCGGGAGCCGCCGAAGATGTCGCCGGCGTCCCGACTGGGGCGGCGGCGGTCGTCGCGGCGACGCTCGGTCGCGTCGAACTCCGCGGTCAGGCACTCCATGTCCTCGAAGAGAGACTTGAGGCCGTCCGGCGTGAACCGGAAGAAGTCTTCCGGGCGCGGCTGATAGCGTGTGGTGAAGACCGTGGTGTGAAACGTCAGCCCGCCGGGCTTTAAGATGCGTTGGATCTCTTCGGCGACGCGCCAGGGAGACTTGACGTACTCGACCGTGTCGACCGAGAAGACCGCGTCGTAGCTGCCGTTCGGAATATCGCCGAGGGTGGAGACCACGTCGATGGCCATGCCGTCCACCACGATGTCGCGCTGGTCGTGCCGGGCGCCATCCTCAAGCCAGCCGCCGTGGGAATGGCCGCGGTGTCCGATCTCCAGAACCCGGCGGACCTGACCGTGCTGGCGCATCTGGCGGCGGAACAGCGTCTCGGCCCGGCAGGTTTCCCCTGGAGCGAAGCCCTTGAGGCCTGTCGCCAGTCGCGGTGCGACGACGCCCGTGTTGAGCGCGCCGGTGTTGAGAGCGCCGCCCTGGAGGCTGTTCGCCTGGATTCTCGCCCCGGAAAAGACCGAGAGAGGTCCGACGATGCCGAAGAGACGCAGGAGACGCGACCCGAGATTTCGCCGCTGAGCGTTCACCGAACTCATGTGTTGACCTCCGCCCCGATCGCTTTGACCGGTATCGGCGTTCCCTTCCAGGACCTGGATACGATGCCCAGGTCTCTCTTGTTGTTTCGCCAGCTGGTGAGAACGGTGAGGTTCGCGCCATGCCGTCGAATATGTCGCATCTTTCCCGCAAATTCTCTGTCAATGCAAGGCTGAACTGGAAGAATCACTAATAGAATTCGCCACTGGACTGATAGTCAAACCCGATGAAATCACGCCGACTTCCGTTATCCGGCTCAATCATGAAAGGTTGGTTTTATATGACCTCTGAATATAAAGCCCGTCACCAGAGGGTTCGCCTGCTGGCGGCAGTGCTGTGCATTGGTATGTTCCCCGAGGGTCCGGCTGTTGCGGATACTTTGCCACTGCGCACGCCGCCTTCGGGCGCGGACGTTCCGGTTTACCGTCCAAGCGACGCCAGACCGCTTAATTCTCTACCGATTCCCGAAAGCGGCGTGGAAAGTCCGGAGACCGTCCCGATCGAGCGCTCCCGCCCCTCGACGATCTTCGACAGGTGCAGAACACTGCCGGGGGTTGGCGATGGATCGAACCGGCCGAGTTACTGCAAGGGCATCCGGAAGCGCTGACGGCGGAACGGGCCATCCCCTTGACGCGGAACGGGAATCGGATGGATCGCGGCGGATCAGTCGACTTCGTCGGAGGGCACCACCCAGGTCTCGGCGCGGCCGGCGTCGGCCCAGGCCTTCATCGGGGGATAGGCCATGACGGCGTCCATATAGGCGCTTTCCATTTCGCCGACCGGGATTCGGTAGGTTTCGAATCGGCTGACCACGGGGGCGTAGAAGGCATCCGCTATGGTGAAGGGGCCGAAGAGGAAGTCGCCGGTGCCGCCGAAGCGGGCGCGGGTGGTGCGCCAGATTTCCCGCACGCGGGAAATATCCTTTGCGGCAGAAGGGGTTGGCTCGCGCTCGGCGGGGGCGCGGCGGATGTTCATGGGGTAGTGGGAGCGCAGGCCCTGGAAGCCGGCGTGCATTTCCGCCGTGATGGCGCGGGCGACCGCCCGGGCGCTCGGATCAGACGGCCAGAGGCCGGCGGCGGGCGCCTTTTCGGCAAGGTATTCGGCGATGGCGAGCGAGTCCCAGATCGTCAGGTCACCGTCGATCAGCACCGGGACGCGCCCGGCCGACGAGTATTCGGCGATCCTGTCGGCGGTATCCGGCGCATCGAGATCGATGAGGACTTCCTCGTAGGGCAGTCCGCTCGCTTCCAGGACGAGCCAGGCGCGGAGCGACCAGGTGGAATAGTTCTTGTTTGCGATCACGATCTTCATGAAGACATCACTCCTTGGGCGGATCGACAGGGCCGTGGGCGTCGCGCCAGGCACCGAAGCCGCCGATCACATCGGCGACGGGCTTGAGGCCCATGTCCTGCAGGGTCTTGGTCGCGAGCGCCGAGCGCCAGCCGGCTGCGCAGAACAGCACGAACCGTTTGTCTTCGGCGAAGACCTTGCGATGATAGGGAGATTCCGGATCGACCCAGAATTCCAGCATGCCCCGGGGCGCGTGGACGGCGCCCGGAATCCGCCCGTCTCGTTCGAGTTCGCGGATATCCCGCACGTCGACGAAGACCACGTCGTCCCGCCCGTGAAGGGCGATCGCCTCTTCGGGCGTCAGCCGGTCGATGGCCGATTCAGCCTCCGACAGTAGTGCTTTGTAGCCCTTCTGTATGGTCTGGGGCATGGATGTAGCCTCCCTTGTCGCGTGCTTGTAGCCCCTTGTCGCGCTCCTGTTGTCTCAGGCCTTGCGCTCCCAGCCGCCACGAGCCGTCTGCTGCCAGTATGTGACAGCATGGCCCGCTTCCTTCAGCGCCTTCCACGCCACGCGCGCCTCGGCGAGCGCGTCCGGATCGTTGCCGTCGAAGACGAGCACGAGACGTTCATAGACGCTCGCGTCGGTGGGCGGCGGCGCCCGGTCGACGAGGAAACGGACGGCGGCGCCGTTCGGGTTGGCGTCGTCGGTGGTGAGGAAGATCGGGTGCTCGGGAGCGTAGCCGTCGGCCCCGGTGCCGTGCGGCAGGAAGCTCTCGTCGGCGAAGGTCCACAGGTGGGTGTCGAGCGCCTCGACCCGCTCGGCGGACCCCGCCTGCACCACGGCGGTCCAGCCGCGCTCCAGGGTCTTCTGGAGCAGCGGCGGCAGCACCGCCTCCAGGGGGCGGCTGTCCAGGTGATAGAAGAGGACCTCGGTCATGGCGGGCGTTCTACCACCCGAACTGGCTGTCCAGGAAGACGATGACGGCCGCGACCGCGATGGCGCCGGTGACGGCGGAGAGGAGGGTCGGCGGGCGGCCGGTGAAGGCGCGGCCGAGGGTGATGGCGATGAACCAGCTCACCACCGCGATGAAGAGGATCTTCAGGACGAGACGCATGCCGGCAGCCCCCGCTTGCCATGACGACGAGGCCTGCCCTGCCCCGCCGCTGTCCGCCGGATTGAGCCAGAGGTGCGTTAAATTTTCGGATATTTGTATGTGTTCGTCGGGCGGTGGTGGGATGGTGGTGTGGACCCCTCCCCCGGCCTTCGGCCGGACCCTCCCCGCAAGGGGGAGGGATTTGGCGGTTGCAGAGGAGGACGAGGCAGAGCCCCTCGATGTCTGCCCTCAGCCCTCGTAGTGGTCGCGGACGAGGCGGTCGAGGAGGCGGACGCCGAAGCCGGAGCCCCAGGAGCGGTTGATCTCGGTGTCGGCGGAGGCCATGGCGGTGCCGGCGACGTCGAGGTGGGCCCAGGGGGTGTCGTTGACGAAGCGCTTCAGGAACTGGGCGGCGGTGATGGCCCCGCCGTAGCGGCCGCCGGTGTTCTTCATGTCGGCGAAGCGGCTGTCGATCATCTTGTCGTACTCGGGGCCGAGCGGCAGGCGCCAGACCTTCTCGCCGGAGGCGAGGCCGGCGCTGGCGAGCTTCTCCGACAAGGCGTCGTCGTTGGAGAAGAGGCCCGCGTGCTGGGTGCCGAGGGCGACCATGCAGGCGCCGGTGAGGGTGGCGAGGTCGATCATGAAGACCGGCTTGAACCGCTCCTGGGCGTACCAGAGCGCATCGGCGAGGACGAGGCGGCCTTCCGCGTCGGTGTTGATGATCTCGATGGTCTGGCCGGACATGGAGGTGACGATGTCGCCGGGCCGCTGGGCGGCGCCGTCCGGCATGTTCTCCACGAGGCCGAGGATGCCGATGGCGTTGACCGCCGCCTTGCGGCCGCCGAGGGCGCGCATCAGGCCGATGACGGCGGCGGCGCCGCCCATGTCGCCCTTCATGTCCTCCATGCCGGACGCCGGCTTGATGGAGATGCCGCCGGTGTCGAACACCACGCCCTTGCCGACGAAGACGAGCGGCTTGTCCTTCGCCTTGCCGCCGTTCCACTTCATGATGGCGAGGCGCGCCGGCCGCTCGGAGCCCTGGGCGACGCCGAGGAGAGCGCCCATGCCGAGCTTCTTCATGTCCTTGTCGGTGAGGATCTCCACCTCGAGCCCCTGGGCCTCCAGGGCCTTGGCGGCGTCGGCGAACTCCACCGGGCCGAGGATGTTCGGCGCCTCGTTGACGAGGTCGCGGGCAAGCTCCACGCCCGCCGCCACTTCGGAGAGGCCGGCCCAGAGCTTCTTGGCCTTGCCGCTCTCCTCGATGGCGAAGGTGACGGCGGCGGCGGGGGCCGGGTCGTCCTTCTTCTTGGTCTTGTGCTTGTCCCAGTCGTAGGAGCGGAGGCGCATGCCGAGGGCGATCTCGGCGGCGAGCGCCGGTTCGAAGGCGGCACCGTCCGGGCGCTCCAGCACCACGGTGACGGCCGCGGCCTTCATCTCCTTGACCTTGCCCATGAGGACGCCGCCGAGCTTCAGGGCGGCGGCGGCGTCGAAGGCGTCGAGACCGCCGAGGCCGACCACCAGCACCCGGTCGGCGGCAAGGCCGGCAGGCGCCACCACGTCGAGCATGGACTGCGCCTTGCCCTTGAAGGCCGCCGCCGTGAGGGCGCGGCCGAGCGTGCCGCCGGACGTCTCGAGCATCTGCCGGCCGATCGGCCCGAAGCTGTTGTCCCCGTCCACGAAGAGGACGGCCACGCCGGTTTCCGGAACGGCGGGCTTGGCGAAGGAGAAGGTGGGTTGCGATGCCATGGGTGGGACGTCAGCCTTTCTGTGGCGGGCATGTGCCGTGCGGCGGAGCCCGTCCTGGTTCTTGTCTGGTCGGAGACCCTGATACGGCGCCGGTCCTCGGGCCGATCCTCGGGATCGTCGAAAAATACATTGCCCTCCGCTTCCTCAAGGAGGGAGCGGCGTGTCGGTGGGGCCACAAGGTGGCGCGTCTCGTCGGCGACGGCAAGAACCCTCTTGCGCCGGCAAAGGCGGACAAGAGACAAGAGCAGGGCTGCCTCGGCGATCCCGCCCGGCGGCCCGGCGGTCTGCCGCCCGACGGATGCAGTCTATCTGATGCATAAACTGGCGACGCATATGTTCCTGCGGACGGGTCTGGTCTTTTTGGCCGTCCTGACCACCCTCACGGGCATCGTCTGGGTTACGCAGGCGCTTCGCCGGTTCGATCTCGTCACCGCCAAGGGACAGGCGATCGTCACCTATCTGGGCATGACCTTCCTGGCGGTGCCTTTCCTGACGACCGTCGTGGCGCCGTTCGCGCTCGTCATCGCCATGGTGGTGGTGCTTTCCAGCATGCATTCCGACAGCGAGCTCGTCGCCCTGACGGCCGCCGGCGGATCGCACCGGCAGGTGGCGTGGCCGTTCGTGGGCCTCGGGCTGATCGTCGGGATCTGGGTCGCCTTCATCTCGCTGTTCGCCGGGCCGCAGTCGCTCCAGACGCTGCGCGACATGACCAACCAGATCCGCGCCGACGTGGTGGCCAACGTGCTGCAGCCGGGCCGCTTCGTGGAGATCGACGAGAACTTCACCTTCCACATCCGCAACCGGGCCGGCGACGGATCGCTGGAGGGGCTCTTCATCTACGACAGCCGCGACCCGGAGTTCCTGTTCACCTACACGGCCGAGCGCGGCCGGGTGGTGGAGGCGCTCGGCCGCAGCCTCGTCGTCATGGAGAACGGCACCATCGAGCGCACCCGCCGGGCGGACCAGTCGTCCACCTTCGTGGCGTTCGGCTCCTACGGGTTCGACCTGTCCGAGTTGCAGCCGGAGGGCAACGACCGGCCCTATCAGGTGAACGAGCGCACCATCCTGCAGCTTCTGGCGACGCCGAGGGACGACCCGTTCCGGGCGCGGCGGGAGGACCAGTTCCAGGCGGAGATCCACAACCGGCTGACCGTCGGGCTCTATCCGGTGGTGATGGTGCTGGCGGTGCTGCTCTTTCTCGGCCTGCCGCGGACGACGCGCGGCGGCCGGGCGGCGGCCGTCACGGGCGCGCTGCTCACGGCGACGCTGGTGCGGATCGCCGGCTTCCTGGTGGCGGGCTTCGCGGCCTCCAACGCGGCCTTCATCCCGCTGGTGTGGGCCGTGCCGTTGGGGCTCCTCGCCGTGCTCGGATTCGCCATCCTGACCGGGCGCCAGCCGGCGCTGCCGGCCTTCATCGCGGACCCGCTGGACCGGATGACCGAACGCGCGCGGGTGCTCGCAGACCGCACCGTGAAGGCGGGGAGCGGCGGATGATCACAACGCTCCAGCGCTACTACGGGCGGCTCTTCCTGAAGTGGATTCTCGGCCTCTTCCTCGGGGCCGGCTTCCTGGCCTTCCTGATCGACGTGCTGGAGGTGATCCGCTCCAACAGCGACAACGAGAACTTCACCCTGCCGGGGGCGCTCGCGGTTTCGGCGCTGCGCATCCCGCTCGTGACCGAGCAGATCCTGCCGTTCGCGGTGCTCCTCGGCGCCATCGGGGCCTTCCTCAGCCTGTCGCGGCGCTCCGAGTTGATCGTCTCGCGGGCGGCGGGCCTTTCTGTGTGGCAGTTCGCCTTCCCCGGTCTGGTGGTGGCGTTCGGCATCGGCCTCTTCGCGACGGTCGTCTACAACCCGATGGCGACCGCCATGAAGGTGCAGTCGGACCGGATCGCGACCGGCTTCGGCTCGGTGGCCTCCTTCCTGGCCGACACGGCGAGCGACACGTGGCTGCGCCAGCGCACGGCGGAGGGCGAGGCGGTGATGCGGGTCGGCGGCATCGGCGACGCGGGGCGGATGATCCTGGAGCCGACCTTCTGGCTGTTCGACACCGAGGGCCGGCTGACGCGCCGCGTGGAGGCGGTGGTGGGTGAACTGCAGGGCGACGAGTGGCTGCTCTCGGCGGTCATTTCCACAGATATTTCCGGCCAGCCGGAAAATCTGCCGGAACTCCGCCTGCCGACGTCGCTGACCGCGGACCAGGTCCGGGACCGGCTTTCCGCCCCGGAGGCGGTTTCCTTCTGGCGGCTGCCGGAAACAATCGACCAGGCGGCGGCTGCCGGATTACCTCCATATAGATTTAATTTGCAATTTCATGTCCTCCTGGCGAGACCGCTGCTGCTCGCCTCGATGGTTCTCATCGCCGCGACGGTGTCGCTGGGCCTGTCCCGGTCGGGTGGCGTGGGGCGAATGATTCTCGGTGGCGTGAGCGCAGGCTTCGTGCTTTATGTCGTCACTGAAATCGCTCGCGATTTAGGCAGCGAAGGGCTGGTTCCGGCAGCCCTGGCGGCCTGGGCTCCGGCAGTGGTGGCAAGCCTCATGGGGTCGACAGTCCTGCTGCACCGGGAGGATGGCTGAGTTGCAGAATCGCGTCCGTACGAGATTGTCGGCCTCGACGCTTGCCCGGACCTTGTCCGGCGTGGCGCCGGCTGCGCTCGTGCTCCTGATGGCGGCGCCGGTGCCCGCCCCTGTCCGCGCCCAGGAAGCGCCGGCCGCGCCGTCCCTCTCCGGCCTCGCCGTCCCGGCGGGCGAGGAGCAGGGCCGGATGCTGGTGGAATCCGACACCCTCATCTACGACATCGACGACGAGACGATCGCCGCCGTCGGCAACGTGGTCATCTACTACGGCGACTATACCCTGGTGGCCGACCGGGTGGACGTGGAGAGCCGCACCGAGCGGGTCCGCGCCTCCGGCGGGGTGGAGCTGACCGACGCCGCCGGCACCGTGGTGCGGGCCGAGGCGCTGGACCTCACCGACGACCTCCGGGAAGGCGTGATCGACGCGCTGCAGATCGTGACCGCCCAGAACACCGCCTTCAACGCCGACCGCGCCCGCCGCACCGAAGGCGACGTGACGGAGCTTGAGAACGGCATCTACCTGCCGTGCGTGGACTGCGACGGCGTGCCCGGGCGCAAGCCGGTGTGGCAGATCAAGGCCAAGCGCATCATCCACCGCCAGGGCGAGCGGACGATCACCTTCCGCCAGACCACGTTCGAATTCCTCGGCGTGCCGATCGCCTACGTGCCGGCCTTCACGGCGCCGGACCCGACCGTGCGCCGCAAGTCCGGCTTCCTGGCGCCGCGCCCGAGCTATGACGGCGACCGCGGCGTCGGCGTGGTGGCGCCCTACTTCTATGCGCTGGCGCCCAACATGGACGTCACCTTCTCGCCGGGCTTCTACTCCAACCAGGGCGTGCTGCTCGACGCGGAGTTCCGCCACCGGGTGGTGAACGGCGCCTATTCGATCCGCGTCGCGGGCCTGCGCCAGGGCGACCCGACCGCGTTCGAGGAGACCTCCGGCAACCGGCTCTACCGGGGCTCCTTCTCCTCGACCGGAAAATTCACCATCAACGATCGGTGGACATGGGGCTGGGACCTGGCGGTCGCCACGGACCGCTCCTTCTTCGACGACTACGACCGTCCGGAAGCGGACGACGACGTGGCGGTCAACGACGTGTTCCTGGAGGGCGTCGACGGGCGGAACCGGTTCGAGGCGCACGCCTACGGCTTCTTCGTCCAGCAGGAAGACAGCAACGAGGCGGGCGCCCCGGAGCAGGACGTGTCGCTGCAGGCCAAGCAGCCGGTCGTGCACCCGGTGATCGACCACGAGATCTACGCGGACGAGCCGGTGGCGGGCGGCGAGTTCTCCGTGCGCAGCAACGTAACGAGCCTGACGCGGGCCAAGGACGACATCTTCGAGTTCGAGACCGGTCCGGACACGCGCCTGCGCGGGGCCGCGGGCACCTTCACCCGCGCCTCCGTCGACGCGCTCTGGCGACGCCGGCTGGTGGACGGCCTCGGCCAGGTGTTCACGCCGTTCGCCTATGTGCGCGGCGACGTGTTCTTCACCGCGCCGGAGGACGGCAGCGCGCTCGGCCTCGGCGACGGGGACGTGGCGGTGCGGGCGATGCCGGCGGTGGGGCTGGAGTACAGCTACCCGATCCTGTTCCAGTCGGCGATCGGCTCCACGGTGATCGAGCCGACGGCGCAGTTGATCGTGCGCCCGAACGAGACGGAGACGGGCGACATTCCGAACGAGGACGCGCAAAGCCTCGTGTTCGACGCCACCTCGCTGTTCGACTACGACAAGTTCTCCGGCTACGACCGCGCCGAGGGCGGCACCCGTCTCAACGTGGGCTTCCGCTACTCCACGCAGTTCAACAACGGCTTCTCGCTGACCGGCACGGTCGGCCAGTCGATCCACCTCGCCGGCACCAACTCGTTCCAGACCGACACGGCCTACGACACCGGCGCCGACAGCGGGCTGGAGTCGGACGCCTCGGACTATGTGGCCTCGCTCAACATCAACACGAGCCGCGGCCTCCTCTTCGGCGCCAGCACCCGTTTCGACGAGGAGACTTTCGACCCGAACCGGGTGACCGCCCAGGTGGTGGGGCTCGCCGGGCCGCTGACGACGGCGGTGACCTATGCGTTCCTCCGCGAGCAGCCGGAGCTCGGCATCGACGAGGACCGGTCGGAGCTTCAGGCGGCGGCGAGCCTGCGGCTCGACACCCACTGGCGGCTGTTCGGCGCGACGCGGTTCGACATCGGCAACGACAACTTCGTCCGCCACGCCTTCGGCGTCGGCTACGACGACGAGGCCTTCTCCTTCTCGCTCGCCTATTCGGAGGACAAGACCCGAACCACCGGCGAGGCGACCGACCGGACCATCTACCTGCGGCTCGGCTTCCGCACCCTCGGCGACATCAACGGCTCGTTCGACGTGATGCAGTAGGCTGGCCGCCCCGATCCCGCGGGGTGCGCCTTCAAACCGCCACGGGTGCCCGATAACCGCTTGTCCGGCTTGACAGGTCCGTCCCGGACGAGACTAGTTCGGCTTCGACCACCGATCACGCGACGACGATGTGCCGGACGACGGCTCTTCGAGACGGATGCCATCCATGCTGAGACTTCCTCTTCCGACCTCGCGCCTCCTGAAGGGCCTCGCCGCTGCCGTTATGGCGGGCTTTCTCGCCGTGGCGGTGCCGCCCGCCGGGCCGGCCCTCGCCCAGTCGTCCATCAAGGTGATCGTCAACGACAACGCCATCACCTCCATGGACATCTCCAGCCGCGCCAAGCTGCTGCAGCTCGCCAACCGGCTGTCGCCGGGCGCCGCGCAGAAGGCGGCCGTGGAAGAGCTGATCGACGACTCGCTGCGGCTGAACGAGGCCAAGCGGCGCGGCGTGACGATCAAGGACGAGCAGGTCAACGAGGCGATCGCCGAGATCGCGGCGCGCTCCAAGCTGACGCCGTCGCAGTTCGCCCAGGCGCTCGGCCAGTCGGGCATCAACATCAAGTCGCTGCGCGAGCGAATCCGCGCCCAGATGGCCTGGGGCCGCATCATCCGCGCCCGCGTGCAGCAGAACGTGCGCCAGGAGCAGACCGACCTCGTCGCCCAGATGCGCCGCCAGGAGCAGTCGGCCGACACGGTGACAGCGGAGGACTACGTGCTGCAGCGGGTGGTGTTCACCCTGCCGGCCAAGCGCACCGACAGCGACATCCAGCGCCGCCGCCGCGAGGCCGAGGCGCTGCGCGGCCGCTTCGACGGCTGCGAGCAGGGCCTGCCGGCCGCGCGGGCGATGAAGGAGGTGGCGGTGCTCAACATCGGCCGCCGTCTCGCCAGCGAAGTGCCGGCCCAGATGCGCGAGCAGGTGAAGGAGACCCGCAAGGGCCAGCTCACCCGCCCGGAAGTCACCGACCAGGGCGTCGAGATGCTGGCCGTGTGCGACAAGATCACCGTCACCGGCGAGAGCGCCATGTCGGCGAGCCTCGACGCGGAACAGATGAGCGCCCAGGGCAAGACGGTGTCGGAGAGCATGCTCCGCGAACTGCGCCAGCGGTCCAACATCATCTACCGCTGAGCCGGATCGCCGCCGTCCATGGATCCTTCCAGTCCCGCACCGGGCCGGCCCGCCCTCCCCCTCGCCATCAGCGTCGGGGAGCCGGCCGGCATCGGCGCGGAGATCGTGGCGCGGGCCTTCGAGCGCCGTAACGACGCCGGGCTGCCGCCCTTCTACCTCCTCGCCGACCCGGACTTCGTGTTCTCCCGGCTCGCCCGCGCGCGCATCGGCGTGCGGGTGGAGACGACCACGCCGGAAGGCGCCACCGCCTGCTTCCGGACCGCGCTGCCCGTGGTGCCGCTCGCCGCCCGCATGGGCGACCGGCCCGGCCGGCCCGACCCGGCCGACGCGCCGGCCGTGGTGGAGGCGATCGAGACGGCCGTCCGCCACGTGGCGGAGGGGCGCGCGGCCGGCCTCGTGACCGCGCCGATCCAGAAGGCGACGCTTTACGCGGCCGGCTTCGACCATCCGGGCCACACGGAATTCCTCGGCGCCCTTGCCGCCCGCCACTATCCGGGCGAGCCGGCCGAACCGGTGATGATGCTCGCCGGCCCCGACCTTTCCACCGTGCCGGTGACGGTGCACATCCCGCTCAGCGCGGTGCCGGGGGCGCTGACGACGGAGCGGATCGTCACCGTCGGGCGGATCGTGGCGCGGGACCTTCAACGCCGGTTCGGGATCGATGCGCCGCGCCTCGCGCTCGCCGGGCTCAACCCGCACGCGGGCGAGGACGGCACCATGGGGCTGGAGGACCGGGACGTGATCGCGCCGGCCGTGGCCCGGCTCGTGGCGGACGGCATCCGCGCCACCGGCCCGCACCCGGCCGACACGCTGTTCCATGCCCGCGCCCGCAAGGCCTATGACGTGGTGCTGGCCATGTACCACGACCAGGCCTTGATCCCGGTGAAGACCATCGCGTTCGACGAGACAGTGAACGTGACACTGGGCCTGCCCTTCGTGCGCACCTCGCCCGACCACGGCACGGCGCTCGACATCGCCGGCAAGGACGTGGCCCTGCCGGACAGCCTGATCGCGGCGATCCAGCTTGCCGGCCGCATGGTGGCGCGGGCGAAGGAGGCCGGCGGGGGTGTTGCTCCGGGACCGGTGGCGCGCTCGTCATGACCCAGATCGACGACCTGCCGCCGCTTCGCGACGTGATCGAGCGGCACGGCCTGCAGGCGATGAAGAGCCTGGGGCAGAACTTCCTGCTCGACCTCAACCTGACCTCCCGGATCGCCCGCTCGGCGGGAACCCTCGACGGCCACACGGTGGTGGAGATCGGCCCCGGCCCGGGCGGGCTGACCCGGGCGCTGCTCGCCAACGGCGCCGCGCACGTGGTGGCGATCGAGCGCGACCGCCGCGCCATGGCGGCGCTCGCCGAGATCGAGGCCGCCTATCCGGGCCGGCTGACGGTGATCGAGGGCGACGCGTTGACGCTCGACACCGTTGCGCTGGGCGCCGGGGATGGCGCGGGCGGAGCCGGCCGGCCGCTGCGCATTGTCGCCAACCTGCCCTACAATATCGCGACGCCGCTCCTGATCGGCTGGCTCTCCGGCGAGCCCTGGCCGCCGCGCTGGGCCTCCATGGCACTGATGTTCCAGAAAGAGGTGGCGGACCGCATCACCGCCCACGCAGGCGACGATGCCTATGGGCGCCTCGGCGTGCTGACCGGCTGGCGCACCCGGGCGACCCAGATGTTCGACATCTCCCCGAAGGCCTTCGTGCCGCCGCCGAAGGTGACCTCCACAGTGGTGCACTTCGAACCCCGCCCGACGCCCCTGCCCTGTCGCCAGGGCGCCCTGGAAGCAGTCACGCTCGCGGCCTTCGGCCAGCGCCGGAAGATGCTCCGCCAAAGCTTGAAGAGCTTGGGTGCGGATCCGCAGGTGCTCTGCGAGGCGGCTGGGCTGGACCCGACGCAACGGGCCGAAACGGTGCCCGTGGCGGGGTTCGTGGCGCTCGCCAATGCGTGGGATGGGGTGATGGGGCGGGGGTGATGGGGGGGCGTCCCCGAAAATCGCCGCAAACACCGACATGGTCCGGTTCTGCCGGCCCGTGGATGCCTTTTCGTGGTGTCAGTCGAAAATGCATGGGTGGTCCGCCTGCGCGGACCATGACGATCGAGGGTGGGGGTGAAGGGGCGAGGGAGCGACGCCGGGGGCGGGTTCGGCCGGAGTGCTAACTCTCTTTTCATCGTCATGGTCCGGTTCTGCCGGACCAGCCACGCATTTCCCTGGTGCGCGCGCGAAATGCGTGGGTGGTACGCCTTCGCGGACCATGACGATCGGGGCGGGGGTGGCGGGTGGCCGGTGGTTCGCGTGTCCTGCCGCCGTCTTCTCACCCGCACCCGTCATCCCGACGCACGTCGGGATCCAACCGACGGAGTGGGCCGGTACGCCGGGGCGGATGATGCGCCGGACGATTGGGCCCCAGCCTTCGCCGGGTTGACGGCCGGCTTCTTCGGGTGCGGACTTCTCCTTCCTCGTCATGGTCCGGTTCTGCCGGACCAGCCACGCTTTCCCCCGGTGCGCGCGCGAAATGCGTGGGTGGTCCGCCTGCGCGGACCATGACGATCGGGGCGGGGGTGGCGGGTGGCCGGTGGTTCGCGTGTCCTGCCGCCGTCTTCTCACCCGCAACCGTCATCCCGACGCACGTCGGGATCCAACCGACGGAGTGGGCGGGTTCGCCGGGGCGGATGATGCGCCGGACGGTTGGGCCCGGGCGTTCGCCGGGGTGACTGCCGGCTTCTTCGGGTGCGGACTTCTTCATCCTCGTCATGGTCCGGTTCTGCCGGACC
>NZ_MSIG01000020.1 GCF_001927285.1 Mongoliimonas terrestris | reverse complement strand
CTTCAGGCCAACCTGTTCAAATGGTTGTCGAACTGCACGCGATCGGTGGCGATCGGCGTGAGGGCGAGGCCGTTGTCGGCGGGGGCGAGGGTTGCCACGCGGCCGGTGCCGGCGGTGGCGAGGAGGCCGCTTTCGGGGGCGGGGGCGAGGCCGCAGCCGTCGCGGAAGGCGGCTTCGCCGATGTAGCGGGCGCTGCCGGCTTCGAAGGCAAACAGCAGGTTGCCGCGCGGGGCCGAGAAGGCCATGACGGCGCCGTCCGCCGAGGCGGCGACCGACCCCACATAGTTCTTCGCCCGCGGTTGGACCGCGTCCGGCAGGGCGAAGAGGTCGACGCCGGCGCCGGGGCGGACCCGGCCGACGAGCGGCGGCCGTTCGGTGGGGTCGCCCTCGTACTGGCCGCCGAACCAGACGGCGCCCTCCCGGTCCACGGCGAGATGGCGGATGGAGAGCTGGCGGAGGGACGCGTCGAGTTCGGTGACGTCGAGGACGCGCTGGTCGCGGACGTCGATGAGGGTCAGCGACGGCGCCATGTCGGCGACGTTGAGGTCGACGCGGCCGAAATCCGGGTGGGTGTCGAGGCCGCCGTTGGCGACCGCGAGGGTGCGGCCGTCCGGCAGAAAGACGAGTTCGTGCGAGCCGACACCGCCGGCGGGCATTTCGCCGAGACGGCGGAAACCGTTGCGAACATCATAAAGGCCGACAACACCGTGACCTGATGTGAAGTCGTTTTCCGTCGTGTAAAGAAGAGATCCGTCGGCGGAAAAGACGCCGTGGCCATAGAAGTGCCGACCCGGCGCGCTTGCCAAGACGATCGGCTCGGCGTTGCTGTCGACGTCGAACACCACCGCGAACGTGCCGGGACGCCTCGCGAAGGCGACGCAGAGGCGGTTTTTCGGGTTGTAGGCTACATCATGTCCCCGGTCCGGCAGCGGCCTGAGAGACCGGACAGCGCCGGATTCTTCCAGGATCGCAACGGCATAGCTGTCGTCCGGCAGTTTCACGCAGGCGGCGAAGAGGACGGCGGACGGTTCGGCGGCGTAGAGGGCGCTGGTGCCGAGTATCGGGGCAGCAAAGGTGCCGGCGGCGAAGTGCAGGAAGGCCCGGCGGTCGATGATCGACATGGTCAGTCTCCATCCAGGCTGTTGAAGCCCTGTTCAAGACCAAGAGACGACGAGAGTTCCTGGCCGATGGTGGCCTTCAGGCTGGACGCCGCGATGCGGATATAGTCGAGCCTGGCGCGGAAGGTCTGGTCCGTGTAGGCCGTTTCCACACTCTCGGCCGGCAAGGACTGGACGGCGGCGGTGGCGGACCGGAGTTCGAGCGCGATGGCGTTGGCGAGCCAGCGGCTGTCGTCGGCGACGTTCGCCGCGATGCCGAGACGCTGTGTTTCCTCCGCGATCGACTGCAACGTGGCCGTCATGGCGGGGAAGGTCTGACCGCTTCGCCAGAAGGGCGCAAGCTTCGGGCGCGCGCGCTCGGGACTTTCGGCAAGGATGGTCTTGATCTTCTGGTCGCTCAGGACTTCGAGCGCGGTGGCCATGCCGGCGATGATCTCGCCGGCGGCCTCCTGATGGGTGAGGAAGAGTGGATTGTCGGGGCCGGGCTCGAAGAAGAGACGGCCGCTGCCGGTGCGCCAGCCGGTGCCGACGGCGGCGGCGAGGGCGGACACATTGTCTGCCAACGCCGCGCCGTAGCGGCAGCGGTAGGACGACGGGGGCGACGATGTCGTGGCTGTAGCCGGGTTTGTAGCCGGGGTCGGGGGCGATGTAGCCGGTTTGTCGCGCGACGTAGCCGACGGGGCGTCGGCGGGTGCCAAAAGGGCCTCGCTGCCGGTGCCGTGGAGCACGAATTCCAGCGCCGTGAGACCCTGGACGGCGACCGACTTGGTTGCGAGCGCGCCGGGCGCGAGCGCGGCCTCGTCCTCGGCGGCGAGCAGCGCCTGCACCTGGCGAAGGCCGAGGCCGCGGGGGTCCGGCCAGAAGGCGAGCCGCTCGTACCGGTTCTCCTCCACCAGGGGACCGAAGCGCAGCGGCTCCAGGGCGGCAAGGGCGATGACGGTTTCGGCGAAGGCGGCGCGGGCGGTGCTGAGGGTCGCCGGGGACGGGGCCGCGCAGGCGGCGTCCAGGGCGGCGGAGAGGGTGGCGGCGCGGGCCTTGAGGCGATCGACCGTGGGGAGGACGTGTTCGTCGACGATGCGGGCGACGAGGGCGGCGTAGTCGGCCTCGGTGAGAGCGGCGGCGGGCGGGGTGTCGGTTTCCTGAGCGGTCGCCAGCGGTGGGAAGAGGATGAGGGCTGACGAAATCACCGCAAGCGCGCGACGGCGACAGGAGACGGCGATGCGGCGGGACGAGGTCATGAGGTGATTTCCTCAAGGCGGCGGGGCGCGCCGGCGACGGGGGTCAGAGCGAGGCCAGGAAGGCGAGGAGCGCCTCCCGGTCGGGGGTGGAAAGCGCGACGACCCGGTCGCGCGCCGGGGCCGCCTCGCCGCCGTGCCAGAGGATGGCCTCCAGCACGGACCGGGCGCGGCCATCATGAAGGAGTTCGACCCGGCCGGACACCGCTTGCGTGTGGCCGAGACCCCAGAGCGGGGCGGTGCGCCACTCCCGGCCGGTGGCGTCCCCCTCGGGCAGGGCGTCGGCGAGCGCCTCGCCCATGTCGTGGAGGAGGAGATCGCTGTAGGGCCAGACCAGTTGGAAGGCGAGCGCCGGCAGGGCGGCGTCGCGGCGGGTGACGAACTTCGGGGTGTGGCAGGCGGCGCAGCCGACGGCGTGGAAGACGGCCTTGCCGGCGAGCACCGACGGCTCGGTCGCCGTCTCGCGCACGGGGGCGGCGACGGTGCGGGCGTAGAAGGTGACGAGGTCGAGCACCGGGTCGGGGATCTCCACCGGGCCGAGGCGGGGCTGCACGCCGTGCGGCCGGGCGAGGCAATCGGGCTGGGCGGCCGTGCAGTCGCCGGCGGGGGCGGGGTGGAGGGTGGTGGAGAGGCCCATGTCGGCGGCGAAGGCCTGGGCGGTCTGCGCCGACAAGGTGGGCGCGCCGGCCTTCCAGCCGAAGCGGCCGAGGACGGGGCCGCCGCCGGCCGGGTCGGGCACAAAGTTGGGTCGGCCGGAGATGCCGTCGCCGTTCGCGTCGTCCGGGTCGGCGCCAGCGAGGATGTCACCCTCGTGGATGGCCTCCAGGAGGCCGAGGCCGATCATGGGCGGGGCGACGCGGGGCGAGACGACGAGGGGCGGATCGGGCGGGCCGTAGCCGGGCTCGGCGACCGCGTACGTGGGGCGGCGGAGGGAGACGACGGTGCCGTCGGCGAGGGTGACGGGTTCCTCGGTCCAGGTAACGGCGACGGCGCCCTCGCGGGGAAGGCCGGGCGCGGCGCGGTCCTGGAGCTGGGCGCCGTAGAGCGGATGAGGGGCGGCGGCGCCGTCGGGCGACAGGGTGGCGAGGCGGAGGATGAAGCCCTCCCCGCCGGCCGACCGGCCGCGGCCGTCGTTGATGTGGCAGCCGTCGCAGGCGCGCGCGTTGTAGAGGGGGCCGAGGCCGTCGGAGGCCTGGGTGGAGGACGGGGCGGCCACCCAGAGCTTGCGGAAGAGCGCGTTGCCGAGGCCGAAGGTCTGCAGGTCGTCGGTGGCGAGGGTTCCGGCGGGCTGGCGGAAGGACTCCGGGCCGCGGCGAATGCGGGTGGTGGCGCCGCCGCCCGGCATGGGCTCGAAGGGCTCCAGGACGGATGGGTCGGAGGGCGGGGCGAGGACGCGGGCGACGCGGGCGCGGTCCTTCGCAGAGAGGTCGGTGCGGTGGGGGAGCGGGTCGGCGGCGTCCGGCGCGGCGGGGGCGAGGGTGCCGGTCGCGTGGGCGGGGACGGCGAGGGTCGAGAGGACGGGCGGCGCGACGAGGGCGGCGGCGGTGGCCAGCACCGTGCCGAGGATGATCGCCGGGAAACGCCGTGCGTCCATGGTCCTGTCCTTGCGGGCGCGGCGGGAGGCCGCCGCCCGTCGGAGGTCTACGGGCCGGACCGTCCGCCGGATCCGGGGATCGGGCGGACGGTGGGCGGCGGCGCTGCGGCTTATTGGAAGACCGCGGTCGGGTTGTCCAGGCTGTCGGAGCCCTCGAAGGCGATCGACGAGAGGCCGAGGGTGGTGACGGCGCGCTCGATGGCGGGCACCTGGGCGACGAGGGCGTCGACGAGGCCCTGCACCACGGCGTTGCCCTCCGTGTTGCCCTCGCCGATCATCTGGTCGTAGGCCTCCACGGTCTCGCCGCGGGTCTTGAGGGCGGTGGCGGCGGCGAGCGTGGCGTCCAGCTTGGCCTTCAGGTCGGCGTCGACGTCCGGGGCCTTGGCCTTGACGAGGTCGGCGGCGGAGGGGCCGGTCACCGTGGAGCCGTCCACGCGGGTGTAGCTGCCGAGGTAGACGTTGCGGATGCCGACCACGGCGCCGTAGTGCGAGGCGTAGGTGGTGTCGGAGAAGCAGTCGTGCTCCTCCTCCGGGTCGTGCAGCATGAGGCCGAGCTTGGTGCGCTCGCCGGCAAGCTCGCCATAGGAGAGCGAGCCCATGCCGGTGAAGAGGGCGGCAAGGCCGGTGCTGCCGTCGCCCTCCAGGACGCGCGCGCGCGCCTCGCCGGTCGGGCCCCAGGCCTCGACCATCTCGGCGAGGTCGGTGACGAGGAGGTCGGCGGCGGCGGTGAGGTAGGCGGCGCGGCGGTCGCAGTTTCCATTGGTGCAGTTGGCGGTGTCGTAGTCGCTGGCGGGACGGTTGCCGGCGCCCGGTCCGGTGCCGTTCAGATCCTGGCCCCAGAGCAGGAATTCGATGGCGTGGTAGCCGGTGGCGACGTTCGCCTCCACGCCGGAGGCCTCGTGCAGGGTGTCGGCGAGAAGGGTCGGCGTGATGGCGGCGGCGTCCACCTCGATGCCCTCGATGCGGACGGTCGGGTTGGCGATCACGTTGAGGGTGTAGAGGCCGTTGGCGTCGGATTCGGTGCCGTAGCCCGCGTCCACATAGTCGATGAGGCCCTCGTCGAGCGGCCAGGCGTTGACCTTGCCCTCCCAGTCGTCGACGGCCGGGTTGCCGAAGCGGAACGCCTCCGTCTGCACGTACGGCACGCGGGCAGCCAGATAGGCGGCGCGGGCGGCGGCGAGGGTCTCGGGCGTCGGCGTCGCGACGAGGGCGGCGACGGCGGCCTTCAGCGCCTCGGCGGTGGCGAGCGAGTCCGCGAAGGCCGCCTCGGCGATGTTCGCGTAGGTGGTGACCACGGCCTTCGGGTCGGCGTCGGCTTGGGCCGGGCCGGCGAGCGCGGCGACACCGGCCGTGACGGCGGCGGCGGCAAGGAGAATGGAACGCAACGTCTTCATGTGGATACCCCCTGGCCGGGACCGCCTACCGACCGGTGGGCGGGCCGACGCGATCCGGCGCTCCGGCCGGTCAGTTGAACTTCGTCATGGGCGCATGACGGGCGATGGTATCGAGCACCGAGAAGGGCACCGGCAGCAGGTGCTGGTGCACGGACTGGAGCGCCGCCCCGAAGGCCGCGCCGGCGGCCTGCACCATTTCCACCGCCGGATCGTCGGCGATGTGGGCGGCGGCGGCCCGCGCCGTTTCGGCGTCCCCGTTCTGGTGCGCGGCGACGAGCGACAGCACCAGGCACTCGTCGCGGCACAGGCATTGGCAGCCATAAGGAAAGCAGGCGAGCGGCCGACTCGCCGCGCCGCGGGTGTCGCGCACGAAGCAGGAGAGATCGCCGAGGAGGCGGCGGGCTTCGCGCGGGCCGAGTTCGCGGGCATAAAGCGACCAGCCCAACTCCCAGCAGTCGATGCTGCCGGTGGCATAGCCGTTCAGCCAATGGCGATAGCCCTCCACGAGCAGCCGCTCGGGCTGCCGGGCGAGGACGGGATCGTTGCGTCCGGTGGCAAGGACGAGAGAGGTCATGCGCCCTCCCCCGCTGGACCAGCGGCAACGACGGGACGAGGCGACGGGGTCCCGCGCCGGGGCGGGCAGGTGGACGATCTCACGGGGCTCTCCGATCGAAAGGGTTCAAGGCCCAGACAAAGGATGACGCCACTGTTCAAAACTGGAGTGATTTGGTCAAGTAAATTCCAACGCGGCCATTCTCGTCGGCCACGCACGGATGCGACAATTTGTCAGACGAATCACCGGCAGGGTTTCTGGCAGGCGCGTGCAGCGCACACGGCCTACGGCGATAAGGAAGTGCGTCAGATCAACGCACACAATTACATCTCCTTATCTCGGTCAATCATCAGGCAAATGCGTCAGGTCGCATCTATCTGCGACGGCTGACGTCGCTGCGGGCGCAGTCAAGACAGGTTGAATCGGCAATTGCATCAAGTGCCTTGATAGGCAGAACTTACAGAGCGATCGGCATTGCTCCTGGTTACGATCGTTTCACTTGACGGGTACCGTTCTATGTTTACGTAGGCCGTGTTTTGATCGCTGCTACAAATCCAAAGCGGGCCAATACTCATTCGTCAAAGGAAAAAATTGAACTAGTATGGCGACACTTCCGATCCGGCCAGCGGGTGACGGAGGAACAATGCAAATGCTCGGGCCTTAACCGCGCCAAGAAGAGGCTGTTCGATGGACAACAAGAAGAAGATCGTGGTGCTCGGTGCTATGAATCCGGCCGGGCTTCTGGTTCGCGACGTTCTTCGCGCCCTAGGGGTCCCTGTCCTCGCGGTCGATCGCGACATCGTCAGCGCCGTCGGCCCGACGGAAACGGTCGAGCAATCGGACTACCGCGACCCGCGCGAGATGGACGACATGTGCCGGGGCGCCGACGTGGTGATCTCGGTGGCGGGTCTCGGGAAGCCCTTGGACCAAGGCAACGACCTGACCAACGCCATCAACGCCATTTCGGCAATTTATGAGGCGGCCCGGATCAACGGGGTGCGCCGCGTGATCGGATGCTCGCCGGACGCGGTGGTGGGCCTCTACCGCCGCTCCGCGGTGCTCGACCATCTGTCGCTGCCACGGCCGGACAGCCGGCGCGGGGTCGCGGGGGCGCTGCAGGAATCCATCGCCTCGCTCTATGCCTACAAGCACGGGATCTCGGCGCTCTGCATCCGCATGGGGTCACTCGCACCCGAGCCTTCCGACGAGCGGATGCTCTCGACCTGGATCTCGCCGGACGATTTCCGCCGGCTGATCCGGATGGCCCTGACGGCGGACTATTGCTACGAAGTGGTCTACGGCGTTTCGGCCAACACACGGGGCTGGTGGGACAACAGCAACGCCAAGCGGCTCGGCTATCGGGCGCGGGACAACGCGGAGCTCTACGCCGACCGCCTCCTGGACAACCGCTCCTCCGACATGGTGCTGAACGTGCTCCAGGGCGCGACGGCGAGCGAGGGGTTCAGCGGCGATCTAAAGCGGATTCCTTGACGGCGCGCGCGTCTACGCGCTGGGTTTTGGCACGGACCTGATGGCGCTCGACGCGGCGGATGTGGGCAACGGGCGGGTGTGCGCTGCCCGGGCCGCCGTGCTGCCCGAGCCGCGGCGGGGGAACGGATCAGGGGGGCACACGCTTCCTTTACATCCAACGAATAGATTCCCATGCATCTGATGGGCCGGTGGCATGGACAATCGAAGAACGAACCTCCGCAAGCGCACATTGAAAGGTGGAAAGATCGTCTTCGGCGATTTCCGCTACACGTTCGACTGCGTGGTCCGGGATGTGTCCGACGAAGGTGCCCGGCTGAAGTGCGACCACGTGGCCGAGACCCCCGACACCTTCTACCTGTTCGACCCGAGCGACCATTCCCTCCGCCACGCGGTGGTGCGCTGGCGCACCGAGCGCGAGATCGGGATCGTGTTCGACGGTGCCCCGATCGACATCTACGCGTCGAATGACCCTCGGCTCGCGCGGTTTCGCCACCTCTGAGCGGGGTGGCGGGGTGTCGGGTTTCGCGTACGCGGCGGGGGATGCGGAAGCCTAGCTTTGGCCTTACAGCCGGACGCTCCGGATTTCCGCGCGCGGCGGGGATGCAGATTCCGTTTCAGAACGAGGCCATGGGCCAGCGGACGGCGGGGATCCCGCCGGCGCGGGTGACGGTGCCGTTCGCCTCACGCGTATCGTCATCCCGGCGAACGCCGGGATCCAGCCGACGGTGGGGGACTTGCTTGCGGCCGTCGCGGTTGACGGTGCGGTCGGTTGGGCCCCGGCTTTCGCCGGGGTGACGGGTGGGGTGGATGGAGGAGGAATGCCGGGGACGTGGCGGGTGCCGGGACGCGTGGTCCGCACGCGGGTGCCGGAGCGTGGGGGTTCGGACGCGGGTGCGGGAGGGCCGGTGCGGGAGGGTGGATGCTGCGCGGAGTTAAGAGAGCGGGATCCGGACCGCCGTGTTGCCGCATGCACCACGCTCGATCGTCATCCCGGCGAAAGCCGGGATCCAGCCGATGGTGGGGGACTTGCTTGCGGCCGTCGCGGGTGAGGATGCGGTCGGTTGGGCCCCGGCTTTCGCCGGGGTGACGGGTGGGGTGGGGTGGAGGAGGAATGCCGGGGACGTGGCGGGTGCCGGGGGGCGGGATCCGGTCGGTGGCGGAGGACGGGATCCGGGCCGCTTTGTTGCCGTTTGCACCACGCTCCATCGTCATCCCGACGAACGTCGGGATCCAGCCGACGGGTGGGGACTTGGTGCCGTCGCGGGTGAGGATGCGGTCGGTTGGGCCCCGGCTTTCGCCGGGGTGACGGGTGGGGTGGGGTGGAGGAGGAATGCCGGGGACGTGGCGGGTGCCGGGGGGCGGGATCCGGTCGGTGGCGGAGGACGGGATCCGGGCCGCTTTGTTGCCGTTTGCACCACGCTCCATCGTCATCCCGACGAACGTCGGGATCCAGCCGACGGGTGGGGACTTGGGGCCGTCGCGGGTGAGGGTGCGGTCGGTTGGGCCCCGGCTTTCGCCGGGGTGACGGGTGGGGTGGGGTGGAGGAGGAATGCCGGGGACGTGGCGGGTGCCGGTACGCGGGTGCCGGAACGCGGGTGCCGGAGGGCGGGCGACCGGCGGGTGCCGGAGCGCGGGCCAGCGAGCGCGCCAGTCAGTTGACCAGGAAGGCCTGGACGATGGCGGCGGGGGTTTCGGGGCCTTCGGGGGTGCCGGCGTGGTGGGAGCGGGCGTGGCGGACGGCGTCGGCGAGGGTGGTGGCGTCCATCAGGATGATGGTGGCGGCGAAGATGTCGCCGAAGATCTTGCGGACGGCGCAGGCCTGCTCGTCGACGCAGTCGGCGCAGGGCCGGTAGGCGGAGCGGGAGAGGCAGCCGAGCGGCGCGATGGGGCCGTCGATGACCCGGAGCACCGAGCCGATGGTGATGTCGGCCGGATCCTTGAGGAGCACGTAGCCACCGCCCCGGCCGCGCCGGCTGGCAATGACGCCGGCGTGCTTCAGGTTGAGGAGGATGTGCTCCAGGAACTTGCGCGGCACGGCGGCCTGGCGGGCGATGTCCTCGATCAGCATGGCCTGCCCGCGTGGCGCCGCCGCCAACGACAGCAGCGCCTTGAAGGCGTATTTGGCTTTCTGGGAAATCATGGCACCGACACGAACGTACGGGAAAGAATGCACCTCGGAAAACCATCGAAGACGTAGCACAAAGGCATTTTCGAGACCACGTTCGCGGCCGCAGCATCTTCGTTCTTGGTGAAGACGTGACCGATTTGCACCGGACCGTCCGGCCTTCGCGGGACGCCCCGAAAAGCCCCCGATGGGGACGGGGGAACGGACGGGCGGAGACGCCCTCCGCTCTCCTGCCAACGCGGCGAAGCACCGATCGGTTCGGCCTTTTTGTCAGGGTACACGGCTTTACCACCGCGCCCGCGTCCGCGCGGCGGTGTGTCGGCCGCGGGCGGGGCGACCGGGCGGCGCGGGATGGCGGGCACGAAAAAAGGCCCGGGGGGAGGACCGGGCCTTTTCGTGCGGCACCGCCCGTCCGGGGTTGGGCGGCGGTCGCGGGAGGATGGGTGCGATCAGCTGAGGCCGACGATGAGCCCCGCGTCGTCGAGGCGGATGTTCACCGCCGCGGGGACCTTGGGCAGGCCCGGCATGGTCATGATGTCTCCGCAGATGACCACGATGAACTCGGCGCCGGCGGAAAGCCGGACCTCGCGGATCGGCAGGATGTGGCCGGTCGGCGCGTTCTTGACGCTGGCGTCGGAGGAGAAGGACGACTGGGTCTTGGCGATGCAGACCGGGAAGTGGCCGAAGCCGGCGGCTTCCAGCTGCTTGAAGCGGGCCTTGACCTTCGGGTCGGCTTCCACGCCGTCGGCGCGGTAGATCTCGCGGGCGATGGTCTCGACCTTGGAGAGGAGCGGGATGTCGTCCGGGTAGAGGGTCTTGAAGGGCGCGCGGCGCGGCTGGTCGAGGATGGCGACCACCTCGCGGGCGAGCGCCTCGGCGCCCTTGCCGCCCTCGGCGAAGTGGGTGCAGAGCACGCAGGTGACGCCGATCTTCTCGCAAAGCGACTTCAGGAGCTCCACCTCGGCGTCGGTGTCGGAGCCGAAGCGGTTGATGCCGACCACGGCCTCGACGCCGAACTTGCCGACGTTCTCCACGTGGCGGGCGAGGTTGGCGAAGCCGGTTTCGAGCGCGGCGAGATTCTCCTTGGAGAGGTCGTCCTTGGCGACACCGCCGTGCATCTTCAGCGCCCGGATGGTGGCGACGATGACCGCGGCGTCCGGCGCGAGGCCGGTCTTGCGGCACTTGATGTCCATGAACTTTTCCGCGCCGAGGTCGGCGCCGAAGCCGGCCTCCGTGACCACCACGTCGGCGAGGCGAAGGGCGGTCTCGGTAGCGATCACCGAGTTGCAGCCGTGGGCGATGTTGGCGAACGGGCCGCCGTGCACGAAGGCCGGGTTGCCCTCCAGGGTCTGCACGAGGTTGGGCTGCAGGGCGTCCTTCAGGAGCACCGCCATGGCGCCCGGCGCCTGCACCACGTCGGCGGTGAGGAGGGCCTTCTTGTCGTCCTCGCCGACCACCATGCGGGAGAGGCGGGCCTCCAGGTCCTCCAGGTTCTTCGACAGGCAGAACACGGCCATCACCTCGGAGGCGACGGTGATGTCGAAGCCGTCCTCCTTCGGGAAGCCGTTGGTGGTGCCGCCGAGGCCGTTCAGCTGGTTGCGCAGCATGCGGTCGTTCATGTCGATGACGCGGCGCCAGGTGAGGCGGCGGCCGTCGATCTTCGGCTGGTTGCCCCAGTAGACGTGGTTGTCCAGCATGGCGCTCAAGAGATTGTGCGCCGACGTGATGGCGTGGAAGTCGCCGGTGAAGTGGAGGTTGATCTCCTCCATCGGCACCACCTGGCTGTAGCCGCCGCCGGCCGCGCCGCCCTTGACGCCGAAGCAGGGGCCGAGCGAGGGCTCGCGCAGGCAGATGGCCGCGCGCTTGCCGATGCGGTTGAGCGCGTCGCCGAGGCCGACGGTGGTGGTGGTCTTGCCCTCGCCCGCCGGGGTGGGCGTGATGGCGGTGACGAGCACCAGCTTGCCGCGCGGACGGTCCTGCACGGACTTGATGAAGGCGTGGTCGATCTTGGCGATGGACCGGCCGTAGGGGATCAGGGCCTCGTCCGGAATGCCGAGACGCTCGGCGATCGCCGCGATCGGCTTCAGCGTGGTGGATCGGGCGATCTCGATGTCGCTCAGCATGATGGTGCTCTCTCTTAGCGTTTCCGACGCCGTCCGCCTTACGGTAGCCTGCCGGTGTGCCGCGTCGGAAGACGCGGGCTGGCGGGTCCGGTCGGCAGGGGAGCGTTGGTTCGTCCCTCGACGGCTTTCCTCAAGGCCACACCGTGCATGAGCGGCGCGGATCGGAGAAGATCCCGTCCGTGCACATTTTCTGCAGTGGGCTTCCAAGTTTCTGAAGAGACCGGGCTTTCGGAGGAATTCGGAGACGGCGGCGGCGAATGGCGCGGGGTGGCGGCGGTTTTCGCGACGTTCTGTCGCTTTCGCAGCCGCTGGTGCCGGGCGGATGACCGGTGGCGGCCGCACTGCTATGACGGCAGGGAACGGCGCGAGGGGGGCTTCATGGACGGACGGGCGGCGGGGCGGCTGATCCTCAAGGGCAAGGTGCTGAGCTTCACCCGGCGGCCGACCGGCGTGGGCGACGCGGGCAGCTATCGCTATCACCCGCAAGGCATCGTGGTGATCGACGGCGGTGTGGTGACGGCGGTGGCGGACGCGGGCGCGATCGACGCGCACCGGACCGCGGGCGCGGTGGTGGAGGACCACGGCGACCGGCTGATCCTGCCGGGGCTGATCGACACGCACATCCACTTCCCGCAGACCCAGGTGATCTCCTCCTACGGGACGCAGCTCCTGGAGTGGCTGGCGAAATACACCTTTCCGGCGGAGATGCGCTACGCAGACCCGGCGTTCGCGGCGGAAAAGGCGCGCTTCTTCCTCGACGAGCTCCTGCGCAACGGGACGACGACGGCGGTGGTGTTCGGCTCCTCGCACCTTGGCGCGGCGGAGGCCTTCTTCGCGGAGAGCGAGCGGCGGAACACGCTGATGGTGGCCGGCAAGACCATGATGGACCGCAACGCGCCGGACGGGCTCTGCGACACGGCGGAGAGCGGCTACCGGGACACCACGGCGCTGATCCGCGCCTGGCACCGGCGCGGCCGGCAGCGGGTGGCGGTGACGCCGCGCTTCGCCATCACGTCGAGCCCGGCGCAGATGGAGGCGGCGGGGGCGCTCGCGGCGGAGAACCCGGACTGCCTGATCCAGACCCACATGTCGGAGAACCGCAAGGAGGTCGCCTACGCGGCGGAGCTCTATCCGGACCGGGCGGGTTACCTGGACGTCTACGACCACTACGGGCTCCTCGGGCCGCGCACGCTGCTGGGGCACTCCATCCATCTGCGCGACGACGAGATCGCCCGCATGAGCGAAGCGGAGGCGGTGGCGGTGTTCTGCCCGACGTCCAACCTCTTCATCGGGTCCGGCCTGTTCGACCACGACCGGCTGGAGCGCGGCGAGCACCCGGTGCGGATCGGCCTTGCGACGGATGTGGGCGGCGGGACCAGCTACTCCATGCTGCGAACGGCGGGCGAGGCCTACAAGGTGATGCAGCTCCGCGGCCAGACGCTCTCGGCGCTGCAGGCGTTCGACCAGATGACACGGGCGAACGCGGCGGCGATCGGCGAGGAGGCGGCGGTGGGGCGGATCGAGCCGGGGCTGACCGCGGACCTGGTGGTGCTTGACGCGCGGGCGACGCCGGCGATGGCGCACCGCATGGAGGCGGTGGACGGGGACCTGGAGGAGGAGCTGTTCGTGCTGATGACCATGGGCGACGACCGCGCCGTGGCGGCGACGTACGTGGCGGGGGCGCGGGTGGGGGGATGAGGGGGGTGGGTTTGGCGGAAGGCGGGGCGGGATGGTGGTGATTCGCGCCTTTTCCCCAGGACGTCACCCCGGCGGAAGCCGGGGCCCAACCGCAAGTGGGCGGACCCGCACCGGCACGGGGATTTCGACGTCAGCTGGATCCCGGCGTTCGCCGGGATGACGGTCGAGGGGACGATACCGGCGCGGAAAAACGCCGCCCCGGCGCTCAGTCGATCACGAGGTCGGTGCCGACGAGCTTGCCGACTTCGGCCTTGTCGTCGCCGACCACGAAGGTGATCTCGGAGCCGACGGCGTCGAGGTCGTCGCCCTCGGTGACCACGCAGGCGATGGTGGTGCCGACCGCGCGCTTCATTTCGGCGGGCAGAACCTTCCACTTGATCGGGTCGGTGGTGATGGTCATGGCGGCGGGGCCGGTCTTCTCCGCGTGCTGGATCAGGCCCATGGCGACCATCTTGGCCATCTCGCCCCGGCAGTCCCGCGCCTTTCCCGGATTCGGAGCCGCCTCGGCCACGAAGGACGTGGCGAGCAGGATGGTTGGGACGAGAAAGGCAAGGGTGATGCGCATGAATGGGTCCTCCCGGGCGGGCACCGCTCGAACGGCGGCTTCGTGGTGCACTGTCGGTTAAAACAAGCGCCGTGACCAGCCCGGGTTCCGGCGAGGCCGGGGCGCGGTGTCGCACCGGCGGGACTGTTCGCGGACGGGGTGACGGATACGGACGATCGAAAGCGCTGCCGAACGCCCGTTACCGGCGCCAAGGCCATAGGCGGATGGACGCCGAGAGAGTAGATTGGCCTCACCCTGACCGGAGACCGTGCCATGGGCGTTCCGCACCTTATTCCGACCGTCGACCGCTACCATCCTGCGGCCCGGATCATGCATTGGACCGTGGCGGTCCTTCTGTTCGTCGTGTTTCCATTCGGCGCGGTGATCAAGTTCGTCAAGGAGGACGTGAAGCTCACCTTCTACGCCATCCACGAGAACCTGGGATTTCTGATCCTGTGGCTGATGCTGGCGCGCCTGACCATCCGCCTCCTCCGCCCGCCGCCGCCGGAACCGCCGATGCCGAAGGTGTTCACGCGGGCCGCGGACGTGACGCACAAGGCGCTCTATGCCGCGCTGATCCTGCAGCCGATCTTCGGGTTCCTGGCCACCAACGCCTTCGGCTTCCCGCTGAACTGGTTCGGCCTCGGCGTGCTGTGGAGCCCGGTCGGTAAAGATCCGGAGCTTGCCCCGCTCCTGATGACCGTGCATGTGGCGCTTGGATGGTCCATCCTCGTGCTGTTCGTGATGCACATGGGTGGTGTGATCTTCCACCACGTGCTCCGACGCGATCCGACCCTCTATCGAATGATCTGAATGGCGCCCTCCCCTCGCATGGCCTCCGCCCTCTGGATCACGGCGCCCCGCACGGCATCGCTGGAGGACGAACCGTTGCCGCTGCGCGGTCCGGGTTCGGTGCTGGTGCGCATGCTCTACACGGGCATCAGCCGGGGCACGGAACGGTTGGTGTTCGAGGGACGGGTGCCGGTGGGCGAGCACGAGCGCATGCGCGCGCCCTTCCAGGCCGGCGAGTTCCGCTTCCCGGTGAAGTACGGCTACGCGGCCGTGGGCCAGGTGGAGGACGGGCCGGCGGACTGCGTGGGCAAGCGCGTGTTCCTGCTCCACCCGCACCAGACCCGCGTGGTGGTGCCGGAGGACTGCCTGACGGAGGTGCCCGACGGGGTGCCGACCCGGCGCGCGGTGCTGGCGGCCAACATGGAGACGGCACTCACCATCGCGTGGGACGGCGGCATCGGCCCCGGCGACCGGGTGGCGGTGGTGGGCGCGGGTGTGATCGGCGCGCTGACCGCCCATCTGGCCGGCCGGATCGCCGGCACGGAGGTGACGCTCGTCGACATCGACCCGGCGCGGGCGCGCCTTGCCGCCGCGCTCGGCGTGCGCTTCGCCCTGCCGGACGCCGTGCCGACCGCGTGCGACGTGGTGGTGCATGCAAGCGCCACGGCCGACGGGCTTTCCACCGCCGTGGCGGCGGCCGGGTTCGAGGCGACCATCGTGGAGGCGAGCTGGTACGGCGACACGGACGTGGCGGCGCGGCTCGGCGGCGCCTTCCACAGCCGACGGCTGAGGATCGTCGGCAGCCAGGTGGGCCACGTGCCGCCCGCCCGGCGCGCCCGCTGGAGCAACGAGCGGCGGCTGGTGACGGCGCTCTCGCTGCTCGCCGACGACCGGCTGGACGCACTGATCTCCGGCGAGACCGCCTTCGCGGACGCGGCCGGCGCCTACGGGGCGGTGCTCGACGCGCCGGAAACGCTCTGCCACGTGTTCCGCTACTGATACAGAGCGGCTTCGCGCGCGGCTGGCGGATGGCGAAAGATGCCTTATCTCCTTGCGGTCGAGCTCCCGTCTTGCGATGAGGCGGGGGCGCGTGCGCCGGGCGGTTATTGCCCGTTCGGCGTGATCGATGCCAAGGACCCGAAAGGACCGCCATGTTCGCCGTCGAAGTTCGCGACCACGTGATGATCGCCCACAGCCTGCCCCGGCCGGTGTTCGGCCCCGCCCAGGGCCTGCACGGCGCCACCTATGTGGTGGATGCGGCCTTCTTCACCGACGATCTGGACGAGGACGGACTGGTGGTGGACATCGGGCTGGCGACGGAGGCCCTGAAGGCGGCGCTGAAGCCGTTGAACTACCAGAACCTCGACGCGCTGCCGGCCTTCGCGGGCCGCATCACCACCACGGAATTTCTCGCCAAGGTGCTGTTCGACACCCTGGCGACGGCGGTGCGCGAGGGCGCGCTCGGGCCGGGCGGCCACCGCATCCGGCGGCTGAAGGTGTCGCTCAACGAAAGCCACGTGGCGCGGGCCTGGTACGAGGGCGCGCTTTGACGGATACCGCGACGACGGCGGCGCCCGTGGTGTTCGCGGTGCCGGGCGACATCGACCAGCGCACCGGCGGCTACGGCTACGACCGGCGGCTGATGGCGGCGCTCCGGGACGGCGGAACGGCGGTGGAGCACCTGCAACTCGGCGACGGGTTTCCGGCGCCCGGCGCGGCGGACCTTGCGGGCGCGGACGCGGCCTTCCGGGCGCTTGCCGACGGCACGGTGGTGCTGGTGGACGGGCTGGCGGGCGGCGCAATGGCGGACGTGATGACGGCGCACGGGGGACGGCTGCGGTTCGTCTACCTCTGCCATCATCCGCTGGCAATCGAGACCGGGCTCGACTTTGCAACGGCCGAGCGGCTGCGGGTAAGCGAGGCGGCGGGACTCGGCGCCGCGCGGGCCGTGGTCGTGACGAGCCCGGCGACGGCGGAGACGGTTGTGGCGCTGTTCGGGCTTCCGCGCGAACGGGTGACCGTGGCGCTGCCCGGCACCGACCCGCGGCCGGCGGCGGCCTGCGCGGGCGATCCTCGGGTGCTTCTGACGGTGGCGACGCTGACAAGGCGGAAGGGCCACGACGTGCTGATCACGGCGCTCGGGCGGATCAAGGCCCTGCCCTTCCGGGCGCGGTTCGTGGGCGGCGAGACGTTCGATCCGGCCTGGGCGGCGAAGCTTCGGGCCATGGTGGCGGCGCACGGGCTTGAGGATCGGGTGACCTTCGTCGGCCCGGTGGACGATACGGCGGGGGAGCTTTCGGCCGCCGATGTGTTCGTGCTGCCGTCGCGTTACGAGGGCTACGGCATGGCGTTCGCGGAGGCGCTCGCCCACGGGCTGCCGGTGGTGGCGGCGCGGGCGGGCGCGGTGCCGGACGTGGTGCCGGAAGCGGCCGGGGCCCTGGTGCCGCCGGACGATCCGGAGGCCCTGGCGGCGGCGCTGGCGGGGCTTTTGACCAACCGCAAGCGCCTCGAGGCGGCGCGCGCGGGATCCCGCGCGGCAGGCGCGGCGTTGCCCTCGTGGGCGGACACGGCGGCGGTGATCCGTCCTGTGCTGGAAGGGGTGCGTGGATGAGTGGCTTTTCAACCGCCTGGCTGGATCTTCGCGAGCCGGCCGATGCGAGCGCCCGCGACGGACGGCTGCTGGCCGATGCCGCCGCCCTGGTGGACGCGGCCGACGACGCGCTGGTGATCGACCTCGGGTCGGGAACCGGATCGACGTTGCGGGCGCTCCAGCCGGCGCTGAAGCGGCCGGCCTCCTGGATCCTGGTGGATGCCGACATGGACCTCCTGATGGAGGCCGAGCGGCGCGCGGAAGGCCTTGCCGGCGTGGAGGTGATGCGCTTCGACCTTGCCGCGCCGCGCCCGCTGCCGCTGTCCGACGCCACCCTGGTGACGGCCTCGGCTCTGTTCGACCTGGTTTCGCCGGCCTTCCTGGATCGGCTGGTGGCGACCGTGGCGGCCAACCGCTCGGCGCTCTACGCGGCTTTGACCTATGACGGGACGACCACCTGGTCGGTGACCCACCCGCTCGACGGGGAGGTGCTGGCGGCGTTCAACCGGCACCAGCGCTCCGATAAGGGCTTCGGCCCCGCCCTCGGGCCGGCGGCGGCCCAGGCGCTCGCCGAGGCGCTGTCGCGGGCCGGCTACCGGGTGCAGGCGGCGGCGAGCCCCTGGCGGCTCGGGCCGGACGACGCGGCGCTGATGCGGCCGCTGATCGACGGCATGGCGGACGCGGTGACGGCGGAAGGGAGCCTCGACGCCGCGTCGGTTGCGGAGTGGCGCACCTTCCGGCTGGAGACCATGGCGGAAAGCCGCGTGACGGTCGGCCACGTGGACGTGCTGGCGCGACTTTGAGCTTTGCGGCCGACGTCCGGCGCGGCGACACTTGCCGCCGGTGAACGGTCGGAAGGCGGGCGGATGGGCTTGGATCTCGTGCTGACGGGGGCCGCGGCGGATGGGCACGCCGGGCTGGTGGACATCGCGGTCGCGGCTGGGCGGATCGCCGCCATCACGCCGGCGGAGGCGCGGGCGTTCGCGGCGAGCGACGCCTTGGTTCGGCCGGCGGGCGGGCGGTTCGTCTGCGCGGGGCTGGTGGAGACGCACATCCACCTGGACAAGGCCGGCATCATCGGCCGCTGCCGGATCTGCGCCGGGACGCTCGCCGAGGCGGTGGCCGAGACGGCGCGGGCGAAGGCCGCCTTCACGGTGGAGGACGTGGCGTCGCGGGCCGCGGCCGTGGTGGAGCAGGCGGTGCTTTCCGGCACCACGCGCCTGCGGACCTTCGTGGAGATCGACCCGCGCGCGGGCTTCCGCTCGTTCGAGGCGATCAAGGCCGTGCGGGCGGCGTGGGCCGGGCTGATCACCATCGAGATCTGCGCCTTCGCCCAGGAAGGCCTGACCCAGGAGCCCGAGACGGAGGCCATGCTGGACCGTGCGCTCGGCGACGGGGCTGACCTCGTCGGCGGGTGCCCCTACACGGATCCGGACCCGGCCGGGCATATCCGCCGGATCTTCGACCTTGCGGCGCGCCATGGCACGGCGGTGGACTTTCACCTGGACTTCGACCTCGACCCGGCAGGCGCCGACCTGCCGACGGTGGTCGCCGAGACAACGGCGCGGGGCTATGGCGGGCGGGTGTCGGTCGGCCACGTGACCAAGTTGTCGGCGCTGCCGCCGGACGCGCTGGCCGCCGCCGGGCGGGCGATGGCCGCGGCGGGCGTGGCGGTGACGGTGCTGCCGGCGACGGACCTCTACCTGACCGGACGAAACGCCACCCATCTCGTGCCGCGCGGGGTGACGCCGGCCCACCGGCTGGCGGCGGAGGGCGTGACGGCGAGCCTTGCCACCAACAACGTGATGAACCCGTTCACGCCGTTCGGCGACGCCTCGCTGATCCGGATGGCGAACCTCTACGCCACGGTGGCGCAGGTGGGGACGGACGAAGGCCTGTCCGGCGTGTTCGGCATGATCGCCGGCGACGCGGCAAGGCTGATGGGGGCCGCCGACTACGGCCTGCGGGTCGGCGCGCCGGCCGATCTGGTGCTGATCGACGCGGCAAGCGCCGCGGCGGCGGTCGCCACCGTGGCGCCGCCGCTCGCGGTGTGGAAGGGCGGGCGCCAGACGGTGGACCGGCCGCGGCCGCGGCTGATCGGCGGGCCGGGGTGACGCGTGGCGGCCGCGTTCAGTGGGCCGCGGCGGGGGCGCCGTCGGCAAGGGCGGCGCGGTTGGCGAGGAGCACGTCGCGGAGCGCCTCGGGCTTGCGGCCGGTGAGCCGTTCCACCGCGTCGGTGACGGTGCCGGCGCGGCCCATGCGGGTGTTGATGTCGAAGGTGACGATCAGGTCGACCACGAAGGACGGCAGGCCGGCGTCGACGAGGGTGGCGCGGAGAGCGTCGTCCGGCACCGGGATGACGGCGAGCGGGCGGCCGGATACCTCGGCGATGAGGGCGGCGATCTCGGCGGTGGTAAGGGCCTCCGGACCGCTGATCTCCTCCACGGTGGCGCCGGTCTGGGTGCCGGCGAGGACGGCGGCGGCGACGCGGGCGCAGTCGGCGCGGGAGACGTCGGCGAGGCGGCCGTCGCCGGCGGCGGAGTACCAGGCGCCGGAGGCGAGCTTCTGGCCGATGCTGCCGAAGAGATTCTCGAAGTACCAGTGGTTGCGCAGGATCGTGTGCGAGAGGCCGCTCGCGACGATCGCCGCCTCGGTGCCCCGGTGGTCGCCGGCGAACGAGACCGGCGAGGCCGGATCCGGCTGCGGCATGGAGGTGTAGACCAGGTGGCCGACGCCGGCCTCGGCCGCGGCCGTCACGGCGGCCTGGTGCTGGGCGAGCCGCTGGCCCGAGACGGCGAGCATGTCGGTGGAGACGAGGAGCAGGCGGTCGACACCGGCGAAGGCGGACGCCAGCGAGGCGGGGTCGTCGAAGTCGGCGCGGCGGGTCTCGACGCCGCGGGCGGCGAGGTCGGCAAGGCGGGACGGATCGCGGCTGGCGGCGACGATGCGGTCGCCGCTGTCGCGGGCGAGGAGGTCTTCCAGGACGAGGCGGCCGAGGTGGCCGTTGGCGCCGGTGACGAGGAGCGTGCGGGGGGCGGACATGCGGGTGATCTCCAGTGACATGGTCTCTATTTGAGACCAGGTCTAGATCTGCTATATGGAAGGCGGCCGCAAGACGGCAGGTTTTCGGCCCATAGGCACATGGCGGTAACCGGGCGATCCGGCGGTGGAGCCTCGGGCCGGTCAGCGGCGCGTGCGAGGAGAAGGGCGATGAGCGCGGTGAGCCAGGCGAACGTCGCCGACGAGCGGCTGAAGGTGTTCAACACCGAACTCTGTCCGGTGCGGGACGTGCTCGACCGGATCGGCGACAAGTGGAGCACGCTGCTGCTCCTCACCCTCGGCGAGGGGCCGCACCGGTTCGGCGCGCTGAAGCGGGCGGTGCCGGACATTTCGCAGCGCATGCTGACGCAGACGCTGCGCGACCTGCAGCGGGACGGGATGATCAGCAGGACGGTGTTCCCGACCCAGCCGCCGAGCGTGGAATACCGGCTGACGCCCATGGGCGCGTCCATCCTGGCGCCGCTCCGGGCCCTATCGGACTGGGCGGACGCCCACCATGCGGCCATCAAGGTGGCGCGGGCGGCGTTCGACGAAGACAAGGGCTGAGGCCCGGCTCCAAGGTCCCGATCTTTCGGGATCTTGGGCGAGGGAAAGGCCCGGCGGGCGCGGGCCGGTCAGGTCGTTGCTTCGGGCATGAGTCTCAGCCGCCGCCGAGGGCGCGCCAGGTCTCTTCGGAGACGGGCCACATCTCCTTGGTGCCGGTGTGCTCCACGTAGAAGAGATCGCCGCCGGCCTGCCAGTCGTCGGCATCGAGCCGGTTCATGGCGCCGGGTTCGAGCACGCCTTCCTGGTGCAGGCGGCGAAGGGTCGTGGCCTCGCCGTCTGCCGTCACCGGATCGTCCAAGCCGCGCATGGGGTGGGTCTCCCGTAGGGTCGGCGGGGTGCCGACGCTCGGGAGACCAACGGGCGCGAGGCTTGGCGCGTTCCGCCGACCGCGGCCGGTATCAGACCGCCGGGGCGTCCGGATCGAACGGGGCCGGGCCGGAGAGGACCAGCACCGAGGTGCGGACGGGCACGCGGCGGTGGAGGTCGATGATGTCCTGGTTAAACAGGCGGATGCAGCCGCTCGACACCGACCGGCCGATGGACTGCGGCTCGTTGGTGCCGTGGATCCGGTAGAGGGTGTCGCGGCCGTCCCGGTAGAGGTAGAGGGCGCGGGCCCCGAGCGGGTTGGCGAGGCCGCCGTCGACGCCGTCCTTGTAGGGGCCGTACCGCTCCGGTTCGAGGGAGATCATGTTCGGCGTCGGGGTCCAGCGCGGCCAGGCGGCCTTGCGGCCGACGACGGCCTCGCCCTCGTAGTCGAAGCCCGCCTTGCCGACGCCGCAGCCGTAGCGGAGCGCGGTGCCACCCTCCTGGATGAGGAAGAGGAAGCGGTCGGACGGGCTGACCACGATGGAGCCGGGGCGGCCGGGGCCGGCGTAAGACACGACCTGGCGGAGGAATCGCGGGTCGACCTTGGCGACGTCGACCGCCGGCACCGGGAAGGGCTCGTCGGGAATCGCCGCGTACATGGCCACATAGGCGGGATCGACGCGCGGGGTGGCGGGAACCGGGGCGGCCATGCGGCCGGACGCGCAGGCGGCGAGCGTGAGGGGAAGGCCGGCCAGGACGGCGCGACGGGTCAGGGCTTGGGACACGCGAAAACTCCAGACATCAAAGGTGCTTCCCTTTGAAAAGCCGAATGTGACGGCACCTTGGTCCGACTGCGGCCACGGGCGGGCGTCACCCGGTGCGGGGCACTTCCCATGGCCGGCGTTGCGGCTCTGCAACAGAGATCGCGGGCCGCCCGGAAAGCCGCGAGGCAGGAGCCACGCGGCTGTCGCCAGACCGGCCCGCGGAGGCATGCACCGGGCGCGCGGCGGTCTCGAGTGACGGCGGATTTTCGCGCCTTTCCAAAGCTTTCCACAGTTTTCTTCGCAGCCCTCGCGCGTCCGTTGAAGGGGCCGTCCAAACGCTTCGTTAACCCTGCGCTCCGTATTCGAAGAGGGGCATGACAAGAAGACCAGTGGCTGGCTCGAAGAGGCTTCGAATTGACGATGCGATCCGTGGCGCGACCCCCCTTTGAGACGACGGACCCGAAGCGCTCGACCGGCCCCGAGGCGGCCCCGGCGCCTGGCCGCGCGACCGTTCCGCCGTCCGGACCCGGCCTGGTGATGCGGGCGCCGGATACGCGAACCGACACGCGCATGGACCTTCGCGCCGGGACGAGCCTGCCGCCGCAGCCGCTGCCGCCGGCCGACGAGACCCTGGTGCCGGCCTGGTTCCACGCCTTCACGGCCGTGCCCAACGTGCGCTTCACCCGCACGCCCGACAGCCTGCGCCGGCGCAAGCCCGAGGATGGCGCGGAGGACGACGGGGCGGCGGAGGCGCTGCCGGAAGCGCCGCGTCCGGTTCCGGCGCCGCCCGTGGGCGCGCAGCGTCCGCGCCCGGTGTCGCGCCCGATCGTGGGGCCGCGCGGACCGGTGCGGATGCCGACGGTCGAGGCCGTGCCGCCGGCGGTCGAGGCGACCCTGCCGGCGGGCACGCTGACGGCCAGCCATCCGATCGTGGAGCCGGCCGCACCGGCCGTCGAGGCGCCGGTCGTGCCGGTGGAGCGGCCGTTCCACGGCATGGCACCGATCGGACCGGTGTCGCCGATCGGCCTTCGCCCGTCGGTCGCCGAGGCGGCGGTGGCGGAGACCTTCCAGCCGTCGGTTCAGCCGGCGCCGATCGCGGTGCGGCCGCGCACCGTGACGGTGCGCCCGGCCGTGGCGCCGATGCCGCTGACCCAGCAGCCGCCGACCACCGGACCGGCGCCCATGTCGGCGCGCGGCAGCCGGCAGGCGGTGCCGGCGGTGCCCCCCCCCGAGCCGGCGCGCCCGGAGGCCGCGGCCCCGACCGGACCGGTGGTGCTGGCGGACACGGAGCTTCTCGGCCTTGCCGGCCTGCCGCCGATCCGCGCGACGGCCCGCTTCACCTGGCCGGCCTTCATGCCTGCCGTGGACGAAACGGGGGTTGCCGCCGAACCGGCGTTCGAGTGGGCGGAGCCGGCGCAGGCCGTCACGATTGTCGGGACGGACCAAGCGGTGGCGCCTTGGGACGAGGTGCCGGCATTCAGTGCCGGGGTGCCGGCGATTGATGGAGACGCGGCGCCCGTCGGGCCGGCGGTGCCGTCCTATGGCGGGGCGCTTCAGGTGCCGGTGGGCCTGGAGGGCGAGGGCTACGAACTGCCGCCGCTGGCATTGCTGACCGATCCGCCGAACCAGGAGCCGTCGTTCGACGTGTCGGCGGAGTTCCTGGACAAGAATTCGCTCCTGCTGCAGCAGACGCTGCACGACTTCGGCGTGCGCGGCGAGATCATCGACGCGAGCCCCGGCCCGGTGGTGACGCTCTACGAGCTGGAGCCGGCGCCGGGCACCAAGTCGAGCCGGGTGATCTCGCTGTCGAGCGACATCTCGCGCTCCATGAGCGCCGTCTCCGCCCGCGTGGCCGTGGTGGAGGGGCGCAACGTGATCGGCATCGAGCTGCCGAACGCCCGCCGGGAGACCGTGTGGCTGCGCGAGCTCCTGGCGAGCCAGGAGTTCGCGGAGGCGCGGGCCAAGCTCGGCATCTGCCTCGGCAAGACCATCGGCGGCAGCCCGGTGATCGCCGACCTCGCCCGCATGCCGCACCTGCTCGTCGCCGGCACCACCGGCTCGGGCAAGTCGGTGGCGATCAACACCATGATCCTCAGCCTCCTTTACCGGCACCGGCCGAGCGAGTGCCGGCTGATCATGATCGACCCGAAGATGCTGGAGCTCTCCGTCTACGAGGGCATCCCGCACCTCCTCACCCCCGTGGTGACGGACCCGCGCAAGGCCGTGGTGGCGCTGAAGTGGGCCGTGCGGGAGATGGAGGACCGCTACAAGAAGATGTCGCGCCTCGCCGTGCGCAACATCGACGGCTTCAACCAGCGCATGATCGAGGCGCGCGCCCGCCACGCCGCCCTGATGGCGGCGGGCCGGGAGGACGAGGCGGAGACCTTCGCGGCCGAGATGGAGGGCATGACCCCCCTCCCCTTCATCGTCGTGATCGTGGACGAGATGGCCGACCTGATGATGGTGGCCGGCAAGGACATCGAGGGGGCGATCCAGCGGCTCGCCCAGATGGCCCGCGCCGCCGGCATCCACCTGATCATGGCGACGCAGCGGCCGTCGGTGGACGTGATCACCGGCACCATCAAGGCCAACTTCCCGACGCGCATCTCCTTCCAGGTGACGTCGAAGATCGACAGCCGGACCATCCTCGGCGAGATGGGCGCCGAGCAGCTGCTCGGCCAGGGCGACATGCTCTACATGGCCGGCGGCGGGCGGATCGTGCGCGTGCACGGACCGTTCGTCTCCGACCAGGAGGTGGAGAAGGTGGTGCAGCACCTGAAGCTGCAGGGCCGGCCGGAGTATCTGGACGCCGTGACGGCAAGCGACGAGATGGCGCCGGCCGCTCCGTCGGCCCCGAAGGGCGGCGACGCTCCGGTGATGGACGCGGGCGACTTCGCCTTCGTGCCCGAGGAAGCCGGCGGCGACCTCTATGCCCAGGCGGTGGCGCTGGTGCTGCGGGACCGGAAGGCCTCCACCTCCTACGTCCAGCGGCGGCTGCAGATCGGCTACAACCGGGCGGCTTCGCTGATGGAGCAGATGGAAACGGAGGGGATCGTCGGGCAGGCCAACCACGCGGGCAAGCGCGAGATCTTCGGCATCGGCCAGTCGTCGCGGGACGACGAGGACTGAGCGGGGACAAGGATTGGAGCGGATCGAGGGGCGCGGGACCGGGAGGTTCCGCGCCCCTTGTCGTTTGGCCGGGAATGAGCGGGCGGAACGGGGAGGCGTGGTCGGGGGTTCCTGGCGGCGGTGTGGGGTGGGTCGGCGGGTGGCCGGTCGCCCCTCCCCTCTCCCCAGGACGTCACCCCGGCGAAAGCCGGGGCCCAACCGAAGTTGGAGTGATCCTCGCGGTTGCGGATGGTCGCGCGGTCGGTTGGATCCCGGCCTACGCCGGGATGACGACCGAGGGGGGTGGTCGCGTGTGCTCAGCGCGGCGGCGTTCGCCGGGATGACGCACAGGGGACATGCGGCGGGGCGGGTCCATAGCAACAGGAGTGGGATCTTGAACCCAGTCAGAGGCCGTACGCCGGCGCAGCCGACCTTTCGCCGGCTCGAACCGGACGGGTTGTCGCCCGTGCTCGACCGGAACATCGCCGCCCTCAGGCGGCGACGGACCGAGGACCAGGTGAAGGCGGGGATGCAGGAGAAGGTGGCCGAGGCGGTGACGCGGTTCACCGGCAGCATGCTGTTCGTCTACCTCCACCTTGCCATCGTGGCGGGGTGGGTGGCGGTGAACCTCGGCCTGGTGCCGGCGGTGGCGCCGTTCGACGAGACGTTCGTGATCCTCGCCACCGCGGCGTCGGTGGAGGCGATCTTCCTCTCCACCTTCGTGCTGATCAGCCAGAACCGGGCTGCCGCGGCGGCCGACCGGCGGGCGGACCTCGATCTGCAGATCAACCTTCTGGCCGAGCACGAAATCACCCAGCTGATCGGCCTGACGCGGGCGATCGCCGACCGGCTGGGCGTGGAGGCGGCGGGGGATCCGGCGCTGGACGAGCTGGAGCGCAACGTGGCGCCGGAGAAGGTGCTGGACGAGCTGGCGGAGCGGGAAGGGACGGCGGAGGGGACGGGCTGAGGCGGGGGGTGTCGCGGGCCTTCGGTTGGGGCTCCCGCCCCGTTACCGACTGAACGTCACCCCGGCGAAGGCCGGGGTCCAACCGACGCGGGGATCGTCCACGCGGTGGCAGGTGAGGACCCGTCGGTTGGATCCCGGCGTTCGCCGGGATGACGGTACCGGGTGGCGTGAAGGGGGCCGGTTGGGGTGCCTGCCGGCCGAGGACCGTCGCCGGCCGTCAGACCCGGTGGCGGCGGCCGGAGATCATGCCCCAGATGACGAGGACGATGATGGCGCCGACGATCGCGCCGATGAAGCCGGCGCCGTCGTCCGGGCCGTACCAGCCGAGCGCGCGGCCGAGGAAGGTGGCGACGAAGGCGCCGATGATGCCGAGGATGGTGGTGAGGATGAAGCCCTTGGGCTCGTTGTCCCCCGGCATGATGAACTTGGCGATCACACCGGCGACGAAGCCGATGATGATGGTCCAGATGATGCTCATGAGTGGTCTCCCGGTTGAACGCACCTGCCAAACGGGAAGCGACGCGGAAAGTTGCCCTTAAATGTGCACGGCGCAGATCGCCTCAGGCCCCGCAGCAGACCTCCAGCGCCCTGCCCAGGCCGCGGCCGGCCGCCTGGAACGGGCGGCCGGCGGCCCGGATCGCGCCGTCGCGGCGCGGCATGGCGGGCCCGTCGGGGACGGGGCGGCGGCGGGCGGCGACGCTCGTCGCCAGGGCGCGGACATCGGCGGGGGTGACGCCGTCGCTCGCCATCACGAGGCGGACGATCGGATCGTCGAGGAGATCCGACAGGGTGGGTTCCAGGATGGTGTCGATGGCTCGGACCATGGCGCGTCTCCGTGCGAAAGAGAGTGGGTTCGGCTGAATCGAGACCATGCGGGCGCCGCCGTCTCCTCCCGTCCCGCCGGGGCGGGAAAGCGGCCGGAATGGCCGGGGAGGACCGGGCGGCGCGCCGTGCTGCCGCTCAATTCTGTGTCGTTCGATATATTAATGCTGGCGTGCTTGTGCGAGTCCGTCAAGCGGTTTATTTAGGGATCGATACAGAAAAAGGATCCGACCCATGGGTGCGCGTGGCAGACCGCGCGGTTTCGACCGGGACGAGGCGCTGGCGAAGGCCGTGGACCTGTTCTGGCGGCACGGCTACGAGGGCGTCTCGATCGCCGACCTGTCGGCCGGCATGGGAATCGCCTCGCCGAGCCTCTACGCGGCCTTCGGCTGCAAGGAACAGCTCTTCTTCGAGGCGGTCGAGCGGTTCGGCGAGACCAACGGCAACCGGATGGTGAGCGCGCTCATCGGCGCCAACACCGCCCGGGCCGGCGTCGCCGCCATGCTGAACGCCATGGCCGAGTGCGTGACGACGGACGGCAAGCCGACCGGCTGCATGATCACGCTCGCGGCCACCAACTGCTCGCCGGCCAACGACCGGGTGGTGGAGAAGCTCTGCGAGAACCGCCGCGCGGTGGTGGACGCCCTGAAGCTGCGCCTCGCCCGGGCGGTAGGGGACGGCGAACTGCCCGGCACCACGGATGTCGATTCGCTGGCGACCTTCTATGCCACGGTGCTGAACGGGCTCTCGCTGCAGGCGCGCGACGGCGCGACGCGCGACGCGCTGCTCGCCACGGTGGACCATGCCATGGCGGCGTTCGAGCGGGTGGCGCGGACGAACGGCGCGCCGGCCTGAGGCGGGCGGTTCGGGGCCGACGCGGTTCGGGCGAATCGCTGGAAACGGCGGCGGGAGGGCTTAAGCTTTTCGCCAATGGCGCCGCGGCGCCGGTTTCGCCTGACGGAGCGTCTTGCATGAGCACCCTTCACCCCGGCTATTTCACCGACGGGCTCGACGCCGACCCGGCGCTTGCGGCGGCGATCCGGGGAGAGCTACACCGCCAGAACGCCGGGATCGAGCTGATCGCCTCGGAGAACATCGTCTCGCGGCTGGTGCTCGAAGCGCAGGGCTCGGTGCTGACCAACAAGACGGTGGAGGGCCTTCCCTACGGCCGCTACTACGGCGGCGCGGAATTCGCCGACGCGATCGAGGCGCTGGCGGTGGAGCGGGCGCGGGCGGTGTTCGGCTGCGCCTTCGCCAACGTGCAGCCGCACTCCGGATCGAACGCCAACGCGGGCGTGTTCCTGGGGCTCCTGAAGCTCGGCGACACCATCCTCGCCATGGACACGGCGGCGGGCGGCCACATCAGCCACGGCCATCCGGCGACGCTGACCGGGCGGGACTACACCATCGTGCGCTACGGGGTGAACCGGGACAGCGAACGGATCGACCTCGACGCGGTGCGCGAGCTGGCGCTCCGGCACCGGCCGCGGATCATCGTGGCGGGTGGCTCGGCCTATCCGCGGGCGATCGACTTTGCGGGCCTGAGGGCCGTCGCCGACGCGGTGGACGCGCTCCTGATGGTCGACATGGCGCACTTCGCCGGGCTGGTCGCGACCGGGCTCCACCCGCACCCGTTTCCGCATGCGCACGTGGTAACCACCACCACCTACAAATCGCTGCGCGGCGCGCGCGGCGGCATGGTGCTGTGGAACGACGAGAGCCTCAGCGGCCGGATCAACGGCGGCATCTTCCCGGGCGTGCAAGGCTCGGTGATGCTGCACGCGGTGGCCGGCAAGGCCGCCTGCCTCGGCGAGGCGCTGCGGCCGGAGTTCCGCGCCTACAACGCGGCAGTGGTGGAGAACGCGCGGGCGCTGGCGGAGACGCTCGCGGCGGCGGGGCTTCGCATCGTCTCCGGCGGCACGGACACCGGGCTGATGCTGGTGGACCTGTCGAGCCGGGGCGTGACCGGCGACGTGGCCGCCAAGGCGCTGGAGGCGGCGGGGCTGGCGGTCAACAAGAACATGATTCCGTTCGACCCGCGCCCGCCGGAAGCCCCGTCCGGGCTCCGGCTCTCGGCGAACGCCGGGACGGCCCGCGGCTTCGGGGCGGACGCCTTCCGGGCGATCGGCGGCTGGATCGACCGGGTGGTGCGGGCGCCGGGCGATGACGCGACGCTTGCCGCCGTGCGGGCGGAGGTGGAAGCGCTGACCGCCCGCCATCCGATCTACGGCCCGCCGGCGGCGGGGATAAGCCGGCCTTAAGCACGGGCGGCGAGGCGGCGGAACAGGGACGGCAGCGCTGGCGTTTCCTCTTCACGGAACACGGCCCGGGATGGGTCCGGCCGATCGAGGAGACGCTCCATGGTCAAGGGTATTCTGGCTGCCGCCGCTGCGGCGTTTCTTTTGGCGGCCCCGATGGGCGCGAGCGCCCAATCCATCCAGATCGGGCCGGACGGCGTGCGCGTGCTGCCGCCCGAGCAGAGCGAACGCTACGAGCGCCGCGAGCGCCGGCGGGAGGTCCGCGAGATCAGCACGCGCGAGGCCGCGCGCATCGCCCGCGGCGCCGGCATTCGCGACGTGGACCAGATCGAACGGCGGCGGAACGCCTACCGGGTGTTCGGCGTCGACCGGCGTGGCCGCGACCTGACCGTGGACGTGGACCGCTTCAACGGCGAGATCATCCGCGTCCGCCGGGGCTGAAACCGGGCATTATCTTTCGACCGGCGGGCGCATCGGATCGGTGCGTCCGCCGTTTCGCGTTGTCGATCAGAGAAGCGCGGTCTCGCGGGGCGCGCCGAGGTGGAAGCGCAGACCCGCGTGGGTGTCGCTGCGCCAGACCACGTCGGCCTGAAGATCGCGGCCGAGGCGCGGGAAGAGGACCCGGACCACCGGGTCCAGCGGCTTGTCGCGGGGGATCCGGACCCGGCAGCCCTGGGGACTGAGGTCCACCACATGGCACGGAAAGGCGCGGTCACCGGAGAACAGCGAAACCTGCACCAGGCAGGAGCGCCGGGTGACCCGCCGATGGTTGCGATCGTTCGACACGGCGATCCGCTCCACATGCAACGAATTGATGCATGCTTCATTCCTAACGCGTCATGTGAACCGTGAAAAGACCCGATGTGTGGGGAAGATGAGGCGGCTTGAACGCCGCGGCGACCGGATCATAGCCGATTGCACGGCGGGTGTCTGGAATTTGGCGCCGGGTGAGCCGGAGGGGACCTGCCGGACGGGGACGGCGGTCCGGCGAGGATCAGTCCCGACCGCGCCCGCCGCCGCGGCCACCATCGCCGCGCCCGCCCTCGCCACGGCCTCCCCCGCGGCCGCTGTCGCCACCGCCCTTGGAGCCGTCGCGGCCCCCCTTGTCCGACGCCTCGCCGCCCCGACCGCCACCGCCGAGTGCCCCGCCGACCCCGCGGCCAAGGCCGCCGAGCCCGCGCCCGACCGCTTGGCCGACGGAGGAAGCGCCACCCGCGACACCGCCGACGGCGGACCCGACCGGGCCGGATCCTGTGCCGGCGCCGGACCCGGGGCCCGCGCCGGACGGGCTGCCCGACGAGGCCCCGGCCTCAGGGCCGGACGAGGCCGATCCGGAGGCGGCGGACGCGGACGGTCCGGTCGTCGAGGCGTTGGCGGTGGACGAGCTGGTGGAAGACGACTGCGTGGTGGATGAACCGGACGCGGCCGATTGCCCCCCTCCCCCAGCGGCTGAAGACACAGCGCTGGCAGACGTCCCGGCGTCGGTCCGTCGGTCCGCCGAGGCCCGTCCGCCGGTGCCGGAAGCCGGGCGACTGCCGGACCGGGATCCGGGCCGGGTGGCGAATTCGGCGTTCGCCGGATCAACGGCCGCGGCGTTTCGGGCCCGGTCGCGGGCGATGACCCAGGCCGGTCGATCGTCGTCGACGGCGAAGTCGAGCGCCGGACGGCGCACGACGCGCTGACGCAGGCGGCGCGGCCGCTTGGTGCGCTTTGCGGACCGCACGGTCGGCTTCTTGCGGGTGATCGTGGTCTCGGCGGTGGCGGCCCGGGTGGGCGCCGCGGTGCGGCCCGACGTGGAGGGCGCCGCCGGCGGCACGGAGAAGGACGGCTCCGCCGGCGCTCCGCAGCAGGCGGAGAGCGCGAGGTCGAAGGCCTGAAGGCGCGGGGTCTGGCCGTCGAGCGGGTTGTCGCCGGCAAGCGCGGCGATCACGCCCGGGACCGCCGGAGCGGCGGCGGCCAGGACCGTCGGGCGGGGGCGGGGAAGCGGCGCGGCCGATGCGGCGTCCGGTGCCGGCGCGTCGGCGGGATCGAAGGCGGCCGTGGCGGGCACGATCGGGCGCGCGGCGCCGGGCAGACCATCGGGGCGCGGGGGAGAGCTGGGCTCCACCGGGAGCGCCGCGACGGCGGAGCCCATGGGCGACGGGGAATCGGCGGCGTCGCTGGCGGGCAGATAGATGTCAGCGGATGCGGGCCGGTCGACGAGGGCCGCAAGGGCGCTCGCCTCGACCGTGCCGGTCGGTCCCGGCCGCTTCGGCGGCGGATTGGTGTCCGGCAGGAGGCCGGAGGGGGCGGTCGGCGCGCGGAGATCGCGCAGCGCCGCTTCCAGGTCCCGTTCGAGGCTGCGGAAGGGGGCGGGTTCGGCGGGTGCGGGGCTGGCCGGGGTCGGCGGATCGACGGTCGTTCGCGCGGCGGGTGCGACGCTGCTCCAGCCGGCGGCCAGGAGGGTGCCGGCAAGGCCGAACAACGCGAGGCCGGCCGCGGAGACCGCGACGGCACGGGGGATGGCGCGGGCCCGGCCGGGGCCGGGCGCCATCAGCGGCGGCCGCGGCGGCGCGGACGGCAAGGGAGCCGATGGACGGGGAGCGGACGTCTGGGGAGCGGACGGATAGGGTGCGGCGGCGAGCGGGGCGGCCAGGCCGGCGGGCCGCATCGGCGCGACGCGGAGCGGGGCGTGGCCGCCGCGGACCGGGCGGGTGGCGCGGCCGGTGCTGTCCAGAAAGGTGACGGCGCCGCCATCGATCCGCGCGGCCGTGAGGCGGCCGGTGCGGAAGGCGCCGGTGTCGACCGCCACCCGCCGCTCGTCGACGAGCGGGGCGAAGCGGACGGTGTGGCCGTGCACGACGCGGAACGGCAGATCGCCCGACCGGCGGTCCAGGTGCCAGTCGCCCGACAGGAGAAGGTCGGCCGGATCCTGGGCTTCGAGCGGGACGCCCGGGCGCAGCCCGGCGTGGACGAAGACGAAGCCCTCGGCGCGGGCGACGAGCGGCAGGCCCTGCAGGAAGGCTACGTGATCGGGCGGCACCGCCTGGACGGCCGCCTCGCGGACGGCGACGGCGGCGGCGGGCGTCACCTTGCGGGGGACGGCGACGCCGTAGGAGGCGAGCGTTCCCCGCCCGTCCACGTCGAGCCAGCCGATGTGGGCGACCGGGTCGGCCAGGAAGCCGAGGAGATAATCGTCGTGGTTGCCCCTGAGGCAGAGGCGGGTGATCCCGGGCGGCGGCGGGCCGACGAGATGATGCACAGCCCCGGCGCTGTCCGGCCCGCGGTCCACATAGTCGCCGAGCATGACGATGACGGCGCGCCCGGCCGCATCCGCCGCATCGGCCAGGATGACGGCTTCAAGAGCGAGAAGTTCGCGCAGGCACCCGTGCACGTCGCCGACCGCGTAGATCCGCTGGCCTTCCGGCAGGAGGACGTGACCGGCCGGCAGGGCAGCGGTGGGGGGCGGGCCGGCGCCGTTTACGGGCTCCACCGCGACCGGGCGGGCGACCGGATGCGGGCCGGCGGCGCTTCGATCGGCGGTGAGGTCGGTGTTCCGGTGCATGCCCTTGCCTTTCGGGTTCCTTGCGCTCCCAAAGGACAAGACGGCGGACGTCCGTGGATTATTCCGAAGCGGTGCGTTTCGCGGCGGTGTTGCGAGTTCGCGACGCCGGAGGGGCCGAATTACGAACGGATATGTCAATGTTAGAAAATACTGCGAAAACGAGTCAAACTCTGACGTGCAGCCATGGCCCTGCCCGGTTGCGCGCATCAGGCGAGGTCCGCATACATGGACTTGACCCGCTTCGTCGACGAAATCTATGAGGCCGCGCTGATCCCGGACCTTTGGCCGAAGGTGCTGGACCAGCTGGCGCGGGACATCGACGCGGTGGGCGCCATGTGCTTCACCGCGACGGCGGAGCGGAGCGCCTGGATCTCCTCGCCGGCGATCGGACCGCTGCTGGAGGGCTTCTTCCGCGACGGCTGGATGGCGCGCAACAGCCGGGTGGCGCGCGGCCTTGCGGCCGGCCTGCCGGGCTTCATGGGCGACCAGGACCTGTTCACCCGCGCCGAGATGGACGCGGATCCGATGTTCGCCTACCTCCGCGCGCGGGGCTGCGGCTGGTGCACCGGCACGCTGATCACCATGCCGTCCGGCGAACTCCTGGTGTTCAACATCGAGCGCAGCGATGCGCGCGGGCCGTTCGAACCGGAGATCATGGCCGGCCTGGAGCAGGTGCGGCCCGACCTCAACCGGGCGGCGCTGATGGCGGCCCGGCTCGGCTTCGAGCGGGCGCGGGCGGGCGCCGAGGCGCTCGCGGCCGTGGGGCTGCCGGCGGGCGTGCTGTCGCCCGGCGGGCGGCTGATGGCGGCCAACAGCCTTCTGGACCCGCTGATCCCGTCGCTCATCCTCGATCGCACCCCGCGGGTGCAACTGGCCGGGGCGGCCCCGGACGCGCTCTTCGCCGATGCCATCGCGCGCCTTGCCGCGCAGGCGACGCCGACGGTTCTGAGCATTCCGGTGCCGGCGACGATGGACCGGACGGCCACCATCGTGCACCTGGTGCCGGTGCGGCGAAACGCCCGCGACGTCTTCACCGCCGCCGCGTGCTTCCTGGTGGTGACGCCGGTCAACCCCTCCGCCGTCCCGTCCGCCGGCATGCTGCAGGCGCTGTTCGACCTCACCAAAGCTGAGGCGCGCGTCGCCAAGGGCATCGCCGAGGGCCATGCGCCCGCCGACCTCGCCCGCACCCTCGGCCTCTCGGTGGACACGGTCCGGACCCAGCTGAAGAGCGTGTTCGCCAAGGTCGGCGTGTCGCGCCAGGCGGATCTGGTGCGCCTGCTGGGCGGGCTGGCGCTGGGGTAGTCCGGCGCTCAATCGTCCGTGTGGATGCCCTTCCGGGCGCGCATCTCGTCGGGGTCGGGGGGCTTGGGGAGGCCGTCCTCGTCGAGGGTGGGGTCGTTGGCGGGAGGCTCGGCGGGGAGGCCGGTCTTCGGCGGAACGTCGGGAAGGATGCGCTCTTCGGGGCGGATGGAGGCGCGGTGGGGACCGGTCATCAGGGGGCTCCGGGGCTGGGACGGGTGCGGCGGGGGAACGCCCTGGGGCGCGGTCCGTATCCGGTGGGGACGCGAAAAATCGCGGTGGAGGGAGCGGGCGCGGGACCGCGGATCGTTCGCCGGCAACGATTGGTTAACCGTGCGAGGGCGACAAGGCAGGGTCCCTCAAGCAGTGCTGGTGAGTCGATGCAAGCCCCACAGTCCGCCGTTCGCGCCGCCAACCCGCGCGCCGTCCCGCTCCTCGATGCCGGCGCGTTCCGGTGCCGCAACCCGCTGTTCGACGTGGTGCAGGGCGTGGCGCCCTCCTCGCTCCTCGTCTGCGGCAACGACGTGATTCCGGGCCGCTGGTTCTGCGCGACCTGCAAGCCCCGCCTCGTTTCCAGCGTCCGCGTCTCGCCGGTGCGCGCGCCGCGCTGAGCGACCCCGCGGATCACCCGCCGTCGCGGTCCGCGGCGGCGAGGCGGTTGTGGATGTCGGTCGCCGCGATGGCCGCGTGGCCGGTGGCGACCGCGATCTGGTTCAGCTCGTTGACCACGTCGCCGACCGCCCAGACCCGGTCGGCGCCGGTACGCTGGTGGGGGTCGGTCTCCACGCAGCCGAAGGCGTTGCAGCGCACCCCGAGGCCCTTGGCGAGGGTGTTGCGCGGAACGTTGCCCATGGCCGGATAGACCGCGTCGAACGTCTCCCGGTCGCCGCCCTCCAGCACCGCCTCCATACCGCAGGGCATCGGCTGAAGATCGACGAGCGGCGGCTCGATCAGCCGCAATCCGTCGGCGGCAGCGAACGCCCGCGCCGCGTCGTCGAACGGCGGGTGCTCGGCAAGGCGGAGGATGGCCACCCGGTCGGTGAAGGCGCGCAGGAACCGGCCTTCGCGCACCGCCCGGTCCGGCGGGCCGACAATGGCGACGCGCTGGTCGGTCGCCTCGAAGCCGTCGCAGACCGGGCAGAAGCGCAGCTGGCCGCGCGCGATGGCGGCTTCATGGCCGGCGAAGGCCGGCATGCGGTCGACGATGCCGGTGGCGATGACCACCGACCGGCCGGCGAGCGAAATCCCCTCCCCCACCGCCCGGAACCCGTCGCCGTCGCGGGTGATCGCGTCGATGCGGGCGGTTTGGAGCGTCGCGCCGTAGCGCGTCGCCTGGCGGGCGAGGCGGGCGAGGAGGTCCGGACCGCCGATGCCGTCCGGAAAGCCCGGCATGTTGTGGCTGAGGGGGATCCACCGCGCCCGGCTCTCGCCGGCATCGACCACCACCACGGACCGCCGGTAGCGGGCGAGATAGGTGGCCGCGACGAGGCCGCCGGGGCCGCCGCCGATCACCAGGCAATCGACGGACGTGGATGGCGGGCGATTCATAGGCAAAGCTGTTATCCATTGAGCGCCGTGCGGAACGCGCGGCCTCGGCTTCAGGGGTCCAACCGGACGGACGGTCGCCCGTTCCCCGCCTTCTGGCCGGCGGACCCTTCGGCTCCGGATCCAACACGGCCCCGGCTGCGTTGAGCCGCTACCGTCCGCATGCAAGGAAACCGTCATGGCCGATGTGCCACCGCCGCCCGCCGCCCCGCAGCAAGGCTTTTCCATGCTGACGGCCGGTGGCCTGGTGCTGGCGATCGGAGGGCTCTACTTCGGTCAGGACATCTTCGTTCCGTTCGCGCTCGCCATCCTGCTCGCCTTTGCGCTGACGCCGCTGGTGACGGGCCTGCGCAAGCTCCGGATCCCGCGGATCGCGGCGGTGATCGCGGTGGTGGCCTTCGCGCTCGTGGTGCTGGCGACGGTGGCCTTCGTGGTCGGCACCCAGCTCGTGAGCCTTGCCGACAACCTGCCGCGCTACCAGTACACGATCGAGCGCAAGGTGGATTCGCTGCAGTCCGACGAGGCGGGCGGCGGCGTGCTGCAGCGGTTGACGGCAACCCTCCGCGACCTCGGCAAGGGGCTGGAGAGAGCGGAGAAGAAGACCGACGAGGCGGCGGCGAACGCCCGCGGCAACGCCGGCGAGGAGCCGGAGCAGGAGCCGATCCCCGTCAGGGTGCTGCCGCCGGACGCGACGCCCCTGGAGGTGATCCAGACCTTCGTCGGTCCCATGCTGGCGCCGCTCGCCACGGCCGGCATGGTGGTGGTCTTCCTCATCTTCGTGCTTTTGGAGCGGGAGGAGTTGCGCGACCGCTTCATCCGGCTGATCGGGGCCGGGGACCTGCAGAAGAGCACCCAGGCGCTGAACGACGCGGGCGGACGGGTGAGCCGCTATCTCCTGATGCAGCTGATCGTCAACTTCACCTACGGCATCCCGATCGGCATCGGGCTCTATTTCATCGGGGTTCCGAACGCCATCCTGTGGGGGCTCCTGGCGACGGTGCTGCGCTTCATCCCCTACCTCGGACCCTTCCTGGCCGCGCTCTTCCCGCTCGCCCTCGCCTTCGCGGTGGATCCGGGCTGGACCATGCTGGTGTGGGTGATCGCCCTCTTCCTGGTGGTGGAGCTGATCTCCAACAACGCGGTGGAGCCCTGGCTCTACGGCACCAGCACGGGGCTGTCCTCGCTCGCCATCATCCTGGCCGCCGTGTTCTGGACGACGCTCTGGGGGCCGGTGGGGCTGTTCCTGGCGACGCCGCTGACGGTCTGCCTGGTGGCGATCGGCCGCTATGTGCCGCAGTTGGAGTTCCTCGGCGTCCTCCTCGGCAACGATCCGGTGCTGGCACCCGAACAGCGGCTCTACCAGCGGCTTCTCGCCGGCAACCTGGAGGAGGCGGTGGAGCTGGCCGAGACCTATGTGGCGAGCAGCAGCAGCCGGGAGTTCTACGACCAGGTGGCGATCCCGGCGCTCCGGATGGCCGAGAACGACGGCCAGCGGAGCACATCGGACGCGAGCTATCGTCGGATCGTGGCGGACACGGCGATCTGCGTGGTGCGCGACCTCGCCGATTTCATTCGCGACCAGAAAGCCGCAGCCGAGGGCAAGCCGGCGCCGGAGGATGACGACGAGCAGCGCAAGGACAAGCCGGTGCTCTGCATCGCGGGCCGCACCGAGCTGGACCGGGCGGCGGCCGAGATGGTGGCGGAGACGTTGCGCGAGGACGGGATCGGCGTGCGGGCGCTGCCGCCCATCATGCTGACGCAGGACGCGCTCGGCCAGCTGGACCTCACGGGCGTGGAGGTGGTGTGCCTCTCCTATCTGCACCCGGAACCGCAGGTCTACGCCCGCTACGTGACGCGCAAGCTGAAGCGGCGGGCGCCGAGCGTGAAGGTGATCGTGTGCACCTGGAACCTGCCGGACGAGCCGGACGAGAACCGCCGGCGGGCCGGCTCCACCGGCGCGGACGCGATCGCCTCCTCGCTGACGGTGGCGCACGGGCAGATCAGCGCCTGGGTGCGCCGGTCGCCGCCGGCCGGCACCGTGCCGCCGGCGACGGCCGATCCGGAGCGGGCCGACGCTCTCAGAGCCATGGGCCTCAAGGCGAATCGGTCGGAGCGGTTCAGCGCCGTGGCGCGCCAGGTGGCGGCGGCGTTCGAGACGCCGATCGCCCTGGTGGCGCTCGCCGAACAGCTGCCGGACCCGGATGCGGTCGGCGCCACTGAGACGCGGATTCCGGCGGGCGTTTCGCACGAACTGGCGTCGCTCGGCCACCTGGTCGGCCGGCCGTCGGTGGAGGTGATCTCCGACATCGAGAAGGATCCGCGCTTTGCCGACGACCCGGCCCTGACCAGCAACGGGATCCGCTTCTACGCGGGTGCGCCGCTCCGGCTTTCGTCCGGCGTGGTGATCGGCACGCTCTGCCTGATCGACACCAAGCAGCGCACGCTTTCGACCGACGACGTGGCCCGTCTGGAGCAGTTCGCGGCGGGCATCGTCCAGGATATCGAGGCGAGCCATGCCCTGTCGGAGGGCGGCAAAACGATCGCGCCGGTAGCCGCCGAGACGGCGGACGGCGCAACGGTCGGCGGCGCGGACGCGGCGGCGCCGTGGCGGCCGGCCGGCGGCACGCCGGTGCTCGCGCCCGTGCCGGTCAAGCCCTGAGGTCGGGTCGAGGGCTGGATGCGGGGGAAGCCCGGGGTGATCCGGTGCCGGGCGGCCCGCTCAGCGGCGGGCTCGGGCCTTCACCTCGCCAAGACGATCCACCAGGGCGCGGCAATCGGCCGGCGTGGTGACGAACCGCGCGCGGGAAACGGCGGCGGCCTTGGCCTTGAGGGCCGCGTAGCGCTCCGCCGTCATGCCGGTGAAGACGTCGGCGAGCGCGCTTTCGACATCGCCGGAGAGGATGATGCCGGTGTCGAGGGCGGCGAGCATGCGGCCGGTTTCCAGACCCTTGAGGGCGATCGGCACCGACTGGTTGAGGCCGCCTTCGTAGAGGCGGTTCGGCAGCAGCCAGCTGGAGTTCAGCCCCTCCTCGAAATAATCAACCGCCCAGGTGAAGTGCACGTCCGCGTAGATGGCCGGCAGGTCGTCCGGATAGGTGTAGCGGCCGAGATAGCGGATGCCGGGCGGCAGGGTTTCGGCGGCAAGGCCGTCCGGGAAGACCGCCTCGGACGGCATGCCGCGCATCACCACCTCCACAGTGCCGGGCAGGCGCTGGACGAGGCGGGCCAGTATGTCGAAGCCCTTGCGGTCGCGGAGCGCGCCGAACCAGCCGATCCGCCAGGGCGGGCCGACGGGCACGGACGGCGGCGGGGGTGGGGCCGGCGTGTCGCTGTCGACCAGCACCTGGTTTTCAAGGAGGAGCACCGGCAGGTCTCGAAGGCCAGCCCGCTCGCTGAAGTAGTTGCGGATGAAGCCGGGCGACGAGGTGATCAGAAGGGACGCGCGGCGGGCGAGCGCCGTTTCCACCGCCCGGAGCGCCGTGCCGGCGGGCGAGCGGGTGACGAGGAAGCGGTGGATGTCGAGGCATTCGTAGACGAGCGGCGGCCGCTTGCCGGACCGGCGGATCTGGGCGGCGGCGTAAAGCATCAGTTCCAGGCTGCGGGCGATCACCACGTCGGCCCTCGCGACCATTTCGGTCACCGCGTCGCGGCGAAGGCCCGCGAGACCGATGGCGGCGATGCGCTGCGGAAAGCCGCCGTCGCGGGTGCGGCCAAGGTCCACCGGCGTGACGCCGCCGATCGGCCGGGCCGGCGTGTCGGAGCGGCGAAAGCCGGCGATCTCCACGGTCGCGCCGCCGATCTGGAGCATGCGGACGCGGCGAAGGACGGCCGGATCGTGGAGGTTGTGGACCAGATAGGCGATGCGCAGGGACGACATCCGGTGCTCTTCAGCCCGAGGACGGACGGCCGGTTTCGGCCCGTTCGCGTGCAGGGAACAGCATCTCTCTTAAGAAACGCCACACCGCGGGGCCGGCCGACCGGGCGGACCGCACGACGGATGAGGACGCGCGAGACCGGTCAGGCTGCCACCCGCCGGCTCGCGAGGCCGCCGAGCGCTGCGATCCGGCCGCGGATGTGCTGGGCGTAGGGGGCCATGGCGCAGATCGCCTCGGCCCGTCGGCGGCCGGCTTCGCCCATGCGGGCGGCTTCGGCCGGATCGTCGAGAAGCCGCACGATGGCGGCGCGGAGCGCCGCCGGATCGGCGCACGGCACGTAGAGGCCGGTTTCGCCGTCGACGATGAGGTCGCTGTGGCCGGGGTTGCGGCTGGCGATCACCGGCTTGCCCATGGCCATGGCCTCGCCGATCACCGTGTAGCCGCAGGAATAGCGGACCGGGTGGAGCGGCACGACGACGATGCGGGAGCGGGCGATGAGATCGCGAAGCCCGGTGTGGAGCGGCAGTTCGCCCGCCTTCACGTTGGCCGGCAGCGCGGAGGCGAAGGTGACGGGCGCCACCCAGGAGCTGTTGGTGGCCAGTTCCACCTGGACGTCGAGGCCCTCCACCGCCCGGAACAGGCTGTCGTAGTCGCGCTGGACGACGCCGGCGCTGGCGATGACGCCCTCGCCCTGTAGCGGCTCGGGGCGGAAGAAGTCGGTGTCGATCCCGACGCCGCCGACGGCGCAACGCGCGGCCGGAATGCCGAACTCCTTGACGAGCCGATCGATCACCGTCGTCGACATGCCGAGGAAGCGGATGTGCTTCAGGTGCTTCACCATGCCGATGATGGCGGCGAACTTGCCGCTCTCGAAATAGGTGCCGTGCAGGATGCAGATCATCGGCAGTCGCAGGCCGTAGGCGGTGAGGCCGAGGAAGGCCGGCAGGCCGACGTCCTCCCCCATGGCGACGATCGCGTCGAGCCCGGCGATCTGGCGGCGGACCTTGAGGCCGCGGACCGGATTGCCAAACACCGCCGACCATGGCTCCTGAGGGGCGTCCGGACCGCCGCTGATGTCGATCATGCGAAAGCCGCCGAGGCTTTGCAGGGCGTGGAATTCCGACAGGGGTCGCTTGCCGTCGCGGACGAGCGCCTGCACCGTGGAGAATTCATAGTGCTGTCGGGCCAGAATTCCGATGTCCAGCGTGCGGGCGGTTGCGTCAATCGCGCCAGCTGCTCCCGCAGCATGCCGAGCAAGCTCGGATACCGAGACGGTTTCACCGTTTTGACTCGTCATAACTGCACCGTTATCGATAAATTGCACATGAAAGCGGCAGAGAATTACTGCGTCGATTATGGGTGCAGACTAGCACTGCGCGCGCTGAAACGCGAGCCGCCACATTTGTCGTCGTGCATTGATGGCCGTTAGCGTTTACGCGCCATTCACCATCCGGGGCCGGTTCGCTCGGACGGCGGGGCGGACGGGCGGCGTGGGCCGGCCAGGGAGGGTGCGGAGGCGGGCTGCCAGGATCAGCGCGATGGCAGGCGAGCGGCGCGTCCGCGAGGGTCCGGCAGGGCGCTTGACGCTGTGGTCGAAGGAGACACGTCGGCCGGCCGGGTGGGCGCTGTTCGGACGGGACGGACGGTGTCGGGGGGCGCTTCGCACGCTCCGGCTGACGGGCGTAGCCCTTCTTTTCCTCGCCGTCCGGTCGTTGGACGGTGAACCGGGCGGCGAGGATCTGAGCCGGATCAGGCCGGGCGGGCGCGGCTTGCGCGGCGGGTGATGTAGAGGAAGGCCCCGACCGCCACGAGCCCGAGAGCGCCGGTTCCGGCATCGCCGAACGGCACCGTGATGATGGTGGTGGTGACGAACGTGTCCGAGCCGCCGCGCCGGCTGAAGCTCGGCGAATTCGGCCCCTGGTTCACCCGGAAGGACGAGGGCGGGTAGCGGAACTTGTTGATGAAGCCGGCCGGCGGGTTGAGGGCGGAGAAGGCCACCTGGAAGGGCGATGGCCCGCCGCCCGCCCCGCCGAAGAAGCCGCGGCCGAGGGCGCCCGGCACCGCGCCGGTCGGGCCGTCGATGCCGCCGGCGACCGCCACGAGCCGCTCTGCCGCCGCGCAGACGGACGACATGTCCCGGTTGACCACGAAGGAAAGGAGAAAGGGCGGCTCGGCGCAGAGACCGTCGACCGACGGCAGGCCGAGATCGTCGGCGATGTCGAGGAGACTGAGCACCTCCAGTTCCAGCGAGCCGTCGGACAGGATGTCCGACAACACGCCGTCACCGGTTGCCTGCGCCACGAGCACGGGCGCGGGGCGCGCGGCGGGAGCGCGGCTGGCGAGCCTGGGCATGTGGTGGACGGCGGCGGAAAGGCCGGAGGCGGGGAAGCGGTCCACGCTCGTCGGAGCCGTTCCGACCGCGGCGGCCGGCGAGACGCCGAAACCCGCGACAAGGGCCGCCAAAAGGGCCGCGGCCCGGACGAGAGAACCGGACCGCGACCGCCGCGGCGACGAAAGGTGCAAGGGGGAAAGGGCAGACACGGCTTGGAAATGGTTCATGGAAAGCAAACCTGAAATCTGAAAACGCACAAATACTATCTGCATCCTCGCTTATTTACCGATGCCCGTCAAGTCGAGATCAGAGTTAACCTTTGTTATGACGACACCAAGTGCTTCCATCACGATTTCTTTCGGAAATAATCGACTATAAGCATCTTGATGAAGCCTCTTCGGCGCGAAGAATGACGTTGGTTCCGCCCGCAGAGCGCGGGTGAGAACGCTCGCCGCCAACGATGACGCGGCAAGGGGCTGCGGCGCGCGGATCGGGCGGCGGGACACGGCCGAAACAGAGCGCGCGGAGGATACCGAGCGCGTAAAAGGCCGACCTGTCGGGGCTTTAGGAGCGCAGGCAAGTCCGACCGGCGCCGGCCGGTCAGGCCGTGGCGCTTTTGGAGATCGGACGGGCCCGAACTTCAGGAGCCGCGTATGGCCGACCGGCGGCGGTGTGGCGTCTCGGTCACCTGTGCGCGGGATCACAGACCGGGTCCCTCGGACGGGGAACAATCGGTCCGATCAGCCGTTGATCGTTCGATGTCTGATGGTGAAGGAACAATGAAACGAGGCGGTTGCGGCCCGCAGTCCGGGCCTGGCAGCCTCACCCGCGCAGCGCGGCGGCGTCTTCACGGCGACGTCAATTGCAGAACCTAATACGAATATCTTACTTATAACTTTGAGAATTCATTTACATTGGACCGTCAGGAGCCGCAGTTCTGGGCACTTGAGACCGTTCAACACCTGTCGGAAGGCCGTATCGCGCTGCACGCGACTGCGCGAATTGCCAATCGAACCCTGGACGTTTCTGTCGCCGTTAAGGCTGTCCGCAGGACAGGTTGTGCAGCGGCAACACCTGACTGGAAAAACATAGCCTATGCTGTATTTTTGATTTCAGTGGTCTATGGTGATCCCGGTTAGTTAACAAGCAGTTAATTTGTACGCCAATATATGCTGGTTTCAATATGCGGAATGTTAGCCAGTAGATCATGTGTTTTGAACCAACGCGCCAGATGAAGCTTTCCTTTGTCGTAATTTAACGGGCGCGGCGCCCTATGAACGCCACGGGGCGCCAGGAATTGCCTGAGTTGTATCCAGAGGGATGTGTACTCGTGACCTTACAAGCCATTCCATCCAGCCTCACCTGGCTGAAGACCTTGTCGGATAATACAAGCGTCGAAGGTGAAGCTAAGCTTCACACGATGAACTATAAGGTCGTCCTGGATAATGTTCTTCACGAGCCGTCTCTGATTGTTGTCCCCTGTTACAATGAAGAAAAAAACGTCGAGAGCGTGGTCAACGAACTTCTCCGCCAGGTCGGGTTCGAGAAGCTGATCATTGCGATCGTGGACGGCGCCAGCACGGACCGGACGGCAGAGATTGCGCGCGAGCTTGCGTCCAAGCACCCCAACGTGTGCCTGATCTCGAATCCGCAGCGCTATCAGAGCGCGGCCGTGAACCTGGCGGTCCAGCAGCTCGGCGCGGATTTCGAATACCTGATCCGGGTGGACGCGCATTCGTCCTACCCGCCCGACTTCTGCTACACCCTGGTGTCCGAGGCGATCCGCACCGGCGCCGACTCGGTGGTGGTCAGCATGAAGACCCAGGGCAAGCGCTTCTTCCAGAAGGCCGCCGCGGCGGCGCAGAATTCGCCGCTCGGCAACGGCGGTTCGGCCCATCGCAGCATGCAGGCGGGCGGCCGCTGGGTCGACCACGGCCACCATGCGCTCATTCGCGTCAAGGCGTTCGAGGCGGTGGGCGGCTATGACACCAGCTTCTCGCACAACGAAGACGCCGAGCTCGATCTCCGCCTCGGCAAGGCCGGGTTCCGCTGCTGGCTGACCAACGAGACCTCGATCGACTATTTCTCGCGCGAGACGCCGTGGAAGCTGTTCCTGCAGTACTTCCGCTACGGCCGCGGCCGAGCGCGCACCGTGTTCAAGCACGGCCGCATGAAAGTGCGTCAGGCGGTTCCGCTGGCCATCCTGCCGATGCTGCTCCTGGCACTCGCCACGCCCTTCTTCTGGCTGGCCGCCGTGCCGGCCGCGGCCTGGGCCGGCCTCTGCCTGATCTGGGGCGCGGTGATCGGCATCAGCGAACGCAACCTGCCCGCCATGCTGTCCGGCTTTGCCGCCATGATCATCCAGCTCGGCTGGTCGGCGGGGTTCTGGACGCAGCTGCTGCGCATGGCTGTCGGACGCGGAAACCGGTGACCCGTCGATGACCGGGGCCGACCGGCGGATCGACATCTGCGTCTGCACCTTCCGGCGCGACTCGCTGGCGGCGACCCTGTCGTCGCTGTTCGCCTGCACCGTTCCGGCGGGCTGGTCGGTCCGGGTGGTGGTGATCGACAACGACGACACACCCTCGGCCCGTGACCGCGTCGCCGCCCTGGCGGCCGCTGCCCCGATGCCGGTGGACTATGTGCACGCCCCCGGCCGGAACATCTCCATTGCCCGCAACGCGGCGCTGGAAGCGGCGACCGGTCGGCTGATGCTCTTCATCGACGACGACGAGATCGCGACCGCGGGCTGGATCGCGGCCCTGCATTCCGTCTGGCAGCAGACGGGCGCCGACGTGGTGCTCGGCCCGGTGGACGCCGCCTATGCGCCGGACGCCCCCGCCTGGATGCGCCGGGGGCACTTCCACGACACCCGCCCGGTGTTCGTGTCCGGCACCATCCGCACCGGCTACAGTTGCAACGTGCTGATCGACCGGCAGTCTCCGGCGCTCGCAGGACGGCGTTTCCGGCTGGAACTCGGCCGTTCGGGCGGCGAGGACACGGAGTTCTTCCACGCCATGCACGAGGCCGGCGCGCGGATCGCCTACGCGCCCGACGCGCTCCTCACCGAGCCGGTGCCGGCGTCGCGCCAGAGCTTCGGCTGGCTGGTGAAGCGACGCTTCCGGGCCGGCCAGACCCATTCCATTCTTTTGCGCGACGTGCGGCCGGGTACGGCGGGTCACGTGGCGGCGATCGCCAAGGCGGCCGGCAAGGCGGCGCTCTGCGGCGTGGCCGCGGCCGCCTTCGTGGTCAGCCCCACCCGGGCGCGGGCCTGGATCCTGCGCGGCGCGCTGCACGTGGGCGTCGTCGCCCGCCTGCTCGGCGCGCGCGATCTCCAGCAGTATGGACGCGTGGACGACCATGGCTTCGCCCCCTGACGTCAGCATCGTCATTCCGGCCTGGAACGCGGCGGATTTCATCCGCCCGGCGCTGGCCAGCGCGCTCGCCCAGAGCGAACGCAGCATCGAGGTGATCGTGGTGGACGACGCCTCCACGGACGCCACAGGCGACGTGGTGCGGTCGGTCGGTGACCCGCGGATCCGCTACGAGCGGATGGCGCGGAACGGCGGGCCGAGCGTGGCGCGCAACCACGGCTTCGCGCTCGCCGCCGGCACCTGGATCGCCGTGCTCGACGCCGACGACGAGATGGAACCGGGCCGCCTGGACCGGATGCTGCGCCGGGCCGAGGCGGAAACCGCCGACATCGCGGTCGACAACCTGCTTGTGGTGCGGGCGGACGCGCCGCCGCAGCCGATGTTCCCGCCGGCGACCTTCGGGGCGCTCGGGCGCCTGGGCCTGCCGGCCTTCATCCGCTCCAACATGCTGTTCCGGAAGGAATTCAACTACGGCTACCTGAAGCCGGTGTTCCGGAGGGACTTCCTGCGGCGGGCGGGCGTGCGCTACGACCCGGAGATCCGGATCGGCGAGGACTACCGCTTCATGGCCGAATGCCTGGCCGCCGGCGCCGTCTGCGCGGTGGAGCCCGGTGCCGGCTATCGCTACGCGATCCGGCCCGGCTCGATCTCGCGCGTGCTGACGGTGGACGACGTGCGGGAGATCCGCCGGGCGGACCGCGACTTCCTGGCGCGCCATGCGCTGGATGCGGAGAGCCGGAAGGCGCAGGCCGTGCGCGACCGCAACCTCGACGACGCCGAGCACATGCTGACGGTGATCGACCACCTGAAGGGGCGCCGGTTCGCCGCCGCCCTCGCGGCGTTCGCGCGCGGACCTGGCGCCGCGCGGCTGTTCGGCAGCCCGATCAAGGGCCGGCTGAAGCGGGCGCGCGCGCTCCTGCCCGGTGCCTCGGCCAAGGCCTGACCTCAACCTCAGAAGACGACACGAACTTTCCCGGCCGGCGACGGCCTGGGCGTCAGCTCGTTCGGTCGCCGCCGAAGCCGGGCGGCACGGATGCGGGGCGCAGGCCGCGCGGCCGCGTGCGCTTGCCGCGGGGGCCGAGGAGGCCGTGCTTGGGCCCGAGCGGCTTGGAGCTTCGGTCGGCGGGCCCGACCAGCTTCGGCCCCTTGGCCCTCGGCCCGAGGAGCTTCGGACCCTTCGGCCTCAGGCTCGAACCGCCGGACCCACTCGCGCCGTGCGACGACGCGCCCGCGTGAACCGGCCCGGCTTCGGCAGCCGCCAGCCGGGCCGCGCGCGCCCGGAGCCCGAAACGCGGCCGGCGCACGCTTCGCGCTCCGGTGCGCACCCGGCCGCCAAGTGTGCGGGCGGTCTGCACCGCGATGAAATAGACGATGAAGGTGCCGATGCCGAACTGGCCGTAGAAGTCGATTTCCGATGTGGTCCGCGACACGAAGAACACGGTCAACGGCATATAGATCAGCAGGCGACGGGGAACCTTGCCGAGGAAGAGCGCCACGCCCTCGCGGAAGAGGATCAGCACGATCGTGAATGCGAAGGCGAGGAAGCCGAAGAGGCCGAGCTCGACGAGAACCTGGATGAAGGCGTTGTGGAAGTGGAAGCCGGTCTTGTCCGGGATCAGGAACTGTTCCCAAAGCCGCTCCGCCGCCACGTTGCCCGGAACCCAGAAGGCCTGATAGCCGACCCCGAGGACCGGATTGGCGGCCGAGGTTTCGTAGCCGACCTCCCAGATGTCCGTTCGCCCGCTCATGGTCGGGTCTTTGCCGAGCAGTTCGTAGATCTCGGCCGTGGGGATGGAGATCGCCGCGATGATGAGGAGCGTGGCGATGCCTACCATCGCCCAGGGCACGAACACCGCCCGCGCGGCCTGGGGAAGACGCCGGAGATAGGAGACGGCGCCCAGCGCCATGAGAGCCGCCGCGATCGAGATGAGCGAGGTCACCGACTGGGCGAGGAACAGGATCCAGGCCATGATGGCGACGGCCACCCAGTAGAGCACTTTGACCGGAAGCGTGGTGCGGTAGGCGGAAAGGTGGCAGATCGCGGCGGTGATGCCGATCGCCGCCACGAGGCCGAGCTGGTTCTTGGAGCCGAACAGGCCCTTCAGTGCGCCGTCGCCCCCCTCCTCGCCGTGGACGGAGCCCTCCATGAAGGACTGGAAGGCGGTGATGAAGCAGCCGAGCAGCAGACCGCGGGAGAGGTTGGAGGGGGCCACCACATGCGCCGCGATGGCGGCGAGCGCGACCGTGGTGATGAGCTGGATGCTGAACCGGAGCGAGATGTCCGGGTGGTCGGACCAGAAGGCCGAGGCCAGCGCCAGGAGCGGGACGGAATAGATGAGGAGGTCGCCCGGCGCCACCTTGAAGATGCCGGGCCGCAAGGCGAGCGGCAGGAACCAGAGCCCGTAGACGGTCAGGATCATGATCGGCCCGTAGACCAGCGCATAGCTGTAGCAGTAGACGGTGCCGGCGACCGCCGCGATGGCGTAGGCGCTGTTGCGGTTCTGGTCGGAAATGGCGCTGATGGCGATCTGCATGGTCGGTCAGGTCCCGCCGGGTCTCTATTCGTGGCGGCGAAGGCCCGCCGGCCGGAAAGGCCGACGGGCGCTGTCGTCGATCGTCACTGGGTGGAGCAGGTGATGGATTCGGGGAACAGGCACTTTTCCCCTTCTTCCGTGTAGGCGATCCAGTCGAAGCCGATCACCGGGCGCTTCTCCGGGTAGGTGAAGGGGCCGAGCCAGTCGTTGACCACCTCGCTGCCCGTCCAGATCGACATGAAGAAGATGCCGGGGTTCTTCGGCAGGTCGGCGCCTTCGGGCGTCTCGTGCACCTTCTTGCCGTCGATGTACCAGATGATCTTGTCCTTGCTCCAGGTGAACGCGTAGGTGTGGAAATCCTCCGAGGCGTCGAAGCCGAGGTCGATCATCACCTCGTTCTTGCCGTTACCGGCACGCCAGTAGTTCAGCTGGACCTTGGTGGTGTCCTTGCCGAGGAATTCGAAGTCGACCTCGTCGTGCTCCGGAACGCCGTGCGGCGGGCCGATGTAGGTGAAGATGTTGGAGTTAATGCCGCTGCCCTTGGCAACCTTGATGCGCGCCTCGTAGGTGCCGTAGTGGTACCGCCGGGTCGACTGCACCTCCGCGCACGTGAAGGCGGTGCCGTTGCGGGGACGCTGGCGCACGGTGAGTTCGAGAACGCCGAGGAAGACGGCCGCCTCGCCGCGGGTCCAGGTGCAACTCTGATAGTCGCCGTTGCGCCAGCCGTCGGAGCGCTGCCAGCGCGTGTCAGACAGGCGATCGAAACCGTCGAAGAAGGATGCGGGCTCCTCCGGATCAGGGGCTGCCGGAGCGGCGTCGGCCGACCCCGCCTCTGCGGGCGCGGGCGCCGGCGCGGGATCGGCGGCCTGCGCGAACGCGGCGCCAGCGCCGACGACGGAGAGCATCGTGACAAGCGCGAAATTAGCTATCAGGTTCACTGCGACGTCCCTTGCCAGTGGTGCCACACACAAAAACGCAGCACGCTTCAGACCATGGCGATCAGATTACAGTTTTGGTCGACAGATTCGGTTTCGTCGTACCAAGTTTGAGCGGTCATATTGACCGCCATACTCTGGCGATATCGCGACAAGCTGCCATCACGCTAAAAGGAATGCAAACGGAGACCGTCGACTAGGTTTACAATCAACCGCGCATGGATTGTTATTTTTGACGGTACTGTCGGCGCACGGACGTCCGAAGCGGTGTGCAGCGCACCCTCACCCGGCCGACAGTGGGTGTTAACCCCGCCTCGGGCGCGTTCCGTTTCATGGGTCGGGTTTGCGCAATATTCAGGTCTCCTGATCCATAGTCGGGATCCTCGAACGGGTGAGTGGAAGCGGAACCATGGCATCGGACGACCAACGCCCTTCCGTGGCGGTGATCATCGCGGCCTACAACAGCGTGCGGACCATCGGTCGCGCGGTGGAGAGCGCGTTGGCGCAGCATGGCGTCGGCGCGGTCGTGGTGGTGGACGACTGTTCCACCGACGACACCCTTGCGGCCGCCCGCGCCGCCGATGACGGATCCGGCCGCCTCACGACCCTGCGGCAGGCCCGCAACGGCGGCCCCGCGGCCGCCCGCAACGCGGCCCTCGACCGGATCGAGGACGCGTTCATGACCGTGCTCGACGCGGACGACTACATGCTGCCGGGCCGCATCGAACGCCTGCTGGCCGAGGCGGACGGCGCGGACCTGATCGCCGACGACATGTACCAGGTCCCCTCCCCCGATGCCCCGGTGGGCGCGACCCTTCTGGACGGGACAATGGCGCTTCCGGCCATGGTGAGTCTCGCCGACTTCATCCAGTCCAACGTCACCCGGACGGGCAGCCTTCGCAAGGAACTCGGCTTCATCAAGCCCCTGATCCGCATGGCGCTGATCCGCCGGGCGGGCGTGCGGTACGACGCGGGGATGCGTCTTGGCGAGGACTTCGACCTCTATTGCCGGCTGATGGCGGCCGGTGGCCGGCTGCGGCTCGTTCCGGCGGCGGGCTATGTGGCCGTCACGCGGCCCGACTCGCTCAGCGCCCGACACAGCATTCACGATCTGGAGCAGTTCCGGCAGAGCAACCGCAACCTCCGCGCCCTGCCCGGGCTCTCCACCGAGGTGGCGGCCGCACTCGATGCCCACTACACCAGCGTCGACTGCCGCCTGCAGTGGCGGCGCATGATTGAGGCGGTGAAGAATCGCAGCGTGCGTGAGGCCATGACGACCTTCACCTCCGTTCCGGTCGGGCTCTTCGTCGCCCAGCGCCTGCTGGAGCAGTTCGTCGTGCGGTCCGCCTCCGTGTTCAACCGGCAGATCAAGGCTTGACCCCGGATTTGTTGCAGTGCACAACGATGGCACCACACTGGACGACGGTTGGCGCCACAAGACCTAGCGAAGATCACTATTCCGTGTTGCGCAGCCCGAGAGCCATTCTCGGCAGGAGAGAATGCGCGAAATCGTTGAACGGGGACACGAAAGTCTCTGCCGCGGTGCCGAGAACCCGAACAATACGGCATTAAGACCCTTGCGCAGGGCGGGAGAGGTCAGCCGCTATTAACTCAGACCGTACGATCGACGAAGGCACAGCACTCAGCCGTTGAAAATTCACATTTCAACGTATTATAATGTGGCCAATGAGTTCGACAGGTCGATTGCGGTCGCCGCAAGGCGCACAATGATTTTCAAAGCGGAAGGATGAGTTGCATTGGATATCTCACCCGTTCCAATGTCCCAGAAGCTGAACGCCCAGGCAGAACGCTCCCTTAACGGTCCCTACGGAGGTCAACCGTACGGTAGCCAGCCTTATGGCGGACAGGCCTACGGGGGGCGTCCTTATGGCGGCGCCGATCCGCGCGGCGGCTCGCCCTATGGCGGCCAGCCCTATCTGCAGGACCCCTACGGCGGACGCGCGCCCGGTCACTCGATCGATATCGACAAGCTGATCGCGGCCGGTCGCCGCCAGCTGCTGGTGATCGGCCTCAGCGTGGGCCTCTGCATCGCCGCCGGCGTGGGCTTCCTCGCGGTGGCGGAGAAGAAGTACACGTCTTCGGCGCAGGTTCTGATCGACTCCAAGCTCCTGGACGTGGTGAACGAGTCGTCCGGCACGGCCGCACGCGCAAGCGACGAGGCGGGTGTGCTGAGCCTGATCGAGAATGCCATGTCGCGCCAGGTGGTCGACAAGGTGACGATCGTGCTCGCCTCCGACGAGAATTTCGCGAAGATTTCGGAAGGCTCCTTCCTGAAGGAGACCCTGGCGGCCTACCGGGCCAAGACCCTGACCGTCGACGGCATGGATCCGGCCGAAGTGGCCGGCGACGTGCTCGGCGGCGATTTCTCCGCCACGCGGCTTGGACGGTCCGCGGCCCTGGAGTTCACCTTCACGGCCACCGATCCGGCCGACGCCGCGCTGGTGGCCAACACGTTCGCGCAGGTGTTCATCGACAACCAGCTCGACACCCGGTTCGACGCGCGCCAGCGCGCCGGCGACTGGCTGAAGGCCCGCCTGGAGGAGCTGCGCACCGAGGCGCAGACGGCGCAGGCGGCCGTCGAGACGTTCCGTGCCGAGAACAACCTCGCCCAGACGGACGGCAAGCTGCTGAGCGACCAGCAGCTCGCAACCCTCAGCGACCAGTATGTGCAGGCCCAGGCCGCCACGGCGACGGCCGAGGCGCGCTACAACCAGATCAAGGCGCTGGTGGACAGCCAGAACGTCGGCGCGGTGGTGGAAGACGCCCTCGCCAACACGGTCATCAGCGACCTGCGCAAGCAGTATCTCGACGCGGCGCGCCGGGCGACGGACCTGGAGGCTCGCCTCGGCCCGCGGCACCAGCAGGTGATCCGCCTCGAGGACGAGAAGCGCGAGTATCAGCGGCTGATCTTCACCGAGCTGCAGCGCATTTCCGAATCCTACCTGAGCGATTATGAAGTGGCGTCGCAGCGCCAGGCCAACCTGGAAGAGCGCTTCCGGACCATGCTGGGCGACAATGTGGACATCAGCGCCACCATGGTCCAGCTGCGCGAACTGGAGCAGCGGGCGGAGGTCTACCAGAACCTCTATCAGGAGTTCCTGAAGCGCTACGAGGAGGCCTCCCGCGACCAGTCCTTCCCGGTCTCGGAAATCCGGGTGATGTCGGCCGCGCGGGCGCCGCTCGGGCCGAGCTTCCCGAAGCCGCCGCTGGTGCTCGCCCTGTCGACCATCCTCGGGCTCGGCATCGGCGTGGGTCTCGGTGCGCTCCGCGAGTACCGCGACCGCACCATCCGCTCCGGCGACCATGTGCGGCAGTACCTGGGGCTCGACTTCCTTGGCGAGGTGCCGCTGGTCGCTCTCCGCAACCAGGAGAGCGCCGAGCCGGTCGAGCGAGAGCCGATGGAGGGCGACCCGATCGTCAACATCTCCTCGCCCATCCTGCGCTATGCGGCGATGCACCCCATGTCGGCCTTCGCCGAAGCGCTGCGGGCCGTCCGCCACGTGGCAAACCGGCAGCGCTACGGCCGGACCGGGGCGAAGGTGATCGGCTTCGGCTCGCTCGTTCCGGGCGAAGGCAAGACCACGATGGCGCTGAACTTCGCCACCCTGGTCGCCTCCACCGGGCAGCGGGTGCTTCTGATCGACACCGACTTCCGCAACCCGGCCACCTCGCGCTCCATCGCGCCGCGTTGCGAGCTGGGCCTTGCCGAGGCGATCCACTCCAACCTCGACGCCCATGAGGTGATCTACCGCGACGAGGGCACCGGTCTCAACGTGCTGCCGATCAACGTGCGCAACCCGCAGGTTCACAGCTCGGAGCTCCTGAGCACGCCCTTCCTGGAGAACAGCCTCGCCAAGCTCACGGACGAGTACGACTACATCGTCCTTGACCTGCCGCCGATCGGCCCCATCGTCGACGTGCGCATCGTGGTGCCGCTCCTCGACATCATGGCGCTGGTGGTGGAATGGGGCAAACTGCCGATCGCCGTCATCCAGGCGGCCGTGCAGTCCGAACCGGAGATCTTCGACCGCTGCGCGGGCGTGATCCTCAACAAGGTGGACTCCAAGAAGAACCGCCTCTACGCGGCGGATTCCACCCGCACCTACCTGTCGTCGCAGTACCAGAAGTACTATAAGGAACCCTGAGAAGGCGCCGCCGAACGGCGGCGCCCGGCCCTTGGCGAGGCCCGAACGGGCCGCGGCCCCATGTTGCTCAGCCGTTGTCGGGCAGGGCAAGATGGCGGGCCGCCCGAGGCCGCTGGATCGTGGACCAGGGGACCGACTTTGCGCATTGCCATGATTGGATCGGGGTATGTGGGCCTGGTTTCAGGCGCATGCCTAGCGGACTTCGGCCACGCCGTGACGTGCGTCGACACGGATCGGGCCAAGATCGACGCCCTACTCAAGGGCGAGATCCCGATCTTCGAGCCGGGCCTCGATGCCCTCGTGGCCGCCAACGTCAAGGCGGGCCGACTGACCTTCACGACCGAGCTGACCGGGCCGGTCGCCGACGCCGATGTGGTGTTCATCGCCGTCGGCACTCCGTCGCGCCGCGGCGACGGCCATGCGGATCTCACCTATGTGCACGGCGCCGCCCGCGCGATCGCCGCCGCCGTGAAGGGGTTTACGGTGATCGTCACCAAGTCGACCGTGCCGGTCGGCACCGGCGACGAGGTGGAACGCATCATCCGCGAAACGACGCCCGGTGCCGACGTGGCGGTGGTCTCCAATCCGGAGTTCCTGCGCGAAGGCGCGGCCATCGACGACTTCAAGCGACCGGACCGGATCGTCATCGGCCTCGAGGACGAGCGCGCCCGCGACGTGATGACGGAGGTCTACCGGCCGCTCTACCTCAACCAGGCCCC
>NZ_MSIG01000002.1 GCF_001927285.1 Mongoliimonas terrestris | reverse complement strand
CCGCGCAGGCGGACCACCCACGCATTCGCTTTCGCGCCACGTCCCCACGTCCCCACGTCCCCCCAATCCCCCTCATCCCCCACTCTCCTTCCCGCAGCCATATCATCCGTCATAAACTGACGATAACGTGCCGCCGTTTGGTGCGAGAGGAGACAGGTCGTGGATATCACCGACGTCCAGCAGGAAGTGGCCACCATCGCGGACCCGGTCACGGTCGATCAGAACGACGTCGACTCCCTGTCCCGCAGCCCGTCCCGCTTCATCAACCGCGAACTGTCCTGGCTCGGCTTCAACCGCCGCGTCCTTGAGGAGTGCGACAACCTCAACCATCCGCTCCTGGAGCGGCTGCGCTTCCTGTCCATCTCGGCCAACAACCTGGACGAGTTCTTCATGGTCCGGGTCGCCGGCATCAAGGGCCAGATCCGCGAGGGCGTCAGCGAGCTCTCCGACGACGGCCTCAGCCCGCAGGAGCAGCTCGCCAAGATCTCCGACGCCGCCGCCAAGCTCGCCGAATCGCAGCAGCGCCGCTGGGTGCGCCTGCGGGGCGAGATCGCCACCGCCGGCATCGTCATCCTCAACGCCGAGGACCTGTCGAAGGAGGAGCACGCCTGGATCGAGGACTACTTCCTCGCCTCCGTCTTCCCGGTCCTGACGCCGCTCGCCGTCGACCCGGCGCATCCCTTCCCCTTCATCCCCAACCTCGGCTTCACCCTCGCCCTCGACCTGGAGCGCGCCCGCGACGGCGAGCGCATGACCGCGCTCATCCGCATGGCCGCCAAGATCGACCGCTTCATCCGCCTGCCGGACCGGGGCGACGGGTCCGCCCGCTTCCTGATGATCGAGCACCTGGTGGCGCTCTTCATCGGCCGCCTCTTCCCCGGCTACGAGGTGAAGGGGCAGGGCGCCTTCCGCATCATCCGCGACAGCGACCTTGAAGTGGAGGAGGAGGCCGAAGACCTCGTCCGCCTGTTCGAGACGGCGCTGAAGCGCCGCCGCCGCGGGTCGGTGATCCGCCTCGAGTTCGAGAGCTCCACGCCCCAGCCGCTCCGCGCCTTCGTGGCCGAGGCGCTCGGCTCGGCGCCGGACGAGCTCTTCCTCATGGACGGGGCGCTCGCCCTCAACGAACTCAGCCAGCTGGTCGGCCTGGAGCGGCCGGAGTTGAAGTTCACCCCCTACACGCCGCGCTTCCCGGAGCGCATCCGCGAGCACGCGGGCGACTGCTTCGCCGCCATCCGGCAGAAGGACCTGGTCATCCACCACCCCTACGAGACCTTCGACGTGGTGGTGCAGTTCCTCCGCCAGGCCGCCCAGGATCCGGAGGTGGTGGCGATCAAGCAGACGCTCTACCGCACCTCCAAGGACAGCCCGATTGTCCGCGCCCTTATCGAGGCGGCGGAGGCCGGCAAGTCCGTCACGGCGCTCGTGGAGCTGAAGGCCCGCTTCGACGAGGAGGCCAACATCCGCTGGGCCCGCGACCTGGAGCGCGCCGGCGTGCAGGTGGTGTTCGGCTTCATCGAGCTGAAGACCCACGCCAAGATGTCGCTGGTGGTCCGGCGCGAGGTGACGGGCCTCGTCACCTACTGCCACCTCGGCACCGGCAACTACCACCCGATCACCGCCCGCATCTACACCGACCTCAGCTACTTCACCGCCGATCCGGTGATCGCCCAGGACGTGGCGCGGGTGTTCAACTTCATCACCGGCTATGCCGAGCCGCAGGCGCTGAAGAAGCTCGCCATGAGCCCGCTCACCCTGCGCAAGACCATCCTGGACTGCATCAACGCGGAAACCGCGTTCGCCAAGGCCGGCAAGCCCGCGCAGATATGGCTGAAGATGAACAGCCTCGTCGATCCGAAGATCATCGACGCGCTCTACGACGCCAGCCGCGCGGGTGTCTCCATCGACATCGTGGTGCGCGGCATCTGCTGCCTGCGCCCGGGCATTCCGGGCTTCTCCGACAACATCCGCGTCAAGTCGATCGTCGGCCGCTTCCTGGAGCACAGCCGCATCTTCTGCTTCGGTAATGGCCACGGCTTGCCTTCACCGCAGGCAAAGGTCTACATCGGCTCCGCCGACATGATGCAACGGAATCTGGACCGCCGGGTTGAGACTCTGGTGCCGCTCGAGACCGCGACCGTGCACGCCCAGGTCATCGACCAGATCATGGTCGCCAACCTTCGCGACAACCAGCAGAGCTGGCGCCTGCTGGCCGACGGGAGCCATGAGCGCATCGTGCCGGACGAGGGCGATGAGCCGTTCAACGCCCACGACTACTTCATGACCAACCCGTCGCTCTCGGGGCGTGGACATTCTCTTGAAACCGATTCTCCAAAACCGATCGTACGTCGTCGACGGCGCGCTTGACGGACGGGGCGCCCCTGGGCGCCTCGCGGGCCGCGGTCCTGTTTCCATCATCGACATCGGGTCCAACTCGGTCCGCCTCGTGATCTACGAGCGACTGTCCCGTTCGCCGACCATGCTGTTCAACGAGAAGATCCTTGCCGGGCTCGGCAAGGGTCTCGCCACCACCGGCAAGATGCAGAAGGCCTCGGTGGAGCAGGCGCTCGGCGCCATCCGGCGCTTCAAGTTCCTGGTCGACCAGAGCCAGTCGACCGACCTCACCATCCTGGCCACCGCCGCCTCCCGCGATGCCGCCAACGGCCCGGAATTTCTGAAGGCCGTGGAGGCGATCTGCGGCGCGCCGGTGACGCTCCTCTCCGGTGCCGACGAGGCGCGGCTCTCCGCGCTCGGCATCGTGTCCGGCTTCCACCGGGCGACCGGCGTCGTGGGCGACCTTGGCGGCGGCAGCCTGGAACTCGTTTCCGTCCTCAACGGCGAGGTCGCGCCGGGCCGCACCTATCCGCTCGGCGGCCTGCGCCTGGAGGAAGCGGCGGAGGGCAACATCCGCAAGGCCGAGAAGATCGTCGCCGACGCGCTCGCCCCCGCGGCCGAGCACGCCGCCTGCGACGGCCGGCCCTTCTTCGCCGTCGGCGGCACCTGGCGCTCCTTCGCCCGGCTGCACATGTTCGAGACCGGCTATCCCCTCCACGTGATGCACAACTATGCCATCTCGGCGGACGAGGCCCTGGAGTTCGCCCGCATGGTGGCCCGGCGCGATCCGGAGAGCGTCGACCAGATCGGCGTCGTCTCCCGGAACCGGCGCGCGCTGCTGCCGTTCGGCGCCCTGGTGCTCGAAAACGTCATCCGCGCCATCCGCCCGTCCCAGGTGGTCATCTCGGCCCTCGGCGTGCGCGAGGGCCACCTCTACGAACTCCTGAGCCCCGAGGAACGTGCGCAGGACCCCCTCATCGAGGCCTGCGCCGAGCTCGCCTATCTGCGCTCCCGCTCCCCGCGGCACGTCGAGGAACTGGTGCCCTGGGTTGAGCAGGCCTTCCGCACCCTCGGCATCGAGGAGACGGAGGAGGAGGCCCGCCTTCGCGTCGCCGGCTGCCTCGTCTCCGACATCGGCTGGCGCGCCCATCCGGACTACCGGGGCGAACAGAGCCTCTCCATCCTGGCGAACGCCTCCTTCATCGGCATCGACCACCCCGGCCGCGCCTATCTGGCGCTCGCCATCTTCTACCGGCACGTGGGCCTCGTGGACGAGGCCGTGAGCCCGCGCATCCGCGAGCTCTGCTCCACCCGCCTCAAGGAACGCGCCCGCACCCTCGGGGCGGTCCTGCGCGTCGCCTATCTGGTGTCGGCGTCCATGTCGGGTGTCATCCCGCGCACGCGCCTCGTCATGGAGGGCGACCAGCTGGTGCTGGAGGTGCCGCCGGACCTCGCCGAGATCGTCGGCGAGCGGCTCCTGAAGCGCCTCACCGCCGCCGCCAAGATCGGCGGCGGACGGGAAGGCGCCATCCGCATCCTCGGCTGACCCACCTCGGTCTCGGGCCGCGCGGCTATGCCGACAAATTCGTTTGTCGGCAGACATGCTGCGCGGCATCCTTGCCCCTGCGATTCGATGCGCAAAAGCGCATTTTCCTGATGCCGTCGAATCCCGGCCAAGGACGGATGCGGCGCGGCACCCATGAAGATCTCGCTCTACCAGATCAGCTACAACGAAGAGGTCATGCGCCGGCGCGATCCGGGGCTCGGGATATTGGACGTTCGGGAGGATCCTTCGCCCGACCGCCGCGAAGTCCACCACATGTGGCGCTTCTGGCAGGCGGGGCATCACGACAAGGCCGACTACACCGGGCTACTGTCGCCGAAGTTTCCGCAGAAAACCGGCATGACGAGCGGCGACATCGTGCGCTACATCGAGTTACATCCGGGCTACGACGTTTACTTCTTCAACCCCTATCCGCAGCATCCCTACTGGATGTTCAACGTCTGGAACCACGGTGAAGTGTTCCATCCGGGCCTGCAGCGGCTCGCCGACACCATCTTCCAGGCCGCCGGCCACAAGTTCCGCACCGAGGATCTGCCGCGCAACGGGCCGGATACGCTGCTTTTTTGCAACTATTGGGTCGGAAGCGCCAAGTTCTGGAACGAATACATGACCTTTGTCGATGGCCTGATCCGCGCGATCGACAGCAACCCGGCGCTCGCCAACGCGGCTTTGTCGTCCGCGCTCTATCCGGAACCGGCGACCTTCTTCCCGTTCTTCTTCGAACGCACCTTCAGCGCCTTCCTGACGCTGCGCCGGGACCTGAAGGCGAAGGCCTTTACCTACTCCCGCGCGGAGATCCGCGGCCGGAATCTCACCGACATCGAAAAAATAATTATTTATCAATGGGGTGACATGATCGACGAGTGGGACGCCTCCGGCGTCTTCGGTCCCGACCGCCGCCGTTTCCTCTGCGGTCTTCCCCTGTTCAACATCGCCTATGTGAACGCCTGCAACAACTTCGCCCGCCGCCTCAAGGACGCCCTCGCCACCGAGAAAAGCGCCGAAATGGCCGCCACCGACCGCATCGCGACAAGCCTGCCGGCTGCGTAGCGGGAGCTGGAAAAGCTCGCGTTTACAGGTGCTTACGTAGGCAGTGCGGTCCGTCGATCGTCACCCCGGCGAACGCCGGGGCCCAACCGACTGCGGGTCATTCGCCTCCGGTCCAGCCACGGGCCCGTCGGTTGGATCCTGGCCTCCGCCGGGATGACGGCAGAGGACAGTAGGCCCCAAGGCGAGAGCCAAAATCCCTTCCGCCCCAACCCTTTACTCGGCCGCCTGCTTGCTCTGCCCGTCCTTGTCGGCAAGGCCGGGACCCGGCACCGCCACCACCTTCTTCCCGTCGAAGGTCAGCGCGATCTCGCCCCGCTTCACCTTGAGGGCCAGTTCGCCGAAAAGCTCACGCCGCCAACCCTTTAGCGCCGCCACGTCGGCGGAGTCGTTGCTGGCGATGTCCTCCAGGTCGTCGACCGTGGCGATGATCTTCGCCGCCACGCCCTCGTTCTCGGAGACCAGTTTCAGCAGTACTTTCATGAGGTCCACCGCCGCCCCGGTGCCCTCGGGCGACTGGCGGCCCTTCGGCACCCGCGGCCACGCGTCCTTCGGCGTCTCCAGCGCCCGGCGGACGGCGGCGACGATCTCCTCGCCGGCGCGCGAGCGCTCGAAACCCTTTGGAATCGTTCGAAGTTCGGCCAGCTTGCCCGGATCGGTGGGCGCCTGGGTGGCGATCTCGAACAGGGTCTCGTCCTTGATCACCCGCGAGCGCGGCACGTCGCGGCCCTGGGCCTCGCGCTCCCGCCAGGCGGCAAGCTCTTTCAGAACAACGAGTTCGCGCGGCTTCTTCACCCGCATCTTCAGGCGCTGCCAGGCGTCGTCCGGCTCCGACCGATAGGTCGCTTCGGACGTCAGAACCTTCATCTCCTCCAGCACCCAGTCCGCCCGGTCCTGCTCTTCAAGGTTCGCCTTGAGGAAGCGGTAGACGTCCCGGAGGTGGGTTACGTCAGCGATCGCGTAGTCGAGCTGGTGCTGCGACAGCGGCCGGCGGGACCAGTCGGTGAAGCGGTGCGTCTTGTCGATATGGGCGCCGGAGATGCGCGCCACCAGCTGGTCGTAGGAGATGGAATCACCAAATCCGCAAACCATTGCAGCCACTTGGGTGTCGAACACCGGGTGCGGCACGAAACCACCCAGGTGCCAGACGATCTCGATGTCCTGCCGTGCGGCATGGAAGACCTTCATCACCGCCTGATTGCGCATCAGGTCGAAGAAGGGCGACAGGCTGATGTCCGGCGCAAGCGCATCCACCACGAAGGCCTGCTCTGGGCTGGCCATCTGGATCAGGCAGAGCTTCGGCCAGAAGGTCGTCTCTCGGAGAAACTCCGTATCGACCGTCACGGCGTCGAACTTCGAAAGGTGGTCGCAAGCTGCGGCGAGGGCGTCGGTGGTCGTGATCATCGTCATGGCTCAAACGTCTATAGACGAATTGGTGCGGCCTGTCGCCTCCCGCCGTTCCGCTTTAAGGCGAATTCGCGGCCGACCTGCGGCGACACCCTGTCGGGCCTTCGGGCGCCGTCCGCTGGCGCGCATCCTTGACAATCCGGGCCCGCCCGTGTCCATGTCCCGCCGCTGAGATCCGCGCCGCCGGCGGCGGATCCGGCGCGCCCTCACCGCGCACGACCTGAGCTCCACGGGATCCGAACCATGCATCGCTATCGCACCCACACCTGCGGCGAACTGCGCGCCGGCAACGTCGGCGAGACGGTGCGGCTGTCCGGCTGGGTGCACCGCGTGCGCGACCACGGCGGCCTGCTCTTCGTTGACCTGCGCGATCACTACGGCATGACCCAGTGCGTCGTCGACCCGGACAGCGCCGCCTTCACGCTCGCCGAGTCGGTCCGCTCCGAGTGGGTCGTCCGCGTCGATGCCGAAGTGAAGGCCCGCTCGCCCGAGACGGTCAACGCCAGTCTCGCGACCGGCGAAGTGGAAGTCTACGTGCGCGACCTGGAGGTTCTCTCCCAGGCCAAGGAACTGCCGCTGCCCGTCTTCGGCGAGCCGGACTATCCGGAGGACGTGCGCCTCAAGTACCGCTTCCTGGATCTTCGCCGCGAGACGCTCCACAAGAACATCGTCACCCGCACCAAGGTGATCGCCGCCATGCGCCGGCGGATGACGGACGCGGGTTTTGCCGAATACTCCACGCCCATCCTCACCGCCTCCTCGCCGGAGGGCGCGCGCGACTTCCTGGTGCCGTCGCGCATCCATCCGGGCAAGTTCTTCGCGCTCCCCCAGGCGCCGCAGCAGTACAAGCAGCTGTTGATGGTCGCGGGCTTCGACCGCTATTTCCAGATCGCCCCCTGCTTTCGCGACGAGGACCCGCGCGCCGACCGCCTGCCGGGCGAGTTCTACCAGCTCGACCTGGAGATGAGCTTCGTCACCCAGGAGGACGTCTGGTCCACCATGGAGCCGGTGATCCGCGGCATCTTCGAGGAGTTCGCCGCCGGCAAGCCGGTGACGCAGGACTTCCCGCGCATTCCCTACGACACGGCGATCCGCAAGTACGGCTCCGACAAGCCGGATCTGCGCAACCCGATCGAAATCGAGGCGGTCACCGAACACTTCGCCGGATCCGGCTTCAAGGTGTTCGCCCGCATGATCGAGGCGGATCCGAAGACCGAGGTCTGGGCCATCCCGGCCAAGACCGGCGGCTCCCGCGCCTTCTGCGACCGCATGAACAGCTGGGCCCAGAGCGCCGGCCAGCCGGGCCTAGGCTACATCTTCTGGCGGACGGAGAACGGTGCGCTCGAGGGCGCCGGCCCGCTCGCCAAGAACATCGGCCCGGAGCGCACCGAGGCGATCCGCGCCCAACTCGGCCTCGGCGAGGGCGACGCCTGCTTCTTCGTCGCCGGCGATCCGGCCAAGTTCTACAAGTTCGCCGGCGAGGCCCGCACGCGGGTCGGCACCGAGCTCAACCTCGTCGATACGGAGCGCTACGCGCTCTGCTGGATCGTGGACTTCCCCTTCTACGAGTGGAACGAGGAGGAGAAGCGCGTCGACTTCGCCCACAACCCCTTCTCCATGCCGCAGGGCGGCCTCGACGCGCTGAACGGGCAGGACCCGCTCACCATCAAGGCCTACCAGTACGACATGGTCTGCAACGGCTACGAGATCGCCTCCGGGTCGATCCGCAACCAGTCGCCGGACCTGATGGTCAAGGCGTTCGAACTCGTCGGCCTTTCCAAGGCGGACGTGGAGGAGCGGTTCGGCGGCATGTACCGGGCCTTCCAGTACGGCGCCCCGCCGCACGGCGGCATGGCGGCCGGCGTCGACCGCATCATCATGCTGATCTGCGGCGCCCAGAACCTGCGCGAGATCACCCTCTTCCCGATGAACCAGCGGGCCGAGGATCTCCTGATGGGCGCGCCGTCCGACGCCACCAACAAGCAGCTCCGCGAACTCCACATCCGGCTGAACCTGCCGAACCCCTGAGGGGCGGCCACGCAGCGCCACAAAAGCAAAGGGCGGTCCGACGGGCCGCCCTTTTCTTGTGCCAAGCGCGTGTCGACCTGACGACCCCCGACGCTATTCGTTGGCCGTCACCGCCAGATTGAGCGCGTCGGCCAGCGGTCCGAACCCATCCGCCTGCATCAACCCGATGGCCGAGAAGGGCAGGGGCACGGTCGGCGCCACCGTGGCGCTGATCGACTTCGGGTCCGCGAAGAAGTCCTTCAGCACGTCCGTGAACCGATCCTGCACGGCCTTGTCGCCCAGCATGGAGAGCATCAGCGGCAGCGCGCCCGCGAAGTTCTGCCGGAAGGTGTCCGGATCCTGGTTCGCCTCCTTGGCCTTCATGGCGAAGATGCGCTCCACCAGGGAGAGGTTGCCGAAAGTGACGGCCGCCTTCACCAGGGCCACGTCGTCAAGCCGCGTCTCCAGCGTGGCCGGATCGTCCAGGATGGAGAGCGGCAGGCCGGAGAGCTCCGCGTCCATGGAGACCACGCCCATGTCGGCGGCCCGCAGGGTCACGTCCTCCACGTGCACACGACCGCGGTCCGTGTCCCACGCGACGGTGGCACCGCCGGAGAGCGCAATCTGTTCGTACTCCATCGCCTCGAGCGGCTGCACCACCTCCGGATCCGACAGGAGCGCCACCGGGAAGACCAGATTGGTCAGGGTCACGTCCAGCCGGCGCGCCATGGACTGCAGAAAGTCCCCGTTGGTGGCGGCCAGCGTGTCGATCGACACGGTTCCGCCCGGCACATCGGCGGAAAAGCCGGTCATCTCCATAAAGTCCAGCCGGGGCGAGCCGGCCCGGAAGGCCTCCATGGCGACGGCCGGCGGAACCTCGCCCTCCGCCGCGTCACCGCCCGCCTCGGCCAGCGTCAGGAAGGCCGCCATGTCGCCGAAGACGATGTTACCGAAGGTCACCTGGTTGAACTTGCCCGCGCCGCCGTCGTGCGCCAGAGCGAGATCGAAGCCGCGGGCGGTGATCGAGCCAATGCCGGCGCTGTCCATGCCGTTCATGGCGACCTCCTGAAGCGTCAGCCGCTCCACCCCGGGCGCCTCCACCGCCATGCCCTCCAGGGACAGGCCGTCGAGCCCGTAGAAGCCGGTGACGTTCGGCCAGAGCGTGGTCAGGAAGGCGACCGGATCGGCCTCGATGGCGGCCGGATCCTTCAGCGCGTCGGCCGCGATCACCAGCAGCGGCCGTTCGGTCTGTCGCACACGCGCGCCGTCCACCTGCACGCTGCCGGCCGTGAAGGTCGTATCGGCCGCCGCCACCGTCACGTCGGTGTAGCGATACTGCTGCAGCACCGTGCGCCAGACCCCGTCCCCCTTGCCGTTGACGTAGGTCGCCGGGTCGAGGGCATCGAGCAAGGCGCCGTTGTCGAGGCCCGTCCCGTAGGAGGCCCCGATGGTGGTGGTCTGGCGCGCGCCTTCGATCAAGGTCGTCTGTTCCAGGCCGTTGAAGCCGAACCGCTCGATGCGGCCGTCATGCAGCCCGGCGCCGTAGACCAGATCGTAGTGCGTGGTGCCGGAGCCCTCCTCGGCACCCTCGGTCAGAACCTCGAGGTCGTTGGCCTCCATCCAGTCGGCCCGCATCGCCTGAAACCACCGGCCGTGGGCGATCACCCGGGTCGGGATGTCGGCGTCGGGCGCCAGCGCGGGCGGCTTCAACGGGGTGACCACGCGCTCGTAGAGCACCACGCCGGACGAGAGTCCGATCGTCATCGGCGCGACCGGTTCGCCCTCGGTGGTCGGGGCGGCGGGCAGGCCGAACAGGGCCTCCGGATCGAGGGTGATCTCGCCCTCGATGCGCTCCACGCGGATGGCATGGGCGGCGAAGTCGCCGTCGGCGGTCCGGCGCGGATCGGTGATCACCAGGGAGGGAAAGCTCAGCCGAACCGGCCCGTCCGGCGCGCCGATGGCGACGTCGGTCAGTTCGACCGCCGTTTCGGCGGGGTTGAAGCTGACGGCGCCGATGCTGACCGGCGCGCCGAACGCCATCGCGTCCAGCCAGGCGCGCACCAGATCCTCGCGCGCGGTGGATGCGGCGGCCGGGCCGCTCGCGGCGGTGCCGGCCAAGAGCAGGAGCAGAAGCCCCGGTGTCCGCGCAAGGTGCCGGCGATCGGCCATCGGTTCACTCCCTCGTCTTTTCTGGTCCGGCTCTTCGGTGGCCGGTTGCGCTCGGGAGAAGCCCGATGACACCGGCGCGCGCACGCGCCGGTGTCCGTCACGTGTCGATCCGGGGCAGCTTACTCCGGAAGGTCCTGATTGGCCGTTACACTCACGTTGAGTGTTTGCGGCAGCGTCTGCGGCGCGCTCTGGGCAAGGCCGATCACGGTGGCGAGCGAGACCGGAGCCTCCGGCGCGGCCGTCACGGCGATGTTCTGCGGGTCCTTGAGGAAGGCCCCGGCCGCGGTGGCGACGGTGTTCTGGAAGGCCGGGTTCTGCAGCGGCGTCAGCATGAGCGGCAGGGCCGAGGCGAGCTGGTCCGCAAGCGCCTCCGCCGTCGTGCCCATCTGGCTCGCCTGGAAGCCGAGGATGCGGCCGGCGAGCGATTCGTCCTCGAACACCAGTTCGGCATTCTGGATGGTGATCGCGTCGAGCACCGTCGGCGGCGGCTCCGGCTGGCTCATCTGGGCGATCACCTCGGGCGTGAAACCACCGAAGGTCGCGGTCAGCGACAGGGTGCCGGCATCGACGCCGGAAATGGAGAACTCCTCCACGCTGAGGTCGCCGGTGGCCTCGTCGAGGGCGCCCTTGCCGATCAGCGACAGGACCAGCGTCTCGTAGCCGAACGCCTTCAGCTGCGCGGCGGCGGCGCCGCCGTCGTCCATGCCCGCCGGGTCGACGGTGATCGACTCCACGGTGAGGTTCACCGAGCGCGGCACATTGCCCACGTAGTCCTCGGCCTCGAAGAGCAGGCTCTCCACGGTGACGGACGTCTTGCCGTTCTGGGCGACGGTCATGTCGCCGGCGGCGATGCTGGCGTAGGTTGCGACCGGCGGCGTTCCGGCCACCGGCTTTTCCTTCACGTCGAGGTCCTCGACCGTGATCTCGCCCACCGTCACCGTGGTGCCGTCCGGGCTCGTGGACGTCAGGCCCTCCAGCATCAGCTGGTCGGCCGTGAGGGCGCCGGCCGCGTTGAGGTCGCCGCCGGTGACGGTCATCGTGTCCACCGTCGACACGTTCACCGCACCGCCGTCCATCTGGCGGAATTCGACGCCCTTGTAGACCAGCGAATTTCCGCTCGCGGTCGGGGTTCCGAGCGTCACCGTCGTCCCCGTGTCGGTGGCCGTGAACACGGCCGTGAGGGCCTCGGTGATCTCCGCCTCGGTGGCCGCATGCGCCCAGGTGGCGGACGTCAGCACGAGGGCGGCACCTGCAATCGACGAAGTCCAGGTAGCAATCCGCACCATGACAATCTCCCAAAATATGTAAGCACCGACCGAGGAGCAGAATGCGGCAGGCGGTTTAGGCCGCTCATTCTTGTTCCACTCAACTTTTACGGACAACACACCTTTTTTTGTGCGAGCGGGCCTTGTCCTTCACTCCTGTTGTGGAGCCTCGCCGATGCTGTTCCGATCGCCCATACGGCAAGCCAGAGCCGGGAGCGAACGTTTTTTTCATACAGATCGAGGCATCCTTAACAGGTCCGAAAACCGTCGCCAAAAGGATCCGGGTTGGCCAGTTCCGTCCTTCGCTGGGTCCGCGTCGTCGTCGCGTCTCTGTTCGTGGCGGGAGCGCCGATCGCCGTCGCCGAGTATGTTCTGGGCCACCACGCGCTGGCCGAGGCGCGGGTGGAGACCCGGGCCATGGCCGAGCGTTATCTGGAGCGCGCCGAGGCGGCCATCGGCGAGGGCCTGACGCTCCTCCGCGACCTGAAGAACGCCAATTCCGTCACCTGCACCATGGTCGACCGCCAGGCGTTCGGGTCGAGCGCCTTCCAGTCCACCTACATCCAGCAGATCGGTCTCGCCGATCCGAAGGGCACGCTTCTCTGCGGCGAGCCGATGGGCTCCCTGGAGCAGCCGATTCGCCTTCCTGCCGCCGAACGGGGCGATCCGTCCGTGATGGTCGGCGTTCTCAGCGACGGCCGGGACGACCGCCAGACCTTCGTGCTCGTGCGGGTCGACGAGGCGAGACGGCTGGTCGCCCGCATCAACCGGTCGGCCCTGGAGTTCGTCACCGGACCCGACTACCTCTCCGCCGCCCAGCAGGTCGCCGTCTACCTGGACGACGGATCGACCTGGATGCGCCGGTCGGGCACCTGGAAACCGGAGCAGGAACCGGACAGCATCGAGGAGACGGCCATCTCCACGCGCTACCCACTCCGGGTATCCGTCACCGTCTCCGCCCTGGCGGCGCGGCAGACGGTTGCGCCCCTTCGCAGCATCATTCTGATCGGCAGCGCTTTCCTGGGGCTGATGGTTTTCGGCTGGGGCGCGGTTCTGGTGGCGCGCGGCGCCAACGGCGGCGACGTCTTCACCCGGGCGGTGGCCAACCAGGAGTTCGTGCCGTTCTACCAGCCGGTGTTCGACATGTTCACCGGCGAAATCAAGGGCTGCGAGGTGCTGGTGCGCTGGCAGCGGCCGGACGGCAGCATGGTGCCGCCGGGCCAGTTCCTCCCCTACGCGGAGGCGACGGGCCTCATCCGCGACATCACCACGCAGCTCATGCACCAGACGGTGGAGGACTGTTCCGCGCTCTACAGCCGGCATCGCGGCCTGAAGCTCTCCATCAACCTCACCGCCATGCATTTCGTCGACCTGCGGATCGTCGACGAGATCCGGGAGATCTACGAGACGTCCGGCATCGGCTACGAGCAGCTCTGCTTCGAGGTCACCGAGCAGCATCCGCTGAAGGACCTCACCCTGTCGCGGACCATCATCCAGCGCATCCAGGCGCTCGGGGCGCAGGTGGCGCTTGACGACGTGGGCACCGGCCACGGCGGCCTTGCCTACCTGCAGAAGCTCGGCGTCGACATCATCAAGATCGACAAGATGTTCATCGACAACATCAGCACCGACCATTCGTCCCAGTCCATCGTTGAAACGCTGGTGGAACTCGGCAACCAGCTCGGCCTCGGCATCATCGCCGAGGGCGTGGAGCGGGTGGATCAGGTGGAGCACCTGAAGGGCATCGGCGTCTCCACCGCGCAGGGCTATCTCTTCGCCAAGCCGCTTCCCGCCGCCGCCTACCTGGAACTTGCCCATGCCATGCTGGGCGACGGCGACGCGGGCGGTGGGGCCGACGACGAGGCGATCGCCGACGATCTCTTCGCCGCCGTCGACGCGCCGGACCAAACCGATCCGAAGGCGGCCGCGTAGATCCGGTTGACCGTGGGGGCGGTCGCACCGGAGCCTGTCGTCATGATCGATCGTCGCACCTTCGTCGCCGCCGGATCCGCCGCCGTCCTGGCGGCGGCCATCGCCGGACCGGCCCGCGCCGCCGGCTCGTCCATCGCCGGTCCCGCCCACCGCTTCCTGTTCAGCGGGATCAACGGTCAGCCGCTGCCGCTCTCCGCTTTCGCGGGCCGGCTGATTCTCGTTGCCAACACCGCGTCCCAATGCGCCTACACGGGCCAGTACCGGGACCTGCAGGCGCTCCACGAGACCTACGGGTCGCGCGGTCTCGTGGTCATCGGCACGCCGTCCAACGACTTCGGCGGCCAGGAGCCGGGCAGCGAGGATGAGATCGCCGGCTTCTGCACCGCCGAGTACGGCGTCACCTTCGCGCTCACCACCAAGGTCCGGGTGCGGGGCGGCGAGGCGCATCCCTTCTACCGCTGGGCGGCGGAGACGCTCGGCACGCTCAACGCGCCGCGCTGGAACTTCCACAAGTACCTGGTCGGCCCGGACGGGCGGCTCCTGAAGGCCTTTCCGTCCGCCGTCAGCCCGCGCGACCCGCGCGTGGTTGCCGCGATCGAGGCCAATCTCCCCGGCTGAGGGCAGATACGGAAACAGGCCGGCGCGGGAGCGCCAGCCTGTCCTGTCGAAACGCGTGATCCGTGGATCAGCGGCAGTAGTAGGTGTTGCCGTCGTAACCGGTGAAGGTGCCGGTCTCCGGACGGAACGAGCGGTACTTTTCAGAACAGTAGGCGATGTAGCCGCGGCTGCCCGGCGCGTAGCCGCCGGCCGGCGGCACGGCGCTTCGCGGACCGGCGGAAATCGCGCCCGAGTTGCCGATCAGGCCGCCGATGATGGCACCCGCCGCAAGGCCGCCGAGGCCGGCCGCGAGGTCGTTCCGATCCCGGTCCCGGTCGCGCCAGTAGCGGCGGCGGTCATCGCGGTCGCGCCAATAGCGCCGGCGGTCGTCCCGGTCGCGCCAGCCGCGGCGATCGTCGTCCCGGCCGAAGCTCGGCGAGCGGTCGGAGCGCCAGCGACGCCAGTCGTCGCGGCTCTGGACGTCGACCACCGGGGCGGTCGCGACGGCGGGGGAGGCCGACCGGGCGGCGGCGGCCGGGTTGGCGGATGCCGGGGCGACCACGGAGGTCAGCACGAAAGCGCCGGCCAGAGCGCCCGCAAGGGTCGCACGAAGGCCGCGCGTGGCGGTGGAGAAGGTGGGGTTGCGCATACTCGTTCTCCTTTGGCGGCCGTGTCGCCGCGCCACGTTGGGCGGGCAATGGCCGGTTCTGAAGATGCCCGCCAACCTCGAACGCCTGTGGCGCCCGATCGACGAGCCATGTCAGGAGAACGAAAGGGGGCGCCGTTTCGTTGCGGCGCCCCCACTCACGTTTTCGTAGGCAACACGGGACCATAGCCCGACCGGCGACCGTTTCTGGCGGAATCGCCGGGATCGAGGAGAGGGTCCGGCGGGGGCGCGTTCGATCGCGCCGCGCCGCCGGAGATCGGCGCTCCTCCGCACCGAAGCTCATTCCAAGCTCGTGAAGGGCGGACAGGTCCGAACGTCACGAGCCGGGTCTCAGAAGCCGGTCGGCACTTCCGTCGACAGGGCCTCGAACCGGTCCTTGTTCAGGCAGAAGTCCGGCGCATGCTCGGCCCCGCGAAGCGCGGTCCCGTCCAGCCATTCGCGGCAGGCGTGCCGGTCCTTGCACTGGTCGCAGAGATCCGCCGCCTCGGCGCGGAATTCGCCTTGCACCAGGCCGTCGATGTCGAGAGCATGGATCATCTCGCGCATCAGCCGGGGCTCCACACCTTCGGCTGCGTTCGCTTCGGTCAACCTCGTCATGATCCACCTCCAGGCGCGGACCCGGCGGGTCCTTTTCGGCGACAACCGTCGCGCCGAACGCGGTCGACCGCGTTGATGTGGATCAAGGCGCTGTCGGGATCTGAGTGCGGTGCCGTTCCGGGCGAGGGTTTTCTCGCCGGCGACGCCCGTGCATGCTGCGCGGCAGCACCAACCCGGGAGACCGCTCGCGTGGATCAGCCGAAGCCGCGGATCGTCATCACCTATTGCCGGCAATGCCAATGGCTCCTTCGCGCCGCCTGGATGGCGCAGGAACTGCTGTCGACGTTTTCAGAGGAGGTGGGGGAGTTGGCGCTCGTACCGGGCACCGGCGGCATCTTCACCATCGAGGTGGCCGGCGAGCTCATCTGGGAGCGCAAGCGGGACGGCGGATTTCCCGGCCCGAAAGACTTGAAGCAGCGGGTGCGCGATAGGCTGGCACCGACCCGCGACCTCGGTCACGTGGATCGCCATGGCGGCGACCCGGCTTGACGATCCCGCCCCGCCGCCGGAAAGGCGGCGGGCGAGCGGCATCGGTCAGGAAACCCGGATCAGTAGATCCGGACGGTGTCGAACGCGTCCTCGGCGATGCCGAGGCGGCGCAGCGCCTGGCGCGACGGGCGGCGGCCGCTGTTGACGGCGGCGGCGCTCGAACGGGCTGCGTCTAGCACGTCGACGACGGCCTTGAGGCGGCCGAACAGGGTGAGCGTGCGGGGCTTGGTCATGATCTGCTCCATTGATACCGATGATGCGAATATGGCCATTGTGCAGTGCGAAAGAAGCCCCGCGACCGCTGGCTCTGCCATGCGGTTTCCGCATGGGAAGGCGGGCGCGTCGGAAACCGTCTGTTAAGCTTCGTCCGAACGAAAACCGGCCGCGTGCGGGGTGCGCACGCGGCCGATCGAATCGTCCGGTTCGGACCAGGTGTCCGGCCTGTTCGGAAACCGGCGTTCAGAGCTGCGCCATCAACACCGGCCAGACTTCCAGCGCGCCGCGGTACATCATCTCCAACGCCACGTAGAGGATGATCACGAGGCCCACGTAGGCGATCCAGCGGTGCTTGCTGAGCAACCGCGCGATGAAGGTCGCCGCAAGGCCCATCAGGGCGATGGAAAGCACAAGGCCGATGACCAGCACCGTCGGATGCTCGCGCGCCGCGCCCGCCACGGCGAGCACGTTGTCGAGCGACATGGACACGTCGGCGATGACGATCTGCCAGGCCGCCTGGGCGAAGGTCTTGCGTGGCGCGGCGCCGCCGATGGTGCCGTCCTTGTTGAGGTCCTCGTTGACCAGCGCCTCGGTGCCGGCCACCTCCTCGTTGTGGTGGCGCAGCTCGCGCCACATCTTCCAGCTCACCCAGAGCAGGAGGATGCCGCCGACGAGCAAGAGGCCGAGGATCTGCAGAAGCTGGGTGGTGACGGCCGCAAAGCCGATGCGCAGCACCGTCGCGGCGATGATGCCGATCAGGATCGCCTTGTTGCGCTGATCCTTCGGCAGGCCGGCAGCGGCGAGGCCGATGACGATGGCGTTGTCGCCGGCCAGCACCAGGTCGATCGCGATCACCTGGAGGAGCGCGGCCAGACCGTCGCCCGTAAAGATTTCCATGAAGCCAACCCTTGTCCATGAGGGTCGGGCTCGCCGGGGGATCGCCCCTTGAGGAAGGGCCAGCCATTCGCGCGCCGACAGGGGTTTGTCGACGACCGGAAGGGACGAGGCCGCGCCGAGCCGAACCGTTGCGGTGTCCAGTCCGACATCGCAGTCCGAGACAACGGACTGCCAGAGGGGCCCGGCCTGGCATTCGGAGCAGAACGGCTGGTCTGCCGCTCCTGTTCCACACGCGCCTTTAGGCCCCGGTACCGGCGCTCGCAATGGACTTGTCAGGGTAAAGCCGTACTCGGACGTCGAACCCTCGCCGCCGTGGCGGCGCTGCAACGCCCTTCCCGGTCTTTCCGACGATGCGCTCAGTCCGGTAACCGGCTGCGCAACTCGCGCAGCCACACATCGGCGGTGGAATCCGACGGCGCCCGCCAGTCGCCGCGCGGGCTGAGGCTGCCGCCGGCCGACACCTTCGGGCCGTTCGGGATCGCCGACCGCTTGAACTGGCTGATGGTGAAGAAGCGGAAGAGAAAGCTCTCCAGCCAGCGCCGGATCGTCGGCAGATCGTACGCGTTCTTCGCCTCGTCCGGAAACTCGAACGGCCATACGCCTGTTCCCGCGTCCTTCCAGGCATGCCAGGCGAGGAAGGCCACCTTGGAGGGCGGCTGGCCGTAGCGGAGGATGTGGAAGAGGAAGAAGTCGTGCAGCTCGTAAGGGCCGATCTTCGACTGGGTGCTCTGGATCCTGCCTTCCGCGTCCGCCGGCACCAGCTCCGGCGAGATCTCCGTTGAGAGGATGCGAGTGAGCGTCGCCGACGTGGTCTCGTCGAACTGGCCGGTGCGGGCGCACCAGCGGATCAGGTACTGGATCAGCGTCTTCGGCACGCCGGTGTTCACCGCGTAGTGGCTCATCTGGTCGCCGACGCCGTAGGTGCACCAGCCGAGCGCCATCTCGGAAAGGTCGCCGGTGCCGATCACGAAGCCGTGCCGGTGGTTGGCGAGGCGGAACAGGTAGTCGGTCCGCAAGCCCGCCTGCACGTTCTCGAACGTCACGTCGTAGACCGGCTCGCCGGCGGCGAACGGATGGCCCATGTCGGCCAGCATCTGCCGGGCCGCCGGGCGGATGTCGATCTCCGCCGCCTCCACGCCGAGGGCGCGCATCAGCGCCCAGGCGCTGGCCTTCGTCTCGTCGCCGGTGGCAAAGCCCGGCATGGTGTAGGCGAGGATGGTGGAGCGCGGCAGGCCCATGCGGTCGCACGCCTTGGCGGCGACGATCAGCGCGTGGGTGCTGTCGAGCCCGCCGGAGACGCCGATCACCATGTGGTCGCCCGCCGTCGACCGGAACCGCCGCTCCAGCGCCGACACCTGGATGTTGAACGCCTCGTAGCAGTCGAGGTCCAGGTGTTCCCGGCTCGCCGGCACATAAGGAAAGCGCCGGATCGACCGCCGGAGGCCGACGTCGGTGCGGTGCGGCTGATGGGCGAACCGCACCCGCCGGAAGGCCGTCTCCGGATGGCCGGCGTGGGCGGCCGCGTCGTTGAAGGTGGGTGTGCGCATGCGCTCCAGACGGAGCCGCTGGGTGTCCACGTCCGCGATCGCCAGCTGCGGCCCGGTCGGGAAGCGTTCCGACTGGGCGAGCAGGTCGCCGAGTTCGTGGATCATGCCCTGTCCGTCCCAGGCGACGTCGGTGGAGCTCTCGCCCGGCCCGGCCGCCGAATAGGCGTAGGCCGCCATCGCCCGCATGGATTGGGAGGCGGAGAGCAGCGCCCGGTCGAGCGCCTTGCCGACGGTGATGTTGGAGGCGGAGAGGTTGCAGAGGATGAGCGCCCCGGCGAGCGCCCCCAGCGTGGACGGCGGCGTCGGCGCCCAGTAGTCTTCGCAGATCTCCACGTGGAAGACGAAATCGGCGAGGTCCTCCGCCTCGAACACCAGGTCGGTGCCGAACGGCACGGTCTGGCCGCCGAGCGTCATGGAAAGGCCCTTGAGGCCGGCTCCCGAGGCGAACCAGCGCTTCTCGTAGAATTCCCGGTAGTTGGGCAGAAAAAGCTTCGGCACCACGCCGAGCACCCGGCCGCGCGCGATGACGACGGCGCAATTGTAGAGCCGGCCTTCCCGGCGGAGCGGCGCGCCGACGAGGAGCACCGGCTTCAGGTCCCGGCTCGCCTCCACCACGGCGGCGAGCGCCGTCTCCACGTCCGCCAGCATGGCGTCCTGCAGGTGGAGGTCGTCCTGTGCGTAGGACGAGATCCCGAGTTCGGGGAAGACCGCCAGGTCCACCGCCTCCGCGTCCGCCTTACGGGCGAGCGCGATCGTCGCCTCCGCGTTGCGGTGGGGGTCGGCGGTGAACACCAGCGGCGTCGCCGTGGCGAGGCGCACGAAGCCGTGGCCGTGCAGGCTCCAGAAGGGGTGGCTCGGCGCCGGGCCGGTCGGCGTTCCGCTCATCGTCTCGGTCACCGCAACATCTCTCCCATCATGGCGATCGCCGTCTCCAGGCAGGCGAGGCGCACGGCGCCCCGGCCGATGTCGCCGAAATGCTCCACCCGGTGCATGGTCGTCCTGCCGCGCCGGGCGCAGGCGAAATGCACCAGTCCGGCTTCGTCGCCGTCCCCGGCCGCGCCGGCGAAGCCGGTGGTCGAGATGGCGATGTCGGCGCGCGAATGGGCGAGGGCGCCTTCCGCCATCGCCACCGCCACCGCCTTGGAGACGACCCCCTCGGCCTCGATGAGGTCCGCCGGTACGCCGACAAGCGCGATCTTGGCCTCTTCCGTATACACCACGAATCCTACCGCGAAGGCATGCGAACAGCCTTCCACGTCGGTGAGAAGCGAGGCGATCAGGCCGCCGGTGCAGCTCTCGGCGGTGGCAAGCGTCAGCGACTGGGCGCAGGCCGCCTGCAAGACGTCGCGGGTCGCCCGTTCCACGCGGTCCGGCAGCACGCTTGAAAGGGTCTCGGTCACGGTCGGCTCCTTGAAGAACCGGGTTGGGGACGCGGCCCGGCGATGATCGGAAACGCCGGCTCCGGCGAACGGTTCGGCGCGGGCGATCCTGCTCGCCGAAAAGGCTTCGGGCAGGGCCGCTTCACGGATCGGCCTTTTCCGATAACGTCTTCGGCCCTGCGGCCCGGCTTGGCAGCCCTGCCTCGCAAGGCGCCAGCCGGCGTGCGTGCGCGCTTCAAAAGCGGGCGCGAACCCCGGATCGGCCCGGTGGCAAGCTTTCTGCAAAGGGCGGGTGCTCGACCTCATGGACCGCCCGGGGATCGGCGCCGATGCGCCGCCCGGCCCAGACGCGGTCGCCCTGACCTTTCGCCGGAGACGCCGCCGATGCTCGCCAACTCGCACGACCTGATGGACCGGGACAGCCTGATCCACCAGCAGACCAACCTCGCCGACCACCGGGAGAACGGCGGCACCATCATGGCGCGCGGGGAGGGGATCTGGGTCTACGACGAGACGGGCAAGAAGTATCTGGAGGCCATGGCGGGCCTCTGGTGCGCCTCGCTCGGCTTCTCCGAGAAGCGTCTCGCCGAGGTCGCCTACAAGCAGATGCTGGAGCTGCCCTACTACCACACCTTCTTCGGCAAGGGGAACGTGCAGGCCGTGGAGCTTGCCGCCAAGCTCCTGTCCATCGCGCCGGTGCCTATGTCGAAGGTGCTGTTCCAGTGTTCCGGCTCGGAGGCGAACGACACCGCCATCAAGCTCGTCTGGTACTACCACAACGCCATCGGCAAGCCGGAGAAGAAGAAGATCATCGGGCGCATCCGCGGCTACCACGGCAACACCATCGCGGCGGTGTCCGTCTCCGGCCAGCCGCACATGCACACCGACTTCGACGCGCCGCTGTCGCTCTTCAAGCACACCGACCACCCCCACTACTACCGCTTCCACCTGGAGGGGGAGACCGAGGAGGCCTTCGCCACGCGCATGGCGGAGAACCTTGAAAAGCTGATCCTCGCCGAGGGACCCGAGACCGTCGGCGCCTTCTTCGCCGAGCCGGTGCAGGGCGGCGGCGGGGCGCTGCCGCCGCCTGCCACCTACTTCGAGAAGATCCAGGCGGTCTTGAAGAAGTACGACATCCTCTTCCTCGCCGACGAGGTCATCTGCGGCTTCGGCCGCACCGGCGAGATGTGGGGCTCGACCACCTACGGCCTGAAGCCCGACATGCTCTCCTGCGCCAAGGCCCTGTCGGCCTCCTACCAGCCGATCTCGGCGCTGATGATCTCCGAGAAGATCGACCAGGCGCTGGTCGCCCAGTCCGCCAAGCTCGGCACCTTCGGGCACGGCTACACCTACGGCGGCCACCCGGTCGCCTGCGCGGTGGCGCTGGAGACGCTGAAGATCTACGAGGAGCGCGACATCGTCGGCCACGTGAAGCGCGTCTCCAAGCCCTTCCTCGACGGGCTGATGGCCCTCAAGGACCACCCGCTCGTCGGCGACGTGCGCGGCATCGGCCTCGTGGCCGGCGTCGAACTGATGGCCGACAAGGTGAGCCGCACGCCGTTCGCGCCGGAGCAGAAGATCGCCGTCCGCGTCATGGACGCCTGCGCCGAACACGGCCTCATCGTCCGCGCCATCATGGACCGCATCGCCTTCACGCCGCCGCTGATCATCACCGAGGCCGAGGTGGAGGAGCTGCTGGTGCGCTTCAAGAAGGCGCTCGATCAGGTGTGGGACGGTCTGAAAGTCTGAGGACGAGGGGAGGGCGGCTGCTGAACGCCAGGCCTCCCCAAACCATCATCCCGGCGTCCGCCGGGATCCAACCGACCGCGACAGACCCGCGGCCGTGCGGATGCCGCTGCCGTCGGTTGGGCCCCGGCTTTCGCCGGGGTGACGGCAGCGAGGGGAAGCGTCGCGCGCACTGGACGCGGCCGTCCCCCCCCCCACCCATCCTTCTTCCCCGTCTTTCCTCCTCCACCATCCTCGTCCACTCTCCGGCCGACCCTTTCGCGAGGAGCCATGCGCATGGAATACGTTCGATTCGGCACCACCGGCCTCAAGGTCTCCCGCATCTGCCTCGGCTGCATGAGCTACGGCGACCCGGACCGACCCGGCCACGGCTGGGTTCTGCGGGAGGAGGAGAGCCAGCCCTTCTACCGCCGCGCGGTGGAGGCCGGGATCACCTTCTTCGACACCGCCAACGTCTACTCCACCGGCGCCAGCGAGGAGGTGCTCGGGCGGGCGGTGAAGGCCTACATGAAGCGCGACGAGGTGGTGATCGCCACCAAGGTGCACGGTCATATGCGGGATGAGCCCAACGGGGCCGGCCTGTCGCGCAAGCACATCATGGGCGAGATCGACGCCAGCCTCACCCGGCTCGGCACCGACTACGTGGACCTCTACCAGATCCACCGCTTCGACCCGGAGACGCCGCTCGAGGAGACGCTGGAAGCGCTCCACGACATCGTCAAGGCTGGCAAGGCCCGCTACATCGGCGCATCCTCCATGGCCGCATGGCAGTTCATGAAGGCGCTCGGCCTCCAGCGCCAGAACCGCTGGGTCCGCTTCGTCTCCATGCAGAACCACGTGAACCTCCTCTACCGGGAGGAGGAGCGCGAGATGATCCCGCTCTGCCGCGAGGAGGGCGTCGCCGTCATCCCCTGGTCGCCGCTCGCCCGCGGCCGGCTGACCCGGCCGTACTCGGTCGAGCCGGCGACCGAGCGCGCCGGCTCCGACAAGGTCGACAAGATGCTCTACGAGAAGACCGAGAGCGCCGACCGGCAGGTTATCGAGGCCGTCGGCGCGGTGGCCGAGGCACGCGGGCTTCCGCGGGCCCAGGTGGCGCTCGCCTGGGTCCTCCAGAAGCCCGGCGTCACCGCCCCCATCATCGGCGCGACGAAGATGCAGCACTTGGAAGACGCGGTGGCGGCGCTCGCCGTCCGCCTGACCGACGACGAGATCGCCGCCCTCGAGGCGCCCTACGTACCGCACGCGGTCGCCGGCTTCTCTTGACGGCGGCCCGCGTGATTGTTTGCGCCGAGCCCATCGGAGCGTTGATTTCGGATGACTCGGCGCACGTTCCATGTCGATTATCCAGTCAAACCGCATTGCGCCTGTCTTTGACCGGTTCGATACACTGGAAAGGACACTGAGGCTTAAGCTTCAGCATCGGGATGCTGCTGACGTTTCCTCGGAACGAAGCTGACGAATTCTCTGTTGTAGTCATCGATAGGGGCGAGGGAGTGCCCGTTGCTGTAAGCGCCGGCCGGACCGCGACATGTCGGTCCCGTGCGGTGCCCGCCTCAACCGACCTCCCGCCGCCCTGTCGCGCCGGCCGTGCGCTTCAAACCGGCCGACACGGGTGCCGACCCGGCGTCTCCATGCGGGAGACGGACGACCGGCGCCCCGACGACAACAGGAGACACGGGATGAAACGTCAGACAGCCCTCCTCGCCGGCATCGCCTTCCTCGCCCTCGGGGCCGCCCCGGCCTACGCCGATTGCGCCGCCGACCTCGCCCAGTTCACCAGCAGCCAGCAGGCGACCGGCTCCGTCCAGTCCGGCAGCTCCGGCGAGATCTCCAAGGACGGCAGCCTCGCACCGCTGGAGAGCGCCGACCAGGCCATGACGGGTGGCGCTCCGGGCCAGTCCGGCACCAGCCAGGACAGCATGAACACCCAGCAGGCCACCACCGGCACGGGCTCGTCGTCCACCACCGGCGGTTCGTCCGGCAGCACCGGCATGAGCGGCGACACGGCCCAGGCCGGGTCCGGCTCCGGCGAGATCTCCAAGGACGGCGGCACCATGCCGCTCGCCCAGTCGGACAACGGCGGCGATCCGACCCGCGCCATGTCTGGCCAGGACGCCCAGTCGCAGCAGTCGGGCAACCAGACGGCCGCGAGCGCCGCCGAGGACACCACCGGCGCGACCGCCTCAACCGGCGGCTCGGCCGGCGGCACGCTGACCCAGCCGGGTCTCGACAGCGCCTCCAGCGGCAGCAGCACGCAGATGGCCGCCCTGGAGCGCGCCCGCGAGGCGCAGGCTGCCGGCAACGAGCAGGCCTGCATGGACGCCCTTGAGGAAGCCCGCAACGCCCAGTAAGGCAGCGCGCCTTCCGCGAACGATCGAGCCCGCCGGTTCCGCCGGCGGGCTTCTCCACGTCTGGTGCGATAGCGCGGCGGCTATTCCCCCATCGTCTCCACGGAGGCGGTGCCGAACACCTCGCCGCCCTCCTCGAAGGCGGTTGTCACTTCCACCACCCGGTCCGGATAGAAGCCGTTGAAGTGGGTGCGGAGCGCCAGCGAGTAGGCGCCGATGTGGCCGATCTCGATCCAGTCGCCCGTATCCACCGTCTCCGGCAGCCAGAACGGCCGGGACAGGATGTCGACGCTGTCGCAGGTGGCGCCGCAGACCTTGTAGGCCACCAGCGTATTCGGGTTGCCGGTGCGTCGGCGACGAGCGGGATCGGGGATGTGGCGCGCCGGCAAGGTCAGCTTGCCGGTCCAACTGTCGGACAGCGACGCCCAGATGCCGTCGTTGATGTAGAGGCGCCGGCCCTTCTTCAGGAGCACGCGCACCACCAGCGACAGGCAGTGCGCCACCACCACGCGGCCAGGCTCGGCCACCAGCGGCACGTCGTCGAACCCCCACTCGGCGATGTCGGAGCGGATCTGCTCCATCAGCGCCGGCAGGGTCGGCATGCCGTTGCCGCGCTTGCGCGGATCCGCCCCGTAGACCGCCGGAAAGCCGCCGCCGACGTCGAGCCCCGCCAGCGGCACGCCCGCGCGCGACCGCACCCAGGCGGCCGAGGCGATCGCCCGTTCGTAGGTGTCCGGATCCTCGATCTGGCTGCCCACGTGGAAGCAGATGCCGCACTGGAAGCCGAGCTTGTGGATCCGCTGCAACAGCTCCACCGCGTGGCCGGGCGCGGCGCCGAACTTCTTCGACAGTTCGTAGGCCGCGTGGCCTTTGGTGGCGATCCGCACGGAGAGGGTGATCTCGGTCGGGTCGAGGTCGAGCGCCCGCACGATGCGCAGAATCTTCGCCGCCTCGTCCTCGTGGTCGACCGCCAGCACCCGGATCCGGAAGGTCTCCAGCGCCAGCCGAATGTCGGACTGCGCTTTCACCGGATGCATGTAGAGCATCTCGGCCCGAGGCGCGACCGCGCGCACCGCCTCGAACTCGGCCGGGGAGGCGACGTCGAAGCAGTCGTAGCCGAGCCCGGCGAGGGTCTGGAGCACGAAGGGTTCGCCGTTGGTCTTCACCGCGTAGGCGGTCTTGCCGGGAAACATGGTGCGGAAGGCGCGGGCGTCGGCCTCCAGCACGCCCTTGTGGAAGCAGTAGACCGGGTGGTCCGGCCGTTCGGCGAGCGCCATGTCGCGCGCGCTTCGATAGACATCCATGCTCACCTCGCTCGGGCCCTTCGACTGTCCTGTTGGATCCCATGGTGATGACGATCGGGTGACGGCCGCGGTTCCGTGCCCGGCGCTTCCCTCGCTCAGCTGTTCACAAGGGCCCGGCGTGGGATTTCCACGCGGAAGGTGGCGCCCTCGTTCGGCCGCCCGGTGCAAGCGATCGTCCAGCCATGGCGCTCGCAGACCCGCGCGCAGATGGCGAGGCCGACTCCGGTGCCGGTGTATTGCCGTTCCGAGTGGAGCCGCCGGAACGGCTCGAAGATCAGCGCCGCATAGTCCTGCGAGAAGCCGATGCCGTTGTCCTCCACCTCCAGCACCACCGCCCCGTGGGTGCCTTCCCGCGCGAGCCGCAGGACGAGGCGGGCCGGACGGTCGGGCGCGCGATACTTCAGGGCGTTGACGATCAGGTTCTCCACCAGCTGCCGCGCCTGGGTCTGGTCCGCCATCACGGTGACCGGGTCGAGGGCGTCGATCACCGTCAGCCCCGCGTCCGGTCGGCCGGCCAGGACGTCGGCCAGCGTGTCGCGCACCAGGGCGTCGAGGCGGATGCTCTGGCGCTCGATCGGCTGGTTGGTGAGCCGCGACCAGGCCAGAAGATCCCGGATCAGCTGGCTCGAACGCCGCGCGCCCTCCTTGATCACCGTCAGCGCATAGTCCACGTCGTCCTTGTTGCCGTCCGAAAGACCCTGGCTGAGGATGTCCGCGAAGGTGCCGATCTTGCGAAGCGGCTCCTGCAGGTCGTGGGAGGCGATGTAGGCGAACTGCTTCAGCCCCTCGTTCGCCTGGGCGAGCGCCTGCTCCTTCTCGATCAGCTCGGAAACGTCGGTCGCGACCACCAGGAGCCGCGGCTCCGCGCTTGCCGGATCCTTGAAGGGGATCCGGTCCGTGCGCATCCAGCGGGTCTGTCCGTCCGCCTCCTCCCAGCGCTCCAACCGGCCGAGCAGCGGATCGCCGCTCTGCAGGGCCGCACGATCCGCCTCGGTGACCACGGCCGGCGCCGACTGGTCGCGGGCGGCCGCGTTGGCGGTCAGCACCGCGCCGTCCGGGCCGCGGGTCACGATATGGGCGGGCACGTTCTCCAGGATCACCTGCAACTCCGCCTGCCGCTGGCCGAGGGCGGCGATCTGGTTGTGTCGTTCGAACACGAAGGCCATCCACTGCGACAGCAGGCGCTGCAGGGTCAGTTCGTTCGGCCGGAACGGCCGGTGGCGGGCCGTGGTGCCGCAGAACATCACCGTCCCGTAGATGGAGCCGGCCACCTCGATCCGCTGGCCGATGAAGCTCTTGATGTGCTTGGTCCCGTCGAGCAGGAACTGCGGCAGCCGGCGGGAGGCGAGGTCCTCGATGGCGATCGGCTCGTTGTGGTCGTGCGCCACGAGGGCGAGCCGCTCCTCCGCCGGGATGCGGCCGATCGGCAGGCCGACCGAGCCGTCGCGCCGCTGCAGGTGCTCCACCTGGAAGGACCCGTCCACGAACCGGCCGATCCCGGCAAGGTCCATGTCGAAGAACTCCAGGCCGAGCGCAAGCAGCGCCGTCACCGTCTCGGCGAGCGGCGCGGTCCGGCTGTTGGCCGTCAGCACCATCCGCTCCAGCGTGGTCTGGTACCGTCGCTCCTCCGTCACGTCGCGGCCGACCGCCTGCACCTCCTGCAGGGTGCCGTCCGGCGAGAACACGCCGCGGATCCGGTATTCGCGCCAGCGTGCCCGGCCGTTCTGGCCGTGCGTCACTTCGTCGAAGGTCGCCTGCTCGTTCTGCACCGACAGGCGGGCCACCGCCGCCGCAAGATCGTCCGCCACCGCCGTGGGCAGGACGCCCGCCAGCGACCGGCCCTGCAGCGTCTCGCCGAGCCGCGCATAGGTCGCCGTGAAGGCGGGGTTGGCGAAGGTCGTCACCAGGTCGGGCGTAAACCGGCAGATCAGGTCCGGCATGGACTCCAGCACGGTGCTGAGGAGATCGTCGTCGGCCCGGTGGGTGGACTGGAGCGAGCGGAAGGGCGTGGTTTCCGTAGCGACGCCCGCAATGCCGATCACCCCTCCGGCGGCGTCGCGCACCGGAAACTTGGTGACCATGAACCAGCGCGTGCCGTCCGGGCCGGACGTGGTGTCCTCCCGCGTTTCCGGCGCGCCGCCCTTCAGGATGCGCTCGTCGACCTCCCGGTAGCGGGCGGCCACGTCGGGAGCGCGGAAGTCCTCGTCGCGCGCGCCGAGGGCCGCGGCCGCCGGAAAGCCCGCCTCGCTTTCCCAGGCCGGCGTCACGTAGATGTAGCGGCGGTCCCGGTCCTTGATCCAACCGGTCACGTGGGCGGCGGAGAGGAGCCCGCCCATCATCCGCTCCAGCGTTTCGGCCGCGTCAGCGCCGTCGAACAGGGTGCGCAGGTCGTCGGTCATGGGCGCACCGCCGGGCGCGTGCGAACGGATGCGGACCTGCCCGGGCGCATGCGCGCCCATGCGGACTTGCATGACCTGCTGCCAGACGCTTTCATGCACGGCTCTCCCTAACGCCCATGCCCCGACGAGGTTGGATGATGCTGTCGGTACTCGGACTATTGCGTGACCTCGATTCCGACCGGCTGTCCATCCAGGGCGTCTACGATCGTGTCGAGGAAGCCCTCCACCGCCGCGAGGGCACCGTGCGGGCCTTCGCGCACCTGGACCTGGACGGTGCCCGCCGCCGGGCGGCCGAACACCCGGGCGGTGCCTTCCACGGCCTGCCCTTCGCGGTGAAGGATATCATCGACACGGCCGACATGCCGACCGAGTATGGCTCGCCCATCTGGGCGGGCTGGCAGCCGCGCGCGGACGCCCCGGTGGTCACCCTCACGCGGCGCGCCGGCGGCATCGTGGTGGGCAAGACGCGGACGACGGAACTGGCGCACCTGCACCCGACCGTCACCACCAACCCGCACGATTCCAGCCGCACGCCGGGCGGGTCCTCGTCCGGGAGCGCGGCGGCGGTGGCGGCCGGCATGGTGCCGTTCGCGTTCGGCACCCAGACGGCGGGCTCGACCATCCGCCCGGCCGCCTTCTGCGGCGTCGCCGCGCTGAAGCCGTCCTATCGGCTGCTGCCGACGGTCGGCGTCAAGACCTTCTCCTGGCACCTCGACACCATCGGCCTGTTCGCCCCCCATGTGGCCGACTGCGCCTTCGTGCTGGCCGCCATCACGGGCCGGGAGGTCCGGGTCGACACCAAGAATTTCGGCGCGCCCCGCATCGGCTTCGCCCGCACCCACCGGTGGGAGGAGGCGTCGGCCGATACGCGCTCCGCGCTGGAGAGCCTCGCCCGCCGGGCGACCGCGCGCGGCGCCATGGTGATCGACGTCAGCCTGCCGAGCCTCTTTGCCGAGGCGGCGGACGCGCACCGCATCATCAACGACTTCGAGGGCGCGGAATCGCTTGCCTGGGAGTACGACACCCACGGGGCCAGCCTGGCGCCGGAACTGCGCAAGGCCCTCGACCACGGCCGGCACCTCTCCACCACCGCCTACGACGCCGCCCGGTCGACCGCCCATGCCGCCCGCCGCAAGTTCGCCGACCTCTTCCAGGACGTGGACGTCCTGATGACGCCCTCCGCGCCGGGCGCCGCCCCGGAGGGTCTCGGCGCCACCGGCAACCCGAAGTTCAACGCGCTCTGGACCCTCCTCGGCGTGCCCGCCGTCAACGTGCCTGGCCTGCGCGACGGCGCCGGAATGCCCCTCGGCGTCCAGATCGTCGCGCCCTTCGGCAAGGACCGCACTGCGCTTGCGGCCGCGGACTGGCTGGAGCGGACCATCGACCGCGGATGATGGCCGGGAAGCGCGTCGGCGGAATTGATCGCGACCGCGCCTGTGCTAGAATTACGGAGTGGAGCGGGCGGTTGCAGCCGCCCGCTCCTGTAATCAGCGACCCATCTGTATCCGGATCGTGATTGTCCAGCGATCCGCATAACGTCCGAGTGTGATCTCCAACTTCCATCGCATTCGCGACATCGGTCAGACTCCGGCTCTCGCCGCTCCCCGTTACCGGGGGGCGGCCATCGGCGAGGCCTTCGCCCTGGCCGGGGCGGCCCGTCCTCCCCGGTGGTGCCGCTGGATCGGCACGCCTGCTTTCGCCTGAGCGGAACGAAGCTCGAACACCGGTGCCAGACTGTCAAATATACGGATCACCATCGATGCGCCGGTCCTTCGCCCGGCGCCGCGCCGCCGTGTCACGTGGTCCCCTGTCGGCTAACGTCTAAAGTGCCGGGGCTTCGCATCTGCGGTATGCGTGGGGACGACAAGACCAACAGTCGACCATTCGACAGGCGAGGGGACGGGAATGAAGGACGTGCTCGAGGAACTCGATCGACGCCGGGACGCGGCGCGCATCGGCGGTGGCCAGCGCCGGATCGAGGCGCAGCATGCCAAGGGCAAGCTCACCGCGCGCGAGCGCATCGCCGTGCTGCTCGATGAGGGCTCCTTCGAGGAGTTCGACATGTTCGTCCAGCACCGCGCGACCGACTTCGGCATGGCCGACCAGAAGATCTCCGGCGACGGCGTGGTGACCGGCTGGGGCACGGTCAACGGCCGCGTCATCTTCGTCTTTGCCAAGGACTTTACCGTGTTCGGCGGCTCGCTCTCCGAGGCGCACGCCGAGAAGATGGTGAAGATCCAGGACATGGCGCTGAAGAACCGCGCCCCCATCATCGGCCTCTTCGACGCCGGCGGCGCCCGCATCCAGGAAGGCGTCGCGGCCCTCGGCGGCTACGGCGAGGTGTTCGAACGCAACGTGCGCGCGTCGGGCGTCATCCCGCAGATCTCGCTCATCATGGGCCCGTGCGCGGGCGGCGACGTCTACTCGCCGGCCATGACCGACTTCATCTTCATGGTCCGCGACACGTCCTACATGTATGTGACCGGCCCGGACGTGGTGAAGACCGTCACCAACGAGACGGTGACCCACGAGCAGCTCGGCGGTGCGTCCATCCACACCACCAAGTCGTCCATCGCCGACGGCGCCTTCGAGAACGACATTGAGGCGCTGGTGGAGATGCGCCGCCTGATCGACCTCCTGCCGTCGAACAACCAGGCGGACCTGCCCGAGATCGAGTGTCATCACGATGCCGAGGCGATCGACAAGTCGCTCGACACGCTGATTCCGGACAACGCCAACAAGCCCTATGACATGAAGGAGCTGATCCTGAAGACGCTTGACGAGGGCGACTTCTTCGAGATCCAGGGCGCCCACGCCAAGAACATCATCACCGGCTTCGGCCGCGTCGAGGGCCGGACGGTCGGCGTGGTGGCGAACCAGCCGATGGTGCTCGCCGGCGTGCTCGACAGCGACGCCAGTCGCAAGGCGGCGCGCTTCGTCCGCTTCTGCGACTGCTTCAACATCCCGATCCTCACCTTCGTGGACGTGCCGGGCTTCCTGCCGGGCACGGCGCAGGAGTATGGCGGCCTGATCAAGCACGGCGCCAAGCTCCTCTTCGCCTACACCCAGGCGACCGTGCCGAAGATCACCGTGATCACCCGCAAGGCCTACGGCGGCGCCTACGACGTGATGGCGTCCAAGCACATCGGCGGCGACATCAACTACGCCTGGCCGACCGCCGAGATCGCCGTGATGGGCGCCAAGGGCGCGGCCGAGATCCTCTACCGGTCGGATCTCGCCGACCCGGAGCGGATCGCGGTGCGCATCAAGGAATACGAGACGCGCTTCGCCAACCCGTTCGTCGCCGCGGAGCGCGGCTACATCGACGAGGTCATCTTCCCGCACTCCACCCGCCGCCGCGTGGCACGGGCGCTCCGGCTCCTGCGCAACAAGCACATGGAACAGCCCTGGAAGAAGCACGACAACATCCCGCTCTGAGCGGGATGCCGGCCGGGCGGCGTTTGATCGTCAGGGGAGAGGCACGGCGCATCGAAATGAGGCCGTCGTCCCGGCGAAAGCCGGGACCCAGCCGACGTTCGATCCGCGGTGCCGTTGCGGCGACGCATTCGAGCGGCTGACCCCCGGCTTGGCACCTGGGTGACGGCGTCGACCGACGGTCAAAAGCCAAACCCGAGCCGGCGGCGGCTCTCGACACCGCCGCCCCATCCGCTACGCTCCGCCCGAATCCCCGCCCGCGAAGGAGCCCGCGCATGTCCCTGCCCATCCACCACATGATCGCCTCCGGCCCCCGTCCGGTGGCGCCCTTCTCCCACGCGGTGGAGGCGGATGGCTGGGTCTTCCTCACCGGCCAGATGCCGACCTATCCGGGCGAGCCGGACCGTCCGCTGCCGGAGGGCATCGAGGCCCAGACCGCACGGGTGATGGAGAACCTGAAGCTGGTGCTCGGCGGCCTCGACCTCGGCCTTCAGAACGTCACCTTCGTGCGGATCTATCTCACGCACTTCGATCGCGACTACGCGGCCATGAACGCCACTTACAAGGCCTTTTTCGAGGAGGGCAAACTGCCGGGCCGCACCACGATCGGCGTCTCGGGCCTCGCGGTCGGCGCTCTCGTGGAGATCGACATGATCGCCCGCCGGCCCTGACCGGGCTCCGACTCGCGTCAGAACTTCAGGCTGAAGGTGGTGCCGTCGGCAAAGACCAGCGAGGGGGACGATCCCTTGTAGTCCTTGTACGTGATCGTCTCCTCCCGGCCCGAGAAGGCGATGATCAGGTCGTCGCCCTCCACCTTCACGGCCAGCGTCTTCGCCTGGAATCCCTCGCCGAACTTCAGCGTGGACGACACGGAGCCCCGCACCGTGTCGGAGCCATGGTCCGTCCCGAAAAGCACGGTCGAATCGTCGCCGGTCAGCACGATCGCATCGTCGCCGACACCACCCGAGACCGTCGAATTTCCGGCGACGGTCAGCGTGTCGTTGCCGGCCTGGCCCCAGACCTCCGCCTCGTCGCCGATGGCGGTGACCGTGTCGTCGCCTTCGCCGGCCTCCACCCAGTTCAGCGCGCCCGCGGTGATGGTGTCGTTGCCGTCGCCGCCGTAGATCTCACTCTGGGAGCTGGCGGTCAGCGTGTCCTCGCCGGCCCCGCCGACCACCACGCTGTTGGCGCCGGCGGTCAAGGTGTCGTCGCCGTCCTCGCCGTCCACCAGCGCGCTGTCGCCGACCTCGGCCGTGTCGGCTCCGACGCCGAGGAAGACCTCCGAGGCCGACCCGGCCGTCACGGTGTCGGCGCCGCCGCCCGTCCACACCCGCGCGTTGGCGAGCGTCTCGTACTTCTGGTTCCGGCTCGTCGACGATCCGAAGATGACGAGGTTGTCCGTCGGCACGCTCACATAGGTGTCGAAGCCGTCCTCGGTCATCTCCTGCAGTTCGGCGATCTGGCTCGACTGGTCGATGCCCGCGCGGGAGAACATCTGCATCAGCGACATGGCGCGATGGACCCCGAACAGCATGTTCGCCTCGTCCGAGATCGCCACCGTGTCCACCGGGCCGGCCGTGGACTTGCGTTCCGCGTAGGTGGAGCGCGCGCTGAAAAGGTCCGTCGCCGAGGTGGCGCGGAAGAAATTCGCCAGAAGGGTAGGGGACGAGACGCTGGACATGGCCGGTGGCCCCCGGGGCTCCCTTGGTGGACAGGACGGTCGATGCGCCCCACCTTGAAGGCTGGAAGACACGAGAGTCCGGGCGGAGCCGTTAAGCCCGCCCTAACGCCCGGGCCTCGCCCGGTCGGATCGGAAACGGATCATGAAGAAGACGACCTCCACGCCCGACAGGGCGCCGACCCGCACGCCCGACCGGGCGCCGACCGCGCGGCCACCGGCGCCCGCGGCGGACCAACCGGTTGCCCGGTCCGACCCGTCCGCCATCGCGGCCTTTCTCGACGCGGCGGCCGAAGCGCCCGCGCCCGTCGCGGGCGAGGATCGCGCGCGCATCGTGTTCGCGCTCGACGCCACCATGAGCCGGCAGCCCACCTGGGACCGGGCCGCGGCCTGGCAGGCCGAGATGTTCCAGGAAGCCGCGCGGGTCGGCGGGCTCGACGTGCAACTGGTCTACTTCCGCGGCTTCGGCGAATGCCGCGCGTCGAAGTTCGTGAGGGACGCCCGCACGCTTCAGGCGTTGATGGGGAAGATCGACTGCCGCGGCGGCCACACGCAGATCGGCAAGGTGCTGAGCCACACCATCGCCGAATCGCGGAACCGCAAGGTCGCGGCTCTCGTCTACGTAGGCGACGCCATGGAGGAGCGGGTCGACGATCTTGCCGCCGCCGCCGGCACCTTGTCGCTCTTCGGCACCAAGGCCTTCCTGTTCCAGGAGGGTCGCGACCCGTCCGCCCTTGCGGCCTTCGAAGAGATCGCCCGCCTCACCAAGGGCGCGCACGTGCGGTTCGACGCCGCCGCCGCCGAAACCCTGAAGGGCCTCCTTCGCGGCGTCGCCGCCTATGCGACCGGCGGGATGGCCGCCTTGGAGGCGCTCGCCGCCCGCGACGGATCGGCCCGCGCGCTGATCGGGGCGATGAAATCTTGACGGCGGCGCTTGGCGCGCCGGATGCGCGTGCTAGAACTGATATGGGAGGACATGCGGGCGGACCATCGGACTCGGCGGACCGACCCCGCGGATCGGCATGAACCTATTCTTGCTCGGACTCATCGGATTGGCGGTCGTACTGGTCGGGGTGCGGTGGTTCGTGAACGCGAAGCCATCCGCGATCCTGTCCAGTGGACGCACGGCCATGCTCCTCATCGGCGTGATGGTCACCATCGCGCTCGCCGTCACCGGGCGGATCGGCCTTGCCGTGCCGATCGGCTTCGCGCTCCTGATGCTCTACGGCCAGGGCTTCTTCACGCCCAACCGCCGGGTCCGGGGCCGGAAGGCCGCCGCCGGGCGGGTGTCCATGGTGCGCTCGGCGGCGCTGGAGATGGAGCTTCACCACGACACGGGAAAGATGACCGGGCGCGTCCTCGCCGGCTCGTTCGAGGGCCGGGACCTCGACGGTCTCGGCCTCTCGTCGCTCGGTCGGCTAGCGGCGGAGATCGCCGGCGACGCGGAGAGCCGGGCGCTCCTGGAGGCATATCTCGACCGCCGGATGCCCCGTTGGCGCGAGCACATGAAGGCTGACGCCGCAGCGGGGGAGCGTGGACCGGCGTACGCGGGCGCCATGAGCGAGGAGGAAGCGTACCAGATCCTTGGGCTTCAGAAGGGCGCCGGAGAGCCCGAGATCCGGGCCGCCCACCGCCGGCTGATGAAGAAGGTTCATCCCGACCACGGCGGCTCCACCTTCCTGGCGGCGCGGATCAACGAAGCCAAGGACCGTCTTCTCTCCAAACATCGCTAGCTCCCGAACGCGCACACAAATTCGCGGGACAAAGGGTGGACCGGACGCCCGGCGCGGCGGCTCAGAGCCGCAGCGCGTAGCAGGCGAAGTCGTTCTTCTTCAGCTGGGCGCAGGCCTTCTGCGCCTGCTTCTCGTTGGCAAAGCCGGCAAACCGGGCGCGCACGTAGGTCTGGCCGCCCTTGGCGAAGGGCTCGGTCACCGGATCGGCGCCGGCCAGCGCCGAGGCAGCCTTCGCCCGGGCCTTCTGAAGCAGCGCCTCGGCGGCGGTCTGGTCGCCCACCGCACCGATCTGGATCAGCCAGCCGCTGGCGGCGGCGCGGGGCGCGGCCGGGGCGGCGGCGACCGACGCGGTCGCGATCTTGCGCGGCGCGGCGGGCACACTCGCCGGCGGAACCGGAACCACCGGGGCCGGCGCCAGGGCGGCGATCTCCGTGGCGGCGGGAACCCCCGTCTTGCGGGCGATCATCTCGCCGAGAAGGTCCTGGGTCTCGCCTTCCAGTTCGCCCTCGTCGGTGGAGCCCTGCTCCATGGCGGCGACGTCGGCGAAGGCTTCCGCCGCGGACGACGGCAAGGTGGCCTCGGCCATGGTCAGCACCCGCGGCAGGCGCGCCTGGCCGAAGCTGTCGGCCGGATCGACGGACGCCATCGTGGGCATGGACGGGCGGGCTTCCGGCGTCGGATGGGTGCCGAGGCCGGCGAGCGCCGCCGGTTCCGGATGCGGCACCGAGGCGGCGACCCGGGGGGCGGACTTCACCGCCGCCACCAGATCCTGGTCGTAGCCGCGGCCGCGGCTCGCCTTCGGCAGATAGGTGTTGATGAGTTGCACCATGTGGGCGTCGCGGGACCGGGCGGTGCGTCCGCCCATCACCACGGCGACGATCTTGCGGCCGTCGCGCTTTACCGAACTCACCAGATTGAAGCCGGAGGCGTTGATGTAGCCGGTCTTGATGCCGTCCACGCCCGCCACGTTGCCGAGCAGGTTGTTGTGGTTGCCGTAGACCCGGCCGCGGAAAGCGAAGGAGCGGGTCTTGAAGAACTCGTAGTAGCGCGGGAAGCGAACCTGCAGGGCGACGCCGAGCTTCATCATGTCGCGCGCGGTGGTGTACTGCCCGTTGTCCGGCAGGCCGTTGGCGTTGCGGAACCGCGTGGAGCGCATGCCGATGGCATGGGCCGTGCGGGTCATCCGTTCCGCGAAGGCCGGGATGGAGCCGGAGACGTTCTCGCCGATGGCCGCCGCCGCGTCGTTCGCCGACTTGGTCACCAGCGCCTTGATGGCGTCCTCCACGTTGATGGTGCCGCCGGCCCGCAGGCCGAGCTTCGACGGCGCCTGCGCGGCCGCGTTCTTCGACACCTTCAACTCGGAGCTCAGCTTGAAGCGACCCCGCTCCAGATCCTCGAAGAGGACATAGAGCGTCATCATCTTGGTCAGCGAGGCCGGATAGCGGCGCGCGTCCGGGTTCGCCTCATAGAGGACGCTGCCGGTCGCGGTATCCACCACGATCGCCGCATATTTCGGATTGGCTTCGCTGATCTTCGGGGCCGCGGCCACCATGCCGAGGGCGAGAACCGCCGCAGCCACACCACGAACCGCGACGCGAACGCGCGGATTGACCTGGAAACGCTTACAAAACACGTGCACATCCCCGCGGTTGAGCGAGTTCGTCCGACAGCCGACCTCGTCGCCTGCGATCGGCAGCCTCGGCGGGTGACCGCAAAGGCACCCCCGGAGGCCGTGCCCCCATGACGGTCAAGGTAGAGGGATCGCGGTTACCATTCGGTAAAGTTAAACGGTCCTGTTGCGGCGCAGCGCGAGCGGAAGCGGGGCCGTCGGATGATCGGCTCGGGTTCGGCGGCGGTGCCGACCACCGGTCCGCCACTGCTTTCCAGCCTGAGCCGGCTTGCTTGTGCCAAGCCGACCAGAGGGCGCCCATCCTCCCCGGGCGGGCCGTCTATAGAGGAGGCCGGCGGGTCGACCTTCGTCTCATAGTCCTTGGTTTCTGTTGTGCGCTGCACAAAAAATCTTGACGGACCTGTGGCATTGCATATAATCCGCACAACCCCGAGCGGAACTGCGCATGGACTGTGCAGTGCGGATCGGGAGACCGACATCCAGCAGCGCAAGGGAATGCCCCGATGACCAATGGCTATGAAGACGTCCAGAAGCTGATCAAGGACAACATGGAGAACGCCATCAAGTCGGCCGGCGTCGTGTCGAAGGGCTTCCAGGCGATCGCCGTCGAGGCGACCGACTACTCCAAGAAGTCCGTCGAGGACTTCAGCAAGCATGGCGAGAAGCTGATGGGCGCCAAGTCGCTCGACGCCGTGATGGAGATCCAGTCGGAATTCCTCAAGAAGTCCTACGAGGAAGCGGTCGGTCAGGCCACCAAGATGACCGAACTCTACATGGACCTCGCCAAGGAGATGGTGAAGCCGTACGAGAGCTTCGGCGTCAAGTTCGCCAAGTAAGGCCGGCGCCCGTCGACGGGCGACGCCAGGCGTTCATCACGCGGAATTGAGAGGCTCGGTGCCCTGCACCGGGCCTCTTTCCGTTTGCCCGGAAGGCGCGCGTCCGCCGCGGAACACCTGTGGCAACGTCGATGAAAGTCTCGTCTTCACAAACGCCGCGGGACGTGTTCGACTCCCTCAACATGAGGAACCGAAGCCGACCTGTTTTGGATGAAGGGGGCACCCTATATGGGGTTCTGCCGAGGCCGCTCGGGCCGTCTGTCGCGACCGGTTCGGGAGAGCCGGTCTGGTCCAAGCCGAGCGCGTCCCGTCCCGCCCGTCTCCCCGACGGGTGGAGCGAAACCCATCAGCGTCGGGTCGGCGATTACCGAGAAGAGACAGGCTTTGCGGTCACGATGAGCAAAGACAACCGCCGGAACGAGTCTGACGACAACGACAACGGCACCGGCGTCGTTACGAAAACGCGGCCGAAGACCAAGAAGCCGAGCATGTACCGCGTTCTCATTCTGAACGACGACTACACGCCCATGGAGTTCGTCGTGCATGTGTTGGAGCGCTTCTTCAACAAGGGGCGGGAAGAAGCGACCCGGATCATGCTCCACGTACATCATCACGGCGTCGGGGAATGCGGGGTCTACACCTACGAAGTGGCCGAGACGAAGGTCACCCAGGTGATGGATTTCGCCCGGCGTCATCAGCACCCTCTGCAGTGCGTCATGGAAAAGAAGTGAGGTACGCCCGTGCCGTCATTCTCCCGTAGCCTCGAAAAGGCCCTGCACCAGGCCCTCGCCCTGGCCAATGAGCGGCGCCAGGAATATGCGACGCTCGAACATCTGCTGCTGGCCTTGATCGAGGACCAGGACGCGGCCGCCGTCATGCGGGCGTGCAACGTCGATCTCGACCTGCTGCGGCGCAATCTCGTCGAGTATGTCGACACCGAACTCGACAACCTCGTCACCGAACTCGGTGAGGAGTCCAAGCCGACCGCCGGCTTCCAGCGCGTCATCCAGCGCGCGGTCATCCACGTCCAGTCGTCCGGGCGCGACGAGGTCACGGGCGCCAATGTGCTCGTCGCCATCTTCGCCGAGCGGGAGAGCCACGCGGCCTTCTTCCTGCAGGAGCAGGATATGACCCGCTACGACGCGGTCAACTACATCAGCCACGGCATCGCCAAGCGGGCGGGCATGTCGGACAGCCGTCCGGCGCGCGGCGCGGACGAGGACGCCGCGGCGACCGAGGGTCCGGGCGGCGAGAAGAAGAAGACCGACGCGCTCGAGGCTTACTGCGTCAACCTCAACGAGAAGGCCAAAAAGGGCAAGATCGACCCGCTCATCGGCCGTGCCGACGAGATCAACCGGACGATCCAGGTGCTCTGCCGGCGCTCCAAGAACAACCCGCTCTACGTGGGCGATCCCGGCGTCGGCAAGACCGCCATCGCCGAGGGCCTCGCCAAGCGGATCGTCGAAGGCGACGTGCCGGAGGTGCTGATGGGCTCCACCATCTTCGCCCTCGACATGGGCGCGCTTCTCGCCGGCACCCGCTACCGCGGCGACTTCGAGGAGCGGCTGAAGCAGGTCGTCAAGGAGATCGAGAACTATCCCGGCGCGGTGATGTTCATCGACGAGATCCACACGGTGATCGGCGCCGGCGCGACCTCGGGCGGCGCCATGGACGCGTCCAACCTCCTGAAGCCGGCTCTTGCCTCCGGCACGCTGCGCTGCGTCGGGTCCACCACCTACAAGGAATACCGGCAGTTCTTCGAGAAGGACCGGGCCCTCGTCCGGCGCTTCCAGAAGATCGACGTGAACGAGCCGACCATCCCGGACGCCATCGAAATCCTGAAGGGCCTGAAGCCCTACTTCGAGGACTACCACCGCGTCCGCTACACCAACGACGCCATCAAGGCGGCGGTGGAACTGTCGGCCCGCTACATCAACGACCGCAAGCTGCCCGACAAGGCGATCGACGTGATCGACGAGACGGGCGCCTCGCAGATGCTGCTGCCGGAGAACCGCCGGAAGAAGACCATCGGCGTCAAGGAGATCGAGAACACGATCGCCACCATGGCCCGCATCCCGCCGAAGAGCGTGTCCAAGGACGACGCCGAGGTGCTGGAGCACCTGGAGCAGAGCCTGAAGCGCGTCGTCTACGGCCAGGAGAAGGCCATCACCACGCTGGCGTCGGCCATCAAGCTCGCCCGGGCGGGCCTGCGCGAGCCGGAGAAGCCGATCGGCAACTACCTCTTCTCCGGCCCCACGGGTGTCGGCAAGACCGAGGTGGCCCGTCAGCTGGCGGCGGTGCTCGGCGTCAAGATGATCCGCTTCGACATGTCGGAGTACATGGAGCGCCACACCGTGAGCCGCCTCATCGGCGCGCCCCCGGGCTATGTGGGCTTCGACCAGGGCGGCCTGCTGACCGACGGCGTCGACCAGCACCCGCACTGCGTCCTCCTGCTGGACGAGATCGAGAAGGCCCACCCGGACCTCTTCAACATCCTTCTGCAGGTGATGGACCACGGCAAGCTGACCGACCACAACGGCAAGCAGGTCGACTTCCGCAACGTGATCCTGATCATGACCACCAATGCCGGCGCGGCCGACATGGCCAAGGCGGCGGTGGGCTTCACCCGGTCGAAGCGGGAAGGCGACGACGAGGAGGCGATCAACCGCCTGTTCACGCCGGAATTCCGCAACCGGCTTGACGCCATCATCCCGTTCGGCGCCCTGCCGGCCGAGGTGGTGCGCTCGGTGGTGCAGAAGTTTGTCATGCAGCTGGAGGCTCAGCTCGCCGACCGCAACGTGACGTTCGAGCTGACCGACGAGGCGATCGACTGGCTGGCCGTCAAGGGCTACGACGAGCGCATGGGCGCCCGTCCGCTCGGCCGCGTGATCCAGGAGTACATCAAGCGCCCGCTCGCGGACGCGGTGCTCTTCGGCGTCCTGAAGAAGGGCGGCACGGTGAAGGTCTCGGTGGAGACGCTGGAAGACGGCGAGACCGGCCTCAAGCTCGACTCCATCCCGGATCCGGCGCTGAAGCGCAAGGTCGAGGGCGAGGAGGCGGCCGAGGAGAAGAAGGCCGCCCGCCGTCCGCCGAAGAAGCCGTCCAAGCCGGCGGCCTCCAGCGGCCCGGCCCCGGACGGCGGCGACAAGCCGCGCCGCAGCCTCGTGCCCAAGGTGCCGCTGAAGACGCCCTGAGCCGTCGCGCGATCGGAACAGACCATCGGGACCCGCGGAGCGATCCGCGGGTCCTTTTTCGTGGCCACGACCGCCCTGATCCGTTAGTGCCGGCTGTAGCGCGACCGCTCGGCCAGCCGGCGGGTCTCCACAACCGCGCGGGCGGCGTCCTCCGGCAGGCCGGCGCCCGAGAGCACCGCCTCGCCGAGCTGCAGGCTCGCTTCGATCGTCTCCGGCACCGCCATCGTGGCGCCCGCCTCCACCAGCCGGTGCGCATGCCCGGAGTCCCGCGCGCGCACGTAGATGGGCAGCCCCGGCCGGGAGGTGCGGACCGCCCGCACGATCCGTTCGCTCGCCGCCATGCTGTCCATGGTGACCACGAAGGCGCTCGCCCGGTCGATGCCCACCTTGTCGAGGATCTCCGGCCGGCTGGCGTCGCCGAAGTAGACGGCCGCGCCGTCCTTGCGGAAGCGCGACACCAGCACGGCGTCGAGGTCCAGCCCCACATGGGCGACCGACTGTTCGTCGAGGAGCGAGCCGAGCATCTGGCCCACCCGGCCGTATCCGGCCACCACCACGTGCCGGTCCAGCCCCTCCGCCCCGCCGTCCGGCCTGTCCGTGTTGGCCGACCGTTCGCGCGCTTCCAGGTGAAGCGCCGCCGACCGGGCGAGCCGCGCCATCAGCGGCGTCAGCATCATGGAAAGCCCCGTCACGATCAGCATGTACTGGGCGATGCCGGGCTCGATCACGCCGCCGGCGACCGAGAGCGAGATCACCACGAAGGCGAACTCCCCGGCCTGTCCGAGCAGGATGGCGGTCTCCGCCGCCACCGGCTTTGGCAGGCGGAACAGGAGGCCGATGGCAAAGAGCAGGCTCGCCTTGATGACGAGGAGCCCGACGACGCCCATCAGCATGCGCCAGACATCCGGCAGCACCACCAGCGGGTCGATGCCCATGCCGATCGAGATGAAGAACACGCCGAGGAGGAGGCCCTTGAACGGCTCCACGTCCACCTCGATCTGGTGTCGGTATTCGGTCTCGGCGAGGAGCAGGCCGGCGAGGAAGGCGCCGAGCGCCATGGAAAGCCCCGCCGCCGCCGTCATCCAGGCGGTGCCGATCACCGCCAGAAGCACCGTCGCCATGAAGAGCTCGCGGCTGCCAGTGGCGCCCACCAGACGGAAGAGGGGGCGCACCAGAAGCCGGCCCGCGATGGCGATCACCGCGATCACCGCCACCGCCTCGGCGACGGAGGTCAGGAAGGCAAGGGCCGGGGATTCGGTCTCTCCGGCGCTGAAGAGACCCACCAGGAAGAGGATGGGCACCACCGCGAGGTCCTGCAGCAGCAGCACCGAGAAGGCCGCCCGGCCGGTTGGCGAGCCGAGCTGGCGGTGCTCGGTCAGGAGCTGCATCACGATCGCCGTCGACGAGAGCGCGAGACAAAGGCCGAGCACCATGCTGGCCTGCAGGGTGTTGCCGAAGAGAAAGGCGATGAGGCCGATCACCAGGGCCGTCACCGACACCTGGGCGCCCCCGAACCCGAACACCAGCCGGCGCATGGCGATCAGCCGGTCCACCGAAAGCTCCAGCCCGATGACGAAGAGGAGGAGCACCACCCCAAGTTCCGCCAGAAGGTGCATGCCCGGATGATCGGCGATGGTCAGGTAGCCGATCAGCGGCACGCTGTCGGCGAGGCGCCCGGCGCCGTAGGGTCCGATCAGGAGGCCGATGAGCAGGAATCCCAGCACCGGACTGACGCGCATGCGCTGCGCCAGCGGCACGATCACCCCGGCGGCGGCCAAAAAGACGATGAGTTCGCGAAGGTCGGGGATCTCGGAGTGCATCGACAGGTCCGATTCTGCTGGCTGCCGTCCAGTCTATCCGAGGCGCGGCGACGAACCGTTGATGCCCGGCAATTTCGGTGCCGGATCGGGCCGCGTCGGGTTCGGTGGGCGGAACGGGTGAATTATTCCGCGCGGTACGCTACTTCTCGGCAGATCCGATTCTCTTGGCCCGATGCCCCGGGGAGGGGCGTTTCATGCGTTGTCCCTATTGCGGCGGAGACGATACCCAGGTGAAGGACAGCCGTCCGACCGAGGACGGCGGTGCCATCCGGCGCCGGCGGGTCTGCTCCACCTGCGGCGGCCGGTTCACCACCTTCGAGCGGGTGCAACTGCGCGAGCTCACGGTCCTGAAGCGAAGCGGCCGGCGCGTGCCGTTCGACCGCGACAAGCTGATGCGGTCCGTGTCCGTGGCGCTGCGCAAGCGGCCGGTGGAGCCGGAGAAGATCGAGCGGATGGTCAGCGGCATCGTGCGCCAACTGGAGAGCAACGGCGAGTCCGATGTCTCCGCCGAGCAGATCGGCCAATTGGTGATGGACGGCCTCAAGGGTCTCGACGACGTCGCCTACGTGCGCTTCGCCTCCGTCTATCGCAACTTTCGCGAAGCCAAGGACTTCGAGACCCTGATCGGCGAGCTTACATCGGATTCTCCCGGAGAATAGGTCGCCACATCGCGCGTTGCAGTGCGGCATGCGGCGTGCCACCACTGCCGACGACGATCGTCATCAGGATCTCATGCCCATGAACCGGCCGGTGCGTGCCCCTGGCGCCGTGAAGCGCCCAACCGTCGACCCGGAGCTGGACCGCCGCTTCATGGCGGCCGCCCTGGCGCTCGGCCGGCGGAACAACGGCGTCGCCTGGCCCAATCCGTCCGTCGGCGCCCTCCTGGTGCAGTTCGGCCCGAACGGCCCGGAGGTCGTCGGCCGCGGCACCACCGCTCCGGGCGGCCGTCCTCACGCGGAGGCGGTTGCGCTTGCCATGGCGGGCGAGCGGGCCCGCGGCGCCACGGCCTATGTCACGCTGGAGCCGTGCTCCCACCACGGCCGCACGCCGCCCTGTTCGGAGGCGCTCATCCGCGCCGGCGTTTCCCGCGTGGTCACCGGCATCGAGGACCCGGACCCGCGGGTCGCCGGCCGCGGCCACGAACTCCTCCGCCGCTCCGGCGTCATCGTCACCTGCGGCTGCTGCGAGCGCGACGCCCGGTACGATCTCTCCGGCCACGTCACCCGCATCCGCCTCGGCCGCCCGCGGGTGATGCTGAAGCTCGCGCTTTCGGCCGACCACTGCATCGGCCGGGAAGGCGACGGCCAGATTTCCATCTCCGGTCCGCTGTCGCGCGCCTACGCCCACACGCTCCGTCTGGAGAACGACGCCATCCTGGTCGGCGTCGGCACCGTGCTGGCCGACGACCCGGAGCTGACCTGCCGGCTGCCCGGCCTGTTCGACCGGTCGCCGGTCCGCATCATCCTCGACAGCATGGCGCGCACCCCGCCGACGGCGAAGATCGTCGCGACGGCCCGCACGGTGCCGACCTGGATCTTCACCGCGCCCGACGCGCCCTCCGACGCGGTGGAGACCCTGGCGGACGCAGGCGTCTCCATCGCGGTCGCCGAGCGGGACAGGTCCGGCGGGGTCGATTTCGCCGACGTGCTCTTCCAGATGGGCCAGAAGGGTCTCACGCGGCTGATGGTCGAAGGCGGGTCCACCGTCGCCCGGCGGCTGATCGAGGAGGATCTCGTGGACGAGGTCCAACTGGTGTTCGGGTCCGTAACGATCGGGGCCGGCGGCGTGCCGGCGCTCGCCGGACTGCCCGTCGAGGATCTCATCGCGAGCCCGCGCTTTCAAACCCGCCTTCGGCGCCGGCTCGGCGACGATCGGCTCATCCAACTGGTCCGCAAGGAAATCGGCTGACATGTTCACCGGGATCATCACCGACGTCGGCGAAGTCGTCTCCATCACTCCGCGCGAGACCGGCGTGAAGCTGACCATCGCCACCGCCTACGACCCGGACGGCATCGCGCTCGGCGCCTCCATCGCGCATTCCGGCGCCTGCCTCACGGTCATCGCCAAGGGCCGGGACGGCGGTCGCAACTGGTTCGACGTGGAGGCCTCCATCGAGACCCTCGACAAGACCACCCTCGGCGGCTGGCAGCCCGGCACGCGCATCAACCTGGAGCGGGCGCTGAAGATCGGCGACGAGCTCGGCGGCCACATCGTCACCGGCCACGTGGACGGGGTGGCGGACCTGATCGCCCGCGAGAACGTGGGCGACATGGCCAAGCTCACCTTCAAGGTGCCGAAGCCCCTGGCGCGCTTCATCGCCCAGAAGGGATCCGTCACCCTCGACGGCACCTCGCTGACGGTGAACGACGTCGGCGCGGATACCTTTTCGGTCTTCCTGATCCCGCACACCCTGACGGTGACCACCTGGGGCGCGTCGCGCGCCGGCGACAGGGTCAACCTGGAGATCGACATGATGGCCCGCTACGTGGCGCGCCTGCGCGAAGCGGAATGACCCTCTCCCGATGACCGGTCCGATCACCGACTGCCCGTCGCCCAACCACGGCCCGCGCCCGGAGGGCGTGCCCGTCGACATGCTCGTCCTCCACTACACCGGCATGCCGTCGGCGGATCAGGCGCTTTCCTGGCTCTGCGACACGCGCAGCGAGGTCTCCTGCCACTGGTATGTGCACGAGGACGGACGGATCCACCGGCTGGTCGACGAGGGCCGCCGCGCCTGGCACGCCGGACGCTCGTCCTGGCGCGGGGCGGGCGACGTGAACAGCCGGTCGGTCGGTATCGAGATCGCCAACCCGGGCCACGAGTGGGGGTACCGGCCGTTCCCGGACCGGCAGATCGAGGCGGTCACGGATCTCTGCCTCGCCATCCTGGATCGCCATCCCATTCCGCCGCGCAACGTGGTGGCCCACTCGGACGTGGCCCCGACCCGCAAGGAGGATCCGGGCGAGCTCTTCCCCTGGGACCGCCTCGCCGCCGCCGGGGTCGGCCACCACGTGGCGCCGGCGCCCATTCGCGGCGGGCGCTTCCTGCAGCGCGGCGAGAGCGGGCAGCCGATCGAGGCGCTGCAGTCCATGCTCGCCATCTACGGCTACGAGGTGCCGATCTCCGGCACCTTCTGCCCGCAGACGGCCGCCGTGGTGACGGCCTTCCAGCGCCATTTCCGGCCATCACGGGTCGACGGGGTGGCGGACGTCTCCACCATCGACACCTTGCACCAGCTGCTGAAGGCGTTGCCGAGCCTCTCTTGATCGAGACCGTCCCGCACAGGGTCCCGCCGGTCCGGACCCGCCGCCGGGCGTCCCGATCCGTCGCCATGCCGAAGGGCCGGAGCGGGGTCGTGCGACGTCCGCGCGCAGCCCGATCGCGAAATGGCCGCATTTGCGCCCTGCTACCGCCGCATGGTCCGGTAAGATGCCCGCCCCCTCGACAGTATAGGATAGATTTAGTTTTCGTCTGAGCGATCAGATTTCCGCGTTTTGGCTTATGGCCCAATTCTGCCTCATTGAGCCGCGAAGAAGAGCCCATCAAGACTTAACAAAAAGTGGGTTTAGCGGAATGAATGATCTGATGGGCGGACGCATCGCGCTGCTGAGCGCTGTCGTTGTGGCGGCAGTTGCCTTAAACGCAAACGCAGCCTGGGCGGCGTCCGACACTGACAAGGGCGCGAAGATCGACACTGCGTCGGTCGAGCCGGCCGACGACGAGCCGAAGAGCCTCCTCGACATGATCCGCCGCGCCCAGCGCGCCAACGAGGAACCGGCCCCGGACGTGGAGACGACCACGGAGTCCAAGGCTGCGCCGTCCGCCAGCAACACCGCGCCGACCGCCATCCGGGCTCTCATCCAGAAACACGCCAAGGCGCATGGGGTTCCGGCAGACCTCGCCGAGGCGGTCGTCCATGTGGAAAGCCGCTTCAACCCGCGGGCCCGCGGGCGCGCCGGCGAAGTGGGTCTGATGCAGATCAAGCCGGCGACGGCGCGCGGCATCGGCTACTTGGGCAGCACCAAGGATCTCTACGATCCGGACACCAACATCCGCTGGGGCATGCTCTATCTCGCCAAGGCCTACCAGATGGCCGGCGGCGACACCTGCGGCACGATCCTGCGCTACAACGGCGGCCACGCGGCCAAGCGCATGACCAAGGGCGTCCGCGCCTACTGCTCCAAGGTCAACCGCTACGTCGCCTCGCTCTGAGGCAACCGGCTGATGACGCACGCGGCCGGAGCGGGGGAGGCGCGGCGCCGAACCCGCCGGCCGCGCCCTTGACCCCCCGGCGCCCGCGTGCCACACCCCGCACGCCAGCCGGTTGGACGGCCGCTCGAACAAGGCGCGAAAGCGCGTTCGGGAGGAAAGTCCGGGCTCCACGGAAACACGGTGCCGGGTAACGCCCGGCGGGGGCGACCCTAGGGAAAGTGCCACAGAAAACAAACCGCCCTGGCGTGCCGGGGTAAGGGTGAAACGGTGGAGTAAGAGCCCACCGCGGGACCGGCAACGGAACCGGCACGGCAAACCCCACCGGGAGCAAGACCGAATAGGGGCGGCGCGGGGCAACCCAGCTCGTTTCCGAGCCAGTCGCCCGGGTAGGTTGCGCGAGGCGTCCGGCAACGGGCGTCCCAGATGAATGGTCGTCAGGCGGGCAACCGCTTACAGAACCCGGCTTACAGACCGGCTGGCATAGCATCCTCGATCCCGGCCATCACCGGCCCGGACCTTCGCTCATCCCTCGTGCGGCAGCCGGGCGTTGGCGATGACCGGCACGTGCGGGCCGGCCCCCGGGTCGAGCTTGCCGAGGAGGCGCGGGTCGTCGAACACCTCCACGGCGCGGGCGAAAGGCGTGAACCCCATCGCCATGTAGAAGGGCAGGGCCTGTGGGCTGTCGAAGTGGCAGGTGTGCAGCCAGAGCCGCCGCGCCTGCCGCCGGTCGAAGGCGAGCGCGATCGCCTCGTCCATCAGCCAGCCGCCGACACCGCCGCCGATCGCGTCCGGCACCAGGCCGAAGAAGGCGATCTCCGGCTCGCGCGGCTCTGTGAAGTCCATCTCCAGGATGCCCATCGGCCGCCCGTCCCGCTCCGGCACGAAGGAGAGCGTCTCCGGCGCGTGCAGGCGCCGGTCGAGGTCCGCCTCGTCGATGAGGAGGCGCGACGTCCACAGCCACTCCCAGCCGATCTCGGTGTAGAGCGTCTTGTAGGCGGCGATGTCCCAGCGCTCCACCGGCTTCAGCTGATAGCCGGCCGGGGCAGGGCGAAGGGGCCGCGCCGGCCGGGCCTTCATCTCCAGGAAGGTGACGAGCGTGGCGAGCTTGCCGGGGGCGAGCGGGTGGTAGCCGTCGGCGAGGGGCTGCATGAGGAATGCTCCGGTCGGGACCTGCGCGCAGATGACCCGACCCTCGCCGTCGCCGCAAGCCTGCCGAGCGCCGCCACAGTGAAAGCCGGTTTCGGCGGACGGATTAGATTTCGTCCCGCCGGTGCTTCTCGCCGAACGGCACGAAGAAGGGGGCCGGCAGATCGAGGGTGAGTCGCGGATCGGCGGCGAGCCGGGTGTCGAGTTCCGCCAGCATGATCTTGGTCATGCGCGGCAGGTCCAGCCGGCCGGTCTCTTCGAGCGGCACGAAGCGCACGTCCGAAAGCTCGTTGTCCGGCGGCACGGGCGACTCCGGCACCACCGCCACCGCGTCGTCCGCCCACACGGCGAAGAAGCGGGCGTCGAACCGGCGCGGGCGCTTCACCGGCGTGATGGCGCGCCCGATCAGCACCGGCGTGGCGAGGTCGAGGCCCACCGCCTTGTCGACGAACGGCTGGAAGCCGTCCGGCGGCGCCTTGGCGAAGCCGCCGTCGCGGCGGCCGATCAGATAGCCGGTCTCCTCCGCGGTCTCGCGGAGCGCCGCCACCAGCAGCGCCCGCGCCCGGCGGCGCGAGGGCTTCGGCCGCATGCGGTCGAGAAGCCGGTCGCGCAACCGGTCCGGCATGTCGACATCCGCCGACACGAACCCGTCGGTCGGATCCACGCGCCCGCCCGGGAACACATAGGCGCCCGGATTGAACGCGAGGTCGTCGCGCCGCTTGCCCATCAGCACGTGGACGCCGGACAGGGTGCGGTCGAGAACGAGGAGGGTGGCGGCGTCCCGTGGGACGAGCGCCTTCTTCTTGGGGGGGACGGGTTTGGCGATCGTTGCCGCGACGTCAGCCGCCACGCGAGCCCTCCGGGTTCGGCACGTAGGTCGGGTCCGCATCGTCGGGCCCGGACGGATGGAAGCCGTGCATGTAGTTGGCCCATTGCAGGCCCACCACACCGCCCTTGATGGGCTGCAGCATGAGAAGCGTCAGGATCAGCGTCACCGGCACCCAGACCGCCATCTGCACCCAATCGGCGGGCGAGAAGGCCTGCTCGGTCCACAGCACCGCCGGGATCACCAGATGGCCGACGATGATGATGGTGAGGTAGGGCGGCAGGTCGTCGGCCCGGTGGTGCGAATAGGTCTCGCCACAGGCCGCGCAGCGGTCGACCACCTTTAGGTAGCGGCCGAACAGCTTCCCCTCGCCGCAATGGGGGCAGCGCCCGGTGAGCCCGCGCCGGATCGACAGCCAAGTGTCGCGCTTCGGCAGCGCGTCGACCGTCGCGGGGGCGTGGGCGGGCGTCCAGGTTTCGACCGTCATAACGGTTCCTTTCAGTCATCCAAGGCTTAGCCCCTCGAACCCGTCGCCTGGAAGGAGACGCAGGGTCGCGGGGGCTTCGGCCGGTCGCTGGTCAAACCGGGCGAGGGGCCTGTGGTTCCGTCCAGGAGAGGGACGGAAAATCGTAGATGAGGCCCGTGCGGGTCTCGGCCACCGAGACGGCCGCCACCACGTACGGCGCCAGATCCTCCGGCGTCTTCAGCGTCATCGGATCCTCGCCCGGCATGGCCTCGGCCCGCATGCGGGTGCGGAGCGGCCCGGGGCTGAGGAGATTGGCTGTGATGCCGAAGGATTCCACCTCCGCCGCATAGGTGCGCACCAGCGCCTCCAGCGCCGCCTTGGAGACGGAATAGGGCCCCCAGTAGGGACGGCACTTGTGGGCGGTGCCCGCGGAAACGAACAGGGTGCGGGCGGCGGCGGAGCGTCGCAGCAGCGGGTCGAGCGATCGGATCAGCCGGAAGTTGGCCGTCACGTTCACGGCCATCACCTCGTCGAAGGCCTTCGGCTTCACGTGGCCGACCGGCGACAGGGGGCCGAGCATGCCGGCGTTCGCCACCAGCACGTCCAGCCGGCCGTAGCGCTCGAACAGCGCTGCGCCGAGCCGGTCGATGGCGTCCGTGTCGGTCAGCGACATGGGAACCAGCGTGGTCGTGCCGCCGATCGCCCGGATGGCGTCGTCGAGGTCGGTCAGCCCGCCTTCCGTCCGCGCCACCGCCACCACGTGGTGGCCGGCGCGCGCCAGTTCCATCGCCACCGCCTGCCCGATCCCGCGGGAGGCGCCGGTGACGAGGGCGATGCGTTTGTCGGTCGTCTCGGACATCGGATCTCTTCGGCGTCGATCATCAGGAGGTCCGGCCGTAGCGAACGGCCGGACGATGCGGGGTGTCAGCGGGCTTCGGCCAGCAGGGTCAGCTGGCGCACCGACGGGTCGGACGACTGGTCGGTGAGCGCGGTCGGATATTCGCCCGTGAAGCAGGCGTCGCAGTATTGCGGGATCACATTGTCCCGCTTGGCCTGCCCGACGGCCCGGTAGAGCCCGTCGATGCTGAGGAACGCGAGGCTGTCGACGCCGATGTAGGCGGTCATCTCCTGGATCGACATGCGCGAGGCGAGGAGCTTGCCCTTTTCCGGCGTGTCGACCCCGTAGAAGCAGCTGTCGCGGGTCGGCGGCGAGGCGATGCGCATGTGCACCTCGGTCGCGCCGGCATCGCGCATCATCTGCACGATCTTCACCGACGTGGTGCCGCGCACGATCGAATCGTCGACGAGCACGATGCGCTTGCCCTGGATCACCGTCCGGTTGGCGTTGTGCTTCAGCTTCACGCCCATGTGGCGGATCGAATCGGTCGGCTCGATGAAGGTGCGGCCCACATAGTGGTTGCGGATGATGCCGAGATCGAATGGCAGGTCCGCCGCCCGGGCGAAACCGATGGCCGACGGGGTGCCGCTGTCCGGCACCGGAATGACGATGTCGGCGTCGACGCCGCTCTCGCGCGCCAGTTCGGCGCCGATCCGCTTGCGCACCTCGTAGACCGAGGTGCCGCTGAACACCGAATCCGGCCGGGCGAAGTAGACGTATTCGAAGATGCAGAAGCGCGAGGCCGTGCGACCGAACGGCTTGATGCTCTCGATGCCCTCGTCGGTGATGATCACCATCTCGCCGGGCTCGATCTCGCGCACGAAACGGGCGCCGATGATGTCGAGCGCGCAGGTTTCCGAGGCGAGCACCAGGGCGCCCTCCAGGTCACCGAGGATGAGCGGGCGGATGCCGAGCGGGTCGCGGCAGCCGATCATCTTCTTGTTGGAGATGGCCACCAGCGAATAGGCGCCCTCCACCCGGGACATGGCGTCCACGAGCCGATCCACCAGGCGCACCTTGGGGCTCGTCGCCACCAGATGCAGGATGGTCTCCGTGTCCGAGGTGGACTGGAAGATGGAGCCGCGGCGCTGCAATTCCTTCTGCAGCGTCATGGCGTTGGTGAGGTTGCCGTTGTGCGCGATGGCAAAGCCCCCGCCCGTGTACTGGGCGAACAGCGGCTGGACGTTGCGGATGCCGGAGCCGCCCGTCGTGGAATAGCGGGTGTGGCCGATCGCTCGGTCGCCGGGCAGGCGGGCAATCACGGACGGCTTGGTGAAGTTGTCGCCGACGAGGCCGATGTGCCGCTCGGTGTAGAACTGCCGGCCGTCGAAGGAGCAGATGCCCGCCGCCTCCTGGCCGCGGTGCTGGAGCGCATGGAGACCGAGGGCGGTGAGCGCCGCCGCGTTCGCTGCGCCGTAGACGCCGAAGACGCCGCATTCCTCGTGGAATCGGTCATCCTCACCCGCGTCGAACGGGTGCATCGTGAAGTCGTCCATGTCTCGTCTCCGGAAGGCCATTCGGGCGCCGGCGCCCGTTTGCGCCCTCTATATAGTCCCGATGACAGGCGAATCATACGGCCGGACCATCGGCTTTCGTCGGGCCTCGCCGCCAAGCCGCCGAAGCACTGAAACGATTGCCGGCTTGACGGACGGGTCAGGTCGACAAGACATCGCTCTAAAGGAAGCCGGCAGGTCTCAATTGCGCGGCGCCTCGGTCGACTGGATCAGCTGGTCGAGGCCTTGCCGTTCGCCGGAGCGGTAGGCCGGATCCGTGCGGCCGGTCTCGCCGTCCGGCGGCGGCGTGGAGCCGTCGTCGCGGAGCGGGTTCTGGAACTGCTCCAGGATCTCCTTCTCCGGATCCTCCGGCAGCGCCGCCAGCAGTTGCCCGCCGATGGCGTTCAGAAGCGGCTTGGACTTGGCGTCAACCACCCAGCTCGGCTGCGCCCGCTCCTCCGGGATGAACCAGTTGAAGAAGAGCATGCCGACCACCACCAGGAGGAGGCCGCGGGCCGCCCCGAACACGAAGCCGAAGGTGCGGTCGATCGGCCCGATCCGGCTGTCGAGCACGAAGTCAGAGATGCGCATGGTGATGAAGGACACCACCATCAGGGTGATCAGGAACACGCCGCCGGCCGCCACCGCGATGGCGATCTGGCGCTGCGCCACGTGCTGCTGCACGAAGGGCAGCACGTCGTCATAGAAGAAGAAGGCAGCCGCCGCCGCCGACACCCAGGCGGCGATCGACAGCACCTCGCGCACGAACCCTCGGATCATGGCGAGCATGGCCGAGATCAGCATGATGACGAGAAGGATCCCGTCCAGGAGTGTGATCGGCATCGTCAGCCATTCCCCGATGTCACCGGGCCCCCCGGTCTGGGCCTGTCGGTCGATCCGCGCCGCGACAGCCTCAGGCGCGGACCGCGCGCGGCTCGGCCGCCGTGACCCGCGGGCGAGAGCCCCCGGCGATCCGTGCGACCAGATCCGCGAGCTCCATGACCTCACCGACTCGGATGGCCGTCAAGGAGTCTTCGCCCGGTCCGCCTTTCGGCGCCACCGCGCGGGAGAATCCCAGCTTTTCGGCTTCCTTGAGACGGCTGGCCGCATGGGCCACCGGCCTGACCGCACCCGACAGACTGACTTCGCCGAAATAGACGCAATCCGGCCCGAGGGCAACCCCGGCCAGGGACGACACCAGGCTGGCGGCGACCGCCAGATCCGCCGCCGGCTCCTGGATCCGGAGACCGCCAGCCACGTTGAGATAGACGTCGTGCTGGCCGAACCGGATGCCGCAGTGCGCCTCCAGCACGGCGAGGATCATCGACAGCCGGTTGCCGTCCCAGCCGACCACGGCTCGTCGCGGCGTGCCGAGGGAGGAGGGCGCCACCAGCGCCTGCACCTCCACCAGCACCGGCCGCGTGCCTTCCATGCCGGCGAACACGGCCGCCCCTGGCGACGAGGCGTCCCGGGTGCCCATGAAGAGCTCCGACGGGTTCGGCACTTCCTTGAGGCCCCGGCCCGTCATCTCGAACACGCCGATCTCGTCGGTCGGGCCGAACCGATTCTTCACCGCCCGGAGCACGCGGAAATGCCGGGCGCCGTCGCCCTCGAAATAGAGCACCGCGTCCACCATGTGCTCCACCACCCGCGGGCCTGCGATGGTGCCCTCCTTGGTGACGTGGCCGACGAGCACCACCGTCGCGCCCGATTCCTTGGCGTAGCGGATCATCGCCTGGGCCGACGTGCGCACCTGCGCGACCGTGCCGGGGGCCGAATCGACCACCTCGGTCCAGAGCGTCTGGATGGAATCGATGATCACCAGGTGCGGCGCCGGACCGTCTGCGAGCGTCGTCAGGATGTCCTCCACGCTGGTCTCGGCGGCCAGCGCCACCGGCGCGTCCGCAAGGCCGAGCCGCTCGGCCCTCAGCCGCACCTGCGCCACCGCCTCTTCGCCGGACACGTAGACCACCCGCGCGCCGAGCCGGGCCAGCGTGGCGGCCGCCTGGATCAGCAGCGTCGACTTGCCGATTCCCGGATCGCCGCCGACAAGGAGCGCCGACCCGCGCACGAAACCGCCGCCGGTTACCCGGTCCAACTCCGCGATGCCCGTGGCGACGCGCGGTGCCTGGTCGATCTCGCCCGAGAGCGCCACCAGCGGCACCACGCGCCCCTTGCGCATGGGGCGCCCCTTCTGGCCGATGATGGCGCCGCCGATGCCGCTGCCGGCCGTCTCCTCCACATAGGAGTTCCATGCACCGCAGGATTCGCACTTGCCGGTCCATTTCGGCGCGGTGGCCCCGCAGGTCTGGCAGACGAAATGGGTGGAGCGCTTGGCCATCGGCGGGCGGGCTTTCCAGGTGCGATGCGGATGGGGATGTTCCTGTTTTGTACAGGCTTGGCCGCCGAAAGGCAAGCGGATCGGGACGCGCCGACGGCCGGCAGCTGTGGATTTCCGCTGCGGATAACCCGCGTCCCGATCAGCCCCCCAGATAGCGCCGCTCGTAGCGGTCGCCGAGCCCGGTGAGGAGCTCCCAGCCGATCGTCTCGGCGTGCGCCGCGACTTCGTCGATCGGCACCGTCGGGCCGAACAGTTCCACCCAGCCGCCGCGCACCGCGGCCTCGCGGGGCGCGTCGGTGAGGTCCACCGCCAGCATGTCCATGGAAATGCGTCCGGCGATCGGCACCCGCACGCCGGCGACCGCCGCCACCGCGCCGCTTGGCGTCGCGCCGCCGCCGATCCGGCGGAGGAACCCATCCGCGTAGCCGACCGACACCACGCCGATCCGGCTCGGCCGCGCCGGCCGGAACGTCGCCCCGTAGCCGACCGCCGCCCCCGGCGGCACGTCGTTCACCTGGATCAGCCGCCCCTCCAGCGTCGCCACCGTCCGCAGCGGCGGCACGTTGGCCGCCCAGCGCGCGCCGTAGAGCGCGATGCCGGGCCGGACGAGATCCTGGTGCACCGCCGGCCCGAGATCGACCCCGGCGGAGTTCGACAGCGAGCCCGGCACCCCCGGAAACAGCGCCCGCGCGGCCGCGAACCGGCGGATCTGCTCGCCGTTCAGCACATGCTCCGGCTGGTCCGCGCAGGCGAGATGGCTCATCAGAAGGGCAGGGCGGAGCCGCGCCAGCCGCCCCGCGTCGGCCGACAGCGCCGCTGCCTCCGCCGCCGACAGCCCCAGCCGGTTCATGCCCGTGTCCACATGGAGCGCCACCGGCTCGCCGTCGCCACCCGTCTCGGCGAGCCAGGCGTCCACTTCGGCGAGGCTGCCGAGCACCGGCCGCAGGCGCGCGTCCCGGTAGACGGCGCCGGCGCCGTCGAAGAAGCCGTTCAGCACATAGATGGTCACGTCCGGCAGCACGGCCCGCAGGCGCACGCCTCCGCGCGGCAGGGCGACGAAGAAGGTGCGGCAGCCCGCGGCGGCGAGCGCCCGCGCCACCGGCTCCACGCCGAGCCCGTAGCCGTCGCCCTTGACGACGGCCGCCGTCTCCGCCGCGCCGACGCGCGCCCGGATGTCGCGCCAGTTCGCCACCAGGGCGTCGAGGCCGATGGTCAGCCGTCCGCCGGCCGGGAGCGAGGAGAGAGGATGCGACGGTTGCATAAGGCTGGAGCCTACGTGATTCCGACGAGGAAGTCGCCAGAGGGCGGCGGTGGCCAGCCTTGCGCCGGATGCGGACCGGATCGCTTCGGCGCCGCTTTCTCGCCGCCCCGATCACCGATCCGTTTTTTGACATGGCTTCTGACGCCACTAGGCTGTCGGCGGACCAACGAGCGGAGCCGCGCCCTGATGCTGAAGACCCTCCTTGCCGCCGCCTCCGGGCTGGCGGTCGTCGGCGCCGGTGCCTTCTGGTTCATCACCGCGCCGACTCGCACGGCCGAGGCGGCCTTGCCGAACCACGTGGCGGATCTTGCCAACGGCGAGCGCATCTTCCACGCCGGCGGCTGCGCCTCCTGTCACGCGGCCCCGGGCGCCAAGGGCGAGGAGAAGCTGAAGCTCGGCGGCGGTCTTGCGCTCAACACCCCCTTCGGCGTCTTCAACGTGCCCAACATCTCGCCCGACCCGCAGACCGGGATCGGCGGCTGGAGCACGGTCGATCTCGTCAACGCCATGATGCACGGCACCTCGCCGGAGGGCGCCAACTACTACCCGTCCTTTCCCTACACCTCGTACGCGCGTATGCGCGTGGAGGACGTAATCGACCTGAAGGCCTACCTCGACACCCTGCCGGTGGTGGTCAACCAGGTGGCCGATCACCAGCTCGGCTTTCCCTTCTCGGTGCGGCGCGGCGTCGGGCTCTGGAAGCGCCTCTACCTCGATCCGTCGCCCGTGGTCGCGCTCCCCGCCGATGCCTCCGACGCGATGCGCCGGGGGCAGTATCTGGTGGAGGGGCCGGGCCACTGCGGCGAGTGCCACACCCCGCGCGGTCCGATCGGCGGACTTCAGACCGCCACCTGGCTCGCCGGCGCCGCCAACCCGGAAGGCAAGGGCGTGATTCCCAATCTCACGCCGCACGCCGAGGGTCTGGAGTCCTGGTCGGAGAGCGACATCGCCTACGCCCTGGAGAGCGGCTTCAAGCCGGACTACGATTCCTTCGGCGGCAGCATGGTGGCCGTGCAGGAGAACATGGCGCTCCTTCCCGCGGAGGACCGCGACGCGATCGCCGCCTATCTGGCGGCGATTCCGCCCCATCCGGACGCCGTCTCGGCCGAACCGGGGTCCTGATCCGACGGTCCTCGTTCGCCCCGGCCGCCGCACGCCGAGACCGCGCCGGCGGCTCCATGTGCGCGCATCATACCTCTCCGCGCCGCACGCCCGGCGTCGCCCGCGGCGTCGACCCTTGATCCGCTCCGAAGCCGCCTAGGCTTACGGAATCGCCCGCTGCCGGCCTTAGCCGTCGACCGATCGGGCGGCCCGTCCTGTCCCTTGCCGGTCACACAGCCCGCACAAACCGCCCGGAAAGCCGCAGCCGCCCCACGTGCGGCGGCTTTGGGTTAACTCCGTGTTTACGAAGGCATTTCGGGCGCATGTAGTGCTCGTGATATATATGCAACAACGCATTCCAAACGGCCACAAGTAGTCGCCAGGATATATGTTCGCTGTTGAATGGAACGGGCCGATCGGTCAGTTTGACTGCACGAGTTCGGACGAACCGAGCTTGTGAAACACCGCTCCGCCGACTGTCTGGGGTGGCAGTCGCTTCAAGGCGGCGCGGTGACACAACAGAAATCGGCCCGCGTGACGGACGCCGCTGATGCCAGGATCTCCCGGCGTCTGTCGGAACAAGGCTTCAGGGCGATTTCTCCTCTGGTTGACTTTGGAGGTCAGGAAATGAACATCAAGAGCATCCTGCTCGGCACGGCCGCCGGCCTGATGGCCGTCACCGGCGCCCAGGCTGCGGACCTGCCGGGTGAGCCGGTTCCGGTCGCTGTGGATTACGTCAAGGTTTGCGATACCTTTGGCGCTGGTTTCTTCTACATCCCCGGCACCGAGACCTGCCTCGACATCTCCGGCCGTGTCCGCTTCCGCGTGACCGCCTACGAGAGCGGCGCTGACGACGACTTCACCGTCCAGTTCCGCGCCGACGCCCGCGTCGACTTCGACGCCCGTACCATGACCGAATACGGCCAGCTCCGGTCGTTCTTCCGTCTGGCGACCAACAGCTCGGATGGCATCCTCGTCGAGGGCGCGTTCATCCAGCTCGGCTACGTGACCGCCGGTCTCGCTGGCGACCTCTACAACGCCGACGTCCTCTACGGCATCAACGACGCCGCCGTTGAGAACCACGACGAAGCCACCCAGCTGACCGTCCTCGTGGACGACATCGGCGGCGGCTTCTACGTCGGTGCGTCGATCATGTCCGCCGCGGACTACGACCTCCGCGACGAGTTCTATGACGACTACCTGCCCGAGCTGCAGGCTGCCATCGGCATCGCCGACCAGCCCTGGGGTTCGTTCGACCTGTCGCTGCAGTACATCCCGGACGAAGAGCGCGTCATCGGCAGCGATGATCGCTTCTCGGTCAAGGCCACTGCCGACCTGACCGTCTTCGAGGGCCTCTCGGCTCGTCTGGCTGCCGCTTACTTCAGCGACTCGCCGGAAGAGTTCGCTCGCGGCGGTGTCGCCGACGGCGACGAGACCATCATGCTCTCGGGCGCGGTGTCCTACGCGTTCAGCGACGCCGCGGCTGTCTACGCCGGTCTGCGCTACGACATGCAGGACGAGTCGGACGATGACCTCTTCGCGAACATCGGCGTCGACTACACCGTCACCTCCGGCCTCGTGCTGACGGGTGAAGTGTCCTACGCCGAGATCGACAACGACGACAGCCTCCAGGGCATCGTCCAGCTCTCGCGTACCTGGTAAGACGGTCCCCCCTCCAAAGGGAACTGGTGGAGAAAGGCTCGGCTTCGGCCGGGCCTTTTTTCGTTTCCGTCGAAGGACGTCCAGGTCGCGCCGACGCCGTGCGATCCGAACCGGCCGTCCGATGACCGCCGCTTGACGCGGCCCGGTCGCCCGAGGCGAGCTCGACACACGATTCCGACCGCAAACAGCCCGGCTCCAGCCGGGCTTTTGTCGTTTCAGGCCCGTGTTCTTCCGGCGGACCGATTCCCCATCGCCAGTCCCGGAACAATGGGGTCGCCCGGCCAACAGAACAATTTATAGCTGCATGAGAGTACCAAAATAGTACGCAAAATATTTCAGTAATTACATACCATGTTGCACAAACGCAACAACTCTAGGACGACTGGCCTGTTTGCGGCGGCGGAGCGCTCTCAGCCGTTGATCCGAACCCCTCCATCGGCAATTCATGAGCCTGCGAAATCTGACAAGGACATTCGCAGTTGCCGCGATACGGCGGGTCCCGAAGAGGACCTCGGCGAACCGCGGCGCCGAACGGGAAACGCTTCTGGGATGCGGTCGCGATAGCCGGGAAACGGCGGTCGCGCGGCGCGAACGGCGGAGCGGATTCCTCCTCTGGTTGACTTTGGAGGTCAAGTTATGAACATCAAGACGATCCTGCTCGGCACCGCCGCGGGCCTCATGAGCGTGTCGGCCGCTGCTGCCGCCGATCTTCCGGGCGAGCCGGTTCCGGCTGCCGTTGACTACGTGAAGGTGTGCGACACCTTCGGCAAGGGCTTCTTCTACATCCCCGGCACCGAGACCTGCCTGGACATCTCCGGCCGCGTCCGCGCCAAGGCCGAGATCGACTTCGACGACGCCGTGACCTTCAAGGCCGACGGTCGCGTCCAGTTCGACGCCCGCACCGCCACCGAGTACGACACCCTGCGGTCGTTCCTCGAGATCAAGACCACGAACGCCGCTGGCTTCGAAGTCGGCAAGGCCTTCATCCAGCTGAGCTACTTCACCATCGGCTTCGCGGCCGACTTCATGGACGGCTTCGGCGGCGTCTACGGCGACACCGATCGCAACAACTTCGGTTCGACCGACCTCACCGCCCAGGTGATGGTCGACGACCTCGGCGGCGGCTTCTACGTCGGTCTCGCCGGCATCATCTCGGACAGCGGCGACAAGCTGGTTGCCTCGTCCGACGGCGATTGGGAAGTTCAGGGCATCGTCGGCATCTCCGGTCAGCCGTGGGGCTCCGCGGCCATCGCGGCCTCCTACCTGGATGCCACCGAGTCCTTCCTCGTGAAGGCCGGCGCCGAGTTCACCGTCACCGACGAACTGTCGGTCGCGGCCTCCGCCGCCTATGACGATGCCAAGGAAGAGACCTACCTGGCTCTCGGCGCCTCCTACACGGCGACTTCGGCTCTGACCGTCTACGCCAACGTCGGCTACGAGGTCGATGCCGAGGAGTTCGGCGCGACCGTCGGTGCCGACTACGGGATCGTGTCCGGTCTGACCCTGACCACCGAAGTCGTCTACGACGAGACCGACGAGTTCACCGGCCTCGTCATGCTGTCCCGCACCTGGTAATCGGCTTCGGCCCCTTACCGATCGACAAGGACGAGGCCCGGCACCCGCCGGGCCTTGTTCCATTCGCGCGTCTGCGCCATGCCGCAGGCCCAGATACGCCCTCCCGAACGGCGCATCCCGCTGGCACCGCTCCGTCCCGGCCGGCCTTTGCAGCCGCCAGAGGACTGCCGCGCGCGTCGCCGCACGGCCGCTGCGGCATTCCGGCAACCATGTCCCAGAATGACGCAGGTCCGGACCCCTTGCGCCGTTGCGCCGCCTGCCGCCCGCACATACCCTCCCGGACAAAAGTTCCCGGGTCGTGAGACCCGTCGGCAAAATGATTCGGGTGGGGAGTTGCGTGCATGGCGGACTGGAAGGTCCAGGCGGCGTCGATTGCGACGGTCGCGGGGGTGTTGACGATCGGGGCGGTCGCCTTCGAAGGCGGCGCCATCGAGCAGTCCATTCGCGACCGGGCGGCGGAGGTGCTGGCACCGGAGATCACCGGCTGGGCGACGGCCGACATTGACGGCCGCGATGTCGCACTCACCGGCGTCGCCCCCTCCGAGGCCGCCCGTGCTCTTGCCGAGCAGCGCGTCGCCCGCCTCTTCGGCGTGCGCGGCGTCGACATGTCGAGCACCGACCTTCTGCCGGAGCAGTCGCCCTACGAGGTCCGCCTCGTTCGCCAGAACGGCGTGCTGTCGCTGGAAGGCAGCGCCCCCTCGGGGCCGGAGCGCGCCCGCATGGTGGACGCTTTCACCCGCGCCGTCCCGAACCTTGCCTACAATGACCGTCTGACCCTCGCCCGCGGCGCGCCCGAGAACGGCTTCGCGGAGGCCCTCGCCGCGCTCTATCCGCTGCTCGCCGCGTTCGAGACCGGCGCCATCATCCTCTCCGACACCACCGTGTCGGTGGCAGGCGAGGCGGCGAGCAACGAGGCCTACGCCCGCCTGCAGGCGGGCCTGCCGCCGCTCCCGCCCGGCTACGCCGTGGCCGACGTCGCCGTCACCCGCCCGGTCGCCTCGCCCTACATCTATTCCGCAGCCGTCGACGACACCGGCGTGGTCGTCTCCGGCTTCGCGCCGGATCCGGACACCCGAAACCGCCTGTTCGGCCTTGCCCGCACCGCCGCCGGACAGGCGCCGATCGGCGACCGGGTCGATCTTGCGTCCGGCGCGCCGGATGGCTTCGCCGAGGTGGCGGCTGACGCGCTCGACTTCCTGCCGCTCCTCGTCCGCGGCCGGGTCGACATCGCCGACCGCCGCATCGTCGTCAGCGGCACCGCCGCGGATCCGGCCGCCTGGCGCACGCTCAACGCCCACCTCGGCGCCTGGGCGCCCGCCGGCTACACGGTCGAGGCCGATGTGGGCCTCCCCGTCGTCTCGCCCTACACGCTGACGGCGGTCCGTGCCGGCGACAAGGTGACGGTTTCCGGCTTCGTGCCGACCGATGCCGTCCTCGAAGGGCTGAAGTCCACCGCCACCAAGGTGGCCGGCCTCAAGGGGGCGGTCGTGGAAGCGACCCTTGCCGACGGCGCGCCCGACGCGTTCGCCGCCGCCGCCGGTTTCGCCATCCAGGCACTCGACCACCTCTCCGCCGGCACCGCCTCGCTCGCCGACCGGCGGATCGTCATCGACGGCACCGCCGAAAGCGGTGCGGAACTCCTGGAACTCCGCGCGCTCGTCGCGTCCGCCGCGCCGGAGGGCTTCGAGGTGGCGCTCACCGTGGTGCCGCCGAAGGTTTCCCCCTACGTCTGGTCGCTGGAAAAGACCGCCGACAGCCTCGTGGTCGCCGGCTATTCCCCGTCCGAGGAGGTGAAGACCGCCGTCCGCGAGGCGTCCGAGGCCGCGTCCGAGGACCTGGCGGTGGCGGACCGCAGCCAACTCGCCAGCGGCCTATCCCCCGACATCGCGCCCGAGGCGGTCGCGGCCTTCGCCGCCGAACAGCTCGCTCGGCTCGACACCGGCCGCGTCGTCCTGGAGGATGGCGCGATCACGCTCATCGGCGCCACCGGCGACGCCCGCACGGCGGTCGCTGTCCGGCAGGCTTTCGAGACCGCGCTGCCGGCCGGCACCCGCCCGAGCCGAATCGCCCTCGACGCGCCGCCGGCGTTGACCTTCACCATCGAACGCGGCCTCGACGCCGTCGTCCTGGAGGGCACCGTGGCCGATGCCGCGGCACGCGACCGGATCGCCGAGGTGGTCCGCCGCGCGTTCGGGACGATCGACGTGGAGATGAGCCTGGAGGAGTTCCCCGGCCTCCCGGCCGACGCGGCCGATGCCGCCATCGCGGCGGTCCGGGCGGCCTCGCTGCTCGCCACCGGCACGGTCGACCTTTCCGGCACCGTCCTCACCGTCCAGGGCAAGGCCTTCACCGGCGTCGGCGCCACCCGCCTTTCCACGGACGTGGCGACGGACCTGCCGTCCGGCTACCGGCTCGACACCTCCATCAGCGTCGCCCGCCGCGAGCCGCCGGTTCCCGCCGCGGCCTGCCAGGGCATCATCGATCCGCTGCTCGCCGCCAACGCCCTCTATTTCGAACCGGGCGTCGCCGCCGTCGCCGACGACAGCCACGGCTTCCTCGACCGGCTCGCCGGGGCGCTCCTGCGCTGCGAGGGCATTCGCCTCCGCATCGAGGCGACCGGCGACCAGCCGGGGCAGGGGGCGGAGCTCGGAAAGAAGCGCGCGACCGGTGTGGCGCGCTTCCTGGAGACCACCGGCATGAACCTCAACGCGATCGAGACCGCAGGCGTGGAAAGCCTGCCGCCCACCACCGGCCCTGCCGGCGCGGCGGACCGGCGGATCGCCATCACCGTCCTGCCCGCCACCCCGTGACGGCAGGACACACGGCGCATGGGAGACTGACATGATCTATCTGACGTTCGCGCTCTGGCCCTATCTGGCCCTGGCGCTCCTGTTCGGATTGGCCATAGGCTGGTTCACGGCGCGGCCGAGCCGCGAGGGCTGACCGACATATGGACCATCCGGTCCACGAGAGCGCTTGTCCTTTCTGACAGAATCGTCATGCCTGACGGGGTCGTCGGATCGACAAGAAACTGCTCTAGACTGAACGCTCTAGGGGGGAGATCGACGTGATGGTCTGGCTTGTGCTGGAAATCTTCATCCTGATGGCGTTGACCACGTTGCTCGGCGTGGTGATGGGCGCATCCGCCCGCCACGGCTTCGCCGGGCGCGCACCCGCGCTTGCCGGCATCGTGCCGCCGACGGTGGCGCCCGGCATGGCGACGCCGCCCCCCGCGCCGGTCTGGGCCGCGGCGGATCTCGGACCGTCCGCCCCGCCGCCCCCCGTGGCCGAGGCGCCGATCACGGCCGACCTCACCCCCGTGGCGACCGCGGCCGACCCTGAACCCGCGCCCGTCGCGGCGCCCCCTGCGCCCGCCGCCGCCGTTGATGCCGCTCCGGCCCCGGTCGATTCGACCCCGACCGATCCCGCCCCCGCCGAGCCGCCCCCGGCCGTCGCCGACGGCATCATCGACGCGGAGCGCGCCGCCACCGCCGACCAGGTCGGCGTCCGGCCGCTGGCCCTTGCCGGCCCGCGCGACGGCAACACCGACGACCTGAAGCGGATCAAGGGCATCGGCCCGCAGAACGAGGCCCGCCTCAACGCCCTCGGCATCTACCACTTCGCCCAGATTGCCGACTGGACGGTCGACGAGGCCCGCTGGGTCGGCACCTACCTCGCCTTCCCGGGCCGCATCGAGCGGGAGAAGTGGATCGAGCAGGCGAGGGCGCTCACCGGCTGAAGCCGCCCCGGCGCAGTGCCTTCCCATCGCGGCGGGTCGTCTGAAGCCGGCATGGGCCCTTCGCCACAAGCCGAACCGCGCACGAGCGCGGCTTTTCGGCCCGATTGGGCTTGCGCACCAGGGCACTCCTGGCCTATATGCCGCCCCATCCCACACGCGGGAGCCGCGGGTGCGCATCTTGTTTTGCGCGTCCGTCCGGTCGGATGCCGGTCACGTCCTTGAGACGGTCCGGGCACCATCATCCGAAGTCCCGCGGAGGCTGAACCGGAAAATCAAGGACGTCTTTCTATGGCTCTCCCCGACTACACCCTTCGCCAGCTTCTGGAAGCCGGCGTGCATTTCGGTCACCAGACCCACCGCTGGAACCCGAAGATGAAGCCCTTCATCTTCGGCGAGCGCAACAACGTCCACATCCTCGACCTCGCCCAGTCGGTGCCGCTGCTGCACCAGGCGCTGAAGGCCGTGTCGGACACCGTTGCCCGCGGCGGCCGCGTGCTCATCGTCGGCACCAAGCGCCAGGCCCAGGAGCCGGTCGCCGCCGCCGCCCGCATGTCGGCCCAGTATTTCGTCAACGCCCGCTGGCTCGGCGGCATGCTGACCAACTGGAAGACCATCTCGGCGTCGATCCAGCGCCTGCGCAAGCTCGACGAGACGCTGAACGGCGACGCCGCCCAGCGCCTCACCAAGAAGGAGCGCCTGGTGATGACCCGCGAGCGCGACAAACTGGAGCGCGCGCTCGGCGGCATCAAGGACATGGGCGGCACGCCGGACCTGATCTTCGTGATCGACACCAACAAGGAGAAGATCGCGATCGACGAGGCCCGCCGCCTCGGCATCCCGGTCGCCGCCATCCTGGACAGCAACTGCGATCCGGACGGCATCACCTTCCCGGTGCCGGGCAATGACGACGCCGGCCGCGCCATCGCGCTTTACTGCGATCTGGTCGCCCGCGCCGCCATCGACGGCATCTCGCGCGGCCAGGGCTCCATGGGCGTCGACATCGGCGCCGCCGAGGAGATCGCCGTGGAAGAGCCCGCGCTTGCCGAGGCGAGCGACGCCGCCGCCTGACGAGGGCCCGCCTTTCTCTACGTTCGAGCGGCGGGCGGACCCCTATCGGTTCGCCCGCCGTTTTCCTGAAGTGTTCCGTACGTTCGTGCGTGCGAGCCTGTCCGGTCCAGCGTCATCAGGGTGTCGGCGAACGCCGCTAGCCCCGGTGGACGGACGGTCCGCCGTTTCGCCGTTCATGAGATGGAAGAGGATCCGATGAGCATCTCGGCTGCACAGGTGAAGGAGCTCCGCGACAAGACCGGCGCGGGCATGATGGACTGCAAGACCGCCCTCACCGAGACCGGTGGCGATCTGGAAGCGGCCGTCGACTGGCTGCGCGCCAAGGGCCTGTCGAAGGCCGCCAAGAAGGCCGGCCGCGTGGCCGCCGAAGGCCTCGTCGGCGTGGCGCTCGAAGGCACCACCGCCGCGGTGGTCGAGGTCAACTCCGAGACCGACTTCGTCGCCCGCAACGACGCCTTCCAGGGCCTCGTGCGCACCGTCGCCGGCGTCGCCGTGAAGAACGGCGGCGATCGCGACGCCACGGCCGCGGCTGCCTACCCGGGCAAGAGCCATTCGGTCGAGGACGAGGTGAAGGAACTGGTCGCCACCATCGGCGAGAACATGACCTTCCGTCGCTCCAAGGCGCTCACCGTCTCGGCCGGCGTCGTGGCGCCCTACGTCCACGCGGCGATCGCCGACAGCCTCGGCAAGATCGGCGTCCTGGTCGCTCTGGAGTCCGCCGGCAACACGGACGAGCTGATGAAGCTCGGCCGTCAGATCGCCATGCATGTCGCCGCCACCAATCCGCTGGCGCTCTCCGCCGAGGAGATCGATCCGGCTGTGGTGGAGCGCGAGCGCGCGATCTTCTCCGAGCAGGCGAAGGAAAGCGGCAAGCCGGCCGGCGTCATCGAGAAGATGGTGGAAGGCCGCATCCGCAAGTTCTTCGAGGAGTCCACGCTCCTGAAGCAGGCCTTCGTGATCAATCCGGACCTGACGGTCGAAGCCGCCGTGAAGGCTGCCGAGGCCACCGTCGGCGCCCCGATCAAGGTCACCGCCTTCGTGCGCTTCGCCCTCGGCGAGGGGATCGAGAAGGAAGAGACCGATTTCGCCGCCGAAGTGGCCGCCGCGGCCGGCAAGGGCTGATCGACACCGACCGACACGAGGGGCGCCGGACCACCGGCGCCCCTTTCGCATGAGCACAGTCATGCTGCAATGCGAAAAAAACGGATGGCCCGTCGCTTTTCTGCGGTGCCAAGCGGGCCGGTGCCGGCTATCATCGCGCCGCTCACAATTGTCGAACTTCCCCCGAAGGAGCGTTTCCGCATGGCTGACAAGCCGCTCTACAAGCGCGTCCTCCTGAAGCTGTCCGGCGAGGCGCTGATGGGCGCCAAGGGCTTCGGCATCGACGACGCGGTCGTCGACCGCATCACGGCGGACGTGGTGGAGGCCTACCGGCTCGGCGTGGAGATCGGCATCGTGGTCGGCGGCGGCAATATCTTCCGCGGCGTGTCCGTCGTGGCCGCGGGCGGCGACCGCACCACCGGCGATCACCTGGGCATGCTGGCGACGGTGATGAATTCGCTCACCATCCGGGCGGCCCTCGTCGCCAAGGGCGTGCCGGCCGAGGTTCTGACGGCCGTTCCCATGCCGACGATCTGCGACACCTTCACCCAGCGCGCCGCCGACGCGGCGTTTGCGGCGGGCAAGGTGATCGTGTTCGCCGGCGGCACCGGCAATCCCTTCTTCACCACCGACAGCGGCGCCGCGCTCCGGGCCGCCGAGATGAACTGCGACGCCCTCATGAAGGGCACCCAGGTGGACGGCGTCTATTCGGCCGACCCGAAGAAGGACCCGACCGCCACCCGCTTCGAGACGATCACCCATCAGGATGTGCTGGCAAAGGGCCTGGCCGTGATGGACGCGGCGGCAATTGCCCTTGCCCGCGACAATCGGATTCCGGTAATCGTCTTCTCCGTTCACGAGTCGGGCTCCTTCGTGGATGTTCTGCTCGGACGTGGACGCGCGACCACCGTCACTCCGTGATGGACTGCCAGCGTGGCGGACGCTCCCGGCCCGGGGCGCCGTCATGAGGGAACAGGGCGTTCGCCGGATCGTTGAACGGCCAGTCCGTCCGCTCGACCCGCACCGCCCGATCGCCGCCGACCCGAGGCCGGCGGCCGCAAGGAAGGATGACACCATGGCTGACGATGAATTCGACCTCGGAGATCTGAAGCGCCGCATGCAAGGGGCGATCAGCGTCTTCAAGAACGAGCTCTCGGGCCTGCGCACGGGGCGCGCGTCGTCGAGCCTGCTCGACCCGATCGTGGTGGAGGCGTATGGCTCGACCATGCCGCTGACCCAGGTGGCGACCGTGAGCGTCCCGGAGTCCCGCATGCTGTCGGTCCAGGTCTGGGACAAGCAGATGGTCGGTGCCGTCGACCGCGCCATCCGCGAATCCAACCTCGGACTGAACCCCATCATGGAAGGCACCTTGTTGCGCCTGCCTATCCCGGAGCTCAATACGGAGCGCCGCAAGGAACTGGTCAAGATCGCGCACAAGTACGCCGAGGCCACGAAGGTTTCCGTGCGCCATGTTCGTCGCGATGGTATGGACGAGCTGAAGGACCTGGAGAAGGAAGGACTGATCGGCGAGGATGCCGGCCGGTCCTATGCTGAGAAGGTCCAGAAGTTGACGGACGATACGATCGCGGACATCGACAAGCTCCTGAGCCAGAAGGAACAGGAGATCATGCAGGTCTGATGGCATCGGATCTGCCGACGCGTGGTGTGGACGTGCGGCGGGCGGCGGCCGTCGCGCGGATCCCGGGGGCTCCATGACGACGAGTGAAACAGCGATCAGAACGGCTGTCCGGGACACGTCCCGGATGCCGAGCCATGTGGCCATCATCATGGACGGCAATGGCCGTTGGGCGCGCGCCCGCGGGCTGCCCCGGACGGAGGGGCACCGACGCGGCGTCCAGACCCTCCGGGACATCGTCCGTCACGCGGGCCACCGCGGCGTGCGCTACCTGACGCTCTATTCCTTCTCGTCGGAGAACTGGAGCCGGCCGATCGAGGAGGTGCAGACTCTCATGCTGCTCCTCAAGATCTTCGTGCGCCGGGATCTTGCCGAGCTGGTCTCCTCGAACGTCAAGGTCCGGGTGATCGGCGAGCGCGCCGACCTTCCCGCCGACATTCTCGGCCTGCTTCTGGAGGCGGAAGCCCGCACCGCCGGCAACGACGGCCTCACCCTCGTGGTCGCCTTCAACTACGGCGCCCGCAACGAGATCGCCCGTGCCATGCGGGCCATCGCGGCGGACATCTCGGCCGGGCGGATCAACGCCGACGCGGTCACCGAGGCGACCATCGGCGCGCGTCTCGACACCGCCGACATTCCGGATCCGGACCTCATCATCCGGACGAGCGGCGAGCAGCGGCTCTCCAACTTCCTGCTCTGGCAGGCCGCCTACGCGGAATTCTACTTCTCCCCCGTCATGTGGCCGGACTTCTCCGCCGCCGAGTTCGACGTCGCCCTGGAGGCCTTCGGGGCGCGCGACCGGCGTTACGGTGGCATCGCCGTGGGCGCCGAGGCCTGATCATGGCCCCCGGAGTGCCAGAGGATCCGCGCCGGCCGAGGTCCGATCTGCCGCTGCGTCTGGCCTCCGCGCTCGTCATGATGGCGATCGCCGCCGCAGCCGTCATCGTCGGCGGCTATGTGTTCGCCGGGCTGGTGGCGATCGGGGCGGGGCTCGTCCTCCACGAATGGATCGCCATGTCCGGTCCGTTCACCGTCCGCGCCGCCGACAAGGCCAGCCTCGTCCTCGTCGTCGTCTCCGTGTTCGCCGCCATCTGGGATCCGCTCGGCTCGCTGGCGGCGCTCGCCGCCGTGGCGCTGGTGATGCTCCTGCTCGGCTCCGCCGACCGGAAGCTGCCCTGGCTCGGCGCCGGCCTCGTCTATGCCGGCCTGCCGGGCATCGCCGCCATCGTGCTGCGCGGGGAGGGGGCGCCCGGGGTGATCACCGCCGGTCTCGTCGCCCTCGGCTTCGTCTTCGTGGTGGTGTGGGCGGCCGACAGCGCCGCCTACTTCGTCGGCCGGTCCGTGGGCGGACCGAAGCTCTGGCCGCGGGTCTCGCCGAAGAAGACCTGGTCCGGCGCTCTCGGCGGTCTCGTCGGCGCCATCGCAGCCGGCCTCGCCTTCGCCGAATGGTCCGGCTACGGCGCCAGCGTCGCGGTTGCGGCCGTGATCGCGCTCCTGGCGGTCGGATCGACGCTGGGGGACCTTTTCGAATCCGCCCTCAAGCGCCATTTCGGCGTGAAGGATTCCAGTCACCTCATTCCCGGACACGGCGGCGTCATGGATCGGGTGGATGGATTGGCCGTCGCGCTGGTGCTGGCGGCCGTCATCGCCGTCGCCCGATCCGGCGGCGTCGACACGGCCAGCGGCCTGCTGGCCTGGTGAGAGGAGACCCGATGATGGATCTGTCCCGGCCCGACGTCCCGCTGCAGCGAACGCGGACCGGACGGCAGCGCATCTCGGTGCTCGGCGCCACCGGGTCCGTTGGCGGCTCCACGCTCGATCTCATCGCTCGCGATCCGGACCGCTACCAGGTGGTCGCCCTCACGGCCCAGTCCAACGCCGCCGCCCTCGCCGAGTGGGCCGTAAAGGTTAGCGCCGCCGTCGCGGTCGTCTCCGATCCGGCCGCCTACGCGGACCTTGCCGCCCGCCTCCACGGCACCGGCATCGAGGCCGCCGCCGGCCCGGCCGCGGTGATCGAGGCCGCCGCCCGCCCGGCCGACCTCACGGTCTCGGCCATCGTCGGCGCCGCCGGCCTCGCGCCGTCGCTCGCCGCCCTTGAAGCCGCGTCCGCCGTGGCGCTCGCCAACAAGGAGACCCTCGTCTGCGCCGGACGGCTCTACATGCGCGAGGCGCTCCGCCGCGGCGCGCGCATCCTGCCGGTCGACAGCGAGCACAACGCCATCTTCCAGGTGCTCGAGGCCGACAACGTCAGCGAGGTGGCGGAGATCATCCTCACCGCGTCCGGCGGCCCGTTCCGCACCGTCTCGCGCGCCGACATGGCGGACGTGACGCCCGAGCGGGCGCTGAAGCACCCCAACTGGACCATGGGCCGCAAGATCAGCATCGATTCCGCGACCCTCATGAACAAGGGCCTGGAACTCATTGAGGCTCATCACCTTTTCCCCGTCACGCCCGACCAGTTGAAGGTGGTGGTCCACCCGCAGTCGGCGGTGCACGGCCTCGTCCGCTACACGGACGGCTCGCTGCTGGCCGAACTCGGCAGCGCCGACATGCGCACCCCCATCGCCTACTGCCTCGCCTGGCCGGAGCGCCGGCCGGCGCCGGTCGCGCCGCTCGACCTCGTCGCCCTCGGGACGCTCACCTTCGAGGCACCGGACCGGACGCGCTTTCCCTGTCTCGCGCTCGCCGAGGCGGCGCTCCGCGACGGAGCAGGCGCGCCCTGCGTTCTCAACGCGGCGAACGAGATCGCCGTCGAGGCTTTTCTCGACCGGCGGATCGGTTTCCTCGATATTGCCGCGGTCGTGGCGGAGACATTGTCCCGCGCAAGCCGGGCAGGCATGATGCGCGAGCCGGCGGCGCTCGACGAAGCCTACGCCCTCGATTCCGAGGGCCGGCGGCTCGCCCGTGACGAGGTGGTCCGGCGCGCCACCTGAGCACCTTGGCCCCGCGCGGGTGAGGGATGGTGAATTTTTCCGGCCGGTTTCTGCGGCTGACATGCCGATGGCCCGACCGGGCTGGCGGTTTTGGGACGAATGATCGGCCCCGCTGGATGCGGTCCGGCCGCCGCCGTCACGGCGGCGCACCGGCGGTGGGGCCTGGAGGACGAGACGATGGACATGATCACCGGATTCGGCGGCTCGGTACTCGGCACGCTGATCCCCTTTCTCTTCGTGCTGACCATCGTGGTCTTCTTTCACGAACTCGGGCATTTCCTCGTCGCCCGCTGGTGCGGGGTGGCGGTGCGCACCTTCTCCATCGGCTTCGGGCCGGAGATCGTCGGCTTCAACGATCGGCACGGCACCCGCTGGCGGCTCGCCGCGATCCCGCTCGGCGGCTACGTCAAGTTCATCGACGACATGAGCGCTGCGAGCACCCCCAACCGGGATGCGGTGATCGCCCACCAGCCGGGATCCTTCCAGGGCAAGAGCGTCGGCCGGCGCGCCGCGATCGTGGCAGCGGGTCCGATCGCCAACTTCATCCTGGCCATCGTGATCTTCGCCTCGCTCTTCCTCTTCGCCGGCAAGCCCGTCTCGCCGCCGACGGTCGACGCGGTGCAGCCCGGTAGCGCCGCCGAGGCGGCCGGCTTTGCCGAGGGCGATCTCATCGTCAGCATCGACGGCGACCCGATCGCCAGCTTCAGCGACCTGCAGCGCATCGTCTCCGGCAGCGCCGGCACCACGCTCACCATCGTGGTGGAGCGCGCCGGCGGGCCAGTCACCCTCACCGCCACGCCGGAGCGGCGCGAGACCACGGACCGGTTCGGCAACGTCCACCGGGTGGGCATGCTCGGCCTGCAGCACACCGCCGAGGAGGTCACCATCCAGACCTTCTCGCCACCGGGCGCCGTCGCCGAGGCCGTCAAGGAGACGACCTTCATCGTCACCCGCACGCTCGATTATCTCTGGGGCGTGATCGTCGGCCGGGAATCGGCGGACCAGTTGGGCGGTCCGATTCGGGTCGCCCAGGTGTCCGGACAGGTCGCGACCCTCGGCATTGCACCGCTTATTAACCTTGCTGCGATCCTATCAGTTTCGATCGGTCTGCTTAACCTTTTCCCGATACCGTTGCTCGACGGGGGACACTTGGTCTTCTACGCGATCGAGGCGATCCGCGGCCGTCCCTTGTCGGAACGGGCGCAGGATTACGGGTTCAGGGTCGGATTCGCGATTGTACTGGCGTTGATGGTGTTCGCGACATGGAACGACTTGATGCAGCTGGCGTCCGGATGATCCGGACGCGCTCGAGCCTCAGAAGCCGAACCCGGCGACCGTGGCGGTGCGGCAACTGTTTGGGCATAAACGGTTCTGCCCCCGCATGCCGCCTTGCCAGCCCCCCGGAACACTGTAAAAACCGAAAGTCGAGGCTTCAGGGTCGCCGTACGGCCCGGAACACCGACGTGATCAACGGGTTCGAGTATCTCATGCGCGCCACCAAAAACTGGACCAAAGTCGTCGGCCTCTCGGTCGCACTCGGCGGCGTCATGCCGCTGGTTGGTGCCGATCTTCCGGGCCTCGGCATGGAAAAGGCCTACGCGGACGTCGTGTCGCGCATCACCGTCGCCGGCTCCACCCGAGTCGAACCCGAGACGGTCATCTCCTACCTCACCATCAAGCCGGGCCAGAACTTCGGCGCCGCCGATGTGGACGAGTCGATCAAGACGCTGTTCGCCACCGGCCTCTTCTCCGACGTGCGGATCTCGCGCTCCGGCTCGACCCTCGTGGTCACCGTCGTCGAGAACCCGGTGATCACCCGCATCGCCTTCGAGGGCAACGACCGGCACGACGATGCCGTGCTCGGCGCCACCGTGGAGCTGCAGCCCCGCTCGGTGCTGACCGAGGCCAAGGTCCAGTCCGACACCCAGCGCATCCTGGAGCTCTACCGCCGCACCGGCCGCTACAACGCGACCGTGGAGCCGCAGGTTATCGACCTCGGGCAGAACCGCGTCGACCTCGTCTTCCAGATCAACGAGGGTCCGCGCACCGAGGTCAACCGGATCAACTTCGTCGGCAACCAGGCCTTCTCCGACGGCCGCCTGGGCGACGTGATCCAGACCAAGGAGTCCGGCATCCTCGGCTGGCTCCGCTCCACCGACAACTACGACCCGGACCGGCTCAACGCCGACCAGGAGCTGCTGCGCCGCTTCTACTACAGCCGCGGCTACGCCGACTTCCGCATCATCTCGGCGGTCGCCGACTTCGACCGCGAGCAGAACGCCTTCTTCATCACCTTCACGGTGGAGGAGGGCGAGCAGTACACCTTTGGCGACATCAACGTCGAAACGACCCTGTCCGAGTTGGACCCCGAGGCGCTTCGCGGCCTCGCCTCCACCCAGCCGGGCGACGTCTACAACGCCACCGCCGTCGAGAAGACGCTGGAGGACATCACGGTCGCCGTCGCCGCCCGCGGCTACGCCTTCGTGCAGGTCCGCCCGCGCGGCGACCGCGACTACGCGAACCGCCGCATCTCGGTGACCTACTTCATCGACGAGGGCACGCGCGCCTACGTGGAGCGCATCAACGTCATCGGCAACACCCGCACCCGCGACTACGTCATCCGTCGCGAGTTCGATCTTGCCGAGGGCGACGCCTACAACCAGGTGCTGATCGAGAAGGCCGAGCGCCGTCTGCGCAACCTCGGCTACTTCAAGACCGTGCGCGTCTTCTCCGAGCCCGGCTCGTCGCCGGACCGGGTGATCGTCAACGTGCAGGTGGAAGACCAGGCGACCGGCGAAGTGTCGGTCGGCGCCGGCTATTCCACGTCCAACGGCTTCATCGCCGAACTCTCCCTGTCGGAGAAGAACTTCCTCGGCCGAGGCCAGTACGTCCGGGCCGCCGTCGGCCGGGGCGAGGAGGCGGAGACCTACGAGCTCTCCTTCACCGAGCCCTACTTCCTCGATCGCCGCCTGTCGGCCGGCTTCGATCTCTACCGCCGGTCCTATGACGAGGGCGGCGACGAGGTGCATCCCTACCAGGAGACCCTGACCGGCGGCGCCCTGCGCTTCGGCATCCCGGTGGCGGAAAACACCACCCTCGGCCTGAAGTACTCCATCTACAGCCAGGAAATCTTCGACATCGACGACGCCTTCACCGACGAGGACGGCATCGGCCCGAACCTCATCGACGAGGAGGAGGCGATCGTCTCGTCGATCGGCTACACGCTTACCTACGACACCATCGACAGCCGCCTCTTCCCGCGCGACGGCATCTATGCCCAGTTCGGCCAGGAGTTCGCCGGCGTCGGTGGCGACGTGCAGTTCATCCGCACCACCGTCAAGGCCGACTACTACAAGGAACTGGTGCCGGATTGGGGTCTGATCGGCCGCGTCGGCGTCAAGGCCGGCCACATCATGGGCCTCGGCCAGGACCTGCGCTTCATCGACCACTTCCGCCTCGGCGGCGAGACCATTCGCGGCTTCGCCTCGGAAGGCATCGGCCCGCGCGACGACACGTCCGGCTACCTGCTCGGCGGCCAGTTCTACGCCGCCGCCACGGCCGAGACCGTCTTCCCGCTGCCGGTCATCCCCAAGGAGTTCGGCTTCTACGGCTCGCTCTTCGCCGACGCCGGCACCGTGTGGGACGTGGACCAGGACAGCGTGGACGATGCCGGCGCCGGCATCAACGTGGTCGGCGACGACCCGACCCTGCGCGCCTCGGTCGGCCTCGGCCTCCTCTGGCAGTCGCCCTTCGGTCTGCTCCGCGCCGATTTCGCCCTCCCTGTCTCCAAGGACGACGCCGACGAGACGCAGATCTTCCGCTTCTCCGGCGGCACCAAGTTCTGACGGACAGGCGTCGTACGAACGGATGCACGGCCGCCGCTTCACCGCGGCGGCCGTGTCGTTTAGAGAAGACGGCGAAACATCCAAGCCGACCGGACGTTTCCGCCAAGAGATGCGTCTTTGTCGAAGGGGACGAGGCTGATGGCCGACCCGCAATTCTTCTTTCCGGCGCGCCGGCTCTCGCTCGCCGAGATCGCCACCCTTTCGGGCGGCCGTCTGGAGCGCGGTGATCCGGCGCTCGTGCTGTCGAGCGTCGCTCCGCTCGACCGGGCCGGCGTCGGCGATCTCACCTTCCTGGACAACCCCCGCTACGTGCCGCACCTGCGCGCCACCACGGCCGCCGCCGTCATCCTCGCCGACAAGCACCTCTCCGCGGTGCCGGAGGGCACGGCCGCGATCGTCGCACCGTCGCCCTACCGCGGCATGGCCCTGGTGCTCCAGGCCCTCTTCCCCGACGCCACCCGTCCGCCCGGCGTCACCGGCGAGAGCGGCCTCTCGCCCGCCGCCCATATCCATGCGGACGCGGCCGTGGAGGACGGCGCCACCGTGGAGGCCGGCGCCGTCATCGGCCGCGGCGCGGAGATCGGCCGCGGCACGGTGATCTGCGCCAACGCCGTCATCGGCGCCGGCGTGCGGATCGGCCGGGACGGCTACGTCGGCCCGAACGCCTCCGTCACCCACGCCCTCGTCGGCAATCGGGTCATCCTTCATGCGGGCGTCCGCATCGGCCAGGACGGCTTCGGCTTCGCCATGGGGCCGACCGGCCACCTCAAGGTGCCGCAGATCGGCCGCGTAGTGATCCAGGACGACGTGGAGGTCGGCGCCAACACGACCATCGACCGCGGGTCGAACCGCGACACCATCGTGGGGGAGGGCACCAAGATCGACAACGGCGTCCAGATCGGCCACAACGTGGTCATCGGCCGCCACTGCGTCCTCGTCTCGCAAACCGGCGTCGCCGGCTCCTCCACGCTTGGAGATTTCGTGGCCCTCGGCGGCCAGGCCGGTGTGTCCGGTCATGTGAAAGTCGGGTCCGGCGTGCAAGTCGCCGGCGCGTCCGCCGTCAAGGACGACATTCCCGCCGGAATGCGCGTCGCGGGCATCCCGGCCAAACCGCTCCGTGAATGGATCCGGGAGATGGCCGCCCTTCAAAAGCTTGCATCCGGCAGAGAGAACCAGCCGTGACCGATACTCCTGACCATCCGTCCTCGACCGAAGGGCCGAAGACGCTCGCCGTCCTCGACATCATGCGTCTCCTGGAGGTGCTGCCGCACCGCTATCCCTTCCTGCTCGTCGACAAGATCGTCGAGATCGACGGGGACAACGCGGCCGTCGGCATCAAGAACGTGACCATGAACGAGCCGCACTTCCAGGGACACTTCCCCAAGCAGCCGGTGATGCCGGGCGTCCTGATGATCGAAGGCATGGCCCAGACCGCCGGCGCCATCTGCGTCGCCGCCCGCCCGCTGGAGCGGCGGCCGAAGCTCGTCTACTTCATGACCATCGACAAGGTGAAGTTCCGCCGTCCCGTCGGGCCTGGGGATGTGCTCGAGTACCACGTGAAGAAGATAAAGCAGCGTGCGAATATGTGGTGGTTCGCCGCTGAAGCCAAAGTCGCCGGGGTCAAGGTGGCGGAGGCTGAACTCAGCGCCATGTTGGTGGACGAGTGAGCGCGGACCCTGGAGCCGAGACCCTGATGACGACCGTCCATCCCACCGCCCTGGTCGACCCCGCCGCCACGCTCGGCGCCGGGGTGAGCATCGGCCCGTTCACCGTGGTCGGGCCGGACGTGACGCTCGGCGACGGCGTCGTCCTCCATTCCCACGTGGTGGTCACCGGCCGCACCACGCTCGGCGCCCGCACCAAGGTCTACCCCTTCGCCAGCCTCGGCCACGCGCCGCAGGACCTGAAGTACAAGGGCGAGCCGAGCCGGGTGGAGATCGGCGCCGACACGGTCATCCGCGAGAACGTCACCGTGAACCTCGGCACCGAGGGTGGCGGCATGCTCACCAAGGTGGGCGACCGCTGCCTCATCATGGTCGGCGCCCACGTGGCGCACGACTGCCTCGTCGGCGACAACGTCATCCTCGTCAACAACGTCACCCTCGGCGGCCACGTGCGGGTCGCCGACAACGCCATCCTGGGCGGGCTCTCTGCCGTCCACCAATGGGTGCGGATCGGGGAGGGCGCCTTCGTCGGCGGCATGTCCGGCGTCGAGAACGACGTCATCCCCTACGGCACCGTGCTCGGCAACCGCGCCCACCTCGGTGGCCTCAACCTCGTCGGCCTGCGTCGGGCGAACCATCCGCGCGAGGCCATCCACGCCCTCCGCGCCGCCTACAAGGCGCTGTTTGCCGGCGACGAGCCCCTGGCCACGCGCATCGCGCACGTGGAGGAGACCTTCGGCGGCACGCCGCTCGTCGACCGCCTGATCGCCTTCCTCAAGGAAGGCGGCGACCGGGCGATCTGCACGCCGCGCGGAAAGGACCTCGACGACTGATGCTCGCCGGACCGTCCGATCCGTCCCGTCCGACGCTCGGCATCATCGCCGGGGGCGGCGCGATTCCGGTCACGGTCGCGGCCGCCGCCCGGGCGGAAGGCCGCCCCGTGGTCATCTTCGCCATCCGCGGCGAGGCGGAGCACACCGTGCAGGACTTCCCCCACCACTGGGTGCGCTGGGGCGAGATCGGCCGTCTGTTCGACCTCCTGGTCCGGGAAAAGGTCAGCGACCTCGTCATCGCCGGCTCCGTCAGCCGGCCGGACTTCAGCGCCATCCGGGTCGACCTCGGCGCCATTCTCAGCCTGCCGCGCATCCTCGCCCTCATGGTCGGCGGCGACGACACCGTGCTGAAGGGCGTCGTCCGCTTCTTCGAGGATCGCGGCTACGCGGTCATCGGCGCCCACACGGTCGCGCCGGAGCTGGTCGCCACCGTCGGCCAGCTCGGCCGCATCACCCCGTCCGCCACCCAGACGGTCGACGTCGGCAAGGGCTTCGAGGCCGCCCGCGTGCTCGGCAGCCTGGACATCGGACAGGCGGTGGTTGCGGTCGGCGGCCGGGTGGTCGGCGTGGAGGGCGTGGAAGGCACCGACGAGCTTGTCGCCCGCATCGCCAATCTGCGGGAGCGAGGCCGGCTGAAGTGGTCCGGCCGCGACGGCGTGCTCGTCAAGGCCGCCAAGCCGCAGCAGGACCTTCGCGTGGACATGCCCACCATCGGCCCGAAGACGATCGCCGCCGTCGCGGCGGCCGGTCTTGCCGGCATCGCCGTGGAGGCCGGCCGGGTGATGATCGTCGACCGCACCGCCACGGTCGCCGCCGCCGATGCCGCCCGCCTCTTCCTCGTCGCCGAGGAGAAGGACCTCGCCGCCCCGGACATGGACCCGATCGAGGAGTCCGCCCCATGACGTCCGCCCCGGCGTCCGCAACGATCGGTTCGCCGGATCGGGCGGAGCGCCGCCCATGAGCCCCGACGCGCGGCCGCTCAAGGTCTTCCTGGTGGTCGGCGAGGAATCCGGCGACCAGCTCGGCGCCCGGCTGATGGAGGCGCTGATCCGCCGCACCGGCGGCGCGGTCCACTTCAGCGGCGTCGGCGGCAGTCGCATGCAGGCGCTCGGCCTTTCCACCCTCTTCCCGCTCCACGACATCGCCGTCATGGGCATCGGCCCGGTGCTTGCCCGCCTCCCCACCATCGTCCGGCGGGTCTACGCCACCGTGGCGGCCGTGGTGGCCGAGGATCCGGACGTGCTCGTCATCATCGACAGCCCGGACTTCACCCACCAGGTGGCCAAGCGCGTGCGTAAGGCCCGGCCGCAGATCCCCGTGGTTGGCTACGTCTCCCCGTCCGTCTGGGCCTGGCGGCCGGGGCGCGCGCGCAAGATGGCCGCCTACGTGGACCACCTACTCGCCATCCTGCCGTTCGAACCGGCCATCCACGCCCGCCTCGCCGGCCCGCCCACCACTTACGTGGGCCATCCGCTCATCGACCGGCCGAACCTCCTCCTCGGCACCGAGGGCGAGCGCCTGCCCATCGCCGCCGCCGATCCGCCGACGCTCCTCGTCCTCCCGGGCAGCCGGCAGAGCGAGGTCAGCCGCCTCCTCGCCGTCTTCGGCGAAACCGTGAAGCGCCTCGCCGCCTCCGGCGCCAGCTTCGACCTCGTCATCCCGGCCGTGCCGCACCTGGTGGAGACCATCAAGGCGGGCACTGCCGGCTGGGTCATCGCGCCCCGCATCGTCACCGGCGAAGCGGCCAAGTTCGCGGCGTTCCGGCGTGCCCATGCGGCGCTCGCCGCCTCCGGCACCGTCACCCTGGAACTGGCGCTGGCGGGTGTGCCCATGGTGGTCGCCTACCGGCTCGACGCCCTGTTCCGGGTGGTCAAGCGGGTGGTGCTGGCCATGCCGGGGCAGGTGCAGGTCAGCTCCATGGTGCTCCCCAACATCATCCTCGGCCGCAACGTGGTCCCCGAGCGGCTCGACGCCGCCGTCACCCCCGACACGCTCGCCGCCGACCTCGGCCCGCTCCTCGCCGACACCCCCGTGCGCCGCGCCCAGGTAGACGCCTTTGCCGACCTCTGGACCCTCATGGCCCTTCCCGGCGGCCGTAGCCCCGGCGACGCCGCCGCCGAAGTCGTCCTCGCCACCGCCCGCCGCACCCCGCCTGCCGCCTGACACCAAGCTCGCATCTGATCCTCGACGCACCCCCTCTCCCCTTGAGGGAGAGGGCTGGGGAGAGGGGTGAACCACCCCCCTTGACGGGTGAACCACCGCACCCCTCTTTCCCCTCAACGCGCCCCCTCTCCCCTTGAGGGAGAGGGTTGGGGAGAGGGGTGAACCACCCCCCTCGTCCAGTTTTTCCTCTCAGCCCCCGCCCAACGAAAAAGGGCGCCGCGAACGGCGCCCCCCTGTCTGTCCTCGGTCCAGGCTGCAGCCTCAGCGGCGCTCTTCCACCGGCACGTAGTCGCGCTGCGGCGACCCGGTGTAGAGCTGGCGCGGCCGGCCGATGCGCTGGGACGGATCCTCGATCATCTCCTTCCACTGGCCGATCCAGCCGACCGTGCGGGCCAGCGCGAACAGCACGGTGAACATGGTGGTCGGGAAGCCGAGCGCGCGGAGCGTGATGCCGGAGTAGAAGTCGATGTTCGGGTAGAGCTTCTTGTCGATGAAATACTCGTCCGACAGCGCCACCTTCTCCAACTCCACCGCCACCTGCAGCAACGGGTCGTCCGTGTTGCCGACCGCGGCCAGCACCTCGTGGGTGGTGCGCTGCATGATGCGGGCGCGCGGGTCGTAGTTCTTGTAGACCCGGTGGCCGAAGCCCATCAGGCGGAACGGATCGTTCTTGTCCTTGGCCCGGCGCACGTACTCGGGGATGCGGTCAGGCGTGCCGATCTCCGCCAACATGTTGAGCGCCGCCTCGTTGGCGCCGCCGTGCGCCGGACCCCACAGGCAGGCGATGCCGGCCGCGATGCAGGCGAACGGGTTGGCGCCCGACGAACCGGCCAGCCGCACCGTCGAGGTCGACGCGTTCTGCTCGTGGTCGGCGTGCAGGATGAAGATCCGGTCCATGGCGCGCGCCAGCACCGGATTGACGATGTAATCCTCGCACGGCACGGAGAAGCACATGTTGAGGAAGTTCGACGCGTAGTCGAGGCTGTTCTTCGGATAGACGAACGGCTGGCCGATCGAATACTTGTAGGCCATCGCCGCGATGGTCGGCATCTTGGCGATCATGCGCAGAGAGGCGACCATCCGCTGGTGCGGATCGGAAATGTCCGTGCTGTCGTGATAGAAGGCCGCGAGCGCGCCGACCACGCCCACCATGACGGCCATGGGGTGCGCGTCCCGGCGGAAGCCGGAGAAGAAGCGCGACATCTGCTCGTGCACCATGGTGTGCTTGGTGACGCGCATGTCGAAGTCGGCCTTCTGGGCGGCCGTCGGCAGCTCCCCGTAGAGGAGCAGATAGCAGGTCTCCAGGAAGTCGCCGTTCTCCGCCAGCTGTTCGATCGGATAGCCGCGGTAGAGAAGAATGCCCTTGTCGCCGTCGATATAGGTGATCTTGGATTCGCAGGAGGCCGTGGAGGTGAAGCCCGGATCGTAGGTGAACTGGCCGGTCTTGGCGTAGAGCGTGGAGATGTCGATGACGCTCGGGCCGACCGAGCCCTGCTTGACCGAAAAATCGAGGGACTTGTCGCCGATGACCAGGGAGGCTTTGGTGTCGCTCATACGGATGGACCTCCAGAAGTGTCGGTTGGGTGCGTTCGGCAAGGCCTGTAAAGCGACGTTTACGTAAGCGTCAAGGTGCAGGTTTGCCTTGAAGGCTCCGCATTGTGCGTAGCGGAAAACCAGAGGTGCGGCAAGCTGACCTTTGGCCCCGCCGGGGCCGGCGGCGTCGCAAAAAAGTCGAATTCCACCAACCCGCGTGAGGACGCGCCGAACCATCCACCCGCGTCCGACGGGGCAGGCGCCGACGGAAGCAATGCCCGCTCGGGTGCTGCTCCGCCGCCGCCTTCAGCCGAGTCTAGACCCCCTCGCGTTGGATCTCGACCCTTTCCCCAATCAAAAGACGCGATATCTTCGCAGCCCCCCTCGCGCCGTCGCAACGCCCGCGTTCCCGCGCGTCCCGACCGCCCCGGGGCACCGCCGGTCAGGCCGCGTCGGCGATCCGCGCCAGGCTCTCGTCCCGGCCGAGCACCGCCAGCACGTCGAAGATCGGCGGCGAGGTCGTCCGGCCGGTGAGGGCGGCGCGAAGCGGTTGCGCCACCTTGCCGAGCTTCATCCCGGCCTCTTCCGCATAGGCGCGGACGGCCGCCTCCGTGCTCTGCGCCGACCAGTCGGCGAGGCCGGAGAGCCTCTGCTGCAGCGCGGCAAGAGAGGCCCGGCCGGTGTCGTCCAGAAGCGCCGCGGCCTTGTCGTCGAGCGGCAGCGGCCGGTCGGCGAACAGGAAGGCGGCGCCGTCGATCAGCTCCAGCAACGTCTTCGCCCGCTCCTTCAGGCCCGGCATGGCGGCGAGCAGGCGGGCGCGCCCGTCCGCGTCCAGCTTGGCCTTCAGCGCGGCGCCGGCCTCGCCCATGTGGCCGAGCAGGATCTCCACGTGCTCCAGCAACTCCGCGTCCGGCGTCGTGCGGATGTAATGGCCGTTGAGGTTCTCCAGCTTGGCGAAGTCGAAGCGCGATGGCGACCGGCCGATCCCGCCCAGGTCGAACAGGTCCACCATCTCGTCGGTGGAAAGGATCTCCGCATCGCCATGCGCCCAGCCGAGCCGCACCAGATAGTTGCGGAGCGCCGCCGGCAGATAGCCCATAGCCCTGTAGGCGTCGACGCCGAGGGCGCCGTGGCGCTTGGAGAGCTTGGCTCCGTCCGGCCCGTGGATCAGCGGGATGTGCGCCATCACCGGAATGTCCCAGCCGAGCGCCCCGTAGATGATCGCCTGCCGCGCCGCGTTGGTCAGGTGGTCGTCGCCCCGGATGATGTGGGTGACGCCCATGTCGTGGTCGTCCACCACGACCGCGTGCATGTAGGTCGGCGTGCCGTCGGAGCGCAGGATGATGAAGTCGTCCAGGTCCTTGTTGGGGAACACCACCCGGCCCTGAACCTGATCGTCGATCACCGTCTCGCCGTCGAGCGGCGCCTTGATGCGGATCGCCGGCTTCACGCCCGCCGGGGCCTCCGCCGGGTCGCGGTCGCGCCAGCGCCCGTCGTAGCGGGGCGGCCGGCCGGCGGACTTGGCCTCCTCGCGCATAATCTCCAGATCCTGCGGCGTGCAGTAGCAATAATAGGCCTTGCCCGCCGCCACGAGCCCGCGCGCCACCTCCGCGTGGCGCTCGGCCCGCTGGAATTGGGAGATGGGCTCGCCCTCCCAGGTGAGCCCCAGCCACGTGAGCCCGTCCAGAATGGCGTCCACCGCCGCCTGGGTGGAGCGTTCCCGGTCCGTGTCCTCGATCCGGAGCAGCATGATGCCGCCCGTGCGCTTTGCGTAGAGCCAGTTGAAAAGCGCGGTCCGTCCACCGCCGATGTGCAGGTATCCGGTCGGGGAGGGCGCAAAACGCGTGACGACGGGCTTGGTCATGGGCAAAACTCGCGAGGATCGGAAGGCGCGTCCGGATCGGTCGCCCCGCAAGGGCGGCCCGGTCCGGAGGGCACGCGGTCTGTAGCACGAGACACGCGACGCGGCAAAAGGTTGGACCCCCGGAATGAGCCTGCGCCCGTTCCCCCGATCCACGAGCCGCACCCCCGCCGGTCCGCCCGATGCCAAGCCCTCCGTCGCGCCAAGGCGGTTCGCCCGGTTCAGCGGATCGTGGCGCCGCCCGCGCGCCACCCTTGGCGGTCGGATCCAGGCGGGTCTTGCTGCCGCCGGTCGCGCCGTCGGCGCGATCCGCGCCGGCATGCGGGCGGATCTGGCGGCCGGTCGTGGCTTTCTCGCCCTGCCGGTGGCGCTCGCCGCCGGCATCGGCCTCTGGTTCTTCGCGCCGCCCCTTCCGCTGCCGCTCGCCATAGTGCTCGCCGGAGGCGCGGTCGCGGCCGCCATGGTGGCCGACCGGATCGGCCGGCCGTCGCTCCTCCTCGCTCTCCTGGCGGCAGCGTCCACCGGGTGGCTGGCGACCGACCTCTCCGTCCGACGGCTCGACGCACCCCGCCTGGAACGGCCGACCAGCGGCGTCGTCCTCGGCCATGTGGAGACCGTAGAGGACCGGGAAAGCCGCGGCGTCCGCACCGTGATCCGCGTCGCCGGGTTCGATCCGCCGCGCCGGACCCCGCCGCCGCACCGGATCCGCGTCACCGTCCGGCAGGCCGACGCGCTCAAGGCGCTGGCGCCGGGTGCCGCCGTCCGCCTCGCCGTCCGGCTGGAACCGCCGTCGCCGCCGCTCTATCCGGGCGGCTATGATTTCGCCCGGGTCGCCTGGTTCGCCCGGATCGGCGGCACCGGCTTTGCGATCGGCCCACCGGAGCCATGGCCGGACGCGCCGCCGCCACCCATGGCAGTCGCCGTCATGGCCAAGGTCCAGGCCTTCCGCGCCCGCGTGGCCGCCCATGTACGCGCCACGCTGCCGGGCGACACCGGCGCCATCGCGGCCGCGCTCCTCGTCGGCGACCGAGGGGCGATCGAGCCCGAGACGGACGAGGCCATGCGGATTTCCGGATTGTCCCATGTGCTCTCCATCTCCGGCCTTCACATGTCGCTGGTCGCCTTCGGCCTCTTCAATGCCATCCGATTCGCTGCCGCCCTGGTGCCGCCGGTCGCCCTCCTCCTTCCGGTGAAGCGAATCGCGGCGGCGATCGCGCTTGCCGGGGCGCTCGGCTACCTCCTCGTCTCCGGCATGAGCACGGCGACGGTGCGCAGCGCCGTCATGGTGGCCGTCGCCCTCGTTGCCGTGATGATCCACCGCCGCGCCCTGTCGCTGCGCACCGTGGCGGTCTCCGCTCTCCTCATCTTCGTCCTCGACCCGGTCGCCGTGCTCGATCCGGGTGCGCAGATGTCCTTCGCGTCGGTCGCCGCCCTCATTGCCGCCTATGAGGCCTGGACCGCCCGCCGCCCGCCGCGCCCGCCCCCGGACGTGAGCCGGATCGCCCGCGCCGCCACGGCCCTCGGCGCCTTCGTGGCGGCGTCCATGGCGTCGTCCCTGGTCGCGGGGCTCGCCACCGGTCCGATCGCGCTCCACCATTTCGGCCGCGTGGCACCGCTCGGCGTCGTCGCCAACCTCCTGGCGACGCCGCTCGTCACCCTGGTCATCATGCCGTCCGGCCTCCTCGCCGCGCTTCTCATGCCCTTCGGCCTCGAAGCCCCGGCGCTCCACCTGATGGGCGCGGGCATCGACGGCATGGTGGCCATCGCCGACCGGGTGACCGCATGGACCCCCGGCGGCGGCGGGTTCGGCCGGCCGGCCCTGGCCGGCACGCTCCTGATGGCGGCGGGCGGCCTCTGGATGATCATCTGGACGGCGCCGGCCCGCTGGCTCGGCCTTGCGCCCATCCTCGCCGGCCTTGCCGTCGCGCCGCTGGAGCCGCGGCCCGACCTCGTCGTCTCCGCCACCGGCAACCGGGCGATGGTGGCCCTCGCCGACGGATCGCTTGCCGTGCTCGGCCGCGCCGACGCCTTCGAGACAGGCCTCTGGCTCGCCGCCCGCGGTGAAGCGCTCGGCACCGACGACCCCCGCCTCACCCAAGGCGTGCGCTGCGATCCGGACGCCTGCGTGCTGGCGGCGCCCGACCCGAGCGACCAGACCGACGACGCCCCCTCAGCAGCCGACGCCGCGCCGCCCGGCCAACGCCCCACGCTCGTCGCCCTGGTGCGCCGACCCGTGGCCTTCGCGGACGAATGCGCGACCGCGCGCCTCGTGGTCACACCGCTTGAAGCGCCCGCCTGGTGCCGCAAGCTCACCCGCGTCATCGACGCCCGCGACCTTGCCGGTCAAGGTGCCCGCACCTATGCCATTCGTCCGGGCACCGACCAGCGCGGCGCCCTCCGGCTGACGCCGCTCGCCGCGTCCGTCTCCGGGCCGCGCCGACCTTGGCATCTGCCGCCGACTGAAGCCGACCGGACGGACCGTCAGTAGCGCCGCATCAGCGCGACCAGCTTGCCCTGGATGCGCACCCGGTCCGGTCCGAAGATGCGGGTCTCGTAGGCCGGGTTGGCGGCTTCCAGCGCGATCGACGCGCCCTTCTTCCGCAGCCGCTTCAGGGTGGCTTCCTCGTCGTCCACCAGGGCCACGACGATGTCGCCCGTGTCGGCCGAATCGGATTTGCGGATCACCACCGTGTCGCCGTCGAGGATGCCGGCCTCGATCATCGAATCGCCGCGCACCTCCAGGGCGAAATGCTCGCCGGCGGAGATGAGGTCGATCGGCACGTGCACCGTGTGGGAATGGTTCTGGATGGCCGAGATCGGCACGCCGGCCGCGATCCGGCCCATCACCGGCACCGGCAGCGTGTCGCGCTCCGCGACGGGCTCCACGGCCGGGGCGGGCCTCGGCTTGCCGAGGGTGCCTTCGATCACCGCCGGTTCAAACCCGCGGCGCGGGCGGCCGAGGGACGACTGCACCGATTCGGGCAGTTTCACCACTTCCAGGGCGCGCGCCCGATTGGGCAGGCGGCGGATGAAGCCCCGTTCCTCCAGCGCCGTGATCAGCCGGTGGATGCCGGACTTGGACTTCAGGTCCAGGGCGTCCTTCATCTCGTCGAACGACGGCGGCACGCCGGATTCCTTCAGGCGTTCGTGGATGAACATCAGGAGCTCGAACTGCTTTTTCGTCAGCATACGGCCCTCGTTCGCGCGGGTCAGGCGGCGGGTTGGCGACAGGCGTCTCGCAGCCTGCGGCGCGAGTGGTTGATGGTTCGCACCAAGCTCGGTACAAAACACGAACAGGGTTAGCATGTTCTGCCTGCGTTCCGCAAGCGTGCCGTCACGGATCGCGCCTGTGGCCGTTCGTTCCCGTGCGGTTTTTTGCCGGGGCGCTGTCGGCTGGTCCGGCGCGTGCGTCAGCCCCGGTCGAGCCGGATCACCCGGCACGTTTCGCCCGCCCGCGCGGCCGGGGCGTGCGGCTCGCGCACGATCAGAGCGTCCGCGGCGGCGAGGGTCGACACCATGGAGCTGTCCTGCACGTCGAATGCGTCCACCACCGGCCGGCCGTCCGCCTCGCCGACGATGCGGGCGCGCAGATAGTCCTGCCGCTGGTCGTTGGCCCGAAGGTCGCCGCCAAGCACGGCCGCCTCGGTGCGGGGCAGGGGGTTCGGCTCGCCGAGAAGCGCGCGCACCAGCGGCATGAGGAAGAGGATGCCGCAGACGAGCGTGCTCACCGGGTTGCCCGGCAGGCCGAGCGCCCGCACCGCGCCGCGCCGGCCGACCATCAGCGGCTTGCCGGGCCGCATGGCGATCTTCCAGAAGTCGAGGTCGACGCCCTCCGCCGCGAGCGCCGGCCGGGTCAGGTCGTGGTCGCCCACCGACGCACCGCCGAGCAGGCACACCACGTCCGCGCCGCCGTCGAACGCCGTCGCCAGACGCGCGCGGATCTCGGGCAGCACGTCCGGCGCGATGCCGAGGTCCACCGGCTTTGCCCCGAGCGCGGCCAGCATGGCCGCGAGCCCGAAACCGTTGGAGGCGACAATCTGGTTCGGCCCGATCGGCGCGCCGGGGCGCACTAGTTCGTCGCCGGTCGCGATCAGCGCCACCTTCGGCCGCCGCCGCACGGACAGCGTCGCGTGGTTGGCCGCGGCGGCGAGCGCGATCCGCCGGCCGTCCAGCCGCGTGCCGGCGCTCAACAGTCGGTCGCCGGCGCGGAAATCCAGGCCCTCCCGGCGCACATGGCGGCCGCGCATCTCGGCCTGAAGGGGCCGGATGGAGGCGCCGTCCCGGTCGGCGTTCTCCTGGATCAGCACCGTGTCGGCGCCGTCCGGCATGGGCGCGCCGGTGAAGATCCGCACGGCCTCGCCGATCCCGACCGTGCCGGCGAACCGGTGCCCCGCGGCCGCCTCGCCGACGAGCGTCAGCACGCCGCCGCCGTCAAGGTCCTCGGCGCGCACCGCATAGCCGTCCATGGCCGAAACGGCGAACGGCGGCTGGGTGCGGAGCGCTACAAGGTCCTCCGCCAGCACCCGGCCGGCCGCGGCCTCCAGCGGCACGCGCTCCGCCGGCAGCGGGTCCACCCCGGCCAGCATGCGGGCCTGGGCTTCGGCAACAGGCATCAGAGCCATTGGCTTCGCCTCCTCGCGGCTTGGCCGCCTCAGGCGGACGCGGTCCACACGCCGGACTTGCCGCCGGTCTTTTCCAGAAGGCGGAGCCCCTCGATGCGCATGCCCTTCTCCACCGCCTTGGCCATGTCGTAGATGGTGAGGCAGGCGACCGACGCCGCCGTCAGCGCCTCCATCTCCACGCCGGTCTGGCCGGTCACCCGCACGGTGGCGGTCACCGTCAGGCCGGGGAGGGCGGGGTCGGGCACGATCTCCACCGCCACCTTGGTGACGGCGAGCGGATGGCAGAGCGGGATCAGCTCGTGGGTGCGCTTGGCCGCCATGATGCCGGCGATGCGCGCGGTCGCCACCACGTCGCCCTTCGGCACCGCGCCGTCCATGATGGCGGCCAGCGTCTCGGCGCGCATCACCACGCGGCCTTCGGCCACCGCCGTGCGGGTGGTGGCGGCCTTGTCGGTCACGTCCACCATGGCGGCGGCGCCGCGGGCGTCGAGATGGGTCAGCTGGTCGCTCACGGGCGCGCATTCCTCGTCGGTCGGGCGGCGGAGTGTAGACGCCGCCCCGCCGGCGCGAAAGCCCGCCGGCCTTGCACCAAAGCGGGAGGCGGCCGCCCCGGCGGCCCTAGTCCGGGTCAGATGCCGAGCAGCGTCCGGGTCGCGGCGGCCACGTCGTCCTGGCGCATCAGGCTCTCGCCCACCAGGAAGGTGGTCACGCCGGCCTTCGCCATGCGGTCGAGGTCGGCGGTTGTGAAGAGGCCGGATTCGCCCACCACCATCCGGTCGGCCGGCACCAGCGGCGCCAGCGCCTCGGTGGTCTCCAGCCGCGTCTCGAAGGTGCGGAGGTTGCGGTTGTTGATGCCGATCAGCGGGGAGGAGAGCGTCAGCGCCCGCTCGGTCTCCGCCGCGTCGTGCACCTCGATCAGCACGTCCATGCCGAGGTCGTAGGCGGTCTCCTCCAGCGCATGCGCGAGGTCGTCGTCGACGGCGGCGAGGATGATCAGGATGGCGTCGGCGCCCCAGGCGCGCGCCTCGAACACCTGGTAGGGCGAGAAGAGGAAATCCTTGCGGAGCGCCGGCAGCCCCGTCGCGGCGCGCGCCGCGGTCAAGTAGTCCGGCCGGCCCTGGAAGGACGGCGTGTCGGTCAGCACCGACAGGCAGGCCGCGCCGCCCGCCTCGTAGGCGCGGGCGAGCGCCGGCGGGTCGAAGTCCGCGCGAATGAGCCCCTTCGACGGGCTCGCCTTCTTGATCTCGGCGATCAGCCCGTAGCGGCCCTCCGCCTTCGCCCGCTCCAGCGCCGCCCGGAAGCCGCGCGGCGGGTCGGCGGCAAGCGCCATGTCCTTGATGCGCGCGAGGGGGATCGCGGCCTCCGCGGCGGCGATCTCCTGGCGCTTGTATTCCTCGATCCGGGTGAGGATGTCGCTCATGCGTCCGCCGGCGGGTTGGAGGCGCGCTTCAGCGCGTCGAGCACGCCGCGCGCGGCGCCGCTGTCGATCGACCGGGCGGCGAGCATCGCGCCCTCCTTCAGGCCTTCTGCCCGGCCCGCCACCAGGAGGGCGGCGCCGGCGTTCATCAGCACCGTGTCCCGGTAGGCGCCGGGCGCCCCGTCGAGGAGGGCGAGGAGTGCGGCGGCGTTCTCCTCCGCCGTCCCGCCCTTCACGGCGTCCTTCGGATGGCCGGGCACGCCCGCGTCCTCCGGTGTGATGTCGAACGAGCGGAGCGCGCCGTCCTTCAGCTCGGTCACCCGCGTCGGGCCGGCCGTGGTGATCTCGTCGAGCCCGTCGGAGCCGTGCACCACCCACACCGCCTCGGACCCGAGGTCGCGCAGCACCGCCGCCACCGGCTCCAGCCAGGGGGCGGCGAACACGCCGACCAGCTGGCGCCGCACGCCGGCCGGGTTGGAGAGCGGCCCCAACAGGTTGAAGATGGTTCGCGTGCCGAGCTCCACCCGGCTCGGCCCCACGTGCTTCATGGCCGCGTGGTGTGCCGGCGCGAACATGAAGCCGCAGCCCGCCTCCAAAATGCAGCGGGCGATCTGGTCCGGCGAAAGATCGATGCCGACGCCGAGCGCGGCGAGCACGTCCGCCGAGCCGGAGCGCGACGACAGCGCCCGGTTGCCGTGCTTGGCCACCGGCACCCCGGCGCCCGCCGCCACGAAGGCGGACGCGGTGGAGATGTTGAGGCTGCCCGAGGCGTCGCCGCCGGTGCCGACGATGTCGAGGGCGTCCGCCGGGGCGGCGACGCGCAGCATCTTCGCCCGCATCACCTCCACGGCGCCGGTCATCTCGTCGACCGTCTCGCCGCGCACCCGGAGCGCCATCAGGAAGCCGCCGATCTGGGCCGGCGTCGCCTCGCCCGACATCATCACGCCGAAGGCCGCCCGGGCCTCCTCCCGCGACAGGGCCGCGCCGGTCGCGACCTTGCCGATCAACGCCTTGAACTCGCTCATGGTGGTGACCTTCGCCCCCGCTTGTCCCCGTATCGCGCCGCCGATCGCCGCCGCCGCCCGCCACTCTGCGGACCGCCGCCGCCGGGCGTCAACGCCCCGAGACGCCGATCGCCAGATCCAGCGCCTGCTGGTTCACCGCAACGCCGAGGCTCGCCTGCAGGCCGTCCACGTAGCGGGTGATCAGGCTCTCGCGCATCTCTTCGCTGAAGGCGGTCGCCACCTCGGCGTTGCCCGCCTCCTCGGCGAAGAAGGGCGGCACCACGGCGTTCACCACCTGCAGCACGATCTGCCGCCCGTCGTCCGCATCCACGGACGTCACATAGCCGTCCGGCCCGCCGAACGCCGCGTCGACGCCCACCTCGCCGAGCCCCGGCAGATCGCCGTTGCGGGCGAAGGCCGGCGAGCGGGTCACCGTCAGCCCGGCGCCGGCGGCCGCCTCGGCGAAGGGCTTGCCGCCCTTCACGTCCGCCACCAGCTGGTCGGCCCGTTCGGCCAGCCGCTCGGCCGCCTGATCGTTGGTCCAGCGTTCCACCACCTGGTCGGACACCTCCTCCAGGGTGCGGTCGCGGGCCGGCGTCACCGACACCACCTCGAACCACGCATAGCCCCGGCCGGTCACCGCCAGCGGGTCGTTCTCCACGCCCACGTCGCTCTCGAAGGCCGCCGCCAGCAGCCCCTCGGCGTCCGGCAGCATCACCATCTGGCCGGCCGGGTCCGTGCCCTCGGCCGACACCGCCTCGATGGTCTGCAGCGTCAGGCCGAACCGGTCCGCCACCTCCTGCAGGGTGGCGCCGCCCGCCCGCGCGTCCTCGATCTCCTGCTCGGTCTCAAGCAGCGTCCGCTCGGCGGTCCGCTGCGCGATCGCGTCGCGGATCCCGCCCGCCACCGCCTCGAACGGCTGGATGCTCTCCGGCACCACCTCGGTCACGCGCACCAGCGCGCCGCCGAAGCGCGCCTTCACCGGGGCGCTCACCGTGTTCGGGGCGAGCCCGAAGGCCACGTCCGCCACCGCCGGGTCCACCATGGCGCTCTTGGCCAGGAGCCCCAGGTCCAGGTCCGTCGCCGACAGCCCGCGCTCCTCCGCCACCGCCTCGAAGGTCGTGCCGCCGGCGATCCGCGTGGCGGCCGCCTCGGCCTCCTCCACGGTCGGGAACAGGATCTGCTGCACCCGCCGCTGCTCCGGCTGGCCATACTGGCCGCGCGTGCGCTCGTATTCGGCCCGCGCCGCCTCGTCGGTCACCGCGGAGGGGTCGGCGAGCGCGGCCGGCGTCAGCGCCACCACCTGCAGCTTGCGATATTCCGGCGCCCGGAAGGCGGCCTTGTTCTCTTCAAAGTAAGCGGTCCGCTCGTCCTCCGTCGGCGGCGCGATCGGCTCCACGGCGGCGCGCTCCAGCACCACATAGTCCACCGTCCGCACCTCGTTGCGGAACCGCGCGATCGGCTCCACGAGGGCCGTCGGCACCCGGAGGCCGCCGACGAGACCTTCGAACACCTGCTGGCGGATGGTCAGCTCGCGCTGGTCGGCCAGATACTGCACCTCCGTCAGCCCCGCCTGCCGCAGCAGCTGCTGGAACTGCGCCCTATTGAACTGGCCGCCCGTGATGAAGGACGGGTCCGCCGCGATCGTCGTCGCCACCGTCTGGTCCGAGACGCCGAGCCCCAGGCGCCGCGCCGATTCCGTCAGCGTCGCCTCCGCCATCATCCGGCCCAGCACCCGCTGCGGCAGGCCGAACTGCGCCGCCATGTCTGCCGTCAGCGGCTGGCCGATCTGGCGCGACAGCGCCTGCAGCTCGCGCTGGTAGGTGCTCTGGAAGGCCGGCAGGTCGATCTCCGTGTCGCCCACCTCGGCGACGGCGCGGGTCTGCCCGCCCCGGAACACGTCCGCGATGCCCCAGATGGCGAAGGAGAGAACCAGGAGGCCGAGAAGGATCTTGGCGACCCAGGTGGTGGCGCCGCGGCGCAGAGCGTCAAGCATTGATCCGTCCGATGAAGGAGGGGCGCCGCCCGGCGCCGGTCCCATGTCTGTCGTCAGGCGCCGGACCCCCCGGCGCGAAGCGGGCGGATCATAAGGACGCCGCCCGGCCGACACAAGGCGACCCGCCAGTGCGCCTTCCACCCCGGGCAGCCCCCCTCCGCCCGCCAGCCGATGCACCAAACGCCCAATGGCCGACACCGCGCACTTGGGCTAGAGCCGGATCCTCGTCAAAAGGAGTAGTCCCCCATGGTCCACCGCACCCCGCTCGTCGCCGGCAATTGGAAGATGAACGGCCTCAAGGCCTCCATGTCCGAGTTCGACGCCATGGCGGAGCGGCTGGACCCGGCGCTCGCTGCCCGCGTGGAGGTGCTCATCTGCCCGCCCGCCACCCTCGTCGCCGCCTTCGCGGCCCGCGGCACCCTCGCCGTTGGCGGCCAGGACTGCCACGCGGAATCCGCCGGCGCCCACACCGGTGACATCAGCGCCGAGGCCCTGAAGGACGCCGGCTGCGCCTTCGTGATCGTCGGCCATTCGGAGCGCCGCGCCGACTACGGCGAGACCGACGCGGTCGTCCGCGCCAAGGCCGAGGCCGCCTGGCGCGCCGGCCTCGCCGCCATTGTCTGCGTCGGCGAGACCCGCGCCGAGCGCGAGGCTGGCCAGACCCTTTCGGTCGTCGGCACCCAGCTCGCCGGCTCCTTGCCGGACGGCGTCACGGGCGCCAACACCGTCGTCGCCTACGAGCCCGTCTGGGCCATCGGCACCGGCCTCACCCCCACGACCGCCGACGTCGCGGAGGTGCACCACGCCATCCGGGGCGCGCTCGTGGCGCGCTTCGGCGAGGCCGGCGCGGCGGTCCGAATCCTCTACGGCGGCTCCGTCAAGCCGTCGAACGCCCGCGAGCTCATGGCCGTCCCCGACGTCGACGGCGCCCTCGTCGGCGGCGCCAGCCTGAAAGCCGCCGACTTGCTCGCCATCATCGACGCCTACCGCTGAGCAAGGGCGCGGTCGTCGCTTCGTCTCCCGTGTAGGGGAGGGCGGGAGGCTTGAAGGAGAGGGTGGAGGGCTTGAAGGAGAGGGCGCAACGAAAATGCCGTGGCAAAAGTGCCCCCCGCCCTGCCGCAACATCCGTCATGGTCCGCGAAGGCGGACCACCCACGCATTTGCGCAAGCACCCCGGCGCCCGTTCGGCGATCGTTCAATGCGTGGCTGGTCCGCCTTCGCGGACCATGAGGATCTTGGAGTTCATGGGCAGGCGATCGCCTCACCCCCACCTCCAACCGACCCCCTCTCCCCTTGAGGGAGAGGGTTGGGGAGAGGGGGAACCTCCGCCCCTAACCGCCCAGCCCCTCCACCCCCAACCGCCCCATCCCCTCCGCCAACTCCCCATTCCCCCAACCTTCCCGCATCCCCACCCTGGTGCCGGAACGCCCGTCGCCTTATCTACCGGCATCGGCCGTCGGGCCCATAGCCACGGCGAGGGTGGAAAGCCGACGAGCCTTCGTGTACAACGCCGCCGGCTCGAGTACCCGCGAGGGCCCGTTGGCGCGTGCGCCGCCCTCGTGCCGTGCTTTCTGGACAAGGTTTCCTGACCTCATGCAAACGGTTCTTCTCGTCGTCCACCTCATGGTGGTGGTCGCCCTGGTCGGCGTCGTACTCCTGCAGCGCTCCGAAGGTGGTGCGCTCGGTATCGGCGGCGGCGGCGGGTTCATGACCAGCCGCGGCACGGCGAACGTTCTCACCCGCACCACCGCCATCCTGGCGACCGTGTTCTTCCTCACCTCGCTCGCCCTCTCCGTGCTGCCGCGCTTCATGGGCGACGCGGGATCCGTGTTCGACACCGTACCGGGCGCCACCGCGCCGGCGACCGATCCGGGCGCCGTCGGCGGCGGCAGCGGCGGCGTGCTCGACGACCTCAACCAGCTGCGGCGGACCCCCGCGCCGGGCGCGCAGATCCCGGAAGCGCCGGCCGGCGCCCCGCAGGTCCCCGCCGTTCCGGCTCCGGCCGCGCCGTCGGGCGGCGCCACCCTCGACCAGGCTCCCGTGACGCCGGACGTGCCGGCCGCCGACGCGCCCTTCACGGTCGATCCGGCACCGGCCGCACCCGCGCCCGGCGCGCCGACACCCCCCGCCGCGACCGCGCCCGAGGCGCCGGCTCCGGCGGTCCCGCCGGCCGTGACCGCGCCCGAATCGCCGGCGCCGACCGCGCCGACGCCGGGTCAGTGAGGACGGTCCGTCCGTTCTTCCGCGCCCGCTCCGCGCGTCTTCGGCCGCCTGCCTCCGGCGGCCGTTCCGGTGGCCGGCCTTCAGGCACGGCCGCCGTCCTTCGGGACCCGATCCGATCCGGAACGCCGGCCGCGTGGCGACAGTCCTTCGCCGCGTCGGCCTCGGGCGTTTTTGAAAGGTGCGGATAACCCGAAAAGCCGTCTTCGCTGCAGTCTGAATTACGGATAGGTTCAAGGCCCATGGCGCGGTACATCTTCATCACCGGCGGCGTGGTTTCGTCCCTTGGCAAGGGTCTTGCCTCGGCCGCGCTCGGCTCTCTCCTGCAGGCCCGCGGCTACAAGGTCCGCCTGCGCAAGCTCGATCCCTACCTCAACGTCGACCCCGGCACGATGTCGCCCTATCAGCACGGCGAAGTGTTCGTGACCGACGACGGCGCCGAGACGGACCTCGACCTTGGCCACTACGAGCGCTTCACCGGGCGCCCGGCCACCAAGCAGGACAACATCACCACCGGCCGCATCTACCAGGAGATCCTCGCCAAGGAGCGGCGGGGCGACTATCTCGGCGGCACCGTGCAGGTGATTCCCCACGTCACCGACGCCATCAAGGCCTTCGTGCTCGACGGCAACGACGACGTGGACTTCGTCCTCACCGAGATCGGCGGCACCGTCGGCGACATCGAGGCGATGCCCTTCCTGGAATCGATCCGCCAACTCGGCAACGAGCTGCCGCGCGGCCAGTGCGTCTACATCCACCTGACGCTCATGCCCTGGATCCCGTCCGCCGGCGAGCTGAAGACCAAGCCGACCCAGCATTCCGTGAAGGAGCTCCGCTCCCTCGGCATCCAGCCCGACATCCTGCTCGTGCGCTGCGACCGGCCGATCCCGGACGGCGAGCGGCGCAAGCTTTCGCTCTTCTGCAACGTGCGCCAGAGCGCCGTCATCCCGGGCCTCGACGTTTCGTCCATCTACGAGGTGCCGCTCGCCTACCACCAGGAAGGCCTCGACACCGAGGTGCTGGCCGCCTTCGGCATCACCGGCGCGCCGGCGCCGAACCTCGAGCGCTGGCAGGGCATCGTTAACCGGGTCAAGAACCCGGAAGGCCAGGTCAACATCGCCGTGGTCGGCAAGTACACGGTGCTGAAGGACGCCTACAAGTCGCTGATCGAGGCGCTCGTCCACGGCGGCATCGCCAACAATGTGCGCGTCAACATCGAGTGGATCGAGAGCGAGATCTTCGAGAAGGAGGATCCGACGCCCTATCTGGAGCACGTCCACGGCATCCTGGTGCCGGGCGGCTTCGGCGAGCGCGGCTCGGAAGGCAAGATCCGCGCGGCCGGTTTCGCCCGCACCCGCAAGGTGCCCTATTTCGGCATCTGCTTCGGCATGCAGATGGCCGTCATCGAGGCGGCCCGCTCGCTCGCCGGCATCGACGACGCCACCTCCACCGAATTCGGCCCGGCCGAGCACCCGGTGGTCGGCCTGATGACCGAGTGGCTGAAGGGCAACGCCCTTGAAAAGCGCAAGGCCGACGGCGACCTCGGCGGCACGCTCCGGCTCGGCGCCTACGAGGCGCGCCTCGCGCAGGACTCCAAGATCGCCGCCATCTACGGCTCCGATCGCATCTCGGAGCGTCACCGCCACCGCTACGAGGTGAACATCGACTATCGGGAGAAGCTGGAAGCCTGCGGCCTCGTCTTCGCCGGCCTCTCGCCGGACGGCGTCCTCCCGGAGACCGTCGAGATCAAGGACCACCCCTGGTTCATCGGCGTCCAGTACCACCCCGAACTGAAAAGCCGCCCCTTCGAACCCCACCCCCTCTTCGCCAGCTTCATCGAAGCCGCGATGGAGCAGAGCCGGCTGGTCTGACGGGCGGGGCGTTCTCCCCGGCGTCGTCCTGCGCTAGACTGCCTGCGGAGGTGCCGCTCGTGAACGCCCGCGACAAGTCCGCTCTCGACCGCTTCGCCCGCCGGGTCGCCCTGGCGGACGCGCTCGTCCGCGCCGACGACCTCGACGACGAAGGGCTGGCGGCGTTGGAGCGGTCGATTGCCGAGCTATCGCCAACGGCGCGCGAACGGCTGAATACGCCACCGTCGGCGACGCGGCGCCTGAGCTACGGCCTGTTGCGTGGCGAACTCGTTGTTCCGGACAGTTTTTTTGATCCTCTGCCGGAAGACGAGTTGAGAGCTTGGGAGGGCGATTGAAAATCCTCCTCGATACTCACGTCATTTTATTCATCTACAGCGAGGAGAACAGAATCTCGTCAAATGCACGTCGAGCACTGGACGACGCAGCGAATGAGTTGATCGTCAGCGCCATTTCGATCTACGAAATTGTACGAAAGCATATGATTGGGAAACTTCCTCAGGCCGGTCGTTTCATCTCTGACTGGCAAGCGATCCTGGCACGGGATGGTTTCACGCTGATCGACCTCAGACCGGACGAGGCCGCGTGCGCCGCCGCCTTCCCCTCCACCCACCGCGACCCCTTCGACCGCATGCTCGCGGCCCAGGCGCTCGTGAACGGGCTTTTCCTGCTCTCCGCCGACACGGCTCTCGACGGCTTTGGGGTGGAGCGGCTCTGGTGAGAGCTACGGTCCGCCTCGCAAACAGCAGCCACGCCGGTCACGGATGACGCAGGTCCTCTCCCGGAGTGGCTTGGCGCAATCCCAGTCAGCGGGCGAACCGTTGCAGCCGCGGTAGACCCGGTGAAACCCTCGGCACGTCAGCCTGTGTGAGCGTGCGGGGCCTGCAAAAGAACCCGCTACTCGCTCCTGACATTTCCCGATGGTTCGTCCGGTAGACTGTCCATCCCGAGACAGCATCGGAGACCAGACCCCGTGGCGCCTGAAACGACCGCAATCCACCCGCTGACCCCCGATCGTTGGGACGACCTCGTCGATCTTTTCGGACCCGAACGGGGCGCCAATTCCGGCTGCTGGTGCCTCTGGCCGCGGCTCCAGGGCGGGGACTGGAAGGCGATGTCCCGCGAGGCCCGTCGCGACGGCTTCCACGGCATCGTCGATCGGGGGCCCGCGCCGGGCCTCCTTGCCTATGACGGCGACCGGGCGGTCGGCTGGTGCGCGGTGCGTCCCCGGCCCGAATACCTTCGCTTCCAGACCGCCAAGGCGAGCCGCCCCACCGACGGTTTCGACGGTGACGACGTCTGGGCCATCACCTGCTTCTTCATCCGCAGCGGCCACCGCAAGCAAGGGCTGACGTCCGTCCTGGCCGAGGCCGCCGTGGATCTGGCCAGAGCCTCCGGCGCCCGCGCGGTCGAGGCCTGCGCGCTCGATCCGGACCGGCCGGCGATATGGGGCGAGGGCTTCGTGGGTTTCACGCCCGTCTTCACCCGCCTCGGCTTCGTCGAAGTCGCCCGCCGCTCCCCCCGTCGCCCTTTGATGCGCCTCGTCCTTCATGAAGCGTGACGATCCCCACGGCGTGCCGAGGCTGACGGACCGCCGGCGCCTCCCAGCGCGACCGCACATCTCCCGCCATTAAGCAGAAATGACAATAATCTGCCCTTCGATCTTCTCACCGGGGCGGTGGGTTGCCATGGTTCCGGTGTCACCGGTGGTTGCCCCGACTCACTGGCCAATGTCTCCCCTCCGGTACTGAAGGACACCCCCCTTGCCCCGTGCGATCGACCACCTCGTCATGCCGGTCCGTGATCTCGGCGTCGCCCGCGCCCGGTTCCAGACGCTCGGCTTTCTGACCACGCCGGTGGCGCGTCATCCCTGGGGCACGGAGAACAGCCTCGTCCAGTTCCCTGGCGCCTTCCTGGAACTCCTCGCCGTGCCGGATCCCGCCGCCATCCCGGACGCGGAGCCGGGCGCCTTCTCGTTCGGCGCCTTCAACCGCGATGTCCTCGCCGTCCGCGAGGGCACGTCCATGCTGGTGCTGGAGAGCCGGAGCGCCGAAGCCGATCGCGCCGCCTTCATCGCCGCCGGCCTGCCGGTGTTCGCCCCCTTCCGCTTCGAACGGCAGGCGGCGCGGCCGGACGGCAGCGTGCGCACGGTGGCCTTTTCGCTCGCCTTCACCGCCTCGCCGCTGATGCCGGAGGTCGGCGCCTTCACCTGCGAGCAGCACTTTCCGGAGAACTTCTGGTCGGCCGATCTGCAGCGCCACCCGAACGGCGCCGCCGGCATCGAGCGCGTCGACCTGATCGCCCGCGACCCGACCGCCTTGGAGCCCTTCTTCACCGCCTTCGCCGACGCGCCCGCCGTCCGCACCCCGCCGCACGGCTTCGACATCGACACCGGCCGCGGCGTCCTCTCCGTCCGCACCCCCGGCGCGGCGAGCATCCTCTACGGGCTCGACACCCTGCCGGGCCTCTCCCCCACGCCGCGGATCGCCGTCGTCCGCATCAAGGGCACCGACCGGGGCGACATGGCCGACCGCGCCCGCGCCGCCGGCCTCACGACCCTGTCGCGCCCGTTCGGCACGCTCGTCCCGGCCTCCGATCTCTTCGGCACCACCTTCGTGTTCGGCTGATCGATCAGCCTGCCGCGCCGCCGCCCTCCAGAACCGCCGCCGCCAACCCGTCCATCCGATCCACCAGCCGGTCTGCGCCCGCCGCCGCCAATGCCGTAGGAAGCGTGTAGCCCCATGCGACGGCCACGAAGCGCACGCCCGCCTCGCGCGCCGCCTCCAGGTCGCGCAGCTCGTCGCCCACCAGCACGGCCTCGCCCGGCGCCACCCGGGCGGCGGCGAGCAGGCGCCGGATCGTCCGCCCCTTGCCGAACAGCGCCACCCCGCAGCCATAGTGGTCGATCCGCCCGGCGAGATCCGCGCCCAGCACCCGCCGCACCGTCGCCTCGCTGTTGGAGGTCGCCACCGCAATCCTCACGCCCGCCGCGACGAGATCCTCGATCATCTCCGCCGTGCCCGGAAACAGGCGGATCTCCTCGATTCGCGCCGCCATCCGCCGGCGCATGTCCGCGGCGATCGCCGGCACCTTCCAGAGCGGCACCTCCGCGCGGGCGAGAATCTCCCGCGCCCCGAGCGCCCGCAAGTCGTCCATCTCCTCCGGGCCGAACCGGCGGAAGCCATGCCGGTCGGCCACTGCGCCGAGGGTCGCGGCGAACACCGGAAAGCTGTCGGCGAGCGTGCCGTCGAAGTCGAACATCGCCAGCCTCGGCGCGCCCGGAACCGGGTTGCCGGGCGGCGGAACAGGGGCGGTCATCCATGGCACCTGCGGCGGAAGGGTGGGGCAAGACGCCGTTCGTCTACCAGCTTCGGCTTGGCGGCGCACCTTTGCAGCGCGGGCCGGGCAGGCTATAGAACGCCCGGCTTCAGTCGCATCCCACCCCCGCACGGAGTAAGCCTTTCCATGACCGCCATCATCGACATCGTCGGCCGTCAGATCTTCGACAGCCGCGGCAACCCGACCGTCGAGGTCGATGTCATCCTGGAGGACGGCTCCATGGGCCGCGCCGCCGTGCCGTCCGGCGCCTCCACCGGCGCCCACGAGGCGGTCGAGCTGCGCGACGGCGGCGATCGCTATCTCGGCAAGGGCGTCACCAAGGCGGTGGCCGCGGTCAACGACGAGATCTTCGCCGCCATCGGCGGTCTCGAGGCGGAAGACCAGATCCAGATCGACCAGACCATGATCGATCTCGACGGCACCCCCAACAAGGCCCGCCTCGGCGCCAACGCCATCCTCGGCGTCTCGCTCGCCACCGCCAAGGCGGCCGCCGAAGCCGCCGGCCTGCCGCTCTACCGCTACATCGGCGGCCCGAACGCCCGCGTCCTGCCGGTGCCGATGATGAACATCGTCAACGGCGGCGCCCACGCGGACAACCCGATCGACTTCCAGGAATTCATGATCATGCCGGTCGGCGCGGAGTCGATCGCCGACGCCGTCCGCATCGGCACGGAGATCTTCCACACCCTGAAGAAGGGCCTTAAGGCCGCCGGCCACAACACCAACGTGGGCGACGAGGGCGGTTTCGCGCCGAATCTGGCCTCGGCCACCGACGCGCTCGACTTCGTCATGTCGTCGATCGAGAAGGCCGGCTACCGCCCGGGCGAGGACGTCTATCTGGCGCTCGACTGCGCCGCCACCGAGTTCTTCAAGGACGGCGCCTACCACTACGAGGGCGAGGGCAAGGTGCGCTCCATCGAGGAGCAGGTGGATTATCTCGCCTCGCTCGCCGCCAAGTACCCGATCATCTCCATCGAGGACGGCATGTCCGAGGACGACTGGGAGGGCTGGAAGCTCCTCACCGACAAGATCGGCAAGACCTGCCAGCTCGTCGGCGACGACCTCTTCGTGACCAACACCCAGCGCCTGCGCCACGGCATCTCCACCGGCACGGCAAACTCCATCCTGGTGAAGGTCAACCAGATCGGCTCGCTCACCGAGACGCTCGACGCCGTGGAGACCGCCCACAAGGCCGCCTACACCGCCGTCATGTCGCACCGCTCCGGCGAGACCGAGGATAGCACCATCGCCGACCTCGCCGTCGCCACCAACTGCGGGCAGATCAAGACCGGCTCGCTCGCCCGCTCCGACCGGGTGGCCAAGTACAACCAGCTCATCCGCATCGAGGAAGAGCTCGGCTCCCAGGCCCGCTACATGGGCCGCGGCATCCTCAAGGGCTGACGCCCGCCGGACGCGGACATCCACATGTCAGAAGGCCGCGCGTGTCCCCATGCGCGGCCTTTTCCGTTCAACCGCTTCACTCAAGTTGCACAACCAAAGCGATAGATATCCACGTTGACACGTATTTGACGATCGGGCCTCCTCGGGTCCGGGACAACTCGTCCCGATCTGAAGGGGGGTTACCGTATGCAGTCCCTGACCGAACAGCAGATCCGCGCCATCTACGGCCCGAACAGCGCCGCCATCGCCGAGGCCTACCGGACGCGCGGCGAGGCCGCGCTCAAGAAGGCCGGCATCCTCGACAGCGAGACCCGGCTCGCCTTCTTCCTCGCCCAGACCGCCTACGAAACCGGACCGCACGTGCGTCTTGAGGAGAACCTCACCTACCGCACCGCCGCCCGGATCCTGGAGGTGTGGCCGAAGCGCTTCGCCGACGAGGCCGACGCCGCGCCTTTCGTGCGCAACAAGGAAGCGCTCGCCGACCGCGTCTATGGCAACCGCGCCGACCTCGGCAACGACCAGCCGGGCGATGGCTGGCGATACCGCGGCCGCGGCCTGATCCAGATCACCGGCAAGGCCAACTACCGGGAGGTCGGGGAGGCGATCGGCATCGACCTCGTCGCCAACCCGGACAAGGCCGCCGACCCGGCGTTCGCCTGGGATGTGGCCGCCGGCTGGTGGACGGTGAACGACGTCAACGAAGTCGCCGACCGCGGCTCTCTCGACAAGGTGACCGCCATCATCAACCGCTACACCGACAGCTATGAGGAGCGGCGGACTACGCTCGCCCGCGTGCGCCGGATCCTCGCCGCCACATCGACGACAAGCTCGGCCGGGTTCGCCTTTTCCGATACGGGAGGCCACGGCACCGCTGCGACCGTGATCCCGACGCCAGCTGCCGCCGGCGTGCCGATGTCCCACGACGAGGTGAAGGGCCTGCAAAACCTCCTGAAAGCGAAGAACTATGCGGTCGGCAAGTCGGACGGCATCTTCGGCACCCTCACCGCCGCCGCCGTGCTGGCCTTCCAGCGCGACCACGGCCTGCCTGTCACCGGCATGGCGGACGCCAAAACCCTCGCGGCGCTTGCCGGCGCGCCGGACCGGCAGCTCTCGGCCGGCAGGGTCGGCGCCACCACCGCCACCCTCCGGGCGGAAGGCTCCACCATCATCCTCACCCTCGACAAGGCGCGCATCGTCGGCTGGATCGCGACGGCTCTCGGCGCACTCGGCCTCGGCAAGACCGCCGCCGACGTGGCGGCGAACAGCGCCGTCGGCGCCGTCACGGGAGGGGTGGAGTCCAGCGTCCGCGAGGTTTGCGCCTTCGTGGTCTCGACCAACAATGCCCCGGCGGCCGTGCTCGAAGGCTGCGCCGCCCTCGGAAGGACCGTCCAGCAGGCGGTGGAAGGCGGCGGTATCGGCGGCCTCCTCACGGTCCTGACGACGCCGGGCGCCAGCGGCACGGTGCCCCTCGTGGATCTCCTCGTCCAGTTCGTCGGGCCCTTCATCCCGTTCGGCGGCGCCTCCATCCTCTCCCTCGTCGGCGGCCTTCTGGTCACCCGTCTCGCCGGCAAGGCCCAGGAGCGCCGCGTCGAGGACCACCGACAGGGCCTCCACCTCGGCCGATGATCGGGGGAGGGACCAGCACCTCCTGACGTCGTCAGGAACTCGCCTCATCCCTGCAGCCGATTGTCCAGCCAGAACCATCGATCGAGCCGCTCGCGAAGGAGCGGCTCGATCACCGGCCGCGGCCTCCGTCACCGGGCCGGACACCAGCTGCCCGCTCTCGTCCACGATGTTCGTCACCAGCGGCCGGCGCGCCGCCCGGGTCTCGCCGTCGAAGATGAACAGCCCGTCGCCGATCAGCCGTTCCAGCCCCTAGCGCAGACGGCACCGGTCGCAAAGCCCAGGGCTGGACGTCCGACACCCGAAGCCCGACTGCCGAAGCCCGACTGCCGAAGCCCGACTGCCGAAGCCCGACTGCCGAATCCCGAACCCCGACTGCCGCTCCTACCCCTTCTCCACCGGCGCGTCCTCCCGACCGCCCCATTCCGCCCACGAGCCGTCGTAAAGCGTCACCGTCCGAGCCCCCACCGTTTCGAGCGCCAGCGTCAGCATGGCCGCCGTCACGCCGGAGCCGCAGGTGGTGATCACCGGCTTGTCGAGGTCCACGCCCCGCGCGGCGAAGGCGGCGCGGATCGCCGCCGGATCCTTCAGCCGGCCGTCCTCCACCAGCTCCCCGAACGGCAGGTTCACCGCCCCCGGCATGTGGCCGGCCTTGAGGCCCGGGCGCGGCTCCGGGTCGTCGCCGCGGAAGCGCCCGGCCGGGCGGGCGTCCACCACCTGTGCCGTGCCGCCGTCGAGCGCGGCCTTCACGGCGGCGAAGTCGCGCACGGCTGTGTGGTCCATGCGCGCGGTGAAGTGCCGCTCCGTCCGCCGGGTCGGCCCCTCCGCCAGCATGTGCCCCTCCGCCACCCAGGCCGGCAGCCCGCCGTCGAGGATCTTCACGTCCTTGACGCCCATCACCTTGAACGTCCACCACGCCCGCGGCGCGGAGAACAGCCCGTAGGCGTCGTAGACCACCACCGTCTGGCCGTCGCCGATGCCGAGCCGGCGCATGCGGCTGGAGAACACCTCCGGCGGGGGCAGCATGTGCGGCAGGCCGGAGGCCTGGTCGGTGATGCCGTCGATGTCGAAGAAGACCGCGCCGGGGATGTGCCCGGCCAGATACTCCTCCGCGGCCAGCCGGCCGGTGGTCGGCAGGTGCCAGGTGGCGTCCACCGGCACCACGTCCGGGGCCCGCAGCCGGTCGGCCAGCCAGTCCACCGACACAAGCACGTCGTCGCGGTTCGTCGCCATCAGCGTCTCCTCGTCGTTGTTCGTCTGGCGGCCGCCGAGGCGGCCGCGGGTGAGCCGCCGAGGCGGCCGCGGGTGAGCCGCTGGCGCGGCCGCGTGTGAGCCGCCGGCGCGGCCGGGGATCAGCCCTCGGCGGGGAGGGGGCCGAACCGCAGGCGGACGCGGCGGTTGATCTTGCCCTTCTTCTCCACCTTGGCCACGTGGATCTCGCCCACCTCCGCAGTGGAGCGCACGTGCGTGCCGCCGCACGGCTGCAGGTCAAGGCTCTCGCCGATGCGCACCAGCCGCACCCGGCCCTGGCCCATGGGCGGCTTTACCTTCATGGTTTTTACGAGCCCCGGATTGGCCATCAGCTCGTCGTCGGTGATCCACTCCGTCGTGATGGCGTGGTCGGCCGCCACGTGCGCCATCAGCGCCGCCGTCACCGCCTCCTTGTCGACGCCGCCCTCCGGCATGTCGAAGTCGAGCCGCCCCTCGTCCGCCCCGATCTGCCCGCCCGTCACCGGAAACGGCAGCACCACGGAGAGGAGATGCAACGCCGTGTGGATGCGCATGTGCCGGTAGCGCACCGCCCAGTCCAGATGCTGCACCACCCGCGCGCCCACGTCCGGCAGCGCCACACCCTCGTCCGCCGCCTTCAGGCGGATCCGCGTCCGGTCGGCCTCGTAGACCGCCGTGGCGATCGCCAGCACCTGCCCGTCGGCAAGCTCCAGGCTGCCGCCGTCGCCCGGCTGGCCGCCGCCGGCCGGATAGAAGATCGACCGGTCGAGCACGATCCCGTCGCCGTCCGCCGCCACCACGGTCGCCTCCGCCACGGAGAGGTAGGCGTCGTCGCGGAAGAGCGCATCGGTCATCGGGCAGGGCTCCAAGCCGAACGGCGGCGTGCCGTCCAGGGGCCGCAGCTTCGGCGGTTTTAATCGTGGTTTCAACCGCGTTGCGGCGCCCCGCCGGCTTCGGCCGCCATCCGCGCCGGCCGCATCCCCGTTCCCAGTCTTGATTCGCACCCCCCGCGGCCGCACACTTGCCCCGCTTAAGCTTGCGACGGGGGCGAGATCCCCGCCGGTCGACCCGACCGGCGCCGGTCGACGCATCCCCGAGAACAAACACGAAGGGGGATGGCCATGGGTGGGGAAACACGGAAAAGCTGGACGGACGGCGCCTCGCGCGGCGTCATCCTGGGGTTCGGCGCGGCGGTCGTCGCCGCCACCGTCGGCTGGTCGGAAACCTATGCGAGCCGCAACGAGATCGCCGGCCTTCGGGCCGAACTTGCCGCCGTCGGCCTCGACGCCAGCACCGCCGGCACCCTCCGCGACGACATCGCCGGCGCCAAGCGCGATCTGGTGCGCGTGGAGAACGCCCTGACCGCCGCCTCGGCTGCGGCGAATGCGCGCGCGTCGCAGGTCGAAAAGGCCGCCGCCAAGCTGCAGGTGGTCGAAGCCAAGGCGCTGAGCGCCACCACCGCCGAGCGTGCCGCCTCGAGCCTCTTCACCACCCTCGACAAGGAGAACAAGGTGCTGGAGCCGGCCGTCCGCCAGCTCTCCAACGCCCACGTCTCCCTCACCGCCGCCGTCGGCGCCCGGCGCACCGAACTCACCGGCCTCATCGCCTCCGTGGAGCGCAACAAGGAGCTGGTCTCCAAGGCCGAGCGCTGGAAGGTGGAGGGCGACAAGCTCACCGCCGCCAGCGAGCGCCTCGCCCGCGAGGTGGTGGGCCTTGAGAACACCGTCACGTCGCTGACCGCCGCCATCGCCTACCGCAAGACCGAACTCGGCGAGGCCCTGCGCGGCAAGGCCGAGGCGGACGAGGTCGTCCGTCGCTCCACCGTCACGGTCCTCGAGCACGAGCACCAGCTGCGCGACCTCAACACCGCCATCGCGGCCATGAAGATCGAGCGCGAGCAGATCGGCAAGGCCATCGTGGAGGCCAACAACCGCCTCGTGCCGGCGCTCGCCGCCGCCAGCGCCCGCGAGACCCAGCTCGTCGACCTCGCCAAGCGCGTCGCCGCCGCCGAGACGGAGAACGCCGCCCTCATGCTCGCCAATCAAGAGTTGGAGGATCGCCTCGACATCGCCGAGACCCGCCTCGGCCGCCTCGCCGACGCCGCCCGGGCCGTCGCCGGCCACCTCGCCGCCGTTGACCAGGTGCTGGACGCCGACACCGTCCAGGCCGCCATGCTGGAGAAGTGATGCCAAGCCCGTAAGGTATCGACGTGTCGGACCTTTGCGGGCGCAGGCAAGCCCGAACGGGCGCCGGCCGGTCAGGCCGTAGCGCTCGTGAAGGTCGGACGAGTCCGACCTTCACGAGCCGTGAAAGAGCATCCGGCGCCCCCGCGCCCCGCTCGTTCCTCGCCGAAACGCGAAGGGCCGCCCCACCGGGCGGCCCTTCGCACGCTCGCGTCCACCTCGCGCCCCCGGTCACACCGTTTCGTAGGGCACCGTGATCCGGCTCTCCCGCTCCAGGAAGGCCGGCACGGGCAGGTTCTTGGAGCGCAGGAAGTCCGGGTTGAAGAGCTTGCTGGCGTAGCGGGTGCCGTAGTCGCAGAGGATGGTCACGATGGTGTGGCCGGGGCCGAGCTCGCGGGCGAGCGCCATGGCACCGGCCACGTTGACGCCCGACGAGCCGCCGAGGCAGAGCCCCTCGTGCTCCAGGAGGTCGAACACGATCGACACCGCTTCCTCGTCGGAGACGCGGGTCGCGAAGTCCACCGGCGCGCCCTCCAGATTGGCGGTGATCCGCCCCTGGCCGATGCCTTCGGTGATGGACGAGCCTTCCGCCTTCAGCTCGCCGCTGGTGTAGTAGCTGTAGAGCGCCGCCCCGTGCGGATCCGCAAGGCCGATCTTCACCCCCGGCTTCAGCGCCTTGAGCGCCAGGCCGACGCCGGCGAGCGTGCCGCCGGACCCGACGGCGCAGACGAAGCCGTCCACGGCGCCGCCGGTCTGCTCGAAGATCTCCCGCGCCGTCGTGTCGATGTGCGCCTGCCGGTTCGCCACATTGTCGAACTGGTTGGCCCACACGGCGCCGTGCTCGGCTGTGGCGGCCAACTGCTCGGCAAGCCGCCCGGAGAGCTTCACGTAGTTGTTCGGGTTCTTGTAGGGAACGGCCGGCACCTCCACCAGCTCCGCCCCCATCAGGCGGAGGGCGTCCTTCTTCTCCTGCGCCTGGGTCTCCGGGATCACGATCACGGTCTTCAGGCCGTAGACGCTCGCCACCAGCGCCAGCCCGATCCCGGTGTTGCCGGCGGTACCCTCCACCACGATGCCGCCGGGCTCGATCGCCTTGCGGGCGAGCGCGTCCTTGATGATCCAGAGCGCGGCGCGGTCCTTGACCGACTGGCCGGGGTTCAGAAACTCGGCCTTGCCCAGGATCTCGCATCCGGTCATCTCGGAAGCGCGCTTCAGGCGAATGAGGGGTGTGTTGCCGATGAGGTCGAGAACGCTGCCGGACATGGGGTCTCCAGAGGGCGCGATGGCCGGGCGCGCGGGCCGGTCGAGGTCGCCGGGGCGGCGCGCGCTGAGGGGGCTAAGGTGTCGGACCGGACCCTAAAAGCCGGAGGCGGGCCGATCAAGCACGGGAAACCTGCCGAATCGCTGGAAATTGGAAAGCCTTTTCGTCTTGGAAAGAGATTGCCAATGACGATCACCGCTTGGTGATCCAACATTGCCGACCACGCGTAGCATCGATTACAGTGCCGCCCCAGCGGCCGGACACAGACATCAGTTTTCGACAGGACAACGCCCTCCATGGCGCCGAATCTGGATCAGGAAATCAACGCCCTTCTGGCCGGCTACGCGGCCGGCGCCTTGCCGGCGCCGCTCAGCGTCATGGTCGAGGCGCACCTGGAACTCTCCCCGGTGAACCGCCGCTTCGTCGCCGACCTGGAGGCGTTGTCCGGCCGCGGCATCGAGGAGATCGCCCCCGTGCCGGTCTCCAGCCGCGACGCGCGTCTTGCCGCCATCTTCGGAGCCGATATCGCCCCGGCGCCGGTTGCGCCCCGGCCCGTCCGGGCCGGCCGCCTGCCGGTCGCCATCCGCCGCTTCGTCGGCGGCGACGCCGACACCCTTGCCTGGCGCACCGTGCTGCCGGGCGTGAAGGAGATCAAGCTCGGCGAGTTCGACGGCCTGAAGCCGAGCCTGTTCTGGATCCGCGCCGGCACCGCCATGCCGGCCCACACCCACGAGGGCGACGAGGCCACGCTGGTGCTCGAAGGCGGCTTCTCCGACATCCTCGGCACCTACGGCGTCGGCGACATCTCCATCAACGACGCCACCGTCGACCACAAGCCCGTCGCCGACGACGAAGGCGACTGCATCGGCTTTGCCGTCACCGACGCCCCCCTCCGCCTCACCGGCCGCATCGGCCGCCTGTTCAACCCCTTCATCCGGGTCTGACGGGGAGGGAGGACGGCGCAGGCGGGCCATGTCGATCGGCCGGGGCTTCCGCTGATCACGACATCCAGCACCGTCATGGTCCGCTCCAGGCGGACAGCGCGCGTAGACGCACGCCTAAGTCGCGCCAAACACGACTGCCCATTCCCCGGCGAGCGCGACGCGTCCAATCAATCCGCCACCTTTCCCCCCAGCCGTCACCCCGGCGAAAGCCGGGGCCCAACCGTCCCGTCCATCCCTGCGCCGGTCGGCTAATCCCCCACGTCGGCTGGATCCCGGCTTTCGCCGGGATGACGTTGGGGCGCTATCAACGAAACCCGCAGTCCCGCCGGCAAGCAACCCCCGCACCCCCGCACCCCCACCCTCTCCGTCGTCACGGCGCGCCGCGAGCAGACAGCGCGCGGAGACGCACGCCCAAGTCGCGCCAAACACGACCACCTTTTCCCCGGCAATCGCGACGCGTCCAATCGGCCGCCCCCTTTCCCCCCAGCCGTCACCCCGGCGAAAGCCGGGGCCCAACCGTCCCGTCCATCCCTGCGCCGGTCGGCAAATCCCCCACGTCGGCTGGATCCCGACTTTCGCCGGGATGACGTTGGGGCGCTATCAACGAACCTGCAGATCCCGCCGGCAAGTGACCCCCGCACCCACGCACCCGACGCGATCGTGACCACCTCCCACAGAACCGCTCCCCCACCTCCACCGTAAGCTCCACAGCACCCACCCCCCCATAGCCCCCCAAAGGAACCCTCCCCATGCCCCCGCGCCCCCAATCCCCCGCCGACGGCATCGCATGGGTCACCGGGGCGTCGAGCGGCATCGGGCGGGTGGTGGCGGCGAAGCTGGCGGGGGAGGGATGGCGGGTCGTGGTGTCGGCGCGGGGCGCGGACGCGCTTGCCAGCCTTGCCGCGGAGCACTCCGGCAAGATCATCCCCGTACCCCTCGACATGGCCGACGCCGACGCGGTTGCCGCCGCCGTCGCCCACATCGAGGCGGCGCACGGGCCGATCGCGCTCGCCGTCCTCAACGCCGGCATCTACCTTCCGGTGCGCGGCGAGGACCTCACCCTGGAGCCGTTCCGCCGGTCCATCGACGTGAACCTCACCGGCACGGTGGCGGCCCTCGTGCCGCTGATCGACGCCATGAAGGCCCGCCGGTCGGGCCAGATCGCCGTGGTGTCGTCGGTGGCCGGCTACACCGGCCTGCCCACCTCGGCCGCCTACGGGGCCACCAAGGCGGCGCTCTTTAATCTATGCGAAAGCTTGAAGTTCGACCTCGACCGCCTTGGAATCCTGGTGCAAGTGGTCAGCCCCGGCTTCGTCGACACGCCGGCCACGAAGAGCAATCCGTTTCCCATGCCCTTCCTCATCAGCGTGGAGGTCGCGGCGGAGCGGATCGTGAAGGGCCTGAAGCGGTCTGCGTTCGAGATCACCTTCCCGCGCCGCTTCACCACCATCCTGAAGCTCCTGCGCATCCTGCCCTACGGGCTCTACTTCCCGCTCGTGAAGCGGGCTACCGGTTGGCGCTGAGCGCCGCCGCCTCGATCCGGCGGCGAAGGTCCGCCTGCCCGGCCGCATCGAGCGGAAAGCCCCACATCAGCCAGATGGCCGCCGCCTTCATCAGCACCGGCACCGCCGCGTAGAGAAGCGCGAGCGCCTGCAGGCCAGCGGCGGTCGTCGTCTCGCCGGTGGCGTCGAAGCCGGCCGCGTTGAGGATGGGGAAGGAGATCCCCACGGCCAGCGCCAGCGCCGCCTTGGTGGCGAGCCCCCAGGCTGCCACATAGGTGCCGGTGCGCTGCTCCCCGCTTTCGGCGGTGTCCACGTCCACCACGTCCGCCTGGATGGAGGCCGGCAGCACCAGGTCGGCGCCAAGGGCGATCCCGGTGAGCACGCAGACGCCGAGGAAGAGCCCGACGTCGCCGGGTCCGAGCAGCGGCACCAGGGCGAACACCGCCGAAGCGCCGATCATCGCCACGCACCAGGCCCGGTGCTTGCCGATCCGCCGGGCGACCGCCAGCCACAGCGGCACGCCGGCGACGCCGGAGAGGAAATAGACGAAGAGCACCAGCCCCGCCTGTTCCGGCGCTTGCAGCACCTGCCCGACGAAAAAGAGGAAGAGGGTCGCCGGCAGGCCGTTCGCCAGTCCGTTCAGCAGATAGGCGGCGAGGAGCACCAGGAAGGGCTTGTTCCGCGACAGGTGCCGGAGGCCGTCGCGCAGCTGAAGCCGGCCGGCCGAATAGTCCTTCGGCTCCGGCACCGCCGCGAGCGCCAGCGCCCCCGTCACCGGCAAGAGGATGGCGACGAACAGCGCCAGCACCAGGAGCGCCTCCGCCGGTCCGCCCCAGCCGAGCGCCTGGGTCACGGCCGGGGTGGCGGTGGCGATCAGGGTGCCGAACACCACCGCGGCCTCCCGGACGGCGCTGATCCGGTTGCGCTCCGCATAGGTCGTCGCCAGCTCCGCCCCCCAGGCCCAATAGGGAATGAGGCTGAGCGTCATGCCGATCGAGAGCAGCGAGCCGAACGCGAACAGCCAGAGCAGGCCCGCGTCCGCCGGCGGCACGAACACCAGCCAGGTCGCCGCCACCGTCACCGGCAGCGACAGCGCGAACCACCCCCGCCGCCGCCCCCATCCGAACCGCACCCGATCGGCGAGGATGCCCACCACCGGGTCGGAGATGGCATCCACCAGCCGCACCAGCAGCAGCACCTGCCCGACCTGGGCGAGGGAGAGGCCGAGCACGGCCGCATAGTGGTTGGGCACCACGATGGCGAACGGCAGGGTCAGCACCGCCAGCGGCAGCGCCGGCAGCGCATAGGCGAGGAGGCGCGGGAGGGGGAGGGCGGCGGTCGCGGGAGCACTCATGTCACGCTTACGCCCGAGCCGCCGGCCGGATCACAGGGCCGAAGCGGCAACCACAGGCACACGCCGCACCGTTTGCCACGCCGGAGAGCAACATGCGGCTCCATCGGCCACCAATGCAGGGCTACAAGGCGCTACAAACCGCTACCAAGCAGCGACAAAGGCGCAACATCGGGCGACAGGATGCTCCCCTTCGCCACCAGCCGCAGCAATCAACGGTTGTTCAGCGGACCTCAATCGACCCGCTCCCAGCCCCGCGGCATCAGGTGCTCCTGCGGCTTGAAGCGGATCTTGTAGTCCATCTTCGGCGACCCCTTCACCCAGTAGCCGAGATAGACGTAAGGCAATCCGCGCGCCTTCGCCCGGCGAATATGGTCCAGAATCATGAGGGTACCGAGCCCTCTCCAGGCCGCCTCGGGGTCGTAGAAGGAGTAGACCATGGAGAGCCCGTCGGCGAGTACGTCGGTGAGGCCGACGGCGAGCAGCGGGCCGGCGCCGCGGCCGGTCAGAAAACTGTCCGGTCCCCGCCGCCGGTATTCCACCAGCATGGTCTCCACATGCGTGTCTTCGACCATCATGGCATAGTCCAGCATGGTCATGTCGACCATGCCGCCGTCGGCGTGACGGCTGTCCAGGTAGTGACGGAACAGCGAATACTGCTCGGACGTGGGGGATGGCGGCAGTTCCGCGCCGATCACGTCCTCGTTCGTCTTCATCGTGCGGCGGAAAGACTTGTTCGGGCTGAAGCCGTCGACGCAGATGCGGACGGAGACGCAGGCCCGGCAGGTCTCGCAGGCGGGCCGATAGGCGATGTTCTGGCTCCGCCGGAACCCGCCCTGGCTCAGGATGTCGTTCAGCGCCGGCGCGCGATCACCCACCAGATGCGTAAACACCTTCCGCTCGAACCGACCGGCGAGATAGGGGCAGGGCGAGGGTGCCGTCAGAAAAAACTGAGGCGCGTCCGTCGGATGATGCGTCATGTCGCGTCGTGCGAAAGGGAACGATCGGCAATCCTCGCACGGAAACCCGTGCGAGGCGAGACGGAACCGTCGAACGTGACCGACCGTTCCCGCGCGATCAAATGCGACCGGTCCTATTGATGACAACCGTGCCGAGCACGATGTCGTGCAGCAGGCGCTTGCGGTCGGCAATCAGCGAGAACAGCACCACGAACGGCGTCAGCAGCGACACCGAGGCGTAGAAGAGCACCGCGTGGATGGCCGCCAGCACCGGCGTCATCCGCTGCCCGTTCAACTGCCGCATCTCCAGCCCGAAGGCGCGCATGCCCGGGGTGGCCGAGGTGGAGCCGCCGAGGGTGAAGGCGCAGTAGATGAGGGCGAGGAAGGGCCAGAGCAGCGGAAAGAGAAGCCAGCCGAGGCCTAGGGTGAAGACGCCGAGAACCAGCACGACGAAGCTCGCCGCCACGGTCAACAGCGCGATCAGCACGGCATCGAACAGGAAGGCCATCACGCGCTTGGTCCGAATGCCGTCGTAAAGCGCGACATCGGTCATCACGTCCGGCCTGTAACCTGAAACGGGCACCGAATGCGGGTCGCTCATCGTGGGTCTCCTTTGTTGGACCTGATGTAGGTGGGCGTCCGGGCCTTCACAATACTTCGCCGTCGATAACGTCGCGCGCCCGCCCGCTCACTCCGGATTGCGCCGCGCCACCCCGTAGCCGCGCGCCCGCAGCCCTTCGCAGATCCGCTCCGCATGCCCGGCATCCCGGGCCTCCAGCGTGATGTCCAGGGTCGCGCCCTTGGCCGGAATGTCCAGCACCGTCCGCTTGTGCGAGACCTCCAGGATGTTGCCGCCGAAGTCACCGATCAGGGTGGAGATGTCGCCGAGCGTCCCCGGCCGATCGGGAATCGCCAGTCTTATTGCGATGATACGCTCCTCCCGCGCCAACTCCCGCATCATGATGGAGGCGAGAATGCGCGGGTCGATGTTGCCGCCGCACAGAACGAGGCCCACCCGCTTGCCGCGGAAGAGGTCCGGCTCCGCCAGCATGGCCGCCAGCCCCGCCGCCCCGGCGCCCTCGGCCATGGTCTTCTGCAGCGTCGCATAGGCGTTCACCGCCCGCTCCAGGTGGGTCTCGTCCACGAGCACGATGGTCGAAACGAGGTCGCGCACGATCGGCAGCGTCAGCCGGCCGGCGCTCTTCACCGCGATGCCCTCGGCAAGGGTCGCGCCGCCGCAAGCCGCGGTCTCGCCGCGCACCGCCGCCCACATGGACGGATAGAGCCGCGTCTCCGCCCCGACGATCTCGATCTCCGGCTTCAAACCCTTGGCGGCAATCGCAATTCCGGAGATCAGCCCGCCGCCGCCGATCGGCACCACCAGCGTGTCGAGGCCCGGATCGTCGTCCAGCATCTCCAGCGCGATGGTGCCCTGGCCGCGGATCACGTCCGGATCGTCGAACGGGTGCACCATCACGTGGCCGCGCTCGGCGGCGATCCGCTCCGCCGCCTCCTGGGCTTCGGCCACCGTCTCGCCCTCCAGCACCACGGTGGCGCCGAACGCCTCCGTCGCCGCCACCTTCACGTGCGGCGTCGTCACCGGCATGACGATCGTGGAGGCGATGCCGAGCCGGGTGGCGTGGTAGGCGACCGCCTGCGCATGATTGCCCGCCGACATGGCGATCACCCCGCGCGCCCGCTCGGCATCGGACAGGGTGGAGAGCTTGACCAGCGCGCCCCGTTCCTTAAAAGCGGCGGTCACCTGCAGGTTCTCGTACTTCACCTTGACGTCCGCGCCGGTGAGGCTGGACAGCCGCGGCGCCGGCAGGAAGGGCGTCCGCATCACGTGGCTGCGAAGCACGGCCTCGGCGGCGCGAATGTCGGCAAGGGTCGGGCGGACGATCGGCTGTGACATGAGTGCAAGACGCTCCGGACGGGTTCGGTCCTGCCATAGCACCGTCGCGCGGCAAGCGCACGCGACGGGCCGCTCCGCCCCGCCCAAACCCATGCTTTCGCACGCTTATGGCCGCGCCTAATCGATTGAAAAACACAATGCGTAGCGACGGGCGAAAAGCCTTGTGCGACTGCACTTTAAATATGAGCGGCTCCGGGTCCGAACGCACTTGCGAAAGGGCGCCGGGTGGGCTAACCGTGCCCTCGGTTCCGTGACCGGAATGCACGAGTCCCGACCGCCGTCACCGTGTCATATGCTCACAATGCGTATGATGTTTTGATGGTCCATCGGTCGGGATGCGAGGGCCGCACGTCGTCCGTTGATCCTTTACCTTCGTCCGCTAGATGACAGGCGGAACGATGGTCGGGAGATGGGGCGAGACGGTGGCGACCCCCGATGGACTGTCCGGTCCGACGAATGGGGTCGCCATGCAAGAGCTCTTGAGAGACTACCTTCCGATCATCATCTTCCTCGGGGTATCGCTCTTCATAGGCCTCGCGCTGCTCGTTTCGCCGTTCATCCTGGCGTTCAAGAGCCCGGACCCCGAAAAACTCTCGGCCTATGAATGCGGCTTCAACGCGTTCGATGACGCACGCATGAAGTTCGACGTCCGGTTCTATCTGGTGTCGATCCTCTTCATCATCTTCGACCTGGAAGTCGCCTTCCTGTTCCCCTGGGCTGTCGCCTTCAACGACGTCGGGGTGTTCGGATTCTGGTCGATGATGGTGTTTCTCGGCGTGCTCACCATCGGCTTCATCTATGAATGGAAGAAGGGAGCCTTGGAATGGGATTGATCGGTCAAGAGCCGCTCGTCGCCCCCGCTCCGAAGGGTATTGTCGATCCGAACACCGGCCGGCCGGCCGGTGAAAACGACCCGTTCTTCCAGGAGGTCAACGCCGAACTCGCCGACAAGGGCTTCCTCGTCACGGCGACCGACGACCTGATCACCTGGGCGCGCACGGGTTCGCTGATGTGGATGACGTTCGGCCTCGCCTGCTGCGCGGTCGAGATGATGCAGATGTCCATGCCGCGCTACGACGCCGAGCGGTTCGGCTTCGCGCCGCGCGCCTCGCCGCGCCAGTCGGACGTGATGATCGTCGCCGGCACGCTCACCAACAAGATGGCGCCGGCGCTGCGCAAGGTCTACGACCAGATGCCCGCGCCGCGCTACGTCATCTCCATGGGATCGTGCGCCAACGGCGGCGGCTACTACCACTACAGCTACTCGGTGGTGCGCGGCTGCGACCGCGTGGTCCCGGTGGACATCTACGTCCCCGGCTGCCCGCCGACGGCGGAGGCGCTGCTCTACGGCGTCCTCCTCCTGCAGAAGAAGATCCGCCGCACCGGCACGATCGAACGCTGACCCACGGGCGGCGACCGGCGCTCCTCGCGCCGGCGCCCCCGCCATCCGGACGGACGGCGTTCCGCCCGTCCGGCACCAAGACACTTCAGGGACGGCGCCCGCGCCGGGGAACCGAGGCATCGAGACGATGACCGTAGCCTTGCAGGAAATCGCTGAAACGCTGAAGGCGGCGCTGCCGGGCGTGTCGCTCGCGCACGAGATCGCGTTCGGCGATCTGACCGTCCACGTGGCGGCGGACGACATCGTGGCGGTGCTGACGGTCCTGCGCGACGATCCGAAGCTCGCCTTCATCAGCTTCGTGGACATCTGCGGCGTCGACTATCCGGCCCGCGAGAAGCGCTTCGACGTGGTCTACCACCTGCTGTCGCCGACGCTGAACGCCCGCATCCGCCTCAAGGTGCAGACCGACGAGACGACCCCGGTGCCGAGCGCCTGCGCGGTCTTCGTCGGCGCCGACTGGTTCGAGCGCGAGGCCTACGACCTCTACGGCATCCTCTTCTCCGATCACCCGGAACTCCGGCGTATCCTCACCGACTACGGCTTCGACGGCTACCCGCTCCGCAAGGACTTCCCGCTCACCGGCTTCGTCGAGGTCCGCTACGACGACGAGCAGAAGCGCGTGGTCTACGAACCGGTTCGCCTCAACCAGGAATTCCGCAACTTCGACTTCCTGTCCCCCTGGGAGGGGACGGAATATGTGCTGCCGGGGGATGAGAAGGCGAAGACGAACTGAGGCAGTAGGGAATAGGCAGTAGGCAGTAGGACCCGCGGGATGTCCGGCGACGAGAGCATCCAGTCCTACCGGGATCTGAAGGTTTGGAACGCAGCTATGGATTTGGCCGTCGATTGTCACAAGGCGACAAAGCTGTTTCCCCGCGACGAGCTGTTCGGGCTCGTTTCGCAGATCCGTCGTGCCTCCTCGTCCGTTCCCGCCAACGTCGCCGAGGGCTACGGACGCGACAGCGCCGGCAGCTACGTCAATCATTTGAGGATCGCGCAGGGGTCGCTGAAGGAACTCGAAACTCACATCATTCTCGCAGGCCGTGTCGGCCTGCTGGGCACGGAAACAGTGGAACGCATGTTGAACAACGCCGATCAGATCGGGCGCATGCTCCGATCGTTGATCCGGTCGGTCCAGTCGAAGTCGACGGAGCCGCGGCGATGATCCTACTGCCTACTGCCTACTGCCTACTGCCTGAAGGCGAAGCCCATGCCAGAAGCTGAAGTCCGCAACTTCAACATCAACTTCGGCCCGCAGCATCCGGCCGCGCACGGGGTTCTCCGCCTCGTGCTCGAGCTCGATGGCGAGGTTGTCGAACGGGTCGATCCGCACATCGGGCTCCTGCACCGGGGCACCGAGAAGCTGATCGAGGTCAAGACCTATCTGCAGGCCATTCCGTACTTCGACCGCCTCGACTACGTGGCGCCGATGAACCAGGAACATGCCTTCTGTCTGGCGATCGAACGGCTGGCGGGCATCGAAGTTCCCCGCCGCGGCCAGCTAATTCGGGTGCTCTACGCGGAGATCGGCCGGATCCTGTCGCACCTCCTCAACGTCACCACCCAGGCGATGGACGTGGGCGCCCTGACGCCGCCGCTCTGGGGCTTCGAGGAGCGCGAGAAGCTCATGGTCTTCTATGAGCGCGCGTCCGGCAGCCGCATGCACGCGGCCTATTTCCGGCCGGGCGGCGTCCATCAGGACCTGCCGGCACAGCTGATCGAGGACATCTGGGACTGGTGCGACCCCTTCCTGCAGACCGTGCAGGACCTCGACGACCTCCTGTCGGAGAACCGCATCTTCAAGCAGCGCAACGTGGACATCGGCGTCGTGTCTCTGGACGACTGCTGGGCGTGGGGCTTCTCGGGCGTGATGGTGCGCGGCTCGGGCGCCGCCTGGGATCTCCGCAAGAGCCAGCCCTACGAGTGCTACGCGGAGCTCGACTTCGACATCCCGATCGGCAAGAACGGCGACTGCTACGACCGCTACCACATCCGCATGGAAGAGATGCGCCAGTCGGTGCGCATCATGAAGCAGTGCATCGAGCGCCTGCGGGTGGAAAAGGGCCCGGTGGTCTCCACCGACGGCAAGGTGGCGCCGCCGAAGCGGTCCGAGATGAAGCGCTCCATGGAGGCGCTCATCCATCACTTCAAGCTCTACACCGAGGGCTTCCACGTGCCCGAGGGCGACATCTATGCCGCCGTCGAGGCCCCCAAGGGCGAGTTCGGCGTCTATCTGGTCGCTGACGGCTCCAACAAGCCCTACCGCTGCAAGATTCGCGCGCCCGGGTTCGCGCATCTGCAGGCCATGGATTACCTGTGCCGCGGCCACCAGCTCGCCGACGTGTCGGCGGTGCTCGGGTCGCTGGACATCGTGTTCGGAGAGGTCGACCGCTGATGGCCGTTCGTCGTCTGCACCATGAACAGCCGCCGTCCTTCGCCTGGTCGGCCGAGAACGCCGCCTGGGCCGAGACGGTGATCCGGCGCTATCCGCCGGGCCGGCAGGCCTCGGCGGTGATCCCGCTGCTCTGGCGGGCGCAGGAGCAGGAGGGTTGGGTCACCAAGCCGGCGATCGAATCGATCGCCGAACAGCTCGGCATGGCCTTCATCCGGGTGCTGGAGGTCGCGACCTTCTACACCATGTTCCTGCTGCAGCCGGTCGGCCGGAAGGCGCACATCCAGGTGTGCGGGACGACGCCGTGCCAGCTGCGCGGGGCCGAGGATCTGGTCAAGGTCTGCAAGAGCCGCATTGCCGCGCACCCGTTCGAGGTCTCGGCCGACGGCGCCTTCTCGTGGGAGGAGGTGGAATGCCTTGGCGCCTGCGTGAATGCCCCGATGGTGCAGATCTTCAAGGACACCTATGAAGACCTGACGCCGGAGAGCCTCGGCGCTCTCATCGACGGCTTCGCCAGTGGCAACCCGCCGCCGCCGGGCCCGCAGAACGGCCGCCAGTACGCCGCCGCCGAGGGTGGCGAGACGACGCTGACGGATCCGTCTCTCTTCGACGGGTCGGTAATCGGCAAGTACCGGATGTACGAGGCCGAGGTGGCCGTGGCGCCCGCTCCGGCGCCCGCCGCTCCGGCTCCGGCTCCGGCGCCCGTGGCGGCAGCCCCGGCGCCTGCTCCGGTTGTACCGGCTCCGGCCCCCGCCGAGGCGGACGTGTCGGACGACTTCAAGCCGGTCATGCTGGCCGGTCCGCGCGAGGGCCGCGCGGCGGACGACCTCAAGCTGATCTGGGGCGTCGGTCCCAAGCTGGAGGCCATGCTGCACGACATGGGGGTCTGGCACTTCGACCAGATCGCCGACTGGACCGAGATGAACCTCAAGTGGGTGGACCAGCACCTCGGCGCCTTCCGGGGCCGGGCGGTCCGCGACAAGTGGATCGAACAGTCCGCCAAGCTGGCCACCGGCTGGCGCCCATCCGACAAGGACGGCGACAAGCCGGTTTGAATGAAATTTCGCTGACGGGGATCTGATCTCGGGTCGCGAGGAGCACGAACGATGCTGCAGGACAAGGACCGCATCTTCACGAACATCTACGGCCGCCACGACTGGGGGCTGCAGGGTGCGCTGAAACGCGGCCAATGGGACGGCACGAAGGACATCCTCGCCAAGGGCCGGGATTGGATCATCAACGAGATGAAGGCGTCGGGCCTGCGCGGCCGCGGCGGCGCCGGCTTCCCGACCGGCCTGAAGTGGTCCTTCATGCCCAAGCAGTCGGACGGCCGGCCGCACTACCTCGTCGTCAACGCCGACGAGTCGGAGCCCGGCACCTGCAAGGACCGGGAGATCCTGCGCCACGACCCGCACCATCTGGTGGAGGGCTGCCTGATCGCCGGCTTCGCCATGGGCGCCCACGCCGGCTACATCTACGTGCGCGGCGAGTTCATCCGCGAGCGCGAGCACCTGCAGGCGGCCATCGACCAGGCCTATGACGCCGGCCTCCTCGGGGCGAACGCCTGCGGCTCCGGCTGGGACTTCGACCTCTACGTCCACCACGGCGCCGGCGCCTACATCTGCGGCGAGGAGACGGCGCTTCTCGAAAGCCTGGAGGGCAAGAAGGGCCAGCCGCGCCTGAAGCCGCCCTTCCCGGCGAACGTCGGTCTCTACGGCTGCCCGACCACGGTGAACAACGTGGAATCGATCGCCGTCGCGCCGACGATCCTGCGTCGCGGCGGCGCCTGGTTCGCCGGCCTCGGCCGGCCGAACAACACCGGCACCAAGCTCTTCTGCGTCTCCGGCCACGTCAACAAGCCGGCGACCTTCGAGGAGGAGCTCGGCGTGCCCTTCCGCGAGATGATCGACAGGCACTGCGGCGGCATCCGCGGCGGCTGGGACAACCTGCTCGCCGTCATCCCCGGCGGCTCGTCGGTGCCCTGCGTGACGGCGGAGAACATCATCGACGTGCCGATGGACTTCGACAGCCTGCGCAACCTCGGCTCCGGTCTCGGCACCGCGGCGGTGATCGTCATGGACAAGTCCACCGACATCATCAAGGCAATCGCCCGGCTCTCCTACTTCTACAAGCACGAGAGCTGCGGCCAGTGCACGCCCTGCCGCGAGGGCACCGGCTGGATGTGGCGCGTGATGGAGCGCCTCGTGAAGGGTCAGGCCCGCCCGGAGGAGATCGACATGCTCTTCCAGGTCACCAAGCAGGTGGAAGGCCACACGATCTGCGCGCTCGGCGACGCCGCCGCGTGGCCGATCCAGGGCCTCATCAAGAACTTCCGCCCGGTGATCGAGCAGCGCATCGCGTCCTACGCGAGCGCCCACAAGGTGGCGGCGGAGTGAAACCGATGAAGATCGTCAAGGCCAAGCACCGGTTGGACGTCAACGAGGCCGATCTCTCCGGATCGATCTTCATCGACGTCAACGTATCCGGGACGAGCTTTGACGACGTGAATCTCGCCGGGGCCAGCTTCAAGGGCGTGAACATGTCCGGCTGGACGGTGGACGACTGCAATCTCTCGGGGCTGAAGGTGCGCGACGCGAACCTCTCCGGCCTCCGGCTGACGCAAGTGAACCTCGCCGGCGCCTCCATCGAGGACGCCGCGCTCGACGGGATGACCATCGACGGCATCCCGGTCACGGACATGATCGCGGCCTACAAGGCGGCACAAGAGGCGAAGTGATGGCCAAGCTCATCGTCGACGGCGTTGAAATCGAAGTCGCTCCGGAAGCGACCCTGCTGCAGGCCTGCGAAGAGGCCGGCGCCGAGGTGCCGCGCTTCTGCTTCCACGAACGGCTGTCCATCGCCGGCAACTGCCGCATGTGCCTCGTGGAGGTGAAGGGCGGCCCGCCGAAGCCCACCGCCTCCTGCGCCATGCAGGTCAAGGACCTGCGCCCCGGCCCGAACGGCGAGCCCCCCGTGGTGCTCACCAAGTCGCCGATGGTGAAGAAGGCCCGCGAGGGCGTCATGGAATTCCTGCTGATCAACCATCCGCTCGATTGCCCGATCTGCGACCAGGGCGGCGAGTGCGACCTGCAGGATCAGGCGATGGCCTACGGCGTGGACTCGTCCCGCTTCGCTGAGAACAAACGCGCGGTGGAAGACAAGTACATCGGCCCGCTGGTCAAGACGATCATGACCCGGTGCATCCACTGCACCCGCTGCGTCCGCTTCACCACCGAGGTTGCCGGCGTCACCGACCTCGGCCTGATCGGCCGCGGCGAGGACGCCGAGATCACCACCTATCTGGAGCAGGCGATGTCGTCCGAGCTCCAGGGCAACGTCATCGACCTCTGCCCGGTCGGCGCGCTCACCTCCAAGCCCTATGCCTATCAGGCCCGGCCGTGGGAGCTGTCGAAGACCGAGTCGGTCGACGTGATGGACGCGGTCGGCTCCGCCATCCGGGTGGACGCCCGCGGCCGCGAGGTCATGCGCGTCATGCCGCGCCTCAACGAGGCGGTGAACGAGGAGTGGATCTCGGACAAGACCCGCTTCATCTGGGACGGCCTGAAGACCCAGCGCCTCGACCGCCCGTATGTGAAGACCGGCGGGCGCCTGAAGCCGGCCTCCTGGGGCGAGGCCTTCCAGGCGATCAAGGCCAAGGTGGCGGCAACGTCGGCGGACCGCGTCGCGGCGCTCGGTGGCGACCTCGCCTCGGTGGAGGAACTCTTCGCCCTCAAGGCGCTGATGGCCGGCCTCGGCTCGCCGCACCTCGACGCCCGCCAGGACGGCACCATGCTCGATCCGGCGCTCGGCCGCGCCACCTACCTCTTCAACCCCACCATCGAGGGGATCGAGGCGGCGGACGCCATCCTGATCGTCGGCTCCGACCCGCGCCATGAGGCGGCGGTGCTGAACGCCCGCATCCGCAAGCGCTGGCGCATGGGCAAGCTGCCGATCTTCGTCATCGGCGAGCCGCTGAACCTCACCTATCCGTACACCTATCTCGGCGCCGGTCCGGAGACGCTCTCCGAACTCGCCGGCCAGCACGGCCATGCGCTGGACGCGCTCAACGGCGCCAGCCGGCCGCTGGTGCTGGTGGGGCAGGGGGCGATCGCCCGGCCGGACGGACTCGCCGTCCTGTCGGCCGCCGCCAAGCTCGCCGTGGAGATCGGGGCGGTCACCGACGGCTGGAACGGCTTCGGCGTGCTCCACACCGCCGCCGCCCGGGTCGGGGCCCTCGACGTCGGCTTCGTGCCGGGTCCGGGCGGGCGCGACACGGCCGGAATCGTCGCCGGGGCCGCGGAGGGCGCGCTCGACGTGGTCTTCCTGCTCGGTGCCGACGAGATCGACATGGCCGCCCTCGGCAACGCCTTCGTGGTCTACATCGGCAGCCACGGCGACGCGGGCGCCCAGCGGGCCGACGTGATCCTGCCGGGCGCCGCCTACACGGAGAAGTCCGGCACCTATGTCAACACGGAAGGCCGCGTGCAGATGACCGCTCGCGCCACCTTCCCGCCGGGCGAGGCGCGCGAGGACTGGGCCATTCTCCGGGCGCTCTCCGACGTGCTCGGCCGTCGCCTGCCGTTCGACAGCCTGTCGCAACTGCGTGCCAAGCTTTATACGGAAGCGCCGCACCTGGCCGCCGTCGACACCATCCAGCCGGCCGATCCGGAGGACGTGGCGAAACTGGCGGCGATCGGCGGCGCGCTCGACCGGACGCCCTTCGCGTCCACCATAAAGGACTTCTACCTGACGAACCCGATCGCCCGCGCCTCGGCCGTGATGGCCGAGTGCTCGGCGCTCGCCAAGGGTTCGCTCGAGGCCGCGGCGGCGGAGTGAGGACGACAACACCATGAATTTCTGGTCCGACATCCTCTGGCCCGTGCTCGTCATCACCGCGCAGAGCGTCGTTCTGCTGGTGGTGCTCCTGGTGCTGGTGGCCTACCTGCTCTACGCCGACCGCAAGGTCTGGGCGGCTGTGCAGATCCGGCGCGGCCCCAACGTGGTCGGGCCATTCGGCCTGTTTCAGTCGTTCGCGGACCTTCTCAAGTTCGTCCTCAAGGAGCCGGTCATCCCATCCGGCGCGTCGAAGAGCCTCTTCCTGCTCGCGCCGCTCGTCACCTGCACCCTGGCGCTGCTCGCCTGGGCGGTGGTGCCCGTGGCGGACGGCTGGGTGGTGGCCGACATCAACATCGGCATCCTCTTCATCTTCGCCATCTCGTCGCTGATGGTCTACGGCATCATCATCGGCGGGTGGGCGTCCAACTCGAAGTATCCCTTCCTGTCGGCGCTCCGCTCGGCGGCGCAGATGGTCTCCTACGAGGTGTCGATCGGCTTCGTCATCATCACGGTTCTCCTCTGCGCCGGCTCGCTCAACATGACCGAGATCGTGCGGAGCCAGGAAACAGGCCTTGCCGACATGATCGGCCTGCCCTTCCTGGAGATCCTGAACTGGTACTGGCTGCCGCTCTTCCCGATGTTCGTGATCTTCTTCATCTCGGCGCTCGCCGAGACGAACCGGCCGCCCTTCGACCTGGTCGAGGCGGAATCGGAGCTGGTGGCGGGCTTCATGGTGGAGTACGGCTCAACCCCGTACATGATGTTCATGCTCGGCGAGTATGTGGCGATCGTCACCATGTGCGCACTCACCGCCATCCTCTTCATGGGCGGCTGGCTGCCGCCGCTGGACATCCCGCCGTTCAACTGGATCCCGGGCGTCATCTGGTTCACCCTGAAGACCTGCCTCGTCTTCTTCTTCATCGCTATGGCCAAGGCCATGGTCCCCCGCTACCGCTACGACCAGCTCATGCGGCTCGGCTGGAAGGTCTTCCTGCCGATCTCGCTGGCGATGGTCGTGATCGTGGCCGGCGTGCTGCAGCTCACCGGCTGGGCGGGGAGCTGACATGGACCTGCCGCTCTCCGGGGTCATCGGCGCCGCCGTCGGTCTCGGGGTCGGCATTCTGGATTTCGCGGTCATCGCCGCTCTCGTCCGTCGCACCATCGACCGGATGGGAACGCCGCCGGACCCGAAGCGGATGGACCTCGTGATGCGGGGCGTGTTCCTGGTGAACGCCCTCGTGTTCGCCGGCCTCGGCTGGTGGCTGGGCGTGTCGGTGTCCGGCATCGGCGCCGGCGGGCCCTGAGGAACGCGGGCTCAAGGGACGAAGGGAGCTGCGAAAGCAGATCCCGAATGAAAATCGGAACCGCGGGCGCCCGATGCGGCGACCGCAAGGACAACACAAGGACGAACCGATGGCCATCGACGCCGTTGCGCGCTCTCTGCTCCTGAAGGAGTTCGTGTCCGGGTTCTTCCTGGCCATGCGCTACTTCTTCAAGCCGAAGCCGACCATCAACTACCCGTTCGAGAAGAACCCGACCTCGCCGCGCTTTCGCGGCGAGCACGCGCTCCGCCGCTATCCGAACGGCGAGGAACGCTGCATCGCCTGCAAGCTGTGCGAGGCCGTCTGCCCCGCCCAGGCCATCACCATCGAGGCCGGTCCGCGCCGCAACGACGGCACCCGCCGCACGACGCGTTACGACATCGACATGGTGAAGTGCATCTACTGCGGCTTCTGCCAGGAAGCCTGCCCGGTGGACGCCATCGTGGAAGGGCCGAACTTCGAGTTCGCCACCGAGACGCGCGAGGAGCTCTACTACAACAAGGAGCGCCTGCTCGCGAACGGCGACCGCTGGGAACGCGAGATCGCCCGCAACATGCGGGAAGACGCGCCGTATCGGTGAGGGGAGGGGGGCGGACGGGCGGCCGAGGTCGCGGGTCCTTCCCCTCTCCCCAACCCTCTCCCACAAGGGGAGAGGGGGCCCGGCGCAGTTCGGGAGAGCGCCTTGCGGCGTCACAGGCGAGGCGCCCGACGGTCGGGCGCCCCCTCTCCCCTTGTGGGAGAGGGTAGGGTGAGGGGTGAACCACCGCCGATGCGGGTTGGGCGCCTCGAACGAGAAGACAAGACGAACACCAGGCGGATGCCCTCCGGCGTCGCCACGGGGGCCGGGACGGGACGATGATCGAAGCCTTCTTCTTCTACCTCTTCGCCGCGATCACGATCGCATCCGCCGTGATGGTGATCTCGGCCAGGAACCCGGTGCATTCCGTGCTGTTCCTGATCCTCGCCTTCGTCAACGCGGCGGGCCTCTTCATGCTGGCGGGGGCGGAATTCCTCGCCCTCATCCTCATCGTGGTCTACGTGGGCGCGGTGGCGGTGCTCTTCCTCTTCGTCGTGATGATGCTCGACGTGGACTTCGCGGAGCTGCGCCAGGGCTTCCTGCAATACCTGCCGGTGGGCATGCTGATCGGCGTCATTTTCCTCGCCGAGCTCCTGTTCGTGGTCGGTGCCTGGGTGATCGCGCCGAACGTCGGCGGCGCCACGGCGGCGCCCATTCCGGACATGAACGAGGTCTCCAACATCGAGGCGATCGGGCGGCTGCTCTACACCCGCTACGTCTACTTCTTCCAGGCGGCCGCCATGGTGCTGCTCGTCGCGATGGTTGGCGCCATCGTGCTGACGCTGCGCCACAAGGCCAACGTGAAGCGCCAGGACATCAACGTCCAGGTCGCCCGCACCCGCGCCACCTCCATGGAAATCAAGAAGGTCGAGTCGGGCCGCGGGCTCTGATCCGCCCCGCCCGAACACGATCAACCACAAGGCACCGCCCATGGTCATCGGTCTCTCCCACTACCTCTCGGTCGCGGCGATCCTGTTCACGCTCGGGATCCTCGGCATCTTCCTCAACCGGAAGAACGTCATCGTCATCCTGATGTCGGTCGAGCTGATCCTCCTGGCGGTCAACCTCAACCTGGTGGCCTTCTCGGCCCACCTCAACGACCTTGTCGGCCAGATCTTCGCGCTCTTCGTGCTGACGGTCGCCGCCGCCGAAGCCGCCATCGGCCTTGCCATCCTGGTGGTCTTCTTCCGCAACCGCGGCACGATCGCGGTGGAAGACATCAACATGATGAAGGGCTGAGGAGACCCGATCCGATGTATTCCCTCATCGTCTTCCTGCCGCTCGTCGGCTTCCTGATCGCCGGTGCGATCGCGCTCTGGGGCGCCCGGACCACCATCCCGGCCCCCGTCGGCGGCGCCCACGGGCACCACGGCCCCGACGATCACGGCCACGGGGATCATGGCCACGACCACGCCGCGCACGCCCATGCGGCGCACGACGACCACGGCCACGACGACCACCACGCGGCGGAGCCGGCCGCACCCGGGTCGCGCATCGCCGAACTCGTCACCACGGGCTTCCTGATCGTCTCCTGCCTTCTCTCCTGGGTGGCCTTCCTGACGGTCGGCTTCGGCGATGGCGAGACCTTCCGGGTGCCGGTCGCCGCCTGGATGACGTCCGGCGCGCTGGTGGTCGACTGGTCGTTCCGGATCGACACGCTGACGGTGATGATGCTGATCGTGGTGACGACCGTGTCGTCGCTCGTGCACGCCTATTCGATCGGCTACATGAGCGAGGATCCCGGCCGGCCTCGCTTCTTCGCCTACCTGTCGCTCTTCACCTTCGCCATGCTGATGCTGGTGACGTCGGACAACCTGGTCCAAATGTTCTTCGGCTGGGAGGGCGTCGGTCTCGCCTCCTACCTCCTGATCGGCTTCTGGTACAAGAAGCCCTCGGCCTCGGCGGCGGCGATCAAGGCCTTCGTGGTAAACCGCGTCGGCGACTTCGGCTTCGCCCTCGGCATCTTCGGCGTCTTCGCCGTGTTCGGCTCGGTCGGCTTCGACGCCATCTTCGCCAACACCGAAGCGGTGGCCGAGCAGTCGATGATCTTCCTCGGCGCCGAGTGGCATGCCCTGGAGATCATCACCTTCCTGCTCTTCATCGGCGCCATGGGCAAGTCGGCCCAGTTCCTGCTGCACACCTGGCTGCCGGACGCCATGGAGGGCCCGACGCCGGTGTCGGCGCTGATCCATGCCGCCACCATGGTGACCGCCGGCGTGTTCATGGTGGCGCGCCTGTCGCCGCTCTTCGAGCACGCGCACGGGACGCTGACCTTTGTAACCTTCATCGGCGCTACAACGGCCTTCTTCGCCGCTACAGTCGGGCTCGTTCAGAACGACATAAAGCGCGTCATCGCCTACTCGACGTGCTCCCAATTGGGGTACATGTTCGTCGCCCTCGGCGTCGGTGCCTACGGAGCGGGCGTCTTCCACCTGTTCACCCACGCCTTCTTCAAGGCCCTGCTCTTCCTCGGCGCCGGCTCGGTCATCCATGCCATGCACCACGAGCAGGACATGCGGAAGATGGGCGGGCTGCGCTCGAAGATCCCGGTGACCTACTGGACGATGCTGATCGGCACCCTCGCCATCACCGGCGTCGGCATCCCGCTCACCCACATCGGCTTCGCCGGCTTCCTCTCCAAGGACGCCATCATCGAGAGCGCCTACGCCGGACACAACAGCTTCGCCGGCTACGCCTTCATGCTGACGCTGATCGCCGCGGCGATGACGTCCTTCTACTCCTGGCGCTTGATTTTCCTGACCTTTTTCGGTCAGACCCGCGCCGATCACCACACCTTCGAGCACGCCCACGAGAGCCCGCGGGTGATGCTGATCCCGCTGATCGTGCTCTCCGTCGGCGCGGTGCTCGCCGGCATGGTATTCTACGAGGCGTTCGTCGGCGAGGCGCAGGGCGAGTTCTGGAAGGGCGCGCTCCTCTACGGGCCGGAGAACCACATCCTGCACGACATGCACGAGGTGCCGGCCTGGGTGAAGGCGTCGCCCTTCTTCGCCATGCTCTTCGGCCTCGGCATCGCCTACTGGTTCTACATCGCCGATCCGGAGCAGCCCAAGCGGCTCGCCGCCCGGCACGACGCGCTCTACCAGTTCCTGCTCAACAAGTGGTACTTCGACGAGCTCTACGACCTCCTGTTCGTGCGCTCGGCCAAGGCCCTCGGCCGCTTCTTCTGGAAGGCGGGAGACGGCATGGTGATCGACGGCCTCGGCCCGAACGGCGTCGCCGCACGGGTGCAGGACGTCTCCGCCCGGGTCGTCCGGCTGCAGACCGGCTACGTCTACCACTACGCTTTCGCCATGCTGATCGGCGTCGCCGCCCTCATCACGTGGGCCATGTTCGCCGGGGGGATCAACTGATGGGCGGACTGCCGCTTCTCTCTCTCGTCACCTTCCTGCCGCTCGCCGGCGTCCTTTTCATCCTTCTGGTGAGGGCGCAGGACGAGGTCGCGGTGATGAACATCCGCCGGGTGGCGCTGATCACCACCGGCGTCACCTTCGGCCTCTCGCTCTTCATCCTCGGCGCCTTCGACACCTCCAACCCCGGCTTCCAACTGGTGGAGGAGATCGACTGGATGGGAGGCTTCTTCTCCTACCGGATGGGCGTCGACGGCATCTCGGTGATGTTCGTCCTTCTCACCACCTTCCTGATGCCCTTCTGCATCCTGGCGAGCTGGCACTCGGTCGAGCACCGGGTGAAGGAGTACATGATCGCCTTCCTGGTGCTGGAAACGCTGATGATCGGCGTCTTCTGCGCCCTCGACATCGTGCTCTTCTACGTCTTCTTCGAAGGCGGCCTCATTCCGATGTTCCTCATCATCGGCGTCTGGGGCGGCAAGCGCCGGGTCTACGCCTCCTACAAGTTCTTCCTCTACACGCTGCTCGGCTCCGTGCTGATGCTGCTCGCCATGATGGCCATGTACTGGCACGCGGGCACCACGGACATCGTCCGCCTCCTGGAGGCGGACTTCCCGGCCGGCATGCAGACGTGGCTGTGGCTCGCCTTCTTCGCCTCCTTCGCGGTAAAGATGCCCATGTGGCCGGTGCACACCTGGCTGCCGGACGCCCACGTGGAGGCGCCGACCGCAGGCTCGGTCATCCTCGCCGGCATCCTCCTGAAGATGGGCGGCTACGGCTTCCTGCGCTTTTCCGTGCCGATGTTCCCGCTGGCGTCGGCGGACTTCGCGCCGCTCGTCTTCACGCTCTCGGCGGTGGCGATCGTCTACACGTCGCTCGTCGCCCTGATGCAGGAGGACATCAAGAAACTGATCGCCTACTCGTCGGTCGCCCACATGGGCTACGTGACCATGGGCATCTTCACGATGAACGTGCAGGGCATCCAGGGCGCCATCTTCCAGATGATCTCCCACGGCTTCGTCTCCGGCGCGCTCTTCCTCTGCGTCGGCGTCGTCTACGACCGCATGCACACCCGCGACATCGACGCCTACGGCGGACTCGTCAACCGCATGCCGGTCTATGCCTTCGCCTTCCTGGTCTTCACCATGGCGAACGTCGGCCTGCCCGGCACCTCCGGCTTCGTCGGAGAATTCCTGACGCTCCTCGGCGCCTTCCAGGTGAACACCTGGGTGGCCTTCGTCGCGACCACTGGCGTGATCCTGTCGGCCGCCTACGCGCTCTGGCTGTTCCGCCGGGTGGTGTGGGGCCAACTCACCAAGGTGTCGCTGCAGGGCATCATGGACGTGGACCGGCGGGAGATTGCCATCCTGGCGCCGCTCGTGGTGCTAACGATCTATTTCGGCGTCTACCCCGTGCCCATCCTCGACGCCTGCGCGGCATCGGTGGAGGCCCTCGTCCGCAACTACCAGGCCGCCATCGAGGCGGCATCCCAGACGGCGGCGCTGGTCCCGTCGGCGCTTGTCCACTGAGGCGGGAAACCCATGGTCGTCGAACCCCACATCTTCTCGCTCGCCCTGCCTGAGATCATGCTCGCCGTCGGCTCGATGGCGCTCCTGATGATCGGCGTCTTCATGGGCGAGGCGTCCACCCGCTTCGTCACCACCCTGTCGGTCATTCTCTTGGCCGGCGTCGCGGTGGTGGTGATCGCGATGGATGCCGAAGGGGCCACCTTCGGGGGTGCCTTCATTGTCGACGGTTTCGCGCGCTTCCTGAAGGTGCTGGCGCTGATCGGCTCGGCGCTCGCCATCCTGATGGCCGTCGGCTTCGTCCGGCAGGAGCGGTTCGAGCGGTTCGAGTTCCCCGTTCTCATCGTCATCGCCACCCTCGGCATGATGATGATGATCTCGGCCAACGACCTCATCGCGGTCTATCTCGGCTTGGAACTCACCTCGCTCGCCTCCTACGTGGTCGCCGCCATCCACCGGGACGACGCCCGGTCGTCCGAGGCGGGCCTGAAGTATTTCGTACTCGGCGCCCTCTCGTCCGGCATGCTCCTCTATGGCGCCTCGCTGGTCTACGGCTTCACCGGCCACACCGAGTTCGGCGCCATCGCGGCGTCCATCGTGGCGAGCGGCGGGTCGTCGGTCGGTCTGGTCTTCGGCCTCGTCTTCCTCCTCGCCGGCATCGCCTTCAAGGTCTCGGCCGTGCCCTTCCACATGTGGACGCCGGACGTCTACGAGGGCGCGCCGACGCCGGTGACGGCCTTCTTCGCGGCCGCCCCAAAGGTCGCCGCCATGGCGATCTTCATCCGGGTGGTGATCGATGCGTTCGCGCCGATCACCAGCGATTGGCAGCAGATCGTCTCCTTCATGGCGATCGCCTCGATGATCCTCGGTTCGTTCGCCGCCATCGGCCAGCGCAACATCAAGCGCCTGATGGCCTATTCGTCGATCGGCCACATGGGCTACGCCCTCGTGGGCCTCGCCGCCGGCACGGAGACCGGCGTTCAGGGCGTGCTCATCTATCTGGCCACCTACGTGGCGATGACCGCCGGCGCGTTCGCGTGCATCCTCGCCATGCGGCGGAACGGCGTGATGACCGAGGACATCTACGAGCTGGCCGGCCTCTCCAGCACCAACAAGACCATGGCCTTCTTCCTCGCCATGATCATGTTCTCGCTCGCCGGCATTCCGCCCTTCGCGGGCTTCTTCGCCAAGTACTTCGTCTTCGTGGCGGCCATCCAGCAGGGCCTGGTGGCGCTGGCGGTGATCGGCGTCCTGTCGAGCGTGGTGGGTGCCTACTACTACCTGCGCATCATCAAGGTGATGTACTTCGACGAGCCGGCCCCGGCCTTCGAAAAGACGCCGGTGGAGCTGAACGCGGTGCTGTGGGGCGCAGGGCTCTTCACGGTCCTGTTCGTCCTGGTGTCCGGCCCGCTCGGCAGCGCCGCGGCGGCGGCGGCCCGCACGCTCTTCTAGACACCATGGGCACGATGACCTCAAAGGGCGCGGGCCCGGCCTTGCCGCCGGGTTTCCGCGCCCTTTTGCTCGACGAGGTGGGCTCCACCAACGCGGTCGCCCTGGAGCAGGCGGAAGCCGGCGAGGCAGGCGGCCTCTGGGTGGTGGCCGGCCGGCAGGTCTCTGGCCGCGGCCGGCAGGGCCGACCGTGGACGTCGGAGGTCGGCAACCTCTACTCCACGCTTCTCCTCCGCGATCCGGCGCCCGCCGCGCGGCTCGGCGAATTGCCGCTGGTGGTGGCGGTCGCGGTTCACGACGCGATCGCCGACGTGCTGCCGCCGCCCGCGCGCGGCCCGCTCCGGATCAAGTGGCCGAACGACGTGCTCCACGACGGGGCGAAGATGTGCGGCATCCTGATCGAGGGCGTCGCCGGCCCGTCCGGGCGGGCGGTCGCCATCGGCATCGGCATCAACTGCGCCCACCATCCGCTGGATGCCGGCTATGCGGCCACGGATCTTCGCGCGCTCGGCCACCCGACGGAACCGCTCGTGCTGTTTGAACGGCTGGCCCTCCGGATGGCACACCGCCTCGCCGCCTGGCAGGGCGGTGACTTCGGGCCGATCCGCGAGGCGTGGCTCGCCCGCGCGCGCGGCGTCGGCGAGGCCATCCGCGTGCGGCTGCCTGCTGAAACGCTGACCGGCCGGTTCGAGGGGCTCGACGACAGCGGCCGCCTGCTCCTGCGGCTCGACACGGGCGCGCTGAAGGTGATCTCCGCCGGCGACGTGTTCTTCGGCCCCGCAGAGGCGTTGGGAGCGACCTGATGGCCCTGCTCGTCACCGGTTTCGAGGCGTTCGGCGGAAGTGCCGTCAATCCGGCGGATATCCTGGTCCGGCGGCTCGCGGCCGCCCCACCGGCGGGCGTTTTCACGCTCCTCCTGCCGGTGGAGTACGAACAGGCCGCCGCGCGGCTCCTCGCCGAGGTCGAGCGGATCGACCCTTCGGCCGTCCTGATGTTCGGCCTTGCGGGCGACACCCAGTATCTCCGGCTGGAGCGGTTCGGCCGCAACCGCTGCACCAGTGCGGCACCGGATAACGCCGGGATCCGGCGCGTCGGCCTCGACGCGGTCGAGGATGCGCCGGAGACGCTGGAGACCGGCTTCGACCTTGCGGCGCTCCGCGACGATCTGGCGCCGATCGTGCCGGGCATCGTGATCTCGGACGACGCGGGCGGCTATGTCTGCAACGACCTCTACTACCGCGTTCTCCTCGGTCTTTCGGCGCGCCGCCCCACCGTTCCGGCGCTCTTCGTCCACGTGCCCTGGGTGCACCGGCCGCTGACCCTCGAGGGTTATGAAGAAACGCCCGCCGCCGCCCACGAGCGGATCGGACGCGCGGTCGTGGCGGCGGTCGAGGCTCGGCTTGCGTCCGCGGATGCGGACGTTGACGGGGTTTCGGCCTGACCGGACCGGCGGTTTGCCCTGTGACGGCTCACAACCGCCGCTCCGGATCCGCTTCCTGTGGAACCGGCCGTCCGATTCCGCTAGGGTCGCCTCAACGGGGCGGGAGCCGCCCATCTGCCACGGTGGCCTTCGCTTGCCACCTCACCCACCAGGAATGACCCGCCGCCTCTTCGGGCGCGGCGGCTATGGTCGTTCGGAACGCGGTCATCGGACCGCAGGAGTATCTGCATTGAGAAAACCTAAGGCCGACCGCATCGAGGACTTCGTCTTTCTTCCCCTCGGCGGTGTCGGCGAAATCGGGATGAACCTCGCCCTCTACGGCATCGGCCCGGAGGACGCCCGCAAGTGGCTGATGGTGGACTGCGGCGTCTCGTTCGCCGGACCGGACCTGCCGGGCGTCGATTTGATCCTGCCGGACATCCGCTTCGTCGAGAAGGTGCGCAAGGATCTGGTCGGGATCCTGATCACCCACGCCCATGAGGACCACTACGGCGCCCTCTACGACCTCTGGCCGCGGCTGGAGGTGCCCGTGTTCATGTCGCCTTTCGCGGCGGCTCTCCACGCCGCCAAGCGGGAGATGGAGCCGGGCGCGCCGAAGATCCCCACCACGGTGCTGCAGCAGGGCGAGCGGCGGTCCATCGGACCGTTCGACATCGAACTGATCGCCGTGTCCCATTCGCTGCCGGAGCCGAACGCGGTGCTGTTCCGCACGCCGTTCGGCAACGTGCTCCACACGGGCGACTGGAAGATCGATCCGGAGCCGGGCGTCGGCAAGCCGATCGACATGACGCGCTTCGGCGAGATCGCCCGCGAGGGCGTCGAAGCCATGATCTGCGACAGCACCAACGCGCCGCGCGAAGGCCGCAGCCCGTCCGAGGCGGACGTCGCAAAGGGCATGGCGGAGGTTATCGGCAAGGCCACGAAGCGCGTGGCGGTGACGATCTTCGCCTCCAACGTGGCGCGCATCCGCTCGGTCGCCCAGGCGGCCGCGGCCAACGATCGGGACGTGGTGATTCTCGGCCGGGCGATCCGGCGCGTGGTGGACGTGGCGACCGAACTCGGCATGCTCGACGGCCTGCCGCCCTTCCGCGACGAGGAAGCCTACGGCTACCTGCCGCCGGACAAGGTGGTGGCGCTGATCACCGGCAGCCAGGGCGAACCGCGGGCCGCGCTCTCCAAGATCGCCTTCGACGAGCACCGCAACGTGGCCTTCTCGGCCGGCGACACGGTGATCTTCTCGTCCCGCACCATCCCGGGCAACGAGAAGGCCGTGGGGGCGATCCAGAACGCGCTGGTCACCCAGGGCGTCAAGATCGTCACCGACAAGGACGCCATGGTGCACACGTCCGGCCATCCGCGCCGCGACGAAATGGCCGAGCTCTACCGGCTGATCAAGCCCAAAGTCGCTGTTCCCGTCCACGGCGAGGCGGTCCATCTTGCGGCGCACGCGGAACTGGCCCGGTCCGTGGGCGTGCCGAAGGTGGTGATCACGAAGAACGGTGCCATGCTGCGCCTTCTGCCCGGCGACGAGCCGACGGTGATCGAGCACACGCCGGTCGGCATCCAGGTGAAGGACGGGTCGCTGATCCGCGCGCCGGAGGTATCCGGCGTTGTGGAGCGGCGGAAGATCTCCTTCGCCGGCGCGGTCGCCATCTCGGTGGTGATGGACGACCGGGGCGATCTGGTGGGTGACTTCGCGGTCTCCCTGTTCGGCCTGCCGCACGTGGACGAGCGGGACACACCGTTCCGGGACGTGATCGCCGGGGTCGTGGAGGGCACGATTGAGTCCATTCCCCGCCAGCGGCGGCGGGACGACGAGATGGTGGCGGAGGCGATCCGCCGGTCGGTGCGGTCGGTCGTCAACGAGCGGTGGGGCAAGAAGCCCATCTGCGACGTGACCGTGCTGCGGGTCTGAGACGCCGGAGCGGCCATACGCCCTCCGGCCCTGAACAAGGAACGGAGGGCGAAACGATGATCGGACGGCTCAACCATGTGGCCATCGCGGTGCCGGATCTGGAGGCCGCGGCGGCCACCTATCGGCAGGTGCTCGGCGCCAACGTGCTGCCGCCTCAGGCGGAGCCGGACCACGGCGTGACGGTGGTCTTCATCGAACTGCCGAACACCAAGATCGAGCTTCTGGAGCCGCTCGGCGAGGCCTCGCCCATCAAGGCCTTCCTGGAGAAGAACCCGTCCGGCGGCATCCATCACGTCTGCTACGAGGTGGACGACATCCTGGCCGCCCGCGACCACCTGAAGTCCACCGGCGCCCGCGTGCTCGGCACCGGTGAGCCGAAGATCGGCGCCCACGGCAAGCCGGTGCTCTTCCTCCACCCGAAGGACTTCAACGGCACCTTGGTGGAGCTGGAGCAGGCCTGATCGCCCGTTTGGGGCCTGGGTCGGCCGGCGGCCGCATCTGCCCACGGCGTGACCAGATTGCACATTCGGTGATGGCATTCGAAGCCCGCCCGCAGTAGAAGACGGCCCATTGAGGTTCGCCACGGATCGGAGGCTTCGCTCACCGATGGAAGTCCTGTCCACCATCGCCGACGTGCGCCGTCGGCTCGAACCGCACCGCCGATCCGGCCGCACCATCGGCCTGGTGCCCACCATGGGCTACCTGCACGTCGGCCACCTGGAACTCGTCCGCCGCGCCCGCGCGGCGAACGACGTGGTGGTGACGACCATCTTCGTGAACCCGCTGCAGTTCGCCCCCACCGAGGACTTCGCCCGCTACCCGCGCGACATGGAGCGCGACCAGGCGATGCTGCGCGCCGGCGACGTGGACTTCCTGTTCGCCCCGTCTGTGGAGGAGATGTACCCGCAGCCGCTGGAGACCGCCGTCGACCTCCACCATCTGGGCTCGATCCTGGAAGGCGAGCGGCGGCCCGGCCATTTCCGCGGCGTCGCCACCGTGGTCGCCAAGCTCTTCAACATCGCCCAGCCGACCCGCGCCTATTTCGGCGAGAAGGACTACCAGCAGCTCGCCGTGATCCGCCGGATGGTCGCCGATCTCTCCATGCCGGTGGACGTAGTGGGCGTGCCGACCGTGCGCGAGAGCGACGGCCTCGCCTGCTCGTCGCGGAATGTCTATCTCGGCGAGGCGGAGCGCGCGGCCGCGCCGGTGCTGTCGCGCGTGCTCGCCGAGGCGGAGCAGCGCGTCGCCAAGGGCCAGCGCGACTTCGTTCGCCTGCGCACCCACCTGGAGACGATGCTGACGCGCGAGCCGCTGGCCGACCCGGATCTGGTGGAGATCCGCGACGCCGCCACCCTCAACGAGGCGCGGCCGGACAGCGAGGCCGTGGTGGTCCTTCTCGCCGTCCGGATCGGCCGCACGCGCCTCCTCGACCAGCGCGTCATTCCGCTGCCCCAGCCGTTGCCGTCAGGGCAGGCGGACTGAAGGAACAGACCCATGAGTGCACCTGTCCGCTCCCGGCGCACGAGCGTCGCCGATATCCGAGCCCTCAAGGGGGTGCGGCCCATCGTGTCGCTCACCGCCTACACGGCGCCCATGGCGCAGCTCCTCGACCCGCACGTGGATTTCCTCCTGGTCGGCGACAGCCTCGGCATGGTGGTCTACGGGTTCGAGACGACCTTGCCGGTCACCGTGGAGATGATGATCGCGCACGGCGGCGCGGTGGTGCGCGGTTCCAACCGGTCGCTCGTCATCGTCGACCTGCCGTTCGGCTCCTACCAGGCGAGCCGGGAGGATGCCTTCCGCACCGCTTCGCGCATCCTGTCGGAGACCGGCGCCCAGGGCGTGAAGCTTGAGGGCGGCGAGGAGATGGCCGAAACCATCAGCTTCCTCACCGAGCGCGGCGTCCCGGTGCTTGCCCACGTGGGGCTGACACCGCAGCTCGTCAACAGCTTCGGCGGCTACAAGACCCAAGGCCGCAGCGAAGCCGAAGCCCGCAAGGTGCGGGCGGACGCCGCCGCCGTGGCGGAGGCGGGCGCTTTCGCCTTCGTGCTGGAAGGCACGCTGGAGCCACTGGCGCGCGAGATCACCGCCGCCTCTCCCGTCCCGGTGATCGGGATCGGTGCCTCGCCGGAGTGCGACGGTCAGATTCTCGTGTCCGAGGACATGCTGGGTCTTTTCAACGAGTTCATCCCGCGCCACGTGAAGCGGTATGCCAACCTTGGCGCCAGCGTCGGCGAAGCGGCCGCCGCCTATGCGGCCGACGTCAAGGCGCGGGTGTTTCCGGGGTTGGAGAACACGTTCCAGCCAAAGCGGGGGGCTTGACCATGACCATCGGCGGGATCGGCATCGGCAGCGCGATCGCCATCTTCTTCGTGATCTGGTGGACGGTGCTGTTCGTGGTGCTGCCGTTCGGCGTGCGCTCGCAGCAGGAGGAAGGCGTCACCGTGCCGGGTTCGGACCCCGGCGCGCCGGCCCAGTCGCTGATGCGGCGCAAGCTGCTTTGGACGACCGCGCTCGCGGTCGTCGGGTTCGCGCTCTTCGTCGGCATCATGAATTCGGGCCTGACCCTCGACATGCTGCCGGGCCCGAAGCCCACCCACGTGGGCGGCTGACGGGCATCGGCCTGCCGCGGGGGAGCGCCGTCGCGCGCCCCCGGGCCCGGCGCTCAGGCGCCGCGGGCGTAGACGATCTGGCGAACGTCGATGGTGCCGGACCGGAAGCCGGCCTCGCAATAGTGTAGGTAGTATTCCCAAAGCCGCTTGAAGCGGGCATCGAAGCCGAGCGGCTCCAGGCTCGGCCAGGAGGCCCAGAACCGGTCGCGCCAGAGCGATAGGGTGCGGGCGTAGTCGCGCCCGAACACGGTCTCGCTCGTCTTCGAGAGGCCCTCCTGGCGGGAAACGCGGTCGAGGGCGGCGGGGCAGGGGAGCATGCCGCCGGGGAAGACGTAGCGCTGGATGAAGTCGGGCGTCGCCCGATATTTCTCGAAGAAGCGGTCCTGGATGGTGATCACCTGCAGGCCGGCCGCGCCGCCAGGCTTCAGTCGGTCGCGCAAGGTCTGGAAGTAGGTCGGCCAGTACTTCTCGCCGACGGCCTCGAACATTTCGATCGAGGCGATCCGGTCGTAGCAGCCGGCCTCCTCCCGATAGTCCTGGAAGCGGATGTCCACCTTGTCGGCGAGACCGGCCTTGAACATGCGCTCGCGGGCGAAATCATACTGTTCGCGCGAGATCGTGAGCCCGACGACTTTGCAGCCGATCTCCTTGGCGGCGAATTCGGCGAACCCGCCCCAGCCGCAGCCGATCTCCAGCACGTCATGGCCGGTCTCCATGCCGGTGGTCCGGGCGAGATGACGATACTTCTCGTTCTGCGCTGCCGGCAAGTCCTCGTCACCGGACGGAAACAGGCCGGACGAATAGGTCATCGTCTGGTCGAGCCACTTGGCGTAGAAGCTGTTGCCGAGGTCGTAGTGCGCGGAGATGTTCTTCTTGGCGCGCTTCGGCGTGTTCTCGTTGAGCCAGTGCCGCAGCTTCAGGAAGAGGCGAACGGCCGGGCTGTGGGCGAGATTGTCCTCGAAGACATGGTGGTTGTGGCAGAACAGCTCGAGAAAGGCGGTGACGTCCGGGCTCGACCATTCGCCCGCCATGTAGCTCTCTGCTACGCCCATGTCGGCGGATGTAATGACACGGCGGATGAAGCGGTAGTCGTGGATGACGAGGTGCGCGTCCGGTCCGGGCTCGCGTCCCGCCACGCGGACCGTGCGTCCGTCCGGCAGGGTCACGGTGAGGGCGCCGTAGCGCAGCGCGCGGACCATGTAGAGGCTCCGCCGCACCAGGGCGGGCAGGTCGGTCAACACGCTGGCCTCGTTGGAAGCGGTCAGCTCGATCGGGTGGTAGGCACTCGGACTGGTCATCGTCACTGTCCATCGGTTCAACAGCGGCGGGCGGGTCGGCCTGATCCGATCCACCGAGGCGGATCAAGAGGAGAGGCGCCGGCTGGCATCCATCATGACAACGGGGGCGGCGGCCGGAAAGGGCCGCCAACGGGTTCGGCCAAGGCGGGTCAGGCTGCGGCCTGTTCGGGCGTGCGCTCCCGCCCGGCCGGCTCGCCGTCGTCGCGGTAGCTGACCGGCGGTGGCGGAACGCCACGGCTGAAATAGGGGGCACCCTTCAGCCACAGGCGGACGGCTTCCAGATGAATGCCGGCCACCACCTTCAGCGTATGAAACGGCATGGCGAGGAAGGTGCCGACGAGCGCGCGCGTGGTGAGGGCGCGACGCTCCCCGACGAAGGTTGCCGAAAGCGTGGGTCCGTCCCGATCCGTTTCCAGGATGCGCAGGCGCACCCCGTCGCCGGGCGGCAGCACACGGAAATGGTAGCGCTGCTCCATTGGCATGAAGGGCGAGACGTAGAAGCGCTTGTTCCGTGCCTGTCGGATGCCGGCGGGGCTGAGATCGCCCGGCTCCACCGCCGCCACATAGGTGTGTGCCTCGCCGAAGGTGTTGCGCACCTCGTAGACGAGCGCCGTGGTCCGCCCGTCCCGGTCGAGGCAGAAGTAGACGGATATGGGGTTGAACACGAAGCTGAGCACGCGCGGATAGCAAAGAAGCAGCACCCGGTCAGGCCGCAGGATGCCGTCGGCGGCCAGCAACCCGTCCACATAGGGCCGCAGCGGGCTGCCGTCCCGCGGGCCGTGGTCCGACTCGTGGAACCCGAAAAGGTTGAAGCGCCCGATCGAGAAGAGCGGCGACAGCCGGTCGGCGTCGTCGAGCCGGTCGAGATCGACCAGCAGGTTGGCGACCGCGTATTCGAACCGGTGGCCGAGCGGCTTCAGGCGCGCGTGCATCACCGTCCCGCGGTAGAGAACGGCCGGTTGGTCCGGCGGTGCACCGTTGGCGTCGAGTCGGGTCGGAACCGAAAGACGGGTCATTCCGCCGCCTCCAGGAGGGCCGGCACGGTCTCGGGCTTTGCGGCGCGCCAGGGCACGACCCCGCCGAGGGCCTCCGCGACGGCGAGCCCCGAACTGAGGCCGTCCTCGTGGAAGCCGTATCCCGTCCAGGCGCCGCAGAACCAGGTGCGGTTGTCCCCCTGCAGGGCGGGAAGGCGCCGCTGCGCCGCGATCGCCGCCGCGTCGAACTGGGGATGATCGTATTCGAACCTGCCGAACACCAGCCGATCGTCCGGCGGAACGTCGGGGTTCAGCGTCACGAACACGGGCTTGGTCGGGTCCAGGTTCTGCAGCTTGTTCATCCAGTAGGACACCGCCACCGGCCCCTTCGCGTCGCGCCCTTCGCTTCTGAGATAGTTCCACGACGACCAGACGGCCCGCCGCCGCGGCATGAGGGCGAGATCCCTGTGAAGATAGACCTGGTTCGGCAGATAGCGCACGTCGGAAAGCAGCGCGCGCTCCTCCGCGGTCGGCTCCGCCAGCATGGCGAGGGTCTGGTCCGTGTGGGCGGCGAACACCACCTGGTCGAAGCGATCCACCTCGCCCGAGGCGGTGCGTACCTCCACGTGATCGGCCGTGCGCGCGACCGACACGACGGGATCGCCGAGGCGGACGCGGCCGGCGGCGAGAAGCGGGGCGAGCAGCTTCGACACATAGGTGCGGCTGCCGCCGCGAACGGTGCGCCAGATCGGCCGGTCGAGGTTGATCAGCCGATGGTTGATGAAGAAGCGCGCGAAACTCGCCGCCGGGAAGTCCAGCAGTTCGGCGTCCGGGGTAGACCAGATCGCTGCGCCCATGGGCACGAGATAGTCGCGGATGAAGGCCCGGCCGAACCGGGCCCGTTGCAGGTAGGCGCCAAGCGACAGGCCGGCCATCCGGCCGTTCTCCAGGTCGGCGGCGCAGCAGCGGTTGAACCGGACGATCTCCCGCAGCATCCAGAGGAATTGCGGGCTGGCGAGGTTGCGTTTCTGGGCGAAGATGGTGCCAAGGGAGGTGCCGGCCCACTCCAGACGCCCGTTGTCGATGGAGACGCCGAAGCTCATGTCGCTCGCCTCCGTCTCCACCTCCAGATGACGGAAGAGGGCGACGAGGTTGGGGTAGTTCAGCTCGTTGTAGACGATGAAGCCGGTGTCGACCGCCATCCGGGTCCCGTCGTAGTCGATATCGACGGTGGCGGAATGGCCGCCGGTGCGATCGCGCTTTTCGTAGAGAATCACATCATGGGTTGCCGACAAGGCGAAGGCGCAGGCATTTCCGGAAATCCCGGAGCCGATCACGGCGATACGCATGAAGATGTTCCCTGGTGAAGCGATGGTGTCGATTTTTATCGTTGGCCTGGTGCTTTATGCCGCTGTCTTGACCCGTCCGAAAGTGGCGAGCGCGCGATCGCGCGCCGTCGCGTGGTCGACGATCGGGTCGGGATAGGTCTGCCGGTGCCGGCCCTCGGCAGTCCAGGGGCGGTGGATCACCTGCCGGGGGAGGTCGGCAAGTTCCGGCACCCAGCGTCGCACGTAGGCGCCGTCCGGGTCGAACTTCTCGCCCTGCAGGACCGGGTTGAAGACGCGGAAGAAGGGCGCGGCGTCTGCGCCGGATCCGGCGACCCACTGCCAGCCGCTGGCGTTGCTGGCGGGATCGGAGTCCACCAGGGTGTCCCAGAACCAATCCTCGCCGGCGCGCCAGTCCACCAGCAGGTGCTTGATCAGGAAGCTCGCCACGATCATCCGCACGCGGTTGTGCATGAAGCCGGTGGCCCACAGCTGGCGCATGCCCGCATCGACGATCGGGTAGCCGGTGCGCCCGCGCTGCCAGGCCCGCAGATCGGCCGCGCTGTCCTCGCGCCAGGCGAAGGCGTTGAACCGGCTCTGATAGTTGCGCTCGGCAAGCGCCGGGAAGTGGAACAGGAGGTGGTAGGAGAATTCCCGCCAGCCGAGCTCGGTCACGAATTTCGTGACGTTCGCCGCACGGGCGCGTCCCTCGTCCTCGCGCATGCGGGCCGCGGCCAGCACCGTGCCGACGCTGATCTCCCCGTGCCGAAGGTGCGGCGACAGCATGGAGACGGCGTCGGCGGCCGGCTCGTCCCGGTGCGCGGCGTAGCGGGCAAGGCCATGGTCGAGAAACCGCGTCAGCCGCGCATGGGCGCCGGCCTCGCCGGGTGTCCAGGTCTCGCGAAGGCCGCCGGCCCAGTCGGGCGCGGTCGGCAGGAGGGCGAGGTCGCCGAGCGGGACGCCGACCGGGAGATCCTGCGGCCCCGGCGTCAGGCGGGCCGGCGGCAGCGGCGGCGGCCGCTCGTCCAGCACCGGACGGCAGGCCTTCCAGAACGGCGTGAAGACCTTGAAATGATCGCCGGAGCGGGGCTTGACGGTCCAGGGCTCGACCAAGAGCGTGCCGTTGTGGCTTTCAACCGCGACGCCCCGCTCGCGAAGCGCCGCCTTGAGGCGGGTGTCCGTGTCGCGCCCGGGGCCGTCGTACCGCCGGTTCCAGTGGACCGACACGGCACCGACGGCCGCAAGGAGTTTAGGCAGCGCGGCTGCTACAGGGCCGCGGCCGAACACGAGCGGCACGCCCGCCGCCTGAAGCGAGGCCTGGAGCGCCGCGAGGCTGTGGTGGAGCCACCACCGGAAGGCGCCACCGGGCCCGCGCCGCCCCGCCGTTTCGTCCAGCACATAGACGGCCACCATGGGCCGTCGCTCGGCGGCGGCAGCGGAAACGGCGGGATTGTCGGCGAGGCGCAAGTCATCCCGGAACCAGACCACCACGGTTTCGTCGGCTCGATGGCTCCCCCGCTCCATCCGCACGTCTCTCCCATTCCGAACCACGCGCGACGCCTGGCTGTCGCCTGCGTTGCATCTGCCTCTCACTACGGCCGCTTCTCCGCCTCGGATCAGGCTTTGGCGGAACCGGAGCGCGGTTGGCGATTTCGTGATCGGGTGGTCGGCCGGTGTCGGGTTCCGTCGGTCGGTCGGTCGCGGACGGGACTTGCCCGCCGACGGCCCGCCCAGCATAGTCGTCCGACCTGCGTCGCGCGGGAGAGACCGGCCGTCCGAGCCGGCGCCCAAGGAGCAACCGCCCCGGAAACTCTGAGGCAAACGGACCGCGCGGCGTGCATCAAATCTGGAGAGTTGGGCGCCCCTCGGGGCGCTCCGCCGAAGGGCTAACGGCCTCAGGCGCAAGGGACAGATGGGGCAGGCCAGGACCGGGCGCGAAGGCGCGCCGGTCTTTCACTGTTGGAGACGTCCTGTCGATGAATGCTGTCGCCCAGCCTTTTCAACCCGCTTCCCTGCTGATGCCCGCCGGCGAGGCGCCGGTCGCCTTCAGCGACCTCTTCAAGATCGGCATCGGCCCCTCGTCCTCGCACACCATCGGCCCGATGCGGGCCGCGAACAGCTTCGTCGCGGGGCTCAAAGACCAACTCGACACCGTCGAGCGATTGACGGCCACGGCCTTCGGCTCGCTCGCCTGGACCGGCAAGGGGCACGCCACCGACAAGGCCATGATCCTCGGCCTCGCCGGTCTGCGGCCGGACAGCCTGGACCCGGACGAGGCGGAGACGCGCCTGGCGACCATCCGCGGCGAGGCACGGCTGACGATCGCGGACGGCCGCACGATCGGCTTCGATCCCGACCGGGACGTGGTGTTCGATTGCAACCAGGTGTTCGACCGGCACCCGAACGCCATGCGGTTCCAGGCGCTCGACGGCGCCGGCCGGGTGGTGGCCTCTGAGGTCTGGTTCTCCGTCGGCGGCGGCTTCGTGGTGCGCGACGGCGACGAGGCGGGGGAGGGCGGCCTCGTCCAGGTGCCGCACCCCTACCGGGTGGCGGACGAACTACTCTCCGTCGCGGAAGCCGCAGGGCTCAGCATCGCGGCGCTGACCCTGGAGAACGAGGCGGCGCGCCGCCCGCGCGAGGCGGTGATCGCCGACATCGACCGGGTGGCGGACACCATGTTCGCCTGCATCGAGCGCGGCCTTGCGCAGGAGGGCGAACTTGCCGGCGGCCTGAAGGTGCGTCGGCGGGCAAAGCGCATCTTCGAGCGGCTGCAGGACCGTCGCGCCACCAACGATCGGCCGCCGCACGCCGCCATGGACTACGTCTCCGTCTTCGCCATCGCGGTGAACGAGGAGAATGCCGCCGGCGGCCGAGTGGTGACCGCGCCGACCAACGGCGCGGCCGGCGTGGTGCCGGCGGTGCTTCGCTACTACCGTGACTTCTGCCCGGACGCCGACCGGGACGGCATCCGCACATTCTTCCTCGCCGCCGCGGCCATCGGCGGCCTCATCAAGCGTAACGCCTCCATCTCGGGCGCCGAAGTCGGTTGCCAGGGGGAGGTGGGCTCGGCAGCGGCCATGGCGGCGGCCGGCCTCTGCGCCGCGCTCGGCGGCACCAACGCGCAAGTGGAGAACGCCGCCGAGATCGCCATCGAGCACCATCTCGGCATGACCTGCGACCCGGTGGGCGGGCTGGTGCAGATCCCTTGCATCGAGCGCAACGCCTTCGGCGCAATCAAGGCGATCAACGCCGCATCTCTCGCCCTTCACGGCGACGGCGAGCACATCGTCTCGCTCGACACGGTGATCGAGACCATGCGCCAGACCGGCCTCGACATGCAGTCGAAGTACAAGGAGACGAGCCTCGGCGGCCTCGCGGTGAACGTCACCGCCTGCTGAGAGGCGGTCGGCGTCACGCCGTGCGGTGGAGGACGCGCCGGACCGCCGACAGGGCGGTCTGGAGGTTCTTCTCGAAGATCTGCCGCTTGGTCCGGGAGATCATCAGCACCGGCATGTAGACCAGGTAGCTGAGGAAGAGGAGCCCGAGGAACTCCACCACGCCGACGGTGGTGTGGAGGCTCTGCTGAGCGACGAGCAGGATCGCCGCGGCGGCGAGCGTCGCGCCCATGTGGGGGAGGGCGGCGCGCACGAAATCCCGCGTGCGGATCGGGCCGATGCGGCCGACCAGCAGCCAGGCGCCCGGCAGGCGGACCAGATAGTCGCCGATGAAGAACGCCATGGCGACGCCGATCGCGCCCCAGTAGAGACCGGCCAGGATGGACGCCACCGCCACGGTGCTCTCCAGGACACCCATCTTGAAGAGGTCGCCGCCCCGGCCCTGGCTGAACAGCAGCCAGCCCATGGTGGCAGTCATCACCTGATGGAGGGCGCAGAGGCCGAGCCACTGGAAGATCGGCGCCGCCGCGACCCACTGCGGGCCGAGGAGGACACGGAACAGGTCCTCGGCGAAAATCACCACCAGGAGGATGCCCGGCTGGGTCACCGTCAGCATCAGCGTGACGACTTCCAGGTAGGCGTTCCGGTAGCGCTCGCCGTTGCTGATGAGGCGGGAGAGGAGCGGCACGATCACCCGGCCGAGCGGCGCGTTCACCTGGTTGAGCGGCAGGAGGAGAAGCTTGTAGGCCCGGTCGTAGAGACCGAGGACCTCCTGACCGTGCAGCTTGCCGATCAGGATCTTGTCCACGTTCTGCGAGAGGTAGATCAGGATGGCGCTGCCCGAGATGCCGGCACCGAGCCCCATGATCTCCTTGAAGGCGCCCTCGAAGGACGGCCTGGACGGGAACCAGCGCGACGCGATCCAGATGCCGCTGACGTTGATGAGCGCGATCACCAGCATGTGGACGTAGAGCGCCCAATAGGTCTCGTAGACATAGGCGACCCACGCGGCGACCGCGAAGCCGACAGTCGCCGCCGTGATGTCGATGATCGAGATGGTCATGAACTGCATGCGCCGCGCCAGGATGGCGGCCGGCTGCGCCTGCAGGGTCCACAGGACCAGAAGACCCGCGAAGGCGATCGTGATCTCCACGATGCGCTGATCGCCGTAGAAGTCGGCCAACAGCGGCGCCGCGAGCGCAAGGGAGCCCGCCAGAACGAAGCTGGCCGACAGGGTGACGAAGAAGAGGGCGCTGATCTGGGCGCGCGTCACCGTGGGGCGCTGCACCACGGCCTGGCCGATCCCGAGATCCTGAACCATCGCCACCAGGGCAACGGCCGGTGCCACCATGCCGAGGAGGCCGAAGTCCGACGGCGTCAGCAGGCGGGCGAGAACGATACCGGAGAGAAAGCCGAGGCCGAGGCGCCAAGCCTGGGCAATCCCGGTGATCAGGACGCCCTTCGTGGCGTGCGACCGACCGGTGTTCCGAGGATCGAATTCTCCAGCGCTCATCGTCCTCGACATCCCGGCCGTTTCTTTCCCTCAGACTTCCAACACACCTCCGTTAATGGATTGCAACCCCGATGTACATCTCGCATGCGCGAGAGCGTTAATTGCAGTGCGGCAGGCGCCGCACCGTCCGTGCGTGGACCCGCGTCAAGACTTACCGGCAGTGGTCAGCACCGTGAATCCCGCCTTCTGAAAGATCGCGGCTGCCGCTGTCCCGGTCAGATAGCGGGCGAAGTCTTCGGCCGCGGCAGACGTCGCCGCGCTCGTCACCGCCATCGGATAGACGATCGGCGTGTGGCTCTCCGCCGGGAAGGTGCCGACGATCGTGACGCTTGTCTCCGCGGCCGCGTCGGTCCGGTAGACGATGCCGAGCGGTGTCTCGCCACGGGCGACGAACTGGAGGGCGGCGCGCACATTCTCCGCCTCGGCGAGAGACCCGGCGACGGTGTCCCATACGCCGAGGAACGCCAGGGCGGACTTGGCGTACTTGCCGGCCGGAACGGTATCCACGGCCCCGATCGCCAGCCGACCGCCGCCGAGGGCGCCCTTCAGGTCGAACCCCTTCTCCACCGTGAGGCTGACCGGTTCGTCCTTCGGGGCGACGATCACGATGGCGTTGCCCAGAAGGTCGGTGCGGGTTTCCGGCTTGATGAGGCTCCGCTCGGCCACGTAGGACATCCAGTCCTGGTCGGCGGAGATGAAAATGTCCGCCGGAGCCCCTTGCTCGATCTGCTTGGCGAGGGCGGGACTGGCCGCGTAGGAGACGACCGCCGTGTTGCCCGTGTCCGCCTTGTAGGTGACGGCGATCTCGTCGAGAGCGGTCTTCAGGCTTGCGGCGGCGAAGACCGTGACCTTTTCGGCCCCAACGGCGACTGGCGACGCGGCGATGGTCACGAAGGCGGCGAACGCGACCGTCAACGGCATGAGGGAGCTTCGGAACGAGCTGTGCATGGGATCTCCTGGTCGGATGCGTGGCTATATCCCTTTGGATATAGCGAGCATCGCCTGTCGCCCGGGTGAATTCAAGGGCCTTCCCGTGCGTCCGGTGTCCGCGACAGGGGTGTCTGTATCCATCCGGATCGGGCTAGTCCCGATTTCGAAACCGGGGTCCGGCCCGGTAGGGTCTGTTCGACCGTGGGCAGACCGGAGGCGATCAGGTTCCATGCGCCTCACCTTGCACTCGAACTATGCCGTCCGCATGCTGATGTACTGCGCCCTCCATCCGGAGGACCCGGTGCCCGTGTCGTCCGTGGCGGCTGCCTACTCCATATCCGAGCACCACCTGGCGAAGATCGCCCAGACGCTCGCGCGGTTCGGCTTCGTCGAGACCCACCGGGGCCGCAGCGGCGGCGTCTCGCTGGCGCGCCGTCCGGATCACATCTCCATCGGTGCAGTGCTGCGGGCGACCGAGCACGAGCCGGTGGCGGAATGCTTCGCCGAAGATCGAAACACCTGCCCGATCGCGCCTGAGTGCCGCCTGAGACCGGCCTTGGCGGCTGCCATGGAGGCCTTCTTCGGTGTCCTCGACCGCGTCACCCTTGCCGACCTGGTGGCGGAACCGCAGGGCCTGACCGCGCTGCTCGGTATCAAAGAGACGGCCGACTGCCGCTGATCGCACCGTTCCTGAGAGGGCGGCACAGGCGATCTCGGCATGGTCAGTCGGTCGGCGTCCTGTCGGGCGGGCCTGCGGCCACAGCGCGTTCCGGCCCGTGGATCCCGATGCGGCGCTGCAGCGTTCGGCTCCGGAGGAGGGGTCCACGGATGGCGGGCTCTTCCCTCCACGGCCTGCGACCGCTATGACGTCAGTGGGCAGACGCGTCCACGCCGTCTCGGGACGACAGCGGAATGGCCACGGAAGTCGAGCGCAAGTTTCTCGTATCGGCGGATACCTGGCGGAGCCGGGTGATCCGCGCGCACCACCTCAGCGACTACCTGATCGCCGCCTTCTCGGCTGGGAAGGTGCGACTCCGATCCTGTAACGGCGAGCATTCCCTGACGCTTAAGGGCCGGAGAGTGGGCGTCAGTCGGAGCGAATACGTGCTGCCGGTGACCGCCGAGGACGCGGAGGCAATGATCGCTGAGTTCGCGGTGGGGCCGCCCATCGAGAAGATCCGTCACGACGTGACCGTGGGCGATCTCCTTTGGCAGGTGGACGAATATGTCGGCCCGCTTGCCGGTCTCGTCACCGCCGACGTGGAGTTGCCGAGCCTTGCCCACCCGCTGACCGTTCCGGTCTGGGCCGGCGTCGAGATCACCGGGGATCCGCGCTACGCGTCCGGCCACCTGGCCCAACTGGTGTTCGACGGCGCGCGCTGGACCGGCTGATCCGTCCATCCGTTGATCCGGGAGGATCAGGCGGCCGTGCGCAGGTCCGCCCGGCAGGCGGCCAGCATGGCGTAGTCCGACGCATACTTCTCCGCCACGAACGCCCGCACCGCGTCGGTCACGAAAGCCTCCGCCGTGATGACGGCCCCCTCCGCCTGCAGCCGGCGGAGATCGGCGGCCGGGACGTCGGTGAGAATCCTGTCGGACGGTCCCTCGCCGGTGCGGGAGGCGTTGATCTTGCGTCCGAACCAGGTATGCGCCGCCTCCGGGCCGATGAGGGCGGCCATGCCGGCCTCCAGATCGCCGATCGCGACCGGCGCCGTGTAGACCATCGGCCAGAGATGCGCCTTCTGCGGCCACAGGTGACAGTCGAGCTTGGCAAAGTCGTTGCCGGCATAGCGCATGAAGTCGTCGAAGGTCGCCTGCTCGAAGGAAAGGCCGGTCAGGGCTTCGTAGTTGCGGCGGATGTCGTCGGCGCCGGAGACGTCGATGAACTTGTTGGTGTAGACGGACACGAACCGGGCGACCGGATCCCGGTGCACGAAGACCGAGGCGTCGTAGACGGGATCGGCCGCCAGCGCCTTCGGCGTCACGGCGAAGTAGCGCATGTTGCCGTTGATGTTGTAGCGATCCTTCGGCTCCCGCCCGAGCGCCGCGTTCGCCACATAGGCGGGGTGAAGGTCTCGGTTGATCATCATCTTGAACGCCGTGCAGGCATTCTTGCGGATATAGGCGTAGAGGATCTTCCGACCGTCGATCTCGATCCGGTAGTGGGTGGTCGGGCACCGATATTCGCCCGGCTCGAAGGTCGGCGTGTAGGTCATGGTCGACGATCCTTTCGCTCCGGCCCCGCGCGCCCCCGCACGGTCCTGCAAACCGCGATGGACGCGGCATCCGAAACCGTTTCAAACTATGTTTAAGCGCCGCTTAACGGCGGCCGATCCACCATCCCGCTCCGTGTGGACGAACGCGTCGTAGCGGATCCGCCGCGGCTAAAACATTGTTTTCGTTATGTTCCCATATGCCGTTCCGGGCGCACAAAGGCGCCCGGTTTATTTGTCGGCTAGGCTAGGCTGATGGATCCCTCCCTCAACCCTCTCAGCTGCACCCGCTGGTGCCGCCGCACGTGTCGCACTTCAGGCATGTGCCATTGCGGACCATGGTGAAGTTTCCGCATTCCGAGCAGGCTTCGCCCTCGTAGCCCTTCATGCGGGCTTCCTGGATCTTGGTGGCGTAGTCCTTCTGCGGGGCGGCCTGGGCGACGCCGACGGTGACCGTGGCGGTCGTGGCTGGGTCGGCGTCGAGGTCGCGCTTGAAGGCGGTGGCGGCACCGCCGGCGGCGAAGGCAGTGACGGCGCTGCCGCTGCGGGCGGCCGCGAAGACGGCGCCGCCGGTGGCACTGGCCGTCGCGGTGGCGCCGGGGGCGGCGGCACCCTTCGGGTCGGGCGTGCCGGTGAACACCTTCAGCTGGGTCGGCCGGCCGCGGACGAGGCCGTGGCTGACGATGCCTTCCGCCGCCTTCTCCTCGCGCACGCCGCCACCGAGGCCGGTGTTGCCGGCGTCCTGCGGCACCACGTGGGCGAGGTCGTGCCGGCCGAGGTAGCTGACGGCGAGCTCGCGGAACACGTAGTCCAGGATGGACGTGGCGTTCTTGATGGCGTCGTTGCCCTGCACCATGCCGGCCGGCTCGAAGCGCGTGAAGGTGAAGGCCTCCACATACTCCTCCAGCGGAACGCCGTATTGCAGGCCGAGCGAGATGGCGATGGCGAAGTTGTTCATCATGGCCCGGAAGGCGGCGCCTTCCTTGTGCATGTCGATGAAGATCTCGCCGAGCCGCCCGTCGTTGTACTCGCCGGTGCGGATGTAGACCTTGTGGCCGCCGACGATCGCCTTCTGGGTGTAGCCCTTGCGCCGGTCGGGCATCTTCTCGCGGGCACGGACGTGGCGCTCCACGATCCGCTCCACGATGCGCTCGGCGGCAGCGGCGGCGCGGGCGGCAATCGCCTTCTCGGCGACGATCGCCTCCACGGCGTCCTCAGCGTCCTCGTCGTCATCGGCCAGGAGCTGGCTGTTGAGCGGCTGGGAGAGCTTGGAGCCGTCGCGGTAGAGGGCGTTCGCCTTGAGGGCGAGCCGCCAGGAGAGCATGTAGGCCTCCTTGCAGTCGTCCACCGTGGCGTCGTTCGGCATGTTGATGGTCTTGGAGATGGCGCCCGAGATGAAGGGCTGCGCCGCGGCCATCATGTGGATGTGGCTCTTCACCGACAGGTAGCGCTTGCCGGTGCGCCCGCACGGGTTGGCGCAGTCGAACACCGCGTAGTGCTCGGTCTTCAGGAAGGGCGCGCCTTCCAGGGTCATCGCCCCGCACACGTGGGTGTTGGCCGCCTCGATCTCGGCCTTGGAATAGCCGAGGTGGGTGAGGAGGTCGAAGGACGGGTCGGCCATCTGGGCGTCGGTGACGCCGAGCGCCTTCATCTCCGCGTCGCCGAGGGTCCAGCGGTTGAACACGAACTTGATGTCGAACGCAGACTTCACCGCGCCCGCCAGCTTCTCGATGGCCGTGTCGGAAAGGCCCTTGGTGCGGAGCGCGCCCGGGTGGACGTGCGGCGCCTGGGCGATGGAGCCGTGGCCGACCGCGTAGGCCTCGATCTCGGCGATCTGGCTCTCCGCGTAGCCGAGAGCGCGCAGCGCCTCCGGCACGGCGCGGTTGATGATCTTGAAGTAGCCGCCGCCGGCCAGCTTCTTGAACTTCACGAGCGCGAAGTCGGGCTCGATGCCAGTGGTGTCGCAGTCCATGACGAGGCCGATGGTGCCCGTCGGGGCGATCACCGAGACCTGCGCGTTGCGATAGCCGTGCGCCTCGCCGAGCGAGAGCGCGCGGTCCCACGCCGCCTTGGCGGCATCGACGAGGCGCTTGTCGCGGACGGCGCCGTGGTCGAGCGGCACCGGCGGCGTGTGCAGCTTCTCGTAGCCATCCTTCAGGCCGTGCGCCGCCCGGCGGTGGTTGCGGATCACCCGGAGCATCGGATCGGCGTTCGCCGCATAGCCCGGGAAGGGCCCGAGTTCCTTGGCCATCTCGGCGGAAGTGGCGTAGGAGACGCCGGTCATGATGGCCGTGATGGCGCCGCAGATGGCCCGGCCTTCCGCGCTATCATAGGGAATGCCCGACGACATCAGAAGGCCGCCGATGTTGGCGTAGCCGAGGCCGAGGGTGCGGAACTCGTAGGAGAGGCGCGCGATCTCCTTGGACGGGAACTGCGCCATCAGGACGGAGATTTCCAGCACCACGGTCCACAGCCGGCAGCCGTGCTCGAACGCGTCGATGTCGAACGAGCGGTCTGCGCGCACGAACTGCAGCAGGTTCAGCGAGGCGAGATTGCAGGCCGTGTCGTCCAGGAACATGTATTCCGAGCACGGATTGGACGCGCGGATCTCGCCGGAGGCCGGGCAGGTGTGCCAGTCGTTGATGGTGGTGTGGTACTGGATGCCCGGGTCGGCCGAAGCCCAGGCGGCGTGGCCGATCTGCTCCCAGAGGTCGCGGGACTTCAGGGTCTTCACGGTCCGGCCGTCCTTGCGGGCGGTCAGGTTCCAGGAGCCGTCGGTCTCCACCGCGCGCAGGAAGTCGTCGGTGACGCGCACGGAGTTGTTGGAGTTCTGGCCCGAGACGGTGAGGTAGGCCTCCGAATCCCAGTCGGTGTCGAACACCGGGAATTCGATGGAGGTGTAGCCCTGGCGGGCGAACTGGATCACCCGACGGATGTAGTTCTCCGGCACCATGGCCTTCTTGGCGGCGCGCACCTCGCGCTTGAGGCCGAGGTTCTTCGCCGGGTCCAGCCGGTCCTCCACGGGGAGGTCCGCCGCCGCGGCGATCGCCTGCATGATGGCGGTCAGGTGCTTGGAGCAGACCTTGGAGCCGGTGACGAGGGCGGCGACCTTCTGCTCCTCCTTCACCTTCCAGTTGATGTACTGCTCGATGTCCGGATGGTCGATGTCGACCACCACCATCTTGGCCGCGCGGCGCGTGGTGCCGCCCGACTTGATGGCGCCAGCCGCCCGGTCGCCGATCTTCAGGAAGGACATGAGGCCCGACGACTTGCCGCCGCCGGAGAGCTTCTCGCCCTCGCCGCGCAGCTTGGAGAAGTTGGAGCCGGTACCGGAGCCGTACTTGAAGAGGCGCGCCTCGCGCACCCAGAGATCCATGATGCCGTTGTCGTTGACGAGATCGTCCTCGACCGACTGGATGAAGCAGGCGTGCGGCTGCGGATGCTCGTAGGCCGAGGCCGAGCGCACGAGTTCGCCGGACTTCGGGTCGACGTAGTAGTGGCCCTGGGACGGACCATCGATGCCGTAGGCCCAGTGCAGGCCGGTGTTGAACCACTGCGGCGAATTCGGCGCCACCTTCTGGGTGGCCAGCATGTAGCGGATCTCGTCATAGAAGGCGGACGCGGCCGCCTCGTCGTCGAAATAGCCGCCCTTCCAGCCCCAGTAGGTCCAGGTGCCGGCCAGCCGGTCGAACACCTGCCGGGCGTCGCTCTCGCCGCCGAAGCGCGCCGCCTCCGGCATCTTGGCGAGGGCCTTGGCGTCGGCCTCCTTGCGCCAGAGGAAAGACGGAACGTCGTTCTCCTCCACGCTCTTCAAGACCGCCGGCACGCCCGCCTTGCGGAAGTACTTCTGGGCCAGGATGTCGGACGCGACCTGGCTGAACTGGGCCGGGACCTGGATGTCGGCCGCCCGGAACACCACCGAGCCGTCCGGATTGCGGATCTCGCTGGTCGCGGACCGGAATTCGATCTCCGCGTAGGGGGACTGACCATCCTTGGTGAAACGCCGCTCGATCCGCATCGTCGAATGTCCCTTGGTACTTCGCATCATTGACCGACGGCGACCCTGACCCGGGCGAGCCCGCCAGCCCCCGATCGTTAAAGACAGGTTGTCCGCCATTCCCGCAAGGCCCTGGACATTCGCCTCATGTGGGGCGTCAGCCACCGCATATGGTGTCACAGGAGCGTCACGAGCCGCTACATCTAGACTGCACACCGAGTCTCGTTAAAGACTCGTTTCCAGGCTCCGGTGCCTTTTCCCCAAGTCCGTCACCTTATCCACGCCCGTTTGGGACGCCGGCGATCGGATGGGTCGAACCCGCATCGAACCCTTGACCGGTGTTGTTTTGCCGCCGAACCGATTCGCGGCGCGCAAACCGGGCGGCGACGGTCGCTCGGACCGGCCAGGCCCGCCTGGAATGAAGAAAGCCTAAGGCGAGTCTCTTGATCGCGTCAAGCTCTAGGGGCTCGGCGGCACATCACATACTAGATATTGGGGTGAGAGGCGGAATCAACGCCCGTGTCGGGCCGATCCGCCGCATTTTAGGCGAATCCGACCCGGCTCGTTCAAGCCTGCTTAGGGTCCCGGGCCTAGTGTCCTGAAGGATCGGCCCGAGCCGTTGATTGCGCGCAACAGGTGTGAGGCAACCCGCGTCGGGGCCGTTCCGTTCCGATCGACGCATCCATGCCTACCTGGCCGGGCAGGCTCGTTTCCCATGCGAGGCGTGCATGACCCACCATTCCGCCTTCGGGCTCGATCTCGACGCTCTCGATGTGGTCATCATCGACGAGTCCAAGCCCATGCAGGGGCTCCTGCGGTCCATGCTGGCGCACCTGCGGCCGCGGCGGATCCAGGTGTTCGACACGCCGCAGAAGGCGCTCGACGCCATGCTGCACGAGCCGCCCAACCTGATCCTCACCGACTGGATGCGCCGGCCGCTGTCCGGCAGCCAGTTCCTGCGCACCATCCGCGACCGGCACATGCAGCCCCTCTGCTTCACGCCGGTGATCGTGGTCACCGCCCACGCCACCCGCGCCACCGTGGAGCGGGCCATGAAGGCCGGGGTGCACATGGTGCTGGTGAAGCCGGTGGCGCCGGCGCTCCTTGCCGAACGGGTCCGCCACATCACCACCGACGGCCGCCGGTTCGAGCTCTCCGCCGACGGCACGCACTTCGAGATCGAGGGCGTCCAGGCCAAGATCGCCGCCCAGCAGGCGCGGGCGAAGGCGCTGAACCAGGTCCGCTCCGTCCGCGCCGCCAAGGCGGAGGTCGACGTCCCGCTCGAGTTGGAATCCGTGCCGGCAAAGCCGCGCAAGTGGGTGCTGGCGACGGCGGTCGACGCCCCCGCCACACCGCCGCAGCGCAACCGGCGCGACGTGCGCACCGACGGCTTCGCCCGCCCCCGCCAGTCCTGACGACCCGCCGCGCGTGGCGGTCGCCGGGCCTCGGACGACCCCGCCGCCGGTGCCGGCCGGGTGGGGCAAGCCGCCGGTTTTCGGCTCTGCTGCGTTGCGACGGTTTCGCTGGACATCGGCCCGACCCCTCGCCATAGTCCCGCCGAGTCCGGACGAGCGAACCCCATGTCAATCAAGACCACGCTTCTCGAGATCTTCACCTGGTGGAACGGCCAGACCGTCGGCACCCGCTTCTTCACCTGGCGCAAGGGTGAGCGCGTGGGCGAGGACCAGTTCGGCAACATCTACTACCAGGAGCGGGGCGGAAAGCGCCGCTGGGTCATCTACAACGGCGAGGCCGAGGCGTCGTCCATCCCGCCGGGCTGGCATGGCTGGATGCACCACCGCACCGACGTGCCGCCGCCGAAGGAGGCCTACGTGGCCCACGCCTGGGAACAGCCGCACGTGCCGAACATGACGGGCACGGCGGGGGCCTATCGTCCGCACGGATCAATCCTCACGCCAGAGGCCCGGCCCCGCGTCACCGGCGACTACGACGCCTGGACGCCCGGCAGCTGACGGGCCAGCGAAGCGCGGCCTGGCCCTTGCCGCCGCGCCTGATCACCCTGCTTCAATCCGACGGGACGGTTCGCCGTCCCGTTTTCGCGTCCTCCTCCCACACCGCTCGGAGCGCTTCGGCTGTCGGGCGCCGCTGAAAGATCCGTCATGGCTCCCCGCTCCCTCATCATCGACACGGATCCCGGCCAGGACGACGCGGTCGCCATCATGCTGGCGCTCGGCCGGCCCGACGCGGTGGAGGTGCTCGGGCTGACGGCGGTCGCCGGCAACGTGCCGCTCCACCTCACCGTGCCCAACTGCCTGAGGCTCCTGGAGCTTGCCGGCCGGACGGACGTTCCCGTGTTCGCCGGTGCCGCGGCGCCGCTGGTGGTGCCGCTCGTCACCGCCGAACACGTGCACGGCGCGACCGGCCTCGACGGCTGGGACTTTCCGGACCCTGTAACCCCCGTGCGCCCGGAGTTCGCCCCCGACTGGATCGTCGAGGCCGTGATGAGCCGGCCGCCGAAGACCGTCACCCTGGTGCCCCTCGGGCCGCTCACCAACATCGCCCTCGCGCTTGCCAAGGAGCCGCGCCTCGCGCAGCGGCTGGAGCGCATCGTGCTGATGGGCGGCGCCTCGATCGAGGGCGGCAACATCACGCCGACCGCCGAGTTCAACATCTTCGTCGATCCGCATGCGGCCGCTCGGGTTTTCCGCTCCGGCGCGGAGATCGTCGTGCTCTCCCTCGACGCCACCCATCAGGCGCAGATCACCCGCCCGTGGCTCGACGTGATGCGGGCGCTCGACAGCAAGGTCGGCGTCGCCTTCGAGGGGCTTCTCAGCTTCTACGAGCGCTTCGACACGGAAAAGTACGGCACCGAAGGCGGGCCGCTGCACGACCCGATGACGGTCGCCTGGATCCTCGCGCCCGAGCTCTTCGAGGGCCTGCACCTCAACGTGGAGGTGGAAACGACGCCAGGCCTCTGCTTCGGCCAGACGGTGGTGGACCGCTGGAAGGTGACCGACCGCCGGCCGAACGCCACCTGGATCACCAAGCTCGATTCGCCGAAGGTGTTCGACCTCATCCTGGACGCCTTCCGCCGGCTCGCCTGACCCGTGGCGTGGCCGCCGGACCCGCCCCATGGCGGCCGCGGCGGCCATGGTCGTCGAAGTGCCGCATTCGTCGACGACTTCAGCTTTTCAAGCCGCCGGCCGGATGCTACGGACCCGGCGGACGAACCTTCGTCGCGAGCGCATCGGGCGGTTCCGCCGGAACCGGTCCGCGCTTGGACGTGAGACGCCACGGGCTGCCTGTCGATGACCTTCATGCGTACCTGCCTCGGCCTCCTGGCGCTCGGCGCACCGCTCGCCGCGAGTCCCGCCTTCGCCGACAAGATGGCCAACCCCGTCGCGGTGTTCACCGGGCTCGACAAGATCACCGGGCGCATCATCACCTTCGATGTCTACGTGGACGAGACGGTGCAGTTCGGCGCGCTCCGCGTGACCCCGCGCGTCTGCTACACCCGCCCGCCCACCGAGGCGGCGCAGACGGACGCCTTCGTGGAGGTGGACGAGATCACCCTCAACGACGAGATCAAGCGGATCTTCTCCGGCTGGATGTTCGCCGCGAGCCCCGGCCTCAACGCCGTGGAACACCCGGTCTACGACATCTGGCTCAACGACTGCCGCCAGGACAGCGACATCCGCCCGCCGTCGAGCCCCGACCAGGTGAGCGCCGCCGAGGCCAACCCGACGCCGCTGGAGATGATCGACGGCCTCCCCGTCCCCCGTCCCAAGCCCCCGATCCCCGCGTCCGCGATCGGCGAGCCGGAGCTCGACATCCCCGAAGACGGCGAGGCGATCCCGCCGGGCGAAATCCTGGACTGAGGGGAGTTGACAGAGCTTCGGCGGGATGCGGCAAGGTGGAAGACCGTGGCGCGTGATCGCCGCCTATTGTCCTCGTGGGAGAAGGCCCATCCGAACCTGACCGTCATCCCGGCGAAAGCCGGGATCCAACCGACCGCATGGGCTTCGGCACCGTCGCGGGTGTTGCCTCAGACGGTTGGGCCCCGGCGTTCGCCGGGGTGACGCCTTGGGTCGAAGCGAAGTGCGCGCTCGTCGCGCTGATGCCTGCCATCATCGTCATGGTCCGCGAAGGCGAACCGCCCACGCTTTTCCGGTTGTCGGGGAGATGCGTGGATGGTCCGGCTGAACCGGACCATGACGATGGGGGGTAGGGAGGGGGATCGCGTGGGCCGGTGCCGTTCTCCACCGCACCCGGTTTCCCTTCTTATGGCCCGTCAGCCCTCCGCGATCCACGCCAGCGCGTCGGCGCCAGAGAGGCTCCTCGGCAGAGCGAGGAAGTCGGCGGTGGCCTGGACGGCGGTCTCCAGCTCGCGGCTGTAGACCTCGCGTGCGATTTCGGTGGCGCCGAATCGGGTGAGGTGTTCGGTGACGAACTGGGTGTCGAGCAGGGTGTAGCCGCCGGCGCGCAGACGCGCGACCAGGTGCACCAGGGCGACCTTGGAGGCATCGGTGCAGAAGGAGAACATGCTTTCGCCGAAGAAGGCGGCGCCGAGCGACACCCCGTAGAGCCCGCCCACCAGTTCGCCGTCCTGCCAGGCTTCCACCGTGTGGCAGTGGCCGAGGCGGAAGAGGTCGCCGTAGAGAGCGCGGATGCGGCGGTTAATCCAGGTCTTCGTGCGGCCCGGTGCCGGTGCGGCACAGCCGTCGATCACGCCGTTGAAGCTGGTGTCGATCCGGATCTCGAAGAGGTCCTGGCGGACGGTGCGGGCGAGCCGCTTCGGCAGATGGAAGCCGTCGAGCGGCAGCACGCCGCGCCAATCCGGCTCCACCCAGAAGAGGGTCGGATCGTCGGCGCTTTCCGCCATCGGGAAGATACCGCAGGCATAGGCCTTCAGCAGCACCTCCGGGGTGATGGCAAACGACAGATCGTCCCGCCCGGTCATCCTGAAGCCTCGACTTGACACGCTGCCGGCCAGGGCGACCGACAAGGGCATGATCCGGTTATGACACGGAAACGCCAGCGACGTCAGCCACCTGTCCCGCTCTGGCGATGGGCGGCGTGGATGCCGTAGGCCTCCAGAATGCGCGCGAAGGTCCAGCCGGCCGCCTGCGCGCGGTTCGCGCGCCCGACCTCCCGCGGCTGGTGTGCGGCCGCGGTGGCGAGCGCCTCGGCGGCCGAACGCGCGTCGCCGGGGGCATAGAGCGGGTTGTCCGTGCCGGCGAGAAACTCCTCGTAGATGCCGTAGCGCGGCGCCACCACCATCTTGCCGCGCTGCATGGCGAGATAGAAGACGCCGGAATTGTTGTGCGGCGGCCGGCGCGGGATGAGCACGACGTCGAGGTCGTCGATGAAGTCGGTCAACGCGTCGTCGCTGAAGTGGCCCTCGTGCAGCGTCACCCCGCCGCCCCACCGCGCCCAGCGGCGCAGGAGCGCCCGGCCGAGCCGGTTGGAGGTGGCGAGCCGGCCCATGACGTGGAGCTCAGCCCCGTCGCGGCGGAAACGCTTAAAAGCGGCGACCAGCAGGCGGAACTCCGCCACCTCCCGGATGGAGCCGAAGAAACCCACGCGAAGCGGACGCCCGGCCGGCGGCGGCGGCACGCGCGTCGGCACGAAGGAGTTCCGGTAGCTGAAGGGCGGGTGCACCCGATGCCGCAGCGAAGAAAGCTCCGGATAGAGCGCGAGCGTGCTCCGCCGCGAGTGTTCCGAGCAGTGCCCCACGGTCTCGCAGGCCGCGTAGAAGCCGGTGACGAGCGGCCGATAGGCGGGATTGGCGCCGTCGATGTTGGGCACCAGATCGTGCATCTCGCCGATCACCCGCGCCCGCCGGCCGAGGAGGGCGAGCCGGTCGAGAACGCGCGCGGTGTCGTCCGGCTTCGGCGGAAACCAGCCGCTGAACTCCTCCGGCCATTGCAGGTGGACCAGGTCGAACCGGGCACCGTTGTCGAACAGCCGGTCCCGGCCGGTCGCCACCAGATGACCGAGGTCCCGGTAGGCGTCGGCAAGGCCGTCCACGAACACGGCCTCGTCGGACGGGATGAGCACGGAGAGGCGGTGCATGGGGTGATCCTGCGGCAGGGCGGGAAGCCTACCGCAGGAGGTGCGAACCAAACGTCAACCGATCGGGAGAATCGCACCCGTCGGCGCGATCCTCAAGCTTCGAACGGCTCCGTCGCCAGCCACTTCTCCAGCCAGTGGATGTCGTACATGCCGTTGGCGATGTCCTGGTTGTCCACCAGGTGCCGGAACAGCGGGATGGTGGACTGGATGCCGTCCACCACGAACTCGTCCAGGCAGCGGCGCAGCCGCATCATGCATTCGACCCGGGTGCGGCCGTGCACGATCAGCTTGCCGATCAGGCTGTCGTAGTGCGGGGGGATGTTGTAGCCCTGGTAGACGCCCGAATCGACCCGGACCCCGAGCCCGCCCGGCGGATGCCAGTAGCTGATCTTGCCGGGGGAGGGCGCGAAGGTGGCCGGGTTCTCCGCGTTGATCCGGCACTCGATGGCGTGGCCGTTGAAGGTCACGTCCGACTGGCGGATCTGCAGCGCGGCGCCGGAGGCCACCTTGATCTGCTCGTTGACGAGGTCGATGCCGGTGATCATCTCGGTCACCGGATGCTCCACCTGCAGGCGGGTGTTCATCTCGATGAAATAGAACTCGCCGTCCTCGTAGAGGAATTCGATCGTCCCCACACCGGCGTAGTTCAGTTCGGCCATGGCGTCGGCAACGATCTTGCCGATCTTGTCGCGGCTCTCCTGGTTGAGCGCCGGCGACAGCGCCTCTTCCCAGACCTTCTGGTGGCGCCGCTGCAGCGAGCAGTCGCGCTCGCCGAGGTGGATGGCGTTGCCCTGGCCGTCGCCCAGCACCTGCACCTCGATGTGACGCGGCTTCAGCAGGTACTTCTCGATATAGACGCTGTCGTCGCCGAAGGCGTTCTTGGCCTCCGAGCGGGCGGAGGAGAGCGCCATCGACATCTCCTCCTCGTTGAGGGCGACGCGCATGCCGCGCCCGCCGCCGCCGGCGGCTGCCTTCACGAGCACCGGATAGCCGATGTCGGCGGCGATGCGGTGGGCGTCCTCATCGGTGGTGACGGCCCCGTCGGAGCCCGGCACCACCGGGATGCCGAGCCGCTTGGCCGTCGCCTTCGCCTCGATCTTGTCGCCCATGATGCGGATGTGTTCCGCGGTCGGGCCAATGAAGGTGATGTTGTGCGCGGACAGGATGTCGGCGAAGCGCGCGTTTTCGCTGAGGAAGCCGTAGCCCGGGTGCACCGCATCGGCGCCCGTGATCTCGCAGGCGGCAAGCAGCGAGGGAATGTTGAGATAGCTGTCGCGCGCCGGCGGCGGCCCGATGCACACGGACTCGTCGGCAAGACGCACGTGCATGGCGTTGGCGTCCGCGGTGGAATGGACCGCGACCGTCTCGATGCCGAGCTCCTTGCAGGCGCGGAGCACCCGGAGCGCGATCTCGCCACGGTTGGCGATGAGGATCTTGTTGAACATCGGGCGCCGCACGCTCATTCGATGATGAGGAGGGGTTCGCCAAATTCCACTGGCTGGCCGTTGTCGACGAAGATGGCGGTGACCTTGCCGGCCCGCGGCGCGGCGATCTGGTTCATGTGCTTCATCGCCTCGACGATCAGGACGGTCTGGCCCTGCCGGACCACGTCGCCGACCTCCACGAAGGACCGGGCCCCCGGTTCGGCCGCGAGATAGCAGGTGCCCACCATGGGGGAGGTCACGGCGCCCGGATGGGTCGCCGGGTCGGGAATGCCGCCGCCGGCCGGCAGCGGAACCGCCACGGTGGCGACCGCCGGGGCAGGCGCCGAACTTGCTGGCGCGTAGGACTGCACGGCGGGGGCGCGGGCGACGCGGACACGCAGCTTGTCCTGCTCGACCTCGATCTCGGTCAGGTCGGTCTCGTCCAGGATGGCGGCGAGCTTGCGGATCAGGTCGTAGTCGATGGATTTCGTAACCATGGGACAGTCAGGACTCCGGCCGGGATCAGTCGGCGAGGATCGCGGCGATGGCGTCGAGCGCGAGCAGGTAGCCTCTGGGGCCGAGGCCGACGATCACCCCGCTCGCCACAGGCGAGACGAAGGAGTGGTGCCGGAAGCTTTCCCGCGCATGGACGTTGGACAGGTGGACTTCGATAAGCGGAACGCCGGTGCCCTTGATCGCGTCATGGAGCGCGATGGACGTGTGGGTGTAGGCGCCCGGATTGATCACGACGCCGGCCTTACGGCGCCCGGCCTCGTGGATCCAGTCCACGAGGTCACCCTCGTGATTGGACTGGCGGAACTCCATGGCAAGGCCGAGGCTCCCGGCCTTCTCCCGGCACGCCAGCTCAACGTCGGCCAGAGTCGCGGCGCCATAGACGCCGGGCTCGCGGGTACCGAGCAGGTTGAGATTGGGTCCGTTGAGGACGAGGACGTCGCGTGCCAAGGGGGATTCCGACAAGCCGTACTGGAATCGCGCCGAAAGGGATGCCCCGGCACGTTCCGCCCCCTTATAGGCATTCGGCCCTGGGAAAAAAAGGGCATGGCAGCCGTGTTGTCGCACCAGTGTCGCACGGGGGCCGACCTGCGCGACCGGTCATGCCCCGCCCGGGCGGTCAGCAGACGGCCTTGCCGCACTCGCGCATGGCGATGATCTTGGTCTTCAGGTCGTCGACGCCCACCGCGCCGAACACCACCTCGTTGCCGATCACATAGGTCGGCGTTCCGGAAAGGCCGAGGCGGTTGGCGACCGTGTAGACCTCCTCCAGGGTGTTGGCCACCTCCGGATCGCCCATCTTGGCGCGAATGGCGTCGGCGTCCATGCCGAGTTCCTCGATCACCGTGAAGGCGCGCTTCTCGTCCGCCTGCCCGCGCCCGGTGAGGAGCGCCTTGTGGAAGTCGAGGTAACGGTCGGGCGCGGCGAGGTTCACCGCCACCGCCACGCGCGCGGCCTCCACCGAGCCGGGTCCCAGGATGGGGAATTCCTTCAGGATGATCTTCACATCCTTCTCGTCCAGAAGGGCGAGGGTGTCGTCGAGGGCGCGCTTGCAGTAGCCGCAGTTGTAGTCGAAGAACTCCACAAGCGCGATCGGTGCGTTCGGATCGCCGAGCACCACCTGCCGCGACGAATTGTAGATCAGGTCCTCCATGGACGAGACGGCGGCGGTGCGCGCCTCCTGCTCGGCCTGCTGGCGCTTCTGCTCCAGCGAGACCAGCGCCTCCTGGATGACCTCCGGATTGGCGAGGAGATAGTCCCGCACGATGGTCTCGATCGCGGCCTTCTCTTCGGCGGTCATCGGCTCGGCCGCGGGGGCAGGCGCCGCGGTCATCAGAAAGCCGGCGACGGCGAGCGACGGCAGGAGGCGAAACATCGACAAGGGGAACACTCCGGTGCGGCAGCAAATCACGAGCGGGGCGGATTGTACGTGACGATGTCGTCCGCGCGAAGCCACGCCGGGCTGCCGCGCTTCAACTTCGCTTGAGCCCTCTGGGCATACTGCTTGGCGGCCTTGATGTCGCCGCCGGCGAACGCGCCTTGCGCGGTGGCGAGATCCGCAAGGGCGATGTTGCCGGTGCGCGCATGGGCGATGGCCAGCTGCCGGTAGCCGATGCCGTTGTCCGGGTCGTCGCCGAGCCCCTTGGTCAGGTGCTCGATCGCCTCCTTCAGCACGCCGTCCTCGCCGCTCGCCACCAGCGCATGCCCCAGCATGACCCGGATCAGGCCGGCCTTCGGGGCAAGCTTCACCGCGCGGCGGAGCGGCTCGATGGCCTGCCGGGGCTGCCCGCTTTCCAGAAGAATCTGGCCCTTCAGCTCCTGGAAGAAAGCGTTGGACGGCACCTGCTCGATGAGGGCGTCCACCGCCCGGACCGCGGAGCGAGGATCCCCGTAGCGCCAGGCCACCACCGCGCGGGCATACTGGGCGGCAAGCGAGGTGTCGTTCGGCGGGTAGGCGCGGGCGGTCTTGTTGGCGTCCCCGGTGAAGGCGACGAACTTCGCCCTGACGAGTGCGTGCCGCGCCACAAGCGACGGGTCGTCCGCCTTGCCGAAGTGGCGGCTCTGCTCGGCGACCGTGCGCACCTGCGACAGCCGCTCGGCGGCGAGCGGGTGGCTCAGCGCATAAGGATCGCTGAACATGGCCGAGAAGAGCTGCTGATCGGCCAGCCGCTCGAACACGTCGAGCATGCCCCGGGCCGATTGGCCGGTCTTCTCCAGGTAGGTGAGGGCGGCCCGGTCGGCGGCGCTCTCCTCCGTGCGCTGATAGGCGAGGAGGCTGCGCTGGCCCATCTGCGCGCCGCCCACCGCCGCCGCGGCACCGGCCCGGCCGGCGCCCGGCACGCCCGAACTGCTGCCGCCGACGGCCGCCGCCGCGCCGCCGATCATGCCGATCGCCGACAGGATCTGTGCCTTGCGGATCGCTTCGCGCAACCGCGCCAGGTGGTTGCCGGCGAGATGCCCGGTCTCGTGGGCGATGACGCCGATCAACTCGTTCGGCGTCTCCGACTGCATCAGAGTGCCGGCGTTGATGAAGATATGCCGGCTGTCGGCCACGAAGGCGTTGAACGACGGGTCGTTGACGATCTTGATCTCCACCGTCGCCCCGCCGAGCCCGGCGGCCTTGAGGATCGGGCGGGCGTAGTCGGCGATCAGCGCCTCCGCTTCCGCGTCCCGGATCAGCGACACCCGTCGCCCTTGCGCGAAGGCGGGCGCCAGGGAGGTCAGCACCATGGCGCCGGCGGTCGCGGCGATCACGGCGAGGGATGTCAGGCGCATGCGTCTCATGATCTCTCCACCCGGTACCGCCGGCCCGCCCCGGTCGAAGGGCCGGGTCCGCGGGTCTGGTCAGCCTCGTCCCCACCTGATAGCGAGGATCGAACCGTTCGATCCGAACGCCAGAAGGTAGGTCCCGGCCGGGATCGGGTCAAACGGAACGGCTCCCGGCTGATGGAGCGCGAATTCGGCGAAGTTTCGACCGGCGGTCCGGTGCCTTTTCGGCCGGACGCGCCGCCAAGGAGGCCTGATGCAACCGTCCCGCCGCAGCAATGTCGCGCCCTTCCTCGCCATGGACGTCATGTCGGCCGCGAACCGGCTGGAGCGCGAGGGCCGATCCATCATCCACATGGAGGTGGGGGAGCCGGGCGCGCCGGTGCCGGCCGCCGTCCGCCTCGCGGCCGAGACGGCGCTCGCGCGCGGCCGGGTCGGCTACACGGAGGCGCTGGGTCTGCCGGCGCTCCGGGCGCGCATCGCCCGCCACTACCAGGACCGCTACGGCATCGCGGTGCCGGCGGACCGGGTGGCGGTGACGCAGGGCTCCAGCGGTGCCTTCAACCTCGCCTTCCTGGCGCTCTTCGACGTGGGTGATCGGGTCGGCCTGCCGACGCCGGGCTATCCTGCCTACCGCAACATCCTGCTCGCTCTCGGCCTGGAGGTCGTCGAGATCCCGACCACGGCCGAGGATCGCTGGCAGGTGACGCCGGCCCTTCTCGACGCGGCGGCGGCTGGCGGGCCCTTGAAGGGGCTGATCGTCGCCTCGCCGGCCAACCCGTCCGGCACCATGATGACGGCCGAGGGCGTGGAGGCCCTGATGGTCGCCTGCCGGGAGCGGCGGATCAGTCTCGTCATGGACGAGATCTACCACGGGCTCGTCTATGCCGGCGGCGAGACCACGGCGCTCGCGCACGGCGACGACGTGGTGGTGGTGAATTCCTTCTCCAAATACTACTGCATGACCGGCTGGCGGATCGGCTGGATGGTGCTGCCGGAGACGCTCGTGCGGCCGGTGGAGCGGATCGCCCAGAACCTCTTCATCTCCCCGTCCGAGATTGCCCAGCACGCCGCGCTCGCCGCCTTCGAGGCGGGCGAGGAACTGGAGGCCGTGAAGGCGGTCTATGCGGCCAATCGGGCCTTGCTGCTGGAACGCCTGCCGGCATTCGGCTTCGACGACCACCTGCCGGTGGACGGTGCCTTTTACTTTTACGCCAGCGTGCGCCGTTTCTCCAACGACAGCGTGGACTTCGCCCGTCGCATGCTGACCGAGGCGGGCGTTGCGGCCACGCCGGGGCCGGACTTCGACACGGACCGGGGCCACGCCTACATCCGCTTCTCCTTCGCCGGCCGGACGGACGCGATGGTGGAGGCCTGCGACCGCCTGGAGCGCTGGCTGCGCTAGAGCATTCTCCGATCAAGTTGCATGACTTGATCGATGAGAGAATGCTCCAGCAAATCGAATCTGGAGCGATTTCTTCTCGACCTGACGATTCCGTCAGGTCGGAAAGCGCTCTAGGGAAGTGAGGCGGCCTTCGGGATCAGGCGTTTGCCAGCGGGGGCGGACCGGTCCCATCGCCGGAGAAATGGGCCGGATGGTTGCTCCTCGCAAAGCGAATGAGCAGCCGGGGAAAAGGCATCGTATTCAAATTGCTCTATCAGTTTTCGGACTCGCCGTGCGAAGGCGGAGAGCGGTGCACGGTGGGAGCCGTTCGGCCGAAAAACGAAGGCCGGCGGAGCCCTGGAGCCCCGCCGGCCTTCGGTGTTGGTTTGTCGCGGGCGGCGTGTTCGCCGCCCACAGGGTCAGAAGAAGCTGCGGCGCTGCCACCAGCCGGAGCGCTTCGGACGGTCGTCCTCCGGCTCGGGCATGGGACGACGGACAGGAGCCGGGGCGGGTTCCGCCGCGGCGGCGGGCTCCACCGGTTCGTGGCCGTTGGTGCCGTTGGGGCTTGAGTCGGTCTCCGTCACCGGCATGTCGCCGTCCGCGTCCTGGTCGGAAACCGCTTCGACCGCCTCCTCGACCGGAGAGGCGGCCGGCACCTGCGACATCCGCTCGGCAACCGACAGCGGCTCCGACCGCTCGGCCGGCGCTTCGTCGGCCGCCTGATAGGCCGGTTCTTCGGACGTCTCGTCGTCCGCGTCCTCGGACGCGCTCTCCAGCACTTCCGCCGCGGACGGCAGGATGGCGTGGAGGTCGGTTCCGCTGTCCTCGCCACCGGCGGCGGCCGCATAGCCGCCTTCCGGCGCAGAATGGCCGGTTTCGGGGCTCCCGTACCCGCTTTCGGCGGCGGTGGGCTCAGTCCGGTCGTCCTCGCCGAGCGCAGCGTCGACGGTTTCGGTCAGGATGGCCTCGCCCTCGGCGGCGCTCATGACGCCATCGGCGGCCTCGCCCTCGGCGCCCGTGCCGTTCCGGCGGCGACCACCGCGGCGGCCCCGTCGGCGCGACCGACGCTTGCCGTCGCCCGCGGCGTCGTCGCCGCCCTCGGCGGTCTCGCCCTCGGCCGTGGTGACGGCCGCCTCGGTGTCCTCGGCGGCGCCGATTTCCTGCTCCTCGTCGCCCTCGTCCTCGTCGGACTCGCCATCGGCGCGGGCGGCGACGGCGTCATCGCCGGTGCCTTCGGGACCGCCGGGACGCCGGCGGCGCCGGCGGCGGCGCTTGCGGCGGCCGCCCTGGTCGTCCTCGGTCCGCTCGGCGCCGCGGTCGGCGCGCGGACGCTCCTCGCGGGCCTCCACGGTCTCCTCCTCGGCCTCGTCGTCGGTTTCCTCGACGATGTCGAGGTCCTCGTCGTCGTAGGGCTGGACGCTTTCCGGGGTGAGGGTGGTCGGCGGCGGGGGCGGCAGCGGGTTGAGGATGATCTCGCCGCGCTCGAGCGCGAAGTGCTGGTTGCCCAGGTGCTCGTCCGCCGCGATGCTGACGTTGAGGCCGAAGCGGGCCTCCAGGTCGGCGAGGTGGCGGCGCTTCTGGTTGAGGATGTAGAGCGCCACGGCGGTCCGGGTGCGGACCGTCAGGTGGTGGGTGACGCCCTTCAGGAGCTGGTCCTCGAGCGCCCTAAGCACATGAAGCGCAACGGATTCCGTCGACCGGACGATGCCCGCGCCGAGGCAGTGCGGGCACACCTCGGTGGAGCCTTCCAGGACGCCGGTGCGGATGCGCTGGCGGCTCATCTCCATCAGGCCGAAGTGCGAGATCCGGCCGACCTGGATGCGGGCGCGGTCGTTCTTCAGGCATTCCTTGAGCTTGCGCTCGACCGACTTGTTGTTCTTCGACTCCTCCATATCGATGAAGTCGATGACGATCAGGCCGGCGAGGTCGCGGAGGCGGAGCTGGCGGGCGACCTCCTCGGCGGCTTCCATGTTGGTGGCGAGCGCAGTGTCCTCGATGTTGTGCTCGCGGGTCGAGCGACCCGAGTTCACGTCGATGGAAACCAAGGCTTCGGTCTGGTTGATGACGATGTAGCCGCCAGACCGCAAGGTCACCTGCGGCGAGAACATGGCATCGAGCTGCGGTTCGACGCCGAAGCGCGCGAAGATCGGCACCAGATCACGGTAGGGCTGGACGTTCTTGGCATGGCTCGGCATGAGCATGCGCATGAAGTCTTTCGCTTCCCGATAGCTTTCTTCGCCGGAAACGAGAACCTCGTCGATGTCCTTGTTATAGAGGTCGCGGATGGACCGCTTGACCAGCGAGCCCTCCTCGTAGACGAGGGTCGGCGCGGCGGACCGCAGCGTCAGTTCTCGCACGTTCTCCCAAAGACGAAGCAGGTATTCGAAGTCGCGCTTGATCTCCGCCTTGGTCCTCGACGCGCCGGCGGTACGCAGAATGACGCCCATTCCTTCCGGAACCTCGAGATCGTAGGCGATCTCCTTGAGGCGCTTGCGGTCGGTGACGTTGGTGATCTTGCGGCTGATGCCGCCGCCACGGCCGGAATTGGGCATCAACACGGAATAGCGGCCGGCGAGCGACAGGTAGGTGGTGAGCGCCGCGCCCTTGGTGCCGCGCTCCTCCTTGACGACCTGGACGAGCAGGACCTGGCGGCGCTTGATCACCTCCTGGATTTTATACTGGCGCATCCGGGGCTTACGCCGCTCGGGCACCTCCTCCAGGGCATCCTCGGCGCCGACGGACTCCACGTGGTCCTCGTCGTCCTCGGAGGTGGCGGCGCCGGAGCGCGGCGCGTCGGCGCCGTGGAAATCGTCGCCATGATCGCCGCTACTGTCGCCGTTGTAGCCGCCATTGTAACGGCCGTTGTCGCCACCTTCGTCGCCGGTGTAGCCGCCATTGTAGCCGACGTTGTCGCTACCTTCCTCGGACGCCTCGCTGACGCTGGCGCCGGGCTCGCTCGCCTCGGCCATGGCCCGGGCCGGAGCCCGCTCGCGCCGCGACCGGGAGCGCCGCTCGGCCTCCTCGCGCTCCTCGCGCTCCTCCGCCTCGATCAGCGCCTGCCGGTCGGCGACGGGGATCTGGTAGTAGTCGGGGTGGATTTCCGAGAAGGCCAGGAAGCCATGGCGGTTGCCGCCATACTCCACGAAGGCCGCCTGGAGCGACGGCTCCACGCGGGTGACCTTGGCCAGATAGATATTACCTCTCAGTTGCTTCTTGGTGGCGGACTCGAAGTCGAATTCCTCGACCCGGCTGCCACGGACCACGACTACCCGTGTTTCCTCCGGGTGGGTGGCATCGATAAGCATCTTGTTGGGCATTGCGGTCGTACTCCCGGCCGCGCCGGTCCGCCATCCTGCCGCCATAGGGGCAGGGCGGTCCGCGCAGGGCCGTCGATAGGGGTGTTGCGTGAGGGGGATTGGAACGAAGCCCGGCGAGCCGACTCCAACGCCGCACCGGATGCATGCCACGCACCCGGCTGTCTGGTCGCTGTCGTCGGCCTTGTGTTCGCCACGTCCGGCTCGTTCCCGAGGTCTGCAGTCGCCGCCCGTCGCGGGCGGAACGAAATGGTGTGCGGTCCGCCGGTCCCATGAAGGGCCGCGCGGGCGGAGCCGCCGTCGTTTCGCCACCGTCGTTGGAACGTGAGCACGGCCTTGTCTCCACCGGGACAGGACCGTGAGGGACGGTCGACCTGCCGTGACGGTGGGGTCGGGTTCGCTTCAGAATGCCGACCGGCGTCCGCGCTTCATCGCGAGCCCCGTTCTTCGAAGACCCCGAACACCACCCCGAGAGCGGATTGCCCGAGAGTGGTAAGAAGGTCTTCTATTGGCCGCACTCAGAATGACCGAGGCGAGGATTCGGGCTCCTGATCCTTGTTCTAAGGATCGATGGCGTGCAATGCAAGTCTGTAACGCCCCGCGCGGGCGCCAAACCTTCACATCGGAGGTCTCGTCGACCGCCCCGGTCCGGATCACCGGCGCCCGCCCGCCCGAGGGGCGCCCGCCATTCATGCCGAGATCGTTAAGAAGGCATTAACATGCGGGCGCTACCGGATTAGGGATGACGACCGTTCAGGGAAGTTCGCTCTTGAAGCTGGCCGCCACGCATCGCCTTCGCCGCGCCGTCCTTGCTGCCGTGCTGATTCTGGCCGGCGCGACCCTTGCCCGCGCCGAACTGCCGTCGGACCCGGCGGTCGCGCCGCCGGTGTCGGCGGGGGGCGTGTTGCTGCCGGTGGCTTCCGACGCCCGCGTGGTCGGCGACGGGGAGCGCACGCGCTTCGTGCTCGACCTCTCCGGCCCCGTGGAGATCAGCGCCTTTACGCTCGGCGATCCCTACCGGGTGGTGGTGGACCTGCCGGAGGTGACCTTCCGCCTGCCGGACGACGCGGGCCTCACCGGCCGCGGCCTCGTCACGGGCTGGCGCTACGGCCTCTTCGCGCGGGGCCGGTCGCGCCTCGTGATCGACGCCACCGGGCCGGTGACGATCGACGGCGCCTTCGTGCTGAAGGGCGCGGAAGGGGCGGCCGCCCGGCTGGTGGTGGACCTGGTGCGCAGCACGCCGGAGGACTTCCAGTCCGCCCTCCAGAAGACCGCGCTGACCCGGGAGGCCTCCAACACGGTGGGCGTGACCAAGGGCGACCGGCTGCGGGCCGACAGCGGGCGCGAACGGCCGCTAATCATGCTCGACCCCGGCCACGGGGGTGTCGACGCCGGCACCATCGCGTCGAGCGGCATCAAGGAGAAGGACGTGGTCCTCGCCTTCGCGGAGGATCTGAAGCGGCGCCTGGAGGCGACCGGTAAGGTGGACGTGTCGATGACGCGCACCGACGACACCTTCATCCCGCTCGGCGACCGGGTGCGGATCGCCCGCGAAGCCGCGGCCGACCTCTTCGTCTCGATCCACGCCGACAGCGTGCGGGAGGACCATGTGCGCGGCGCCACCGTCTATACCCTTTCGGAGCGCGCCTCCGACCGGGCGGCCGCCGCGCTCGCCGACAAGGAGAACGCCGCCGACGCGGTGGCGGGGCTGGAACTGGAGCCCGCCGAGGCCGGCGAGGTCTCCGACATCCTGATCGACCTCACGCGGAGGGAGACGCAGACCTTCTCCGCCTCCTTCGCCAACACGCTCGTCGGCGAACTCTCCAACACCACCCGGATGATCCGCAACCCGCACCGCTCGGCCGGTTTCTGGGTGCTGAGGGCGCCGGACGTGCCGTCCGTGCTCCTGGAGATCGGCTATCTCTCCAACGAGGAAGACGAGCAGCTGCTGACCAACAACGATTGGCGCGGCAAGGTCGCGGACGCGGTGAGCGCCGCCATGCTGCGCTTCCTCCAGCCGAAGATCGCCGCGGCGGGGCAGTGAACAACGGGCCATTGTCCAAGGGTTTCGGATGATTGCGCGGTCGGCTTGTGGTAATCCCGCAACGGACCGGTCCCACGTTCGCCATAAACCGGGACGAGTCTCTACCGTTGAGAAGGCTGGCCCGCGCCGGCCGCCCGGACGGGGTCCTCGGACCCGCGGCCGGAGCGGACCGGCCGGCGGGTATCGGGGCGTACGCGCCGGCAGCAGGACAGCGCCCGACCGGCGCGCCCGCACCGCGCAAAAACAGAGTTCAGAGGCAGTATGATCTTCGTTCGGTTCTTCGGCTGGCTGTTCGCGATCGGCGCATTCATGGTGCTGATCGTCGCCGGCGGCGTTGCGCTCTACCTCGCCGCGATGAACGAGGACCTGCCCGACTACACGCAGCTGAAAAAGTACGAGCCGCCGGTGATGACGCGCCTGCACGCCTCGGACGGGCAGCTCGTCGCCGAATATGCGCGGGAGAAGCGGCTGTTCCTGCCGATCCAGCTCATTCCGGAAAACGTGAAGTACGCCTTCCTCTCCGCCGAGGACAAGGACTTCTACAGCCATCCGGGCATCGACATGGTGTCGATCGGCTCCGCCGTGGTGCGCAACGTGGACCTGGTGATGAGCGGCCGCCGGCCGGTCGGCGCGTCCACCATCACCCAGCAAGTGGCCAAGAACTTCCTCCTCACCAACGAGCAGTCGATCGAGCGCAAGGTGAAGGAGGCGCTCTTGGCGCTGCGCATCGAGCAGGCCTTCTCCAAGGACCAGATCCTGGAGCTCTATCTCAACGAGATCTATCTCGGGCTCGGCGCCTATGGCGTCGCCGCCGCCTCGCTCACCTATTTCGACAAGTCGGTGGCCGAGCTGACGCTGGCCGAGGTGGCCTATCTGGCGGCGCTGCCGAAGGCGCCGAACAACTACAACCCCTTCCGCTTCGGCGACCGCGCCCTGGAGCGCCGCAACTGGGTGCTCGACCAGATCGTGGCCAACGGCTACGTGAGCCGGGAGGAGGGGGAAGCCGCCAAGGCCGAGCCGATCAAGGTGGTGAACCGCAACCGGGGCGCCAGCGTCTTCGCCGCCGACTATTTCGTGGAGGAGGTGCGCCGCAACCTCATGTCCATGTACGGCGAGAAGGGCCTCTACGAAGGCGGCCTTTCGGTGCGCACCACGCTCGACCCGGAGATGCAGCAGCAAGCCCGCGCCGCCCTCCACAAGGGCCTGATGAAGTTCGACATGGAGCGCGGCTGGCGCGGCCCGGTGAAGACCATCGAGCCGTCCGGCGACTGGGGCGCGGCGCTCGCCGACGTGCCGGCGCTCTGGGACCTTCCGGAGTGGCGGCTGGCGGTGGTGCTCTCCGCCGGGGCCTCGGAGGCGATCATCGGCCTGCAGCCGGCCAAGACCCCCACGGGCAAGGTGGTGACCGAGCGCGAGCGCGCCACGCTGCCGCTTTCCGAGATGACCTGGGCGCGCTGGGCCACCGGGCCGAAGCGCGGCGCCAAGCCGACGGCGGTGAGCGACGTGCTGACGCCCGGCGACGTGGTCTATGTGGAGAAGGTGGCGCCCGGCACCAACGGCGACGTCTACCGGCTGCGGCAGGTGCCGGAGATCTCCGGCGCGCTGGTGGCCATGGACCCGCTGACCGGTCGCGTGCGGGCGATGGTGGGCGGCTTCTCCTACGCGCAAAGCGAGTTCAACCGGGCCACCCAGGCGATGCGGCAGCCCGGATCGGCGTTCAAGCCCTTCGTCTACTCGGCGGCCCTCGACAACGGCTACACCCCCGCCTCGGTGGTGATGGACGGGCCGATCGAGGTGGACCAGGGACCGGGCCTTGAGATGTGGCGGCCGTCCAACTACGGCGGCGGCTTCGGCGGGCCTTCGACCTTGCGCACCGGCATCGAGCGCTCGCGCAACCTGATGACCGTGCGGCTCTCCCAGGACATGGGCATGCCGCTGGTGGCCGAGTATGCCAAGCGGTTCGGCGTCTATGACGACATGAAGCCGCTGCTCTCCTTCTCGCTCGGGGCGGGCGAGACGACGGTGCTGCGCATGGTCAACGCCTATTCGATGATCGCCAACGGCGGCCGGCGGGTGCAGCCGACGCTGATCGACCGCGTGCAGGATCGCTTCGGCCGCACCGTCTACAAGCACGACCAGCGCATCTGCGACGCCTGTTCGGCGGAGGACTGGCGCGGCCAGGACGAGCCGGAACTGGTGGACGAGCGCGAGCAGGTGCTGGACCCGATGACCGCTTACCAGATCACCTCCATGATGGAGGGCGTGGTCCAGCGCGGCACCGCCACCGCCGTGAAGGTTCTGAACCGGCCGATCGCCGGCAAGACCGGCACCACGAACGACGAGAAGGACGCCTGGTTCGTGGGCTTCACGCCGGACCTCGCCGTCGGCGTCTTCCTTGGCTACGACAATCCGCGGCCGATGGGGCAGGGCTCCACGGGCGGCCAGATGGCCTCGCCGGTGTTCCGCGACTTCATGCAGCTGGCGCTCGCCGGCGAGCCGCCGGTGGAGTTCCGCGTGCCGGAGGGCATGGCGTTGATCCCGATCGACCGCAAGACCGGCATGCGCTCCGGCGGCGGCGACGGCACCATCATCGAGGCCTTCAAGCCCGGCACCGGCCCGGCCGACAACTACAACATCATCGGGTACGACAGCCAAGCCTACACCGGGCCGACAACGGTGAACCCGGAGGCGGACCGGGCGGCGGTGACCGGGACGGGCGGGCTCTATTGAGCGCTGGGTGAGGGGGTGGCGAGGCTGGTGGCCACCAACCTCGCGCCATCGTCCGCGCGCGGTTTCCGCGGGAGCGGTGCGCGCTGGAACCTTCGCGCGGTTTCCGGGGGAGCGGTGAAAGCTCTCGGACCCTAGCGCGGTTTCCGGCGGAGCGGTACGCGCGCTCGAACCCGCGCTTGGTGCTCGGTGGAGCGGTGCGCGCTTCGAACCCTCGCGATCGTCATGGTCCGGTTCAGCCGGACCACCCACGCATTACCCAGAGCTGACGGGTGGTCGTTCAGCCTCGTCGCGAAATGCGTGGGTGGTCCGCCTTCGCGGACCATGACGAGGTTGGTGGCGGCGGTGGCGGTGGCGGTGGCGGCGGTCCCGGCGGGGGGCGGGGGGATGCCTGGCGGCGGGCTGTCATCGGGCGTTTACATCGCTGGCCTTCGTCCCTATGGTCCGCCCGCCGCGCGGGACTTGCGCGGCGGCGCGGCCGGGTTCGACGTCCGGTCCGGCGCTCCAATCCAACCTCCGCTATCGAAGGATCACGCCCATGCGTGCCGAGATCGAGGCCATCGTCGACGAGATCGAGCAGGGTATGGCCCTGCTGAGGAGGCATCTTTGACTGGGATGCCTCCCAGCAGCGCATGGCCGAGCTGAACGGCTTCGTCGAGGATCCGACCCTCTGGAACGACCCGGAGCGCGCGCAGAAGATCATGCGCGAGCGCACCGACCTTGAGAGCCGCATCAACGGCTACCTGCAGCTGGAACGCGACCTGAAGGACAGCGTGGAGCTGATCGAGCTCGGCGAGATGGAGGACGACCAGACGGTCGTCGCCGACGCGGAGACGACGCTGAAGGGCCTCAAGGACGAGGTCGTGCGCCAGCAGATCGAATCCATGCTCTCCGGCGAGGCCGACGGCAACGACGCCTATCTGGAGGTGAACGCCGGCGCGGGCGGCACCGAGAGCCAGGACTGGGCGAACATGCTCCTGCGCATGTATACCCGCTGGGCGGAGAAGCGCGGCTTCAAGGTGGAGCTCCTGGAGCACCACGACGGCGAAGAGGCCGGCATCAAGAGCGCCACCATCCAGGTGAAGGGCCACAACGCCTATGGCTGGCTGAAGACCGAGTCGGGCGTGCACCGCCTGGTGCGCATCTCGCCGTTCGACAGCCAGGCGCGGCGGCACACGTCCTTCTCGTCGGTGTGGGTCTACCCGGTGGTGGACGACAAGATCGAGGTGGACGTCAGCGAGGCCGACGTGCGCATCGACACCTTCCGCGCCTCCGGCTCCGGCGGCCAGCACGTGAACACCACGGACTCCGCGGTGCGCATCACGCACATCGCGACCGGGATCGCGGTCGCCTGCCAGTCGGAGCGCTCGCAGCACAAGAACCGGGCGACCGCCTGGCAGATGCTGCGCGCCCGCCTCTACGAGGTGGAGCTGAAGAAGCGCGAGGAGAAGGCGATGGCCGACGCCGCCGGCAAAACCGACATCGGCTGGGGCCACCAGATCCGCTCCTACGTGCTGCAGCCCTACCAGCTGGTGAAGGACCTGCGCACCGGCCACGAGAGCACCGATCCGGCGAGCGTGCTGAACGGCGACCTGGACAGCTTCATGGAATCGACGCTCGCCCAGCGGGCGTTCGGCAAGCAGCCGATCGACATCAAGGATGTGGATTGAACCCTGGCGGTCGGGATGACTGACAGGAAGGGGCGGGCCGGCGGTCCGCCCCTTCGTCGTTCAGGACCCGGGCGATCACTCCTCGCCGTCGTAGTAGGCCTTGCGGGCGCCGCGGTCGTAGATCTCGCCGAGGGCGGCAACGTTGACCTTGTTGCTGTCCGGGTAGAGGCAGACGTCGGCGTCGTCCTGGTTGCCGACGAGCACGTAGCGGACCGTCTCCTCGGTGTGGTTGAAGAGGCAGTGCTCGTCCGGCACGTTGGCCGGGAAGGCCACGTAGTCGCCGGCCTTCATGACGTGACGGGCCGGGCCGATCCGCACGGTGAGCGCGCCGGTGAGGACGAGGACGTGCTCCTCCTCGCGGGTGTGCCAGTGGGCGGGGCAGGTCTGCTTGCCGGGCGGCAGTTCCTCGACGACGACGCCGATGCGGTAGGCGTCGCCGATCGTCGCGCGGGAAAGGTGTTTCCAGCGGGCGCCGTAGCGGCCGCTGTGGCTCGACTGGGTCCAGGGGACGTCGTCGACGGCGATGGGGACGTTCGGGCGGCGGGCGGGATCCGGGTCTGACATGGGGGCGCTCTCCGGTGCGGGCGGGTTGGCGCCGGGCAGTCTGCCACGGGCGCGGTCGACCCGTGTCAGCAGCCGGTGCGCGGGATCCGTCCGGCATACCGGCGCGGGCCGGTTTCCCGCCTCAAGACGTGGCCCAGGGAAAGCCGCGGCTTGCGACGGCGACGAGGCGCTTGGCGTCCTCCACCGCGAAGGTGAGGCGGGCGAACTGCTGGATCTCGTCGCCGGAAAGGCCCGGCGCGAACAGATAGCCCTGGCCGAGGAGATGCCCCCAGTCGGCCAGCATCTGGCGCTCGGTCTCCGTCTCGACGCCCTCCACCACCACCTCCTTGCCGAGGGCGGCGCCGACCGCGATGACGGCGCGCACCACGGCCTGGCAATCCGGATTGCGCGGCAGGTCGGCGATGAAGCTGCGGTCGATCTTGATCTGATCGAACCGGTAGGCGATCAGATACTGGAAGGACGCGTAGCCGACGCCGAAATCGTCGAGGGCGAACCGGACGCCGGCCGCGGAGAGGGTCCTCATGGCGGCGTCGTGGCGCCGGTCGAGGAGCACGGTCTCGGTCACCTCCAGCATCAGCCGGCGCGCCGGCATGCCGGTCGCCTTCAAGGTGCCGAGCACCATGTCGACGAAGTGCGGACAGTCGAGCTGGAGCGCCGAGATGTTGACACCGAGCGTCACGCTTTCGGGCCAGTGAACGGCGGTGTGGCAGGCCTCCGAGAGCACCCACTCGCCGAGCGGACGGATGAGGCCGGTCTCCTCGGCAACGGCAATCGCCACGTCCGGCCGGATCGGGCCGAGGCGCGGGTGGTGCCAGCGCAGCAGCGCCTCGGCGGCGGAGATCACGCCGGAGTTGAGGTTCACGATGGGCTGGAAGACGAGGCTGAAGGCGCCCGCCTCCAGGGCGGCCCGCAGCTCCCGCTCCAGGGTGACGCGGTTGACGGCCTCGGCCTCGAGCGCGCCCTCGAACACCAGCGGTTCGCTCGCCTTCTGGCGGCGGGCGGCATGGCGGGCGATCTCCGCCCGGCGCCAGAGGTCGTCGCCCACGGTGCCGTGGCTCGGCGCGAGTGCGAGGCCCACATGGGTCGGCACCGACATTTCGGTTGTCTCCAGGCGGAATGGGCGGGCGAGGTCGGCGCCGAGCGCCCCCAGCGTGGCGAGCACCCGCTCCGGATCCGCGCCGAGCCAGACCACGGCGCCGAACAGGCCGCCGGCTGGCCGGCCGATGGGCGCGCCGGGCGGCAGGAGCGCGCGCACACGGTCGCGGACGGCCCGGAGCACCTGGTCGCCGATGGCGCGGCCGTGGATGTCGTTGAGCGCACCGAGGTCGTCGATCCCGATCGACAAGAGGGCGAACTGGGCGCGGCCGGCGGCGCAGTGGCGGGCCGCCTCGTCGAGCAGCGACGCGAAGGCCGCCTCGCCGAGAAGGCCGGTCACCCGGTCGGTGGCCTGCTGCCGGTCGAAGGCGCCGACGGCCGGCTCGCCGCCGAACGGGGTGTGGATGGAAATCCACCCGCCGGACGGCAGGGGGTGCTCGGTCACGTGAACGAGGCGGCCGGCTTGCGTGGTGAGCATGTAGGTCATCGGCGCGCCGGTGGCGACGACGGCGGCGCGGGCATTGCGGCAGATGGCGGCGTGATCCGGCTTGAAGAGACGCGCGGCGGCGATGGCCGAAAGCACATCCGCGTGGTCGGAGCCGGGCGTCAAGGCCACGTCGGGCAAGCCGTGGAGCCGACTGAAGGCGAGGTTCGCGACCACGAGGCGCCGGTCGGCGCCGTAGACCGACACCCCCTCGGGCAGGCTTTCCAGGGCGCCCATGATGGCGCGCGCGTCGAGATCCGTACCCTGCACCGCGCCGGCCATGCGGCCGATCGCGCCCTCAACGGCCGAAGCCCCGCCGACTGCCGCCGCGAGCGGGCAGATGACGGCGGCCGACGGGTTGGTTTCGGCTGCGGTGTTGAGGAGCATGCTGGGCAGACCCCCGAGTGGGAACGCGACGACTCCCTTCTAGGCATGAAATGTTAAAAATGACGATAGAGAAGATACGTGAAGAGAATAATTAGATGTGGAAACAATCGGAGATTGTGTGCCAGTCTTACCTTCAGTTGAGCAGTGACCGGATTTCCCGCCCGGCCTTCAGGTAGGCGAGAGGGTTCACGGCGGTGCCGTCGACGCGGGTCTCGTAGTGGAGATGCGGACCGGTGGACCGGCCGGTGGAGCCGACCCGGCCGACCACCTGCCCGCGCGCGACCCTCTCGCCGACCTTCACGTCGATGCGGGAGAGGTGGGCGTAGCGGGTGGTGAGGCCCTTGCCGTGGTCGATCTCGATGAGATTGCCGTAGCCGCCGTTGCGGCCGGCGTTGATCACCCGGCCGGCGGCGGTGGCCGTCACCGGGCGGCCGGTTGGGGCGCGGAAGTCGATGCCGGCGTGGAAGGCCGACGAGCCGAGGAAGGGATCGGACCGCGAGCCGAAGTTCGACGTGACGGCCGCGCCGGCGAGGGGCTCCACCACCGGCAGGAGGTCCACCGCCGACTTGAGGTGCTGCAGGCGGCCGAAGGCGGCGGCGGCGTCCTCCATGGCGGCGGCGAGGGCTTCCGGGCCGTTGATCGGGATATAGGGGCCGCCGACGGCATCCGCGTCGGACGCCGCGCGCGGCGCATCGGCGGGCGGCTTCAGGGTGACGCCGAGCTTCTTGACGATGCGCTCCACCTTGTCGGCCCGGGCGAGAGCGGCGGTGCGGATGGCCACCACGGCGGAGGTCTGCTCGGCGTTCATGCGGGCGAGGTCCTCGGCCATGCGCTTCAGGTCGGGCCGGGTGTCACGCTCCCCGCCGTCGCCGTCCGGCGTGCCGGTGAGGGCGGCGAAGCTGCGGTCTATGGCCTCCGCCGGATCCGGCGCATAGGCGGCGGCACCGTCGGCGGGCGCACCGAGGTCGGCGCGCTGGTCGCCCTTGGCGTCGGCGCCGGCGAGGAGGCCGGACGAGCGCGCCTGCTCGATCAGACCGGAGACGGCACGCTGGCGGTCGTCGAGCGCGCGCTGGGCCGACAGGAGGCGCTCCACCTTGTCGTCATAGGCCACCTGCTCCAGGAGCTGGCGGCTGGCGATCTTGTCGATCTCGGACCGCAGGCTGGCGATCCGGTCCTCGTAGGCCTGCTGCAGGTCGGCGTTGCGGGACACGGACGCGCTGATCAGGTTGTCGCGAAACGCCAGATAGGCGGTGGAGCCGATGAAGCCGAGAGCGATGAGAATGCCGAACCCGGAGAAGAGCGCCGCGAGCCACGGTCGGATCGTATAGGAGTGCGCGTCGTCGCCCTTGACGACGACGATGCGCCGGACAGCGGGCTGGGCGCGATAGCGATCATGGGCGCGCTGTTTCGCCATGGGTATGCGTCTCCGACAGGCGTGTCCCGGGCATGGGGCATCGGAGTGATTAGAAAGCCTTAGGGTTAATGAAGGTTTATGCGCCCGTATCGCCGTGACCTGAGAGCCGGTCATCATCCGATAAGACTTGCGAGGGGCTTGTAGAAGCCGGGGGTGAGGCCGGCTTCGGAGCGGGCGCGGTCGTTGAAGGGGGGCTTCAGGGCGCCGCGGAAGCAGGCGCGCACGAGGTCGTGGAAGGCGGGCTCGGGGGCGCGGCGCTGGCGGTCGCAGAGGAAGCGGAACCACTTGGCGCCGAAGGCCACGTGGCGGCGCTCGTCGCGGTAGATCACGTCCAGGATGGCGGCGGTGGCGTGGTCGCCGGTCTGGCGCACCTTTTCGCCCATGGTGGGCGTCACGTCGAGGCCACGCGCCTCCAGCACCAGCGGGATGACGGCGAGGCGGGCGGTGAGGTCGTGGCCGGTGGCCTCGGCCGCCTGCCAGAGGCCGTCGTGAGCGGGGAGGTCGCCGTAGGCGGCGTCGAGTTCCTTCAGGCGGCGGTCGAGGAGGGCGAAGTGCTTGGCCTCTTCCAGGCCGACCTGGACCCAGTCGTCGAAGAAGGAGCGGGGCATCGGCTCGTCGATGAAGCGGCCGATGAGGTCCCAGGTGAGGTCGACCGCGTTGAGCTCGATGTGGGCGAGGCTGTGCACGAGAGCGACCTTGCCGGACCCGGCGCCGCCGCGCGACCGGCGCGGCATGTCGCGGGGGGCGACGAGCAGGGGCCGGTCCGGCCGGCCGGGGCGGGACGGCATCGGGCCGGCGACGCGGGCCGAGCCGCGGGCGAGGCGGCGGCCGAACCAATCGCGCGCGGTGCGGTAGGCGATCGAGACCTTGAGGGCGAGGTCGGGCGTCGCCACGATGGATCGCGACCGCTCGTAGAGGGTGTCGCCGAGGGCGGCGGCGTCGAGATCGGCGCCTTCGGTCTCGGAGAGGAGCGGCACCAGGGAGCGATCGGTCATGGCGGTCTCATGGTGGGGTGAGCGCGGAGGGTGAGCCGCGCTCGGGATTTTCGCCTGCGGGCGTGGGCGCTGGGGCGGGGCTGGTCAGGCCAGGGCGGCTCAGGCGAGCGGGGGCAGGCGAGCGCGGTCAGGCGAGCGCTTGGGCGGCCTTCAGGACCTCTTCGGCGTGGCCGGGCACCTTCACCTTGCGCCAGACCTTGGCGATGGTGCCGTCGGGGGCGATCAGGAAGGTGGAGCGGTCGACGCCCATGTAGGCCTTGCCGTACATGGACTTCTCCACCCAGACGCCGAACGCCTCGATGGCGGCGCGCTCCTCGTCGGCGGCGAGCGTGATGGCGAGGTCGTGCTTGGCGCGGAACTTCTCGTGGCTCTTCACCGAATCCGGCGAGATGCCGATCACCGTGACGCCGGCCTTCTCGAAGTCGGGCATGAGGCACGAAAAACCGATCGCCTCCTTGGTGCAGCCCGACGTATCGTCTTTCGGATAGAAATAGACCACCGCCGGCTTGCCTTTCAGGGCCGAGAGGGTGATCGTCCCGCCGCCGTCGACGGGCAGGGAGAAGTCCGGTGCGGGGCTGCCTTCGGAAAGCGTCACGGTCATCGCGGTCCTCGCGCATGGATGGGTGATTCGAGACGGAAGATCGTCGGGGTTCTGGCTGGATGCGCATCTGGCATCGGGCGGGCGGTTTACGCAACAAGGTTCCGGCTGGATCCGGTCGGACGGGCGCAACGGCCGCGGGGGCCGACGGTCGGACCGGCGGCAAGGGGACCGACGGGATCGAGCGGCCGCGCGGCGGCGTTCGCCTGGGACCGAAGCGGCGCGGCGGGGAGACGGTGGTCGCCGGAAACGCGGACAGCGGCATTCAGAGGTGAGGGTGACGGACGAAGCGACGCCACGTGACACGGGACCGATGCCCGCCGCCCGCACCGACCGCCGGACCCTCCTGCCGCGTCGGAAACGCTGGCGGATCGTGCTCGTCGCCGCGCTCCTTTTGGTGGTCGGCGCGACGGCGCTGGTCGGCCGGCTCCTCTCCGGTCCGCTCTTCACCGAGATCGGCACCGACCGGATCGCCGCCGCCATGGCGGCCGCCGCCGGCGACGACGTGCGCGTGTCGGTGGGCGTGGTCGGGCTCGGGCTCGGCGAGGACTTCCGCCCGGTGGTGCACCTGCGCGACGTGGTGATCGACCGGCCCGACGCGAACGGATCGCTCGACACGCTGGAATTCCTCACCTCCTGGGGCACGCTCCTCGGGCTGGAACGGCACATCACCCACGTGACTTCCGACCATGTGTTCATCGAGACGGCGGCGGCCGGCGGTCCGATGCCGACGCTGCCGGATCTGGTCGCGTCCCTGGACGAGGGGTTGCGGGCGGCCCGGCTGTCCTCGCTCGACGTGGGTGCGCTGACGCTGCGCCGGCGCACCGACGACGGCCGACGGGCGACGGTGCTCGACGAGGCGGCGGTGACGGCGGAGCGGCTGGCGGACGACCGGCTGACCGCGCGCCTCGCCGGGGCGGGCGTCAACGGGCCGTGGACGGTTTCGGCGACGGTGGGGCCGGGGGAGGGCGACACCGTGCGCCTGGTGCACCTGGAGACGGAGGGCTTCGACCTCCGCGATCTCGGCGCCATGGCGGCGGCTCCGGTCGCGCCGGCGGCAGCAGCCGCGGCGGCGGATCCGGCCGCGCTGGCGGCCACGGCCCTGCCGGGGGGCGGTGAAGTGGAGCCTGGGGACGTGGCGGCGGCGGGCGGGCCGACCGGTCCGGCGGCCTTCAAGGGGCGGATCGGCTTCTCGGCGACCGGGCGGATCGTGGAAGGAGAGGGCGAACTCACCGTCGGGCCGATCCGGGCCGGCGAGGCGACCGGGGCGCTGGTGCTCGACCGCAGCCGGCTTGCGGTGCGCTGGCGGCCGGAGGACCGGTCGGTGGTGGTGGATCCCTCGCCGATCGTGCTGCCGAGCGCCCACGCGGTGATCAGCGGCGTGGTGGGCATGCCGCCGCCGGACGCGACGGCCTGGCCGTTCCGCTTCAACGTGGTGGCCAAGGACCGGGAGACCACGCGCGACCGGGCGCTGGGGCTCCTGGAGGGCAGCTACGATCCGGCCGACCGCACCTTCGTGGTGGACACCTTCCGGGCCGAGGGCGAGGGCACCACGTTCGCCGCCGCCATGCGGCTGACGGAGAGCGACGGGCATCTCTTCGGCGCGCTCTCGGGCGTGTTCCCGTCCATGTCGGTGGACACGCTGAAGACCATCTGGCCGCCGGTGGTGGTGCACGAGGCGCGCAACTGGGTGCACGAGCACGTGATCGCCGGCACCATCCGGGACGCGACCGTGGATCTGGCGGTCTCCGACGACAGCATCGACCATGCGACCGGCGACGCGGCCTCGGCGGCGGTGTCGTTCCGGTTCGAGGACCTGGCGTTCCGCCCGCTCGACGACGGCGGGCCGGTGATCCGCCAGGCGTTCGGCACCGGGCGGCTGGTGGACGACCGGTTCGAGGTGGCGATGGAGCGCGGCGTCGTCGACATCGGCGACGGCCGCACGCTCGCCATCGCGGGCGCGACCTTCGCCATCCCGACGGTCGCCAAGGACCCGCCGGACGGGGAGATATCCATCGACCTTGCGGGCGACGCGGCGGCGGCGGTGGCGCTCTGGGAGGTGCTGCCGCTCTCCGACGGGGTGGACCTGCCGGCGGGGCCGGGGGACGTCTCCGGCCAGGCGCGGGCGCGCATCCGGGTGGACCTGCCGCTGGTGAAGGACGTGCCGGCGGACCTCGTGACCTACGGCGGCGAGATCGTGCTCGAAGGGCTCGCCTCCAAGGTGCCGATCGAGGGCCGGGCGATCAGCGACGGCGCCATCACCATCGCCATCGCGGAGGGCGCGGCGACGGTCTCCGGCACCGCCAAGGTGGATGGAGTGGCGGCGGAGGTGGACATCGTGCGGCCGCTCGCCGGCGGCGGAGGCGGCTCGTCGGCGGTGAAGCTGGTGCTCGGCGACAAGGAGCGGCGGACGCTCGGCATCGACCTCGGCCGGGCGGTGCGCGGGCCGGTGACCGTGTCCCTGATGGACGAGGCGCTGGCCGACGGCACCACGGTCAAGCGCGCCACGGTGGACCTCGCCCGCGCCGACATCAGCTTCGCGCCGGTCGGCTTTCGCAAGGCCAAGGGCGTGCCGGGCACCGCGCGCTTCATCATTCGCGAGACCGAGGGCCGGACGCGGATCGACGACATCGCGATCGAGATGGGCGACGCGCGCATCGAGGGCGCGCTGGTGCTGGACAAGGCGGGCGGCCTCGTCTCCGGCGACCTGCCGGTGGTGCGGCTGGCGCGGAGCGACCGGCTGGCCGTCAGTCTTTCGCGCAAGGGCGAGTTCATCGCGGCGAAGATCACCGGCTCGCGCTTCGACGCGCGCGGGCTGATCACCCGCCAGATGAAGGCGGCGGAGGACGACGGCGGGCCGGTGGGCAAGTCCATCGAACTCGACATCGGCGTCGGCACGGTGCTGGGCTTCGGCGAAGAGGAGCTGGCGGGCGTCAACATCGCAAGCCGCATCGAGGGCGGAGTGACGACGGCGATGTCGTTCGCCGCCCAGACGGCGGGCGGCGGCACCGCCTCGGCGACGGTGACGCCGGCGGGGGCGGTGCGGCAGATCCAGATCGAGGCCGGCGAGGTGGGGCGGCTCCTGCGTTTCCTCGACCTCTATCCGCGCGTGTTCGGCGGCCGGGCGCGGGTGGCCGGTACCATCGACCGGGCCGGCGTGGTGCGCGCGCGGGTTGACGGCAGCCGCTGGCGGATCGTGGAGGAGCCGGCGCTCGCAAGGCTCTCCACCGCGGCGACGCAGGGGCCGACGGCGGGGTTTTCGACGGCGGAGATCGAGCGGCTGCTGCTCGATCTGGAACTTGGCGCCGGCCGGCTCGTCATCGCCGACGGCATCGTGCGGGCCGACACGGCCGGCCTGACGCTGCAAGGCGACGTGGACTTCCGGCGCGACACGCTGCGGCTCGCCGGCTCCTACCTGCCGGCGGGCGAACTCGACAGCCTGATCGGCCGCATCCCCATCCTCGGCCAGACCCTGTTCGCGGGTGGCCGGGCCGGGCTCTTCGGCGTGACCTTCCGGCTGAACGGGCCGATCCACGACCCGAACCTCACCGTGAACCCGCTCTCCATCATCGCACCGGGGATTTTCCGGAAGATCTTCGAGCTGGGGTGAGGGCGGCGGGTGAAACGGCGAAAGCCGCCTGAGCCCCAAGGGCTTCGGCGGCTTTCCGGATTCTCCGTGGGAGGTGGTCGCTGCTCTCCGTGGGAGGCGCTCACGCCTTGGCGGCGGGGGCGACGGCGAGGGCGGGGAGGCGGCCGGCGCGGGGGCGCTTGGGCGGAAGGGCGGCGGGCGCGGGGTTGGCGGGGGCGAGGAGCTTGTCGAACCAGGCGATGGTCGGCGGCAGGCCCTTGGCGAGCTGCACCTTGGGCGTCCAGCCAAGGAGGGCCTCAGCGCGGCCGATGTCCGGGCGGCGGCGGCGCGGGTCGTCGACGGGCAGGGGCTGGTGCACGACGGTGGAGCCGGCGCGGGTCATGGCGGTCACCATGGCGGCGAGGGCGTTGATGGTGAACTCGCCCGGATTGCCGAGGTTGACCGGGCCGCCCGGGTTGTCGGCGACGTCGGAGAGGCGCCAGAGGCCTTCCACCATGTCGGACACGTAGCAGAAGCTGCGGGTCTGCTCGCCGGTGCCGTAGATGGTGAGCGGCTGGCCGGAGAGGGCCTGGCAGATCAGGTTGCTGACGATGCGGCCGTCGTCCGGCTGCATGCGCGGGCCGTAGGTGTTGAAGATGCGGGCGACGCGCACGTCGGCGCGGCCGAGGCGCAGATAGTCGAAGCAGAGGGCCTCGGCGGCGCGCTTGCCCTCGTCGTAGCAGGCGCGCGGGCCGGTGGTGTTGACGTTGCCCCAGTAGTCCTCGCGCTGGGGGTGCTGCTCCGGGTCGCCGTAGACCTCGCTGGTTGAGGCCTGGACGAAGACGCCGCCGCTCCGCGCCGCCACGTCGAGGAGGTGGCGGGTGCCGTTGACGCTGGTCATCATGGTGTGGATCGGGTCTGCCTGGTAGCGCGGCGGCGAGGCCGCGCAGGCGAGGTTGAACACCCGGTCGGCCATGACGTCGGACGGCAGCGGATCGCAGACGTCGTGCTCGATGAAGGAGAAGCGGGGCTCCCGGGCGAGGCGCGCCAGGTTGGAGGCGGAGCCGGTCTGCAGGTTGTCGAGGGCGATCACGCGCCAGCCCTTGCGGACGAGCGCCTCGCAGAGGTGCGAACCGAGGAAGCCTGCGCCCCCGGCGACGAGGGCGGTGGGTCCGGCAGTGTCCTTGGCGGAATGAACGGTCATCGTTCCCTCTCTGATCAGTGGCCACCGCGGCTGACGGGCGGTTCTGGTGAACGCGGGCGGCGGTCGGTTGTTCTTGTCCGGCTTGGTTTTCAACAGAAGGCGCGGCTGCGCGCCGACGGGGCGGGGGCGGCGGCCGGGCCGCGGAGGTCGGAGAGGACGGCGGCGAAGGCCTCCGCCCGGGCGGTGCCGGTGTGGCCGGCAAGGACGCGGGCGCGGCCGGCCTCGGCGATGCGGCGGCGGCGGGCCTCGTCCGGGGTGCCGAGGAGCGCGACCACGTCGTCGGTGGAGCGGGCGATGACGATGGCCTCTCCGTCGGGCAGGAGCTCGGTGAGGCCGGGCCAGGCGTCACTGACGAGGGGCGTGCCGCAAGCGCCGGCCTCGAACAGGCGCACGCTCGGCGACCAGCCGGCGGCGATCATGTCGGCGCGGGTGACGTTGAGGGTCCAGCGCTGGCGGCTGTAGAAGGACGGGTGGTCGGCGGGGCCGAGATGGTCGATCCGCTCCACGTTGGCGGGCCAGCGGATATCGGCCGGATACTGCGGGCCGGCGACGACGAAGCGCAGATGCGGCAGGCGCCGGGCCGGCTCGATCAGCAGGCGCTCCAGCGTCGGCTGGCGGTCCGCGCTGTAGGTGCCGAGGTAGCCGAGGTCCCACCGGATGGGCTCGCCGGTCGGCCGGTACTGGGTCTCTTCCGCCGAGCAGTAGAGGGCTTCCGCGCGGCGGGCGCCGAAGACGCTCTCAAGGCGGCGGAGGGTGGGGCCGCCGGTGAAGGAGAAGTAGACGTCGAGGTCCGGGATCTGCCGGCGGGCGATATAGCCGTCCTCCCCCCGCTCCAGGGCGGCGAGCGTGACGGGCGTGTCGATGTCGTAGAAGCCGACCGGCCCCTCGGCGATCTGGCGCACCTGGTCGATGACCGCGATGCCGTCCGGCACGTAGGAGCCGACGATCACCGCGTCGGCTCGGCGGATCGCCTCGCCGTGGACGGCGGCAAGATCGGCGACGGCGTCATAGAAGGCGAGGCGGCAGAAGGCGGGGTCGGGGAGGTCGCGGTGCTCCCGGTACCAGGGCACGTCCCGCTCCAGGAAGAGCACCCGGTGGCCGAGCCGGTCGAGGCCCTTCAGGAGCGCCCGGTAGGTGGTGGCGTGCCCGTTGCCCCAGGAGGAGGAGAGCGACAGCCCCAGCACCACGATGTCGAGGGGTCGCTCCGTCATGCGGCCACTCCGGACCGCTTGGCGGCGAGCCGGTCGCGGAGGATCCGGTCGACCGTCTCGGCGCGGCGGTCGTAGGTGTGGGCGGCGAGCACGCGGGCAAGGGCCGCTTCGCCGATGGCGCGGGAGCGCTCCGGCGTCAGGCCGGCGACGATCTCGGCGACCTCCTGGCCGTCGCGGGCGACGAGCACCTCCTCGCCGGGGGCGAGGAACATCTCGATGCCGGTCCAGTGGTCGGTGATCAGGCAGGCGCCGGCGCCGGCGGCCTCGAACACGCGGGTCGGCGGCGAGAAGCCGGTGGCGGCCATGGAATCCCGGTTGATGTTGAGCACGGCCTTGGCGCTGACGTTGAGGGCGTTGTGGTCGGCGGTCGCCACGTGGCCGATCCACTTCACGTTCGGCGGCAGGCTGCGGTCGCCCCAGCCGGCGCCGCCGAGGAGGAAGGTCTGGCGCCAGAGGCTCTCGGCCGGCTTTAGGAAGAAGGCCTCCACGCGGGCCTCCCGGTCCGGCAGGCGGTTGCCGAGGAAGGTGAGGTCGGCCTTGAAGCGCGGCTCGGGCGGCACAGGATGGTGGGTGGCCGGGTCGAGGGCGTTGTAGATCGGGATACAGGCGCGGGCGCCGATGGCCGTGTAGGCGTCGACCACCGGATCGCCGCCGCCGTAGGTCATCACCATGTCGAGGTGGCGGAGGGCGGCCTTCAGCGGGTGCCCCTCGGCGGCGTTGACCTCGGCGAGGGTCGCGGGGGCGTCCACGTCCCAGAAGAGGCGGACGGCGGTGGGCGACGCGGCGGCGATGACCGCGTCGAGGAGGGCGTCGTCCAGGAAGCCGACGCCGGAGGCCTTCACCACCACGTCGAAGGCGCCGGCCTTGGCGGCGGCCGCGCGCATGGCCGCCTCGGTGCCGTCATAGACCACGACCTTGCACCAGTCGGGCGGGTCGATGTCGCGGTTCTGCTGCCGGTCGTAGACGTCCGGCTCAAAGAAGGTGACGTCATAGCCGCGGCTGGCGAGCGCCCGGATCAGCCCGCGATAGTAGGTGGCCGCCCCGTTCCAGTAGGACGACACGAGGCTGGAGCCGTAGAAGGCGACGGTGATGGGCGCTGGCATTCAGGCGGCCTCCTTGGCCGTGGTCAGGGACCGCACGCGGTCGGGGCCGCAGGTGGCGAGCACGGCGAGAAGCTCGTCCACCCGGTGGCGGCAGGTGTGGCGGCTCTCGATGCGCTCCAGCCCGCAGGTGGCGAGGTGGGCGGCGAGGTCGTTGTCGTGGAGGACGTCGCGGAGGCGGTCGGCCATCTCGTCGCCGGTCCGGGCGAAGAGGAAGTCGTCGCCCGGCCGGAACAGGCCCTCCGCGTCGTCCCAGGGGGCGGAGACGAGGGGGATGCCGCAGGCGAGCGCCTCGAACATGCGGATGGTCGGGATGCCGGGCAGGCTCTCCACGTAGGGGCGGCGGGGGATGTGCACGGTGACGGAATGGCGCGCGAACACCGCCGGCACCCGGGCGTTGGGGAGCCAGCCGCCGTAGGCGATGCCGGCGTCCTTCAAGGTGGCGAGAGCGGCGTCGGGGTAGCGGACGCCGCGCACGGTGGCCTTGAGGCCGAGCCGGCGGACCGGTTCGATGAGGAAGCCGTGGATCTCGGCGGTGCGCTCGTCGTCACCCCAGTTGCCGATCCAGACGAGATCGCCGTCACGCTCCATCTCGGTCTGCGGCTTGAAGCGGCGGGTGTCGGCGGCCTCGTGCCAGACGTGGACGGCGCGGCCCCAGCCGGCCTTCAGGTAGCGCTCGCGCAGCGTCTCGCCGAAGGCGAGGACGGCGTCGTAGTGCTCAAGGTCCATGCCGGCGATGTCGCCCGCCGCCGAGACGGCCCGGTGGTGGGTGTCGTGGAAGAGGAGGGTGAAGGCGCCGCCTGCCGCGCGCGCCCGGCCGACGCGGGCGACGAGGGCGGGGTCGGTCCACTCGTGGACCACCACCACGTCGGCGTCCCCGAGCACGGCCTCGTGGTCGAAGTCGGGGCCGTAGGAGACGGAGAGGAGGTCGGGGAAGTCGCGGTAGAAGGCGGCGACGGCGGCCTCGCCCTGGTCGGCCATGAGGTTCTGGCGGCTCCAGCCGTCCTCCGGCTCCAGGGCGATCACCTGGTGGCCGCGGGCGACGAGATCGGAGATCACGCCGCGCACGAAATGGGCGTTGCCGTGGTTCCAGTCGGAGACGAGGGAGTGGGTGTAGAAGACGAAATTCATGGTCACTCCGCGGCAAGCGCGAGACGGTCGTTCACTGAGGGGGCGTCGGCCGGATGGGCTTTCGACGCGGGGGTCGGCGGCGCGGATCGGCGCGCGGCGAGGCCGCCGTAGAGGGCGGCGAGGGTGTCGGCCTGACGGTCGGGCAGGTAGCGGAGGGCGATCGACCGGGCGCGGGCGCCGAGGAGGGCGCGAAGGGCCGGATCGTCGGCGAGCCGGTTGAGCGCAACCGCGAAGGCGGCGGGGTCGTCGCGGGTGGCGAAGAGGGCGGCGCCGTCCCAGATCTCCCGGTAGGTTTGGATGTCGGAGAGGACGAGGGCGGCGCCTTCGAGCGCGGCTTCCAGCACCGAGAGGCCGAACGGCTCGTAGAGCGACGGGCTCGCCACCACGGCGGCGCGGCGCACGGCGGCACGCACGGCGGCGCCGGGTTGCTCGCCGAGGGCGACCGCGTGGGCAAGGGCGATGTCCTCGCCGTTGGGGCCGTCCAGGCTGCCGGCCATGTGGACCGGCCAGCGGGTCATGGCGGCGGCGGCGTCGAGGGTGCGGCCGTTCTTGCCCTCGTCCCACCAGCGACCGGCGGCGAACACCACCGGGTCGCGCTCGGCGGGCGCCGCCCCGGGGACGGGCACGACGGCGTTCGGCACGACGGTGAGGGTGGGGACGGGGCCGTAGACGGCCTCCACGGCGTCGGCGTGGCTGCGCGACGGGGCGAGCACGGCGTCGGCGGCGTGAAGCCCGGCGCCGGTGCGGGCCTTCTGCCAGGCCCAGCCGCGCGGCAGGTCGCCGCCGCGAACGGCGCGCCACCAGGTGGCGACGCAGGAGTGGCTGACGGCGACGATCGGCACGTCGACCGAAAGGCCGGCCGCCTGGGACGGCACGTTGAGGTGCACCACGTCGGCGGCGTGATCGCGGGCAAGGGCCGACAGCGCGTCGCCGAGGCGGTCGAGGGCGGTCTCGGTCTGCACCATCCAGTCGAGCGGCTGGTCGAGCCAGACGAGGCGCGTGTCCGCCAGCGCCTCGGCCTCGCCACGCTGGCCGGCGGTGGGGGCCGGGCCGAGGCCGACCAGCACCACGGAGATGCCGCGGGCGTTGAGGCCGCGGGCGGCGTCGACCGCGTAGCGCCAGACGCCGCCGACCGCGTCGACGGTCATCATCACCCGGCGCGGCGCGGCGGCCGAGGGTTCGCTCAGTGACCCGGACAGCATGCGCCCTCCAACTCCGGCAGCGGCAGGGGCCGCTCCTCCTGGATGTCGCTGAAGGCCGCGAAGGCCTTGAGGTAGTGGGCGTGCGCCCGCTCCCAGGCCTCGTCGTCCGGCTCGCCCCAGAGCTGGCGGTAGGTGGGCGACGACGGGTAGGGGTAGAGCGGCACCGGCTCGTTGGCCCAGACGCCGGCGTCGATCAGGCGCTTGCGCCAGGCGGCCACCATCTCGGCCTCGTCGGCCTCCATGCCGATGAGGTTGGCCTGGACGAAGGGCACGTGGCGGCGGGCCTCGATGAGGAGGTCGGCGAGCTCCTCGGTGGTGAGGCGGCAGCGCTTGGCGAGGAGCTCGCGGCCCTCCACGGTGAGGCTTTCCACGCCGGCCTCGATGGAGACGCAGCCGGCGCGGCCGAGGAGCTCCAGGAGGTCGGGCTTCCAGAGGTCGATGCGGGTCTGGATGCCGAACTCCAGCTTGCGCTCCACGAGCCCTTCCAGGAGCGGCTTCTGCGGCAGGAAGATCTCGTCGACGAAATAGACGTAGCCGACGCCCTTTGCGATCAGCCCGTCGATCTCGGCGAGCACCAGGTCCACGTCGCGGCGGCGGTACTTGTCGCGGAAGTCGATCTTGGCGCAGAAGGTGCAGGTGTAGGGGCAGCCGCGCGAGGCCTCCACCTCGGCGCCGAAGCCGGTCTGCACCGCGTCGAAGCGGTGGTGGTGGTGCTGGTGGGCGCGGATCCAGGCTTCCGGCCAGACGAGCGGCGGATGGTCGGTGAAGTGGCTGGCGTGGACAGGGCCGACGGTGACCAGGTGGCCGTCGCGGAGGTGCGCGGTGGACGGGACTGCGGTCCAGTCGGGCGCGTCGGCGAGGGCCGCGACGATCTCCTCGCACTCGCCGCGCACGACCACGTCGACGCCGAGCTTGCGGAGGGTCGGTGCCGGGGTGGACGAGCCGTGCGGCCCGACCGCCACGGTGCGCCCGCCGCGCCCGGCGAGACGGCCGAGGAAGTCGGCTGGCACGCGGAGCTCGGGCTGGGCGCAGCGCCAGAAGAGATAGGTGGGCGCGGTGGTCACCACCGTCATGGCGGGCCCGAAGGCCGCCACCTCGTCGGCGAGCGCGCCGTTGTCGGCGCCCTGGAGCTGGCCGTCGACCATCAGCACCTGATGGCCGGCCTTCTCCAGGAGGGCCTTGGCGTAGCCGAGTTCCAGGGGCAGGTGCGGGTGGCGGCAGCCGAAGTAGATGCTGCCTTCGTAGCTCCAGGCGGGATTGACCAGGGCGACCTTCATGCCATCAGTCTCCGAAACGCGGGCGCCGGATCCGGCCGGCCCGCGGGGGCGGCGGCCGTGCCGCTTTCGGCCAGCCAGCGGGCGAGATCGGCGAGCCCGTCGCGCCAGCCGATCGTCTGGGTCCAGCCGATGGTGCGCTCCAGAAGGCCGGTGTCGGCGACGAACCAGAGCTGGTCGCCGGTCCGCCAGGTCTCGTAGGCGAGCGGCACCTCGCGGCCGGTGAGGGCGCGGATCTCGGCGAGCACGTCGCGGAGGCTGACCGCGTTCCGCGGGCCGCCGCCGAGGTTGAAGGCGGTGCCGGAGACCTCGTCGATCCGCTCCAGGAGGCGGCGGTAGGCGGCGACCGCGTCGGCCACGTGCAGCACGTCGCGCACCTGGCGGCCGTCGCCGAACACCGTGATGGGTTCGCCGGCGAGGGCCTTGATGAGGAAGTGCGCGACCCAGCCCTGGTCCTCGGTGCCGAACTGGCGCGGCCCGTAGATGCAGCTCATGCGAAGGACGGCGGTTTTCAGGCCGAAGGAGCGGGCGTAGTCGAGCACGTACTGGTCGGCGACGCCCTTGGAGCAGCCGTAGGGCGTATGGAAGTCGAGACCGCGGGTCTCCGGCAGGCCACGGGCGGCGAGCGTCGGGTCCGACGGGCGGTGGCGCTCGCCGTCGCTCTCCATGGCGACGTCGTGGAGGCCGCCGTAGACCTTGTTGGTGGAAGCGAAGATCACCGGCGCCCGGCCGCCCGCCGCGCGCACTGCCTCCAGCACGTTGAGCGTGCCGGCGGCGTTGACGTCGAAGTCGGAGCGGGGATCGTCGAGGCTCGTCGTCACCGCCACCTGTGCGGCGAGGTGGAAGACCGCCCGTGCCGGCCGGAGCACGGCGGCAAGCGCCGCGGCGTCGCGCACGTCCACGTCGGTGAAGCGCAGGCGCTCGCCGTGCCGGGCCTGCAGCCAGGCGAGGTTGCGGCCGACGCCGGGCCGGCTGAGATTGTCGGCCACGATCACCGTGTGGCCCTCGGAGAGATAGGAGTCCGCCAGGTTGGAGCCGATGAACCCCGCTCCCCCGACGACGGCCACCGGGCCGCTCGAGCCGGGCGCCGCCGTCATGACACGAGGCCCCGCGCTTCGAGCTGCGAGCGCATCTCGGCGCCGCGATCCTTGGCCTCCTCGGCCTTGACCCAGGCGGCGAACTCGCCGAGCGAGTCCTCCAGGGCGTAGCGCGGCTCGAAACCGAGGAGGTCGCGGGCCTTGGCGATGTCGGCGAAGCAGTTGCGGATGTCGCCGGTGCGCGCCTTCATCAGGATGTCGGGCTTCAGGTGCGGCACGCCGAGGGCCTCCGCGACGAGCGACGCCACATAGGCCACCCGGTAGGCGCGGCCGGAGCCGACGTTGATCACGTGGCCGGCGGCGCGCGGCTGCTCGTAGGCGAGGCGGAAGGCGCGGGCGACGTCCTTGACGTGGACGAAGTCGCGGCGCTGCTCGCCGTCCTCGAAGATCATCGGCGGCTGGCCGTTCATCAGGCGCGAGGCGAAGTTGGCGAGGACCCCGGTGTAGGGGTTGGAGAGCGCCTGGCCGGCGCCGAACACGTTGAAGAGGCGGAGCGCCACGGCGTCGACGCCGTAGGCCTCGCCGAAGATCAGCACCATGCGCTCCTGGGCGTACTTGGTGAGCGCGTAGATGGAGGCGAGGTCGACCGGCTTCATCTCGTCGGTCGGGACCGGCAGGAGCGGCTGGTCGGTGTCGGTGACGAGGTCGAAGAGGCCGGCCTTGACCCGCGACGGGCTGCGCCGCGCCCGGTCGACGAGGCCGCCGTCCGGCGTGGCGTAGCGGCCTTCGCCGTAGACGCTCATGGAGGAGGCGACGACGATCTTGCCGACCGGCTGCTCGATCAGGGCTTCCAGGAGGACGGCGGTCCCGACGTCGTTGCCGGAGACGTAGCGCTCGATCTCGTACATGGACTGTCCGACGCCCACCTCGGCGGCGAGGTGGATGACGCCGGAGACGTCCTTCAGCGCGCGGCGGACGGTGTCCTTGTCGCGGACGTCGCCTTCGATGAAGTCCACGCTGTCCGGCGCGCTCGCAGCGGCGGGGCCGTGGACCTGCTCGACGAGGCTGTCGAGCACGCGAACCTCGTAACCGTGTTCAAGAAGCTCCTGGGCTAGATACCGGCCGATAAAACCCTGTCCACCTGTAATCAGCACTTTTGCCACGTGGTCGCTCCCGGCTGGGCTTTTCGATGTTGTAAAGCTGTCGCCTCAGCCGAACCGGGCAGAAGCAGAGTTGTTCCAAGCCTCGTGTCGATAACGACCCATCGCCGTGCCGCCGGCTTCACGGCCCTCATGACCATTGGCAGGTCTGATGCTGGAAACCGGCAAAGCCTCCGTTGCGTTCCGGGAGGCAGGTGCCGGCAGCGTGGGGCGGGCCGCGCCGTTGCCGGGGGGAAGTGGTTCATGAAGGCGGTGATGCGCGCCTCTGCGATGGATGCGGCGAACCGCGTCGGCGAACTGACCGTGCAGCAGCCGAAGACGCGGACCTTCCTCGTCGGGCTGGGACGGGCGTTCGGCGGGGCGCTGATCTTCGCGCTCCCCATCCTGATGACGATGGAGATGTGGCAGTTCGGCTTCGTGATGGAGCCGCTGCGGATGGCGCTCCTGTTGGCGGTGACCGTGCCGCTCCTGGTGCGCCTTTCCCGGTTCGAGGGCTTCCGCAAGACCGCGGCGCTCTCCGACGACATCGCGGACGCGCTGGTGGCGATCGCGGTCGCGGCCGTGACGGTGGTGGCGGTGCTCGGCTTCCTGGGCGAACTGGAGCCCGGCATGGGGCTGCGGGAGCTGATCGGCAAGGTGGCCGTGCAGATCGTGCCGGCCTCGATCGGCGCCATGCTGGCGCAGAACCAGTTGGGCGGCGGCAAGGACGCGCGGCGCCAGCCGGAGCCGACCTATGGCGGCGAGCTCTTCCTGATGGTGGTGGGCGCGCTCTTCCTGTCGTTCAGCGTCGCCCCGACGGAGGAGGTGGTGCTGATCGCCTACCGGCTGAGCGCCACCCAGGAGCTGATGCTGGCGGGCTTCTCCATCGCGCTGATGCACGGCTTCGTCTACGGCTTCGAGTTCGGCGGCACCGAGCGGCCGGCGCCGGGGGAGGGCTTCCTCAGCGTGTTCGCCCGCTACACGGTGGCGGGCTACGCGCTCGTCTTCCTCGTCTCGCTCGCCATCCTGTGGACGTTCGGCCGCACCGACGGGGTGTCTCTGGAGGAGATCCTCTCCACCGCTCTCGTCCTCTCCTTTCCGGGCGCCATCGGCGCCGCCGCCGCGAGGCTGATCCTATGAGCGCTGGAAACGACGACAACGAGAATGCGGGGCGGCGGGAGGAGGGGGCCGAGCGCGTGGTGACGGGCACGTCGCCCGTGGAGTGGGCCGTGGCGGCGCTGGGCGCGGCCATCCTGGCCGGCGTGATCGGCTATCTGGCGCACGACGGGCTGACCGGCTCCGGCGCCCCGCCGGACCTTTCGGTGCGGGTGGTGTCGACCCTCCCGGCGAAGGCCGGCCACCACGTGCAGGTGCTGGTGCTGAACGACGGCCAGTCGCCGGCGGCCGCGGTGGACGTGGTGGGGGAGTTGCGGGACGGGGAAACCGTGGTGGAGGAAGCCTCCACCACGGTCGACTATCTGCCGCAGAACTCCGAGAAGCCGGCCGGCCTGATGTTCACCGAGGACCCCGCCGCCTTCCGGCTGGTGGTGCGGGCGGCAGGCTACACGGCGCCCTGACCGGAGCGCCGACGGCGTGTCGCCGGCGGCCCGGTCGGCTCTGGTCCGGGCCGGTCAGACCGGCTTCAGGAGGATGTGCTTCTTCTTGCCGAGCGACAGCTTGATAACGCCGGCGTCGTTGACGTCGCCGGTGGTGAGGGTGCGCTTCACGTCCGTCAGGGTCTCGTCGTTGACCTTGAGGCCGCCGCCCTCCGCGGCGCGGCGCGCCTCGCCGTTGGAGGCGGCAAGGCCGGCCTTGACGAAGGCGGCGAGCACGCCGACCCCGGCGTCGAGTTCGCCGGCGGGGATCTCCACGGTCGGCAGGCTGGCCGGGAGAGCACCTTCCTCGAAGGTGCGGCGGGCGGTCTCGGCGGCGGCCTCGGCCGCCTCGCGGCCGTGGACGACGGCGGTCGCTTCCGTTGCGAGCACCTTCTTGGCCTCGTTGATCTCCGACCCGCCGAGGGCGCCGAGCCGGGCGATCTCATCCAGCGGCAGGCGGGTGAAGATCTTCAGGAAGCGGACGACGTCGGCGTCCTCGGTGTTCCGCCAGTACTGCCAGAAGTCGTAGGGGCTGAAGAGGTCGCCGTTCAGCCACACCGCGCCGTTCGCCGACTTGCCCATCTTGGCGCCGGACGACGTGGTGAGGAGCGGCGTCGTCAGGGCGAACAGCTGCTCGTTGCCGAGCCGGTGGCCGAGGTCGATGCCGTTGACGATGTTGCCCCACTGGTCGGAGCCGCCCATCTGCAGGATGCAGTCGAAGTCCTTGTTGAGCACCGTGAAATCGTAGCCCTGGAGGACCATGTAGTTGAATTCCAGGAAGGACAGCGACTGCTCCCGGTCGAGCCGGAGCTTGACGCTGTCGAAGGCGAGCATGCGGTTGACGGAGAAGTGGCGGCCGACGTCGCGGAGGAACTCCAGGTAGTTGAGCTTGGTCAGCCAGTCGGCGTTGTTGACCATCAGGGCGTCGGTCGCACCGTCGCCGTAGCGCAGGATGCGGCCGAAGATCTTCTTGATGCCGGCGATGTTCTCGTCGATCTGCGCCGGGGTCAGCAGCTTGCGCTGGTCGTCGCGGAAGGACGGATCGCCGACGAGCGAGGTGCCGCCGCCCATGAGCGTGATCGGCCGATGGCCGGTCTCCTGCAGCCAGTGCAGCATGGTGACGCTGATCAGGTTGCCGATGTGGAGGCTCGTGGCGGTGGCGTCATAGCCCACATAGGCGGTGATCGGACCCTTCAGGCACTTCTCGTCGAGACCCGCCGGGTCCGAGATCTGGTGGATGAAGCCGCGCTCGTCGAGCACGCGGAGAAAGTCCGACTTGAAGCCGCCCATGATACCTTTCCTTAAGGATGATCCGCCCAGCCTCGGGCGATCGCCGCAGGTCTCTAGCAGACAATCGCCGCCGTGACACGCACTTAAGGATCCGCCGATGAGAGACGCCGCAAGCCGCTGGGCGCTCGGCCTGATGAGCGGAACGTCGCTCGACGGTGTGGACGCCGCGCTGATCCTAACCGACGGGGAGACGGTGGAGGATTTCGGGCCGACGCTGTTCCGCGCCTACACGGACGCGGAACGGGCAGTGCTGCGGGCGGCGCTGCAGGATGGGGCGACGATCGCGCGGCGGGACGACCGGCCGGGCCGGGTGGGGGAGGCCGAGCGGATCGTGACAGCAGCGCATGCCGCGGCGGTGGCCAACCTCGTGGCGGTCGCGGCCGCCGAGGGGATCGCGCCGGCGGTGATCGGCTTCCACGGCCAGACGGTGTTCCACGCGCCGGAGCGCCGGCTGACGGTGCAGATCGGCGACGGGCCGGCCCTCGCGGCGGCCTCGGGGCTGCCGGTGGTGTACGACTTCCGCGCGGCCGACGTGGCGGCGGGCGGGCAGGGGGCGCCGCTGGTGCCGGTCTACCACCGGGCGTTGGCGGAGCGCGCGGGGCTCGGCCGGCCGGCGGCCATCCTTAACGTGGGGGGCGTCGCGAATGTGACGCTGATCGACGGGGCGGGCGAGATGCTGGCGTTCGACACCGGGCCGGGCAACGCGCTGATCGACGACTGCGTGGGACGGGAGACCGGCGCCCGGTTCGACCAGGGTGGCAGCATCGCCGCCGAGGGCGTTGTGAATGAAGCGATCGTTGGAATGTTTCTCGCGCATCCGTTCTTCGCGGCGGCGCCGCCGAAGTCACTGGACAGGATGGCGTTTCACGGGCTGGCGGAGGCGGAGCTGGCGGCGCTTTCCTTCGCCGACCGTGTTGCGACACTGACGGCAGTGACGGCCGCCACGGTGGCGGCGGGGCTGGCGGCGGCGGCGGAGCCGGTGCGGTCCGTGGTGGTGGCCGGGGGCGGGGCGCGGAACGCGACGCTGATGACGATGCTCGCGGCGAGGACGGGGGCGGCGGTGGCGACCGCGGACAGCGTGGGGATGGCGGGGGACTTCGTGGAGGCGCAGGCCTTCGGGTATCTGGCGGTGCGTTGCTTGAGGGGGTTGCCGGGGAGCTATCCGGGGACGACGGGGGTGCCGGTGGCGACGGTGGGGGGCGTGGTGGCGGGGTGAGGGGAAGCGGGAATGCGTGGGTGGTCCGGATGAACCGGACCATGACGATCGGGGAGGTTGGGGGGATGGGTGGCGGGTGGTCGGTCGGGGAGGGCCGGCTGAGGGCTCGGCCAAGGATCGCCGGCGGAGGGTGCGGCGACGCTTGTCCTTCAGGCCGTCATCCCGGCGGACGCCGGGATCCAGCCGACGGTGCGGCGTCTGCGCCGGTGCGGGTGATGCGGCGGACGGTTGGGCCCCGGCTTTCGCCGGGGTGACGATCGGGGGAGAGGGAGGAGGGGGAGCGAACACGCGCGGCGGCCTCCCCGGCCGGGGCCGCCGTCATCAAGGCGACCCTGCGCTCTTCAGCCAGCCTCGCGGCTTCAGCCGGCTTCGGCCATGGCGAGGCGGCGGTCGAGGTAGTCGCCGCAGGTGCCGATGAGCTCGTCCACCTTCTGGTCGAAGAAGTGGTTGGCGCCCTCGATGGTGCGCTGCTCGATGATGATGCCCTTCTGCATCTTCAGCTTGTCCACCAGGGTCTGCACGTCCTTGGTGGGCACCACCTTGTCCACGTCGCCGTGGACGATGAGGCCGGACGACGGGCAGGGGGCAAGGAAGGAGAAGTCGTGCAGGTTGGCCGGGGGCGCGATGGAGATGAAGCCCTCGATCTCGGGGCGGCGCATCAGGAGTTGCATGCCGATCCAGGCGCCGAAGGAGAAGCCGGCCACCCAGCAGGAGCGGGCGTCCGGATGGACGGTCTGCACCCAGTCGAGCGCGGAGGCGGCGTCGGAGAGTTCGCCGGCGCCGTGGTCGAAGGCGCCCTGGCTGCGACCGACGCCGCGGAAGTTGAAGCGCAGCACCGCGAAGCCGCGCTCCTTGAACATGTAGAACAACCGGTAGGCGACCTGGTTGTTCATGGTCCCGCCGAACTGCGGGTGCGGGTGCAGGATCATGGCGATGGGGGCGTTGCGCCCCTTGGCCGGCTGGAAGCGGCCTTCGATGCGGCCGGCCGGGCCGTTGAAGATGACTTCTGGCATCGGTCTCTTCGGACTCTCTTCTCAACCTGGGGGGAAGGGGCCGATCGGCCGCGGCGGCTCTCGAATTGTCCACTGTTAAGGGCAAACGCGTACCCGCGTCCTTGACGCAGGACCGGGCCGGCTTTAAAACCTCTTTAGAACAATTCGAAACTGCAGCGCGTCGGCACCCACTCAGTCTGGCGAATGCACTGGACCGTCCGACGGTCCGGCGTCAAGAAAAATCGCTTCGGGAAAATCGCTTCGGGAGAATGGCTCGGGGCGTTCGCGGCGGGTGGTGAACACGACAACAGGCCGCCGGGCGGCCGGGACACGGGATGACGGATCGGGTCTATCTGGACTGGAACGCCGGCGCGCCCATGCGGGCGAGCGTCGTGGCGCGCCTGTCGGACAGCCTCGGCCGCACCGGCAATGCCTCCTCGGTGCACGAGGAGGGGCGCCGGGCGCGCGCCGCGGTGGAGGCCGCGCGCCGGTCGGTGGCGGCGCTCGTCGGGGCCAACCCGCGCGGCGTCACCTTCACGTCGGGCGGCACGGAGAGCGCCGTGACGGTGCTATCGCCGCAGTGGTTCCACGGGGGCAGGCCGCTGGCGTTCGATCGGCTGCTGGTGTCGGCGGTGGAGCACCCGGCGGTGGCGCGCGGGGGACGGTTCCCGGCGGACGCCGTGGAGACCGTGCCGGTGGACCGCGACGGCGTGGTCGATCTCGGCGCGCTCGACGGGCGGCTTGCGGCGTTGGCGGCGGATGGGCGGCGGGCGCTCGTCTCGCTGATGCTCGCCAACAACGAGACCGGCGTGATCCAGCCGGTCGCCGAGGCGGCGCGGATCGCCCACGGGCACGGCGCCATGCTGCACACGGACGCGGTGCAGGCGGTGGGGCGGATCCCGGTGGACGCGGGGGCGCTCGGGGCGGACGTGCTGACGCTGTCGGCCCACAAGATCGGCGGGCCGCAGGGCATCGGCGCCATCGTGCGGGCGAACGATCTGGTGGCGGTACCGCCGCTCCTGACCGGGGGCGGCCAGGAGGGCCAAGCCCGCGCCGGAACCGAAAACACGTGGGGGATCGAGGGCTTCGGGGTTGCGGCGACGGAGGCGGCGCACGATCTGAAGGCGATGGCGGCGGTCGCCGAACGACGCGACCGCATCGAGGCGGCGGTGCTCGACACCGCGCCGGAGGCGGTGGTCTTCGGGGCGGGCGCGGCCAGGCTGCCGAACACCCTCGCGGTCGCGGTGCCGGGCCTTTCGGCGGAGACGGCGCTGATCGCCTTCGACCTTGCGGGCGTGGCGCTCTCGTCCGGTTCGGCCTGCTCCAGCGGCAAGGTGGCGGCGAGCGCCGTGCTCCTCGCCATGGGGGTGCCGACCGATCTCGCGCGGTGCGCCCTGCGTATCAGCATCGGGCCGGCGACGACCGACGCGGACGTCGCAAGGTTCGCCGAGGTGTTCAAAAAGGTCCACGCAGACCTGACGAAACGAAGGGGGTCGAGAGCCGCTTGACCGCCTATATGACAGTGAAATCCCACGGTCCTTGAAACCGCGCCGGATGGAGTGACCCAATGCCCGCAGTGCAGGAAACCATCGAACAGGTGTCGGCGATCGACGTCGACAAGTACAAGTACGGCTTCTTCACCGAGATCGAGTCCGAACTGGCGCCGAAGGGCCTCAACGAGGATATCGTCCGCTACATCTCCGCCAAGAAGAACGAGCCGGACTGGCTGACCTCGTGGCGCCTGGAGGCGTTCCGCCGCTGGCAGACCATGACGGAGCCGACCTGGGCGCGGGTGGACTATCCGCCGATCGATTTCCAGGACCTGCACTATTATTCCGCGCCGAAGAAGACCGCCGGGCCGAAGAGCCTGGACGAGGTCGACCCGGAGCTGCTGCGCACCTACGAGAAGCTCGGCATTCCGCTGCGCGAGCAGGAGCTGCTCGCCGGCGTCGAGGGGGCCGACAAGCCGCGCGTGGCGGTGGACGCGGTGTTCGACAGCGTGTCCGTGGTGACCACGTTCAAGAAGGAACTGGCCAAGCACGGGGTCATCTTCTGCGCCATTTCCGAGGCGGTGCGCGAGCACCCGGAGCTGGTGAGGAAGTACTTGGGCTCGGTGGTGCCGACCACGGACAACTATTATGCGACGTTGAACAGCGCCGTCTTCTCCGACGGGTCGTTCGTCTACATCCCGAAGGGCGTGCGCTGCCCGATGGAGCTGTCGACCTATTTCCGGATCAACGAGAAGAACACAGGCCAGTTCGAGCGCACGCTGATCATCGCCGACGAGGGCAGCTACGTTTCCTATCTGGAGGGCTGCACCGCCCCGAGCCGGGACGAGAACCAGCTGCACGCCGCGGTGGTGGAGCTCGTCGCGCTCGACGACGCGGAGATCAAGTACTCCACTGTCCAGAACTGGTATCCGGGCGATGCGGAGGGCAAGGGCGGCATCTACAACTTCGTGACGAAGCGCGGCGACTGCCGCGGCCGCAACTCCAAGATCTCCTGGACCCAGGTGGAGACCGGCTCGGCCATCACCTGGAAGTACCCGAGCTGCATCCTGCGCGGCGACAATTCCCGCGGCGAGTTCTACTCGATCGCCATCTCCAACGGGAAGCAGCAGGTGGATTCGGGCACGAAGATGATCCACCTCGGCAAGAACACCACGTCGAAGATCATCTCCAAGGGCATCGCGGCCGGCAAGTCGGACAACACCTACCGCGGCCTCGTGCAGATCGGCCGCAAGGCGACCGGCGCGCGCAACTTCACCAACTGCGACTCGCTCCTGATCGGCAACCAGTGCGGCGCGCACACGGTGCCCTACATCGAGACCAAGACGTCGTCGGCGGTGGTGGAGCACGAGGCGACCACGTCGAAGATCTCCGACGACCAGATGTTCTACTGCCTGTCGCGCGGCCTCGACGAGGAGGAGGCGATCGCCCTCATCGTCAACGGCTTCGTGCGGGACGTGCTGCAGCAGCTGCCGATGGAGTTCATGGTCGAGACGCAGAAGCTGATCGGCATCAGCCTGGAAGGCAGCGTGGGGTGACGGCGGTTCGGCCGGCGCTCTCCCTTTGAGGGAGAAGATCGGGTGCGCCGTTTCAGGACGGCGCTCCCGGTGCCGGGCAACACGACCCCTTCCGGCGGCTTCGCCGCCACCTTCCCCCGAGGGGACGGATTTCAGTTTCAGTGCAACAACGGGCCTCCGCAGCGGCGTCGAGGCCACCGGAACGAAAAGGTAGACAGATGCTCCAGATCAAGAACCTGCACGCGCGCATCGGCGACCGCGAGATCCTGAAGGGCCTCGACCTGACGGTGAACGCGGGCGAGATCCACGCCATCATGGGCCCGAACGGGGCCGGCAAGTCGACGCTCTCCTACATCCTCGCCGGCAAGGACGACTACGAGGTGACCGAGGGCGAGGTGCTTCTCAACGGCGTGAACATCCTGGAGATGGAGCCGAACGAGCGCGCCACGGCGGGCCTGTTCCTGGCCTTCCAGTACCCGATCGAGATCCCGGGCGTTGCCTCCATGACCTTCCTGCGCGCCGCGCTCAATGCGCACCGCAAGGCCCGGGGCGAGGGCGAGATCTCCACGCCGGACTTCATGCGCGTGATCAAGGAGACGTCGGCCAAGCTCAACATCTCCACCGAGATGCTGAAGCGGCCGGTCAACGTTGGCTTCTCCGGCGGCGAGAAGAAGCGCAACGAGGTGATGCAGATGGCGCTCCTGCAGCCGTCCATCGCCATCCTGGACGAGACGGATTCCGGCCTCGACATCGACGCGCTGAAGGTGGTGTCGGACGGCGTGAACGCGCTGCGCTCGCCGGAGCGCAGTTTCGTGGTGATCACCCACTACCAGCGGCTCCTCAACTATATCGTGCCGGACTTCGTGCACGTGCTCTCCGACGGCCGTATCGTCGCCTCGGGCGGCAAGGAGCTGGCGCTGGAGCTGGAGAAGAACGGCTACGCCGGCTTCGTGCAGGACGCGGCGTGAGCATGGAGACGAGCGACCCCATGGGCACCACCACCGTTCTGCGCACCCCCGCCGAGGAGACGCTGCTGAAGCGCTACCCGGCCGAGAAGGCGTCCCTGCCGGGCGCCCCCGCCGTCGCGAGCCTTCGCGACGGAGCCTTCGCGGCGTTCGAGAAGGTTGGCCTTCCGCACCGGCGGGTGGAGGCCTGGAAGTACACTGACCTTCGGGCCAACCTGCGCACCATCGCGGCCCCGGCCGGCGCGCCGGACCACGGCAGAGTCCAGGCGCTGCCGCCGGCGGTGCCGGGCGACGGCGCCCGCCGCATCGTGGTGGCGAACGGCCGGGTGCTGGCGGATCTCTCCGACCTCGCCGGGCTTGAGCCGGGCGTCAGTGTCCGCAGCCTTGCCGACGCGCTGACCCATGCGGACGCGGCCGTGCTGGCGGCGCTGGAGCCGATCGCCGAAGCGGCCGACAACGTGGCGCTGGCGGTCAACACCGCCTTCATGAGCGACGGCGTGGTGGTGACCATCGCCGACGGCGTGCGGCTGGAGCGGCCGATCGAGATCGCCCACGTGACCGACGGTGAGACCGCCGCCGCCACCGCCGTGCGCAACCTGGTGATGGTGGGCGCGGGCGCGACGGCGACGGTGATCGAGACCGTGGAGTCGACATCGGCGGCGGCGCACCAGAGCAACATCGTCACCATGATGGTGGTGGGCGACGGCGCCGCGGTGGACCACATCCGCCTGCAGCTGGAGCCGTTCGAGGCGGTGAGCCTGACGACGCTGACCGTGTCGATCGGCGCCAACGCCCGGTTCGAGACCTTCAACGCCGCCCTCGGCGCCGGGCTCGCCCGCGCCCAGGTGTTCGCCCGCTTCACCGGCGCGGCCGCGACCGGCGCCTTCCGGGGCGCGACGCTGCTCTCCGGCCGCCGCCATGCGGACACCACGCTGGTGGTGACCCACGACGCGGAGGGCTGCGAGAGCCGCGAGCTGTACAAGGCCGTCGTCGACGACGAGGCGAAGAGCGTGTTCCAGGGCCGCATCAACGTGCCGGCCCACGCCCAGAAGACCGACGCCCGCATGATGACGGCCTCGCTGCTCCTGTCGGACGGCGCCGAGGCCTACGCCAAGCCGGAGCTGGAGATCTTCGCCGACGACGTGCAGTGCGGCCACGGCGCCACCTGCGGCGCGCTCGACGACGACCTCCTGTTCTACATGCTGGCGCGCGGCATCTCGAAGACGGAGGCGGAGAAGCTTCTGATCATCGCCTATCTCGGCGAGGCGATCGACGAGGTGCACAACGAGGCGGTGCGCGAGATGCTGATCCACCGCATCGAGGCGTGGCTGGGGAAACGGGTGGGGTGAGAGGCGGTGGAGTTGGGTGGTGTGCTGGTTGACGTCGGTGGTTCACCCCTCTCTCCCACTCTCTCCCTCAAGGGGAGAGAGGGCCTGATGGTGGTTCGGTCGTGAGCCGGCTGGCCGGATCGCACCACCTCATCGACACCCGCAACATGCCCTCTCCCCCCTTCAGGGGGAGAGAGGGAGAGGGGGGTGACGGCGCATCCGCCGGACGCGGACCCCTTTCGACGAACACAAGAAGGCGAGACCGATCCATGCACGCCCCTCTAGCCGCTCCCTATGACGTCGAGGCGATCCGGCGCGATTTTCCGATTCTCGCCACCACGGTCTATGGCAAGCCGCTCGTCTACCTCGACAACGGCGCCTCGGCGCAGAAGCCGCAGGCGGTGCTGGACCGGATGATGAAGGCCTACACGTCGGAATACGCCAACGTGCACCGGGGCCTGCACTATCTGTCGAACGCCGCCACCGAGGCCTATGAGGAGGCGCGGGAGATCGTGCGCGGCTTCCTGAACGCGCCGTCGGTGGACCAGATCATCTTCACCCGCTCGTCCACGGAGGCCATCAACCTGGTGGCGGCGAGCTGGGGCGGGGCGAACCTGAAGCCCGGCGACGAGGTGATCCTCTCCATCCTGGAGCACCACTCCAACATCGTGCCGTGGAACTTCCACCGGGAACGCAACGGCGTCGTCATCAAGTGGGCGCCGGTGCTGGAGGACGGCACGTTCGACCTGGAGGCGTTCGAGAAGCTCGTCACGCCGCGCACCAAGGTGGTGGCCATCACCCACATGTCGAACGTGACCGGCACGGTGGTGCCGATCGCCGAGGTGGCGCGCATCGCCCATGCGGCGGGCGCGGTGGTGATGGTGGACGGCAGCCAGAGCGCGGTGCACCTGCCGGTGGACGTGCAGGCGCTGGACGCGGACTTCTTCGTCCTCACCGGCCACAAGGTCTACGGGCCGACCGGCATCGGCGTGCTCTACGGCAAGAAGGCGCTGCTGGAGGCCATGCCGCCCTTCATGGGCGGCGGCGAGATGATCCGCGACGTGACGGAGGACTTCGTCACCTACAACGAGCCGCCGCACCGCTTCGAGGCGGGCACGCCGCCGATCGTGCAGGCGATCGGGCTCGGGGCGGCGCTCCGCTACATGGAGGGGATCGGCCGGGAGGCCATCCTGGCGCACGAGAATCGCCTACGCGACTACGCGATGGAGCAGCTCGGCGCCATGAACTCCATCCGCATCTTCGGGACCACGAAGGAGAAGGGCGCCATCGTGGCCTTCGAAATGAAGGGCGCCCACGCCCACGACGTGGCGACGATCATCGACCGTTCGGGCGTCGCCGTCCGGGCCGGAACCCATTGCGCCATGCCGCTCTTGCAACGCTACGGCGTCACCTCCACCTGTCGAGCATCCTTCGGGCTGTACAACACCGTGGGCGAGGTGGATAAACTGGTGGAAGCGCTGCGGAAGGCCGAAACTCTGTTCGGGTGAGAGACCACGATGGACGACATGGCAGCGACCAGCATGAAAGCCGCCGAGGCGACCACGGACGAGGCGGGGCCCAACAAGCCCGCCACCGGGGCCGGCGCGGCCATCCCGCCCGAGGAGATCGACCGTCTGACGGACGACATCATCGCGGCGCTGAAGACGGTGTACGACCCGGAGATCCCGGCGGACATCTACGAACTCGGGCTCGTCTACCGGATCGACATCGACGATGACCGGTTCGTGAAGATCGACATGACGCTGACGGCACCGGCCTGTCCGGTCGCCGGCGAGATGCCGGGCTGGGTGGAGAATGCGGTCGCCACGGTGAACGGCGTCAGCGGGGTGGCGGTGACCATGGTGTTCGATCCGCCGTGGACGCCCGACCGGATGAGCGAAGAGGCGCAGGTCGCCTTGAATTTCTATTGATCCTTCTTGGGATAAGATCCGTCCGGCCTTGAACCGGATGTGTTTCAGGAGACCCGAGCATGGCTACCGCAAGACGCAAGCTGGACGTGATGACGGTGACGGAAGCGGCCGCCGATCGCGTCCGCGAAATTCTGGACAACGCCGATACCCCGGCGCTCGGCGTGCGCGTCGGCGTCAAGAACGGCGGCTGCGCCGGCATGAGCTACACCATGGAACTGGCCACCGACACCCGCCCCGGCGACGAGCGGGTGGACGCCCATGGCGTGACGGTGTTCGTGGATCCGAAGGCGGTGCTGTTTCTGCTCGGCACCCAGATGGACTTCGAGCGGACGACGCTGAAGACCGGATTCACGTTCCTGAACCCCAACCAGGTGAGCGCCTGCGGCTGCGGCGAAAGCGTGAGCCTCGTGGCGGCGGAGATGTCGGCGGGGTGAGGGGCTTATGGCGGGGGCGCTGGCGGGTGACGGGGTGTGCCCCCATCGTCATCGTCCGCGCAGGCGGACCACCCACGCTTTGGGCGGGCGTGGAGGATCGACGGCGGACGGGGTGAATGCGTGGATGGTCCGCCTGAAGCGGACCATGACGGTCACGCGGGGGTGGGGGAGGTTGTGCCTTCCTCGGAGCCGGTGCGGTTCGAACCCCGGCTTTTGTCTTGGCTCGCACCGGAGACCATCACCATCACCATCACCATCACCATCCCCAGCAGCGGTCAGTGTGCCTGAACCCCTCCATCGTCATGGTCCGCGAAGGCGGACCACCCACGCTTTGGGCGGGCGGGGAGGATCGACGGCGGACGGCGTGAATGCGTGGATGGTTCGCCGGAAGCGGACCATGACGATGGCGCGGGGGTGGGGATGGAGTCGCCATTCTGGAGCGGGCGCCGGCGGCGGCGCGGTCCTTGCGCTTTAGCGGCTGGCGTTGCTATGCCCGGTCGGGCTGACCCCATCGCAACCCCGGAGACCTCATGACCCAGTCCACCCTGCTCTCCCGTCTCGTCGCGGCGCGGCCGGAGCCGTGGCGGGCGTATACGCACCATGCGTTCGTGGAGCAGCTGGCGGCGGGGACGCTGCCCGAGGGGGCGTTTCGGCATTATCTGGTGCAGGACTATCTCTTCCTCATCCAGTTCGCACGAGCCTATGCGCTGGCGGTGTTCAAGAGCCGCTCGCTGGACGAGATGCAGTATGGGCTCAATGGGTTGAAGGCCATTCTTGAACTTGAGATGGATCTGCATGTACGCACCTGCGCCGGCTGGGGGCTGACGCGGGAGGCCATGGCGGCGACGCCGGAGGACATTCCGACGACCGCCTATACGCGGTTCGTGATCGACGCGGGTCTCACCGGCGACCTCTTGGACCTCCACGTGGCGCTGAGCCCATGCGTGATCGGTTACAGCGTGATCGCCGAGCGGCTGGCGGCGCTGCCGGGGACGCTCGATCCGGCCAACCCTTATGCCTTCTGGATCGCCGAGTATGCGGGCGAGGCCTATCGGGTGGTGGCGGAGGGGGCGGTGGCGACGCTTGACCGGCTGGCGGGTGAGGACCTGCCGGCGACACGGTTCGAGCGGCTGGCGGATCTCTTCGCCCAGGCTTCGCGCCTGGAGGCGGCCTTCTGGCAGATGGGGCTCGACGCGGCCCGGTAGGTCGAGGGAGAGTGGGCGGGGGGCGCCCGCGGGCCGGCCTCGGCGCGGCGCCGTCCGGCTGGTGCGCACCTTACGACGGAGGGGCATGGCGATGGCGGACGGCAGCTTCCTGGATCTGCTCGACGAGCTGTTCGGACCTGTCGGCGGCGTGACGCGCAAGCGTATGTTCGGCGGGCACGGCCTCTTCCGCGACGGCCTGATGGTGGCGCTCGTGGCGGACGACACGCTCTATCTCAAGGTGGACGACGGCAACCGGGCGGACTTCGAGGCGGAGGGATCGGCGCCGTTCAGCTACGGGACCAAGGACGGCGCGCGCACGATCACCAGCTATTGGCGGGCGCCGGAGCGGCTCTATGACGAGCCTGAGACCTTCGCGGCGTTTGCCGAGGGTGCGTTCGCGGCGGCGCGGCGCGGGGCGGTGAAGAAAAAGGCGGGCGGGACGGTCAGGCCGCGCCGCGCCCGGTCTCCTTCCGCCGCTCCATGACGGCGAGGTCGCGCTCGGTGCAGACCCGGTTGCGGCCGTTGCGCTTGGCGAGATAGAGCGACGCGTCGGCGCGCTCGATCACCGAGGCGACGGTGTCGGAGGGTTTCCAGGTGGAGACGCCGATCGAAATGGTGATGTAGCCGAGGTTCTCGCCCGTCGAGCGCTTGACCAGTTCCTTCGACATGACGGCGATGCGGATGTGGTCCGCCACGGTGCGCGCGTGGTCGAGACCGGTGCGCGGCAGGATGATGGCGAACTCCTCGCCGCCGTAGCGGCAGGCGATATCCTGGCCCTTCACGTTCTGCTTCACGGCAAGGCCGACGAGACGCAGCACCTGGTCGCCGGTCTGGTGGCCGTAGGTGTCGTTGAAGGTCTTGAAATGGTCGATGTCGGTGATCAGCAGCGAGAAGGTCTCGTCGCTGTCGCGCGAGTTGGCGACGGCGCGCTCGATCGACTGGTCGAAGTGCTTGCGGTTGGCGAGCGTGGTCAGCTCGTCGGTCAGGCTCTCGAACCGGATGGCGTCCAGGCTTTCCTGCAGGTCGGCGATCTGCTTGCGGCTGTCGGCGAGCTGCGCCTCCAGGAGGCGGTTGGTGGCCTCCGACGAGCGGGTGGAGGTGATCAGGTTCTGGACGATGGAGAGGACGCGCTTCTGATCGGTGGTCGACAGGAGCTCGGAGGTGGACTCGCTCAGGCTCTCGCAATAACGCGCGTTGGCCGAAATGGTCTGTTCGACGGCGCCCACGACCTCGTTGATCTCGTCGGACAGCCGGCTGCCGACCTCCTCGATCCGATCGCCGAGCCGCGACGGGGCCAGGAACTGGCTGTATATCTCATGCACTTCGTCGGTGTTGATATGACCCCGCGCGCGGAGGATGTCGTTCACCGCCTTGTTGAGGGCATGATTGAACCCGGCACAATAGGTGTACCAGAGCTCGTAGTTGCGCGGGTAGGCCGGAATCTCGTTCCGCCGGAGCTGGCCGATGGCAGCCTCTCCGTAGCCGATGGTCCGCTGGAATTCTTCCCGCTGCGACATTCTCGCCCCGCGATGCCCGTGTTCGTCATAGATGTTAGTTCAGCTATGTGAATACGTGGTTAATCCGGATCCGGATTTGCGCAAAACTGCAGCTTACTGGTGAAGACTGCCGGCGGCATCTATCTGGGGACGTGGCCACTGCCCCAAAATGAAACGGCGGGGTCTGAAACCCCGCCGATCTACGAACATAAGCTGCAATCAAGCCGCGACAGTGCGCATAAAAAACGCGTCAGCTTGCCTGCTTGACCGTCCGCACCGGACGCAGCAGGAAGGCCGGAACGTGGTCGCCGAGGCCGATGACGGTCGGGCCGTCGTCGTGATCGCGGCGCGGTCGGCCGTTCCGATCGCCGCCGCGCGGGGGCGCGGGACGCTCCTCCCGACGGGGCGGGCGCGGATCGGCCGGGCGAGGCGCCGCATCGCGCCGGGGCTCGCGCGGGGCACGGGCCTCGACGGGCGCGGCTTCACGCTCGACCGGAGCCTCCGGACGCTCGGTCCGCTCGGCGCGCACGCGCGGTGCCCGCTCGGGACGGTCCTCGGCGGCGGCGCGGGGGGCGCGCTCGGCGCCGTCCTCGGCCGCACGCGGACGGTCGGGCCGGCTGCGGCTGACGCGGGCGCTCGGACGGGCGTCGTCGCTCCGGTCAGGGCGGTCGGATCGATTGCTGCGCTCGGGACGATCACCCCGCTCGGAACGGTCCCCGCGGGACGGCGACGCGGAGGCGGCCCGCCGACGGCGGCGCGAGTCCGGGTCGGCCTGGACCTTCTCGCCGATCCACTCCACGTCGTCGCCGGTGAGCTTCTCGATGGCGGAGAGGTACTTGATGTCGTCCGGCGTCACCAGGGTGATGGCGGTGCCGGAACGTCCGGCCCGGCCGGTGCGGCCGATGCGGTGGACATAGTCCTCCGCGTGGATCGGGACGTCGAAGTTGTAGACGTGGCTGACGTCCGGAATGTCGAGGCCGCGGGCGGCGACGTCGGAGGCGACCAGAAGGGTGAGCGTGCCCTTCTTGAAGGCGTCGAGGGTCGCCATGCGGGCCCGCTGGTCCATGTCGCCATGGAGGGCGCCGACGTTGAAGCCGTGCTTCTCCAGGCTGCGGAACAGCACCGCCACGTCCTTCTTGCGATTGCAGAAGACGATGGCGTTCTTCAGGTCCTTGGCGTCGGCGATCAGGTCGCGCAGCACCTGGCGCTTCTCGTGCGCCTCGTAGCCGGACGCGATCAGACGCTGGGCCACCGTCTTGGCCGTGGTGGCCGGCTTGGCGACCTCGATGCGGACGGGATTGGTGAGGAAGCTCTCCGTCAGCCGCTGGATCTCCGGCGGCATCGTGGCGGAGAAGAAGAGCGTCTGATGCTTCTTGGTGATGAGCTTCAGGATGCGCTCGATGTCCGGAATGAACCCCATGTCGAGCATGCGGTCCGCCTCGTCGATGACGAGGATCTCGACGCCGTTGAGGAGCAGCTTGCCGCGCTCGAAGTGGTCGAGCAGGCGGCCCGGGGTGGCGATCAGCACGTCGACGCCGCGGTCGAGCTTGCGATCCTGCTCGTCGAAGGAGACGCCGCCGATGAGGAGCGCCACGGTCAGCTTCTGGTTCACCCCGTACTTGACGAAGTTCTCCTCCACCTGGGCGGCGAGCTCGCGCGTCGGCTCCAGGATGAGCGTCCGCGGCATGCGCGCCCGGGCGCGCCCCTTTTCAAGGAGCGTCATCATGGGCAGCACGAAGGACGCCGTCTTGCCGGTGCCCGTCTGGGCGATGCCGATGACGTCACGTCCGGAGACGGCGTGGGGGATGGCCTCGGCCTGGATCGGGGTAGGCGTCGTGTAGCCAGCCGCCTCGACGGCGGCCAGAACCTTGTCGCTAAGGCCGAGTTCGGAAAATGACATGTTGTAGGTGCGTTCCAACCGTGACGGTGTCGAAGGGGTATCGGGTTCGATCGGTAACAGCCGCGCGTTCAGAAAACGTGATGGCTCACGCATGAAGTTGCGTATCTTCAATCGGACCCTGAAAATAGGGACGAACCGGGTGATGTCAATCGTTTCCGCCGGTTTTCATGCGTTTTCGTCCGACTTCTCACCCGTCTGGTGAACCGGCTGAACAGATTCGGAGTGTGTCACATGGCTGATCCGGTGATCTTCGTACCCGGCCTCAACTGTACCGGAACGCTCTTCGACCACCAGATCAAGGCCATGGAAGGCGAAAGACCCGTCCTGGTGGCGAATCATCGAGAGGCGGAGACGATCGATGACATCGCCGCGACACTTCTGGCGATGGCGCCGGAGCGATTTGTGCTGGCGGGACTTTCCATGGGCGGCTACGTGGCGCTCTCGGTGATGCGCGCGGCCCCGGAGCGGGTGCGCGGCCTGGTGCTGATGGACACGAGCGCCCGCGCCGACACGCCGGAGGCGAGCGAGCGGCGGACCCGGCAGATCGCCATCGCGGAGGCCGGGCGGTTCGCCGAGATCCCGGACCTGCAGATCCCGATGCTGCTCCATCCAAGCCGGCTGGAGGACGCGGCCCTGACCGAAACCGTCCGGGCGATGGCCGAGGAAACCGGGGCGGAGGTCTTCGCGCGGCAGCAGCGGGCCATCATGGGCCGTCCGGACGCACGTGGCGGGCTGCCGCGGATCGCCTGCCCGACGCTGGTGATCGTCGGCGACGGGGATGCGATCACACCGCGCGAGATGGCCGAGGAGATGGTGGACCAGATCCCCGGCGCGCGGCTGGCGGTGATGCCGGTGTGCGGGCATCTCGCCAGCCTGGAGCGGCCGATCGCGGTGACGCACGCCCTCACCACCTTCCTCGTCGACCACGGGCTCTGAGCGAATTGGCCGATGGTTTGAATTGTCCGCATCGGCTTCACGTCTTCCTGACGGCCCTGTCCCTAGGGTTGCGCGCACTGGTGTGACGCGGGTGGAGGAAAGCGCGTGAAGATCCTGATCGGACTGCTGGCCGGCGCCCTGATGGCGCGGCGGACGGAGACGGAACCGGTGGTGGCGAGCGCGCTCGAGGCCATCGACCTGCAGCCGGCGCCGATCAACCCGGCGCACGTGGTGGCGGGCGCCCCGTTCGCCCGCAGCGGCGTGCAGTCGCGCAGCCTCGACGGCGCGGCGTCCACCTGCGTGTGGGACTGCACGGACGGCGCCTTCCGCTGGCATTTCGGCTGGGAGGAGACGGTGCTGATCCTGGAAGGCTCGGTGACGGTGACCGACGAGGCCGGAACGAGCCGGACCCTCAATCCGGGCGACGTGGCCTATTTCGCCGTGAACACCTGGTCCACCTGGACGGTGCACGGATATGTACGCAAGCTCGCCTTCTGCCGCCGGGCCGACCCGCTGCCGGTCGCCCTCGTCTATCGGATGAAGGGCGTGGTGACGGACCTGGTGCGCGGCAGGCTGAAGGCGGCGTGAGGGGGCAGGGTCTCCGGCCGCGCTTTCATGAAAGGGCGGCGGCCGGAGCTGTTTGGCTCAGAAGCTGGTGGTAAGGCGGGTCAGCCACTCCGGGCTCATATCCACCAGGATGGTCTCCAGGCGCTTGTCCCATCCGGAGAGGATGAGGGCGCCGGCGACGAGGAGGAGCGCGCCGAGGATGGACTTGGCGCCCGACCCGGCCGAGAGCATGCGGCCGCGAAGCCGCATCAGCCGCTCGCGCGACAGGTAGCCGAGGCCGACGAGCGGCAGGCCGGCGCCGATGCCGAACACCAGCATGGTGGCGGCCACCGCCCAGAGGTTCTCCCCCCGCGCGGCCATGATGGACGCGGCGCCGAGCGTCGGGCCGACGCACGGGCTCCACACCGCGCCGAGCAGCAGACCGACGCCGAACTGGCCGCCGAGGCCGCTGGTGGAGAAGCCGCCGAGGTGGCGCTCCGTCCAGTCGCCCATGGGGCCGGCGGCGGCGGCGAGGCGCACCTGCGCGGCCGGCACCAGGAGCGCGAGGCCGAGGCCGATCAAGAGGATGGCCGAGACGGTGCGGAACACCCCGGCGTCGAGCCCGATGGCGAAGCCCACAGTGGCGACGAAGAGGCCGATCGCCGTGAAGGAGAGCGCAAGGCCGGTGGCAAGCGCCACCGGGCCGAGGCGGTGCTCAGACACCGCCGCCCCGAGCACGATCGGCAGCACCGGCAGCACGCAGGGCGACAGGATGGAGAGGACGCCGGCGAGGAAGGCGAAGCCGATCATGACGGGCGAACCTCAGAGCGCGGAGCGGGCGAGGGCTTCGATGGAGGCCGGATCGGTGTCGCCGACGGATCGGCCCGTTTCCGTGGTGCCCTTGAAGGCGATCAGCGTGCTCTGCATCTGGGCGCCGAGGGCGCGCACCACGTCCTTCTGGCTGTCGAAGTCCACTTCCATGATGACGAGCGGGCCGAAGTCCGGCCTGCCCTTGATGTCGGCCAGGATGGGCTTCTGCGCCTTGCAGGTGGGGCACCAGGGGGCGCTGATCTCCACCAGGATGGACTTGCCCTCGGCCTTGGCGGCGTCGAAGGCGGCGGTGGTGAAGGGCGTCGCGGTCTCGGCGAGGGCGGGGCCGGGACGGGCGACGCCGAGGAGGGCGACGGCCGCAACGGCGGCGGCGAGAAGGGCGCGGCGGGTGGTCATGAAGGATCTCTCCGGGCTCATCGAAGGGGAGCGGCCCGTCCTGTCGGACGGGTCCTCCGTCATTCGGCGGATGCGCGGCGGCCGTTACGGGCACAAGCGCGTGATCGCCGCGTGTGCGGAGAGGTGCGCGCGGGCGGGGAGCTACCAGCGCAGGATCCGCTGTCCGGCGGCGGCGCCGGCGAGCGCGAGCAGGCCGACGGAGAGGCCGTACCAGGTGGCGACGAAGAGGGGGCTGTCGTCCGGGCAGTAGGTGCCATAGGCGGTGGCCGCGATGCCACCCGCGAGAAGGCCGGCAGCTAGACCTGCAAGGGCCGGCCGCGTCGGCGCCGCGCGGCGAAGGGCCGTCAGGAGGACCGCGAGCGGGAGTGCGCCGAGCAGCGGCACATAGACGAGGCAGGCGAGGCTGTTGGACCCGACGAGGGCCGGCCCGATTTCGGCGGCGGGAAGAGCCGCGACTTCCAACAGGACGCCGCCGAGAAGAAGCGCGAGCGGAACGCCGAGAATCGCAAACGCACGCGGGCGGGGACGCTCCGGATGAGCGAGGGTCGCCAGGAGCACGAAGGCGGACCCGACCAGGGCGAGGGTGACGGCAAACTTCAGCGCCAGGCGCGCATCGCCGTTGAGGTTGGTCACCTCCGCGCGCACGGAGCCGAGGAGAAGGGCAAAGACCACCGCGGTCGCCGCGACCGCCGCCACGAGCGCGAGGCCGAGCAGGCGAGCGGGGCGAGGCAGGGCCGGCGCGGCGTCGTCGGCAAGGCTGGCGATCAGGTCGTCGGTGTTCATGTGGTGCGTCCCATGCGGCTGCGGATGGCGGCAAGGCCCCGATGGAGCGCCACCCGAACGGCGACTTCGCTCATCCCGAACCCGGTCGCCGTCTCGCGAATGGACCGGCCTTCCAAGGTGATGGCGCTCACCACCGAGCGCTGGCCCGGCGGCAGGGCGTCGAGCACGGTCTGGACGTCGTGCGCCGACACGGTCTCGACCTCGGGCGCGGCGATGAGGTGCTCGTAGTCGGCGATATCCTCCGCCGGGCGGGCGCCGCGGCGGCGGATGGCGTCGATCGCCTTGTAGCGGGCGATGGCGGCGAGCCATGGACCGATCGGCCGGTCCGGCCGCCACGTGTGACGCTTGGCGTGGATCGCCAGCAGGGTTTCCTGCACCACATCCTCCAGGTCCGCCTGCGCGGAGGCCGGCAGGCGGCGCCGGGCCATCGCGCGGATGTCCACCGCCGCACGGGCGAGAAAATCCCGATAGGCGGCCTTGTCGCCCTCAAGGGCCTGCCGCATCAGGGTGGCCAACGCGTCTTCGTTCCGCACCGTCGCGCTCCCCCACGGTGTTCGCGGCGTTGGGCGGTCCGTTACACCGCCGGCGCCCGCGCTCGTCCTCAGGAAAAATGCCAGACCCGGCCGCCGGGCGCCCATCACGATCGCGTGGACGGGCGATCCTTGACCGGGGTCGGCCGGGCGGGTGCCGAAATGGTGAGCGCGACGCCGGCGAGAATGGCCGTGGTCGCCAACACGAGGCGGACGGTGAGCGGTTCGTCGAGAAGCGTCACCGCGCCGAAGGCGGCGATCACCGGAACGGTGAGCTGGACCACGGCCGCCTTGGTGGGGGTGAGATGGGGGAGGGCCGCGTACCACACCGCATAGCCGACGCCGGAGGTGATGGCGCCGGAGACGACGGCGAGGGCGAAGCCCGTCGCCGTCATGGCGGACGCGCCGGAGGCGGCGAGGAGCGGCAGGCCGAGGAGGGCGGCGCGCCAGAAGTTGCCGGCCGTCGCGCCGAGCGGATCGGCAACGCCCCGCGCCCGGAGCGAATAGGCCGCCCAGGCGATCCCGGAGGCGGCCATGAGCGCCGTGCCGACCGGATCGGGCGCGGCAAGGCCGGGGGAGACCAGGTAGACGAAGGCCGCGAAGGCGACGGCAAGGCCCGCCGCCTCGCGGAGGGTCGGGCCCTGCCGCTGGACCATGCCCCAGGTCACCATGCTGATCTGGACCACGGCGAAGAGCACGACGGCGCCGAGCGCCGCGCCGATCCGGATGTAGGCGACCGAGAAGGCGACGGCGTAGACGAAGAGCGCGAGGCCAGAGAGCCAGCCGCCCGCGCGGGCGGCGGCGGCGCGCCGGTCGCGCCAGGCGAGGAGGGCGAGAAGCATGAGCGCGCCGGAGACGAGCCGGACGACCGTGTAGCGCCACGGGTCGATGGCGCCGTCCACGAGGGCTGCGCGGGCGAGGAGGGAGTTGGCCGCGAAGGCCACCATGGCGAGGGCGGTGAGCGCGGCCGCCTTGACGATCCCGCCGGCCGGGCCGTTCCGTTCCTCCGCCATATCCCGTCTCCCCGGCGCGCCTGGCCCGGCGGTCCTCCGACCGCTTCCGATTCGAGAGGGTGGAGCATTCTCTCATCGATCCGGTGATGCAACCTGATCGGAGAAGGCTTCGACGGATGGCGGACCGGCTGGCACCCGCTCGGTATCAGTCGTTCGCGACCGCCTTGGCGGCGAGGGTGGTGGCGATGCTTTCCGCCTTGAGGCCGGCCTCGCGCCGCTCGCTGTAGCGGCTGGTGAGGCGGTCGGAGCGGTCGCGGACGAGGTAGGTGAACTTCACCAGTTCCTCCATCACGTCGACCACGCGCTCGTAGAGCGGACCGGGCTTCATGCGGCCGGCCTCGTCGAACTCCTGGAACGCCTTCGGCACGGACGACTGGTTGGGGACGGTGACCATGCGCATCCAGCGGCCGAGCAGGCGAAGGGTGTTCACCGCGTTGAACGACTGGGAGCCGCCGGAGACCTGGCAGACCGCGAGGGTGCGGCCCTGGGTGGGGCGGATGGCGCCGATGGCGAGCGGGATCCAGTCGATCTGCGCCTTCATGATGCCCGTGATGGCGCCGTGCCGCTCCGGGCTGACCCAGACTTGGCCCTCGGACCATTCGCTGAGCGCCCGAAGTTCCGCCACCTTCGGGTGGTCGGCGGGGGCGCCGTCCGGCAGCGGCAGGCCCGTGGGGTCGTAGATGCGGGTCTCGCAGCCGAAGCGCTCCAGAAGGCGGGCGGCCTCGTAGGCGAGGAGGCGGCTGTAGGAGCGCTCGCGCAGGCTCCCGTAGAGGAGGAGGATGCGCGGCGGATGGCGGGCGCCGTCGGCGGGGGCGTAGAGATCCGGGTCGACGGGGGCGAGGAAGCGCGCGTCGAGGGCGGGGAAGACGTCGTGGTCGGGAAGGTCGGTGCCGCGCATGGCGAGGGCTCCTTCAGGCATGGGGTTCTGCGGTAAGCGCCGCCGGAGCGGCGTGGAGGGCCCGGCGGATGCGGGCGATCTCCAGGAAGGCGGCGACGCCGAGGAGGCCGACGAGCGCCAGGGTGAGGAGGGCGGGCGTCGGACCCTGCACCTCCAGGTGCCAGGCGAACAGGAAGGGCGCCGCGGCGGCGAGGAACTGGCGCACCAGCGCCATGCGGCCGAGCCGCGCCCCGTAGGACGCGCCGCCGAAAAGGGCGAGGGGGAGGGTGCCCTGCACGATGCTCTTCAGGCCGGATCCGAAGCCGAGGAGGATGGCGAACACCGCAGCGCCGGCGACGGCCGGGGCCGAGGCGGCGAGGATGAGCACGGCGGCCGGAAGCATGCTCATGCCGAACAGCGTCACCGCCAGGGGATGGCGGCGGACGCCGAACACCATGTTGACGAAGCGCACGAGCACCTGCGCCGGGCCGAACAGGGTGGAGACGACGAGCGCCGAGGTGCCGAGCCCGAGGGCGGTGAGCGCAGGCACCATTTGGGCGAGGAGGGCCGAGAGGAGGAAGCCGGAGAGCGCGAAGCCGACGGTGACGAGGAGAAAGACGCGCTTGGCGATCGCCGGGGGCATGGGCGGGTCGCGCGGGAGGGCCGGGGCGGCCGAGGCGGTAGGCTGCTCGATGGCGGACCGGCGGCCGGCGACGGCCATCAGGGCGTGCAGCGGCAGGGCGACGAAGAGGTTCAGGCCGGCGAAGATGAGAAGCACCGTCCGCCAGTCGGCCTCCGTGTGGAGAAAGGACGTGAGCGGCCAGAACAGCGTGGAGGCGAAGCCGGCGATCAGGGTGAGGTGGGTGATGCGGCTGCGCGCGCCCGTGCCGCACGCCTGGACGAGCGCCGTGAAGGCAGCGTCGTAGAGGATGAGGGTGGCGGCGACCTCGACCAGGATCAGGCCGGCCGCAAAGAGGAGCGGGGAGGGCGCGAAGGCCGTGGCCGCCAGGGCGAGCGCCGCCGCCGCCGACCCGACCGTCATCACGGCCGGCGCGCCGTGGCGGTCGAGCGCCCGGCCGACCGGCGGCGCCGCGAAGCCGCCGACGAGCAGCGCCACGGAGAAGGCGCCGTAGATCCACGACACCGGCCAGGCGAAGCTCGCCGCGATGTCCTCCGCCAGGATGGCGAAGGCGTAGTAGAGCGTGCCGTAGCCGATCACCTGGGTGGTGCCGAGAATGGCCACCAGGGCGGCGGGCGGCAGGGGGCCTTGGCGGAGCGCGGCCATCATGGACGGCGCGCCGCGGGGAGGGCGCCGCTCCGGTCGGCGAGCGACCCGTGTCGAAGGAGGATGGGCGCCGCGCAAGGGTCGGCCGAGGGGTGGGGCACCAGGATCCTCCGGAAGGGGCGGGCGTCGAGACGGGCAGGAGCGGGGGCGGTCGGGGCGAAGGCGAGTCAGTCGCAGCAGGAGGCCGCGCCGTCGGGGCGGGGGATCACCCGGTCGGCGGCGACGAGCGCGTCGGTGATCTCCATCCAGGCGTCGATGGCGACCCGAAGCGCGTCCCTGCCCTTCTCGGTGAGGGTGTAGACCTTGCGTTCGCGGCCGGCGACGACCTCGGCCGCGAAGGTGACATAGCCGCCTTCCTCGAACTCGCGGAGCACCGGGTAGATGGTGCCCTCCGACGGCGAGCAGCAGCCGTTCGTGGTGCGCTCCACCGTGCGGGCGATGTCGTAGCCGTGCATGGGACGGTCGTGCAGCACCCTGAGGATGAAGAACTTGGAAAGGCTCATCTTGATGGTGCCGTTCCAATAGGCGCGGCTGGACAGGTCGGGCGCGGACTTCGGCTCCCGCCTTGCGGCGTCGTCGGCATGCATCGAGGGGCTAGGCATGAGGTGACCCTATGCCTCGGACCTCGATGCGTCAAGAGGAGGCATCGGGGGGAGGGCACCGGCGGCGGATCCGTGATTTCCCGGATGCGACGGGATGATGACGGCCGGCTCCTTCGTAGATGATGGAAAGGACGGTGCAGCGACGCCGTCCGTTACCCGGGGCGCCGTCCTGACGCGTCCCGTCTAGGAGGCCAAGGCATGAACCAGGACGAGCGTTCCGTCATCCGTGATCTGTTCGGCAAGCTGGAAGCGGTGGAGCGGCAGGCGCCGCCGCGCGACCCGGAAGCCGAGCGTTTCATCCACGACCGGATCTCCGCCCAGCCGGGCGCGCCCTACTACATGGCCCAGACGATCGTCATGCAGGAGCAGGCGCTGATGGAGGCGCAGCGGCGCATCGAGGAGCTGGAGGCGTCCTCCGCGCCGGAGCCGGAGAGCCGCGGCGGCTTCGGCGGCCTTTGGGGCGCGCGGCCGCCGGCGCCGCGGGCGGCGGGCGGCGCCATGTCCGGCCGGGTGCCGACGACGGGCGCGCGCGCCGGGATGGGCACGATGGGCGGCGGCATGCAGAGCATGCGGCCGGGCATGGGTGGCGGCATGGGCGGCGGCGGCTTCCTGGCCGGCGCAGCGCAGACCGCCATGGGCGTCGCGGGCGGCATGCTGCTCGGCAGCATGCTGGCCGGCATGTTCACCGGCGACGAGGCGAACGCCGCCGAAACGCCGGCCGAGGAGCCGCCGGCGGAGGATCCGGGCGTCGACGACGGTGACATGGACTTCGGCGGCGGCGAGGAATTCTGAGCCGACTGTAAGTCAGATGTGGGGGCCGGTCCGGGCGCCATGCCCGGATCGGTAGCCGGCCTCATACCCGTATCGTGAGGTTCGGACTCGTCCGAACCTCACGAGCTTGCTGTCAGATGTCGAGATCGGTGGCGAAGGCGGCGTTTTCCTGGATGAAGGCGAAGCGGGCCTCCGGCTTGTTGCCCATCAGCCGCTCCACCGTGTCGGCGGTGAGCGCGATCTCGTCGTCCACGATGCCGACCCGCAGGAGCGTGCGCGTCTTCGGGTCCATGGTGGTTTCCTTCAGCTGCCCCGGCATCATCTCGCCGAGACCCTTGAAGCGGCCGATCTCCGGCTTCTTGTTGCGGAAGGTGGTGCGCAGCAGCTCTTCCCGGTGGGCGTCGTCGCGGGCGTAGACGGTCTTGCCGCCGTGGGTCAGCCGGTAGAGCGGGGGCACCGCCAGGAAGAGGTGGCCGCCGCGGATCAACTCCGGCATCTCCCGGTAGAAGAAGGTGATCAGGAGCGAGGCGATGTGGGCGCCGTCCACGTCCGCGTCGGTCATGATGATGACCTTGTCGTAGCGGAGATCGTCCTCCCGGTAGTGGCTGCGCGTGCCGACGCCGAGCGCCTGGAGAAGGTCGGAGAGCTGCTGGTTGGCGGCGAGCTTGTCGCGGCCGGCGCTCGCCACGTTGAGGATCTTGCCGCGGAGCGGCAGCACGGCCTGGCTCGCCCGGTCGCGCGCCTGCTTGGCGGAGCCGCCGGCCGAGTCGCCCTCCACGATGAAGATCTCGGAGCCCTGCGCGGCCGTCTGCGAGCAGTCGGCGAGCTTGCCCGGCAGGCGCAGCTTGCGGATCGCCGACTTGCGCTGGACGTCCTTCTCCTGGCGCCGGCGAAGGCGCTCGTCGGCGCGTTCGATCACCCACTCCAGGAGGCGCCCGGCCTGGGCCGGGGAGCCGGTGAGGAAGTGGTCGAAGGCGTCCTTGACGGCGTTCTCCACGATGCGGGCGGCGTCCGCCGTGGCGAGCTTGTCCTTGGTCTGGCCGACGAACTCCGGCTCGCGCACGAACACCGACAGGAGCCCGCCCGCCGACGTCATCACGTCGTCCGGCGTCACCTGGGCGACGCGCTTGTTGCCGACCATCTCGCCGTAGGACTTCAGCGACCGGGTGAGGGCGATCCGCAGGCCCTGCTCGTGGGTCCCGCCGCCGGGGGTCGGGATGGTGTTGCAGTAGGAGTTGACGAAGCCGTCGCCGGCGAACCAGGCCACCGCCCATTCCACCGAGCCGTGCCCGCCGTTGCCCGTCTTCCCGGCGAAGATCTCGTCGGCCACACGGCGCTCGCCCTCGAGCGCCTCCACGAGGAAGTCCTTGAGGCCGCCGGGGAATTTGAAGACCGCCTCCGCGTGCGTCGGCTTGCCGGCGACGAGGCTCTCGTCGCAGGACCAGCGTATCTCAACGCCGCCGAAGAGATAGGCCTTGGACCGCGCCATCTTGAAGAGGCGCGCCGGCTCGAAGCCCTGCTCGGGGCCGAAGATCTGCGGGTCCGGGCGGAAGCGCACGCGGGTGCCGCGCCGGTTCATGGTCTCGCCGAGCTTCTGCAGCGGGCCCTGCGGAATGCCGCGCGAGAAGGTCTGGCGGTAGAGCTGGCGGCCGCGGGCGACCTCCACCTCGAGCGTTTCGGAGAGGGCGTTCACCACCGAGACGCCGACGCCGTGCAGGCCGCCGGAGGTCTCGTAGACCTTGCTGTCGAACTTGCCGCCCGCGTGGAGCGTGCACATGATGACTTCGAGCGCCGACTTGTCGGGGAATTTCGGGTGCGGGTCCACCGGGATGCCGCGGCCGTTGTCGGTGACGGTGAGGAAGCCGTCGGCGGAGAGCTCGACCTCGATCCAGGAGGCGTGGCCGGCGACCGCCTCGTCCATGGAGTTGTCGATCACCTCGGCGAAGAGGTGGTGATAGGCCCGGTCGTCGGTGCCGCCGATATACATGCCGGGGCGGCGGCGGACGGGCTCCAGCCCCTCCAGCACCTCGATGGCAGAGGCGTTGTAGTCCTGCTCGCCAGGGGTGGACGGTGCCTTCGCGGCCGGCGCTGCGGGCGCCGCACCGGGGACGGCCGGACGCGTCTTCGCCGCCCGCGCGGGCTTGGCCGCCGGGGCGGCCTCAGCCGTGACCGGAGGGGTGTCGTCGCCGAAGAGATCGCTGCGGTCCGTCATGTCGTTCGTTCAAACCTGTCGCTGCCGGCCATACCGCGCCGGCTCCATGCCGCCGGCCGAACGTCGCTCGCCCGGCGAACGGCCCGCCGGCCGCGCCGGACCCGCTTGGTTTACGGCCTCGCGGCCGGAATCCCAAGCGCATCGCATGATTCGCCTGTTGAAGAATGCCACGAAACCGGCACGGGACGGTGCATGTTTCTGAAATGTTCTCATCTCGGTGCCTGCCACGCAAGCCCGCCGCGACCGTCTGCCGGTGACGGCTCCTTAAGGACGAGGCGGCAGGATGGCGGCGCGGCCGAGGTGGCCCAGATCCGCGCGTTCGGCGGGTCGGGTTCAGCGGCCGTCCGGACGCGAGGCGGGATCGAACCCGCCGGCGTGTGCGTTCGGCATGGTTGCGTCCTTGTCGAGTGTGGTGTCGATGAGCCTGTCGTCCGCTCAGGTGAAGCTTTCGGCCGATCTGGCCAGCCTGGATGTCCAGGCGGTGGTGGCCGCCCGGGCGCTGTCGCTGCTCCGGCGGGATCTCGACGGGATCCTGGACGGGCCGGACCTGCCGGTGTGGCGGCCGCGCGCCGCCCGCGCCGCATCCCGTGCCGGGCTCGTGGTGGTGCTCGCGGCCACGTTCGCGACGCTCCTCTGAGGGCGCGCGGCGAAACGGCCGGCCGGGCGGGGTTGCGTCCGCCGCCGGCCTGTGCGAACCAAGCCGCCCGCCCTCACGGCCCATTCCCGCATCCGACCTATCGCCCTTCTCCGGGAGACCTTCCATGGCCGCCTGCGGTCTCGATTTCGGCACGTCCAACACGACGCTCGGCATCCCCGGCGCGACCGACCGGGGCGGCGTGCCGAGCCCCGCGCTGGTGCCGCTGGAAGGCGGCGCGGACACCATTCCGAGCGCCATCTTCTATCCGGTGAACGGCGAGCGCGCCGTCGGCCGCGCGGCGATCGGCGCCTATGTGGACGGCGCCCACGGGCGGCTGATGCGGAGCCTCAAGTCCGTGCTCGGCACGTCGCTGATCGACGAGACGACCCTGGTCGGCCGCGAACGGCTGACCTTCCGGCGGGTGATCGCGGACTACCTCGGCACCGTTCGGCGCCGGGCGGAGATCGCCGCCGGTCAGCCGCTCGACGCGGTGGTGCACGGCCGGCCGGTGTTCTTCGTGGACGACGATCCGGCCGGCGATCAGCGGGCGGAGGACACGCTGCGGGCGATCGCCGGGACCATCGGTTTCAAGGCGGTGTCGTTCCAGTTCGAGCCGATCGCCGCCAGCCTCGACTACGAGCGCCAGATCGACCGGGAGGAACTCGCCCTCATCGCCGACATCGGGGGCGGCACGTCGGACTTCTCCATCGTGCGGCTCGGGCCGGATCGGCGGGCGAAGGCCGATCGGGCGGACGACATCCTGGCCAACGACGGCGTGCGCATCGGTGGCACCGACTTCGACCGGCTGCTCTCGCTCGGCGTGGTGATGCCGCTCCTCGGCTATCGCTCCGCCATGAAGCGGGAGGGGCTTTCGGTGCCGGCGGGGTATTTCCACGATCTGGCCACCTGGTCCAACATCAACCGCCTCTACGAGCCGAAGACGCTGCGCGCGCTGCACGAGGTGGAGCGCGACGCCGCCGACCCAAGCCTCTTCGGGCGGCTGGTGAAGGTGGTGGAGGAGGAGCGCGGCCACAGCCTCGCCATCGGGGTGGAGGGCGCCAAGATCGCCGTGTCCGAGGAGGGCAGGGCGGCCGTGGACCTCGCCTTCCTGGAGCGTGGGCTCGCCGCCGCGGTGGAGCGGCGCGACCTTGTCGCCCACACCGAGACGCTTGCGACCCGCATCGCCGCCCGCGTCGCCACGTGCCTTGCCCAAGCGGGCGTGACGGCCGAGGCGATCGACGCGGTGTTCCTGACCGGTGGGTCGACCCGGCTCGCCCACGTGCGCGACGCCATCCTGGCGACGGTTCCGGCCGCGCGGGTGGTGGAGGGCGACACGTTCGGCAGCGTGGGGTTGGGGCTGACCGTGGAGGCGGCGCGGCGGTACGGGTGAGGGGGGAAGGAATGCGTGGGTGGTCCGCCTTCGCGGACCATGACGGGCGCGGTGTTTTCGGGCGTGTGGGAACAGAAACGGCGTCATGCCGGCGAAGGCCGGGATCCAGCTGACGGTGCCTCATCCGCATCGGTGAGGATGACTTCCGAGACGGTTGGGTCCCGGCTTTCGCCGGGATGTCGTCTTGGGGAGGCCGAACAGCCCATCTGAATGTGTCGCGGCGGCCAGTGGCGCGAGCCCTCACGAGAAAAGGGCGCGCCGGTTGCCCGGCGCGCCCCTTCGGTTCCATTCCTGCCGGCGTCAGCCGACGAGGGCGTTGTCGTCGCGCTTGACGGCGATCACGGTCGAGCGGGGCAGCTTGCCTTCGCCGTCCGGGAAGGGCGCGCCCGGGTGCTGGATGCCGACGAACATGGTGCGGCGGTCGGCCGACCAGGTGAGGCCGGTCACTTCCGAGCCCTTCGGGCCGGTGAGGAAGCGCTCGATGCGGCCGGTGGCCGGGTCGCCCGCGAGCATCTGGTTGTTGCCCTGGCCGGCGAAGGCGCCTTCGTTGCTGTCCTCGCCGTCGGTCTGGATCCAGATGAGGCCGGTGCTATCGATCACCATGCCGTCCGGCGAGTTGAACATGTTGCCTTCGTTGATGTTGCCGGAGCCGGCGTAGGCATCCTTGTGGACGACCGGGTTTCCGGCCATCACATAGAGGTCCCACTTGAAGCCGCCTGCGGTGTGATCCTCGTCGGCCGGGTACCAGCGGACGATCTGGCCGTACTCGTTGGCCTCGCGCGGGTTCGGACCACCGACGGCCATCGGGTCGCCGCCGGCGTTGCCGCGGATCTTGCCGTCGTCGGTCTTCACGCCGCGGCGGCTGTTGTTGGTGAGGCAGCAATAGGCCTCGGCGGCGACCGGGCTCACGGCCACCCACTCGGGACGGTCCATCGTGGTGGCGCCCACCTTGGAGGCGGCCATGCGGGTGAACACCGCGACCTCGGCGGCGGTCATGCCGGTGGTCTCCGGCGTGAGGGCCAGCCACTCGCCCGCGCCGTCCTCGTTGAACTTGGCGACGGACAGGGTGCCGTCCGAGAGGAGCGTGGAGGTGTCGCCGCCCGGCACGTAGATGCCGTTGGAGACCCAGCGGTAGAGGAACTCGCCGCGCTCGTCGTCGCCCATGTAGACGACCACGCGGCCGTCGCGGGCCACCACGCAGGCGGCGTTCTCATGCTTGAAACGGCCGAGCGCGGTGTGCTTGACCGGCACGGAGGTCGGATCGGCCGGGTTGATCTCGACGATATAGCCCTGCTTGCGGGGCTCGTTCGGGTGCTTGGAGAAGTCGAAGCGCTCGTCGAACTTCTCGTAAGCATAGCGGCCCTCAGCGGCGATGCCGTAGCGCTTGTAGTCGTCCGGCAGCTTGGCGTCGGCGACAGTGGAACCGAAGTAGCCGTTGAAGTTCTCTTCGCAGGTCAGGTAGGTGCCCCAGGGGGTCTTGCCCGAGCCGCAGTTGTTGAGCGTGCCGAGGACCTTGGTGCCTGTCGGGTCGAGGTCCGTCTTGACGAGGTCGCTGCCGGCGGCAGGGCCGTCGAGGACCATTTCGGTGCGGTGATGGATGCGGCGGTTGAACGGGCTGTCGACCACGATCGACCAGCCGTCGGCGCCCTCGGCGATCTCCATGACGGTGACGCCCTGCAGGTTCTGCAGCTTGACGACGTCATCGGCGGACGTGGGCATGCCCTTCTCATTCTTGGGAAGGTTGATGTCCTCGTTGACGTACTCGTGGTTGATGGCGATCACCTGCTTGTCGCCGATCACGAACAGCTCCATGCCGTCGGTGTTCTCGCCGAACACCTTGTCGGAGGAGGCGACGTCGCCGCCGGTCTCGTGGTCGAGATCGGACACGCCGGAGAAGAGCGGCTGGCCCCACTTGGCGAGCGGCTTCCAGCTGTAGCCTTCCGGCACATGCACGGTGCCGTCGGTGGCGATCGGGATGGGCTTGAACGCGAAGCGGCTGGTCGAGGCGAGCGCCGTCGAGGCGTTCAGGAGGCCGCTGCCGAGCGCGGCGGCGCCGGAGCCGAACACCAGGAGGCCGCCGAGGAAGCCGCGGCGGGAGATCGCGGCCTCGACCACGCGGTCGAAGTCGGTCACGGCCGGCGGCGGATTGATGACCTCGTCCCGCTCGTCCCACGACAGTTTGGACAGATCGACATCACTCATAGCGAGCCTCCACGTTGCTGCGCGGCGTCTGCGGCCGCGTGACTTCGGTGAGCGGCCAGGGTGGGCCGGCCGCCGGGCTTCGTGAGTAATGCCGAGGGATGACAGCCACATGACGGGACAATGACGGCTTGACAGAAGAAGCCTCGCCGGCCCGACAGGAGGGTCGGTCCGGCGAAAAAAGCTAGTTCGAACAGAAGCTTGGTGGAGGGTCGCGGTCAGTGCGACAACAGGACCGGCACCGGCGGCGCGGCCACCATGCTGCGCGTGGCGCCGCCGAGGATGAAGTCGCGCATGCGGGAGTGCGCATAGGCGCCCATCACCAGGAGATCGACGCCGTGGGTCGCGATGTAACCCGCCATGGTCTCGCCGATCGGCCGCCGGCCGCCGTCGACCCGGTCGCAGACCGCGTCGATGCCGTGGCGCGCCAGGTGGCGGCGGATCTCGTCGAAGCCATGGGTTTTCGGGATGGCCTTTTCGTCGCCGACGGTGAAAATCCGCACCGTCTCGGCCCGGCCAAGGAGGGGAATCGCGTCGGCGAGCGCCCGCGCGGCCGGCCGGGTCCAGTCCCAGGCGACGGCGATCGTCGTCAGCGGCACGTCCACGGCGGCCGCGGGCAGGATGAGCACCGGCCGGCCTGATCCGAAGATGACGCTCTCCGCCACCCATTGCTGCTGCACGCCGGCCTCCGGCGCCGGAACGAGGGTGAGGTCGCGCAGGCGGGCGCTTTCCACGACCACCTCGGTGATCCGCGACTCCTCGCAGCGGTAGGTGATGACGTCGCCGGTGATGGCGCTCGTCCGGCAGGCGTCCTCGAACACCCGGGTCGAGTCCGCCGCGTTGGCATGGGCGCGCGCCTTGGCGGTCGCCACCATGGCCGGCAGGTCGAGCACCATGTTGGCGATGGCGTTGCCAGGAGCATGGAACTCCAGGTCGAAGGCGAGCGCCGTCACGCCGGCCCCGATCCGCTCCGCGAAACGCACGGCGGCGCCGATCGAGGCGGACGGCACGGGCTCCGGATAGGTGCTGAAGGGGATGAGCAGGTCCTTGATCATGGCGTCCTCCGTGCGGCGGCCCCTTGCGGAGGGCACGGGTGGCCGCCGTCGCCGACGCGAAGGATGCGCCGGCTTCGGACTGTTTACGTGCCTCGGCGCCGGTCTCATCCGATCCGGTCGAACGCGGACCGGACATGTACGGACGGGCGGGGCGGGCCTTGCGGGCGACGGGGCGGGCGCGGGCCGAGGGGGCGCCGGACGGGGGCCGTCGGCCCGGATCAGGAGGACTGGCGGGGAGGGACCAAACGAAACGGGGCGGCCCGAAGGCCGCCCCGATCCAGGTGCTGCCGATGAGAGGCCGGCGGTCGCCGGCCGCCCGATCAGAGCGAGTAGTACATGTCGAACTCGACCGGATGCGGGGTCATCTCGTAGCGCATGTTCTCTTCCATCTTCAGCTCGATCCAGCTGTCGATGAAGTCGTCGTCGAACACGCCGCCGGCCTTCAGGAAGTCGCGGTCGGCGTCGAGCGAGGCGAGGGCCTCACGCAGCGAACCGCAGACGGTCGGGATGGCCTTCAGCTCTTCCGGCGGCAGATCGTAGAGGTTCTTGTCGGCCGCGTCGCCCGGGTGGATCTTGTTCTTGATGCCGTCGAGACCGGCGAGCAGCATGCAAGAGAAGGCCAGGTACGGGTTGGCGGTCGGGTCCGGGAAGCGGACCTCGAGGCGCTTGGCCTTCGGGTTGGTGGTGTAGGGGATGCGCACGGAGGCCGAGCGGTTGCGCGCCGAGTAGGCGAGCAGCACGGGGGCCTCGTAGCCCGGGACCAGACGCTTGTAGGAGTTGGTCGACGGGTTGGTCAGGGCGTTGATCGCCTTGGCGTGCTTCAGGATGCCGCCGATGTAGTAGAGGCAGGTCTCGGACAGGTCGGCGTACTGGTTGCCGGCGAAGACCGGCTTGCCTTCCTTCCAGATCGACTGGTGCACGTGCATGCCCGAGCCGTTGTCGCCGAAGATCGGCTTCGGCATGAAGGTCGCCGACTTGCCGTAGGCGTTCGCCACCTGGTGGATGGCGTACTTGTAGATCTGCAGGTGGTCGGCGACGGTGGTGAGCGTCTGGAACTTCAGGCCGAGCTCATGCTGGGCCGACGCCACCTCGTGGTGGTGCTTCTCCACGGCGACGCCCATCTCGGCCATGACCGAGAGCATCTCCGAGCGGATGTCCTGCAGGCTGTCGACCGGCGGCACCGGGAAGTAGCCGCCCTTCTTGCGGACGCGGTGGCCGAGGTTGCCTGACTCGTAGTCCGTGTAGGAGTTGATCGGCAGCTCCGAGGAGTCGATCTTGAAGCCGGTGTGGTAGGGCTCGGCGGCGAACTTCACGTCGTCGAACACGAAGAATTCGGCTTCCGGACCGAAGAACACCTTGTCGCCGATGCCGAGGGTGGCGACGTAGGCCTCCGCCTTCTTGGCGATCGAGCGCGGGTCGCGGTTGTAGGGCTCGCCGGACAGCGGGTCGATGACGTCGCAGAAGATGGCGAGCGTGGACTGGGCGAAGAAGGGATCGACGTGGGCGGTGGCCGGGTCGGGGATCAGCGTCATGTCGGACTCGTTGATCGCCTTCCAGCCGGCGATCGAGGAGCCGTCGAAGGCGGTGCCTTCGGCGAACATTTCCTCATCGACCAGCGAGACGTCGAACGTGACATGCTGCAGCTTTCCGCGCGGGTCGGTGAAGCGCAGGTCGACGTATTTGATGTCGTTGTCCTTGATCCTCTTCAACACGTCGGCAGCAGTGGTCATGAGCCCTTCCTTTCAGTGTTCTTAAGTTTTCAGGCCCGCGCCCCAGGGGGCGGGCGGAACTTGGGTTGCGGCGGGAAACCGGACGACGATCAGATCGCGTCGTTGCCGGTCTCGCCGGTGCGGATTCGCACGGCCTCTTCAACGGGCGAGACGAAGATCTTTCCATCGCCGATGCGGCCGGTCTGGGCTGCGTTCCGAATGGCTTCGACGGCCTTGTCGACCATCTCGTCGGTCAGAACAACCTCGACCTTCACCTTCGGCAGGAAGTCGACGACGTACTCGGCGCCCCGATAGAGCTCCGTATGGCCCTTCTGGCGTCCGAACCCCTTCGCCTCGGTGACGGTGATTCCCTGAAGGCCCACTTCCTGGAGTGCCTCCTTCACCTCATCGAGCTTGAAGGGCTTGATGATAGCCTCGATTTTCTTCATCGCCTCCTTGTCCTCGCCGCTTGGTTTCGACCGCCTCACGTGGCCGGAACGCCAATTACAAAGCACGGGCTGTGCCACACGGTGCGATCCACGTCGGTGGCGCGAAATGAGGCGTGCGCACAATGCCGGTTCGCACCTTGGGCAAGCAAGAGCGAATGTTAGGCGCAAAAAATAGGCAATTGCATAGAAAACGATCATGTTTTGGCATTCGCCGTCCCGATGCTTGCGTTCGGACGTACAGGACCGAGGCGCGGCGAGGGCCTATGCCGGGCCATGCCGGCGGCTTACTCTGCGGGCGGAACCCCGGATGACCGCCCGCCGCCGATGACCGAACACCCCGCCGCCCCACCCTTTGCCGAAGGCGACGCCCTGCGCGCGCTCCTTCTGACCCCTGCCGAGATGGGAGAGGCCGACCGCCTCGCCATCGCGGGGGGCGTGCCGGGCACGACACTGATGGAGAACGCCGGCTACGCGGTGGCCGACGACATCGCGGCCCGCCACCCGCAGGGCACGCGGGTCGCCATCGCCTGCGGCCCGGGCAACAACGGCGGCGACGGATTCGTGGTCGCCCGCGTGCTGGCGCAGCGCGGGTTCGTGGTCCGGTGCGGCCTGCTCGGCGAGCGGGCCGCCCTCAAGGGCGACGCGGCCTGGGCGGTCGGCCGCTGGAAGGGCCCGCTCGAGCCGGCCGAGCCGGATCTCGTCCGCGACGCCGTGGTGATCGTCGACGCCCTCTTCGGCGCCGGCCTCGCCCGGCCCCTCGACGGCGCCGCCGCCGCCCTGGTGGCGGCCATCAACGATGCCCGCCGCGCCGGCGCCAAGGTGGTGGCGGTGGACCTGCCGAGCGGGATCGACGGGGCGACGGGCGCCGTGCTCGGCACCGCCATCAAGGCGGACCGGTCGATCACCTTTTTCCGCCGCAAGCCGGGGCACGTGCTGATGCCGGGGCGGGCGCACGCCGGTCTCGTGCGGGTCGCCGACATCGGCATCCCGGACCAGGTGCTGGAGCGCATCGCGCCGCGCGCTGCCGCCAACGGGCCGGACGTCTGGCGTTCGCTCTGGCCCGCCGCCGAGGCGGGTCTCCACAAATACACGCGCGGGGCGGCCCTGGTGGTCTCCGGTCCCGTCGAGGCGAGCGGCGCGGCGCGGCTGGCGGCTTCCGCGGCGCTAAGGGCCGGCGCCGGCATCGTGACCGTGGCGGCACCGACGGCCGCCGTCCCGGTGGTTGCGGCCTACCGGGCGGCTTTCGTGGTGAAGCCAGCGGACGACGAGGGCGCCGTCGCCGCGCTCTTCGACGAACCGCGCCTCAGGGCTGTGGTGATCGGCCCGGGGCTCGGCGTTTCGGGGGACGAGGCCGCGCTGGTGCGCCGGGCGATCGGCCTGCCGGTCGGCCTCGTGCTCGACGCGGACGCGCTGACGCTGATGGCCCGCGGCCGACAGACGGCCTTCCGGGCGCTGAGGGCGCGCGGGACGATGGCCGTGCTGACGCCGCACGAGGGCGAGTTCGCCCGCCTCTTCCCGGACGCCGTCGGTTCCAAGCTGGAACGGGCCCGCATGGCGGCGGCGGAAAGCGGCGCGATCGTGGTGCTCAAAGGGCCGGACACGGTGATCGCCGCCCCGGACGGGCGGGCGCTCATCAACGAGAACGCGCCGCCGCACCTGGCGACCGCCGGGTCCGGCGACGTGCTCGCCGGCATCATTGCGGGCTTCCTGGCCCGCGGGGTTCCGCCGTTCGAGGCGACGGCGATGGGCGTGTGGCTGCACGGCGAGGCCGGCACCCACGCCGGCCCGGGCGCCATCGCGGACGATCTGGTGGAGGCGCTTCGCCCGGCGCTCGCCGCCGGTCTGCCGGACGCGGACGGTCAAGCGGCATGGCGCCGGGCGCCGTGACGGCGGTCCGGACCGCGGCACCCCTGGCCAAAACAGAGCCGCCTTTTCGCTTTCTCCCCGGGAAGGGCGATGATATAGAGACGCCGCCTCGGGCCCCGGCAGCGAAGCGAGCGTGCTCTTTGTCGGGCGGGCGTGGTGGAACTGGTAGACACGACGGATTTAGGTTCCGTTGGCGAAAGCCGTGGGGGTTCAAGTCCCTCCGCCCGCACCAGGCCGACCGAGAGGGTCGGGCCGGATTCCCTCGGGAACCCATGGCCCTCGTGATCCGGTGCCGGATCGCGACCGACCCGCCGAGCCATCGCGCCGCGCCAGGGCCAGACCCGTGTTTCCCACGCCGGCCGAGATGCCGACCGCGGGTGGCCGAGCGGGCGCCGAGGCAGTGAGGACGATGCTCGACGCGGCCTTTCCCGATGGGCCGATGGGCCTCGGGACAGATCGATTCGAAGGACAGGGACGAAAGACCGACCCATGCAGGTGCACGAAACCGCCACCGACGGGCTCAAGCGCGAGCTCAAGATCGTCGTTCCGGCGACGGAACTCGCCAGCCGCCTCGACACATACCTGAACGACCTGAAGGGCCGCGTCCAGATCCGCGGCTTCCGGCCGGGCAAGGTGCCGATGGCGCATCTGAAGAAGATGTACGGCAAGTCCGCCATGGCCGAGATCGTCAACACCGTGATCGGTGAATCGACGAGCAAGGCGGTCGAGGAGCGCAACGAGAAGTCGGCCGTGCAGCCGAAGGTGGACCTCGCGGACGCCGAGGCCGAGAAGGTGCTGGACGGCGCCGCCGACCTCGCCTTCACGCTCTCCTACGAGGTGATTCCGTCCTTCGAGGTGCAGCCGGTGGACGGCGTCTCGATCGAGCGCCCGGTGGTCGATGTGACCGACGAGGAGATCGACGAGCGCATCGCCCAGATCGCCGAGGGCTCGCGCTCCTACGAGCCGAAGGAAGAGGGTGCCGAGGCCGCCGAAGGCGACCGGGTGACCATCTCCTACCTCGGCAAGGTCGACGGCGAGCCCTTCGAGGGCGGCGCCGACGAGAAGGCCTATCTGTTCATCGGCCAGAAGCGCTTCATCCCGGGTTTCGAGGAGCAGCTCGTCGGCATGAAGGTCGGCGACAAGAAGGTCATCGAGGTGACCTTCCCGACCGAATACCCGGCGCCCCACCTCGCCGGCAAGGCCGCCACCTTCGACATCGAACTGTTCGAGGTCGCCGCGCCGGGTGCGGTCAAGCTCGACGACGAGTGGGCGAAGACCCTCGGCCTGGACAGCCTGGACGCCGTCAAGGCGGCCATCAAGGGGCAGGTGGAAAGCCAGTACGGCGCCCAGACCCGCCAGAAGGTGAAGCGCCAGCTGCTCGACCAGCTCGACAAGCAGTACAGCTTCGACCTGCCGCCGACCCTCGTCGGCCAGGAGTTCGAGATCATCTGGCGGCAGGTGACCGCGGAACTGGAGCGCTCCGGCAAGACCTTCGAGGACGAGGGCAGCACGGAGGAGAAGGCGCGCGAGGAATACACCAAGATCGCCGAACGCCGGGTCCGCCTCGGTCTCGTCCTCTCCAAGATCGGCGAGGAGAACAAGATCCAGGTGACCGAGCCGGAGCTGCAGCGCGCCCTGATCGAGCGCGCCCGCCAGTTCCCCGGCCAGGAGCGCGAGGTTCTGGAATACTACCGCAAGGACCCGCAGGCGCTGGCCTCGCTGCAGGCGCCAGTGTTCGAGGAGAAGGTGGTCGACCACCTGCTCGGCCAGGTGAAGGTCGAGGACAAGACCGTCACCAAGGACGAGCTCTTCAAGGAAGACGAGGACGAGACCGCCGCGGCCTGATGGCGCGGACCGTCATCGTCGGGTGAGATCCAGCCGGCCGGAACCTCGCGTTCCGGCCGGTTCCGATTCGGGCCTTCGGGGCGCGGGGCCGCCGCCGGGAGCCACGCCGCCGACGGACTTGCGTTCAGGCGGCCGAAGCCCATATGAGGCCTTCGCGTGGTCACTCGCCCTTCACCGTGCCAACGCTGTTGAGCGACCCGCACGCAAAATTCAGCGTCTCCGGTGTAGCCAAGGGGCAAGCCGGGATGTAACGATCCCCGTCAAACGCGATACCGAGCAGCCGAGGGCGCACGCCCGGCCGGCCCCAAGCCGGCAGTTTTGATGGCCGAGGAGTGGCATGAAGGACCCCGTCGACTTCTACATGAGCACGCTGGTCCCGATGGTCGTCGAACAGACGAACCGCGGTGAGCGCGCGTACGACATCTTCTCGCGGCTTCTCAAGGAGCGGATCATCTTCATCACGGGCGGCATCGAGGACGGTGTGGCCACGCTGGTGTGCGCCCAGCTCCTGTTCCTGGAGTCGGAGAATCCGAACAAGGAGATCGCCCTCTACATCAATTCCCCTGGCGGCTATGTGACGTCCGGGTTGGCGATCTACGACACGATGCAGTTCATCCGCCCCAAGGTGTCGACGCTCTGCATCGGGCAGGCGGCGTCCATGGGCTCGCTGCTGCTCTGCGCCGGCGAGAAGGACATGCGCTTCACGCTGCCGAACAGCCGCATCATGGTGCACCAGCCCTCCGGCGGTTTCCGCGGGCAGGCGGCGGACATCATGCTGCACGCCCAGGAGATCCTGAAGCTGAAGCGGCGGCTGAACGAGATATACGTGAAGCACACCGGCCAGGACCTGAAGACCGTGGAGGAGGCGCTGGAGCGCGACAACTTCATGGACGCCTTCGCGGCCAAGAGCTTCGGTCTGGTCGACGACGTGATCGAGAGCCGCACGGCGCTGGAAGCCGGCGCCGGCAAGTAAGGCGTCGCCGGTCCGGGGTGCGTCCTTGCGGCGCATTCGGGCCGGTCGCGGATCCAGGATCGCCCCGCGGCGGTTCGGGTCCGGGACGACGGGCCTTACGGGTCCGGTGGGATCCCACCGGCACTGGCGGGCGGCGGTAGGTACGTTAAGTCTATCTTGATCCCTGTCGGATCAGCATGCGGCCAACGTGCTTCGTGGCGGCATCGGCGACGGGGACCGGGAGCGACGGGAAAGGGCGCGGACGGCGTCGATCTTGAAAGGGTGGGGACGAACGGCCCCGAACTTGCAAGGCGGCAAAGGAAGCGACCGGCCCGTCCGGGCGGCCCCAGGCCGTCCGACAACCGAGCAGGAACGAATTGGATGACCAAGGTCAGCGGCGGCGAGTCGAAGAACACGCTCTATTGTTCGTTCTGCGGCAAGAGCCAGCACGAAGTGCGCAAGCTCATCGCAGGACCGACGGTGTTCATCTGCGACGAGTGTGTCGAACTCTGCATGGACATCATCCGGGAAGAGAGCAAGTCCAACCTGGTGAAGTCACGCGATGGCGTGCCCTCGCCGGAGGACATCCGGAAGGTGCTCGATGACTATGTCATCGGCCAGGACAAGGCCAAGAAGGTCCTGGCGGTGGCGGTGCACAACCACTACAAGCGCCTGAACCACGCCGCCAAGAACAACGACGTGGAACTGGCCAAGTCCAACATCATGCTGATCGGGCCGACCGGCTGCGGCAAGACGCTGCTCGCGCAGACGCTGGCCCGCATCATCGACGTGCCCTTCACCATGGCGGACGCCACCACGCTGACCGAAGCCGGCTATGTCGGCGAGGACGTGGAGAACATCATCCTGAAGCTGCTGCAGGCCGCCGACTACAATGTCGAGCGGGCGCAGCGCGGCATCGTCTACATCGACGAGGTCGACAAGATCAGTCGGAAATCCGACAATCCGTCGATCACGCGCGACGTGTCGGGCGAAGGCGTGCAGCAGGCGCTCCTGAAGATCATGGAAGGCACCGTGGCTTCGGTCCCGCCCCAGGGCGGCCGCAAGCACCCGCAGCAGGAATTCCTGCAGGTGGACACGACCAACATCCTGTTCATCTGCGGCGGCGCCTTCGCGGGCCTGGAGAAGATCATCTCCCAGCGCGGCAAGTCCACCTCGATCGGCTTCAAGGCCCAGGTCTCCGCCCCGGAGGACCGCCGCACCGGCGAACTCTTCCGCGAGGTGGAGCCGGAAGACCTCCTGAAGTTCGGCCTGATCCCCGAGTTCGTCGGCCGTCTGCCGGTTCTGGCGACGCTGGAGGACCTGGACGAGGAGGCGCTGATCACCATCCTCACCGCCCCGAAGAACGCGCTCGTGAAGCAGTACCAGCGCCTCTTCGAGATGGAGGATGTGGAGCTGACCTTCCAGGAGGACGCCCTGCGCGCCATCGCCCGCCGGGCGATCGAGCGCAAGACCGGCGCCCGCGGCCTTCGCTCCATCATGGAGGCCATCCTCCTGGAGACCATGTACGAGCTGCCGAGCCTCGACGGCGTGCGCGAAGTCGTGGTCAGCCAGGAGACGGTCGACGGCAAGGCGCGCCCGATCTACGTCTACGCCGAGCGGCTGGAAGAGACCGGCACCAACGCCTGATGGTGCCGTGTCGTCCCGGGCGGACGTCGCGCCCGGGGCTTCGCCGCCGCCCGTGCGGGCCTGCCTTCGAGGCGCCCCGCGCGCGCCGCAGTGGACTGATCCGGACCGGCGCGGATCGCGCCGCGAAGCGTGATCGCCCGGTGCGCCGGCGGACTTGAAAATGCCTGCCCAGTCCGCCACTTGAAGGTGGACGCGGCGGTGCCGGAAGCTCGATCAGCGGTGTGGAACGTGCCTTGCCAAGGGCGTTCCGGACCGGCTGTCCGGAAGGGTGGGTCACCGCTCTTCCTCACGAACGTATCGCGTTTCCAAAACGACGGAACGGTCGACCTCGGCCCGTCTCCCAAAGGCCGCTCCACCGCGTCGACCATGAGGCCGCTTCGCCGCCGCTCCCCATCCTCCCTGGGGCGTCCGGCTGGGCGGGCCGACAAGAAAGGACGTTACCCGATGGCCGATACCCCCACCGCGTCCGGTCACGACAAGGACATCTTCCCGGTTCTGCCGCTCCGCGACATCGTCGTGTTCCCGCACATGATCGTGCCGCTCTTCGTCGGCCGCGAAAAGTCCATCCGCGCCCTCGAAGAGGTGATGACGGCGGACAAGCAGATCCTGCTCGCCACCCAGAAGAATGCCGGTGACGACGATCCGGCGCCCGGCGCCATCTTCGAGGTCGGCACGCTTGCGACCGTGCTGCAGCTCCTGAAGCTGCCGGACGGCACCGTGAAGGTGCTGGTCGAAGGCGGCAAGCGCGCGCGCATCACCCGCTACCTGGACCGGACCGAGTATTTCGAAGCCGAAGCGCACCTCCTCGACGAGGACGCCGGCGAGCGCGTGGAAGTCGAGGCGCTGGCCCGGTCGGTCGTTGCCGAGTTCGACAACTATGTGAAGCTCAACAAGAAGGTCTCGCCCGAGGTGCTCGGCACCATCGGCCAGATCGAGGACTACTCCAAGCTCGCCGACACGATCGCGTCGCACCTGGCGGTCAAGATCGCCGAGAAGCAGGACATCCTGGGCCTGACCTCGGTGACGGAGCGCCTGGAGCGTGTGCTCGGCCTGATGGAGAGCGAGATCTCCGTCCTGCAGGTGGAAAAGCGCATCCGCTCGCGCGTCAAGCGCCAGATGGAGAAGACCCAGCGCGAGTACTACCTCAACGAGCAGATGAAGGCGATCCAGAAGGAGCTCGGCGACGGCGAGGAAGGCCGCGACGAGCTGGCCGAACTGGAAGAGCGTATCAACAAGACCAAGCTGACCAAGGAAGCCCGCGACAAGGCCCTCGGCGAGCTGAAGAAGCTGCGCCAGATGAGCCCCATGTCGGCCGAGGCCACGGTGGTGCGCAACTACCTGGACTGGCTGCTGGGCATTCCGTGGAAGCAGCGCTCCAAGGTGCGCAACGACCTCGCCCACGCGGAGGCGGTCCTCGGCGAGGACCACTTCGGCCTAGAGAAGGTCAAGGAGCGCATCATCGAGTATCTGGCCGTGCAGTCGCGCGCCAACAAGCTGAAGGGGCCGATCATCTGCCTCGTCGGCCCTCCGGGCGTCGGCAAGACCTCGCTCGCCAAGTCGATCGCAAAGGCGACCGGCCGTGAGTATGTGCGCATGTCGCTCGGCGGCGTGCGGGACGAGGCCGAGATCCGTGGCCATCGGCGCACCTACATCGGCTCGATGCCCGGCAAGGTCATCCAGTCGATGAAGAAGGCCAAGAAGTCCAACCCGCTCTTCCTGCTCGACGAGATCGACAAGATGGGCATGGACTTCCGCGGCGACCCGTCGTCGGCCCTGCTGGAGGTGCTGGATCCGGAGCAGAACGCCACGTTCATGGACCACTATCTGGAGGTCGAGTACGACCTTTCGGACGTGATGTTCGTGACCACGGCGAACACGCTCAACATCCCGGCGCCGCTGATGGACCGGATGGAGATCATCCGCATCGCCGGCTACACCGAGGACGAGAAGGTGGAGATCGCCAAGCGCCATCTCCTGCCGAAGGCGATCGCCGACCACGGTCTGCGCAAGGGCGAGTACGAGATCACCGAAGAGGCGATCCGTATGGTGATCCAGCGCTACACCCGCGAGGCGGGCGTGCGCAATCTCGACCGGGAGATGATGACGCTGGCCCGCAAGGCGGTGACCGAGCTTCTGAAGAACAAGGTCGAAGGCGCGTCCGTGACGGTGACGCCGGAAAAGGTCGAGGCCTACCTCGGCGTGCCGCGGTATCGCTACGGCGAGGCGGAGGAGGAGGCCATGCTCGGCGTCGTCACCGGCCTCGCGTGGACGGAAGTCGGCGGCGAACTCCTCACCATCGAGGCGGTCCAGCTGCCCGGCAAGGGTCGCATGACGGTCACGGGCAACCTTCGCGACGTGATGAAGGAGTCCATCTCGGCGGCGGCGTCCTATGTCCGCTCCCGGGCGATCGACTTCGGCATCGAGCCGCCGCTGTTCGACAAGCGCGACATCCACGTGCACGTGCCGGAAGGCGCGACGCCGAAGGACGGTCCGTCCGCTGGCATCGCCATGGTGACCTCCATCGTTTCGGTGATGACGGGCATTCCGGTGCGTCACGACGTGGCGATGACGGGCGAGATCACGCTCCGCGGCCGGGTGCTGCCGATCGGCGGCCTGAAGGAAAAGCTGCTCGCGGCGCACCGCGGCGGCATCAAGACCGTGATGATCCCGCAGGAGAACGCCAAGGATCTGGCGGACATCCCGGACAACGTGAAGAGCGGGCTCGACATCATCCCGGTCTCGCGCATGGACGAGGTGCTGCGGAACGCCCTGACGCGCATGCCCGAGGCCATCGTGTGGGACGAATCAAAGGTGGTGGCCTCCGCGCCGCTTCCTGACGAGGATCCGGCTGCCCTGACGGCGCACTGACGGCCGACTGGCAGGTCCGACAATTGCGTGACAGAAAACCCCGGCGGCCACCGCCGGGGTTTTTTTCTTGTGGTCTCCGGCCCCGGATCCGCGGTTCGAACCATCAAATCACTTGCATGCCTCAACACACCCACAGGTTCGCCGGGAGGGTGGTCGCACGGCGCTCCTTTTTCGACACGAATGCCGGAAAACCGCGCTTTTCGCCCTGGTCACCCCTTGCTTTTGGGCGGAAATCCGGGAAACGTGCCGGCCGAGGCGGCGGTCGTCCGATCGCCTCCGTCACGGATCGAAAAAGGGATAAGACATGAACAAGAACGATCTGGTCTCGCAGGTCGCCGACAAGGCGTCGCTCACCAAGGCGCAGGCTGGCGAGGCCGTGGATGCCGTGTTCGACGTCATCAGTGGCGCCCTGAAGGCCGGGGACGAGGTCCGCATCGTGGGCTTCGGCAACTTCGTCGTGACCGAACGCGCCGCCACCGAGGGTCGCAATCCGCAGACCGGCGAAACCATCCAGATCCCGGCTTCCAAGCAGCCGAAGTTCCGCGCCGGCAAGGGCCTCAAGGACGCCGTCAACGGCTGAACCGGCTCCGGCAGGCGAGGGCGGCGCAGCGGCGCTCCCCCTGCCGTCCAGGTTCCTCGGGCACGGCCCGGCAGCCATCCGGCAGCCGGGCCGCTCTTGTTTTTGGGTTTGGCCGGCAGCCATCCGGCAGCCGGGCCGCTCTTGTTTTTGGGTCAGGCCGGCAGCCATCCGGCAGCCGGGCCGCTCTTGTTTTTGGGTCAGGCCGGCAGCCATCCGGCAGCCGGGCGGCTCTTATTACAGGACGGCCCGCAGCGGCGATCCGCCGGTCGCCGGCTGCGGTCTTGCCAACGGCGGGTGGACGCCGTAAACCCCGAGGGCAGGGCGCCCTCGATCCTCGGACGGGGCGTCGCCGACGTGGGGACGGGCGGTTAGCTCAGTTGGTAGAGCGCCTGCTTTACACGCAGGATGTCGGCGGTTCGAGACCGTCACCGCCCACCACGTCCCATCACGCGCAGCCCTCCTCATCGTCATCGCGAGCCGCTCGTCGCGCGGCTGGACCGTTTAAGGCCGAATGCGTCCGGGCTGCCGCTGGACGCCGCCCCACGCCCACGGAGCGACCGCTGCCGGCCCGGCTGGTCCCGCGTTTTTTGAATGTGTGAGGGCGCTGTGCAGGCTTGGCGAGCCGCTCCGCTCGTTTGACGGCGACGGGTGGGACCGGGCGCCGAGGACGGTGACCGGTGGTGTTGAGAGGCGGAGGTGCGATTCTCGGGCTTCGGCGCCGATCGGGCCGAAGCTCTTCCAACTGAAGCGGAATCGGGTCCGCCGATTCTTCAGCCGGCTGACCGCGGCCATGATTTTCCTCGGGGCTCGGCGCGGCTGAACCGGGCGTTCCAGCCGCTTTTCGGCGGCGCGCGAGCGCTCCGGTCCGCGCCTGAAAAAGGCTGCTTGACTTCCCTCCTGGCATCCCCTACTTCAGCGCCACCGACGACGAACACGGCGCGGCCACGGCCAAGACGGTTCGACGAAAGCCCAAGCGGGGGTGTAGCTCAGTCGGTTAGAGTGCCGGCCTGTCACGCCGGAGGTCGCGGGTTCGAGCCCCGTCACTCCCGCCATTCTTTCCAAGCACTTAGCTGGTCCGATCGGCTGCCGAGTTCAAACTCGGCCCAGCGAGTTCAGACTTTCTGATCACGGCTCGTTCTTCTGGCGCATCTTGCGGCGGCCCTTGAGGCGCGCCTCGGCGACGGCCTGTAGGCTGGTGACCGACGCCGGGACATAGGTCTCGAAGAGGGCATTCGAAGCCGAGAGCGTGTTCCCCATCGCATGGGCCAGCTGCTCGGCGCGCGCGCCGCCAGCGATCGCTTCCACGGCCCCAGACCGGCGGATGTCGAGCATCTGGCGGGTCTCACGCTCGCCGAACACCAATACCCTAACTTCACGGAAGTCGGCCGCCATCGCGTTCTTCGTGTAGGGCGCCGGAATGCGCGGCCTGCCACCCTTTGAACCGGGCGGCGGGGCGTATCCGCGCGTCCGGAACAGGGGCTGATCCGGAAGCGGGGTGAACGGCAGAGTGGCGACATAGGCGTCGACGATCGCGCGGGTTCGGCGCGACAGCGCTGCGCGCACCGAGACGCCCGTCTTCGCCCGGGTCGTCGCGATCGTATCAGCGAGCAGCTGGCCGGCTGTAAGGGCGCGCACGTCGCCGGGCGACATCTGGGTGTCCCACTGAACCGCGAGAGCAGCGGCAAGGCCCCGGTATCCCTCGCGCCAGGCGCGCTTGGCGAGACGGGCGATCTCGCCGTCGGACCAGGTGGCCGACCGGCCGGGCGCCGCGCTGTTGCGAACGCCGAGGGACGGGTCGGCGTCGCGCTCGCAGTAGTGCATGGCGGCGGCGACCTTCCAGAGCGCGCGCCAGATCTTGAGGGCCCGGTGCGTCTCCCGCGTCCCGACGCTCTCTTGGAGGTAGGCGCGCCAGGCGCTGATCTCCTCGAGGCCCACTGTGTGGGGCGCCACGTCGCCGAAGACGGGGCGGATCCGGCGCCAGCCGCGCCACCAGTCGTCCCTCGTGGCCGGCGCCTTGCGCGACCATTCCGGCGTGCGCCGGTAGCGGCCGAACGCCTCGCCGAGGGAGGCTTTTGGGTAGACGTTGGCGGCTTCCGGATCGGCGTCGGTGGCGGCGGCCGCGTGGATCGTCACCCGCTCGCCACGACGATGGCGCTGCCACCGCTCGTTCCACGTGATGGCGACCTTCCAGGCCTCTGGACCGTCCGGGCCGCAGGGCACCTGCGCAAAGCCTTCGGCGCGCATCTTGGCCGTGGGCTGCCAGTAGCCGCGGCCCTTGATGACGACGTAGTACGGGATCTTCACTCTACCCACCGCGCACCCTCGCCAGCCTGTCAGCCACGACCTCGCGAGCGTCGCGCGCGGCCGGAGGCGCCGTCAAGCTGGCGTCTTCTGGAAACAGATGGGCATGGCGTTTCCGCCGCCAGCGATCGATGGCGTCGAGATCGAACATGCCGGTGGTCTGGTCGGGCGGTGGGAAGCCCCGCGACAGCAGCTCGGGGAGGGCGCGAGTGAAGGCATCCTCGTCGAGGCCGAGGCGTCGGGCGGCTTTCACGGCCGGGATGTCAGCGGGATCGACGCGGAAGCGGATGTCAGCCATCGCCGCTCTCCGTGGTCGGGGTGGCGGGTGCGGCGGTGCGGTTGCGGATGGCGGCGGCGAGCGCCTGGGCCATGACGGCGGTCATTTCCTTCTTGGTGCTATGGATCCAGACCTCGATGTCAAAACCGATGCTCGCCCCCTCGCAAAGCAGCGCGCACGCCTCACGTTCGACCCTCACCGCCTCGGCCGCCGCCCGCTCGGCGTCAGCGAGCCGGGCTTGCAGATCCGCAATCACAACCTCCGCGCTCGGAACCGGTTTGCGGCGCGCGATCTCGTCCGGGTCGCCCCCTTCCAGGAGGTCGGCGAGGCGAGCCAAGAACACACTCCGCTCGTGGTTTTCGATGCTGTAGGACGTGCTGCCCGGCCCGTATTGGGCATCGTGCACGTGAGCGAACGACGCGAACCGGCTCGAAAGCATCCGCAGGTACGGTGCGTATTCTTTCGCTTCCTCCTCCACGGGAGCGGCAACAAGACGGGCAGCCTCGATAAGCCGGCGCACGTCGGCATTCCAATGCGCCGCCGCCTTTGTTCCAACGCCTGCATCCTTCGCCATGGCGGCTTCCATGCGGGCGATGACGGCATCCAGCGGCTCGTCGGCCGGCGGGGCGCCCATAGTGGTGATGGTCATGTCACGGCCTCGCAGGTGAGGGGGTTGGCGAGCTTGAGAAGGACGTCGGCGTGGCAGGGGGCGTCCAGGGCGCACCAGCAAGCGAGGTCGCGGCCCTGGATCTGGTGCAGCTCGGCCCGGATGTGGGAGGCATGGTCGTGTAGCCATCCACGAACCTGTCGTCGGCCGTCGGCACTGAGCTCGTTGGGCAGCAATCGGTTGATCGGGTCGGGGCCAGCGCGCAGTAAGCGGCGGTAGAGATCGACAGCATCGCCGGCGTCGAGATCCGTGCCGATCGCTGCATCTTCGATCGGATACGGCGGCAGCCAGAAGCGCCCCGGGCGACCCGGCTTCCACGGATTTCCCCATAGGGTAGGGCGGCCGACGTAGACCGCGCCGGGCGGCATGCGCCAGCCGGGCGCGCGGGAGCGCTGGATCCGGACCGGCATCAGCGCGCCTCCGGATAGGAGTCGTGGAGGACGCCGTCCACGAGACGGCCCGCGCGGGCCTTGCCGACGCGGAACATATCCGGTTCGTCGTCGATATGCTGGTCCGGTTGCGCCTTCCCGACGCGCTCAAAGATCCAACGCTCGTCGAACCACGTCGCCGCGTCGATGGCGCGTTCGTTGGGGCCAGCGACTTCGCCCGGTGCCCACTCCCCCCACTGCTTGAAGAGGAAGGGCACGCCGGCTTGCTGGCACTGGTCGCGGATCTCCCGCGGCCAATCGGGATGCATCGGCCGGGCGCCGGGGCCGGATTCGCCGCCGACCACCACCCAATCCAGTTTCACCACCTCGCAATGGACGCCGGCTGGCTCTCCATCGGCGCTGTAGGGGCCACTCTCTATGACCTTCTGGACGGCACGATTGAAAGGGCACTGCTCACCGCGCGGGATATCGGCCCACCGGCATCGTGGGCGGCCGTAGCCTTCCCCATCATCGCAGCTTTCGCAGGCGCTCTCGGGATCGGTCCAAGAGGACAGATCCACCGCCCCGAGCAGCGGCTCGGCGGAGATCCACCGTACGGCGGCCGGGGTGTCGAGCAGGATCGGGATCCGCGCGTCGGCGGTCGCCTGGTCTTCGACGCTGACGCCGAGCCAGACGTTGGCGAGAAACGGATGATGCGCGATCTGCGGCGCGGGAAGTCCCATGGACGCCGCGGCATCAATCACGGTCCAAGGAAAAGACAGCGGGTCCGAGCGGGTAAGGTACTCACGCATCCGCTCCGGCCGCTTCGTCAGCACCTGGAAGGTGTGCTGGTCGGCCAGCGCCATCACCGCGAACACGCGGTGGATCGTCTCGTCCGGAACGCTCTCGTGGAAGAGGTCGCTCATGCTATTGACGAAGATGCGGGCCGGCTTGCGCCAGGTCAGCGGCTTCAGGAGCACATGATCCGGTGCGACGGCGATCTTGCCGGTCCAGACCGGGCCGGCCTTGGAGGGCTGCGTGAGGCCGGCGTAGTGGGGCGCGGTGCCCATGGCTTCGATCCGCCCGGCCATCTTCATCGCCGCCCGGCGCAGGTCGACTGGGCGGCTCGTGGTGCAGCTCTCGCACCAGGCGTCCAGCCGGTAGCCGAAGTCCAGCATGTCGCCGATCGTCTCCACGTGGATGGGGCGCTCTGTCATCCAGTGGACATGGCGCAAGAACGAGACGGGAACAACGGACAGGACGTGTCAGCGCTTTCGAACCGGCGCGCTTCGCCGGCCTGTATGCGCGCCAGAAGACGCCGCGCTTAAAACATTCGCTCTTTTTATTTACTTCGCAGGTCTGAAGCCCTGAAGCGGCTTAACGATCAATACAGCATCTCAACTAACGGAAGGTAAAATCAGGTTTACCCGTCATCGACATGGGGCGACCTAGATAAACAAAGGCAAGTATCGGTACATTCCGAAATGATCGGAACATCAGATAAGGAACGAGAATGCCTGTCAAGATTATGACAAAATCGGAGTTCCAACCGTAATCGCGGAGGGTGTAGTGGATGAACTGGTGGAAAAACATGATCACGAGAGAAGCTTCTCCGACGCTCGCTACCGGTGCAGCAATCGTCGGGATCTTCTCGAACCGTCGGCAAATTTCAATGTAGATGACGCTAATGGCAAGCGCTAACGCGATACCAAAAAGCGGAGGTCCGAAATCGAGGTATTTCATATCAACAGAAAAATCGACGCCTAGTCTATAAAGAGCTATACATAACAAGATTACGGCGCCGGACAAGAATAGTAGTAGGGAGCGCTTCCTATCAAACTCCCGCATCATGTGGCCGAACCAAATGATTACGACAGCCATCGGCACCGCGCTGATATTGAATGGTGATACAATGCCGGCGATGGTGTACGACAAGGCATAGCCCATAAGCAAACACACGAATATCGTGCCGATGGATTGGACCGAGTACGGGCTTTTATAGCGATTGACAATCCTGTTGTAGAGCAGCATTGCGATAAAAAGACAGCTGACGAACCAGAATACGCCGAACACACCCTTCAAAGCGGCGCCACCGTATATCATTTTCGCCACATCGATCAGCAAATCATAGAAGCTTGGGACATGGCCTAAACTTAACTGAGAAAGTTTAGTTAGGCAAAACAATGTCACGAGAAAGGAAACATATGGCAAAACAAGAGATGTCGTTTTCTTTCTGCGAAATTCGTAAGTGGATGACGGCTTAAACAAATAGCCGGACAAAACGAAAAATAGAGGCATATGAAAAAGGAAAATCCAATCCCGTAGTGAGTCGCTAACGTGTCCGATAACAACTAAAATTATACCGAAACCTTTAGCGACATCGGGCCACAATAGCCGATCAGTCGTGATGTGCATTTGAATGATCCTGGGTAACGACCTAAAATACAATCGGCCGGGTCGGTTTGGACGCTAGCGCAGTTTGCCACTCGCCAAAGGCTCTCGCCCGTCTTGAGGAGGCGGACCGCTACTTAATGAGAATAGTTATAGAGGCCCGCATATTATTGACTCAAGGGCCTTTATGCTGCCAGTCAATAAAGGTTAGTCACGCGGATACGGCGCTCTGTCACTCAGGGGACATGGCGCAAGAACGGGGCGGGAACAACGGGCAGTATGGGTCAGGAGCGACGGGCCGCCGACCCCCAGTTGCTCGTCGGTGTGCGGGACAGAAACGGGTGTTCAGACATTCCCTCTATGTCCCGTTCCAACCGGCGCCCGAAAAGTCTGAACGCGCATTGATCCCCATCGAGATCCACCGGGCCTGTCACGCCGGAGGTCGCGGGTTCGAGCCCCGTCACTCCCGCCACTTTCCTTCCAGAGACGAGACATCAAGCGGTCGTGCCTGGTACGGGACGCCACCGCATGTCCGCGCGCAGCCACCACGTGCTCTGCGGGGTTGGACCGCTGCGTTGAGCGGCGCCGATGGGTGAACCGCGGCCGCCGCAGGGGCGGCGACCGGGTGACCGTCTTCGATATCCGCCCGCCCACAGCACAGCACAGCGCCCGGCCGCGATGCGGCCGAGCGTTGAAGCTTCCGTTGAACGGCGCTTGCCAGGATCAGGGGGTGCTGTCGGACGTCGAGCGGAAAGCCGCGCGGTCGATGTCGGCCACCCGCCGGGCGCGCGCCTCGACGGGCGCGGCGTCGGCCGGGCTCGCGACAGTGAAGAGCCGCAGCGCGTAGGCCTTGGCGGCAGCGACGACGGCACCCTGGCGCGCTTCCAGGAACCAGGCCGCCAGCATCAACGCGTTCACCACAGCGGCGATCGTCACGGCGGGCGCGGGCAGGGCGGCGGTCTCGGCCTGGCGAACGGCGATCAGCACCGATAGGGCCAGCATGGCGCCGGCGACTGCCAAGCCCACGAGGCGGATGGCGCAGGCGTGGCGGCGCATCTGGTAGAGCGTGTGGGCGCGCGTCACCCGGCCTGCCACCGGCGACGACGGGGCGCGGGCCTGCATCCAGGCGACGGCCTCCCGGTAGCTCTGGTCGGCGTGCAGCGGTCCGGCCGCCTCCACGGTGGCGGACGGCAGCGGCAGGCCACGCGACATCAGCGCCTGGTGCACGCGCGCCTTTGCGGCTGGCGGCAGCGTGGCGTCGCTGTGGCGCAGCAACACCACCGGCAGGCGATTGCCGAACTGACGGAAGATGGCCGAGTCGACGCCCGCGGCGAGCTGGCTGGCCAGAAGGCCGAGCAGAAAGGACGCGCCTGCGAAGAGCACAAGGCCGGCCGCGATGCCCGCCGGGTTGATCGCATGAGGGCTGAGGGCTGCAGCCGTCACCGCGGCCGGCAGAAGCGCGAGCGCGCCGACCGCCGACCGTTCCAGCACAGATCGAAGATGTGTCGCCGCATGGGCGGAAGCGGGACCGAATGCAGACATGACTGTCTCCGCAGGTTGCGCGATCAGAGCCGCACCGGCCTGGCCCGGCCGATCCAACGCTTTCGCTTTCGGCAATGTTATCTTGCATTGCACAAAATCAGAAGGCCAAAGCCTGGGCAGCCGCGGCGAACCGCGTGGGCACCGGCGATCCCGAAGGAGCGCTAAGGCGCCCGCAACCGCGACCGGAGACGTCCCCGCGCGGGCCAAGAGCGCCCGCGAGACGGCGGAAACGAAAAGGCCCGGCCGCCAATGGCGCCGGGCCTCGTCTCGACACATCGAGAGCCGTGTCAGAAGGGATAGCCGGTCCAGCCGGGGGTCAGGCCGAGGCGCTTCAGCACCCAGTTGCCCATGGCGTCCATGAAGCTCCAGCTATCCAGTTTCTCGCCGTGCTTCTTCAGGAGATCCCGGTGCTCCGCGCGCACCTCGCGCGGCCAGACCAGCATCTTCCGCCGATAATAGCGCAGGTAGAGGTTGCGCAGCCGGGCGAGTTCATCCGGCTCGAAGGCGTAGGGGCCGTGCCGGTCCATCATGATCAGCCAGTCGAAGAAGTGCAGACGGCGCTTGGCCATGGCGGTGGCGCTCACGGTCGCCGGATGCTCCCGCGTGATGGCCAGGATCTCGTGGCAGTAGGCGAAGTCGCACGAGCGCAGGACGCGCAGGCACATGTCGGTGTCGGCCCCGAACATGGTCTCGTCGAACGGCTTGACCGCGTCGAGGATCCGATCGCGGCGCACCAGAACGTGCGGGCCGTAGACGGTGCCCATGCGGGCGAAGTGCATGCGGATGGCCTTCCGGCCGGGATAGATGGACTGGACGGCGGGCCAGTCGAAATTGTCCTCGGTGCCGTTGAGAAGGCGACCGCATCCGACCAGCCCGACGCTCGGGTTGGCTTCGCCGAGCGCCACCATCTTCTCCACCGCGTCGGGCGTCATCAGGTCGTCCGCGCAGAGGATCCGAAGCCACTTGGCCTCGGGCGGCGCAAGGCCGATTACCCGGTTCCAGTTGGGCATGATCGGCACGGTGTGCGGCGACCGGGAGACGATGAGCGGGACCCGCCGGCCCTGGAATTCCTCCAGGATCTGGGCCGTGTCGTCGGTCGAGGCGTTGTCGCTGACGACGTGGACCAAGTTCTTGTAGGTCTGCGCCTGGACGCATTCCAGGGCATCCCGAATGAACTTGCCACCGTTATAGACCGGTGTGCAGATCGCCACGAGCGGTTCGTGAACTTGCATACTGAACAGACCTCGACCCCAGAAAGGCAGTCACAATGTATGGCAATATTTGAAGAAACCGTAACATCAGGAATTCACGGATTGCAATACTCATTGTGAATGAGGCAGGCCAGTAGAGACGAATTTTAATCAAATCGTCGATCTCAAGTTCAGCTGCGAACGCGTCATTCGCATGTCTCCATCCCGAAGTGGCAGGCTGTGAAGCGGTTTTTGCAGAGCAAGGGGCCAAGCTCTGCATGCCGTTAACTCTGTGACCGCAAAATCCTCGGGTGGTCGTGGTCCGTGTTGACTTGAGGGCGCAAGGTGTCGGGCATCGATGATTTTACACCCGGTCGGATAGGTTTTTGCCGCAGCGGATGTGGATTCGAAGGCACAGCAGGCGGGCAATCCGAGCCGGGATATGCTGCATGCAGTTCCGCCTTGGCACCAGTTCGAATACCTTAACGGAGGATTAATGTTGTATCCGCGTTTCAATCAGCTTTTCATATGAGGCAAGGCTCGTTCGCTTCGACGCAGCAAGGGCGGCTCTCCGGCAAAAGGCTGTCGATGCGGATCACCGCCCACCGGGGGCCTTGCGGTTTCGATCAGGAATTTGGCGGTCGACCGGCAGGCGCGGTCTGCGGGGCGACCTTGGTCCAGGACGATGGCGCACCCATTTCAAGGCGTGGCGTTCCGGACGACGGTGCGGAGTAGAGGCACATGAGGCTCGCATTCGACGCAGAGGTCTTCACCGAACGGGGAACGACCGTCGCCAACTTCGACTATGCGGCGGGCTGCGCACTCATCGGTGTCGAGCCGGTCATTCTTTGCGATCGGAACGGCGATCATGTCGCCGCCGCCCGCAAGCGCTTCGACTCCAAGTTCGAAGTCGTCGAGTACGATACGCGCGACGAGATCCGTCACCTCGTCCGCGATCTGAAGTGCGACATCTATTACAAGCTGAAGTTCAACTACACCGACCTACACGTGGTGCCGGGCATCAGCAACATGGTGCACTGCGCGTTCGACTTCGACCAGCCGCACGGCGACGTCTACGCCTACGTGTCCGAGTGGCTGAGCGACCACGTGTCGGGCGGGCGGCGGCCGTTCGTGCCGCATATCGTGGAACTGCCCGAACCGGACGGCGACTACCGGGCGGAGTGGGGCATCCCCGAGGACGCGCTGGTGGTCGGCCGCTACGGCGGCTACCGGCAGTTCGACATCGAGTTCGCGCGCGAGGCGGTCCGCCAGGCGGTGGACCTGCGGCCGGACATCTGGTTCGTGTTCGTGAACACGGAGCCCTTCTGCAACCATCCGCGGGTTCTCTATCGGCCGGCCATCGTGGATCCGGAAGCCAAGGCCCGCACCATCGCGACCTGCGATATCATGCTGCACGCGCGCAGCATCGGCGAAACCTTCGGCCTCTCCATCGCCGAGTTCGCCTATCTGAACCGGCCCTTCCTCTGCTGGGCCGGCGGTCGCGACCGCAACCACATCCGTCTCCAGTCGGACCGCAGCCTGGTCTACCGGGACGGCCAGGACCTCCTGCGCAAGCTCGAGCAGCTGCGCAAGGAAGACTGCGCCCGCGTCGGCGGGCCCTTGCGCGACTTCGAGACCCGGCACGTGATGCCGCGGTTCCGCGAGGTCTTCCTGTCGGGGAACAAGCCGTGGTCCACCGTGCCCTCCGGGCCGGTGCTGCAGCTGCGCCGCAAGGTCAAGAACTACTACCACGACAAGGGCGACCAGGTGGCGTTCCTGCAGCGCATCGCGGTGTTCTGACCGGCTGAACCTCCGGCGTCAGCTGCTTCCCATGGACCGCCAGCGGGCGTCGCCGCTGTCGCCCGCCGCCCGGCCGACGCCGAAAAGGCCGTCCGGCCGGAACACCAGCAGAAGCACGAGCCCGCCCATGACGGCAATGTCCCGCTGGTCGAGCGGCATCGTCGCCGCCCAGGCGACTTCCGCCACGCCGAGCAGCAGGCCGCCGGCGATGGCGCCCCGGACCGATCCGATCCCGCCGAGGAGTGCGGCCATCAGGGTCTTCAGGGTCAGCGTCAGCCAGGCGCCCGCACTGGCGTGGCCGTAGTGAAGCGCGTCCGCCGCCCCGGCAATGCCGGCAAGGAGCGCCGACAGCGCAAAGGCGATCGTCGCCGTGCGCTCCACGTCGGACCCGAGCAGGCGGGCCATCAGCGGATCGTCCGCTGCCGCGCGCCAGTCCCGGCCGAACCGGGAGCGGGTCATGAGGGCAACGAGCGCGACCAGCAGCACGCCGGCGAACAGCACCTCCAGCACCTGGAACACCGTGAGCGTCGCCCGGTAGCCGCCCGACGCGATCAGGATGGGTGTCGCCAGCATGGGCTGGATCCATCGCTCGCCGGTGCCGGCCACCAGCCGCACCGCTTCGCTCAAGGCAAGCGCAAGGCCGACGGTCGCGATGAGGAAGGCGCGCGGGCCGGCGTGGCGGAGCGGGCGGAACACGGCCGTGCCGATCACCGTGCCGAGGAGGGCGCCCTGGGCGCCCGCCACCAGAACCACGGCCGCGAGGGCCACCAGGGCCACCATCGGATCGGTGATGGTCCAGGCCCTGTCATAGACCGTCACCACCCCGACCGCCGCGAACGCGCCGGCGACGGCGATGCAGCCGAAGGCAAGGTTGATCCGGTTGAGGAGCCCGTGCACGAGCGCGAAGGCCGCCGCCAGCACCGCGTAGACGGCGGCGCGAGGGAGGGCGTTCAGGGCCTGCTGCAGGGCAAGGCCGGTTTCGGCCGTCACCGGCACCGGCAGCAGCGGTCGCTCGATCGCCCGGATGTCGAGCCGAGCAGCGCCTTCCGCCATGGCCTCCCGGTCACCGAGCCAGAACCGCCGGAGGACGAGCAGCCGGGCGCCGGAGAGGAGCGCCCCGTCATGCTCCACGGCGACGGGGGGTTGCCGGTCCGTGTCGAACAGACCGCCGCCGAAGGCGCAGCGGACCGTGCCGACACGCAACGACCGGTCCGACGCCGGATCCGCGATGGTGTAGTCCACCCGCACCGCATGGGGCGCGGATGGATCGGCGGTGACCGACCGGATGACGAGGGCGCCGGTCGGCTCCAGCGCCGGCACCACGGCGACGCAGAGGCGGGCCTGACCGTCGTCCAGTCCGTCGCAGCCGGTGAGGGCGAGCGCCAGGATGAGGCCCGCCAGAAGGCGGACAAACCACGTCGCCAGCCGCCGCAAGATCAGCCGCGGGCCTTCATCTGCCGGGCGATGAAGGGGGCGAAATAGGTGAGCACCCCATCGGCACCGGCGCGCTTGAAGGCGGCGAGGCTCTCCCACATGGCCCGTTCGCCGTCGATCCAGCCATTGGCGGCGGCCGCCTTGATCATCGCGTACTCGCCGGAGACCTGATAGGCGAAGGTCGGGACGGCAAACGTGTCCTTCAGGCGGCGGATCACATCGAGATAGGGCATGCCGGGCTTGACCATGATGCTGTCGGCGCCTTCGTTGAGGTCCAGTTCCGCCTCGCGGACCGCCTCGTCGATGTTGCCGAAATCCATCTGGTAGGTGCGCTTGTCGCCGCGCAGCGTCTTGTTGGTGCCGACCGCGTCGCGGAAGGGGCCGTAGAAGGCCGAGGCGTATTTCGCCGTGTAGGACATGATCTGCACGTGATGGTACCCGGCGCCGTCGAGGGCGCGCCGGATGGCCCCGACGCGGCCGTCCATCATGTCGGACGGCGCGATCACGTCCGAGCCGGCGGCGGCCTGGACGAGCGCAGCGCGGCACATCTGCGCGACGGTCTCGTCGTTGAGGATCTCCTCGCCGGCGAGCACGCCGTCATGGCCGTGGCTGGTGAAGGGGTCGAGGGCCACGTCGGTGATGAGGCCCACCTCCGGTGCCGCCGCCTTCATGGCGCGGGTCGCCCGGCAGACGAGGTTCTGCTCGTTCACCGCCTCGCTGCCCATGGTGTCGCGCAGGTCCGGGTCCGTGTAGGGGAAGATGGCGATGGCCGGGATGCCGAGGCGCGCGGCCTCCTCCGCCTGGGCGGCGGCGAGATCGATGGACAGGCGCTGCACCCCCGGCATGGACGGGACGTCGACGCGGACGTTCTCGCCGTCCACCACGAACACCGGCCAGATCAGGTCGTCCACCGTCAGCGTCGTCTCGCGCACCAGGCGACGGGACCAGTCCGCCCGTCGCAGCCGGCGCATGCGGCGGCCCTTGAGGATGTCGTCAAGGCCGCTCGTCTGAGGACGGCCTTCGTCGCCGCGATGGAACGTCATGGGTGGGGTCCCTGTCCTTGGGCTTGTGTCCTGGGGCTTGGGGTCCTCGGCCCGGCTTCTCGTCGTCGTCCGGTCCTGCCGCGATACCGCCGTTCGGCAGGATACTTAGCACGGCAAATGCCCTCGTCTCCACCGCGCGGGTTGGATCTCGACCCGTGGCCGGGCATAAAGGACCCGATCGGGGGTGGCATGTCGCCGCTTCATGGAGAGTGCCGATGGATCCGAGGACCGAAGATGCCTTGCCACGCGGGTCCGGTTTCGATGCGCGCCTTCTCCTGGTGATCTACGTGCGGGCCCTGTCGGCCATCTTCATCCTGTCGGGGCTGCAACGCTGGGGCGTGATCCTCGGACCGCTGGCGCCCGGGGGCGATTTCCTCGGCCTGCCCGGGCAGGTGATGGTGGCGACGGTCTTCTTCAGCGTGTTCGACCTCGTCGCCGCCGTCGGGCTCTGGCTGCTCGCCTCCTGGGGGACCGTCGTGTGGCTGATCTCGGCCCTCACCGAGGTGGTCCTCCACACGGTGTTCCGCGACACCTTCGGCCTGGACCTCACCCTCGTCGGCTTTCACGCCGCGACCGTCTTCATCTACGCGGCGCTTACGGCGCTTTACGAGCGTCTGAAACCGGATGTTTAGGATCACTGATGTAACACCGGTGCCAATACAACCCGCCAAGCGGTGTTTTTGCCGGTGCTGTTGACGATCTGTTGAGGTTAAGCACGGCGGTTTCCCGGTGTATCACTGGATGTACGGCTTTTAAAAGAATTTTCATCCTGCCATTTAAGCCGATTTTCAAAGCTGTCGGTCATGTTTGTTTGCAATGTGGGCGGAGATCCACGTCAAGAAACAGATTTCGACAGCGAGGCATAATGACTATGGCCAACGCCAAGCGCGCATACGATGTCTACTCGCCGACGGAAGAAGAGCTGGACCTCCAGCCGCTCTATCTGGAGGCGCTGCGGCTGGTCGAGCGGCTGCACCGCCGGCTGCTCGACGTGATCAAGGACGAGTTCGACCGCGCCGGCCGTACCGACGTCAACGCCGTCCAGGCCCTTCTGCTGTTCAACATCGGCGACAGCGAACTGACCGCGGGCGAGCTGCGCACCCGCGGCTACTATCTCGGCTCCAACGTGTCCTACAATCTGAAGAAGCTGGTGGAGATGGGCTACATCCACCACCAGCGCTCGCGGATGGACCGTCGGTCGGTGCGCGTCCGCCTGACCGAGAAGGGCCAGGAGGTGGCCGACATCGTCTCCAAGCTCTACGCCCGTCACATCAACTCGATCGAGACGGTCGGCGGCATCAACAAGGACGACTTCCGCACGCTGAACAAGTCGCTGCAGCGGCTGGAGCGGTTCTGGACGGACCAGATCCTCTACCGGCTTTGAAGGACAGGCGCGCCGGGCCGATGTTCGGCGCGCGCGGACGGACAGGATGACCCAAAGGGGCGGAGCGGCGGGGCGACCCGCGCCGCCCTTCGGTCGTTGTGGCGCGTCGTCCTCGTGGCGCGTCGATGGGCGGCGAACGGCCCGATCAGACCTTGCCCATCTCCATCTGCCGCCGACCCGGCCAACGGGGCACGAAGGCCGGCGTGCGGGCGGCCCACTCGGCATAGCCGGGCTTGGTCGCCGCCAGATGCGCGTCGAGAAGGCTGACGCCGGACACCTTCAGAAGCAGGATGGTGATGAGGCCCGGGCCGATCAACGCCCACCAGGCACCGGACGCCGCGACGGCGACGAGGCCGAGGCCCCACCAGAGCACGGTCTCGCCGAAGTAGTTCGGGTGCCGCGACCAGCGGAACAGCCCCTCGGTCATCAGCCGTCCGCGGTTCGCAGGGTTCGCCTTGAAGAGCCAGAGCTGGCGATCCGCCACCGCCTCGATCAGGAAGCCGGCAGCGAACAGCCCGACGCCGAGGGTGATCAGCGGCAGATTGATGGCGACGGCGTCGCCGAGGAGACCGGCGTGGACGGGCGCGGCCAGCACCCACTGGATCGACGCCTGGAGCCAGAAGAGGGTGAAGAGCGACCGCCACCACCAGTCCGGGCCGCCGTTCGCCCGCATGGCGGCGTAGCGCGCGTCCTCGCCGGTCATGTGACGGTGGCGCCAGATCATGTGGGCGGTCAGGCGCGCGGCCCAGAGCGTGACGAGGCCGGCGAGCACCAGGCCGGCGACCGAGGCCTCGCCGCGGAGCGCGATCGTCAGCCAGGCGATCAGGGCGAAGCCGACGCCCCAGAAGAAGTCGACGATGCCGGCGTCCCTTTTTTTGACATGAAGTGCCCATACCAAGGAAAAGAGTGTGATCACCGCCAGGAACGTCGTCGTGAGGACAGCGCCCTGATGCCAGCCGAGACCGGTGAACGGTATCATTTCGTTAGCCATTTTCGTGTCCACTTCGCCACCAGAATGGGACACCGGCTACGGCGAGACCGTCTCACCCGTTACGGCGCGCGTCCCTTGCGGAGGGATCGCCGAGCGTCGCAAACGCCCTCATGGGGTAGGCCGGCCGAGCCGGAACATCGTCAGACCGTCCGCCCGCGGACCCGGACTGTCCGGGCCATCGGAGGGGCGGGTATCGCGGGAGCACCTTGACAGTGACAGTACGTGGTCGGGCCCAGGGCGGATCAGACAAGCCGGCGATGGCGAGCCGGCGCGAGGTGTTGAAGGCGGGCGTTTTCGCCGGCGTTTCCCTCGGCGCCGTGGCGGCACAGGCGCAGGCGATGACGCCGATCCTGGCGAGCCAACTCGAGTGGACCGAGGGCTTCGACGCCTCGGCGCCGTCGCAGGCGCAAGTGCATTCCGCGCGGCCGACCTTGTCGGCCGAGACGGCGCTCTACACCGAGCAGGCGCTCGTGCGCTACATGGACATCGCCGCCCAGGGCGGCTGGGGCCTGGTGCCTGAAGGCCAGGTGCTGAAGATCGGCGTGCGCAGCCCGGCGGTCGGGGCGCTTCGTCAGCGGCTCGCCATCAGCGGCGACCTGATGGACGTGGGCGGCATGTCGGATTCGTTCGACAGCTTCGTGGACGGCGCCGTGCGGCGCTTTCAGCTCCGCCACGGGCTCCTGTCCGACGGCGTCGTCGCCAACGCCACGCTGAAACAGCTGAACACCCCGGTGGACTATCGGCTCCGCCAGCTGGAGACCAACCTCGTCCGCGTGCGCTCCATGTCGGGCTTTCTCGGCGACCGCTACGTGATGGTCAACATCCCGGGCGCGGAGATCGAGGCGGTGGAAGCGGACATCGTGCACTCCCGCCATCAGGCGGTGGTGGGCAAGATCGACCGCCAGACGCCGCTCCTCAATTCCAAGATCAACCTGATCAAGTTCAATCCGTTCTGGACGGTGCCGCGCAGCATCATCATCAAGGACCTGATCCCCAAGATGCAGACGGACTCCGGCTATCTCGACCGGCAGAAGATCCGCATCTATGACCAGCGCGGCAACCCGCTCGACTGGCGGACGATCAACTGGAACTCCGAAGAGGCGGCCGACTACCTGTTCCGCCAGGATCCGGGCGATCTGAACTCCATGGGCTCGGTGAAGATCGAGTTCCCGTCGCCGGAAGGCGTCTACATGCACGACACCCCGTCGAAGGGCCTCTTCGGCGAGAACGCCCGCTTCCATTCGTCGGGCTGCGTGCGCGTCCAGAACGTGCGCGAGTACGTCTACTGGATCCTGAAGAACACGCCGGAGTGGCCGCAGGACCGCATCGCCCAGGCGATGACCTCCGGCGAGCGCATCGACGCCCCGGTCACCGACCCGGTGCCGCTCTACTTCCAGTACGTGACGGCCTGGGCGAACTCGGACGGCATCGTCCAGTTCCGCGACGACATCTACCAGCGCGACGGCCTGAACGTCGCCTTCCAGTAAGGCCGGTTGCCTGCTGATGGTCGAGTGAGCCCGCCCGGCAGCTGCCGCGGCGGGCTTTTTCGTGCGCCGGACCGGCGGCCCCTTGGCGGACGGGCGGTTCTGGCCTCATGATCAAGGCGCATCGCCGGTCCTTCCCGCCCCCCTCTGGAGCTCTTGATGTCCCAGTCTCCGCCGCGGCGCGTTCTGTTCGAGATCACACAGCAGGGAGCCTACGCGAAGGTATCGGCCATCGACGAGGCGACGGGGCTCGAGGTGTCGGTGGTGGGGCCGGCGACAGCGGCGCAGCACGATCTGCGGCAGCTGGCGCTCCGCAAGCTGAACGCCCGCCTCGAAGGGGGGGAAAGAAGCCCTTCAGGCGCGCCAAGAAAACCTGAAACGACACCGTCCGGAGGGGGTGGTAGTCGTCTGGCGTGACGTTTTGCGCCGTCCGGTGCGTCGCCTCCCTTGTTGTGGCGTCTGTGGCCGGCGTGATATCGAGCAAGACCATCCAGTGTTGCTGCGCGCCGAGAAGAAGAACGATAGGCGCAGCCGGCCGGGCCCCCTGACGAACGGAAACAAGAAATGTCGAGCACGACCAACGCTGATCCGACGAGCTTCACCTCCGGCTTCTTCTCCCGTTCGCTTGCCGACAGCGATCCGGAGATCTTCGCCTCGGTGTCCAAGGAGCTTGGTCGCCAGCAGCACGAGATCGAACTGATTGCTTCTGAGAACATCGTGTCGCGCGCGGTGCTCGAGGCGCAGGGCTCGGTGCTGACCAACAAGTACGCCGAGGGTTATCCGGGCAAGCGCTACTACGGCGGCTGCCAGTTCGTGGACATCGCCGAGAACCTCGCCATCGAGCGCGCCTGCAAGCTGTTCGACTGCAAGTTCGCCAACGTGCAGCCGAATTCCGGCAGCCAGGCCAACCAGGCGGTCTTCCTCGCCCTCATCAAGCCGGGCGACACCATCCTCGGTCTCGATCTCGCCTCCGGCGGCCATCTGACCCACGGCGCCAAGCCGAACCTCTCCGGCAAGTGGTTCCACGCGGTCGCCTACGGCGTGCGCCCGCAGGACCACCGGATCGACATGGAGCAGGTCCGTGCGCTCGCCCACGAGCACAAGCCGAAGATCATCATCGCCGGCGGCTCGGCCTACAGCCGCGTCTGGGACTTTGCCGAGTTCCGCGCCATCGCCGATGAAGTCGGCGCCTACCTGATGGTCGACATGGCCCACTTCGCCGGCCTCGTCGCCGCGGGCCATCACCCGTCGCCGTTCCCGCACGCCCACGTGGCGACGTCCACCACCCACAAGACCCTCCGCGGCCCGCGCGGTGGCCTCGTCGTGACCAACGAGGAAGACATCGCCAAGAAGATCAACTCGGCCGTCTTCCCCGGCCTGCAGGGCGGTCCGCTCATGCACGTGATCGCCGGCAAGGCCGTGGCCTTCGGCGAGGCGCTGAAGCCGGAGTTCAAGCTCTACATCAAGAACGTGGTGGAGAACGCCCGAGCTCTTGCCGAAACGCTTCGTCGCGGCGGTGTGGACATCGTCTCCGGCGGCACCGACAACCACCTGATGCTCGTCGATCTGCGCCCCAAGGGCCTGACCGGCAAGGCGGTGGAGGCGGCGCTCGGCCGGGCCGACATCACCTGCAACAAGAACGGCGTGCCGTTCGACCCGGAGAAGCCGACCATCACCTCCGGCATCCGCCTCGGCACCCCGGCCGCCACCTCGCGCGGCTTCGGCATCGCCGAGTTCCAGGAAGTCGGTTCGATGATCCTCGCCATCCTGGATGGCCTGAAGGCGAACGGCGAAGAGGGCAACGGCGCCGTGGAGGCCGAAGTCAAGGCGCAGGTTCGCGCCCTGACCGACCGCTTCCCGATCTACGGCTGAGCCTGAACCCCGCCGATCGGCGGGACGTCGGCAAGACAAGAGCAGGCGTCGCTCCCGGAGCGGCGCCTGTTGCGATTCGGGGCAGGGAGCGTGGGGGACGGGGACACGCGGATGCGGTCGGCGTGGACGCGCCTGACCTGCGCAGTTGGTCTGTCTTTCCGCGAGGGGCCAACCTCCCCATAAAGAAGATCATATGCACTTCGGCAGCCGAGGTCAGACGGTGCGCATTGCGTTGATCACCGACATCCATGCCAATCGGGAGGCGCTCGACGCTGTGCTCGACGACATCGAGGCGGAGGGCGTGGATCGGATCGTGTGCCTGGGCGACATCGTCGGCTATGGCCCCGATCCGGTGGCGGCGGTGGACATCCTCGCCGGATTGGCGGAGCGCGGCGCCGTCGTGATCCGCGGCAACCACGACCACGCGGTGGATGCCGGCTGGCACGGCATGTCGGAGAACGCGGCGCGCGCCATGGACTGGACCGCCGCCCGGCTCGGACCGGCGGAGAAGACCTTCCTCGCCGACCTGCCGCTCGGCCACCGGGAGGGCGAGACCCTGTTCGTGCACGCGAGCGCCCACGCGCCCGAGACCTGGCCCTACGTGCTCGACGCCGCCGACGCGGCGGACAGCCTGGCGGCGACGGACGCCCGGCTGGTGTTCACCGGCCACACCCACGTACCGGTGCTGTTTCACACGCTGGTCGGGCCCACGGCGCCGGTTGCGGCGCGCATGGTCGGGTTCCGGCCGGAGCCGAACCGGCCGGTGGCCCTCTCGGCGATCCGGCGCTACCACGCGGTCATCGGTGCGGTCGGCCAGCCGCGCGACGGGGACAACAGGGCTTGCTGGGGTCTGTGGGACACTCGCGCGGAGGATCTCACCTGGCGGCGGGTCGCCTACGACGTCGACCTCACCATCGGCAAGATCCAGGCGGCCAGGCTGCCGGACCGCCTGTGGATCCGCCTTCTCTCGGGCGACTAGAGCGTTTCCAGGCGAAGTGGAAGCCGGTTCGCCGTCCGGAAATGCGGGAAATCAAGACGTTAGACCATTTCCGTGTTTCCAAGAAACACGGAAATGGTCTAAGGACGGTCGTCAGGTCCGCTTGGCGAGGAAGTCCACCACGGCCTTCTTGAACACCAGGTCGCCGACGGCGACCATGTGGTCCCGGTTGGGAATGTCCACCACGGTGGCGTTCGGGATGAGCTTGGCGAGGTCGTGCGCCCCGGCGGCGATCTTGTCGCGCGTGCCGACGGCGATCAGAACCGGCTGCAGGATGCGGCCGAGTTCCTCCTCCGAGACGGCCTGCCGGAAGCCGCGCATGCAGGCGGCGAGGGCCTTGCGGTCGCTCTTGGTCTGTTCGGCGAACTGGCGGAACGCCCGGCCGTTCGGGTCGGAGACCTCCGCAAGGGTCTGGGCCTCAAGGGCGGAGGCGATCACCTCCGGCGAGCCGCCGCCGGTCATCAGATTCTGCCCGACACCGCCGAGCACCAGGGACCGCACCCGATCCGGATGGCGGATGGTGAGCACGGCGGCGATGCGCGCACCCATGGAATAGCCCATCACGTCGGCCCGCTCGATCGACAGATGATCGAGCAGCGCCCGCGCGTCCTCCGCCATGGAGGTCAGGCGATACTCCTCCGGATCGTAGAACTTGGCGCTTTCCCCGTGGCCGCGGTTGTCGAAGATGATGACCCGCCGACCGGCCTTTACCAGCGTCTCCACCCACCCTGGATAGACCCAGTTGATCGTGCGGTTGGAGGCAAAGCCGTGGACGAGGAGGATGGGATCCCCGGAGCCCTCGTCCTGATAGACGAGCTCGTGGCCGTCGGAAAAGAAGTGCGGCATGAACGTCTCCAGGCGGGCGCCTTGTCCTCGATGGGCGCGACCATACGGCGTCAGCCCGCATGTGAAAACCCGTCTTGCCGGATCGACATTGTCGGCCGACCCGCGCGAGCCGCAACACGGCCCGTGGGGTCGTCTCGCGCGGCCGTGGTGATTTCGCCTGAGGACGAAGCGATCTAGAATGGCCAGTCTCTTGGGGGGAGCATGACGTCCGTGGCGCTGGTCCGCCGGTTCCGTTTCCTGGTCGCGCTCGCGGTCGCCGTCGGCCTTGTGGCGACCGCGGCGCCCATCGCCGTGCGCCTCAAGGTCGAGGCTGCCCGGCCGGCGGATCTCGCCCTGCCGACCGCGCGGCTGGTGGAGGATCGCACCGGCCGGCTGCTCCGCCCCTTCGTGGTGGAGAACGGCCTCTGGCGCCTGCCCGTCACCCGCGGCGACGTGGATCCCCTCTACCTCGCCATGCTGCGTGTCGCCGAGGACAACCGCTTCGACACCCATCGGGGCGTCGACGGACTGGCGCTCTTGCGTGCGGGATGGCAGCTCCTTACGTCCGGCCGGATCGTCTCCGGCGGCTCCACGCTCACCATGCAGGTGGTGCGGCTGGCGGAGCGGCGGCACACGCGCACGGTGCCGGGCAAGGTCGGCCAGATCGTCGGCGCGCTGGCGCTGGAGCGCGTGGCCGGCAAGGACGCTATCCTCGATGCCTACCTGACGCTCGCGCCCTTCGGCGGCAATCTGGAGGGCGTGCGCGCCGCCTCGCTCGCCTGGTTCGGCCATGAGCCGCGCCGGCTCGGGGCCGCCAAGGCGGCGCTCCTCGTCGCCCTGCCGCAGGCGCCGGAAGCCCGCCGGCCGGATCGCTTTCCAGACGCGGCGCGCGCGGCCCGCAACCGGGTGCTCGACAAGGCGGAGGCCGCAGGGCTGATCTCGGCGGCGAATGCGGCCGCGGCCCGGGCCGAGCCGGTGCCTTCCGTCCGGCGCGACTTTCCGCTGCTGGCGCCGCAGACCGCCGCCCGCGTGCTGCGGGAGACGCCCGACGCCCACGTGGTGCGCCTCACGCTCGACGGCACCCTGCAGGAGAAGCTGGAGCGGCTCGCCGCCGAGCGGGCCGAGGCCATCGGCGAGCGGGTGTCGGTGGCCGTCCTGGTGGCCGACATCGCCACCGGCGAGATCCTCGCCGACGTCGGCACCGCGGACCTCTTCGACCGCCGGCGCGACGGGTTCGTCGACATGACGCGGGCGGTCCGTTCGCCCGGCAGCACGCTGAAGCCCTTCATCTACGGGCTCGCCTTCGAGAGCGGCATGGCCCACCCGGAGACGCTGGTGGAGGACCGGCCGACCGCCTTCGGCAGCTACGACCCGAAGAATTTCGACAAGACCTTCCACGGCACCGTCACCGTCCGCCGGGCGCTGGAACTCTCCCTCAACGTCCCGGCCGTGCAGACCCTGGAGGCGGTGGGGCCGGCCCGGCTCGTCGCCCGCTTCAGGCGGGCCGGCGTGACGGCGCGGCTGCCGGACATGACGCCGGCCGGCCTTGCGGTGGGCCTCGGCGGCGTCGGCCTCACGCTGCGCGACCTGACGGCGCTCTACGCGGCGCTCGCGAACGGTGGTCGGCCGGTGCGGCTGGTGGAGCGCTGGGACGATCCCGGCGATCCGGCACCGGCCAAGCCCGTGCTCGACCCGCGCGCGGCCGCCTATGTGACCGACATCCTGGCCGGCACGCCGGGCGCCGCGCGGGGCGACGCGCGCGTCGCGCTGAAGACCGGCACCAGCTACGGCTACAGGGACGCCTGGGCCATGGGCTACGACGGACGGATCGTGGTGGGGGTCTGGGTCGGACGGCCGGACGGGGCGCCCATGCCGGGCCTGATGGGGGCCGATGTGGCGGTGCCCATCCTCGGCGACGTGTTCGTGCGGGCCGGCGGCGTCACGGCCCTGCCGCCGCCCCCGCCGGGCCTGCTCGCCGCCACCGGCGCCAGCCTGCCGCCGCCGCTCCGCCGCCTGCGCTCGCCGCGCGCGGAGGTATCGGCCCGCACGGCCGCCCCGGCGATCGCCTTCCCGCCGAACGGCGCGCGGGTGGATCTCGGCTTTGCGGCCGGCCAGCCGGCGCCGCTCACCGTCCAGGTCCGCAACGGCCGCGCGCCCTTCACCTGGTTCGCCGATGGGAAACCGGTGGGCCGCGAACCCTACGGCCGCGATTTCACGCTGACGCCGGCCGGCAAGGGCTATCTCACCGTCTCGGTGGTGGACGCGGACGGGCGGGCGGACCGGATCACGGTGTTCGTGGAATAGGTGGTTCGGCATTCCTGTACAACGGAACGGAAGCCGGGCTATCGTCTGGCATCCCTCAGCCTTGGATGACTGCCCATGCCCCTCCGTCTCTACGACCTCTGCGGCGCCGACGACCTGCGCTTCAGCCCGTACTGCACCCGCGCGAAGATGGCGCTCGCCCTCAAGGGCCTCGCCTACGAGACCGTCCCGGTGCCCTTCACGTCGATCTCCGCCATCGCGGACGGGTCCTACAAGACGGTTCCGGTGCTGGAGGACGGCGATCGGCGGGTGGTCGACAGCTTCGCCATCGCCCAGTACCTGGACGAGACCTATCCGGACCGGCCGCTGTTCGCGCCGGGCCCGGCCGGCATCGCGGCCGCCCGGTTCGTGGAGGGATCGCTGTTCGCCAGCCTCCACGCCGGCGCCATGCGGCTCGTCGCCAAACCGATCCACGACCGCCTGCTGCCGGTCGACCAGACCTATTTCCGCACCAGCCGGGAGGCCCGGCTCGGCCGCACGCTGGAGGAGGCCTATGCCGGCCACGAGGCCGACCTTGCGGCCTTCCGCAAGCTCCTGGCGCCGCTCCGCCACACCCTCGGCCATGCGCCCTGGTTCGGCGGCGACGCGCCGCTCTTCGTGGACGCGATCGTCTATGGCTCGCTCTACTGGCTGCACACGGTGAGCGACGCGGACTGGCTGGACGGCGAGCCGCTGATCGCCGACTGGTACGGCCGCGCCGGCGCGATCGCGACGCCCGCCGGCTGAGCCCGGAGCAGGGGTCCAGAAACAGCACCGCCGCCGGGCGAGGGAGCCCGACGGCGGCTTACGAACGCCCGGAGGTGTCAGCCAGGAAAGCCCGGGCGGCGTATCTGGAAAGGGCTCGCCCCGACCGGCCGAGGCCGGTTCGGGACGGTCTTGTCACGCGCCTTGGTTCACTCGGCCGCGACCGGCATCGCCGGCACGGTCACGCCCATGCGCTGGGCCACGCCCTCGCCGTAGCGCGGGTCGCACTTGGCGAAGTGGACCACCTGCCGCTCGATGATCTCCACCGGCACGCCCTGCATGGCGGCGGCGATGTTGTCCATCAGGCGCTCGCGCTGCTCGTCCGTCATCAGGCGGAAGAGGGCGCCCGGCTGGCTGTAGTCGTCGTTGCCGGCACGGTGGTCGTAGCGGTCCGCGTCGCCGGAGATCTTCAGCGGCGGCTCGCGATACTCGGGCGCCTGGCGCGGGCCGGAGAAGCTGTTCGGCTCGTAGTAGGCGTTCGGGTTCGGGTTGTTCGGGAAGAAGCGCATGGACCCGTCCTTGTGGTAGTGATGGACGGGGACCTTGGGCTGGTTCACCGGCAACGCCTCGTAGTGGGTGCCGATCCGATAGCGGTGGGCGTCCGCGTAGGAGAAGATGCGCGCCTGCAGCATCTTGTCCGGCGAGAAGCCGATGCCCGGGACGATGTTCGAGGGCGAGAAGGCGGCCTGCTCGATCTCGGCGAAATAGTTGTCCGGGTTGCGGTTCAGCTCCATCACGCCGACCGGGATCAGCGGATACTCGGCGTGCGGCCACACCTTGGTGAGGTCGAACGGGTTGTAGGAGGTCTTCTCGGCGTCGAGTTCCGGCATGATCTGCACGAACACGTCCCACTTGGGGAAGTCGCCGTTCTCGATCGCGTAGAACAGGTCCTCCTGGGTGGACTCGCGGGTGCGGCCCACCACCTCGGCGGCCTCCGCGTTGGTCCAGTGCTTGTGGCCCTGCTTGGTCTTGAAGTGGATCTTGAACCAGAAGCGTTCACCGGCGTCGTTGATGAACGCGAAGGTGTGCGAGCCGTAGCCGTTCACGTGCCGCACGCCGACCGGCAGGCCGCGGTCGGAGAACAGGATGGTGACCTGGTGCAGGCTCTCCGGGGAGAGCGACCAGAAGTCCCACATGGCGGTCGGCGAGCGCAGGTTGGTGCGCGGGTGACGCTTCTGCGTGTGGATGAAGTCGGGGAACTTCAGCGGGTCGCGGATGAAGAAGACCGGCGTGTTGTTGCCGACCACGTCCCAGTTGCCTTCCTCGGTGTAGAACTTCACCGAGAAGCCGCGCACGTCGCGCTCGGCATCCGCCGCGCCCTGCTCGCCGGCGACCGTGGAGAAGCGGACCACCAGATCGGTCTGCTTGCCGACCTCGGCGAAGATCTTGGCGCGGGTGTACTTGGAGATGTCGTTGGTCACCGTGAAGGTGCCGAACGCGCCCCAGCCCTTGGCGTGGACAACGCGCTCCGGAATGCGCTCGCGGTTCTGATGGGCGAGCTTCTCGATCAGCTGCCAGTCCTGCAACAGAAGCGGGCCGCGCGGGCCGGCGCTCCAGGAATTCTGGTTGTCGGCGATCGGCGCGCCGGCCGTCGTCGTCATGATCGGGCTGTCGGTCATGGTTCTTGGCTCCCCTCAGGTCCAGATCGGCTGGAACATGTCCGCTGCCGACGGGATCGACTCGTCGGCTGTGGCGGCACTGTGGGTCCGTTGGGCGATAAGGTCCAATTGCAAGTTCAGCTGACCGTGATAACCTTTTCCTATGAAGATCACCCTCCGCCAACTGCGGTATCTGGAAGCGCTTGCAACGGAACGGCATTTCGGGCGCGCCGCCGAACGATGCGCGGTCAGCCAGCCGGCCCTGTCCGCGCAGATCCGCGACCTTGAAGCCGCCCTGACCGTCACCCTGGTGGAGCGGACCAGTTCCGGCGCGCGGCTGACGCGCGTCGGCGAGGAGATCGTCGCCCGCGCGCGAAGCATCCTGACCGAGGTCGGCGACCTGGAGGCCTTCGCCCGCGCCCGCGGCGCCGCGCTCGCCGGGCCGCTGCGGCTCGGCGTCATTCCGTCGATCGCGCCCTTCCTGCTGCCGACGCTGCTGCCGCGGGCCGCGGCCCGCTTTCCCGACCTGCAACTGGAGATCCGCGAGACCGTCACCGCGACCCTTGTGGAGGAGCTGGCGGCCGGGGACCTGGATCTGGTCGTGGCAAGCGTGCCGCTCGGCCATCCGGCGCTGACGGAGCTGGCGCTGTTCGACGACGCCTTCGTGCTGGCCGCGCCGCGCCGCGGGCCGTTCGCGCTCGCCGGGATCGCCAGCGCGGCGGACATTCCCGCTGACGCGCTGCTCCTCCTGGAGGACGGCCATTGCCTGCGCGACCAGACCCTCGCGGTCTGCGGCGCCATCGACGCCCGCCGGCTGCGGTCGAGCGGCGTCACCAGCCTGACCACCATCCTGCAACTGGTGGCGGCGGGGCAGGGGCTGACGCTGCTGCCCGACCTCTTCCTCGCCACCGTCCCGTTCGACGCCGACAACATCCGCCTGACCCGTTTCGGCGACCAGGAACCCCGCCGCACCGTCGGCCTCGCCTGGCGCCGCACCAACCCCCTCGCCGAGGAATTCCGTCGCTTCGGCGACCTCGTCCGCGCCTGCGCCCCGGGTGTGGAGGGGGATTAGGCGGGGAAGGTGCGGATGGCACGGTTGATGGCCCTCATACGCCAACCCCGTCATGGTCCGCGCCGGCGGACCATCCACGCATTGGCGAGTGGGGGAATGCGTGGATGGTCTGCCTGAAGCAGACCATGACGATTGCGGCAAAGGGCGGTCGGCGCGTCGGGTCCGCCGATCCCGCCCTTGCCGGCCTTTCGCCCGAAAGCTATAAGCCGCGCGACGCCGAGCCCTCGGCCGACCCGTTTTATGCGGCGCCGCTCCGATGGGGCCGCGCCCGACCCTCCAGGAGTTCCCATGGCGATCGAACGCACCTTCTCGATGATCAAGCCTGACGCGACCCGTCGCAACCTGACCGGCGCCATCACGGCGAAGCTGGAGGAGGCGGGCCTTCGGGTGATCGCGTCCAAGCGGGTGTGGATGTCGCGCCGGCAGGCGGAAGGCTTCTACGCGGTCCACAAGGGCCGCCCCTTCTTCGACGAGCTCTGCGAGTTCATGTCCTCCGCGCCGACCATCGTGCAGGTGCTGGAAGGCGAGAACGCCATCGCCAAGAACCGCGAAGTGATGGGCGCCACCAACCCGGCCAACGCGGCCGAGGGCACCATCCGCAAGGAATTCGCGCTCTCCATCGGCGAGAACTCGGTGCACGGCTCCGACGCCCCGGAGACCGCCGCCGAAGAGATCCGCTACTGGTTCTCCGAGACCGAGATCGTCGGCTGATCCGATCGGCTGTTCGACGCGCCTCGAACCCGCGGGCCTCCACCCGCGGGTTTTTCTTTGCGCACAGCCCGCCGGATCCGCGACGCTAGATAAGAGATGGTGCCACTGGACGATCCGGTGGAGGAGGATACCGTCTAAGAAACCGCCGAACGAAAAGCCGCGGCAGCCGGCGCCGAACGCCTGGGCGCGGGACCACCGGATGGCTTTCCGCACCATGCGTCATGGGGCGATCCTGTGATTGCGACACACCATGGCTCGACCAAAAAGCCGGGTGCCGACCAGGAGGCAGAGCCGGCCTATTGAGCAAACGGATCCTCAATCGATTTTGATAAAAATACCTACTAGCTGCACCTCGAAAGCAAGGTAGGACATCTACGTAAATTGTCACAATTCACAAGGGCATTAAGTGGTTTATTAGGACGTCGCCGGCGAAAAACGGTCTCGCCAGACCTTGGAGGGACCCATGCGCCTGACCATCAAAACTTCGCTGATCGCCTGCTTCTCCTTCATCATCGTCACCACCGCCGCACTCGGTATCGTGGCCATCAACGGGGCGAGCGCTCTTCGCGCGAACACGACGGAGATCGCCACCAACTGGTTGCCGAGCGTCCGCATCGTCAACGTGATCAACACCCTCACGTCCGACTACCGGATCGCCGAGGGCAGCCACATCATGTCCACGACCGAACCCGAGATGGCCAAGGCCGAGACGGAGATCCGCGCCGCCGCCCGCGCGATCGAGGATGCCCGCGCCACCTACGAGACCCTGATCAGCTCCGACGAGGAGCGTGCGCTCTACAAGGTCTTTGCGGAACACTGGGCCTCCTACCTCGACCAGAGCGCCAAGCTGCTCGATCTCTCGCGGGCGAACCGCAACGAGGAGTCCGCGGCGCAGTACAAGACGGTCATGCGGCCGGCCTTCGACGAGGCCTCGGCCACCCTGACCAAGCTCATCGCCCTCAACGACAGAGGCGCCGATGCGGCCTACAACGACGCCACCGCGACCGCGGCGTCGACGACTGTCGCCATCTGGGGTGCGGCGATCGTGTCGGTTCTCATTGTCCTGTCGGGGCTCTTCTACGTCATCTTCGTCGTCACCCGGCCGTTGAAGACCATCACGGACGAGATGAGCAGCGTTGCCGGCGGCGCGCTGGACAGCAAGATCCCGTTTGCCCAGCGTCACGACGAGATCGGCGCGATCGCCCGCACCCTGGAGAGCTTCCGCGACGGCCTCGTGGAGCAGGCGCGCATGCGCGCCGCCCAGTCCGCCGCCGCCGAGGCGGAAGCGCGCCGGATGGCCGACGAACTCGCGGCCGTGAAGGTGTTCGAGGCCAATCTCACCCGCCTCGCCGACGGCTTCGTCAAGGCCTCCACCGAGGTGGCCGACGCGGCCCGCAACCTCTCGGCCACCGCCGAGGAGACCAGCCGGCAGGCCCAGTCCGTGGCTGGTGCAGCCGAGGAGACCGCCACCAACGTGCAGACCGTCGCCGCCGGCGCGGAGGAACTCAGCCTTTCCATCCGGGAGATCACCGGGCAGGTGGCCCGCTCGGCCAGCATAGCCACCGCCGCCGCCGAGGACGCGGGCCGCACCAGCGAAAACATCCGCTCCCTGTCGTCGGCCGCCCAGCAGATCGGCGAGGTGGTGGAGCTGATCAGCAACATCGCCGCGCAGACCAACCTCCTCGCCCTCAACGCCACGATCGAGGCGGCGCGGGCCGGCGAGGCGGGCAAGGGCTTCGCGGTGGTCGCTTCCGAGGTGAAGCAGCTGGCGACCCAAACCGGCAAGGCGACCGAGGAGATCGGCCGCAAGGTGTCGGAGATCCAAAGCGCCACTCACGTGACGGTCGAGAGCATCAACCGGATCGTCGAGACGGTGGGGACCATCCGCGAGGTGACGGCGGCCATCGCCAGCGCCGTGGAAGAGCAGGGCGCGGCCACCGGCGAGATCGCCAACAACACCCAGCGGGCGGCCGCCGGCACCTCGGACGTGACAGTCACCATCGCGGGCGTCGGCACCTCGGCGGAGCACACCGGCGCGGCCTCCACCCAGCTGATGAGCCTGTCGCGCGGTCTCCAGGAGCAGAGCGACCTCCTGAAGCAGGAACTCGCCGGCTTCGTCAATCGCAACAAGGCGGCCTGACCCGATCGTTGCGGCCGGCGATCTCCCGCGCCGGCCCATGCCCCGGCTCCGTTCCCGTCGTCACCCGCCGCTCTATGCGACGGAGTGCTTGACGGAGCGGGGCCGACCGGCATCTTTGGCCGGTCGAGACACCCGCCCGCCAAGGATGCCAGCCCGTATGAACGCCCCCGTCCTGCCCGTCATCCGCCACTCGGCCTGCCCGCACGACTGCCCGTCCACCTGCGCGCTCGACGTGGAGGTTCTGGACGGCCGGACCATCGGGCGGATCCGCGGGTCCGTGGACAACGACTACACCGCCGGGGTGATCTGCGCGAAGGTCGCCCGCTATTCCGAGCGCATCCACCACGCCGACCGGCTGACGAAGCCGCTGCTGCGGGCCGGCCCGAAGGGCTCCGGCCAGTTCCGCGAGATCGGCTGGGCGGAGGCGCTCGACCGCATCGCCGAAGCCTTCATCGCGGCGGAGACCCGGCACGGGGCCGAGGCGGTGTGGCCCTATTTCTACGCCGGCACCATGGGCCTCGTGCAGCGCGACGGCATCAACCGCCTCCGCCATGTGAAGAAATACGCGCGGATGTTCGACACCATCTGCGTCAACCCGGCCTGGACCGGCTGGATCGCCGGCACCGGCCGGCTCGCAGGTCCCGATCCGCGCGAGATGGCGCTCGCCGACTGCGTGGTGATCTGGGGCACCAACGCGGTCGCCACCCAGGTCAACGTGATGACCCACGCGGTGCGGGCGCGAAAGACGCGCGGCGCGACCCTCGTTGCCGTCGACGTCTACGAGACGGAGACCATCCGGCAGGCCGACATGGGCCTCGTCATCCGCCCGGGCACGGACGCGGCGCTCGCCTGCGCCGTCATGCACGTAGCCTTCCGCGACGGCTATGCCGACCGGGACTACATGGCCCGCTACAGCGACGTTCCGGACGACCTTGAAGCGCACCTGATGTCGCGCGGCCCCGCCTGGGCCGCGGGCATCACGGGTCTCTCCGAGGAGACGATCGAGGCCTTCGCCAAGCTGGTCGGCACCACGAAGAAGACCTTCTTTCGACTCGGCTACGGCTTCACCCGCACGCGGAACGGCACCGTCTCCATGCACGCGGCGTCGTCGATCGCCACGGTGCTCGGGTCCTGGCAGCACGAGGGTGGCGGCGCCTTCCACAACAACGGCGCCATCTACCGGCTGAACAAGATGATGATCGAGGGCCTGGACGCCCTCGACCATTCCACCCGCCAGCTCGACCAGTCGCGCATCGGCGCCATCCTGACCGGGGAGCCGGATGCGCTCGACGGCGGCGGGCCGGTGACCGCCATGCTGATCCAGAACACCAACCCGATGTCGGTCTGCCCGGAGCAGGACAAGGTGCGCGCCGGCTTTGCCCGCGAGGATCTGTTCGTGGCCGTGCACGAGCAGTTCATGACCGACACCGCCCGCATGGCCGACATCGTGCTGCCGGCGACTATGTTCCTGGAGCACGACGACATCTACAAGGGCGGCGGGCACCAGTACATGCTGTTCGGGCCGAAGCTGATCGACCCGCCCGGGGAGGCGCGGGAGAACCACCACGTGCACGTCGAGCTGGCGCGCCGCCTCGGTGCGGAGCACCGCGGCTTTGAGATGACCCCGCGCGAGCACGTGGACTGGATGCTCACGCACTCCGGCTGGGGCTCGCTGGCGGAGCTTGAGGCCAACCGCTGGATCAACGCCCAGCCGGATTTCCGCGCCGCCCACTTCCTGGACGGCTTCGGCTACCCGGACGGCAAGTTCCGCTTCAAGCCGGACTGGACGCGGGTGAAGGCCTCCAACATGGGGCCGATGGGACCGTGGGAGGGCATGCCGGCGCTGCCGGACTATTGGCCGGTGACCGAGGAGGCCGACGCGGACCACCCGTTCCGCCTCGTCACGGCGCCGGCGCGGTCCTTCCTCAACTCGACCTTCGTGGAGACGCCCGGATCGGTTCGCAAGGAAGGCCGACCGACCGTGAAGATCCGCGCGGACGACGCGGCGCGCCTCGGCATTGCCGACGGCGACGCGGTGGTGATCGGCAACGGGCGCGGCACCGTGGGTTCGACGGCGGAGATTTTCGACGGCCTGCAGCCGGGCGTCGCCGTCGCCGAGGGCATCTGGCCGAACTCCGCGCACCCGGGCGGGCGCGGCATCAACACCCTGATCGGCGCGGACCAGGTGGCACCCTACGGCGGCGCCGCCTTCCACGACTGCAAGGTCTGGATCCGCAAGGCCTGAGCGGGCAGGCGGTGCCGGCGCGAGGCGCCGGCTCGTTCACTTGCCGGAGCGGCGGACCGTCTTGATGGCGGCCGGCGGGATGCCCGACTGGGCGGCAATCTGCCGGTCCTGCTCCTCGAGCAGGTCGCGGGCGGGGGCATCGCCGTCGAGGCCGCCGAGGAGGTCGGCGGGGACACGCCGGTTTGAGCGCTGGGTGCCGTCGTCGTAGATCACGTCGAACAGCACGAAATCGGTCTTGCGGGTCGGCTTCTTGGCCATGGGGCACCTGTCGGCCGTGGGCAGAGGACGCGGCCGCTTGGCGGCCGCCCGAGCCCGGGCGCTTGGGACGAAGGGGAGGGGGAGGCGACGGGTGGCGGACCGTGCTTCGGCCGGCGGACCCATCCGATACGGGGTTTCGGAACGTCTCCTGATATGGGTCGGACGCATGCGGCGTTCAACCGGCTGCGCTGTCGGCAGCCCGCATCCCGGGCCACCGCGCACCACCGGTCGGGCGCGGCCCGCGTCCGAGGCCGGCTGCGCGCGACGGCCGCCCCATCCCTTCCCCCGCCGCACGGACGTTCGTCAACACAAAGAAGGCCCGTTCTGCTGCGCCACGGCATCGCGGATGCGAAATCCGGTCGGAATGCGCGCGCGTGATGCTTTGCCGTAACAGCCGGTGCAAGGTGGCACGGGGGGCGAATCGCCGTCGTGCGGTGCCGATCGCAGGACGTCGAGGCGCTAGGAGCCACGATGGCCACGTCCTCCCCTTCCCGGCACGACGCGCCGGGCCGTCCCTTCTACGACTATGTGATCGTCGGTGCCGGCATGTTCGGCGCCACCTTCGCGCGGCTGGCGACCGACGCTGGCCACCGCTGCCTGGTGCTCGACCGCCGGCCGCACATCGCCGGCAACTGCTACACGGAGACCGTGGAAGGCATCACCGTGCACCGCTACGGCGCGCACATCTTCCACACCAGCGACGAGTGGATCTGGTCCTTCGTCAACCGCTACGTTCGCTTCAACAACTTCGTCAACGCGCCCATGGCGCTCGCGGGCGGGCGCCTCTATTCGCTGCCCTTCAGCATGCTGACGTTCAACCAGCTCTGGGGCGTGACCCGGCCGGACGAGGCCATGGCGATCATCGAACGCCAGCGGCTGAAGCTCGACCGCGAGCCCGCCAACCTGGAGGAGCAGGCGCTCAGCCTCGTCGGCACGGACATTTACCGCCTCCTGATCGAGGGCTACACCCGCAAGCAGTGGATGCGCGATCCGCGCGACCTGCCGGCCTGGATCATCAAGCGCCTGCCGCTGCGCTTCACCTTCAACAACAACTATTTCGCCGATCGCTACCAAGGCATACCGGATGGCGGCTACACGGCGCTTTTCGAACGGCTGCTCGACGGCGTTGAGGTGCGGCTCGGCACCGACTTCTTCGGCGACCGGGACGGCTTTGCCGCGCTCGGCCGTACGCTGGTGTTCACCGGGCGGATCGACGAGTACTTCGGCTACCGGCACGGCGAACTGGAGTATCGCACGCTGCGGTTCGACACCCGCGTCCTGGACACGGCGAACTTTCAGGGCAATGCCGTGGTGAACCATTGCGACGCGGCCGTCCCGAGCACCCGCACGATCGAACACAAGCATTTCGCCTTCGGCCAGCAGCCGGTGACGGTGGTGACGGACGAGTTTCCGGAGACGTGGACCCGCGATGCAACGCCCTACTATCCGATCAACGACCCGGAGAATACCCGCCGCTTCCGGCTCTACGAGGCGCAAGGGCGGGCGACGGAGGGTGTCATCTTCGGCGGTCGGCTGGCCGAATACCGCTACTACGACATGCACCAGGTGATCGGCTCCGCCCGGATCGCCTTCGAGCGACATAGCCGCGCTGACGGGGGGTTTGACCTCTGACGCGCTGAAAAATATGTCAAAAATTGCATAAAACTGCAATTTATTGCAATGTTAAACCTTGGCCGGTAAGGTGCCTGCGATCAGGGCATGCCGCGACGGTTCCGCTGTCCGGCCAGCCGAAACCTTTCCGCGACTGCCGGGGTGCGCGCTTTGATGGGGCTCTTGGACCGTCTGTTCGGACGTTCTGGCGCGGCGACGAAAGCTGCCGCCGAGGAACCCGACGACCGCCATCTCCGGCTCGGCGACGATCTGGTCGTCTATGCCGTCGGCGACGTCCATGGCTGTCTCGACCCGATGCTCGATCTGGAGCGCCGCATCGCCGCCGACGCCGCCGCCCACGGCCGCCCGACAGCCCTGATCTACCTCGGCGACGTCATCGATCGCGGTCCGGACGGGGCCGCCGTTCTGGACCATCTCACCGGCCGCGATTTTCGCGCGGGACACCGCTACTGCCTCATCGGCAACCACGAAGCCATGTTGCTGCAGTGGCTGGACGATCCGGCGGACGACGCCTGGCTCGACCACGGCGGGACCGAGACGCTCGTCTCCTACGGCATCGGCCCGGCCGCCCTTGCAAAAGCCAAGGGGAAGGCGCGGGCGACCCTTGTGGCGAGCCACATCCCGGCCGGGCATCTCGCCTTCCTGCGCTCCCTGCCGCTGACGATCGAGGCGGCCGGCCACCTTTTCGTCCATGCGGGCGTCAACCCCGACCGGGATTTCGCCGGGCAGAGGGAAGACGACTTCCTCTGGATCCGGGAGCCTTTCCTGTCGCGGCCGCACCGCCTGCCGCTTCGCGTGGTGCACGGTCATACGCCGGCGGACGAACCGGTCGTGCTCGACCACCGGATCGGCATCGACATCGGCGCCTACGCGACAGGCCGCCTCTGTGCCGTGCGGATCGCCGCCGACGCGCCGCCCGCCTTTCTGATTTCCGGGGGGCGGACCGCCCAGCCGCTCTTTTTTGAAACCACCTGATCATTGCCGACGCGCCAAGGATCCGCCTTTACATGCAACCCTTTCTGATCCCGCCCTCCCAGGTCGCACATCGCTACGGCGGTGATCCGGCGCCGACCGACGGCTCCGATTTCGACATCCGTTTCCTGCTCGGCACGGTCATCCGGCAGGCCCGCCTAATCCTGGCGACCATGGCTCTGGTGATGGCCCTGGCGTCCCTCTACGTCTTCACGCAGGTGCCGCTCTACAGCGCCTCCACGCTCATCTTCGTGGATCCGCGGGTGAAGAACATCCTCGATCCGGAAGCGCAGATGGCCACCTTGCCGGCGGACACGGGCCGCATTGAGAGCGAGGTGGAAATCCTGAAGTCGGACAGCACGCTCATCACCTTGATGGCCGAGGCCAAGCTGCTCGACGATCCGGAATTCAAGCCGAAGCTGGGCCTGCGCGAGCAGGCCCGCATCCTGTTCGGCATCGCGCCGCGCGCCGGGGCCACCACGGACGGCAACCGGGCGGTCCAGAGCGTGCTCGACCAGTTGCGGAACACGATCGCGGTCAGCCGGATCGGCCGCACTTACCTGATCAACGTGGAGGCGAGTTCCGTCAACCCGGCCCGGGCCGCGGAGATCGCCAACACGGTGTCGCGGATCTACATCCAGCAGCAGATCGACGCCAAGATCGCCAATGCCCTTGGAGCCCGAGACGCCCTGAGCCGGCGTCTGGCGCGCGCGTCCAAGGAGATCGACGATGTCGAGGAGAAGATCGACCGGTTCGTGACCACCAATCTGGAAGCGGTGGCGAACGACAGCAATCGCTCCGACCTTGTCGCGCTCCGAACCCAACTGGAGATGGCGAAGACAGAGTCCATCCGCTCGGCCAATCTCAGTCTGGCCCTCGGTCGCTATGCCGAGCAGAGAAACTGGGCGGCGGTCGCCGAGGAGTTGAGTTCCGACGCCGTTCGCTCGCTGGCCGAACAGCGCGCCGCGCTGGAGGCCAGCCTGCGCAACACGCCCGTCAACTCCAACGCGGCTTTCGACCTGCAAACCCAACTGGCGAGCGTCGATCAGGATCTCTCGATGCAGGTGGCCGTCGAGATCGACAAGCTGCGGGCGCAGACCCAGCTGGTGCAGGAGCAGGAAGGCAAGCTGCGCGACCAGCTGCGCGACACGGTACTGGCCAACGACCTGCCCAAGGAGGTGGTCTCCGACCTCTACCGCCTGCAGAAGGAGGCGGACGTGACCCGCAGCCTCTACCAGGACCTCCTGCAGCGCGTCCGCGACACGGAGGCCGAAGCGGATCTGCAACTGCCGGACAGCCGTGTCGTCTCCGAAGCCAGCGTGCCGACGACGCCGAGCTCGCCGAAGGTCCGGTTGATCCTCGGGGCAGCATTCGCGGCCGCGCTCTGCCTGGGCTTCGCCCTCGCGTTCGTCTACGAGAACTTCGTCGGCGGCTTCACCACGGTCGATCAGCTGGAGGCGGTCGCGGGCATCACCTCCATTAGCGCGGTTCCCCTCCTGGCGTCCAACGCCAAGGGAGAGGAATCCCGCCCGGAGATTGCCGGCGAACTCCTCAGGCGGCCGTTGTCCGCCTACAGCGAATCGATCCGGCGCGCCCGTCTGGCCGTCGAGATGGCGACCCGCGTCTCACGGCCCGAAGCCGGCCCTCCGAAGGGCATCATCGTGATGGTGGCGTCCGCCCTGCCGGAGGAGGGCAAGACCACCACCGCGGTGGCGCTCGCCCGCGCCTTCGCGATCACTGGCCGCCGGACGGCCCTGATCGACTGCGATCTCCGTCGGCCCTCGGTGGCCAATGCCGTCGGCGTGGAGCCGAACATCAGCCTGATCGACTATCTCTATCAGGGGGTGGACGCTCCGGCGCTCCGGGACTTCGTGACCATCGACGAGACCACCGGCGTGGAGATGATCCTGGGGTCCCGGCCGAACCGGGTGCCGACCGACAGCCTGATCGAGTCCGGCCGCTTCAAGCGCCTGATCGGCCTCGTGCGCGAGCGCTTCGACGTGGTCGTCCTGGACACGCCGCCCGTCCTGCCGGTGGTGGACAGCCAGTATCTGGCCAACTATGCGGACTTCGTGGTGCTCGTCGTCCGCTACGCCAGCACGTCCCAGCGGGAGGTGCGCTCCGCCATCTCGGATCTGCGTAACGCGGTCGGCGAGAAGCTGGTGATCGGCGCCATCCTGAACCGCACCGAAGGCTCGGCCGCCGGCTACCGGGGCAAGTACCAGGGCTACTACTACACCGCGCCGACCTGAGGGGTAGCCGGGCGGAACCCGGCCGCGCTTGTGGCGCGGCCGAGGCAATGTCGGGTGCCGTCTACTGACGGATCTGGACGGCGGCATCCTCAACCGTCACGGCCGCCGGCACGATGGTCGCCTTCGGCGCGGTCGGCACATCGGCCACCTTCGCCTCGGCCGATTTCCGCTCCGCGTCGATGTAGGCGAGAGCGTCGACCACCTGATCGGCCCAGACGCTCCAACGATGGTCCCCGTCGGTGATCCGAAGCTGGGCCACGTGGCCTTCGGCCTTCAACTGCGTGTAGAGCGCCACCGCGCCGCGCCAGAGCCCGAAGCCGTCGTCGTCGCCGCACGCGATGTAGAAGGCCGGCAGAGCCGCGCGCTCGCCGATTCGCGCGGCGAGCAGCGTGAACACGTTCTGGCGGTTGAAGAGGCGGGCATCGAACGGCGTCCCGAAGGCGCCGTCATAGTGATCGCCGACCGACGGAAGGATGACGCCGGCGGTCAGGGTCGCGGCGTCGGTGCGGCGCAGATACACCTCGTTCTGCATGGCCTTCAGGTCGTCCGGCGTGCTGGCGATGGCGTCCGCCGGAACGTTCTGCCAGATGGCGCCGGAAAGGCTCGCCGCCACCGTGTAGAGCTCCGGGTAGGAGAGGCCGAGCCGCAGGGAGCCGAACCCGCCCATGGATAGGCCTGCGATCGACCGGCCGGCCCGGTCGGTGCGCACGGGGTAGTCGGCCTCGACGGCAAGCCGCAGGTCTCGTGCCAGCGCCGTCTCGTAATCGCCGGGTCCGCCAACGGCGCGGCTGTCCACATACCAGCTGTTCTCGGCCCGCGGCATCACCACCAGCGCCGGGTCCAGGCTGCCCTCCGCGCCCATCAGACGGTCGAGCGTGGCTTCGATGTCGCCGAGGTCGGTCCAGGAGCGCTCCGTGCCCCCGTGTCCGTGCAGCAGGTAGACCACCGGCCAGCCCCCGACCGGCGGGTTCCCGTCCGGGGTGTACACCATGGCGGTCAGCGGACCGCCGAGCGCCGCGCTGTCGAAGGCGCGGGTGTCCAGGGAGCCGGCGGATGCGGCGGCGGGCAAAAGGGTGAGCGCGGCCAGTGAAGCCAGAATGCGGCAGAGCATGATCGGCAATACCTTCGTGTGGAACCAATCGGCCCGAACAGGCGTTATTTTGCCCCCCGGTGTCCATGCACGCTCTCAAACCCACTCTGCAGCGTCGATACGCGCATTTCCCGTCGTCATCTTTCGGAGGACAGCAATCTACGCAGTCTTCTTCGGTTCGGACGAAGTGGCGGATATCGTGGACGCGTGATTGGACGAACGAAAGCTGAAGCGCTGCGCCGGCCAAGTCTCTGGCAGATCATTGGACGGCAGAATCGCATGTCCAAAATGCAACAGAGGGCCGGATTTGCACCCCGTGGCGGGCAGGGCGGCGCGATCGACCAGCGCCGGCCGTGTTTGGCCGGCGTCGGCACTCTCCGACCTCCGGGACCGGCGCCTCCGATCAGGGGTCCGTTGCGTCCTCGCGCGTGCCGGACCTTGGACCGGTCCGAACCTGCCGCCCACGCCCGGCCTTGGCGCCCTCCGGGCCGCCGTCGTCCAGGTCCTGGTCGGAGCGGCGCGTCCGCCGCGGCAGCATGGTCTCGAACACGCGCACCACGACGAGGAGCACCACGCCGAAGGCGACACCGAACCCTGCCAGGGAAAACTGCCCGGCGCCGGCCGCGATCCCGACCGCCGCGGCCAGCCAGACGTTCGCCGCCGACGTCAGGTTCCGCACGCTGCCGTTCGCCACGAAGATCGCGCCCGCCGCAATGAAACCGATCGCCTGGGCGAGCCCCTGGATCACACGGAGCGGGTCGGTGTTCATCCCGCGCTCGGAATGGAATTCCTCCGCCATCAGAAGCGCCGAGATCACGATCATGGCCGAACTGGTGCTGACCAGGGCGTGGGTGCGCAGGCCCGCCGAAATGCCGCGCAGTTCCCGATCCAGCCCCAGCACCATGCCGCCGAGCGCCGCGACACTCATCCGCCAGAGCATCGTTTGATCGTCCATGGATGCCTCCATCCGACGTGTCCTTCGGAACCCGCCGCCGCATCCCTGGTTCCTCTCGCGCCACGGCCGTGGCGGTTTGCCTTAAGCCCGACACATCGCTCAACCAGCATCATTCCTTGAAGTTAGTCGTTCGGGAGTTTATTGGTGACCGCCATCAAACGAAGCACGCCGCCGGCGGGTTACTATTCCGATTTTGTCTCGCTTTTCAGTAATCAAGCAGTTTTCATATCAGCATTTTTGATGAAGAGGATGCTTTAAAGCTTGTTTGTGGAGTAGGCATACGACGGAACCAGAGTGGTTGTATGAAAATTACCCATGTTGTGCGGCAATATTTGCCTCAGGCTGGAGGTCTCGAGTTTGCTGTGCATGACCTCGCGACGGCGCAGGTCAGGGCGGGGCATTGCGTCCGTGTCGTTACGTTGAACCGAAGCTTTGCCGATGTCAGTCGAGTGCTGCAGCGGACCGAGACGATCGACGGGGTCGAGGTGGTGCGCGTGCCGTTCTACGGGTCGCGGCGCTATCCGCTCGCGCCAGCCATGGCTATGCACCTGAACGGCGCAGACATCTTGCATGTCCATGCAATCGATTTTGCATTCGACTATTTCGGGTTGCTGGGCTTCTTCAAGCGTTTACCGTTGGTCGTGACGACCCATGGTGGTTTTTTCCACACCGACCGGTTCGGCTTTCTGAAGAAGATCTACTTCAGAACCGTGAGCCGGGCGACGATCTGCTCCTACGCGGCGGTGATCTGCGTGAGCGAACAGGACCGGGAGACCTTCCGGGCGATTCGGCCGGAAGGGATCGTGACGATTCCGAACGGGGTGAACATCGACAAGTTCGTCGACGCGAGCGCCGCCTCCAAGACCAAGTACGCCATCGCCATCAGCCGATTCTCGCACAACAAGCGGATCGATCGAGTGATCGAGACCTTCCGCGAAATGCTGGCCATCGATCCGGACTGGCGGCTGGCGATCGTCGGTCGCAACGACGACCTGGACGGCCGCTATGTGCAGTCGCTGGTCGACGCGGCCGGCATAGCCGATCGGGTGGTGCTGGCGGTCGGCTATTCCAACGAGCAGATCCGCCCGCTGATGGCCCACTGCTCCGTCTTCCTCAGCGCATCGGAGTACGAGGGATTCGGCATCGCTGCCGTCGAGGCGATGGCCGCCGGGCTCTACCCCTTCCTCAACGACATTCCGCCCTACCGCGCGCTGGTGGCCAAGACCAATTACGGCAGCCTGGTCGACTTCAGCACGCCGGCGGAGGCCGCCCGGCGCATCCTGTCGATCTGGGACTCGATCGACGATTTCAGCACCACCCGAACCGGACTGGAGGCGAGCGCGCGATTGTTTGAAATGAGTTCCGCTGTGCGTGAGGTCGAAACGGTCTACCGGCAGGTGCTGGGGATCGAGACCCGGTCGGTGCTGGGGGTCAAGATCGCGGCCTTCTCGTCCGATCAGGCCGTCGACTACATCGATCGTTCCCATGGCCGCGGCAAAGCCCTCAGGGTCTACTTCGCCAACGCCAACTTCCTCAACCTGATCCGGCGGCGCCCAGACCGGGAGGTCCTGCTGGCGAACTCGCTGGTGCTGAACGACGGCCTTGGCGTCGACATCGCCAGCAAGGTGCTGTTCGGGTCCACCTTCCCGGACAATCTGAACGGGACCGACTTCTGCCCCGCCTATCTCGCCAACACCCGGCGAGCCCTCAAGATCTTCCTGCTCGGCGGCGAGGCCGGTGTGGCCGAGGCCGCCGCCGTGACGCTGAAGGAACGCTACCCGCAGCACGACATCGTCGGCGTGCGGGACGGGTACTTCGGGGCGGCCAAGGACGCCGAGGTGGTCGCCCAGATCCGCGAGTCCGGGGCGGACACGCTCTTCTGCGGCATGGGAAACCTGAAGCAGGAGGACTGGCTCGCCCTTCATGCGGATGCCACCGGCTGCTCCGTCGCCTTCGCGGTCGGCGCCTTCCTGGATTTCGTGTCGGAGACCAAGCCGCGGGCGCCGGAGTGGTTTCGGCGCAACCGCCTGGAATGGCTGTTCCGGATGCTGCTGGAGCCCAAGCGGCTCCACCGGCGCTATTTGGTGGACGGGGTGCTCTTCCTCGCCCGCGTGTTCGGCCAGTACATGGGCGGGCAGCGCATCTGACCGGACGGGGGGAGGGGGCGGACCGTCCGTCTGGCTCCCCCGGCGTCGCGGAACCTGAAGCCGCGTCCGTGACTTGATGGGAACAGCACCGGCCGGGTCGGTCCGGGCGACCGGCACGGTGACGGATCCGACGGCAAGGTCCCGGCGGTCTGGCACGGCGTCGGGTCGAGCAACCTGGAGCACGCATCGCGGCGATGGTTCGCTGGCGACGTGGATCGCTCCGGCCGCAGGAGGCTCCCATTCAAGTCATCCAAGCTGCGGCCGCGCCGCACCTGACGAACCCGGAGGCGGAGGCCTTCTACGTCACCGCCCTTGGGCAGATGTCCGAGATGGGTCTGCCCTTCCTTCTGGCGGGCACCTACGCGGTGAGCGCCTACACGGGTATCGTCCGCGACACGAAGGATCTCGACGTCTTCTGCAAGGCCGGCGACTATCCGCGCATCCTTTCCAACTTCCAGGACCTCGGCTACGCCGTCACCATCGAGGACGAGCGCTGGCTCGGGAAGGTCCACAAGGGCGAACTCTTCTTCGACGTGATCTTCGCGTCGTCGAACGGCACCATGCCGGTGAACGATGCCTGGTTCGAGGACGCGCGCCAGGTCGACGTGTTCGGCAGCACCGTCAGGATCGTCGGTCCGACCGAGTTGATCTGGTCGAAGGCCTTCATCCAGCTCCGCCACCGGTACGACGGGGCGGACGTGGCGCATGTGATCCTGAAGCAGAACGAGGCCATCGATTGGCATCGGCTCCTCAACTACATGGAGTTGCACTGGGAGGTGCTGCTCACCCACCTCATCAATTTCCGCTGGATCTACCCCACCGAGCGCGACCGGATTCCGCGCTGGTTGATGGACGAACTCCTTGACCGGCTGCGCCATCAGATGTCGCTGCCGCCGCCGGACATGAAGGTCTGTCGCGGCCGGATGTTGTCGCGGGTGGACTATGCGATCGCGGTGGAGAAGTGGGGGTTCGCGGATGTCGGCGGCGAGGGGGAGTGGCGCAATGGTTGAACTGACGGCGATCGACGGAGACAAGGCCGAGGCCCGCAAACTGCGGATCGCGGCGGTCGGCGACATTCACGTCAAGGAAACCAGCGACATGGGCCTGATCCGGGACCTGTTCGCCGACGCGTCCCGGTCCGCGGACGTGCTCGTCCTTGCTGGCGACCTCACCGACACCGGCACACCGAAGGAAGCGGAGCGTCTGGCCGAGCAGTTTCGTGCCTGCTCGATTCCCCTGGTCGGGGTGCTCGGCAACCACGACTTCGAGGCGGGAAAAGTCGACGAGGTGAAGACGATCCTCTGCCAGGCAGGCCTGAAACTCCTGGACGGCAGCAGCACGGAGATCGACGGCGTCGGCTTCGTGGGCACCAAGGGCTTCGCCGGCGGGTTCGGCACGCGCATGCTCGGCAGCTTCGGCGAGCCGGCGATCAAGAACTTCGTGGCCGAGGCGATGAGCGAGGCCATGCAGTTGGAGATCGCCATGCGCGGCGTGAAGGCCAAGCGCTCACTGGTGGTTCTCCACTACGCCCCGATCCAGGAGACCGTCGAGGGGGAGCCGCGGGAGATCTTTCCCTTCCTGGGCTCCTCGCGTCTCGCCGAGACCATCGACCGCTTCCCCGTCGACGCCATCGTGCACGGCCACGCCCACCGGGGCCGGTTCGAGGGGCGCACGCCGGGCGGCGTGCCGGTCTACAACGTGGCAAGCCACATCGAGAAGCCCGGCGGACAAGCGTTCGCGATCCTGGAGATCTGACGGGTACGCGCCAGCGCCTTCGATCAGTGGGGCAGGGGGAAGCCGAAAGTGAGGGCGGCGATGAAGCCGAACGCGAGCGCCACCAGGGCGAGATCGCGCAATGCCCTGATGTCCACGGCAGACCGGCGGCGCTGTTTCGCGTCAACCGGCGTCCGGCCGGGGATGGACGACACCAGCGCGACAGACTTGCTCGGAGCATGAAGGCTGGACATGACGGACCGTCTCCAGGTCGATCGTTAACCGTTCCTTATTCTCGATCATTCTGGTCGACTAAGTCAATTCCATCCTTTTGCCATCTTTCGTGACGGCATCCCGGCCAACGGCGCTGCCGGAGAATTCCATTCCGCAGGACGACGGCGGGACCGATTCGGACCGTCAGAGGGCCACCGCCGCGTGGCGGGTGATCTGGAACAGCCGGTCGACGTCCGGCTTGGCGCAGAGATCGTTGCCCGGCGAGAGCACGGCGGCCGATCCGGCCGCCACGCCGAGCGCGAAGGCGTCCGCGGCCGACTGGCCCGTGGCAAGCGCGAAGGTCATCGCCGCCACGAAGCTGTCTCCGGCGCCGACGGCGCTCCGGGCGACCACGTCCGGCGCCGGCATGAACAGCGCCTCGTCGGCGGTCGCCAGCACCGCGCCTTCGTGGCCGAGCGTGACGGCGAGGATGGCGGCCGCGCCGGCCCGCACCTGCTCGCGCGCGGCGGCCGCGACGGCCTGTGGCGTTTCAAGCGTCCGGCCGAGCAAGGTCTCGAACTCCCCGACCGAGGGTTTCACCAGATGGAAGCCCCCGTGCCGGAGCGCGGTCTGCAGCGCCGGGCCGGACGTGTCGAGCACCACGTGGCCACCGCGACGCGCCGCGACAGCCTGCAGGCGGACATAGAAGTCGTCCGGAATGCCCCGGGCGAGGCTGCCGCTCGCCACCAGGAAGTCCCAGTCCAGGGTGTCCACCAGCGACAGGCAGGCGGTCCATTCCGCCTCGCTCACCAGCGGACCTTCCGGCACGAAGCGGTACTCAAGGCCGGTGGACCGCTCCAGGATGGCGTGGCTGACCCGGGTGTGATCGACGATCGGCATCCGCCGACGGCGGATTCCCCTGGCGTCGAGCAGTTCGTCCAGCACCGACCCGGTGGCTCCACCCGCCAGATAGACCGCGATCGCCTCGCCGCCGAGGGTCTGGATCACCCGGCTCACGTTGATGCCGCCGCCGCCCGGCGCGTAGCGCTCGTTGCTGGTGCGAATCTTGTGGGTCGGCCGCACCGTGTCGGCTTCCGCGGCGCCGTCGATGGCCGGATTGAGGGTCAGCGTCACGATGGTCTTCATGGGAATCTCGCTCGCCGATCGGGACCGGGCGGCCGGCATAGCCGCGTCCAGGGGTGAACTTACGGCGCAATCAGCACGCCGTCACCGGTGGGAGGTTGCGTATGGCGGTGCCGCGGGCCAAGGTGCGTCGCATCAAAAGAGGTGTCATATATGGCAATCCTGCGAGCAGTCCTCGGCGCGATCCTGACCGTCCTCTCTTTTGGCGCGATGGCCCAGGAGGGCGTGATCGGTGCGGATGATCGCGTCCCGACGCGGCCGGATCGATGGCCGCTGACGGCGGTGGGGCGGCTCAATCTCCAGACCGGCGGGTTCTGCTCCGCCACGCTGATCGGGCCGGACCGCATCCTGGCGGCCGGCCACTGCGTCAACGGGCTTGCCGGAAAGCCGAACGGCGCCCGGCAGTTGCATTTCCTGGCGGGATATCACGAGGGCCGCTTCCTTTCGTTCTACGAGGGCGTCCAGGTCGTGCCGGGCAGCACGCACAAGCGCCCGGACATCTCCACCGGCAATCCCTTTCCCGACCGGCAGAACGACTGGGCGACCGTCGTCGTCCAACGGCGCGGCACCCGGACGGGCGACAAGCGGCCGGCAACGGTCTACGGCGGTTCCCTGGAGCCGCTGGTCGGGCGGACCGTGATGCTGGCCGGATACCATCACGACAAGCCGTCCCACCTGCTCGTGCAGACCAACTGCCACATCCTCGGCCTCACCCAGCAGCCCGACATCTTCTTCCACGACTGCGACCTCAAGGGCCGCGCAAGCGGGTCGCCCATCTTCGCCACGGTGGACGGATCGATCATGATCGTCGGGATCGCCGTCGCCTACACCATCGGCCCGGACGGGCCGATCGGCCTCGGCGTCTCCGTCCCGGCCGGGATGATCGAGGGCCACTGAGCTCCGGCTCGGAAGATCGGGCTCCCCCCATCCGCGTCCGGACAGACCAGGGTCGACCCTCGGCGCGCGGGCGTTCTTCACCGCGTTCGCGGAAGGCGGGTGGCTCCGGCGGCGGATATGCTGTAAAACCGATCCATTCCATGGCCCCGACGGGGGCGGATTTTCGACGGCCATCGTTCGGGCGGTCCTCAGGGGCCTGCGCCCACGGGTGACGCTCAGAGAAGAAGGATCAGGCATGCGCGCCGGACTGACGCCCCGACTTGCGCGCCGGTCGGTCTCCATCCCTCACATCCGCATCGACCACTTCAGCCTCATCATCATCGGGGCCGCGGTGTTCAACGCGTTCCTGGCCTTTCTCAACGCCAACATCCTCCCGGTGAAGCCCGCGATGGTGATCGCCTGCGAGGCGATCCTTCTCGCCTATGCGGTCGCGATCGGCTGCCGGACGATCACCAAGGCCAAGGAACTCTGGATCCTGCTCGCCGCCTTCTTCCTGGGGGTGAACATCCTCCTCGGGCTTGCCGGCGGGACGGTGGATCCGAAACTTGCCCGCGACGTGCTCCTGATCCCGATCTTCATCATCCTCGGCCTCACCGCCACCCGCCAGGACGTGATCCGCGTCCTGGTGCGCCTGCAGTGGATCGTGCTCCTGGTGATGCTCTACGAGGCGATCGCGCCGGAGAGCTACGGCAACGTCTTCAACATCGTCCGCTACTACATCGACACCCGCGGCTTCTCCGAGGAGCAGTTCTGGAACGAAGGCTCCAACCTGTTCGCCAGCGCCTCCCGGCCGGGCGAGCGCTTCCTGATGGGCTTCCTCGACATCCACCGCTTGTCGTCGGTGTTCCTGGAGCCGGTGTCGCTCGGCAACTACTGCGTCATCGTGTCGATGATCACGGTCGCCTTGTGGAGCTACCTCAGCCGGCGGACCCGCTGGTTCCTGGTGATCAGCACCTTCATGGTGCTCGTCGGCAGCGACGGCCGGTTCGCCACCGTGACGATCCTGATGGTGATCGCCACCCGCTGGCTCGCCCTGCGCCTGCCCCGCTACGCCAACGCGCTCTATCTGCCGGGCGTGGTGATCCTGGTGTTCGCCGCCATCCTGATCTTCGGCTGGCAGTATGACGGCGACACCTTCAAGGGTCGCCTGGTTTTCAGCTACAACGCCATCACCAACTTCAGCTTCGTCAACCTGATGGGCCTCACGCCCGGCTCCGCCTACCAGGTGATGGACAGCGGCCTCGCCTATCTCCTCTACAGCCAGTCGATCTTCGGTGTGGCGATCCTCTGGTGCATGATCGCATTTAACATAAAGTACAAAAACATTTCGTCGGTTATCTTTCTCCACGCGGTCTGTCTTTACATTGCGCTGAATCTTCTGGTCAGCAATTCACTCTTTTCCATCAAGACGGCTGGATTGCTCTGGTTCACCTATGGTGTTCTGGCGCGTGAACCGGCACTTGCCGCTGCGCGGCAGGTGATCGCCGGTGTCGCGGCGCGACGGCCGTCCGTTCGGGTGTTCGGCAAGGCGCCGATGCGTCCGGAGCATCAGTGAGGAATGCCATGTCGTTCGACCCTGCTCGGATTTCCGCCGGCCTCAGCCGGTGGCTGCGCCTCCCCAAGGCCGGCCTGCTGCTCGGCCTCGCACTCGCGCTGCTGCCGGCGGCGTCTGCCGTCGGCCAATCGAAGCCCAACCTCTGGATCACCGGGGTGAACATTGCCGGCGGAGAGTTCAATCCGGACGGCAAGCGGATGAACTTCGACTACGTCTACCCGACCAACGAGCAACTGGACTACTGGACCGGCAAGGGGTTCCGGGTCATCCGCGTGCCCGTGCTCACCCACCGCCTGCTCGGCCCCCAGTCCAACTATCGCAAGCGGACGGCGGACTGGAACGAGCTTGCCCGGATCATTTCCCGCGCCTACCGGTCCAGCACCTACATCCTGATCGATTTCCACCAGTACGGCATGATGGACGGCGGCGCGCTGGTCGGCCGCGACCGGAAGGCCACCAAGGCGTTCGCCGACGCCTGGGCGGAGGTGGCGCGGCGCCTGAAGGACAAGCCGAACGTCATCTACGGCCTGATGAACGAGCCCAATATCCAGACCGCCAGCGAGTGGCTGGTGGCGGCGAACGCCTCAATTGCGGCCATCCGCAAGACCGGCGCGCGCCAACTCGTCCTCGTCTCGGGGTCCTATTGGAGCGGCGCCCATTCGTGGGTGACCAGCGACAACGACACGGTGATGATCAACGTCAAGGACCCGGCCAACAACTATGCCTTCGAGGTCCACCAGTATCTCGACCCGGACAGCTCCGGCACCAGCGGCGCCACCGTGCGGGGGTCCGGCGCGACACGCCTGAAGGCCTTCACCGATTGGGCCCGCGCCAACAAGGTAAAGGGCTTCCTCGGCGAGTTCGGCTTCGCCAGCCATAAGGATGGGCTGACGGAGGGCAGGGCGATGCTGCAGTATATGAGCGACAACCGGGACGTCTGGATCGGCTGGAGCTACTGGGCGGCCGGCGCATGGTGGGGGGACTACCACTTCAGCGTCGAGCCGGACGGTCGCACCGGCGACAAGCCCCAGACCAATCTGCTCGTCGAGCTGCGATAGAGGGCATCGCACCTGGATGGCAAGGGGACGGAGAGCCTGAGCCGCGTCGGATCGGCCGCGACGGCGCGCGTTCGGGCACACCCGCGACCTCCTGTCGAGGATCGCTGCATTTCAGCCGTATCGCGGTATTATTGTATGTAGAGCATAGTCAAACGACGCGTTGCCTCGCCAAAGGGGCCCGCCGTCGACCCTGGAGATGAATGTATGTCGCGGTCCGTCCTCATCCTGTCCCGTCACGACTATCGGACCGGGTGGCGAGTCAACATGCATTTCATCGCAGACGCGTTCCGCGACGCCGGCTGGACCTCACGTTTCGTCTCCGTCGGCTTCAGCAATCTCTCCTTGATGGTCGGCGACCGACGGGCGGACCTGAACGACCGGGCCAACCGCTGGGAGACCGTGGACGGGATCGAGACCTACCTCTGGAAGACGACGGTGCACCCGTTCGGCCGTGGCCTCGGCCCGGTCGAGGGCATCATGAACCGCATGTTCGACGCCTGGGTGAACTGGCCCTGCAAGGCGCTCGACGACGCCGCGAACGCAGCCGACGTGATCATCGTGGAGTCGGGCCTCAGCGCCGCGTTCGTCGGCCGTGTCCGGCGGGTCGCCCCGAAGGCGGCGATCGTCTATCTGGCGTCCGACCTGCACGAGACCGTCAAGGCGCACCCGCATATCGACCGCATGCTCTTCCGCGACCGCGCGGGCATCGACGCGATCGTCGTGGTGGCCCGCGCCATGGCGGCGCATTTCGCCGGCTTCGGCCGCCCGATCTACTTCATCCCGCACGGCGTCGACATGACGGCCTTCGCGGCGGAGGCGCCGAATCCCTACAAGCCCGGGCAGAACGTGGTCACGGTCGGGTCCATGCTGTTCGACCGGCAGGTGTTCACCACCGCGGCGGAAGCCTTCCCGGACGTCCGTTTCCACCTGATCGGCACCCCGCCGCTCGGGGCGACCTATCCGAACCTGCGCGAGATCGGCCGCCTGCCCTTCAACGAGACGGTGCCCTATCTGAAGCACGCGTCCGTCGGCGTCGCGCCCTACCGGCGCGATCACGAATCCGGCTACCTGTCCGATTCCAGCATGAAGCTGATGCAGTACGGCCATCTCGGCCTTCCGGCGGTCTGTCCGGATTTTGCGGCCGGCGGCCATCGCGGCCGGTTCGGCTACGAACCGGGGAATCCGGCATCCATCGTGGCGGCCTTCCGCGCCGCGCTCGACCCGGCGGCCGCCTTCGAACCGGTGCGCCCGCTGACCTGGCCCGACGTGATCCAGCGGCTCATCGACCCGACCGGCTTCAGTGACACCGCCGTCCTGAAAACCGCCGCCTGACCGAAACCCTTCGGCGATTCCCCACAAGGTACAAAACACCAAGGGGCGGCGCGTGATCCGCGCCGCCCCTTGGTGTTCGTCCATGACGCGTCCTCTCAGTGCGGATCGCGGTAGTAGGCGCTGTAGCGGGCGTGGTCGTAGTAGGCCGAGGCGGTGGTCTCGTAGAGGTTGATGGTCTCCGAATCCACCTTGTTCAGAATGACGCCGATGCACTTGCGCGCAATCGCGGATTCGGCCTGAAGGGCGCGCCGCACGGAGCTGCGGCTGGTGGCGCCCCACTCGATCACATAGACGAAGCCGTCGAACACCGACGCCGCCGCGCGCGCGTCCACCACCGGGCCGATCGGCGGCAGGTCGACGAGCACGTAGTCGTGCGAGCGGCCGGCCTCCCGGATCAGCGACCGCATGGCCGGCGAGGCGAGGAGCTCGCTGGAATGGGTGATGCGCTGGCGGCCCGACACCGGCAGCACCGACAGGCCGGTGTCCGGTTCGATCAGCAGCGCGTCCTCGAACGTCACCTGGTCGAGCAGCACCTCGGAGAGGCCCACGTCCACGGTGGCGCCGAGGGCCCGGCTGAGGCCGGGATTGCGCAGGTCGCCGTCGATCAGAAGCGTGCGGCCGCCCTGGTGGGCGATCATGCTGGCGAGGTTCTTCGACACGGTCGTCTTGCCCTCGCCGGGCAGCAGCGACACGATGCCGATCACCTTGGGCCGCTGGTCCACGGTGGCGATGTCGATGGCCACCTTGGTGGCGCGCAGCGTTTCGGAGAAGCGCGACAGGGGGGCGAGGGTCGCCCGCCGCATGATCGGCGGCACCGGGTTGGGGCTGCGGGCGCGGTTGCGCGCGTACTCCATGTGCACGGTGTTGAGGTTGAGATCGGCGAGCGGCTGGCGCGCCGGGGTCGCGGGCGCCGGTGCGGTCTTGCTCTTGCCGAACCACGCCCCGAGGCCCTTGGCGGCGGTCTTCTCCGCGCCCGGCGCCGGGCCGGACCGCGGCAGGAACCCCAGGAACTCGAACCCGAGGTTTTCCACCTGCTGCCCGGTGCGGAAGCCCCGGTCGCGGAACTCGCGAAGCGCTCCGATGCCTGCGCCCACCATCAACCCGAGGAAGAGCGAGCCGAACACCAGCATGCCCTTCTGCGGCGCCGAAGGGCCGAGCGGCTGGGTGGCCGGCGTGATGATGCGCGCCTCGCTGACCGGGAACGACTGCTTCTGCAGGGACTCCTGGTAGCGGGCGAGGAAGTCCTCGTAGAGGCGGTTGTAGGTCTGCGCCTCCCGCTCCAGCTCACGCAGGGTGACGAGGCTCTGGTTGGTCTCCGAGCTCTGCCCGACCAGCCCGGCAAGGCCCGACCGGATCGAGTCCTCGCGCGCGCGGGCGATCTCCACCTCGCTCTGAAGGCTGGCGGCGATGCGGCCGAGTTCGTCGAAGATGAGCCGGTTGTATTCCTGCATCTCGTTGCGCAGGTTCACCGCCTGGAGATGCTCCGGCCCGAGCCGGGAGGTGATGTCCGCCTCCAGTTTGGAGGCGGCGAGGTATTTGGTGCGCAGGTCGATGATCACCGGGTTGGAGATCGATTCGGAGATCGCCGCTTCCATCTCGCCACGGTCCAGAATGCCCCGGATCCGGTTGTAGCGTGCCTCAGCTTGGCTGCGCTCCGCCTGGGCGAGAATCAGCTGGTTGTTGACCTCGGAGAGCTGCTGGTCGCTGAGCAGGCGGCCCTGGCTGGCGGTGAGATTGTTCTCGGCCTTGAACTTCTGCACAGCCAGCTCGGACGTCAGCGACTGCTGCTTCAGCTCCTGGATGCGGACTTCCAGCCACTCGCTCGCCCGCCGGGTGGCGTCGTACTTGGAGCCGAGCTGGTCCTCCAGATAGGCGTCGGCGATCGCGTTGGCGATCTGCGCGGCCTTGTAGGGGAAGGGCGACGTATAGCTGATGTCCATCGCGAAGCTGTTGCCGAGCCGCTCCACGTTGGTGCTGGCCAGAAGCGCCTCGATGGCGAGCCGGCGGCTCAGGAAGTTTTCCGCGCCGTCGGGCAACTGGTTCGTGCTGCCGATGGTGAAAAGGGCCGTGATGGCGCCGCGGATCGTGTTCTTCACCCGGTCCACAACGCTCGACATGTCGGCGGTGAACTCGGGATCGTCGAGCAGTTTCAGCTCGTTGATCACCGCGTTGGCGATCTTTTCGGACTTGATGACGAGAACCTGGCTCTCCACGCCGCCGTTCTCGCGCAGGAAGTCGGCGCTCCGCTCAAGCTCGGTCAGCGCGTTCGTCTTCAGGCCGTCGATCAGCACCGTGGTCTTGGCGGTGTAGACGGGCGTCGCGGTGATCGCATAGGCCGTGCCAAGGAGCAGGCCAATCAACGTCGCCAGACCGACCACTTTCATCTGCCGCCGGGCGGCGGCAAGAAGCCAGTCGATGTCGAGCGAGGTGCCGCCGGCGTCCGCGTTCGGGATCACGTCGAACCCAGCGGACTGATCGACTTCTTTCAGCATGCGACCTCTCTCGAAGACCAATGAACCCGCCTGACGCGGAGTGAGGCGAGCGGCGGACCCGCTTGGCCTTTTTCAATCACTCGGACGCGATGTCAAAACAAGCGAGCCTAGCGAACCAATCTGCCAATCCGGTCCTGGTTCCTGTCCGACGTCGCCTTCATAGCACACTATTCGCGCGCGTGCAGTGCGTCATACGCGGTGGCTATGATTAGTAAACGCACTCCCATGCTTTAGAAATGCGGCAGCGATTTGGCAACAACACGCTAAATGAACATTTAAGCCTGCGGGCAATAACGCCAAGTCACCGCGACGCCTCTATATTTGCCTGAGGGAACATATATGACGATTCACCCGCGACGATCAGCGCCGGCCGCCCTTGCGGTAATATATGCATAAGAATGATCCTCTTAATGCTTTTCTCAACCGTCCGTGATTTCATAAGGACGGATCGGCTACGGTCGGTGTTGACGCGCCGCGGCTTCAAAGGATCTTGAGGGCGACCGGTCAGCGTTTTGCCGAACCGGCACCCGTTGAGAGATGGCGATCGTGGCCCGGACGCCCGATTGCGACAGATTTCCTGTTGATGGACAAGCGCCTGGCGATGACAAGACTGACCTCTTCCGAACGGGCGGCCTCGAGCACCGCCGACATGTCCCAGACTGTCCTGGCGGCGGTCGTCGTCGGATTCGTGGCGCTCGGCATCCTGCCGCAGGGCGTCTTCCATCAGATCGCCTCGGACGGGCTGGCCGTGGCCATTTCGGTGTTCGCCGCAATCGTCTACCTGCGAATCGGCGAGCACCCGCGGGCCGCGGGCCTCAGCCGGTTCGCGCTCGCCGCCGCCGTGGTCCTGGCCGCCTACATCCTCTGGCAGAGCTGGCTCAGCCCGGGCGCCCCGTTCGCCAACCCGGCCTTCAAGGCCGTCGGCGATCTGGTGGCCGTCGAGCGGCAGAGCGTGGCGCTCGATCCGGCGGACAGCATGGCGGCGCTCGGGCCGTCGATCGCGCCCTTCCTGTTCTTCATCGCCGTGCTCTCCATCAGCCGCAACGACGAGACCGCCAAGAAGGTGGTCGTGTTCCTGGCGCTCTTCGGCGTTGCCCTCGCCCTCTATTCCTTCCTGCGGCTGCGCTTCCTGCCGCCCGGCCTCGAGCTTGGCCCGGTCAAGGTGGCGTTCGAGGATCTCGGCACCATTTTCGGCGAGCGCAACGCCGCCGCCACCTTCCTCGGGCTTGCGGTGCTCGCCCAGGCGGGGCAGGTGGCCCGGTCCATGTACGGCCATGAGTGGCTGGACACGATCGCCCGGGTGTTCGATCCCTGGCGGCCGGTGCGCAAGCGCGAGCGCCGCGCCCTCGTCTATGCCGGCATGTTGGTGCTGACCGTCGCCGCCCTTGCCATGACCCAGTCACGGTCGGGAATGATCTCGACGGGTGTCGGCCTTGCGGTCTTCATCCTGGTCGGCCTCGTCACGGCGCGCCGCCCGAACGACGTGCGCGTCGCCCTCGCGCCGAGCGCGCGCCGGACCATGGGGCGCGCCGCCATGGTCGTCGCCGTGTCCGCCGTGATCCTGGTGGCCGGCTACGTCGCCCTGACGCAGGTGGACGTGACCGCACTGACCGCCGACTTCGGATATTGCAACGTGGCGGGCGTGGTGCAGGCCGTGCACGAGAACTGGTTGCTCGGCACGGGACTCGGCGCATTCGACCTCGCGTCCGCCGCCTACCGGGATCCGGCCTGCGTCGTCAACGATGCCTGGGGGCGGGTGGACGACACCTATGTGGCCGCTCTGCTCGCGCTCGGCCTCATTGCTCCGGTTCTGCTCGTCATCGCCGTGGTGGCGCTGGTGGGGAACTTCGCCATGGCCTGCCGCCGCCGCCACCGGCACAACTGGGCCTCGATGCTGGGGTTCGGCACCCTGGCGCTGGTCGGCACCCAGGCCGCCCTCGACCTCTCGGTGGAGACGCCCGCCACTCTTCTGATGGTGGCGGCCGTGCTCGGTACCTCCGCCGCGCTGGCGATCGACCAGCGGGCCGTCGGCACCGACGGCGCTGACACCAAGGCGCCCTGACCGATCCTGCAGACCCGACCCATCAGGCGCGGCCACCCCGGTCCTGTCGGGAGAGGGCCGCGCCGGCAGGTCCGTCCCCTTTCCGACGTCGCACCGCGTCCGACCCGCCATCGCGCCGCGGACGGCCCGGCGCATGTTGCGGGAACGCAACGACAGGCGCGGAAAAGAATCGTTTTGCTTCAAAGTGTCGGCCTCATCTTCACCATGAGTCCGGCCCACACCAAACCGCTCCGGCTTCGACCCTTTCGTCGCGGACAACACGGCCCCATCCTGATATTGTCAGAACAGCTGATGCAAACTGGCGAAATATGCCGGTTTTGCGTGGCGTCGGTGCATCAGTCGACCAACAGGTGGGCAAAGGGTGCTGTTTCGGCTTGCACGGCTTCGGGCCATCGTCGTAAACCCCGATAAAGAGTTTTTTAGGTCTGCATAGATTATTGGAATCCGAACGTAGACTTGGAGAGGTGGCCGGGAGGACGCAGAACATCAAAGCTCTGTTGGTGTGCTACGGCAGTCTTGGCCAAAGGTGGAGTGAGGGTTTCAGCGGAAGCGATCTTGAAAACAGGGTTAATGTTGCGGGAACGCAACACTGCTGACTCAAGTGATCTTCGCGACCGGATCGGCACTCATTGAAATGGCGTGAGCCCGCTCATGCTATATAGTTCAACCAAACGATCCAAAGGATGGGTGGGGTATGCGGCTAAGGAATGAACTCGTCCGGGTGACCGGAGTGGCGCTCGTACTGGCCGTTGGTGGCTGTTCGGCCCTTCCTCGGTCCGGCCCTGCGCACGAGGCAGTTGAGAAGTCTGCTTCTCAGCGGCTCACGTCTCCTGGCAAGACCGTCGGGGTCGACTATGTCCTGGTGGACATCAACAGCTCGATCCTCCCGTACGTGTCTGCCGAGACCCGCTCCTCTCTCGCCAAGGGCTTCGGCGTCGGCCGCGGCAACGCGCCCGACCTTCCGCTCGGCGTCGGCGACATCGTTCAGGTGTCGATCTTCGAAGCCGGTTCTGGCGGTCTCTTCATTCCGGCCGACGCGGGCAGCCGTCCGGGCAACTTCATCACTCTGCCGAGCCAGCGCGTCGACAGCACCGGCAACATCACGGTGCCCTACGCCGGTCGCGTCCAGGCCGCCGGCCGGACCGTCTCCACGGTCCAGACCGACATCGAGAACACCCTCGCCAACCGCGCGATCGAGCCGCAGGTTCTGATCACCGTCCAGCAGAGCCGGTCCGCCGAGATCGCCGTCCTCGGTGACGTGAACTCGCCCGCCAAGCTGGAACTCAACCCGGCCGGCGAGCGGCTCCTCGACGTGATCTCCCGTGCCGGCGGCATCGCCACCCCGGGCATCGAGACCTACATCACCCTGGAGCGGAACGGCCGCACGGCCACGGTTCTCTTCGAGGACGTGATCCGCAATCCGAGCGAGAACGTCTACGTGCTCCCGGGCGACACGATCTACGTCGACCGCGAGCGCCGCACCTTCATGGCCTTCGGCGCCACCGGCCTCTCGGGCCGCTTCAACTTCGAGGAATCCGAGCTCAGCCTGAGCGAGGCTCTCGGCGAGGCGCGCGGTCTCCTGGACAACCAGGCCGATCCGGCGGAAGTGCTGCTCTATCGCATGGTTCCGCGCCGCGAAGTCGCCCAGTACGGCGCCGACGTGTCGAAGATCCACCAGGAGCGGGTGCCGGTCGTCTACCGCGCCAACCTCCGCGATCCGGCGGGCTTCTTCACCATCCAGAAGTTCCCGATGCAGGACGGCGACATCGTCTTCGTGTCGAACGCGGAATCGGTCGAACTGGTCAAGTTCCTCAGCATCGTCAACAGCGTCTCGACGACCGCCTCGGGCGTGCCGCAGGACATCAACGACGCGCGGAACGCGATCAAGGCGATCGGCGACTGATCCACAGTCGATCGAACCAGCGAACCATCACCGCCTCCGGGTCATGCCCGGAGGCGGTTTTCGTTTGGGCGCTTGGCGGCCGGGTTTGCATGCGAATGCGCGCCGAAGACGATCGGTCGCCGCCGCGATAAACCCGACCGTCGCTGGGTGTGCCGACAAGACCGGGACGGGCCTTGTCGGCCGAAATGGACCTGCGCGGAAAACGAAAAGGGGAGGCGGCGAGCCTCCCCTTCGAACCGACACTGCGCCCGGACGACTGCCGGGCGGGACAACGCCGCGACCGCAGCAGCCGGGTCAAACGTCCGCGAGCATCCCTCCGACCGTCTCGCCGATGCTCAGGGACGATGTGAGGCCGGGAGATTCGATGCCGAACAGGTGGACGAGACCCGGCACGCCGTGGCTCTCCGGCCCCTGGATCATGAAATCGGCCGCTGGATCGTTCGGTCCGGAGATCTTCGGACGGATGCCCGTGTAGCCCGGCGAAAGCTGGCCGTCCTTCAGGCCCGGCCAATAGGTCCGGATCGCGTCGTAGAACTTTGCCGCGCGCCCCTCGTCGAAGCGGTAGTCGATCCCGTCGATCCACTCCACGTCCGGGCCGAAACGGGCGCGGCCGCCAAGGTCGAGGGTCACGTGGATGCCGAGGCCGGCGCGTTCCGGGATCGGATATACCAGCCGGCGGAACGGCGTCGCGCCTATCAGGGTGAAATAGACGCCGCGGGCGTAGTAGGCGTCGGGCGCCAGTGCCGCGTCATAGCCGTCGATCATGCGGGCCACATCCGGGGCGGTCAGCCCGGCGGCGTTCACCAGGATGCGGCAGCCGAGCGTCGTCGGCGCGTCGCCCCCGGTGGTCACGCGGAAGCCGTCGGCCGTCACCTCCGCCCGGGCGATCGGCGTGTGGAACGCCAGCATGGCGCCGTGGTCTTCCGCCTCGCCCTGGAAGGCGAGCATCAGCCCGTGGCTATCGATGATGCCGGTGGAGGGCGAGTGGAGCGCGGCCACGCAGCGCACCTCCGGTTCCATCTCGCGGGCCTTCGCCAGCGGAATGGGCGTCAGGTCGGTCACGCCATTGGTCTGGCCGGCGGCCAGGATCGCCGCCAGCTGCGGCTCCTGCTCGGGCGTCGTCGCCACGATGATCTTGCCGCACCTGTTGTGCTTGATGCCGTGCGCCTCGGCGTATTCGTAGAGCCGTTGGCGCCCGCGCACGCAGAAATCGGCTTTCAGCGATCCCGCCGGATAATAGATGCCCGCGTGGATGACTTCGGAGTTCCGCGACGACGTGTGGGTGCCGATCGCCCCTTCCGCCTCCAGAACGACGACCTCGCGGCCTTTCAAGGCGAGCTCGCGCGCGATCGCCAGTCCGACCACGCCCGCTCCCACCACAACGCACTCGACTTGGTCCATGGGGAACCCGCTCGAACGATGGATGCGTCCGCGCCGGTCGGCGCGGGACTCTCGCCCGGCAATCTACAGCGCACCGCCCTCACAAGACACTAACGCGCCTGCATATCAAGGCGCCGCGCTGGCCGGGTCGGCGCGGAGCATGTGCGGCGTGCGCTCGATCCGCAGCTTCTTCTTCGGTCCCGCCTTGCCGCGCCGGATGCGGAGCGAACGCGGCACGCTCTTCAGCATCGCCGCCAGGGATCGACCGAAGGAGGGCGCATGGCCACGCTCGGTCAGGGCGCCGAGATGCTGGCGGTAGACGTCCGCGTCTATCCGGCCGGTGTAGCGCCACGTCAGCAGCGTGTCCGTGTACCGCCGATAGAAGCGGGCCGAAACGCGGGCATACTCGTCCGGGGTGAAACACAAGGGACCGTAGCGGTTCAGCGCCTGCATCCACTCCAACACCAGCGACGGGTCGTAGACGTCCGGGCGCGTGCCGGAGAGAAGCGCCCGGTCCCAGCCGAGCACCTCGTGCACGAAGCCGAAGTCGCTGACGCACATGAGCGAGAAGAAGCTGTCGAGGTCCACGTGGTGCAGGGTCTGGGTGAAATAGGGCGCTCGGTGGTGAAGGAGCGAGGCGCGCACCAGCACGTGCCGGACCCACACCGGATTGACCTCGTCACGGAACAGTCCCGCCGCGATGTCGTGGCCTGAAAACACGGTCCGGTCGGTGGGAAGCAGGCGGTAGTCGGGCACGAGGCCGGCGGATCCGGCCACCAGGGTGCCGACCGCGCCGACGTTCGGGCTCGCTTCGGCGACGGCCACCATCCGGCTGATCGCGTCCGGCCGCATGCGGTCGCCGGCCGCCAGCAGGCGGAAATAGCCGGTCTCGGCCGGGATCTGGTGGATGGCGGTTTCCCAGTTCGCGGCGCGGCGGAGCGGTTCCCGATTGCGCCACACCGCCAGTTGCACACGCCCAGCCGCATAGGCCTTCAGGATGGACGGGGTCGCGTCGGTGCTGGCGTTGTCCAGCACCACGTGGAGGAGCGCCGGATAGTCCTGCGCCTGGACGGACTCCAAAGTCTCCGCAAGATGGGGGGCGCCGTCGCGGACTGGAGTGACCACCGCCACGAGCGGATAAGAACCGTCCCGCATCACCATACACCGCGCCTCCCGCGCTCGAACGAACCCACAGTATCGCTCGCAACGTATACGATTTTACGTATCGATTCTGGCTTGTGGGATCGCGCCGACGCGCGGTGAGCCGATTCCGTGGTGGCCGTGGCAGGCGGACAACGCCGCCTGCACGGGACCTGGGTCCACGGTTGCCGACGCCCCGCCGTCCGGCCCAGTGAAGCCGGAAGTACGCGGTCGCGCAAGCACCGCAACGACTCGCGAAGCGGCGTCTTGTCCGTCGAATGCGCCCCTGGTGCCATACTGGGCTCGTGACGGTCGGACTCGTCCGACCTTCACGAGCGTTGCGGCCTGACCGGTCGGCGCCCGTTCGGGCTTGCCTGCACTCTTAAGGTGCCGACAGGTCGGGACCTTGCGAGCTTGGTGTCAGTGATTGGCCGCGAGAAGCGCCGGCAGGGGTTCCAGGCCGATGGCCGGGGTGGTCAGGAAGGTGACGCCTTCGCGGCTGAGCCGTGCGGCGGTCAGTCGCCCCGTCGCGTAGGCGGCGGTGTCGATGGCGATCCGGTTCTGCAGCCGCACCGGACGCTCCACCGGCGTGTGGCCGTGCACCACCACGTAGGGCAGCGGATCGGTGGACCGGATGAAGTCGTCGCGGATCCACATGAGGTCGAAGGGGGTCTGATCGAGGAGCGGAACGCCCGGGCGAAGGCCGGCATGCACGATCAGGTAGTCGCCGAACCGGACGGTCCAGCGCAGCGTCTCCAGGAACATGCGATGTTCGACCGGGACCTTGGCCTTCGCCAGGTCCGCCAGCGTCCGCAGGTAGGACCGCCCCATCACGACGCGCGAGATCTCAAGCCCGTAGGAGCGCAAGGTCTCGGCCCCGCCGATGCGGATCCAGGTCGGGTCGCCCCGACGGTTCTTCAGGAAGGCCAGCATGGACGCGTCATGATTGCCGGCAAGGCAGATCCGCTGCAGCCCGTCGGGCGCCGGTTCGACCAGATGGGCGAGCACGCCGGCGGAGTTCGGACCGCGGTCCACATAGTCCCCGGCCATGACGATGTAGGCCGGGCCGGACTGTTTCCGAGCGTCTTCGACGATCAGGGATTCCAGCGCGCGGAGTTCGTCCAGGCAACCGTGGACGTCACCGACCGCATAGACCACCGCGTCGTCAGGTTCGATGGTCGCGTGGTAGCGTTCGACGGGTTGCGCCGGCATGGCCTCTTCACCCGTGAACCGGCTGAGCCAGTCGATAACCTTACGCATCGCAAGTACCTCGAACACACGCAATACACAGGTACGCACGGCCCGTACGCGGCCGCGTTGCTATCCTTCATGTCTTGATGGCGCCTGTTCGGTGCCGAAACCATTCACCTTACACAATAGGTCAGGTCGGTAGCGAGTTCGATGGCTTAGAAAGTCTAAATTCCGAATTGGTTAAGCAAATCCCGCCGCTCGGCCGGCAGCGCCGCCATCCTTTCCGCCAGCACCGATCGGTGGGCCGGCGAAAGTGCCTGGGTCACGGCTCGCACGTCCGGTTCCGCCCATGTGGAGAGCACGACCGTCAGGTCGGACTCGAACGCCTCGAAGGCTTCAGGCGGCAGGTCGCCGCCGGTCCGGCTCCACACCGCCACCCGGTCCCGCAGCGCCGCCGGATCCGCCGGCGCCGTCTTCTGCGAGAGGAGGGCGGCGCGAATGGCCGCCTCTCCGGCTAAGAGACGCGCGTGCCAGGCGAGCGCGCGGCCGTCGGCCGGCGAACACGCGACGGCGAGGGCCGCCGTGCGGCGGGCGGCGTCCGTCACGGCGTCGGGTGCGTCCGTCCGGTCGGCGAGGGCACCATGGATGGTCCGGCGGGCCGGAAAGGCCGCGCCATCGCAGGTCTCCGGCACAGCCGTCAGGAGGGCCGAAAGCGCTTCGGTCGGCAAGGCCTGCGGATCCTCCGCCGCCCGCACCAACGGCAGTGTGCCGCCCGCGCGCAGCACGGAGATCGCCGACAGGCCGCCGATCGCCAGGCAGACGCCGACCGTCAGTCCGCGCATCCACCAGGAGCCCTTCTCATGGGACATCGTTTTCCCCCGCCCTGTGCCGAGCCACCCGCATCACGGTCCAACGCCGCCGATATCGAATGCCGCCGACCTTCCGTCCGCGCCGTCCGATCGACCGCGACGCACAATCTATGCCGCACATGTGACCTTCCATAGGGCGCGCGACAAGGTCTTCGCGAACGCGAAGAAACGCGCCCGGCCCAGCCAGCGGGACGGCTGTGGATCCGAAGACGCGGAAACGCGGCGCCGGGGACGGTCCGTCCATCGCCGCCGGGCCCCTTTCAGGACAGCGTGGAAAAACCCCGCGCAAGGAACGCCTTGCAAGCGGAAAGTCCCTTCTTGCATTCGAACCCGTCCCGGCGCTACACTTCATTATCCACAAGGACCCGGTGAAATTCCGGGTGGCTCTTCCGGCCGCCGATCCGCCGGACAATCAAGATCGCGGCAGTTTGCCGATCCCTGGCCATCGTTGCGGCATTTAAGCCCGCTGCGTGCCTGCGTTCGGCTGGTCCTGCCCCGACTGGCGACCCATGCCATCGCCCTACCCGATGCGACAGCGTCGGTTCGCCAGAGCGATTTGACGAGGGCCTGCGCTCCTTCCGTAAAGCCAATCACCGCAACGGTTGTCGGGTCGACGACGTGTGTCGCGACGACGACTGTATCCGTTGCATCTGATTTTGCTGATCTCCTGTGCGTCTGTGCAGGCGACAAGGTTTCGTCTTGTCCGATTTGATGGATAAAGCCGAAATAATTGAGGGAAGGAGCAATAAACCATGCAACGACTGGCCGTCGCAGACGTTGATCGTTTGGCTGGGTGCTCAAATTATTATGGATGTTGGTCGAATGATCAAAGACATCGCCAAGACGACATTGCATTCCATCGGCCTGGAGGGTCCCGCCCTGCGGGTCTGGTCCAAGCTCCGGTCCCGGGGCTGGACACCCTGGACGCCTTTGGTGCCCGCGGAAAGCTATTCATCCTGCCTGCGCGACGCCCTCGATCGTCTGCAGGCCGTGACGGGTGAACCGCCCCGCGGTGCCTATGTGGAGTTCGGCGTCAGCCGGGGCACGTCGCTCACCTGTGCGTTTCACGTCGTGCAGGAGGCCGGCTATGGCGACATGCGCCTCATCGGCTTCGACAGCTTCGAGGGCCTGCCGCCGTCCGCCGCCGAGGAGGGGTGGCATCCGGGCGATTTCTGCTCCTCCATCACCGCAACGCGGCGCTACTTGGACAAGAACGGCGTGGATCTCGACCGCGTCACCCTGGTGAAGGGGTGGTTCGAGGAGACCCTCACCGACGATACGCGGTCGCTCTACGACCTCGGCCCGATGAGCGTGATCATGATCGATTGCGACCTGTTCTCGGCCACCGAGCAGGTCCTGCGGTTCTGCGCGCCGCACATCGGATCGCACGCCGTGATCATCTTCGACGATTGGGGCTGGCGGTCGGACACGGGCGACATCGGCGAGAAGGAAGCGTTCGAAGCCTTTCTTCAAGCCAATCCGTCCCTTCGGGCCGATCCCTTGCCGGCCTACCGCCCGGAGGCGCGCATCTTCCTTCTCACGCGCGGTTGAGAGGCAGGCCGGTTCGCGCGCGTGGGCGCCCAGCGGGGGCGTGGCCCAGCCTTCCCGACATGGCCGTGACGGCACGTGGAGGGGAGGGTGGTGCTGTCGCGCCAGAAAGGTGAACTGGCTCAGCAGAGCCGTCGTCGCGTTCTTCACCGTGTCTTCGCATGGGGTGATCGCCCACCGGCAAGGGTTCAGAGGGTCAGCGCTGCGTTCCTTCCATTAACCTAAACGCTTTGTAGCCGAAACGACTTGGTAACGCGTGCGATTATGCAGTCGCCTGACTGGGGATTGTGTGGTTTTCTTCGCATGGATCTATAGGCCGTTAATCAGATTTTCTCGGGGCAGGCGATACGCTCGCCCTTGAATCAGAGATTGTATGCGCCGCGGAGAGGCCGCCGCGGTCGCATTCGGGGTACGAGGATCTTCTGGATGACGACAGCTATCGTGTTCGGCGGCGCGGGCTTCATCGGCTCGCACCTGCTGGCGACCCTTGCGGCGAGCGGCACCTACAGTCGCCTGGTATGCGCCGACATCGCACCGCCGCGCTTTGCCGTCGACGGTGTCGAGTATGTCACGAGCGACGTGCGCAAACCGATACCAGCCGGTCTTGTGGATTTCACGCCGGACGAGATCTACAACTTCGCTGCAGTGCACACGACCCCCGGCCACGAAGAGTGGGAGTACTACTGGACCAACCTCCACGGCGCCACGAACGTCTGCCGTTTCGCGGCCGAGAAGGGGACGAACACCATCGTCTTCACCAGCTCCATCTCGGTCTACGGCCCCTCCGAGGAGCCCAAGGACGAGACCTCGGAATTGAAGCCGGAATCCGCCTACGGGCGGTCCAAGCTGCTCGCCGAGGGCGTCCACCGGCTGTGGCGGTCGGAGCGTGCGGCGGAGCGCCGACTGGTGGTGGTGCGTCCGGCGGTCATCTACGGCCGCACCGAGCGCGGCAACTTCACCCGCCTCGCTCGCCTCATGCAGGCCGGCCGCTTCGTCTATCCGGGGCGCAAGGACACCATCAAGTCGTGCGGCTACGTGGAGGATCTGGTGTCCTCCATGGCCTACATGCGCGACCGCGGCGATCCGGAGATCACCTACAACTTCGCCCATCAGGAGCGCTTCACCTCCGAGGACATCTGCAACGCCTTCTCCAAGGTGGCCGGCTACAAGCCGGTGAAGACGACGGTGCCGATCTCGCTGATGCTCATCGCCGGCTTCGGCATGGAGGTGCTGAACGCCCTCGGCATCAAGAAGTCCTCGATCAACCGCGCCCGCGTGATGAAGCTCTACCAGAGCACCAACGTCATCCCCAACCAGCTGAAGGCGCACGGTTTCCCGTACCGCTACACGCTGGAAGGCTCGCTCGCCCGCTGGAAGGAAACCTCCAAGGGCGTCGAGTTCGAGTAGGCGGAAAGGGCAGGGGCCGACACACGGCCCCATCACGGCGCTCCACTGCATCATAAGAAAAGGGCCCGGAGCATCGCTCCGGGCCCTTTCTCATTCAATCCATCCGCTCGGGATTTCAGCGCCAGAGCTTCCAGGGCGCCTTGCCGGAGTCCCAGGCCTTTTCCAGCACCATCTTGTCGCGCACGGAATCCATGCTCTGCCAGTAGCCCTTGTGCCAGTAGGAGCCGAGCTTGCCGCGCTCGATCACCCGCTCCATGGGCTCTTCCTCCCAGACGGTCTCGTCGCCGTCGATCAGGTCGAAGACGGCCGGCTCCACCACGAAGAAGCCGCCGTTGATCAGGCCGCCGTCGCCGGCCGCCTTCTCGCGGAAGGCGCGCACCTGGGTCATGTCCTCGGTCAGGCCGAGCGCGCCGTAGCGGCCCGGCTGGCTCACGGCCGTCAGCGTCACCCAGTTGCCCGACTTCTCGTGCGCGGCGATCGCCTCGTGGATGTTCACGTCCGACACGCCGTCGCCGTAGGTCAGCAGGAAGCGCTCGTCGCCGATCACCTTGCGGGCGCGCTTCAGGCGCCCCGCCGTCATGGTCTCGAGGCCCGTGTCCAGCACCGTCACGGTCCAGTTCTCCGTCCGGCTGGATTGCCAGCGGATTTTGCCGGACGCCAGCTCGATCGTGAAATCGGACGACTGGTCGTGATAGTTCAGGAAGTAGTTCTTGATGAAGTCGACCTTGTAGCCGCCCAGCACCACGAAATCGTTGATACCGTAGTGCTCGTAGATCTTCATGATGTGCCAGATGATCGGCTTGCCGCCGACCTCGACCATCGGCTTGGGGCGGAGCGTGGTCTCTTCGCTGAGGCGCGAGCCGAAGCCGCCGGCAAAAATGACTGCCTTCATAACGATGTCTCCTCGAAACGAGGGTATGGGATCAGGTCACCGGAAAGAGGGCGTCCTGCTCGGCGCGAAGCCGATGGATGAGGGTGTCGGTCGGGAGTTCCACGTCGTCGTAGCTGATCGCCTGGTCGACGGGCACGTCGCGCTTCAGGCGGCAGCCTTCCGCAAGGCCGATCGGCAGCAGGCGCTCACGGCGGCCGGTGTCGTAGTTCTCGGCCACGCCGTAGGTCATGTACCAGCCGATGCCGTCGAGGGTCTGGCCGGCCTTCAGGTCGATCTTGGCGGCGGCGATCACGTCCACCATTGGCTCGCCCTTCGGGGCGATCACCACGTCGCGGAGCAAAGCCACGCGGCAGACCGAGATGCCGAACTCCAGCGTGATCAGATGCCAGGGCGTGTAGAGGCTGTAGAGCGGCCCCTTGCCGAGCTTGCCGAGGTCGAGGAAGAAGCGGGCGTGCTCGTCCGGCGCCTCGCAGATCACATAGATGCCGGGCGAGGGCTTGGCGCCCACCACATAGTCCACGATGCCGCCGAGCGACTTCACCTGCTCGTAGTCGTAGAAGTCCACCAGTTCGTCCACGTGGCCCTGATACTCGCGGCCGATCAGGCCGCGCTTCGGCACCCGGAGGCCGACGGCGTTGGCGACGATCGCCTGCTCGGCCATCATCTTGGTGCCGTCGGCGAAGCTCGTCACCATCGCCGGCGTCTGGTTCCACTTCTTGGCGAACTCGGCCTGGGTGGTCGGGTTGCGCTTGGTGTCCTGCAGGCCCTTGATGTTGCCGCAGATCAGCGGCCGCAGGCCCATCGTGCGGGCGTAGCGGACGAGGTTCATGGTCACGCCCGGCTGGTCGCCGTCGACGCCGGAAAGGATCACGCCCTTCTCGTCCGCCTTCTTCTTCAGGAGCGGGCCGACCGTGGCGTCGAGCTCCACGTTGAAGGAGACCACGTCCTTGCCGTGCTCGATGCAGGCGAGCGTCACGTGGGCGCCGTACTCCACCGCGCCCGTGGTCTCCACCACGATCTCGATGCCCTCGCACCGGGCGATCAGGTCCGGGTTGCCGGTCACCGCCCGCTTGCCGCTGGCGATGGCGTCCGCCATGGCGGCGTCGGTGTCCACCTCCACGATGTCGTCCCGGTCCACGCCGGCCGCCACCAGGGCGTCGATGGCGCGTTGGACGTTGCGGTTGCAGATGGCGACGAACTTCAGGACCGGCAGGTGGCGCTCCGAGTGCACCACCATGCCCCGGCCCATGAAGCCGATGCCGTAGACGCCGACCAGGATCGGCTTGCCTGTCGCCATCCGCTTGGCGATTGCCGTATCGACAATGATCATTTTGGCCCCTTTGAAAAAACCTTTGTCCGGTGTTCGGCAGATCGCCCGCCCGCGCGCGGAGCCTGCCCAGCCGGTCTGTTACTTCTGTCCCGCCAGCACCGCCGTGCCGTGCCACTCCGGATCGAAGTCGCGCCAGGCCGCGTCCTTGGCGGAGATCTCGGTCGGCTCCACCGGCCATTCGATGCCGAAGGCCGGGTCGTTCCAGCGCACGCCGCGTTCCTTGTCGGGCGCGTAGAGGTCGCTCACCAGATAGAGCGCCTCGGTGTCCTCGGTCAGCGTCACGAAGCCGTGGGCAAAGCCCCGCGGCACGTAGAAGGCAAGGCGGTTGTCCGCCGTCAGCTCCACGCCGTGCCACTTGCCGAAGGTGGGCGAACCTGCCCGCAGGTCGATGATGCAGTCCCACAGGGCGCCGCGGACGCAGCGCACCACCTTCACCTCGGCCGACGGCGTCAGCTGGTAATGCATGCCGCGGAGCGTGCCCTTGGTGGAGCTCAGCGAGTTGTTGATCTGCCGGAAATGGGTCTCAAGACCGGCGTCCGCGAACTCGTTCTCGCAAAAGAACCGCGCGAAAAATCCCCGGTTGTCGCCGCGCTTTTCCAATTCGATGACGCGTGCGTCGGCCAAGGGTGTTTCGTGAAAGATCATCTGGACCGCTCGCTGGAAATCCGTTGGGAATGTAAGGTGAATTGACGCCGTTATATGCGAAAAGTCAATTGTAAATAGAAGTTTAATGGCTGGATGGTTACCATGGCGGCAAGCTGTTGGGTCGGCGTGGACGGAAGTATTCGGGCGCGTCAATATCTTCACCCGAACTTCCATTAACCATGTGCAATCTGTGCGTTCTGCCTGTTCGGATTGTCAGAACTGGCGACGAGGGACGGGAGACCTTCGCGGCCGGTCCATCCCTCTTGCGGCGCCCGCGCCATGACCGCATCCGCCAAAGCGCCGCCGCCGCGCCGATCACGACGGCACGGGGCAAACCGCGCATCCCGTCTCGACTTCCGGCTCTCCAGAAACGAATATGCGAATGAGTGAAAGAGAATTCGCATCCCGACTCGTGGCGCCGCTGTCCGGTGGCAGGCCGGAGCCGGGCAGGGGAGACGGGGATGCCCTTCATCAACGCCAGCGGCTTTCTGCCGAAGCGCTATCTGGTCACCGGCGGCGCCGGCTTCATCGGATCGCATCTCTGCGACCGCCTGCTCGCTGCCGGCCACGAGGTGCTGTGCGTCGACAACTTCTACACCGGCACAAGGCGCAACATCGAGCACCTGATCGGCGAACCGCGGTTCGAGCTCCTGCGCCACGACGTGACGTTCCCGCTCTACGTGGAGTGCGACGCCATCTTCAACCTCGCCTGCCCGGCGTCGCCGATCCACTACCAGTTCGATCCGGTGCAGACGACGAAGACCAGCGTCATCGGCGCCATCAACATGCTGGGCCTCGCCAAGCGGCTGAAGGTCCCGGTCCTGCAGGCATCCACCTCGGAGGTCTACGGCGACCCGGCCGTCCACCCGCAGACGGAGGACTATTGGGGCAACGTGAACCCCATCGGTCCCCGTTCCTGCTACGACGAGGGCAAGCGTTGCGCCGAGACGCTGTTCTTCGACTACCGGCGCCAGCATGACCTGCCGATCAAGGTGGTCCGCATCTTCAACACCTACGGCCCTCGCATGCACCCGGAGGACGGCCGGGTGGTGTCCAACTTCATCGTTCAGGCGCTGCTCGGTCAGGAGATCACCCTCTACGGCGACGGCAGCCAGACCCGCTCCTTCTGCTACGTGGACGACCTGGTGGAAGGCCTCCTGGCCATGATCGCCACCGGTCCGGACGTCACGGGCCCGATCAACCTCGGCAATCCCGTGGAGTTCACCATCCGGGACCTGGCGACGCTGGTGGTGGACCTCACCGGATCCCGCTCGAAGATCGCCTTCCGGCCGCTGCCGCAGGACGACCCCAAGCAGCGCAAGCCCGACATCGCCCTTGCCGGCGACCACCTCGGCTGGGCGCCGAAGGTGGCGCTGCGCGACGGCCTGGTCCGGACGATCGCCTACTTCGACGGCCTCCTCGCCGACGCGAACGCCCGCGCCCGGGCCTGATCCGACCGCATCGCCGAGGCCCCTGACGGCGAACGGCCGGTTGGGATCAACCGGCCGTCCGATGTTTCAAGGCGAGGATCGCGGCCTCTTCAGGCGGCGGCGTCGATCTTCGCCGGCCGGTCCACGGTCCAGCGCAGGTCCTCGCCGAGACGGCCGCTCTCCATGTTGCCCTCGATCACCTTCAGGCGGATCAGGCGGGAGTTGCGGAAGTCCGGGTCGTTGAAGCCGTGCGCCTGCAGGCCGTCGTAGATGTCCTTCACGGCGACCGGCAGCGAGACCAGCGGCTGATGAGCCGGGGCGAGCTTGCGGAACAGCGAGAAGTCCACCCGGTAGGAGCGCTTGTCCGGCTGGGCGTTGGGGTTGAAGCTGGTGTCGGTGCCCGGCACCGCCTCGGCGACCGCCAGGGCGAGGTCGCGGATCTGGTAGTTCCACGGCTCCGAACCGGCGTTCACCGCCAGATACTCGCCGCCGACCGACGGGTCGCGGGTGATCGCCCACTCGATGGCGCGGGCCATGTCCTTCACGTGGATCAGCGGGCGCCACGGGCTGCCGTCGCTCAGCACCGAGATGCGCTTGGAGACGAGGGCGGCCGCCACGAAGTCGTTGAGCACCAGGTCCAGGCGGATGCGGTCGGAGAAGCCGCAGGCGGTGGCGAAGCGAAGCGCCGTCGACACCATGCCGGTGCGCGGCATTGCCTCGAGGGCCTTCTCGGTCGCGACCTTGGAGCGGGCGTAGGCGGTCAGCGGGTTCAGCGGGTCCTTCTCGGTGCGGGCGCCGCCTTCGGTCGCGCCGTAGATCGAGCAGGAGGAGGCGAACACCAGGCGCTTCACGCCGGCGGCCTGGGCCATGGCGGCGATGTTGGCGCTGGCGCGCTCGTTGATCGCCTCGGTCACCGCCTCGAAGCGGTTGCCGATCGGGTCGTTGGAAACGGCGGCGAGAAGCACCACCGCGTCAGCGCCGGCCAGCATGTCCGGGGTGACGTCACGCACGTCCGCATAGATCTGCTGGTCGAGCAGGACCTCGGGCAGGCCGGTGCCGGTCAGGCAGTGGCCGAAGAGGCCCGAGTCGATGCCCACCAGGGTGGCGGTCGGGAAGGTCGTCCGCAGATGACGGACCAGAATCGGGCCGACGTAGCCCATGTTGCCGGTGATCACAATTTTCATTGCTGAAACTCGAGCTGTTCAATGGTGTGGCAGATGCCCGCCTGGCGGTTTGGCCAAAGCGGTCCGGAAACACATGGCGAGATCGGGTCCGGCGCGTTCGGCTGGCGAACGCGTGGACAGCATCGGATGCGGTGCCTCGATCAATCCCGTCAACACTATCTACGATGCACATATTCAGATCTACAAATCGTAGCGTCAATGTGGGTCGCAGTCTTGTTGATGTTTTCGTTACTTTGCTCCTGCCAAGGCTCAGGCTTGGTTCCTGCTGAAAAAATCCAAGCTGTGCCAGAGCATTAGCTGCCCAACGCGGGCCTGCCTCTGCGCCAGAGCCGTCCGTCCGCCGGTTTGACGGGCGTCAAGTTCTTGCCGTTGTGGTTAAACGATTAGCGGTTTGCCTGTGGCTGGGCGTCCAGCGGTCGCCTTGCGCCCAGCAATGCAAGGCCGAGCGGCGTCGGGCGCATGCGCCGGCCGTCCGGCGCGATCAAGCCGAGGCCGATCAACCGCATGGCTTCGGGCGCGGTCGCCGGCAGCTGTGCGCCGTCCGCCACAAGGGCAAGGGCGTCCCGCTCTTCCGCGGTGAGCATGTCTTGGCTGAAGCGCATGGCCGTCCCTCTCTTCAAGAGGGTTAGTGTGCGCCGCAACAGAAAATTCCGCAACGCAACAAAACGGGAGATGCGACCAGGACGGTCGGATCTCCCGCGCGCAAGCGGTCGTGGCATGGCCGGCCGGAGCGAACCCCGCCCGGCGATCGCCTCAGGGAGTCGCGACGGTCGCCGGCGCGATCAGCGCCACGATCTCGTCGTAGTGCATGGCCGCCACGAGCAGGAGCAGGAAGCCGACCGCCAGCATGGCGACCCCGCCGAGGGTCGGCAGCCGGTCGACCCGGCCCTTCAGGAAGCCGACCTGTTCGGCGGTGGCGAACTTGCCGACCGATCCGCGGATCTGCGCAACGTCTACCCGCAGCGCATGAACCTCTTCGATCAATTTTTCCAGGCGGGCGTCGACAGGCTCCGGGCGGCTGTCCAGACGCAGGTTGCGATCGTCCATGGTTCCAGGCTCTCCAAGCTGTCTCACTGTCGGCAAGCTTTCATCCGGCAAGCCGATCCGCCGGATGTCAGAGGGCATTCGCGTCCTGTTCTGCGACCCGCCGCACCGCCCGTCGGTTCTAACCGATCCGGGCGACGACCGGGACGTTAGGTAATGTATATATTGCAATAACTATTAACGGCGAGTGATGGCTCATTCGCAAGCGCGATGCCCCTAGCGCATGATGGTGATCTGCCCATCCCACCGCACCGCCGAAAGCCGGCCCGTCTTGAACGCGCCCGTGTCGATCCCCACCCGGAGGCGGCCGACGGATGGCTCCAGTTCCGGGGAATGCCCATGCACCACCACGTAGGGCAGGCCGGGGCCGAACGACAGGAAGGGCTCGCGGATCAGCATCAGGTCGTCGTCGGTCTGGTCCGACAGAGGCACCTCCGGGCGCACCCCCGCATGGACGAAAAGCACGCCAGGGCCTTCCAGCATCACCGGGAGCGACGCCAGGAACTCCACGTGGCGCTCCGGAATGCCCGCCTTCAGCACCGACAGCGTATCGGACGAGCGGGGATCGGAAAGCACGCTCGCCGGGTCAATGCCATAGGAAAGCAGGGTCTTGTCGCCGCCGATCCCAAGCCAGCCGATGTTGCGGCCCGGATCCTCCAGAAATCGGAGCATGAACTCGTCGTGGTTGCCGCAAAGGCAAACCCTGTGGAAGCCGGCCGGCAAAGGCTCGAGCAGATGGTCGATCACGTGGGCCGACTTCGGCCCGCGATCCACATAGTCGCCCAGCATCACGATGAGCTTGTCGCCGGGCCGCTGCCGCGCATCGGCAAAGATGGTCTGCTCCAACGCCTGCAGTTCGGTGAGGCAGCCATGAACGTCGCCGATCGCGTAGACCGTCGGGTAGGGCTCCTGCAGCATCAGGCGGGTCCGCCGTCGGGCCACCTCCGCGGCCGGGCTTGTCAGTCGACGCATCAGACCTTGCAACATCATACAGTCCGGTCGCTGCTCACTTGAACGAGGGTCGTGATCTGGCTCGGTGAAAAGGAGTCGAGAGTGCCATGCCTACCCGCAAAACATTAAAAAGGATGGGTGTATCCGGCCGCGGCTCTTGTGATCCCTTCCATATGAGATGGGCGGCGATCCATTCAAGATGCGTGCCAGCCGGCATCCAAGTCTTGCGCATCGGACGTGAAACCAACAGGACCGGCCGGCGGTTCATCGGGTGATGCGAAGCCCGATCGGGCGCCGGCCTGTCGGTCCGTGAGGCTCGTGCGGGTCCGGTGCGCGCGGTCGCCACGCACCCGGTCCGACATCTGCCCGCGCGCCGTCTTGCGTCCCCGAACGCGGCGGGCCACATGAAGTGCAGCCCTTTACCCGCCTGACGGTTCCCCGGAAGGAGCGCCGGCGTTGGAGATCATGATGCGTGGAATGACCCTTGCCGCCCTGCTGTTCGCGGCCGTCGCGCCGTTCGCCGTCGCCTCGGCGCCCGCCGTCGCTGCCGAGTGCGGCGGAAACACCAATCGTCCGTGCGACCAGCGAACCCAGCGGCAGGAAATCCTCCGCGACGACCGCCGCGAGGCGCGCCGTCCGGGCAACCTCCACCGGGATGCCGAGGTCAACCGCTATCTCGGCGCGGCGCCGAACACCGGCCGGCCCTGCGTCCCGGAATCGGATTCCAGGCGCCAGACCTCGACCCAGCCGGCGCCCGGCTGCTGAGGCCGCCTGACGCGGCCCCCACCGTTGGTCCGAGGAGGCCCTGGCGGCTTCGTTCCGCCGGCCCGCCGGGCGAATGATCCGGCGTCAGGTCCGGCGATAGATGTCGTCGTAGCGCTCCACGTCGTCCTCGCCGAGGTAGGCGCCGGTCTGCACCTCGATGAGCTCCAGCGGAATGCGCCCCATGTTGGCCAGCCGGTGGACAGAGCCGAGCGGCAGATAGAGGCTCTCGTTCTCGGTCAGGATCCGCTCGCTTCCGTCCAGCGTCACGGTCGCGGTGCCGCGCACCACGACCCAGTGTTCCGACCGGTGATGGTGCCGCTGCAGCGACAGCACGCCCTCAGGGTCCACCACGATCCGCTTCACCGCGAACCGCGCACCCTGGTCGATGGCCTCCACATAGCCCCACGGCCGATAGTCGCGTCGGTGGGTCGCGACCTGTCCGACGTTGGCAGCCTTCAGCTGGTCCACCAGGCCCTTCACGTCCTGGGCGTGGCTCTTCGGCGCCACCAGCACCGCGTCCGCGGTTGCGATCACCACCAGATCGTCGGCGCCGATCACGCCGGTCAGAATGCCGTCCGAGTGGATCAGGCAGTTGTGGGCCCCGCGCGCCACGCCGTTGCCGTGGATGGCGTTGCCGTCCGCGTCCTGCTCCGTCACCTGCCAGATCGCGTCCCAGGCCCCCACGTCCGACCAGCGGAACCGGCCGTAGACCACCGCGATGTCGCGGGTCTTCTCGATCACCGCGTAGTCGATGGAGGTCTTGCGCGCGCGCTCGAACGCAGCCGGCGCGAGCCGGACGAACCCGAGGTCCGCGTCCTCCGCCGCGTCCGCCACCGAGGCCTCCGCCGCCTCCAGGATGTCCGGCGCGAAGGCCCGGAACTCGCGGATCATGATGTCCGAGCGGAACAGGAAGTTGCCGGAGTTCCAGAGATAGCCGGACTGGACATAGTCCACCGCGGTCGCAAGGTTGGGCTTCTCCACGAAGGCGTCCACCAGCCGGAGGTCATCCTCCCCGCCGATGCGCTCCCCGGGGCGGATGTAGCCGTAGCTCGTCTTCGGCTCGTTCGGCACCAGGCCGAACACCACGATCTTGCCGTCCGCCGCCGCCTTGGCGCCGAGCCGGATCCCCTGGTGGAAGAGGTCGTCATCGAGGATCACGTGGTCGGCGGCGAGCGCCAGCACCAGCGATCCAGGCGCCCGGCGCTCCACGAACACCGCTGCCGCCGCCATGGCGGCGGCCGAATCCCGGCGAGCCGGCTCCAACACCACCGTGGCGTTGACCCCCACGTCGCGGGCCTGGCGCTGGGTGAAGAAGCGGAAGCTGTCGCCGGTCACCACGACAGGGTCGGCGAAGAGGGTCGGCTCCGACACGCGCTTCAGGGTCTGCTGATAGGTCGAAAGCGTTCCCACCAGCGGCTGGAACTGCTTGGGGAAGCTGTCCCGCGAGACCGGCCAGAGCCGCGTCCCCGAGCCGCCCGCAAGAATGACCGGCACGATCTTCATGTCTGTCATCGTCTCATCTCGTTCGATGCGTTTCGGCCCGGCTCGCAAGGAGCGGGGGCGCTGGACGGTGCGTCCGCTCCGCGCCGGACGGCGACCCCGGAGCGAACAGCGTCGGTCCGTCAGATCGTCTGATTGTAGGCGCCGACCTCGGGGTTCTCGCGCAGCACCCCGTCCACCGCCTTGAACATGGCGTGCAGGCGCTCCTCCGAGACGGGGCTCTCCACCACGACCACCAACTCCGGCTTGTTGGAGGACGCGCGCACGAGGCCCCAGGTGCCGTCGTCGGTGGTCACCCGGATGCCGTTCACCGTCACCACGTCCACGATCGGATGCCCGCCGATCGTCTCGCCCGCCGCCTGCATGGCGGTGAGCCGGGCGATCACCTTGTCCACCACGCCGTACTTCACCTCGTCCGGACAGTGCGGCGACATGGTGGGCGAGCCCCAGGTCTTCGGCAGCGCACGGTAGAGGTCGGCCATGGAGCGGTCCGGGTTGCGATCCAGCATCTCCAGCACCGCGATCGCCGTGACGAGCCCGTCGTCATAGCCCCGGCCAATCGGCGCGTTAAAGAAGAAGTGCCCGGACTTCTCGAAACCCGCCAGGGCGTTCAACTCGCGCACCCGGCGCTTGATGTAGCTGTGCCCGGTCTTCCAGTAGTCCGTGGCCACGCGGCGGTCTCTCAGCACTGGGTCCGAATGGAAGAGGCCGGTCGACTTCACGTCCACCACGAAGTTGGCATTCGGGTGGACGGACGACAGGTCGCGCGCCAGCATCACGCCGATCTTGTCGGCGAAGATCTCGTTGCCCTCGTCGTCCACGACGCCGCAGCGGTCGCCGTCGCCGTCGAAGCCGAGGCCCACGTCGGCGCCGGTCTCCTTCACCTTGGCGGCGAGGGCATGGAGCATCTCCATGTCCTCCGGGTTCGGGTTGTAGTTCGGGAAGGTGTGGTCGAGGTCGCAGTCGAGCGGGATCACCTCCACGCCGAGCCGCGCCAGAAGCTCCGGCGCGAAGGCTCCGGCGGTGCCGTTGCCGCACGCCGCCACCACCTTCAGCGGACGCTTGATGCGCCGGTCCTTCGCAAGGTCGTCCATATAGACGGCCGGGAAGTTCTCCACGAACCGATAGGCCCCGCCGGGCGCCGTCCGGAAGCTGCCGGAGAGCACGATGTCGCGGAGCCGGCCCATCTCCTCCGGCCCGAACGTCACCGGCCGGTCGCACCCCATCTTCACGCCGGTCCAGCCGTTGTCGTTGTGCGAGGCCGTCACCATGGCGACCGCCGGCACGTCGAGGGCGAACTGGGCGAAATAGGCCATGGGCGAGAGCGCCAGGCCGATGTCGTGCACCGTGCAGCCGGCTGCCATCAGGCCCTGGGCGAGGGCGATCTTGATTCCCATCGAGTAGCCGCGGAAATCATGACCCACCACGACTTCCGGCGGCTTGCCGAGTTCGTGCAGCAAGGTGCCGAGCCCGAGGCCCAGCGCCTGCACGCCCATCAGGTTCAGTTCCGGCGCCTTCGGCGAGCCAGGATGACCGAACCACCAGCGGGCGTCATATTCGCGAAAGCCGGTGGGCTTCACCAGCGGTGTCATCTCGAAGGCAAGCGTATTCGGCAAAACGTCCGGCCGTGGCGTGGGAAACATGAGAGACCCTTGTCTTCCGACTTCCGTCCAGGTGGCAGGCAGAGCCGGATACTGGAACGGAAATGTTGATTTTCTCGCTTCGCGATGACGACGTCGTTCAATATCGAAAAAATAGATCTTTGAAACGCAACGCAATACACGAAACCAAACGGTTTCCGTCGCATGGTTCATTGGTAAGCGAGACTTCCGGTTTGGGCAAGAGTCGTTTACTGCACGTGCGAAGAGCGCGTCGGGTCCCGCGCTCCCGATCGCCGTTCGAGGGCCCAACGAGACGTTTCGCATGCTGTCCTTCCGACCCTTGGCCGACCTTGCCCTCGCCGCCGGCGCTGTGATCCTCGACGTCTACGGCACGGCCTTCGCGGTGGAGAACAAGGCGGACGCCTCGCCGGTGACCGAGGCCGACCGGCAGGCCGAGGCCGTCATCTTGAAGGGTCTCGCGGCGCTTCACCCCGACATCCCGGTGATTGCCGAGGAGGAGAGCGCCGCCGGGCGTCAGGCCGAGATCGGCGAACGCTTCTTCCTCGTCGATCCGCTGGACGGCACGCGGGAGTTCGTCTCCCGCAACGGCGAGTTCACCGTCAACATCGCCCTTATCGAAAACGGCGCGCCGGTCTGCGGTGTCGTCTACGCGCCCGCGCTCGGCCGACTCTACGGCGGCGGACGCGGGGAGGGCGCCTTCGCCGCGAGCGTCACAGACGGCCGACCCGGCCCTTTCGCGCCGATCACCGCTCGCCCGCGCCCGGCTGGAGCGCTCGCGGTCGTCGGCAGCCGGTCGCACGGCTCGGCGGAGACCGCCCGTTTCCTTGCCGCCATTTCGGACGCCACCTTCCTGTCGGTCGGGTCGTCGCTGAAATTCTGCCTGCTCGCGGAAGGCAGGGCTGACGTCTATCCCCGCCATGGCCGCACCATGGAATGGGATACCGCTGCCGGCGATGCGGTGCTGCGGGCCGCCGGCGGCCATGTGGTCACCTTCGATGGCAAACCGCTCGCCTATGGCAAGCGCAGGCAGGCAGCGGACGTGGATTTCGCGAACCCGCACTTCCTCGCCGTGGCTGATCCCGCCCTCCTCCAGGCCCTTCTTCGCAATTCTTGACGTCCGGGTTCGCCCGGACTTGACGCACCCCTGGACGCTGGAGAAGGCGCCCGACCTCCTGTCAACGCGCGCTATTCCGGGGTTTTCCAGCCATGGTGAACGGTTCGTGAGCGCGGCCGCCACATTTAGACTTGAAATGATGCTGCGGGTTTTGCCGGTCCGTTAGAGGGTTTTGCTACCCCTTGGGTTCATGAGGAAATGACCCTTGGAGAAGACCGTGGCCCCCCGCATCCTGACCGTCACCCTGGTATCCGCCGTCCTCGGACTGGCGTCGGTGTCGACCTCGGCCGCCTTCAACATGCACGTCCCGAAGTCCGTGCTGGTCGACCCGGTGCGAACCGGCTCCATCCTGCCGCCCTCCGGCGCCCCGGACGGTCCTGCCGGCGTCTGCGTTCCGTCCGAGATGCCGACGAACGCGCTTCCGACCGATCGCGGCTCCGAACCGCTCCGCCCGGCGGTCCGCGGTTTCTCGCGCGCCCTCTGATCGCCGGCAAAGCAATCCCAGGTCGTCCGATCCCCGCGCCGGCTAGCCGGTCTGGACGGCGCTTAACTTCCCCGGGTCGCCCTTTTCGCCCCGCCCGGGGGCGTCACAGCCCTCGATAGGTCCGGTACCACGTCACGAAGGCCCGCACGCCGTCCTCAAGGGGCGTGGCCGGCACGAAGCCGGTCAGCGCCCTCAGGAGATCGGGGCTGGCGAAGGTGCGCGGCACGTCCCCCGGCTGCATGGGCAGCATCACCCGGCGGGCGGGCCGGCCCACCTCGCGTTCCACCAGGTCGACGAAATCCAGGAGACCGATCGGGTTTCCGCCGGCGATGTTCACCGTGCGGAACGGGCCGAGCGGGCTGAGCGTGTCGATCTCCGGCGGGTCTGTCACCCGATTGGCCTCTCCCGGCGGAACCGCCGCGAGGCGGACGATGCCCTCCACGATGTCGTCCACATAGGTGAAGTCGCGCTGCATGGCGCCCTCGCCATAGATCTCCAGCGGTTCCCCGCGGGTGATGGCGTCGACGAACTTGAACAGCGCCATGTCGGGCCGTCCCCACGGGCCGTAGACGGTGAAGAAGCGGAAGGCCGTCGTCGGGATGGCGAACAGGTGGGCATAGGCGTGAGCCATGACCTCCATGGAAGCCTTGGTGGCCGCATAGAGCGTCATCGGCCGCGCGGTGTCGTCCGTCTCCCGGAATGGGATGCTCGGGTTGGCACCATAGACCGAACTGGTGGACGCCAGCAGGAGATGCGCCGGCTTCAGGCGGCGGGCGAGTTCCAGCATGTGGAACGAACCGGTCAGGTTGGAATCCACATAGGCCTTCGGGTTCTCCAGGCTGTAGCGAACCCCCGCCTGGGCGGCGAGGTGGATGATCACGTCCGGCTCCGCCGCATCCGCCGCCGCGTCGAGTGCCGCCCTGTCTTCCAGCATCCCCATTATCGGACGAAAGGCGTTCGATCGGGCCAGGATGGCGACGCGCCGCTCCTTCAGGGCGATGTCGTAATAGGGCGTCATCCCGTCGAACCCGGTGACGAAATGCCCCTCGTCGAGAAGCCGCCGCGCCAGATGGAAGCCGATGAAGCCGGCCGTGCCGGTGATCAGGTAGCGCACGCTTCGACCCTTGCCTGTCCGCAGATCATGACAGGCTGCTTCTTAGCATGCCGCCGGCCGATCAACGACCGTGCGGAACCGGTCACATCCTTCCCCGGCCGCGGCGCACCGATTCTGGTCTTGAAGCGGCGATGGGCCCGGCGCAGCACGAACGAAAAACGGGGCCACGCGGCCCCGTCCACATCGTTCAACATCCGGTCCCGTTCACCGCGACCGCGATTCTCCGACACCCGGCCCCGACGACCCTGTTCGCCATTGCGGCAACCGAGACGACAGCTTCCTTCGGCGCAACCTTATCCGGACCGCCCGGGGGCGGACCGGCCACCTCGTTCCCCGACCCACCGCCTGCCTAAAGGCATCGGCCTTTCCGACCGGTCAGTAGCCGGACCCGGAGAGGAACTCGGTCCAAACCGTGCGCAGGATGATGCGCAGGTCGAGGGCGATCGAGAAGCGGCGGATGTACTCCAGGTCATACTCCACCCGCAGCCGCGCCTTGGTGGCGTCGGTGGTCGGGCCGCGGAAGCCGTTCACCTGCGCGAGGCCGGTGAGGCCGGGCCGCATGGCATGGCGCATGGGATAGTTCGCCACCAGTTCCTCGTAGGGAACGCCACCCGCCAGCATGCCGGCGACGTGGGGCCGCGGGCCGACCAGCGACATGTCACCCTTCAGCACGTTGAGCAACTGCGGCAGCTCGTCGATGCTGGTCTTGCGGATGAACCGGCCGATCGGCGTCACACGGGGATCGTTCTCCGTGGTCTGCGACACGCCCGTCAGGTCGCATCGCTCGGTGAACATCGAGCGGAACTTGTAGATCTCGAACTGGCTGTTGCCGAGACCCACACGGTACTGCTTGAAGAACACCGGCCCGCGGCTGGTCGTCTTGATGATCAGCGCGATGGTGAGGAGCAGGGGGCTGAGGGCGATCAGCGCCGCAAGCGCGAGGCTGAAGTCCATGGCCCGCTTCAGGCCGTGCTGCCAGGGCCGCGCCGTGCCGACGATCGTCGACACCGGCTCGGCGGCACGCACCGGATGGTGCTGCGCGGGAGAGCGACGGGCGGACGTGCCGGTCGACCCGATGGGACGGCTGCTCCGGGCGCGCTTCTCGCCCTGGGGCTGCCAGATCACAGAAAGGGACGTCTCCGGACCAGAGGAGTCCGAAGCCGAGGCGTGGGCCAGACCGACGGCCGGTATTTCCGAGGTACGGGCCGACAAAACCGTCGGCATGGTCAGTAAAAGGTTCGCGAACCGCTTCAACGAGCTGGCTTGCTCTTTTGAACGCATTTCGAACTCCAGAAAAATAACAAGCTCAGTGGTCTGACCCACCAGAGCCCGCGGAGAACGCGGAAGGCCAATTAGACAAATCGATAACCAATGTTGCGATACGGTAAACAACCATCAACTCGCCCTTTAACAGTATGTTAGCCCTGGATCGAAAAGCAATCGAAACATCGGCTTGACGCACGTGTCAGGACGGGTCGGTTAACCGCATTTGCATCAAGGGCACTCGGTCCGATCGGACGGCAGGATGATCTATGGATACCGGAAACAGGTGAGGTGACTCGGTGCAGGCACCATACGCCCCGCCAGTCCCGATATCCATAAGATAAAGCTAAAATTGTTGCAACGCAACACGTGGTATTCTCATAGAAAAAACCGCATCTGTTACAGGGGCGTACCCATGGAATTACATGAGGATGGCGCCGCCGGGCCGCATGGCGGGCCCGGCCACGGGTGCCGACGTCGATCGACTGCTGCGAAGTCTTGATCCGCTTCGCCGCCATGGACCTGTCCGGGATCATTCCAATTGGAAGCAAGAGTCTCCCAAAAGACACGGTCGGGCAGTCAACACATGGGCGCCCTTGGCGGTTCCACGGCCTGTTTCCCTGAATTCTCTGGCGGAATCGAGGCGGCGCCTAGGCGGCTAAGCGTTTTCCCTAATTATGATGTGCGCTGCATATAAATCATGCTTGCCCGGAACGTGACCGTGACCGGAGGGGGCGATGGTGCGCAAACGGGTAGGGGTGACGCTTGTCCTGGCCGCGTTGGCCGGCGCGGCCTTTGTCGTCGATCGGGCGAGCGCAGGCTTCGTCACGCCGCCGAAAAGCCTGCCCGCGTTGCCCCTCACCACGCAGCTCGCGGTGGATGGCACGGCCCACGAGCCGTGGGGGTTCACCATGTTGTGTCGTCGGTCGCCGGAGATCTGCACCGACCGCGCCGGCCGCCTCGTCGCCGACGGCAGGGGCGCCGTCCGGCTCGACCACGCCACGCTCGCTCTGGTCGAGCGCGCCCATCGGCTGGTCAACCAGGCGATCCGCCCGCAGGCCGAGAAGGCCGGAGCGCCGGACAACTGGAAGGTCGGCGGGCGGTCGGGCGATTGCGAGGACTATGCGCTCGCCAAGCGGGAGATGCTGATCCGCCTCGGCCTGCCTAGTAGCGCCCTCAGGATGGCGACGGGCCACCTGCGGAGCGGCGAATATCACGCCGTCCTCGTGGTGCGAACCGACCGCGGCGATCTGGTTCTCGACAACCTGTCGCGGCGGGTGCGGACCTGGGACCGGTCGGGAATCCGGTTCGACACGATCCAGAACGGGCATGACGCCCGCGTCTGGGAGCGCGTGAACCTCGCCGGCACGGCTGCGCCGCCCACGTCCTGACCGACGCCGCGCCTCGTCAGGAGTGCGCGATGCTGGCACCCGCCGTGTGGGCGCCGGCCGCCTCGGCTTTCGCCCGAATGGCCCGCCGCGACCGTGCGCGGAGCATGGTGCGCGCCCCGTAGCCCGTTCCGAGCCCGACGTTGAACGCGGCAATCGCCGCCAGCGCCGTAAGCCCCCCCTCAGCGAACCCGTAGAGCCCGATCAGCACCGCCGTGCCTCCCACGGCGCCGATGCCGGCCGCCAGGATCGTTCCGGCGGCGCTCAGACGAAGACCCGCCAAGATTCCAACCAGTGCCGTACTTGCAGAGATCAGCATCATCACTCGACCACCACATCAACGCGAAACAGCTTGGGTGAACAGAGATCCTTCCCTGGTCCTCAGACACCGGATCCGAAGCGATCCGAACTAGGCCCCCTCGCCAAACGCAGTCAGTTGACGCTGGTTTTGGTTAGCGACCCTTTACCGGATGTAGTGTTTTGAAGAAAAAATTCGATATATTCATACGAGGAAAAAACGGTTTGCTCTCGAACCTGTGTGCGATGCAGCACGTGATCACGGCTTGGTGCAATGCAAGTCAGAAGAGATATGTGCAGGCTCGATGAGGTTTGCCGCCGGGCGGCGGCGCACTAGAACAGTCTCCGATCGAGTTGCATGACTTGATCGTTCCAGGCCATTGACTCTGGAGCACTTTCCGACCTGACAATTCCGTCAGGGAGGACGCGCTCCAGAACCCTTCCAGGCGAACACTTCGGTTCTGATTGCAATCATGTCGTCTCTGTCTTCGTTCACCACCGGAACCCTGGCCTCCACCGATCGGGCGAGGCCCCTTCTCTTCGGGCTCATCCTCGTCGCCGTCGCGGCCACCGGCCTTGCGGCGCTCACCAGCGCGGGCGTCGTCGGCGCCCTCGCGTCGCTCACGGTTGCAACCGGCGGCGGCCTGCTGGTCGCCGTCACGTCGGAGCCCGCGCGGCCCTTCGGCCTGCCCAACATGGTCACGCTCGCGCGCCTGATGCTCGCGGCGCTCATGGCGGGTCACCTGGTGGACCAGATGGCCGGCACCGCGTCCGAAGCGCTCGCCTGGATGTTCGCCGGCCTTGCCGTCACCGGCCTTCTCCTCGACGGGGTCGACGGCTGGCTTGCGCGGCGGTTCGGCCCGCAGACGGCGTTCGGCGCCCGCTTCGACATGGAAACCGATGCCTTCGCCATCCTGGTGCTCTGCGCCCTGGCGGTCGCCACCGGCAAGGCCGGCCTTTGGGCCCTCGGCATCGGCCTGATGCGCTATGCCTTCGTGGCCGCCGCTGCGCTCTGGCCCTGGCTCGCCGGTCCGCTGCCGCCCTCGTTCCGCCGCAAGGCGGTCTGTGTCCTCCAGGGCGCCGTGCTCGCCGTCCTGATGATGCCGCCCGTCGGCCCCGCGCTCGGCGCGCCGCTCGCCGCCCTGGCGCTCGCCGCGCTCACCTGGTCGTTCGGCACCGACATCCGTCACCTGGCGCGCGCCCGGGTCTCCGCAATGGGCCGGGATCCCGCGTCGTGATGGAGGCGCTGCCGGCCTACGCGGGCATCGCGCGCTCGCTCGCCGTCTACTACGGCCAGCCCTGGAAGACCCGCACCCTCCGCCGCCTCTACGCGGACTTCGTCGGCCCAGGCGATCTCGCCTTCGACATCGGTAGCCACGTGGGCAACCGCGCGCGCGTCCTCCACGGGCTCGGCGCCCGCGTGGTGGCGCTGGAACCCCAGCCGAGGCTCCACGCGCTCCTTGGCCGGATCCTTCCCGCCGACCGGATGACCCTGCTGCAGGCCGCCGCCGGCGCGGCGCCCGGCCGTCTGCCGCTCGCTGTCAGCCGCCGCCACCCCACCGTCTCCACCCTCAGCCGCCCGTGGATCGACGCGGTGTCCCGGACCGACGGTTTCGCCGCCGTTCGCTGGGACGAGACTGTGGACGTGGAGGTGGTCACGCTCGACGCGCTGATCGCCGCGCACGGGCGGCCGGCCTTCGTGAAGATCGACGTGGAGGGGTACGAGCCCGACATTCTGGCCGGCCTCTCCACCGCCGTGCCGGTGGTCGCCTTCGAGTATCTCCCCGCCACCCGCGATCTCGCCTTCGCCTGCCTGGACCGGCTCGCCGCCCTCGGCCCCTACCGGTTCAACCGCACGGAGGGGGAGATCCACCGCTTCCTCCACGCCGATTGGCAATCGGCGGAAGCCATGCGGGCCACCCTGGCGGCGCTTGCCGCCGACGCGCCGTCCGGCGACGTCTACGCCTCGCTGCCGCCGGGCTGATGCGCGCCCGGCCGGCGGATCGCCAGCACCGCCAGGCCCGGCACCGTCCCGAGCATCGCCACGATCCCGTAGAGGGCCGCCGTCGCGGCGCCTTCGGCGGCGGAAAGCCCGGCGAGCGGCCAGAGCGCGGCGGCCGCGGCCTCGCGCACCCCCCAGCCGCCGATCGACAGCGGCACCAGCATGCTGAGGAGCACCAGGGGCACCAGCACCAGCACGCCGAACGCCGGCAACGGGGCGCCGAGGGCCTCGGCGCAGAGCCAGAACACCGCCACGTAGCTCGCCGCGATCAGGAGGCTGACGGCCGCCTGCACCCAGAAGGCGTTGCCGGTCCAGAAGCTCCGTCGCAGGTCCGGCCCGAGGTCGCGAAGCCCGTCCCGCACCGGCGTGGGTCCCAGCCGGGCGGCGATCGCCACCAGGCCGGCCCCCGCCGCGATCGTCGCGGGCGCCGCCGCCACCAGCGCCCCGGCGCCGTTCGGAACGCCCGGCAGCCCGGCGACCGTCGCGGCCGCGAGCCCGCCGGCCGCCACGGCCGCGAACGCCACCTGGCCGGCCATCCGCTCCATCACCACGGACCGGATCGCCGCCCGCAGCGGGGATCGTCCATCGGCCGTGATCCGCGGACGAAGGGCCCGAAGCGCGTCGCCGGCGACACCGCCGGGCAACACCATGTTGAGCAGGCTGGAAAGGTGATAGTCCGCCGCCGCGGTCGCGAACGGCAGGTCCAGGCCGAGGCGGCCCGCCGTATACCGCCAGCGCCACGCGGACGCGAGGATCTGCAGGGCGACCACCACCGCCGCGAGCGCGACGATCTCGGGCCGGGTGCGGGCGAGCGCCGCGCCGAGCGCCGCCGGATCGACCGCGACCGCGACCGCGCCGAGGAGGAGAGGGGCGGCGATCCATCGCCATCCCGTCCAGCCAAGGATGCGGAAGCCCTTGCGCCGGGGCCGGATATTCGGATCATCTGCGGAGTGTGGGGAGATCATCAGTCATGCATCGGGAGGACAAGAGGATGGACCGGAGCCCCGCCCGCCACCCCGGCCGGGACGGGCGATCGGAACGGTCCCTCTCTTCTACGGTCGCCGGTGTCGCGGCGATCACCCTCATCCTCATCGCGCTGCTTCTCCCGGATGCGGTGGAGCGTATCACGCCGTACGCCTTCCTGCGCGTCCCGCTCGAGGCCGCGCTTCTCGTTCTCCTGCTGGCCCTCGCGGCAGACCGGATCCGCCTGCTGCTTGCGGCGATCGCCGGCCTGACGATCGGCGCGACGGCGATCCTGTCGATCGCCGACATGGGTGCCCGCACCGCCTTCGCGCGCCCCTTCGACCCGGTGCTCGACTGGCACATCCTGCCGTCCGCCCTCAATCTTCTCACCGGCACGCTGGGGCCGGCGGGAGCCTATGCGGCGGTGGCGCTCGCCGTCCTGGCGGTCGCCGCCATCCTCGGCCTCGCCCTCTGGGCCACGCTCCGCCTTGCCCGGATCGTCGGCCGGCACCGCCGCCCGGCGGCGCTCGGCGCGCTTGCGACCGCCGCCGCCTGGAGCCTCCTCTCCTTCGCGGACGTGCGCCTCGCCCCCGGTCAGCCGCTGGCGAGCGCCGACGCCAGCCGGCTCGTGGTCGACCGCATCGCCCGCGCCCGCGTCAGCCTCGCCGACCTCGACACCTTCCGCGAGGTCGCCGCCATCGACGCCTTCGACGACGTGCCCGCCGACCGCCTGCTCGCCGGTCTCGCCGGCAAGGACGTGCTCCTCGTCTTTGTGGAAAGCTATGGCCGCGACGCGCTGGAGAACCCGCTCTTCGCGTCCGAGGTCACCACCGTCCTTCGCGACGGAGACGCCCGCCTCGCCGCCGCCGGCATCGACGTCCGGAGCGCCTTCCTGGATTCGCCCACGGTCGGCGGCCAGAGCTGGCTTGCCCACGGCACGGTTCTGTCGGGTCTGTGGATCGGCAACCAGCAGCGCTACGACAGCCTGATCGCCAGCGACCGCTTCACCCTGGTGGACGCCTTCGACAAGGCCGGCTGGCGCACCGTGGCGGTGATGCCGGCGATCACCATGCCGTGGCCGGAGGGCACCACCTTTGGCTACGAGACCATCTACGCCGCCGCCGACCTCGGCTACCGCGGGCGCCCGTTCGACTGGGTGACCATGCCGGACCAGTACACGCTCGCCACGCTCCACGCCCGCGAGCGCAAGCCCGGTCCGCGGCGCCCGCTGATGGCCGAGATCGCCCTCATCTCCAGCCACGCGCCGTGGACGCCGCTGCCCGACATGGTGCCCTGGACGGCGGTCGGCGACGGCACCGTGTTCGACCCGATGACGCTCCGCGGCGATCCGCCGGACGTGGTCTGGCGCGACACCGCGCGCGTGCGCACCCAGTACCGGCTGTCGATCGAATACGCGCTGACGAACCTCATCTCCTACGCGGAGACCTTCGGCGGCGAGGATCTGGTGATGATCATCCTCGGCGACCACCAGCCGGCGCCGCTCGTCACCGGGGAGGGCGCCACGCGGGACGTGCCCGTCCACATCCTCGCCAGCGACCCGGCGGTTCTCAACCGGATCGCCGACTGGGGCTTCGCCCCGACGTTGCTGCCGCCGCCGGACGCCCCGGTCTGGCGCATGGACGCGCTTCGCGACCGCCTGCTCACCGCTTTCGGCGCCGATTACGTGGCGGCCTCGCCGTCTACCAACCACCCGGCGGTGCCGGCCGAAGCGGCCGATTGAACCCTGTGGAAACGGCCGGCGGATGCCGGCCGCTCGCTGCATTGTCGGTATCGGATACCGCGGGATCTACACCCGTCCTCGGTCTGATGCGGCCGGCTCGGACCCGTCCTCCAGGCCGGCGCCGTGGCTTGCGCCACCCACGGCGGCCCGCGGCCAGCGCTCGTCCTCCGTCTCGCCGGTGGCCCGTTCGGTTCCCCGCACGGCGTCCGGCGAGCGGGGCAGGCCGCTCCGGTCGGAATAGTCGTAGACCCGGCTCGTCCGCTCGTGCCGGTCCGCCTGGGCGGCGCGCGCCGCCATCACGTCGAGCACGGTGATGCCGATCAGCGAGGCGAGGGCGAGGCCCGCGTTGCCCCGCTGCGGGTTGTGCCGCTCCAGCGCCGTCGAGGCGGTGAGGATGTCGAGCGCGTCGCCCGCCACCCGTGCCCAGAGCCACGGCGCCGGATCGCGCGCCGTCAGAAGCCCGATCCCGGTCGCCACCTCGCGCACGCCGAAGGTTCGCACCACCGGTTCGGTGCCGCGAAGGCCGAGGAAGCGGGTCACGGATCCGGGCGACAGAAGCTCCGCGGCGCCGAGGGCGATGGAGAACCAGCCGAGCCCCGTCGCCATGGCGCGCGGGTCCATCCCGTAGTCTGTCCGATGATGGGTCATGGCCGTCTCCTCAGTTCTTGATGACGACCTTGATGCAGCCGTCCTCCTTGTCGCGGAAGGTCTTGTACATCTCCGGACCCTTTTCCATGGACACCGTGTGGGTGATCACGAAGGACGGGTCGATCTTGCCCTCCTCGATCATCCGCAGCAGGTCGTGGATGTACTTGTTCACGTGGGTCTGGCCGGTGCGCACGGTCAGCGCCTTGTTCATCAGCGCGCCGAACGGGATCTTGTCGAGGAAGCCGCCGTAGACGCCCGGCACGGAAAGCACGCCGCCCGGCCGGCAGAGGTAGATCATCTCGCGCAGCACGTGCGGCCGGTCTGTCTCCAGCATCACCGCCTGCTTGGCCCGGTCCACCATGCTGTCGAGCGAGCGCGAGGCATGCGCCTCCAGGCCCACCGCGTCGATGCACTTCTCCGGCCCCTTGCGGTCGGTGAGTTCGTCGATGCGCTCCATCACGCTCTCGTCGTCGAAATTGATGGTGATGGCCCCGCCCGCGCGGGCCATGGACAGGCGCTCCGGCACATTGTCGATGGCGATCACCTGCTTGGCGCCCAGGAGCACCGCCGAACGGATCGCCATCTGGCCCACCGGTCCGCAGCCCCAGATCGCCACCGTGTCGGTCGGCTCGATCTCGCACTGGACGGCGGCCTGCCAGCCGGTCGGGAAGATGTCGGTGAGGAAGAGAAGCTGCTCGTCGGAAAGGCTCGACGGCACCTTCACCGGCCCGACGTCGGCATAGGGCACGCGCACATAGTCGGCCTGTCCGCCCGGATAGCCGCCGGTCAGGTGGGTGTAGCCGAAGAGGCCGGCCGTGGTGCGGCCGAACGCCTTTTCGGCGAGGTTGGCGTTGCGGTTCGACCGCTCGCAGACCGAGAAGAAGCCGCGCCGGCACTGGTCGCACTCGCCGCACACGATGGTGAAAGGCACCACCACGCGGTCGCCGACCTTCAGCTTCTTGTTGTCCTTGCCGACCTCCATCACCTCGCCCATGAACTCATGGCCCATGATGTCGCCAGATTTCATGCCGGGCATGAAGCCGTTGTAGAGGTGCAGGTCGGATCCGCAGATGGCGCAGCTCGACACCTTGATGATGGCGTCGCGGCCCTCCTCGATCGTGGGATCCGGGACGGTCTCGCAGCGGATGTCCTCTTTGCCGTGCCAGACGAGAGCTCTCATGGCCAAATCCTTTTCGGTTCGGGGAGAGGCGAGGGCAAAGCCGCGCGCCGGTCACGCACCAAAGGGCTGGCGATGCGCTTCGTTCCCCGGGAGGGGGCATTTTCGGATTGGAAAATTCATGCGGCGCCAAAGGCTTGGCTTCAGCTTCCGATGCCGGTCGCAGCGCCGTCAGACGGTCTTCGCGGTGACCAGCGATCCCTCCGGCTCCACCGTGAAGCGGAACTCGTTGCTGCCGGTGTTCTTGCCCCACCAGTAGCCGCCGGCTTCGTCGAAGCCGTAGAACTGGTAGGCGCGGCTGGCGTCCTCGGCGTTGGCCCGTGCCTCCGCTTCGCTGGCGCTGTCGAAGCCGTCGAACACGGCCTCGTCCACCAGAGTGTGGTTCACGTACTCGCGGCGGACGACGCAATACTGGGTCATCGGGCTCTCCCATCGGGTTGCGGGCGTTCAGGTCGACGGTCCGCCATCAGCGGCCCGTCCCCGTCCAACGACCGGCGAGCGCCGGGGTTGCGTCCCCATCGCGCGGCGGCATCCCGTGGTCCGATCAGACGACCGCCGCCGGCACCCGCTCCGTCAGCCCCGCGTCCGTATCCGGCTCGTCCTCCTCGCCGATCGCCCGGTGGATCAGCCGGTGCAAGGCGTCCAGCACCGCCCGCGGATCCGCGTGGTGCGGCGTATGGCCGACGCCCGGCAACACCGTCACCTCGGCGCCGGTCAGGAGCGACGTCAGCCAGTCCACATGGCGGACCGGTTCGGCGATGGTGTCCTTCTCGCCGACGATCACCGCCACGGGCGCTCGAACGGCCGCGATTTCCGCCCAGGCCTCGTGGCCGAGGCTGTTGAAGGCGATCAGCTCCGCCGCCATCGTCTGGGTCGCCACGGGCTGCGCCACATGGGCGAAGGGAAAGTCGATGAGATAGTCCGGCACCCGGTCCGGCGCGAGTGCCATCGCCAGCCGCCCCGGCCCGATCAGCGGCACCAGGTGCGGCAGCACGGCCTGGCGGATGAGGTCGCCGATCACCGGCGTGGTCAGGGCGCGCATCAGCGGCATGGCCGGATGGTCCGTCGGCCGGCAGAACGGGGCGATCAGCGCCAGCGCCGTCAGCCGCTCCGGATGGCGCAGGCCGAACGACAGCGCCGTCGCCGAGCCGAGCGAATGGGCAAGCACCACCGCCGTCTCCAGCCCCAGCGCGTCGAGCACGTCGCGAAGCCAATCGGCCTGGGCGGCCGGCCCCGCATCGCCCGTCAGCGGGCTGCTGAAGCCGTAGCCCGGACGATCGAGCGCGATCAGCCGCAGCCCGGCCGCGTGCGGCTCCAGCGCGCCCATCATCTCCTCGGCGATACTCCCGCAGCCATGCAGCACGACGACGGGGGTGCCGAACCCGCTTTCGATCACATGGACGGTCCGTCCGTCGATGGCGAGCAATTTTCCTCTGCGCGGGGAACCCATGATGAGCCTGGTCCGATTATCCGTTCAATCCCGGCACGTTGCCGAAGGTTTCTCAGACCAAACGGATTTCGGCGGCTTTGGTTTCCGGCGCGCCTTTCACGCCTGCGTGCGTCCGGCGCTCAGCGGCCGTGGCATTTCTTGTACTTCAGTCCGCTGCCGCACGGGCACGGGTCGTTCCGCCCGACCTTGGGAATCGCGCTCTCCGGCCGGGGAATCACCGTCGGATCGAACGGCACGTCGGTCATGCGGGTGCGGCGCAAGGCGGTCAGGACGACGGGCATGTTGGCGATCACCATGGCCCGGTCGATGTCGTCCAGCCCGCCCGAACGCCGCTGCCCCGGCGGCGTCGCGAGCATGGCCACGAGGCCGAGGAGGTCCGCCGCGCCGATGTCGGTCAGCCACTCCGCCCAACGGTCCGGGTCGATCGCAAGCGCCATGGAAAAGCCCGTCGCCCATTCCTCGCCAGTCGATCCTTCGAAGTCGGCGGCATCCATCGTCTCGACGCCGGCATCCACCTCGTCGGTCACCGCCGCCAGGAAGGCCGACGCGATCGCCCGCATGCGCGCCTCCACCTCGGGCCGCGTCGCGACCTGGGGCAATGGAACATCGTCCACGCCCACCATCAGCACCGGAAACCACTCGTCCTCCGGCACGGTCAGCGGCGCCACGGCGAGGCCGTGGAAGAAGCCCATCAACTCCCCCAGCCTCATGCCGGTTTCCGGCGCGACGCGGAGCAACTGGCCGGCGAGCCAGTTCAGGTCCGCCACCGGCACATCCAGCGGCGACCGGCCGATCGACTCCACGGCCTCTGGTCGGGCGTAGACGCCCAACAGGGCGTCCCTCGTGTCCGGATGATCGAGAGCCAGAAGCCCGTCCGCCTCCATGGCGGCGGGATCGGCCGGGTTGCGGAGCGCGGCCGCATGGCGCGTCTCCAACTGGCCCATGGTTGCGTCGCCGTCCGCCACGACCGTCTTGAGGGCGATTCGCAGGCGGGCCATGGACCGGGGCAGCCCGAGCGCCGTGATGGCGTCCTCCATGGCCTCCCACACGGCCTCGTCGGTGTCGTCGTACGACCAGTTCATGGTCTGGAGCAGCCGGTCGTCGAGCGCCGTCCGGTCCAAACGCCCGTCGAACGCCACCCGTTGAGCCACCCTCAGCGCGGGAACGAGCACATAGAAGGGCGCGGATCGGTTGAGCGTGGTCAGAAGCAGATCGTGCTCGGTTTCCACATAGAACGCGGCAAGAAGAGCCGGGATCGCCCTGTCGGCGACATCGCCATAGATCCGCGCGAACACGTAGGGGTTGAGCCGCAGCGCAACCAACAGGTTGCCGAAGAGGCGGGGGCGGGACGGGACCGTCGACAGCGCCGCGAGCCCGAAGATGAGCAGGCGCTCCTCCTCCGGCAGGGTTTCGCCGGTCCGCACCGCCTCGTCCAGCACCCCCATCACGGCGGCCACCAGCGTGTCCGGATCCGCCGCCGCGGCGGCAAGGTCCGCGTCGGTCGGGAAGGGCCGCGCCGTCGCAAGGCGGTCGAGGGCAGGGGTGGTGGTCGTCGATCCGGTCATGGCGCGGGTCTCCGGCGCGCGGGAAATCCCGCCGCACCTCGTCTGTCCCGAGGAGCCGATCCGGATTTTTGTATCCGGCGGCTGCTCGGCGGCGGATGGGTTCGGCGCGTTCCTTACCGGGTTTCCGGCACGCCGGCCATCCACTTGATCCATCTCGGGGCGAACCCCCGTGAAACCTCGTTACACATGGACATGGGCGCGACGTCGCCGGATCTGGCACCGTCCCCATATTCAATGCCAGCCGGCCTGTCGGCAGTGGATGACGCGTGATGACGGTGACCGATCTTCGCCCCGAAGCCCGCAAGGGCACCCCGCCGGACGATCCCCGCGCGGGCGCCCCTCCGGGCGACGCCCGTCATGGTGTCTCGTCGGAGACGGCCCCGCCCATTGCCGAGGCCCGGCCGGGCGTGAAGGAGGTTCTGGAGCGCGCCGCCCGCGCCCGTCGCCCGCGAAAGATCGCCGGCCGGATCTTCTGGACGCTGGTGATTCTCGGCCTCGTCGGCGGCGCAGCCGCCTGGTGGACCACCCGCAGCGTCCCCGTCACCACCTACACCAGCCGGCCCGTGACCCAAGGCGGCCTCGTCGTCACCGTCACGGCCACCGGCTCGCTCTACCCGACCAACCAGGTGGAGGTCGGCAGCGAGCAGTCCGGCACCGTCCGAACCGTGGCGGTCGACTACAACTCCCGCGTCGCCAAGGGCGACGTCCTCGCCGAACTCGACACGGACCGGCTCGCCGCCGCCGTGGAGAGCGCCGCCGCAAAGCTTGCCGCAGCCGAGGCCAACGTCGCCGAGGCGGACGCCACGATCGCCGAGAAAAAGGGCGACCTCGACCGCAAGACCGTCCTTCAGCAGCGCTCCGTCATCTCCAGCCAGGAACTGGAGACCGCCCGCGCCGCCCACGACCGGGCCGTCGCCGCCCGCCGCAGCGCGCTCGCCCAGGTTTCCGTCGCCGCCGCCGACCTTCGCGTCGCCGAGACCAACCTCGCCAAGACGCGCATCCTCTCGCCCATCGACGGCGTGGTGCTGACGCGCTCCGTCGACCCCGGCCAGACCGTCGCCGCCTCGCTCCAGGCGCCGGTGCTCTTCACCCTGGCCGAGGACCTCGCCCAGATGGAACTCCGCGTCGACGTGGACGAGGCGGACGTCGGCCGCGTCGACATCGGTCAGGCTGCCACCTTCACGGTCGACGCCTATCCGGAGCGCACCTTCCCGGCCGTCATCCGCGACGTGCGCTACGCCTCGGAGACGACCCAGAACGTCGTCACCTACAAGGCGCTCCTGACCGTCGACAACAGCGACCTGTCGCTCCGCCCCGGCATGACGGCGACCGCCGACATCGTGGTGGAGACCGTGGAGAACGCGCTCCTCGTGGACAACGCCGCCCTCCGCTTCACCCCGCCGGAAAGTGCCGCGGACGGCGGCGCCAACGCCGGCCTGTTCCGCTTCTTCATGCCCCGCCCGCCGGCCGGCGGCGAGGCCAGGCCGCCGTCCGTCGCCGGCAGCGAGCGCATCCTCTACGTCGATCGTGGCGGCGCGCCCGAGCCGGTGCCGGTCACCATCGGCTCCACCGACGGGCGGCTCACGGTCATCCGCTCCGGCGACGTGAAGCCCGGCGACCGGGCCGTCGTCGACTACACCACCCAGTGACGGACCGACCATGGACGCCGGCCCGCTCCCCCCGCCGCTCATCGCCCTTCACAACGTCTCGCGCGTCTACGGCCGCGGCGAGGCGGAGGTGACGGCGCTCGCCCGGGTGGACCTTGAGATCCGCCAGGGCGAGTTCGTCGCCATCATGGGCCCGTCCGGGTCCGGCAAGTCGACCACCATGAACATCCTCGGCTGCCTCGATACCCCCTCCGGCGGCGACTACCTGTTCGACGGCGTGCCCGTCGGCGGCCTCGACCGGGACGGCCGCACGCTCCTTCGCCGCAACTTCATCGGCTTCGTCTTCCAGGGCTTCAACCTTCTGCCGCGCACCACCGCGCTCGAAAACGTGGAGCTCCCGCTCGTCTACCGGGGCGTCAAGGCCGATCGGCGTGCCGACCTCGCTGCCCGCGCGCTCGACCGGGTCGGCCTTGCCGGCCGCGAGGACCACACCCCGTCGGAGCTCTCCGGCGGCCAGCAGCAGCGCGTCGCCATCGCCCGGGCCATCGTCACCGACCCGCTCCTTCTCCTTGCCGACGAGCCCACCGGCAACCTCGACACACGCACCAGCGGCGAGATCATGGACCTTCTCACCGCCCTCAACCGCGACCAGGGCATCACCGTCATCATGGTCACCCACGAGCCCGACATCGCCGCCCACGCCCGGCGCATGGTGCGCTTCAAGGACGGCCGCATCGAGGACGACCGGCGCCAGCCGGTCCTTGCCCGCTGATGCTCGGCGAAGCCCTCCTCCTCGCCCTCGTGGCCATCCGGCGCAACCTCCTGCGCTCCTTCCTCACCGTGCTTGGCGTCGTCATCGGCGTCGCCGCCGTCATCGCCATGGTGACCATCGGCAACGGCGCCACCGCCCGCATCACCGCCGAACTCAGCGGCCTCGGCAACAACCTCCTCTTCGTCACGCCGGGGCAGGGCGGTCCGGGCGCCCCGAGCCTGGAGGCGCGCGCCTTCGCGGTGTCCGACGCCGAGGCGATCCGCGACCAGGTCGGCGGCATCCAGGCGGTGGCGCCCGTCAGCCGGACCACCGCCACGGTCGTCTACGGCTCGGAAAGCCGCAGCACCACCGTGGTTGGCTCCACCGCCGACTACATCGCCACCCAGGCCTGGACCGTCGCCCTCGGCCGCAACCTCCTCGACAGCGAGGTACGCGGCGGGCGCGCCGTCTGCCTTCTGGGCGAGACCGTCCGCAAGGAGCTGTTCGGCATCGCCGACCCGGTCGGCGCCGCCGTGCGGGTGAAGACCGTCTCCTGCCAGGTGGTCGGCGTCCTCGCCGCCAAAGGCCAGTCCGCCGGCGGCTCCGACCAGGACGACACCATCGTCATGCCGCTGAAGGCCTTCCAGCGCCGCCTCTCCGGCACCAACACGGTCGCCACCATCCTGATCTCCGCCGCCGACGGCGTCGACACCGCCAAGGTCCAGGCGGCGACCACCGATCTCTTCCGCGAGCGGCGCGGCATCCAGGCCGGCGAGAAGGACGACTTCGCCGTCCGCGACATGCGCCAGATCGTCCAGACCATGACGGCCACCACCACCGTCCTCACCGGCCTCCTCGGCGCCGTGGCGGCGGTCAGCCTCGTTGTCGGCGGCATCGGCATCATGAACATCATGCTGGTCTCGGTCACCGAACGCACCCGCGAGATCGGCATCCGCCTCGCCATCGGCGCCCTGGAGCACCAGGTGCTCACCCAGTTCCTGGTGGAGGCGATCGTGCTCTCCCTCTTCGGCGGGCTGGTGGGCATCCTGCTCGGCCTCGGCCTCGCCTTCGCGGCGGCGCAAGGCCTGTCGCTGCCGTTCGACGTGGATCCCACCATCGTCGTCGGCGCCTTCCTGTTCTCCGCCCTCGTCGGCGTCGCCTTCGGCTACTTCCCCGCCCGCCGCGCCGCCCGGCTCGACCCGATCGAGGCGCTCCGCCGCGAGTGACGTCCGGGTCCTCCGCCGGGCGCCGGGTATCCGGTCGCCGCCCGTGTCACGCGGTCGCTGACGGCCGCCGCATGGCACCTGCCCGCACGGGAACGGTTGCCGCCGGAGGACGGATCACCCATGATCGGCCCCGCACGAGGCGGCCACGCGAGCGGGCCCGCCCATCGATTCACGTCCGGCCGGGCGCCGTCCCCCTTCACGCCGCAAGCCGTCGCCAGCGTATCGGCGACGGTCGCCGAAGGGCGCGGGTGGTGATCGGCCGGCCAACCGAAAGCGCCCGATGTCCGCTCCCATTCCGGTTTTCGACGGCCACAACGACGTTCTCCTCCGGCTCTACCTGACGCCCTCGCAGGATCCGGTCGCTCTCTTCCTCGACGGCGGCACGCAAGGCCAGCTCGACCTGCCGCGCGCCCGGGACGGGCACATGGTCGGCGGCCTCTTCGCGGTCTTCCCGCCGTCGCCGCGCGCCCTCGCCGACAACGCCAACAGCATGGTGCCCGGCGGCTACGACCTGCCGCTGCCGCCGGTCCTCTCGCTCAACGACGCCCGCGCCAGCACGGTCGCCATGGTGTCGCTCCTCCACCGGATCGTCCGCGCCTCCAACGGATCCGTCGCCCTTTGCGTCAGCGCCGCCGAGATCCGGGCCGCGATCGACCGCGGCGCGCTCGCCACCGTCCTCCACGTGGAGGGCTGCGAGGCGATCGACACCGACCTGCACTTCCTCGACGTCCTCCACGCCGCCGGCCTGCGCTCCCTCGGCCCGGTGTGGAGCCGCAACAACGCCTTCGGCCACGGCGTCCCCTTCCGCTTCCCGTCCTCGCCCGACACCGGCCCCGGCCTCACGGATGCCGGCAAGCGCCTCGTGCGCGCCTGCAACGCCATGGGCATCCTGGTCGATCTTTCGCACATCACCGAGAAGGGCTTCTGGGACGTGGCGCAGCTCACCACGGCACCGCTGGTCGCCTCCCACTCCAACGCCCATTCGGTCACACCCTCGGCCCGCAACCTGACGGACCGCCAGCTCGACGCCATCCGCGACAGCGACGGCCTCGTCGGCCTCAACTTCGCCACCTGTTTCCTGAGATCCGACGGCGCCATGCGCAGCGACACGCCGCTTGAGCCCATGATCCGCCACCTGGACGCGCTGATCGAGCGGGTCGGCGAGACCCGCGTCGCCTTCGGATCCGACTTCGACGGCGCCCTCATCCCGCGCGCCATCGGCTCCGTCGCCGGGCTGCCCGTGCTCATCGACGCGCTCCGCGCCCACGGCTACGACGACGCGCTCCTCACCCGCCTCGGCACGGAGAACTGGCTCCGCGTCCTCGCCGCGACCATCGGCTGAGAGCACCCGCCCTCACGCCCGGTCTTCGTCCTCGGCATCCTCTTCGTCGTCGTCCGGATCCGCGTCCACCCCGTCCGCCACGCTCCGCCGAACGCCCCAGTCGCTAAGCACCGCGTCCATGGCGTCCGCCACGAAGTGCCGGGCGCTCTCCCGGTCGAACCCTTCGTCGAGCAGGTCGTCATAATCGGTGAAGGTGTGCCGCACATAGGCGACGAGCGACAGCCAGGCGGCCGTCTCCGCCGAGGCGGGCTTCAGGCCCCGGCTGTCCATGGCGTGGTCCACGATCACGCCGCGCTCGAACGCCGGCACCTTGGGGGCGAGCCGCCCCAGCGCCGCGTCGATCTCCGTCCGCCGTCCCATAAGGCACCCCCGAGCGCCCGATCTCTACAGCATCTCCAGCGGCCGCTTGCGGCGCGGCGGCGGGTGGGCGGCGTCGATCTCGGCGAGGTCCTCCGGCGTCAGCGCGATGTCGGACGCCTCCGCGTTCTGCCGCACGTGGGGGAGGGTGCTGGCCTTCGGGATGGCGATCACGTCGCCATGGCGGATCGCCCAGGCGATGGCGATCTGCGCCGCCGACACCGCGTGCCGGGCCGCAACCGCGGAGAGTGCGCGGGACAACAGGAGCTTGCCGCCCTGGCCGACCGGCGAATAGGCCGTCACCGGCATGCCGCGCGCCCGCTGCCAACTGATCAGGTCGAACTCCACGCCGCGGTTGTCGGGATTGTAGAGCACCTGGTTGGTGGCCGGCGGCACCGTCGGCTGCAGCGCCTCCAGCTCCTCCATGTCGGCGACATCGAAATTGGAGACGCCCCAGCGGCGGATCTTGCCGTCGCGGATCAGCGCCTCGAACGCCTCCACCGTCTCGGCAAGCGGCGTGCCGCCCCGCCAGTGCAGGAGGTAGAGATCCAGCCGGTCCGTCTTCAGCCGCTTGAGGCTGCGCTCGCAGGCCCGCGCCACGCCGCGCCGGTCGGCGTTCGACGGCAGCACCTTGGAGGTGAGGAACACGCCGTCGCGCCGCCCCTGAATGGCCTCGCCCACCAGGTCCTCCGCGTCGCCGTCGCCGTACATCTCCGCGGTGTCGACGAGCGTCATCCCGAGGTCCAGCCCGGCCCGCAGCGCCGCCACTTCGCGGGCGCGGTTGCGCGCGTCGCCCATCATCCAGGTTCCCTGGCCGATCGCCGGCACCACCGTGCCGTCGTTGAGCGTGACCGTTCGCATGCGGCAATTCCCCTTCGCGACTCAAGGCCCTGTTGAACCTTGTACCCCAGCACCGGATCGTTCGTGTGGCGCACGGACCGAAACCGCCTGCCTTCCACAACCGCGCCGTCCGCGTCCAGGCGGATCCGGCCGCGTCAGGGCGTGCCGGTTCCGCCCGCGGACCCTTGTCCACGGCGGCTTTCGTCCCGCCGCATCTCGTTCTGGCGCATCGGCATGGCGTCGATCACGCCGAACACCGCCGCCGGCGCCACGGGCGCCTCGGCGCGCCACTTCACCCCGCCGTCCTTGCCGATCAGCACCGCCTCGAACGGCGCATCGGGCGGCACGCCGAGGCGGGCGCGCACGGCGGCCGGGTCCACCTTCGGGGCAGGCCCGAACAGCGGCCGGATGCGGCTGGCGCCGACGACCGCGAACACCACCATGTCGCGCTCGAAAAAGCCGTTCTCCGCATCCTTGAAGAGCGCCGCCTGCTGGTCCAGCGCCTCGCCGGTCCCGGCTGTCAGCACCACCAGCACGCGCTTGTCCCACGTAAGATCGCCCAGCGGATCGGCATGGGCGGCCGCCGCCGCCATGGCCAGCGTCAGCCCCGCCATGGCGAGGAACGGAGTGAGGGTCATCGTGCGGTCCTCCCGTGGTCGGCAGTGTCCCGTCTGGCGTCCAACCCCGTCGGCTGCGATAAGTTCGGTCCCGGTGCGTGATGCTCACCCGTCCGCCGCGGCCCCCGCGCGCGCCGGCTCCGTGAAGGCCTCGATCATCCAGGCCTGCAACGCCGCCACCGGAACGGGATGCGGCGACCGGTCCGGCACCATCATGTCGTAGCCGCGCTCCGGCACATGCACGGCCGGGCCGACCGGCGTCACCAGCCCCCGCCGGACGAGGTCGTCGGAAAGCGACCGCCAGCCGAGCGCGACGCCCTGTCCGCCGATCGCCGCCTGCACCAGCAGCGGATAGTTGTTGAAGGTGAAGTCCGCCGCCCGGCGAACCGTCGGCGCGTCCAGTCGCTCCAGATAGCTGCGCCAGGTCAGCCACGCGTCCGCCCGCTCCGATTCCAGGTGGAGAAGCGGCGCGTCCGCGAACGCGGCGGCACCGCCCGTCCCGATCTCGGCGGCGAGCGCGGGGCTGGCGATCGGCGCCACCCACTCGTCCACGAGCCGGACCGACGTCCAGCCCTCCGGCGCCTGCGTGCCGAAGAGGACGGCCACATGCACCACCCCGCCGGCCGGAAAGTGGGCCTCCTGGGTGGTCACCACCTGCACGTCGGCGCCGCCCACCACGTGTCTCAGATCCGCGAGGCGCGGGATCAGCCAGAAGGCCGCGAAGGCGAAGTCGGTCAGGATCGTCAGCTGCGCCCGCCGGCCGGCGGCGCGGGCGTCGTCCATCCCCTTGGCGAGCGTGTCCAGCCCCAGCCGCGCGCTGCCGAACAGCTGCGTCCCGGCGTCCGTCAGAACCACGCCGCGCCAGATCCGGTCGAACAGGCGCACGCCCATGTCCGCCTCCAGCGCGGCGATATGGTGGCTGACGGCCGACTGGGTCATGCCGAGCTCCCGCCCGGCCGCGCTGAAACTGCCCGCCCGGGCCGCGCATTCAAACACGGCGATCTCGTTGAGGCGTGATCTTAGGAGCGACAGTCGCATGAGTTCCACGCATGGGTCCATGAGAACGGGACCGCTTTACGGGCCAGATTAGCCCGTCTCACATGCACACGCATCATCCCACAAGACTGCGCAGCCGGAGCCTTCACCGATTCGCTACGGATCGCGCAGCCGGCGCCCTGACCCACCGGAGACCCGCCCGCATGACCACCCGCGGCATGAACATCGTCATCGTGATGGCCGACCAGATGGCGCCCGCGGTGCTGCCCTTCCACGGCCACCCACTGGTGCAGGCGCCGGTGATGTCGCGCCTTGCCGCCGAGGGCGTGGTGTTCGACGCGGCCTACTGCAACAGCCCGCTCTGCTCGCCGTCGCGGGCGGTCTTCATGTCCGGCCGGCTGCCGTCGAAGACCGGCGCCTACGACAACGCCTCGGAGTTCCGCTCGGACATCCCGACCTTCGCGCACTACCTGCGCCGCGCCGGCTACCGCACGATCTTGTCTGGCAAAATGCATTTCTGCGGGCCGGATCAGCTGCACGGCTTCGAGGAGCGTCTGACCACCGACATCTACCCCGCCGACTTCGGCTGGACGCCTGACTGGGACCGCCCGCACGACCGGCCGAGCTGGTACCACAACATGAGTTCGGTCACCGACGCCGGCATGTGCGTGCGCACCAACCAGATGGATTTCGACGACGAGGTCGTCTTCGCCGCCGAGCGGGCGATCTACGACCAGGTGCGCGGCACCGATCCGCGCCCCTTCTGCCTCGTGGTCTCGCTCACCCACCCGCACGACCCGTTCGCCATCCCGGAAAAGTACTGGACCCTTTATCCAAACGACGCCATCGACCTGCCGAAGGTGCCGCTCGACCGCGCCGCCATGACGCCGCACGAGAAGCGGCTCTGGGCGGTCTGCGACATGGACGCCGTGGAGGTGACCGAAGCACAGGTGCGCGCCGCCCGCCGCGCCTACTATGGCGCCATCACCTACGTGGACGACAACGTCGGCCGCATCATGGGGGCCCTCAGGGCCACCGGCCTTGCCGACAAGACCGTCACCATGATCACCTCCGACCACGGCGAGATGCTGGGCGAGCGCGGCCTCTGGTACAAGATGAGCTATTTCGAGGGCGCCTGCCGGGTGCCGCTCGTGGTCCACGCCCCCGGCGCCTTCGCGCCGGCGCGCGTTCCCGCCGCCGTCTCCCTGGTCGACATGCTGCCGACCCTCGTCGACCTCGCCACCGGCGGCGAGGGTATGCCCTTCGCCACGCCGGTGGAGGGCCGCAGCCTCCTGCCTCATTGCGAGGGACGCGGCGGCCACGACGAGGTGATCGGCGAATATCTCGCCGAGGGCGCCGTCGCGCCGCTTCTGATGATCCGTCGCGATCGATGGAAGTTCGTCCACAGCCCCGCCGACCCGGACCAGCTCTACGACCTCGCCGCCGATCCCCTGGAGCGCACCAACCTGGCCGCCGATCCCGCCCACGCGGAGACCGTCGCGGCCTTCCGTGCCGAGGTGGCCGCCCGCTGGGACCTTCAGGCCCTCGACGCCGCCGTCCGCGAGAGCCAGCGCCGCCGCCATCTGGTGGTCGGCGCGCTCACCATCGGCACCCTTGCGCCATGGGACTACCAGCCGCCGCAGGACGCCAGCCGCGCCTACATCCGCAATCACATGGACCTTGACGACCTGGAGGCCCGGGCCCGCTTTCCCCGCGTCAGACCCGTGGCGCCCTGACACCACGCGCCGACCGCCGGGAGCAGAGTCCATAAGCGCGCAGGTAGTGGAAACTGCTTGCATGATGGAAATTTATCGCATTCTCCTGATGGGAACTTTGCCCGAAACTGATGGTCCCCCGGTTCGCTTCGACGGTGATTCGATCAGGCGGAGGCCCCGCCGCCTGCTTCCGTCCAGACGCCACTGATGGTTCCTGCCGCATGCTCCAGGATGTCTACTTCACCACCGCAGAGACCGCCGACTACCTGAGGATCAAGGAGCGCAAGCTCTACGAACTGGTGGCCGAAGGCGCCATTCCGTGCACCAAGGTCACGGGCAAGTGGCTGTTCCCTCGTTCGGCCCTGGACAGTTGGCTCAACGCCGGCATGGTCACGCCCGCGGGCTTCACGGCGGCCCAGCCGCCGCCCATCGTGGCGGGCAGCCACGACCTTCTCCTGGAATGGTCCGTGCGCGAATCCGGCTGTGGCCTTGCCATCCTGGCGGAAGGCAGCGCCCGCGGCCTGGAGCGGCTGACGGCGGGCGACGCCCAGATCGCCGCCATCCACTTCCACGCCGCCGACGAAACCGTCTCGCCCAACGCGGCGCTCGTCTCGGCCGAGCCGGCGCTCAGCGACGCCGTCGTGATCGGCTTCGCCCGCCGGGAGCAGGGGCTCGTGGTGCCGGCCGGCAATCCGAAGGGCGTGGAGAGCATCGTGGAGGCGCTCGACCGCGACCTCCGCTTCGCGGTCCGCCAGCCCGGCGCCGGCGCGCAACTCCTCCTGGAGGCCATGCTGAAGCGCGCCGGGCGGGATGCGGACGTCATCGCCGTCGCCGGCCCGCCGGCCGCCACCGGCTCCGAACTCGCCCACGCGGTGAGAGCTGGCCGGGCCGACTGCGGCATCGCCCCGCGCAGCGTCGCCGACGCCCACGGGCTCGACTTCCTGCCCCTCGTCTGGGAGCGGTTCGACCTCGTCCTCAAACGCCGCAGCTATTTCGAGCCCGGCCCGCAGGCGCTCTTCGCCTTCATGCGCCAGCCGCGCTTCGCCGCCCGGGCGGAGGAGTTCGGCGGCTACGACGTGTCCGAAGCCGGACAGGTGCTTCTCAACCGCTGACGCCGTTGCCGTTCGCCCGCGTGAACCCGAGCGCGGCGAGCCGTTCGGCCACCGCCGGATCGTCGAGCGCCGCCCGGAACGCCGCCATCGCCGGCCGATCCAGGTCCGCCGTCCGCGCCGCGAAGTCGTAGTGCTCCGGCCCGACCGCCAGGAAGCCGAGCCCGTTGTCCCGCGCCACCGGCTCGATGGCGAGCCCCCAGTCCGCCCGGCCCTGCGCCACCGCCGCGCCCACCGCGTTGTGCGATTTCGGCTGGTTCCAGTAACCCGCGGGCCGAAGCCCCTTCAGGAGCCGGTCCATCAGCAGCCGCGTGCCGGACCCGGCGTTGCGGTTCACCATCAGAAGGTCCGGCACTGTTGCCACCAGCGCCAGCACCTGGTCGAGGTCGCGCCCGGCGAACCGCCCGTCGTCGGCGCGGAACACGATGCCCTGCCGGCGCAGCCAGCCGGGGATCAGCGTCATGTCCGGATCCAGGTGGTTCACGTTGTAGCGGCCCGTCTCCGGATGGATCAGGTGGATGGGGGCGAGGTCGCACTCGCCCCGCTTCAGCGCCGCCAGCCCGCCGAGGCTGCCGACCGGTACCACCCGGCTCGTCCAGCCGCCGTCGGCGAGCACGCCCGTCACCGCGTCGAGCCCCACGCAATGGCTCCCCACGATGGCCAGATCCGGCGCCTCCGCCGACCCCGACAGCAGCGTCACCGCCACGGTCGCGCCGGCCAGCGCGTGGTCCGCCAGCGCGTCGATGGAGAAGAACCCGTCCGCCCGCCCGAAGGCCGTCACCGCGCCGGAGCCCTTGCCGAGCGGGTAGGCGAGCCGTTCGCCGCCGCGCGCGATCAGCGACACCATCACGAACTCGGTCCGCCCGAGGTCCGACGGCACCCGCGCCGGCAGGGTCGCCGTCACGGTCGTCTCCGCCCGCTCCGGCAGCCCGGCCATCAGGCGCAGCACCGGCGCCACCAGGTCGTGGAAGGTGAACATGGCCGAGGTCGGAAAGCCCGGCAGCACCACCACCGGCTTGCCGTCCGCGACGGCGAGAAGCAGCGGCTTGCCGGGCTTCAGCGCCACCCCGTGCACCACGATCCCGGGCTCCCCGAGGCCCGCCACCAGCCGGTAGGTGAGGTCCCCCGCGCCCTTGGATGTCCCGCCGGAGAGGATCACCGCGTCGGCCCTTTCGAACGCGTCGTCGATCGCCGCGCGCAGCGCCGCCGCGTCGTCCGGAATGGCGCCGAGGAGAAGCGGCACGCATCCGTTCTCCGCCACGGCCGCCGCCACCATCGGCCCGTTGGCGTCGTAGACGGCCGCCGGCCGCAGCGCCTCTCCGGGCGCCACCAGCTCGTCGCCGGTGGAGAGCACCGCCACCACCGGCCGCCGCACCACCGGCACGGACGCGAGCCCCACCGTCGCCAGCATGCCGATCTCGCGCGCCCCGATCAGGCTGCCCCGGCGGATCAGGATCTCGCCGCGCGCAATGTCGCTGCCGGCGAACGACACGTTCTGCCCCGGCAGCACCGGCCGTCCCACGCGCACCACGCCGGCCTCGATCGGGTCCGGCTCCGTCCATTCGATCATCACCACCGCGTCCGCCCCGCGCGGGATCGGCCCGCCGGTGGCGATCGTCGCCGCCATGCCGGTCGCCACCGGCCGCGTCGGCGAAACCCCGCAGGCGATCGTCTCGCCCGTCAGCCGCAGCCGCACCGGCGCCGCCTCGCTGGCGCCCGTCAGGTCCGCCGCCCGCACCGCGAAGCCGTCCACCACGGCGCGGTCGAACGGCGGCGCATCCACCGGCGCCGCCACGTCCGCCGCCAGCACCCGGCCGAGGCTGTCGGCGAGAGCCACCATCTCGGTGCCCACTGGCCGCGGCCGAAGCGCCGCCCGGAACCGCGCCGCCGCCTCGTCGCGCGACACCACCGACAGGAACTGATCCTGCGCCAGCCCAACGCCCCCAGCCGCCGGCCCGTCCGGCGCCCCGACGGCTCGCGTCCCGCCGGCCTTCGCCGGCCCGTCCGCCTGCTGACCCGCCCGCGCCGATCCGTCCGGCGCCCTTCCGCCCGGTGCGATGTCGTGCGCCGTCTTGCCTGTCGTCTCGGTCATCCGGTCCCTGTCGGTCACCAGGTCTCACCCTCAAGGCTCCGCGGCCGCACCGTCGTGCCGGCAGCCAGCCCCTCGCTCGACGGCGGCAGCACCAGGCAGCCGTCCGCCGTCAGCACCGCGCGAAGCGGCCACGTGCCGGTCGCCAGCGGCGTCCAGTCCTCGCCCGCGCGCGCCACCAGCACGAGATCCGTCATGCCGACCTGCGACGTCACGCGGCCGGTGAGGGCTCCCGGCGCTTCCTCCTGCCCGGTTTCGCCGAGCGCGTCCAGAAGACCGATGCGCACGGCCGCCACCGCGTCGAGGAGCGCCGGCACCACCAGCACCGGTTCGCCGGCCGCGATCACCAGCGCCGTCTCGCTGCCCGGCCGCATGGCGATCCGTGCCGCCGCCACCGTCGCGCCGGCCGCCGCGAGCGCCCGCGCATCCGCCATCGGATCCGCCGACACCACCACCCGAACCCCCGCGCCGCCCAGGAGATCCCGCGCCGCCGCCAGCACGGCCGGATCCGGCGGCGCAAGGTCCGACCCGCGCACCAAACCGCCGCCCGCCGCATTCCCCGCCACCACCTCGCCCAAGCCCGCAACCGCGCTCACCCCCGCCGCCAGCGCCGCCCGCCGCAGCCCGGTCAGAACCGACCCGGCCCGCACCAGCACGTCGCCTGCCCGCGCATCCTCGCCGCGCCGCCGCACGGCCTCGTAAGGCCCCACCGGCATCACCGCCGCCACCGACCCGAACGCCGCCTCCACCGCCTCCGGCTCGGCCACCGCATCGCAGCCGTCCCCGAGCGCATCGCCGATCCGCACCCGCCGCGGCGGCGGGTCCAGCGGCAGCGGCGCGTCCGGCCCGGCGCCCACGGTGGACAGCGCCGTCAACGCCCATCCCGCCACCCGCGCCACATCCTCCGACGGCAGATCCGCCCCCGCGACCGTGTCGGTCGCCGCGACCATCTCGGTCGCCGCGACCGACGCGGCCGCACCGCCACCGCCGGCCGGCCCGCCCGCCGCCACGGACCGACCCGCCGCCCGGATCGCCGCCAGCACATCCTCGACCGACCGATAGCCCGCATCCCACGTCAAAGCCGTCCCTCCGGACCCACGCGCCCCATGTCACCCACCCGGACGCTGAGGATGGCGATCGTCTCTGCCCGGCGGAACGATTTTCTCACGTCGCCGCGAAAACAAACCGTCGCATTGCGCCGCCCATCCCGATCCGGCGTCCGGCCGTCCTTCCATCTCAAGGCCTTTCCCCTACACTCGCTGCCCGCGCCGGCTCCGCTCGCCTGCATCGACAGCGTGCTGTGCGCCGCAGCAGGCCCGAAACCCCGGCGCCCGCGCCCGACCCGCCCTCTCGGAGCCCTTCATGGACCTCGACATCCGCCAGATCACCAAGGCCTTCGGCGACACCGCCGCCCTTCACGGCGTCGATCTTGCCGTCGCGTCCGGCGAGCTGGTCGCGCTCCTCGGCCCGTCCGGCTCCGGCAAGACGACGCTCCTGCGCATCATCGCCGGGCTCGATTTCCCCTCGAGCGGGCAGGTCTTCTTCGGCGGCACCGACGCCAGCCTGAAGTCCGTCAGAGAGCGCAACGTCGGCTTCGTCTTCCAGCACTACGCGCTCTTCCGGCACATGACCGTCGCCGACAACATCGCCTTCGGCCTCCGCGCCCGGCCGCGCGCCCGCCGTCCCGCCGAGGCCGACATCGCCCGCCGGGTGGAGACCCTCCTCGACCTCGTCCACCTCGGCGGCTTCGGCAAGCGCTATCCGGCGCAGCTCTCCGGCGGCCAGCGCCAGCGGGTCGCGCTCGCCCGCGCCCTTGCCATTGAGCCTCAGGTGCTCCTCCTCGACGAGCCCTTCGGCGCCCTCGACGCCAAGGTCCGCAAGGAACTCCGCCGCTGGCTGCGCCAGCTGCACGACCAGACCGGCCACACCACGCTCTTCGTCACCCACGACCAGGAGGAGGCGCTCGACCTCGCCGACCGGGTGGTGGTCATGTCGAACGGCCGGATCGAGCAGATCGGCGCGCCGGAGGAGATTTACGACCGGCCGGCCTCGCCCTTCGTCTACGACTTCATCGGCGAGGCGACCCGCATCCCCGTGGAGGTCCGCAACGGCGTCCCGCTCCTCGGCGGCCGGCCCGTGCCGCTGCCGGCCGACGCGCGCCGCCCGTCCGATGGCCCGGCGGTGCTCTATGTCCGCCCCGAACACGTGGGCCTTGCCGGCGAAGGAGAGGGGCTTTCCGGCACCGTCACCTCGCTCCACCGTTCCGGCTCGTCGCGCCGCCTCTCGGTCCGGCTCGACGGCACCGACGCGGAGGTCGAGGCGCTCGCCCCGCACGACCGCACCGTGCCGGCGCTCGGCGACCGCGCCCACCTGCACTTCCGATCCCCCGGCCTCTTCGCCGCCTGAGCCTCTTCGCCGCCTCAACAAATTTTTTGCCCGGCTACGGACGTTAGCTCGCCGCCATCGTGAGGGCGACAGGCGCCCGATGGCGCCCTCAGACCACCGCCACCGTCAGCGCGCCGACGCCCTCGACCCCGCACGTCACCGTCTCGCCCACCGCCACCGGCCCGACGCCCGCGGGCGTGCCGGTGAAGATCAGGTCGCCCGGCTCCAGCCGGAACAACCCCGAGAGGTGGGCGATCAATTCCGGCACGCTCCAGATCATCTGGGAAAGATCGCCCGTCTGCCGGCGCGCGCCCGCCACGTCCAGCCAGATCGCCCCGGCCGCCGGATGGCCCACGGCCTCCACCGGCACGATCGCCGACACCGGTCCCGACCCGTCGAACGATTTCGCCGTGTCCCACGGCCGTCCGCCCTTCTTGGCCTCCGCCTGCAGCGCCCGGCGGGTGAAGTCGATCCCGACCGCGTAGCCGCAGACGAGCGAAAGCGCCTCCTCCGGCCGCACGTCCGCCCCGCCCGCCTTCAAGGCGACCACCAGTTCCACCTCGTGATGCACCTCCCCGGTCGCGCGCGGCAGCGGAAAGGCGCCGCCGTCGGTGACGAGCGTGGTCGCGTCCTTGGTGAAGAAGAAGGGCGGCTCCCGGTCCGGGTCGTGGCCCATCTCCAGGGCGTGGTCGCGATAATTGCGCCCCACGCAGAACACCCGGCGCACCGGAAACCGCGCCGCGGTGCCGACCACCGGGACGCTGACGACGGGGTGCGGATCGAACAGATAGGTCATGATCGGGGCCTTGCGCGAGGAGGGCAGGGGACACCACCGGTACACCGTCCCAGCCCGATCGTCATGCCCCGCGCGGATCCACTTCAATGGAGGATCGGATTTAAGGTGTATGGAAAGCGGGCTGCCGGACCGCGCGTCCCTCGGTCGTCATCCCGACGAACGCCGGGATCCAACCGTCGGCGGCGACTCCTGCGCGGGTGAGGCGGTATATGACGCCGGCTGGAACCCGACTTTCGTCGGGATGACGAGGTCGAGGGTATCGAGGCGCGGTTTGCAGGGCGACGGCAACCATGGACTCACCCGACCGGTGCCACATCCTCCGCCCGACCGTCATGGTCCGCGCAAGACTCACAAACGATGGAGGGTTCGAGTTACGGTGTGTGCAGAGCGCCCTGACGGGCCGGACCGCGCGTCCCTCGGTCGTCATCCCGGCGCACGCCGGGATCCAACCGTCGGCGGCGACTCCTGCGCGGGTGAGGCGGTATATGACGCCGGCTGGATCCCGACTTTCGTCGGGATGACGAGGTCGAGGGTATCGAGGCGCGGTTTGCAGGGCGACGGCAACCATGGACTCACCCGACCGGTGCCACATCCCCCGCCCGACCGTCATGGTCCGGTTCAGCCGGACCACCCACGCATTCCCCCGTCGCGCCGCTCAAAAGCGTGGCTGGTCCGCCTGAAGCGGACCATGACGAGGTTGAGTTCCTAACGAAAGTGCGCCCCAGCCCGGCCGCAGTACACGCTCACCCGATCCCCACCCGCCCGACCGTCATGGTCCGGTTCAGCCGGACCACCCACGCATTCCCCCAAATCCAAGCGCCCCCTCACATCTTCTCCAGGCTCCGCCGGTCGCCCTCCAGCGCCGCCTCGGCCTGACCGGCCGCCGCCTGGAGCACCATCGGCACGATCTCCTCGGCCCGCGCCGCCATCAGGTACTTCACCTCGTAGCCCGGCCGGATGAAGGCCTCGTCGGCCATGTGGCTGAGCAGCACCTGCAGCGGCTCCCAGAACCCGGCGATGTTGGCGAGCACGATCGGCTTCTTGTGCCGGCCAAGTTGGGCCCAGGTCATCTGCTCGACCAATTCCTCCAGCGTGCCGACGCCGCCCGGCAGCGCCACGAAGGCGTCCGAGTGCTCGAACATCATCCGCTTGCGGGTGTGCATGTCGTCGACGATGTGGAGGTCGTCGACGCCCTCCAGCATGATCTCCTTGCGCAGGAGAAACTCCGGGATGATGCCCGTCACCGCGCCGCCGTGCTTGAGCACGGCCTTCGCCACCCCGCCCATCAGGCCGATGGACCCGCCGCCGTAGACGAGGCGGATGCCGGCCTCGGCCATCGTCCGGCCGAGGGTCTCGGCGGCGGCGAGGTGGAGGGGATTGCGACCGGTGGAGGAACCGCAGAAGACGCAGATGCTGGAGACGTGTGCCATGGTCTCATGTCGCATCGGCTCGCCGGGGGCGTCAAGACCGCCCGCACGGGCGCCGGAGCGCATGCAAGGGCGCGAATGGGCGCGGGACCGGCCTTGCGGCCGAAATCGCGCTGCGCCCTTGCGGCAACGGTCAAGGGTGGAAAGCGCGATGCAACATTCGGCCCGCTTGTGACGATTTTGCGGTCGGTATAAGCATTTGACTTAAGTCGACACGCAAGTGCCGTGAGCTGTTTTGGAGTATCAGGGCGGGATGGCGCGCCAACGCGCGTCCCGTTCGGAAGACCGGTCGGGCGCGTGGGGCCGGCGGCATTCCGCCGCCGCAGGCCGAGGGCCAGGGGCCGCTTCCGCGTCCGGGCAGAAACCGCGAGCCATACGGGTGTTTTGCTGGGGCGCCCGTGAGTGGCGGGCGGGGCAACGGAACGGGACATGACCAAGGAACAAAGGGTTGCGCTCGCGGCGGCGGTGCTGGCCGTCATCGCGCTCCTTTACGGCTACGGATCGGGCGCGCTCGACGATGCCCTGAAGGTCGCCGGCCTCATGCCGGACGCGCCGCCGGCCGACCAGGCCGCGGACCCGTCCGCCACGGCCGGTTCCTCGTCCGTGCCCGCCACGCCCGTCGTCCCCGAAACCAAGCCTGCCCGCACCATCGTGCCGGTGTTCGACCTCGTCCGCGTGGAGCCGACCGGCGACGCCGTGATCGCCGGCCAGGGCGTGCCCGAGGCGACGGTGGAAATCCTCTCCGGCGCCGTGGTCATCGCCACCGGCACCGCCAACGCGGCCGGCGAATGGGCGATCGTCCTCTCCGATCCCCTGAAGGCCGGCGCCCACGACCTTCGGGTGCGCAGCCTCAATCCCGCTGGCGGTACCCTGGAATCGGAACAGAGCGTCGCCGTCTCCGTGCCGGAGGACGGCACCGGCGAAGTCCTCGTCGTCCTCAACGAGCCCGGCTCCGCCAGCACCGTGCTTCAGGTACCGGGCCTCGACGAGGCGCGCGAGAAGCTGCGCGAAGCCGGCGTCGAGCCCTCCACCCTGGAGCCCGTGGAAGAGGCCGCCGAAGCCGCCGCCGCCCCGCCGCCGCCCGAGCCTGAGATCCCCGTCGCCGCCGCGCCCGCCACGCCGCCTCCCGCCGCGCCTGCCCCTGCCGCAGCCGATCCCACCGTCGCGGCGGCTTCGCCCGAAGCCGTTCCCGCCGCGCCCGACACCCCGGTCGCAGCGGCTCCGCCCGCACCAGCCGCGCCGGCTGCATCCGCCCCCGCGCCAGCCCCCGATTCGCAGACCGCGACGGCCGACACCGCCGCTCCGTCGTCGCCGGCCGAAGCCAGCGCCGGGGACCCGGTCGCCAGCTCCACCGCCGGCGCCGGCTCGGAAATCGCTGCCAGCGTCCCGCAGGGCGCCATCGACGCGCCGGCCGGCGGCGAGACCGCCGTGGCAGGCCAGCCGGCCGGCAGCGGCGAGACCGCCGTCGCCATGACGCCCGCGGCCCCGGCAACCGCCCCCACCGCCCCGGCAACCGCCCCCGCCGCCGTCGCGCCCACCACCGAACCCGCGCCGGCCACAGAACCCGCGCCCGCAACCCTACCGGCCCCGTCCGTCGCCACCCCCGCGACGCCGCCTTCCGTCCCCGACCCTGCCGTCGCCGAAACCCCCGCCGCGCCCGCCCCTGAGACGGCCGCCGCGCCGGAGCCCGCCGCGCCGCCGCCGCCGCTCGCCGTCACCATCGAGGCGGTCGAAACCGAGGCCGGAACCCTCTACGCCGCCGGGTCCGCCGCCGTCGGCGCCACCGTCCGCCTCTACGTGGACGGCGAGCCGGTGGCCGACGCGGCCGCCGACGAGAACGCCCGCTGGCTGGTGGAGACCGCCCGCACCCTGGCGCCCGGCGACCACACCGTCCGCGTCGACCAGGTCGCCCCGGACGGCACGGTGCTGGCCCGGTCCGAGGTCGTCTTCCAGCAGGCCGAGGATCCGATGGAGATCGCCGGCGGCGGCTCCACCCTCGCGGCCGCCGGCTCCGGCTCCGCCGGGGAGGCGCGCGTCGGCTCGGCGAAGACGATCATCATCCGCCGAGGCGACAACCTCTGGCGGATCGCCCGCCGGCTCTACGGCTACGGCGTGCGGTACTCCACCATCTACGAGGCCAACACGGATCAGATCCGCAACCCCGGCCTCATCTATCCGGGGCAGGTCTTCGTGCTGCCGGAAGGAGACGCCGCCTGGACCGCCATCGCGCCGGCGCCGTCCACACCCTGAGCGCTTCAGGCCGGGGCGATCCTCGTCCCGGCGGCAAGACCCTTGAAAAGCCGGCCGCGAGTCTGATCTAGAGCGTATCCGCTCGCGGATCGCGTCGTCGGCATGAGTCCCTGCGCGTCCGCGGGAGGCGGTTCCTTCACAGATCCGACGCAGCTTTTTGCTCAACGTCGGACGTCCGCCTGCCGACCGCCCTTGGCCGGCATTGCCAGCCAAGGCCAGCATGCTGAAATCATCGAAAGATCCCGCCAGCCGCACCGTCAACGCCGACGACGCCGCGCTGTTCGCCACCGTCCGCAACCTGTGGCCCTACATCTGGCCGCACGACCGGCCCGACCTTCGATGGCGCGTCGCCGCCGCCGTGCTGGCGCTCGTGCTCGCCAAGATCGCCACCGTGGCGGTGCCCTATTTCTTCAGCTGGGCCACCGACGCCCTGGCGCCGGCCGAGCGCGACCAGCAGGTCATGCTCCTCGCCTATTCGCCCGTGGTGCTCGTGGTCGGCTACGGCGTCGGCCGGCTCGTGCTCAGCGCCTTCAACCAGCTGCGCGACGCCCTCTTCGCCGAGGTCAGCCAGCACGCGGTGCGCTCCCTCGGCCTGCGCACCTTCCAGCACCTGCACAACCTGTCGCTCCGCTTCCACCTGCAGCGGCGCACCGGCGGCCTCTCGCGCGTCATCGAGCGCGGCGTGAAGGGCATCGATGCCATCGTGCGCTTCACCATCCTCAACGCCTGGCCGACCGCCCTTGAATTCGCCCTCTCGGCCGCCATCATCGCCTGGCAGTTCGGCCTCACCTATCTGGCCGTCATCTCCGTCACCGTCTTTCTCTACGTCTGGTTCTCGGTCCGCTACTCCGACCGTCGCATCGACATCCGCCGCCGCATGAACGACAGCGACACGGACGCCAACACCAAGGCCATCGACAGCCTGCTCAACTTCGAGACGGTGAAATACTTCGGCAACGAGCGCATGGAGGCCAGCCGCTTCGACGCCGCCATGGCCCGCTACGAGCGCGCCGCCGTGGAGACCTGGACGTCGCTCTCCTGGCTCAACATGGGCCAGACCGTCATCTTCACCGTCGGCATGACCATCTGCATGGTCATGTCCGCCCGCGAGGTGATGGCCGGCACCCAGACCATCGGCGAGTTCGTGCTGATCAACGCGCTCCTGATGCAGCTCGCCGTGCCGCTCAACTTCATCGGCTTCATCTACCGCGAGATCCGCCAAGGAATCGCCGATATCGAGCAGATGTTCGACCTCCTCGGCCAGCCCGCCGAGATCGTCGACGCGCCGGACGCCCGCCCGCTCAAGGTCGACGGCGCCACGGTCCGCTTCGAGGACGTGCACTTCGCCTACGACCCCGACCGCAAGATCCTCGACGGCGTCAGCTTCGAGGTGCCGGCCGGCAAGACCGTCGCCATCGTGGGCCCGTCCGGCGCCGGCAAGTCCACCCTGTCGCGCCTCCTCTTCCGCTTCTACGACGTCACCGCCGGCCGGGTCACCATCGACGGCCAGGACGTGCGCACCGTCACGCAGGAGAGCCTGCGTGCCGCCATCGGCATGGTCCCGCAGGACACGGTGCTCTTCAACGACACCATCCTCTACAACGTCCGCTACGGCCGCATGGACGCCTCCGAGGAGGAAGTGCGCGAGGCTGCCGCAATGGCGCAGATCGCCGGCTTCATCGAGATGCTGCCCCAGGGCTTCAACACACAGGTCGGCGAGCGCGGCCTGAAGCTCTCCGGCGGCGAGAAGCAGCGCGTCGCCATCGCCCGTACCATCCTCAAGGGCCCGCCCATCCTCATCCTCGACGAGGCCACCTCCGCCCTCGACACCAACACCGAGCGCGAGATCCAGGCCGCCCTCGACCGCGTCTCCGCCGGCCGCACCACCCTCGTCATCGCTCACCGCCTGTCCACGGTGGTCAACGCCGACGAGATCATCGTCCTTGAAAAGGGCCGCATCGCCGAGCGCGGCGCCCACGCCGCCCTCATCGAAAAGGGCGGCCTCTACGCCACCATGTGGCAGCGCCAGCGCGAGGCCGACGAGGCGGAAGAGCGCCTGAAGCGCGTCCGCGCCGAAGACGACCTCGGCATCGTCACCCGCGGCGCCCGCGCCGACGCCCCCCGCAACGGGTGAGCGATGGATCCCATCACCCAGGGCGCGATCGGCGCCGCGCTGCCGGCGTCCCTGCGGGGCAGACGCCAGACGCGCGTCGCCGCCGCCGCCGGCTTCCTCGCCGGCATGGCGGCCGACCTCGACGTGCTGATCCGGTCTGAGACCGACAGCCTCCTCTTCCTCGAGTACCACCGGCAGTTCACCCATTCCCTCGTCTTCATCCCGGTCGGCGGCCTTCTCGTCGCGGCGGTCCTCTTCCTCTGCTTCCGCCGCTGGCTGACGATCGGCTTTGCGAGGCTGTGGCTGTTCACCACCCTCGGCTATGGCACCCACGGCCTCCTCGACGCAGCGACGTCCTACGGCACGCTCCTCCTCTGGCCGTTCAGCGACCACCGCTTCTCCTTCAGCATCATCTCCATCGTCGATCCGCTGTTCACCCTACCGGTCCTGGTGCTGCTCGCCACCGGAGCCGTCCGGAAAAGCCCGCGCCTCGCCCGTCTCGCGCTGGTCTGGGCCGCCTTCTACCTCGCCGTCGGCGCCTACCAGCACCAGGCGGCGGACGCCCTGGCGCACCACCTCGCGCGGGAACGCGGCCACACCGTGGTGCGGCTGGAGGTCAAGCCCACCTTCGCCAACCTCGTGGTCTGGAGAAGCGTCTACGAGGCCGACGGCCGCTTCCATGTGGACGCCATCCGTCCCGGCTTCGCCACGTCGGTCATCGAAGGCACGTCCATCGCAACGCTCGACGTGCCGCGCGCCTTCCCCTGGCTCGACCCGGCCTCCCAGCAGGCCCGCGACATCGACCGCTTCACCCGCTTCAGCGACGGCTTCGTCGCTGAAGCGACCGACGGCGACACGCGCATCATCGACGTCCGCTACGCCTTCCTGCCCACCGAAATAGCCCCCCTCTGGTCCCTCCGTCTCGACCCCACCGCGCCCCCAACCGCCCACGCCCGTTTCGAAACCCACCGCAACAACGCCGCCGCCAACCTCCGAGCCCTCATGGGAATGGTCCTGAACCGGCCGTAGCGCGTGGGGAAGAATGCGTGGTTGGTCCGGCTGAACCGGACCATGACGATCGTACGGTTGGGTATGGCGGTTGAGTGAATCCCTTCGACCGCATTGCTGCCGACCCCCACCACCGCCTCGACCTCGTCATGGTCCGGTTCAGCCGGACCACCCACGCCTTTTCCACCCACCACCGCAGCACTGCGTGGCTGGTCCGGCTGAACCGGACCATGACAAGTGCGCAGTGGGAGTGACGGTTGCGCGCATTTCTCGGGCCGCATTGCTGCCGACCCTCACCACCGCCTCGACCTCGTCATGGTCCGGTTCAGCCGGACCACCCACGCTTTTTCCACCCGCCCCCGCAGCAATGCGTGGCTGGTCCGGCTGAACCGGACCATGACGATCGCGCAGTGGGAGTGACGGTTGCGCGCATCTCTCGGGCCGCATTGCTGCCGACCCTCACCACCGCCTCGACCTCGTCATGGTCCGGTTCAGCCGGACCACCCACGCTTTTTCCACCCACCCCCGCAGCAATGCGTGGTTGGTCCGGCTGAACCGGACCATGACGAGTGCGAACGATCCGGTCGCGTAAGGAAACGGCGGCCACAGCCCCGCAACCCGCAAGCCGCCACCCCCCCCAGGTTGGTCCGGCTGAACCGGACCATGACGAGTGCGAACGATCCGGTCGCGTAAGGAAACGGCGGCCACAGCCCCGCAACCCGCAAGCCGCCACCCCCCCCACCCGTCATCCCGACGAAAGTCGGGATCCAGCCGACGCCGCACCCCGCCTCACCGGCGCCAATGCCCCCGCCGACGGTTGGACCCCGGCGTCCGCCGGGGTGACGTCCATGGGCAGGGCGTGGAAGCGCTCCGCCAACCCCCCCATCCCGTCATCCCGACGAAAGTCGGGATCCAGCCGACGCCGCACCCCGCCTCACCGGCGCCAATGCCCCCGCCGACGGTTGGACCCCGGCGTCCGCCGGGGTGACGTCCATGGGCAGGGCGTGGAAGCGCTCCGCCAACCCCCCAATCCCGTCATCCCGACGAAAGTCGGGATCCAGCCGACGCCGCACCCCGCCTCACCGGCGCCAATGCCCCCGCCGACGGTTGGACCCCGGCGTCCGCCGGGGTGACGTCCATGGGCAGGGCGTGGAAGCGCTCCGCCAACCCCCCAATCCCGTCATCCCGACGAAAGTCGGGATCCAGCCGACGCCGCACCCCGCCGCACCGGCGCCAATGCCCCCGCCGACGGTTGGACCCCGGCGTCCGCCGGGGTGACGTCCAAACGCAGGTCGTGGAAGCGCTTCGCCACCCCGCCAAGCCCCCCGCCAAGCCCCCATCCCCCTCCACCCCCGACCCCACCCCCGCCTTCCCAACCCCCCCATTCCATGCCAAAGGGATGGACCTTTTCACGCCCCTCGCACGTTGATCGCCCCGACATGTCCATTTTGAACTCGATCACCAATGCCGTGCCGCCGATCCATCCGGAAGGGCACAAGTTCATCGCCATCTTCGCGGTTGCCACCGTGCTCATCGGCTGGTTCGTGGATCCGCTGTTCTGGATCGGCCTCGCGCTCACCATCTGGTGCACGCTGTTCTTCCGCGATCCGGTCCGCGTCACCCCGGTGGCGCCGGGGCTGGTGATCAGCCCGGCGGACGGCAAGGTGTCGTCGGTCGGTCCGGCGGTTCCGCCGGCGGAACTGCAGCTGGGTTCGGCGCCGCTCCTGCGCATCTGCGTCTTCATGAACGTGTTCGACGTGCACGTGAACCGCGCGCCGGTCACCGGCCGCATCCGCCGCATCGCCTACCGGGCCGGCAAGTTCATCAACGCCGAGCTGGACAAGGCGAGCGAGGACAACGAGCGCAACGGCGTCGTCCTGGAAATGCCCGACGGCCGCGCCGTCGGCGTCGTGCAGATCGCCGGCCTCATCGCCCGCCGCATCGTCTCCTTCACCCGCGAGGGCGAGAGCCTGACCGTCGGCGACCGCTTCGGCCTCATCCGCTTCGGCTCGCGGGTGGACGTCTACCTGCCGGCCGGGTCGGTCGCCAAGGTCGGCGTCGGCAGCCGCGCGGTGGCGGGCGAGACGGTGCTCGCCGACCTCGCCGGCACCACGCCCACCCCCGCCATGCGCGCCACCTGACGCGCACGCCCGTCGCCCACCGCCAGCAAGGATCGCACCCCGTGGCCACCATCTTCCCGCCCGTCGACCCGTACGACACGCCGCGCCCGAAGCGCCGGCGCGCCGTTCGCGGCATCCCGGTCCGGATGATCATCCCGAACGCGGTCACCCTGCTCGCCCTCTGCTCGGGCCTCACCTCCATCCGCATGACGATCGAGGGTCGCTGGGAAATCGCCGTCTACGCCATCCTGGTTGCGGCGGTGCTCGACGGGCTCGACGGGCGCATCGCCCGCTACCTGCGGTCCACGTCCCGCTTCGGCGCGGAACTGGACAGCCTCGCCGACTTCCTCTGCTTCGGCGCCGCGCCGGCCATCCTCCTCTACGGGTGGATCCTCTCCGGCGTGAAGTCCTTCGGCTGGCTGGCGGCCCTGGTGCTCGCCATCGCCATGGCGCTCCGGCTCGCCCGGTTCAACGCCATGCTGGACGTGGAGAAGCCCGCCTGGCAGGGCAATTTCTTCACCGGCGTGCCGGCCCCGGCCGGCGCGCTGATCGTGCTCCTGCCGGTCTATCTTTCCTTCGTCGGGCTCGAGATCCCGCCCGCCGCCGCCCCGCTGGTGATCGCCTACGTGATCCTCATCGCCTTCCTGACGGTCAGCCGAATCCCCACCTACTCGGGCAAGAGGATGGCCCGCATCCGCCGCGAATACGTGCTGCCGGTGCTGGTCGCCCTTGTGATCCTCGTCGGCCTCATCGCCAGCTTCCCGTTCGAGATGCTGACGGCGATCGTGCTGGCCTATCTCGCGGCGATCCCGTTCGGCTGGCGGCGCTGGAACCAGCTTGCCCGCCAGCATAACGCCCGCGAGGAGGAGGTGACCTTCGACAGCGACGGCGAGGGCATCCTCGACGCCGACCCTGACGACACGACCGCACCCCGCGCTTCGAACCCAGAGGGCGCGAACCGTCCAGCGTCGTCCTGAATGGGCTGACCGTCGGGCGGTGTGGCGGGCGGCGTCGCCCGTCAGGCGAAGCCGGATGCGGCGGATTCCGCCGCGCGCACCCGGTCGGCAAGCCGCGTTTCCGGGAACACCGCCCTCAGGATCCGCAGAGCCTCCGGGCCTGACGTCGGCCGCGCGACCCGCAGGTGTTCGCGCATGCGCGTGACGGGGCAGGGCGCACCGCCGTCGTCCGGCGTCGGTGGCGTGGCATTCGTGTAGAGGTTCGCCATGCTCACGACCGCCTTTCGAGCGCGTCCGGATCATGCGGGTGCGGCCGCGCCAGACCTTTTGCCGACGCCGCCATGCCCGCGACTGTAAGCGTGAACGCGGCCGCGACCAAATCGATCCATGCGACATTCACGTCTGCTGATTGATAACCGCCCGGCACCCCCTAGATGAGAGAAGCAGATGACGGAACGTTCCGGCGCATGGGATGTTGACGGACCATCGAGCTTCTAGCGGGATCATCGATCATGCGACGCCATCGCCTGCTTCACCTCCTTGCCGTCAACGGCCTCGCCGGAACCGTCGCGGGCATCGTTGCCGCCGCGGGCCTCCTCCTCCTCAACGTCGGCGGCCTCGGCACGCTGGTGGCGGGCGCCGAGGAACCCATTCTCCCGGTCGCCCTGATGACCTTCGGCTTCGTCGTCACCCTGGCAAGCGTCGCCATGGGCAGCGCCATCATGCGCATCGGACAGGACGGCGAGGACCGCCCCGAAGGCCACCTCATCCCGATCCGGATCGAGACCGACGAGGAACTCGCCCGCCGCCGCCGCCGCATGCGCTGAGCCGGCGGCCGGACCGGACCGCACGGGCGTCGCCACCCCCGGGCGGCATCGCGCCCGGCAGCCCTCTGCGCCCTCAGGTCTCTTGCAAAAACCGTTGCCTTGTCCGACGTTACCGCACGCGCGAACGGACGAGAGGGCACGATGGACGCCAGCTATCCCCGGGACATGATCGGCTACGGACGCACGCCGCCTGAGGCCGCCTGGCCCGATGGCGCGAATGTCGCCGTGCAGTTCGTCGTCAACTACGAGGAGGGCGGCGAGAACAACGTCCTCCACGGCGACGCCGCGTCGGAGGCCTTCCTCAGCGAGATCGTCGGTGCCGCCGCCTGGCCGGGCCAGCGGCACATGAACATGGAGTCGATCTACGAATACGGCTCGCGAGCCGGCTTCTGGCGGCTCTGGCGCCTGTTCACCAGCCGCAACGTGCCCGTCACGGTCTACGGCGTCGCCACCGCGCTCGCCCGCAACCCGGAGGCCGTGGCCGCCATGAAGGAGGCCGACTGGGAGATCGCCAGCCACGGCCTGAAGTGGATCGACTACAAGGACTTCTCCTACGAGGAGGAGCGCCGCCACATGATGGAGGCGATCCGCATCCACGAGGAGGTCACCGGCGCGCGCCCGCTCGGCTGGTACACCGGCCGGTCCTCCGAGCACACTACGCGGCTCGCCGCGGAGGAGGGCGGTTTCCTCTATTCGTCCGACAGTTACGCCGACGACCTGCCCTACTGGATCAAGGGCCCGAACGGCCCGCACCTGATCATCCCCTACACCCTCGACAGCAACGACATGCGGTTCGCCACTAACCAGGGCTTCAACACCGGCGACCAGTTCTTCACCTACCTGAAGGACGCGTTCGACGTGCTCTATGCCGAGGGCGAGGCCGGCGCACCGAAGCTCCTCAACGTCGGCCTCCACTGTCGCCTCGTCGGCCGGCCCGGCCGCGCCGCCGCGCTCGCCCGCTTCGTCGACTATGTGCTCGGCCACGACAAGGTCTGGCTGCCTCGCCGCATCGACATCGCCTGGCACTGGACCGCCCACCACAAGCCGGCGGTCTGACGGCGGTTATCCCCAGCTCTGCGCAACAGCACGCAACCGCAGCGCGGTTTCGAGAAATCATATTCCAATTGCATAAGGCAGAAGCGATCCATTTTCTGTGACCTAGCGTCATCTCGACGACTTGCCCACACAATTCGCTTGCCGAACGAAATGATCGTTCTACGCTGTGCGGGTCTCGCCGGAGGGCGGCACGTCAGGGGCAGGCCGCGCACCAAGACGCGGCTGGGCCGATCCTCCGGTCACGAAGAAGGAGGTCCATTCATGCGTCTCACCATCCTGCCGCGCCTCGTCGCGGCGGCACTCCTCGCCGGCTCCATGCTGGGCGCGTCGTACGCGCCCGCCGCTGCCGAGGTGGTCTACAACCGCGGCAACGACGGCGATCCGGAGACGCTGGATCCCCAGCTCACCTCCACGGTGGCCGAGGCGCACATCATGCGCGACCTCTTCGAGACGCTCGCCGTCTACAACGCCAGCGCCGAGCCCATCCCCGGCGCCGCCGCCTCCTGGGAGACCTCCGCCGACGGCCGCACCTGGACCTTCAAGCTGCGCGAAGGGGCCGTCTGGTCCAACGGCGACCCGGTGAAGGCGTCCGACTTCGTGTTCGGCTGGCGCCGCATCCTCGACCCGGCGACCGGCGCCGAGTACGCCTCCATGCTCTACCCGATCAAGGGCGCGCTCGCCTTCAACAAGGGCGAGGGTCCGGCCGAGGACGTCGCCGTCACGGCCATCGACGACACCACCCTGGAAGTGGTCCTCGACGGCCCGACCCCCTACTTCATCGAGATGCTGACCCATCAGGCGACCGTGCCGTTGCACCAGCCCTCGGTCACCCAGTTCGGGGCCGACTGGTCGAAGCCCGGCAACATGGTGTCGAACGGCGCCTACACGCTCGTCTCCGCCACGCCCGGCGACAAGGTGGTGCTGGCCAAGAACCCGCGCTTCCACGGCGCCGCCGATGTGCAGATCGACACCGTCAACTACATCCCCTTCGAGGACCGTGCCGCCTGCGTGCGCCGCTTCGAGGCGGGCGAGATCGACAGCTGTTCGGACCTGCCGGCCGACCAGATGGCGCAGATGCACGAGAAGTTCGGCGATCAGGTCCGCACGCCGCCCTACCTCGGCACCTACTATTTCCCGATCAAGACCGACAAGGCGCCCTTCGACAACCCGAAGGTCCGCCGCGCCCTCGATCTTGCCATCGACCGCGAGTTCCTGGCCGACGAGATCTGGTCCGGCACCATGCTGCCCGCCTATTCCTTCGTGCCGCCGGGCGCCGCCAACTACGAGAACGGCCCGACCGTAGACTACAAGGACATGGCCCAGCTCGACCGCGAGGACGAGGCGAAGAAGCTGATCGAGGAGGCCGGCTTCGGCCCCGGCAACCCGCTGAAGCTGGAGATTTCCTACAACACCAGCGAGAACCACAAGAACACCTCCACCGCCATCGCCGACATGTGGAAGACGGTGCTCGGCGCCGAGGTCACCCTCATCAACCGCGACGCGGCCAGCCACTACGCGTATCTGCGCCAGAAGGGCGACTATGACGTGGCCCGCGCCGGCTGGATCGCCGACTACAACGACGCGGAAAGCTTCCTCGGTCTTCTGAAGTCCAACAATCCCGGCTTCAACTACGCCAACTACACCAACGAGGAGTTCGACAAGCTGATGGCCTCCTCCTACCAGGAGGCGGATCTTGCCAAGCGCGCCGAGATCCTCAAGGCGGCCGAGGCCATCATCCTGAAGGACACGCCGAACCTGGCGCTCCTCTACTACTCCTCGCACACCCTCTATTCGCCGAAGCTGACCGGCTGGACGGACAACATCATGAACGTCTACCCGACCCGCTTCCTGAAGCTCGACAAGTAAGGCCGGCAGCCGGGCCGGGGAGGGCGCCTCCCCGGCCCGCACCGGACCGCGCGCGCGTCCCGCCCGGCGCGCGCCGCGTCCGCCGTTCGTCGCGTCCCGGATCGTCGGGCCGATCGCACACCGATCCCGATCCGCCCGACGCCGCCGCCTGCTGGAGGCCCGCCGATGCTCGCCTTTGTCCTTCGCCGTTTCCTCGGCGCCATTCCGACGCTCTTCGTCATCATCACGGCGTCCTTCTTCATGATGCGGCTCGCCCCCGGCGGCCCCTTCAACCTCGATCGGCCGCTCGACCCGACCGTGATGGAGAACCTCAACCGGATCTTCCATCTGGACGAGCCGCTGTGGTCCCAGTACCTGCGCTATCTCGGCAACCTCCTCACCGGCGACTTCGGGCCGAGCTTCGTCTACCGCGACTTCTCCGTCGGCGATCTCTTCGCCAACGGCCTGCCGGTCTCCCTGCAGCTCGGCGCCGGTGCCATCCTCCTCGCGCTCGTGGTCGGCGTCGCCATGGGGGTCTACGCGGCGCTCCGGCAGAACTCGCTCGCCGACTATCTGGTCGTCGCCACCGCCTCCATCGGCACCACCGTGCCGACCTTCGTGGTGGCGCCGCTCCTCTCCCTGGTGTTCGGCGTCTGGCTCGGCTGGCTGCCGGCCGGCGGCTGGGGCGACGGGGCGATCCTCAACAAGATCCTGCCCATCGTCACCCTGGCGCTGCCGCAGATCGCCGTCATCGCCCGGCTCACCCGCGGCGCCACCATCGAGGCGCTCCGATCCGACCACGTGCGCACCGCCCGGGCCTACGGCCTCCCGGCCCGCTCGGTGGTCATCACCCACACGCTCCGGGCCTCCATCCTGCCGGTCGTCTCCTACCTCGGCCCGGCCGCGGCGGCGCTCGTCACCGGCTCCATCGTGGTGGAGACCATCTTCGGCATCCCGGGCATCGGTCGCTTCTTCGTCCAGTCGGCCCTCAACCGCGACTACACGCTCGTCATGGGCACCGTGGTGGTGATCGCCATCTTCGTCGTCGTCTTCAACATGATCGTCGATCTCCTCTACGCGTGGCTCGATCCGCGCGTGCGGCTCGACTGAGGCGCCCCGCCATGTCCGTCACCGAAACCGCTGCCCCGCTGCCCGCCGCCAGCAAGGGCCGATCGCTCTGGCAGGACGCCTGGCGCCGCCTCCGGCGCAACCGCGCTGCCGTCGCCAGCGCCGTCGTCCTCGCCCTCGTCACCGTCCTCGCCGTCGTAGGCCCGTCGCTCACCCCCCACGCCTACGACGCGGTCTACGCCAACTACGTGCGCGTCCCCGCCAGCCTGGAGCCCTATCCGCGCGCCGAGGAGATCGAGCCGGAGCTGCGCGCCACGCTCCGCCGCGCCCGGGTGGAGGTCGGTGCCGTCGTCATCGAGGACGGCATCGCCCGCGCCGCCCTCACGTCGACCGGCGAGATCGACCCGCGCATCACCCGTTACGTGGAGCGCTCCAACCTCTTCACCAACGCCGCCGTGGTCGACATCGCGCCCGACCAGCGCTCCGCCACCCTGACGGCCGACGTGCAGCAGGTGCGCTTCTACCTTGGCACCGACGGCAACGGCCGCGACATGCTGGCCCGCATCCTCGTCGCCACCCGCATTTCGCTCGCCATCGGCATCCTCGCCACCGCCGTCGCCCTCCTCATCGGCGTCACCTATGGCGCCGCCGCCGGCTATTTCGGCGGCCGGATCGACGGCGTGATGATGCGCATCGTCGACGTGCTCTACTCGCTGCCCTTCGTCTTCTTCGTCATCATGCTGGTGGTCTTCTTCGGCCGGAACTTCGTCTTGATGTTCATCGCCGTCGGCGCCATCGAATGGCTCGACATGGCCCGCATCGTCCGCGGCCAGACTCTCGCCCTGAAGCGCCGGGAGTTCGTCCAGGCGGCGGAGGCGCTCGGCGTCGACAACGTCGGCATCCTGAAGCGTCACATCATCCCCAACACCCTCGGGCCGGTGGTCATCTACATGACCCTGATGGTCCCGCGCGTCATCATCCTGGAGAGCTTCCTCTCCTTCCTCGGCCTCGGCGTGCAGGAGCCGCTGACCAGCCTCGGCGTCCTCATCGCCGAAGGCGCCCGCAACATCGAGGGCGCCACCTGGCTGCTGGTCTGGCCGGCGCTCGCCCTTGCGCTCGTGCTCTTCTCGCTGAACTTCCTCGGCGACGGCCTGCGCGACGCCCTCGACCCGAAGGACCGCTGACGTGACCGAACCCGTCCTCTCCGTCTCCGGGCTCCACGTCCGCTTCGACACCCCCGACGGCGACGTCCACGCCGTCAAGGGCGTCTCCTTCGCCGTCGCCCGCGGCGAGACCGTCGCCATCGTGGGCGAATCGGGCTCCGGCAAGAGCCAGACCATGATGGCCCTCATGGGCCTCCTCGCCTCCAACGGCCGGGCCGAAGGTTCCGCCCGCTACCGCGACCGGGAGCTGGTCGGCCTGCCGCTCAAGGCGCTCAACACCATACGCGGCTCCAAGATCACCATGATCTTCCAGGAGCCCATGACGTCGCTCGACCCGCTCTACCGGGTCGGCCGCCAGATCGCCGAACCGCTCATCCACCATCGCGGCCTCTCCCGCGCCGCCGCGAAGGCGCGCGTGATCGAGCTTCTCCACCTGGTCGGCATCCCGGAGCCGGAGCGGCGCATGCGCAGCTATCCGCACGAGCTCTCCGGCGGCCAGCGCCAGCGCGTCATGATCGCCATGGCGCTCGCCAACGAGCCGGACGTCCTGATCGCCGACGAGCCCACCACCGCCCTCGACGTGACGATCCAGGCCCAGATCCTCGACCTCCTCGCCGAGCTGAAGGCCCGCCTCGGCATGGCGATCGTCTTCATCACCCACGATCTTTCCATCGTCCGCCGCTTCGCCGACCGGGTCGTGGTCATGAAGTCCGGCGAGGTGGTCGAGGAGGGGGCCGTCGCCACCCTCTTCGCCGCGCCGGCGCATCCCTACACCCGCATGCTCCTCGCCGCCGAGCCCACCGGCCGCAAGGCGCCGCCGCCGGACACCGCCCCGGTCCTCCTGGAGGGCCGCAACGTGGAGGTCGCCTTCAAGCTCGGCGGCGGCTTCCTCTCCGGCCCGCCCGTCGTCCTCAAGGCCGTGGACGGCGTCACCGTCCGCCTCGTGCGCGGCCAGACCATCGGCATCGTCGGCGAATCGGGCTCCGGCAAGTCCACCCTCGGGCGGGCGCTTCTGCGCCTCAACCACGGCACCGGACAGATCCGCTTCGAGCACTACGACATCTCCCACGCCGACCGCCGCGCCATGCGCCAGCACCGGCGCGAACTGCAGCTCGTCTTCCAGGATCCGTTCGGCTCGCTCAGCCCGCGCCTCACCGTCGGCCAGATCGTCACCGAGGGCCTGCTCGTCCACGAGCCGCAGCTCTCCGGCGCCGAGCGCGACCGGCGGGCCGTCGCCGCCATGGAGGAGGTCGGCCTCGACCCGGCCACGCGCAACCGCTACCCGCACGAGTTCTCCGGCGGCCAGCGCCAGCGCATCGCCATCGCCCGCGCCATCATCCTGAAGCCCAAGGTGGTGGTGCTCGACGAGCCCACGTCCGCCCTCGACCGATCGGTGCAGAAGCAGATCGTCGATCTCCTCCGCGACCTGCAGGCCCGCTACGGCCTCTCCTACCTCTTCATCAGCCACGACCTCGCGGTCGTGCGCGCCATCGCCGACCACATCCTCGTCATGAAGTCCGGCAAGGTGGTGGAGGCCGGTCCCACCGAAGCCATCTTCGACGCGCCGCAGCATCCCTACACCCGCACCCTGATGGCCGCCGCCCTCGGCCACCACCCGGAGCCAGCCCGCGCGCCGCGCCTCGCCTGACACCTGTGCAGGCGCGTCCGCGCCGGTCCGCCGGCCACCCGCGCGGGCCGCGTTCCAACACCCCCGGCAACGTCGGAAAACTATTCTCCGAAGCGGCCTTGCGCGATGGCCGGCGACCTTGTGGCCTCCCCGTCCGGCCATGTATCCCTCAAGCCACTGCCGCCGGCCGCCTCGCGCCGGCGCCCTGGGGTCCGAGGGGAATGTCGTGTCTGCCAATCGTCTGACGCACCTGAAGCGTCTGGAAGCGGAGTCCATCCACATCATCCGGGAGGTCGCCGCCGAGTTCAAAAACCCGGTGATGCTCTACTCCATCGGCAAGGACTCCTCGGTGATGCTTCATCTGGCGATGAAGGCCTTCCACCCGTCCAAGCCGCCGTTCCCGCTCCTCCACGTGGACACCACCTGGAAGTTCCGCGAGATGGTGCGCTTCCGCGACGACACCGCCAAGCGCCTCGGCCTCGACCTCATCGTGCATACCAACCAGGACGGCGTGCGCGACGGCATCACGCCCTTCACCCACGGCTCGTCCGTCTACACCGGCGTCATGAAGACCGACGCCCTCAAGGCGGCGCTCACCCGCTACGGGTTCGACGCGGCCTTCGGCGGTGCCCGCCGCGACGAGGAGAAGAGCCGCGCCAAGGAGCGCATCTTCTCCTTCCGCACGAAGACCCACGCCTGGGACCCAAAGAACCAGCGGCCGGAGCTCTGGAAGCTCTACAACGCCCGCGTCAAGCCGGGCGAATCTATCCGCGTCTTCCCGCTGTCGAACTGGACCGAGCTCGACATCTGGCAATACATCCTCAGCGAGGCCATCCCCATCGTGCCGCTCTACTTCGCGGCCGAGCGCCCGGTGGTGAACCGCGACGGCATGCTCATCATGGTGGACGACGACCGCCTGCCGCTCCACCCCGGCGAGACGCCGGAAATGCGCCGCATCCGCTTCCGCACCCTCGGCTGCTACCCGCTCACCGGCGCCATGGAGAGCGACGCCGCGACCCTGCCGGAGATCGTCCGCGAGATGCTGCTCGCCCGCACGTCGGAGCGGTCCGGCCGCCTGATCGACCACGACGAGGCCGCCTCCATGGAGAAGAAGAAGAAGGAGGGCTATTTCTGATGAGCGCTTCCGAAGCCCCCGATTTGGCGACCCTCGACGTCGCCGCCTTCACCGACTATCTCGCCCGCCACGAGAAGAAGAGCCTCCTGCGCTTCCTCACCTGCGGGTCCGTCGACGACGGCAAGTCCACCCTCATCGGCCGGCTCCTCTACGACACCAAGCTGCTCTTCGAGGACCAGCTGAAGAGCCTGGAGCGCGACAGCCGCCGCCACGGCACCGTCGGCGAGGACATCGACTTCGCCCTCCTGGTCGACGGCCTGGAGGCCGAGCGCGAGCAGGGCATCACCATCGACGTGGCCTACCGCTTCTTCGCCACGGACCTGCGCAAGTTCATCGTCGCCGACACCCCCGGCCACGAGCAGTACACCCGCAACATGGCGACCGGCGCTTCCAACGCCGACCTCGCTGTCATCCTGGTGGACGCCCGCCACGGCATCCTCACCCAGACGCGGCGCCATTCCTTCATCGTCTCCCTGCTCGGCATCCGCCACGTGGTGCTGGCCGTGAACAAGATCGACCTCGTCGACTATTCCAAGGATGTGTTCGACCGCATCGTCGCCGAGTACCGCGCCTTCGCGGCCGACTTCGGGTTCGAGACGCTGCGGCCCATCCCGCTCTCGGCCCGCTTCGGCGACAACGTGCTCGACCCCGGCCCCAACCTCTCCTGGTACGACGGCCCGACCCTCGTCCGGCACCTGGAGACGGTGAACGTGGAGGACGACACGCTCGCAAAGCCCTTCCGCATGCCGGTCCAGTGGGTCAACCGCCCCAACCTCGACTTCCGCGGCTTCTCTGGCACCATCGCCACCGGCCTGATCCGCCCGGGCGATCCGATCGTGGTGGCGAAGTCCGGCCGCGCCTCCACCGTCAAGGCCATCGTCACCTACGACGGCGACCAGCCTCAAGCCCAGGCCGGCGAGGCCGTCACCCTGACGCTTGCCGACGAGGTGGACATCTCCCGCGGCGACGTGCTGACCACGCCCGACCACCGCCCGGAGGTCTCCGACCAGTTCGCCGCCACCCTCATCTGGATGGCCGACGAACCGCTCCTGCCCGGCCGCTCCTACCTCTTCAAGCTCGGCACCAAGGTCGTCTCCGGCCAGATCACGGAGATCAAGCACAAGACCGACGTCAACACCTTCAGCAAGCTGGCGGCGAAGACCCTCGCCCTCAACGAGGTCGGCGTGGTCAACGTCGCGCTCTCCGAGCCGATCGCCTTCGACCCCTACGCCGACAACCGCGACACCGGCGGCTTCATCGTCATCGACCGCCTGTCCAACCTCACGGTCGGCGCCGGCATGGTGTCCTTCGGCCTTCGCCGCGCCACCAACATCCACTGGCAGGCGCTCGACGTCTCCAAGCAGTCCCGCGCCTTCCTCAAGGGCCAGCGCCCGGCGGTGCTCTGGTTCACCGGCCTCTCCGGCGCCGGCAAGTCCACCATCGCCAACCTGGTGGAAAAGAAGCTCCACTCCCTCGGCCGGCACACCTACACGCTCGACGGCGACAACATCCGCCACGGCCTCAACAAGGACCTCGGCTTCACCGACGCCGACCGGGTGGAGAACATCCGCCGCGTCGCCGAGACCGCGCGCCTCTTCGTCGACGCCGGCCTCATCGTCCTCGTCTCCTTCATCTCCCCCTTCCGCTCCGAGCGCCGCCTCGCCCGCGAACTGGTGGCCGAAGGCGAGTTCGTGGAGATCTTCGTCGACACGCCCCTTTCCGTCGCCGAAACCCGCGACCCGAAGGGCCTCTACAAGAAGGCGCGCCAGGGCCAGATCAAGAACTTCACCGGCATCGACAGCCCCTACGAACCCCCCGAGACCCCCGAACTCCGCCTCGACACCACGAGCGGCACGGCGGAGGACCTCGCCGAACAGATCGTCGCGTACCTGGAAACCCACGACTACGTCATCTGACGGGGAGGGGGCGTCGGGGAGTGGATGGTCGGGGGAGGGGCGTGCGCACGAGAGCCGCCACGATCGTCATGGTCCGGTTCATCCGGACCACCCACGCATTCGTCAGCCCCAGGAACAAGCGTCGCTTGTCCGGATGAACCGGACCATGACGGGCGAGGGTGCGGTGACGGGCGAGGGTGCGGTGACGGGCGAGGGTGCGGTGACGGGCGAGGGTGCGGTGACGGGCGAGGGTGCGGTGACGGGCGAGGGTGCGGTGACGGGCGAGGGTGCGGTGACGGGCGAGGGTGCGGTTGCCCCGTTCCCGCCATCCGTCCCCAAGGTCGTCACCCCGGCGAAAGCCGGGGCCCAACCGTCCCTCCCATCACCCGCACCGTCCCGGCACGCGCCCGCTGTCGGCTGGATCCCGACTTTCGTCGGGATGACGGTAGAAGGGGGTCCGCCGGTTTGCGCCGAGGAAAGCGTCGATGGTCCGCGTCCCGCAGACCGCGAGACGAGCGCCCCCCAACCCCCTACCGGATCGGCACGCCCATCGCCCGCGCCTTGTCCATCCGCGGCAGGTCGTCCACGTAGGCGCCGGGCTGGTTGACCCGGTCCTCGGCCACCCGGCGCACCACCTCGGCCACCGCCGCCACCCGCCCCGCCTTCTGGTAGAACGAGCCCTTCACCTGGATGGTCGCCGCCATCAGGCGCACCAGCGCCTCGCAGAGCTCCATGTCCACCGGCGCCGGGGTGCGCCAGAACGTGTCGAGCGGGCCCTGGTGGGTCAGCCCCTCCACGTCGAACACCGCGATGCCCAGCACCTTCGTCGGCCGGCCGAGCCGGAGCGACTGCAGCCCCACGGTGGAGTTGACCACGATCACGCCCTTGGCGTGGGCGAGGAGCACGCCAAGGTTGCCGCCCTCGATCAGGATCACCCGGTCCGCCACCCCGTGCTCGGCGGCGAGCCGGCGCACCACCTTCGGCCAGTTCTCGTAGCCGTTGTCGAGCGGATGGGTCTTGATCACCAGCCGGTCGCCCGCCGCCGCCTTCGCCTTGAACGAGCCGATCACCTCGTCCAGCATCTGGGAGAGGTGCGGGTAGGGCGAGTTGGCGCGGATCTGGTAATCCATCTGCAATTGCAGGGCGACCAGGAAATAGGGCGTCTTCATCCTCTCCAGCCGCTCCACCACCGCGTTCGCCCGCCGGATCGCCGCCCGCGAGGTCGCCAGCCGCTTCAGCCAGGTCAGGTAGTCCACGAAGGGGTGGTAGTATTTGTCGGCGGTGTAGAACGGATAGAGCGGCCGCAGGAACTCCGAGGCGAGGTTGTAGGTCACCTCGTACCAGGCCTCCTCGTTGAAGCCGTGGCTGTAGAGCTGCGCCGTCTTGGCCGGCGGCACGATGGCGCCGAAGCGGCGGATCGTGTCCGGGTCGCTCGGAAAATGGGAGTAGACCCCCATGCCGCCGCGCTCCAGCGTCAGCCAGTCGGGCCTGAGATACCCGAACTCCATCGCATAGGCCCGGATGCCCACCCGCTCGGCCACCGCCTTTGCGGCCACGTGGTAGGGATGCCGGTCCGCGAAATAGAGGATGTCCGTCACCCCCTCGCGCTCTACGAGGGCGGTCAGCCAGGCCGGCCAGGCGGCGAGGCGGCCCCGATAGTCGTGCGCGCCCTTGCGGCGCCACAGCACCCGGTCGCCCATGCAGAGGTTCACCCGCACGGTGCGGTGGCCGGCGGCTTCGAACCCGTCGGCGAGGTCGGCCCAGAAGGGGGTCGGCGGTCCCTGCAGGAAGAGCACTGTGCGGAGGCCGTCAGCCCTGGTCATGCAATCCTCTGGCCTGAAGCCTGGCGGTCGGCGCACCCTGGTCCGCGCTTCGGTGCCTGTCGGTAGAAGTCGCCCCGCGCGTTGTCAATGGCGCCTTCCGGCCAAATCGGCTATAGGCCCGAAGCCGCACAGACGCACCGGTCCGGCGCGCCATCCGGCTCCCGCGCGGCGTCTCCGCCACCCGGCGCGCGCCGCCGGATCCGCGCCACCCCGGCCCGCCCCGCAATCCCCGCCGGAACCCTCCGTCCGCCGATGGCCCCGCCCACCTCCCGCACCGTCCTCTTCCTGCAAGGCCCGGCGTCGCCCTTCATGGCGCGCGTCGGCGCGGAGGTGATGGCCGCCGGCCACAGGGTGCTGCGAATCAACCTCTCCGTCGGCGACGAGCGCTGCTGGCGCCTGCCCGGCTCCACCGTCATCCCCTACGCCGGCCGGCCGGAGGCCTTCGCCCCCTTCGTCGCCGCCGTCCTCGACGACCACGCCGTCACCGACCTCGCCCTCCTCGGCGACTGCCGGCCGCACCAGATCCTCGCCATCGCCGAGGCCCAGCGCCGCGGCGTGCGCATCCACGCCATCGAGCACGGCTATTTCCGCCCCGACTGGCTGACCGTGGAGCGGGACGGCATGTCCTCCTTCTCCCACGTGCCGCGCGACCCGGAGACCATCCGCCGCCTTGCCCCCGGCCTGCCGGACCCGACCTTCGAGCCGCTCGCCGCGGCAAGCTTCCTCACCTATGCGGTGTGGGATGTCGCCACCAACCTCTCCAGCGTCGTCCTCAACCCCTTCGCCTATCCACACTACCGCCACCACGCCCTCCACCACCCCCTGGTGGAATACGGCGCGACGCTCCTGAAATTCGCCCGCGCCAGGGCCGAGCGCCGGCACCTCGAGCGCGTCCTCGCCGACCTCAAGGCCCGCGACCAGCCCACCTGGCTCGTCCCCCTCCAGCTTGCCACCGACTTCCAGATCCGCGTCCACAGCCCGTTCCCGCACCTCTACGACGCCGTCCGTTGGATCGTCCGCTCCTTCGCCCAGAACGCCCCGGCCGATCATCTCCTCCTCTTCAAGGTCCACCCGCTCGACAACGGCCTTGCCGGCTGGCGCCGCCGCATCGCCCGCGAGGCGCGCGCGGCCGGTGTCCCCGCCCGCGTCCACGTGGTCGACGGCGGCGACCTCGACGCCCTGATCCGCGCCGCCGAGGGCGTCGTCACGGTCAACTCCACCGTCGGCATCAACGCCATCCGCGAGGGCCGGCCGCTGATCGTCCTCGGCAACGCCGTCTACGACGTGCCCGGCCTCGCCTTCGAAGGCCCGCTCGCCGCCTTCTGGCGGGAGGCCGAGGCGCCCGACCCGGATCTCGCGCGCGACTTCCTCCGCGTCCTCGCCCACACCACCCAGGTGCGCGGCGGCTTTACGGCCGAGCGCGCCATGGCGATCGGCGCCGCCAACGTCGCCGCCCGCATCCTGGAGGAAGGCGCGCGTCTCCCCCCCATCGCCCCGCAGGATCGGTCCAACCCGGTCTTCCGCCGCCGCGACGAATGGCTCGCCGAAAGGGACAAGCCCTGATGCAGACCCGCTTCTCCTCCGTGGTGCTCACCGGCGCCTCCAGCGGCATCGGCGAGGCGCTCGCCCGCGAACTTTCCGCCCCCGGCGTCACCCTCCTCCTCATTGCCCGCGACGAAGCGCGCCTGGAGGCCGTCGCCGCCGCCTGCCGCGCGAAGGGCGCCACCGTGGAGACCGCCCGCGTCGACGTCCGCGACGCCGACGCCATGCGCCAGGCCCTGGAATCCTTCGACACCCGCGTCCCCGTCGACCTCGTCATCGCCAACGCCGGCGTCTCCGCCGGCCTCACCCCCGGCCACGGCCCGGAGGCGCCCGGCGTCAGCCGCCGGCTGATGGAGATCAACTACGCCGGCATGCTCCACACGGTGGAGCCGCTGCTCCCGCGCTTGATCGCCCGCCGCGCCGGGCGCATCGCTCTCGTCTCCTCCCTCGCCGGCCTCCGCGCCCTGCCGGACATGCCCTCCTACTCGGCCACCAAGGCCGCCGTCCGCGGCTACGGCATCGCGCTCCGCGGCTGGCTCGCCCGCCACCACGTCGGCGTCACCCTCATCTACCCCGGCTTCGTCACCTCCCCCATGTCCGCCCGCCACGCCGGCGCCCGCCCCTTCGAAATCCCCGCCGAAAAAGCCGCCACCCTCATCCACCACCGCCTCAAATCCGGCCACCGCGTCATCGCCTTCCCGTTCCCCCTCGCCGCCGGCATCTTCCTGGGAAACCTGCTGCCGCCATGGCTATCGGACCTCACGATGCGGCCGTTCGAGGCGGAGGTAAGGCCGGATGACGGGAGGTGAGGGGGGGAAGGAGGCCGACCTTTTGGATGACACCGGATGAGCATGGAAGCGAGCCGGCTCCCATCTGAACCTTCCCCGCAAAGAGTGAGACGTAGCCGAAGGCTGCAGCAGGCCAGTGACTGCGAAGGCCGGTGGTGGCCCGATGAGCTGGATCGGGTTGTCTTTTCCTCGCCCCCTCTTCCGTGCCAACCCATTGGCGCACCTGCATCCATCATATAAAAACTCCCCTCACCATCGCCCCACCTCGCGGGCGCCGCCGGGGGGCATTGCATGGACGTTCCGTCGCTGGTCTTCGTGTTCGCGGGGCTCCTGGTGGTGATCGCGTTGGCCGAGCCGCTGGCCGGGTGGCTGCGGTTGCCGTCGAGCGTCATCCTGGCGGCGGTCGGGATCGGGGTGGGCGTGGTGTCGGCGGTGCTCATCCACGGCGGTGTGCTGCCGGGCGACAGCGAGATTGCGCGCTTCTTCGCCGATCCGCCGATCGGGTCCGACGTCTTCATCACCGTCTTCCTGCCGACGCTGCTCTTCCATTCCGCTCTCGGCATGGACATGCAGCAGCTCGCCGACGACATCGTGCCGGTGCTCATGCTGGCGGTGATGGCCGTGGTGGTGGCGACCCTGGCGATCGGCTTCGCGCTCTGGCCGCTGGCGGGGGTGTCGCTGGTCGCCTGCCTGCTCCTCGGCTGCATCGTCGCGACCACCGACCCGGTGGCGGTGATCGGCATCTTCAAGGACGTGGGCGCGCCGGAACGGCTGGTCCGGCTGGTGGAGGGGGAGAGCCTTCTCAACGACGCCGCCGCCATCACCATGTTCGTGGTCTTCACCGCCCTCCTCACCGGCGCCCCCGGCATGGACGGCACCCTGGTGGCGATCGACTTCGTGGTCATCCCCGCCGGCGGCGCGCTCGTCGGCTTCGTCGCCGCCCGGGCGGTCGCCGGCCTGATCGGGGCGATCGGCGACAACCGGCTGGTGGAGGTCTCCCTCAGCCTGGCGCTGCCCTACCTTGCCTATCTGGTGGCCGAGGAGATCTTCCACCTCTCCGGCGTCATCGCCGTGGTGGCCGCCGGGCTGACGCTGGCGAGCGCCGGACCGGCGCGCACCACCCCTGCCGCCTGGCGCTACCTGAAGGACATCTGGGACCAGCTCGCCTACTGGGCGTCGACCCTCATCTTTCTTCTTGCATCCATCTTGATCCCGCGACTCCTCGGCGGTGTCGACATGGGCGACTTCGTATTGCTGACAGTGCTCGTTGTAGCGTCACTTGTAGCGCGGTGGGCGATACTTTTCGCTACATTGCCCTTACTTGCGCGCTACAGGTTGTCCCCCGAAATCTCCCGCCCCTACCGGCTTGTGATCCTTTGGGGGGGCCTGCGCGGCGCCGCCACCCTTGCGCTCGCGCTCGCCGTCACCGAGAACAGCGCCATGCCGGCAGAGGTCACCCGCCTCGTCGCGGTGCTGGCCACCGGCTTCACCCTGTTCACCCTCCTCGTCCAGGGGCTGACCCTCCGCCCCCTCATGCGGGGCCTCGGCCTCGACCGGCTGACCCCCGTCGACCAGGTGCTGCGCGACCGGACGGTCGCCGTCGCGTACGGCCAAGTGGCTGACGTGATTGGCGAAACCGCCGCGCGTCACCAGTTCGCCGCGGCCCCGGCGGCGGCCCTCGTCGCCGACTACCGGGCCCGCAGCACGGCTGCCCGCGGCGCCGCCGAGGCGACCTCGCTCCTTGCCGTCGACGACCGGCTCGCCCTCTCGCTGGTCGCCGCCGCCGGGCGCGAGCAGGACCTCGCGCTCGACCACGCGGGCGCCGGCACGGTCAGCCAAGCCCTTGTGGACAGGCTGCTTTCCGGCGCGCGCAGCCTCCTCGACGCCGCCCGTCTGCGCGGTGCCGACGGCTATCGGGACGCCGCCCTGAAGGCGCTCGCCTTCACCTGGCGGGACGATCTCGCCTACCGGATCTATGCAACCTTCAAGATCCAGCGCTGGCTCGCCAGGCGGCTGGAGGACCGGTTCGAACTCCTCCTGATGACCCGGATCATCCTCGACGCCCTCGACCCCTTCGTCGACCGGGAGGTGGTCCCGGTGTTCGGCGCGGAAACCGGCGAGGCCCTCCGGGCGGTGCTGAAAGCCCGGAAAACCGCCGTTCTTGGCGCCCTTGAAGCGCTTCGCCTCCAGTATCCGGACTATGCGGACGCCCTGGAGCGCCGCTTCCTCGCCCGCTTCGGGCTCTCCCTGGAGGCCCAGGAGATCGACGCCCTCCACCGCAGCGGCCTCGTCAACGCGGAGGTCCACCGCGACCTCTCCCGCGCCGTCACGGTCCGGCGGGCGGAGGCGGACGCCAAGCTCAGCCTCGACCTCGGGCTCGACACCGACACCCTGGTCGCCCGCCTGCCGCTCTTCGCCGCCTTCTCCGAAAGCCAGCGCCGGGAGGTTGCCCGGGCCTTGCGGCCGGTCCTGGCGCTTCCTGGCAAGCGCTTGATGTCAAAGGGAGAACGGGGAGACGTCGCCTATTTCATCTCGTCCGGCGCGGTGGAGGTGGACACCGGCCGCGCGCTGATCCGCCTCGGCCGCGGCGACGTCGTCGGCGAGATGGCGCTCCTCACCCACCTGCCGCGCTCCGGCGACGTCACCGCCATCGGCTACTGTTCTCTCCTCGCCCTGTCCCGCCGCGACTTCGACCGCTTCCTCGCCGGCCATCCGGCGCTGGAAGCCCACGTTCGCCAGATCTCCGAGGACCGGCGACGGCAGAACATCCTACCCGCCGCGGGCGCATCCGGATGCGAAAAATCTTGAAGGATCAAGACTTTGCGGCGATCCGTTCAGCCATCCGGCGATAGTAGCCGGCCAGCATCGGCAGCCGCTCCGCCAGGGTGGCGAAGCGCGGATCGTCGCCCGCCAGGCGGTCCTCCACGAGGTCGGCCACCAGCCCCTCGTGCAGCGCCAGGGTCTCCGCGTCGGCGCTCGACCCCGCCGGCAGCGGCGTCGAGACCGGCGCCCGCTCGCTCCGTCCGCGCACGGCGATCCGGTCGAGGGTGATGAGCGGGAACCGCCCCTCCACCCGCGCGCGGGTCTCCGCCCCGAGGACGATCGCCACGCCATAGTCCTTGGACGCCCCCTCCAGCCGGGAGGCGAGGTTCACCGCATCCCCCAGAACCGAATAATCGAACCGGGCGCTGGAGCCCATGTTGCCGACCACGCAGTCGCCGGTGTTCACGCCCACGCCGACCGCGATGGCGGGCAGCGGCGCACCGCCGGGATCGCGCTCCCCGGAGAGCTTTCGATCGAAGGCGGCGGCGGCCTCCACCATGGCAAGGGCGGCTTCCACCGCATGGACCGCGTGGTCCGGATCGTCAAGCGGGGCGTTCCAGAAGGCCATCACGCAGTCGCCGATATACTTGTCGATGGTGCCGCCGCGCTTCAGCACCTCGGCCGAGAGCGGGTCGAGCAACTGGTTGATCAGGCTCGTCAATCGCTCCGGATCGTCCTTCATGCGCTCGGCGATGGAGGTGAAGCCGCGCACGTCGCAGAAGAGGATGGTGAGCGTCCGCCGCTCCCCGCCGAGCTTCAGGGCGGCCGGGTCGCGGGCGAGCCGGTCGACGAGGTCCGGCGCCAGATAGTGCTGGAAGGCCCGCGTCACCATCTGCCGCATGCGCCGCTCGGCCACGAAATCGCGCGCTGCCTGGATGGCGAGGGTCATAAGCGCGGCGATCGCAGGCGCGGCCGGCGAGACCCACACGGACCCGGCCGTCAGGAGCACGCCGCTGGCACCTACGAGGCCGACCGGCACCAGCGCGCCGGCGAGGACCGTCCGCCAGGTCGTGCTTCGAAGCACCATCGCGCCCGCCAACCCGGCCGCCGCCAGCACGAGGGCGAACACGCCGGCCGGCGACAGCGGCGTCACAAGCCGGCCCGAGCGCAGCGCATCGAACAGCGTCGCCTGCACCTCCACGCCGGGCGTCAGCTGGTTGGTGAGGGTGGTGAAGGAGGACGCGAAGGCGTCCGCGCCGCCGTCCTCGGCCGATGCGGCCGACTGCAGGCTGAGCCCGACCAGCACCACCTTGCCGTCGAAAAACCGGGGCGGCAGAAAGCTTTGCGGGTCGAGCGCCTGATAGTAGGAAACGGTCGGCACGGTCCGGGCGGGGCCGAACGGCCGCACCATCGCCCCCGGCGGGATCCGCCCCGCCGTCTCGCCGCCGACCGTCGCGAGCACGCGGGCGAAACTGTCCTCGTAAGGCGGCATCCGGCGGACGGCGCCGTCGCCGTCGAGGAGCACGGAAGCGAGCCCCGCCCGGGCGCCGTTCGCCGTCAGGGCCGGCAGCGGCTCGGTGCGGATCACGCTGGAGGCCTGCGGCGTCTCGATCAGCGTCTCGTCCGCCGCCAGCACCACGTCGGGCCCGAGGGCCGCGGCGAGCCGGTCGTCCTCCGCCGGATCGGCAGACGGTTCGGCGAAGATGAGGTCGAGCCCGATGGCCTTGGCACCCGCCGCCCGGAGCGCCTCCACCAGTTGGCCGTGAAGCGACCGCGGCCAGGGCCACTGGATGCCGACGTCGGAAAACGACGGTTCGTCGATGGCGACGATCACCAGATCGTCCGGCGGGGTGGGCGGCACGAGCGTCACGGCGAGGTCGTAGAGCCGGGCGTCCACCAGCCGCCAGGTGGGTGTGGCGGTGAGAAGGCCGGCGGCGAGGGCGGCGACAGCGGCGGCCGCAGCCACGTCCCTCAGCCGCCGCCCGCCCCGGGCCGCGCCCGCCCCGCTCAAAACCGCACGGCCATGCGGCCGACCACCGTCCGGCCCCAGCCGGGCGTGTCCGGCGCGAGCTCGAAGTCCTCGTCGAGAATGTTGAAGAGCGAGAGGTCGAACTGCACCCGCCGGTCGAACGGCTCCCAGGACAAGGTGGCGTCCACCGTCACGAACGGGTCGAGGTCGGTGCCGGCGAGGTCGCCTTGCCGCTCGCCGACCCAGGTGGTCGAAAGGCTCGCCTTCACCCGCGCCGGATGCACGTAGGTGACGCCGACCTTGGCGGCCGTTTCCGGCACGAAGGGGATGGCGTCGCCAAAGGCCGGGTCGTCCAAGCCGTTGTCCGAACGGGCATAGGCGGCCGTGGCGAAGGCCCCGAACCCGCCGCCGAGCCACACGTTGGCCGTGACGGACACCCGGTCGATGGTGCCGTCGGACAACGCGATCGTGTCGAGCGAGCGGGGAATGGTGAGGCTCACGTCGTCGAGCGACTGGTGCTGGTACTCCACCGAGGTGAAGAAGCGCTCGGTCCACTCCGCGTCCCAGCGCAGGCCGACCGTGGAGACGGCGCCGCCGACGGCGATCGAGGGCTCGTTCGGCTGCAGGCCGACCACGCTCACCGGGCTCAGGGTAACGAGGGTGGGCAGGCTGGTCTCGCGCATGGCGAAGGCCCGGATCGACTGCCCCTCATAGAAGGACCAGCCGGCGCCGATGCGCGGCTCCAGCCGGGCGACGTCGGTGTCCGCGCCGTCGAGGAGCACGCCGAAGAGGGCGGCTTCCACCTCCAGGTCGTCGGTCGGCCGGTAGAGGACGTCGAGGAAGCCGCGGCCGAGACGGTAGGATTCGTCGGTTCGGCTGGCGCCGATGTCGATCGGGTCCGGCAGGTAGAGCGCCCGGGTGAGCTGGCGGGTGGTTTTCAGGATGCCGGCGTCGAAGCCGTAGCGGAGCGTCACCGGGCCGAAGCCGACCGCATGGGCGAGCGAGCCCACGAGGGTGTCGGAGTCCTCGTCCGTGGTGTCGCGGGCGATCACCGTGGTGGGTCCAAGGGCGAGGGTGCCGAACTGGCGGGTCCGCTGTTCGGCAGTGGTGGCCGAAACGGCGGCGGTCAGCACGTTGTGGTGGCCGAAGCTGTGGCTCCAGGCGAACACGCCCTGACCGATCGTGGCGTCGCGGCCGTTGAAGCGGTTGGGGTCCGCGTCCGAGCCGACGAAAGGCGTGTCGCCGTCGGTGAGGATGCCGATCGCGAGCACCCGATCGTCCGGCGTCGGCTGGGCGCCGAGGAAGACCGAGCCGCTGAGCCCGTTGCCGCCCACCGTGGTGGTGTCGTCCGTGTCGTCGTCGATCCGCCGTTCCAGGGTGCCGTAGACGCTGACCGGGAAGGGGTGCTGGGCGAAGCCCTGGATTTCGCCGAATCCGCTGCGGGAGATCGTGTCCGTACCGGCGATGAGGCCCGCGCCGGCGCTCGCCTCCAGGAAGGGCGCCCGGATGATCTGGACCCGCCGCCGCGGCGAGGCGATCGCCAGAGGGTCGAGCGCGAGGCCCTGGGTCAGGGCCGACAGGGCCTTGGCGCCGGCGCCCGGGTCCGGCAGGGCGGCGCCGTAGGTCAGGTCGTCGACGAAGGGGTTGGCGGCGCCGACGATGGCCTCGTCGAAATAGCCGCCCGCCTCGAACGGGTCGAACACGGCGGTGCCGTAGTAGCGGCCCCAGGCGTCGAGGTCGAGCAGGCGGAAGGCCTCGGCGACCGTCGATCCCTCCTCGCGGCTCGCCGCCAGGGACGCGTAGTCGCCGCCCCGGCCGCGTGCGAGGCGCACGGCCTCGCGGGCGTTGCGGATGGCGTCGTCGGCCCGATACTCGTCGAGCGCCAGCTTGGTGGCGAAGGTGGGGGCCAAAGGCTCGAACGGGTCGAGCCGGCCGGCATTCTCCACCGCCTGCAGCGCCGCGTCCCGTTCGCCGGTCTGGTAGGCGGCGGCGGCCAGAAGCAGCAGCGCGCCGGTCTCCGCCGGATTGGCGGTGGAGCCCTTCAGGAGGTTTTCCATGGCAAGCGCGGTCTCGCCGCGCCGAAGGTGATAGTGGCCGAGCGCGGTGTAGGCGACATGGAAGGAGGGGTCGAGCGCCAGCGCCCGGTCGATGGCGGCCTTGGCTTCCTCGAGCCGGTTCTGTTCCAGGTAGATGAGCGCGAGGTTGGCGTGCGGAAGCGCGTCCTCTGGTTCGAGCGCCGATGCCTCCAGATAGGCGGCCTCGGCCTCCCGATAGGCGCCGCGCTCCGCATGGAGCGAGCCGAGCGTGGCGTGGATCGAGCTGCCGCCCGGCTGGAGCGCGCGCGCCGCCAGGAGGTCCGCCTCTGCGCCTTCCAGGTCCCGCTCGAACTCCAGGCGATAGTGGGCCCTGGCCAGGAGGGTCACCGGGTTCTGCGGATCGAGCGCCACGGCACGCTCCACCGCCGCCTTCATCAGGACGCGGTCGCCGTCGAGGAGGGCGAACTGGGCGCGGACGGCCGGCAGCAGCGCCTCGTTCGGAAAACGCGCCTCGGCCTCCGTCAGCCGCCGGATGGCGGCGGGGGTGCCGTTCACGTAGCCGTCGATGTAGGCCTCGGCGAGCGCCGAGTAGGGGCCCCCGCCGCGGATCGCCGGCGGCGGTTCGGCCCGGCTCGGATCGGCGAGCGAGCGGGCGATGTAGCCGCCGTAGGCGGCGACGCCGCGCCGGTCTGGATCGAGCCGGGGGAGGGCGCGGGCGAACAGCCGGGCGGCCTCCGCGTAGCGCGTCCGCGAGCCGAGGACGAGCGCCTCGACGAGGTCCAGCCGCGCGGCGAGCGCGGGGCCGAGCGGCGCCCGACGCGCGGCGGCGACCGCGACGGCGGCCGCCTCCACGCCGTCGAGCGACACCGCGTATTCGGCCGCGCGGACGAGGTCCTCCGGCGTGCGCAGGCTCTCCGGCGTGGCCGCGATGCGGCGCGCGTCGGCGACGATCCCGCGCGAGGGCAGGGCGGTCGCCGGCAGGAAGGTGAAGGCGCCCCGAAGCGTGACGTAGAACTGCATCTGCTCCCGGTCACGGGGGCGGACGAGCACGATCTTGGTCGGCGCCTCGCCGATGGCCGCGGTCGCCGCCTCGCCCTCGCGGACGAGCACGGAGCCCTGCGGATTGAAGAGCTCCACCGCGCCCTCCAGCACGATGAGGGCGGTGCGCCCGTCCGGCCCGACGGTGAGCGACCAGTCGGTGCCGCGCACGGCCGCCGCGGCGGCGGGCGTCTCGACCGTCACGCCGCTGCCGCCCCGGAGCGCCCGGGCCCAGATGGCGCCCTGGCGGAGCTCCAGCCGCGCGTCGCCGCCCGGCTGGACGTCCTTGACGACGAGCGTGGTGTTGCGGCCGACGCGCACCTGGGTGCGGTCGGAAAACAGGATGGCGAGCTGGCCGAGCGCGTTGGTGCGCAAGGTGTCGCCAGTGAGCACCACCTGCGTCGGGTCCACGGACCGCCAGCCCGGCGCGTCCACGAAGGTGATCTCCTCGCCGGTCTTGACGGCGATCACCGCGCCGGCGTTCGGATCCGGCCGCGGAACGACGTCGGCGAGCGCCGACGACGCGGCGACGACGGTCGCCAGAAAAACGCCCCAGTATGTCGCATGCATGATGGATTATGTTCAGTCATCGCCTATAAGTCGGATCAATAGAAGAGGCCCACCAGGGGCTGTCAATTGCTAGGAATCCGGCTTTTCGGGGCACTCGGTCCTCACCGGCGGCGCGGCCGTTCCGGGACGGTCGCGGTGGTGCCTTTCGGTCGAGGGGGCAGGCGGGATGGCGGTGGAAGACGACTATTTCGATCACCTCAAGGAGGTGAACCGGACCTTTTACGATCAGGTCCGGGGGGCCGACCAGAAGGCGGCCTACATCTTCACCTTCATGCTGGCGCTCTTGATCTGGTCGTCGGAAGCCCGCGAGGTGTTCACCGTCCACCGCTATGTGGGCGCGCCGCCGCTGGTGATCGGCCTCTCGGCGATCGCGGCGGTGTCGCTGCTCACCGCCGCCATGGCGGCCATCCTGGTGGTGATGCCGCGCCGGCGGGCGGGCGGTTCGTCGCTCTTCTGGGGCAACTGGGACGCGGTCGCCGGTCCGTTGAAGGAGGCGGAGGCGCGCGGCGACCTCGGCTTCCTCAAGGAGGAGTACCGCACCAACATCACCCATCTGTCGGCCATCTGCCGGACCAAGTACCGGCTGGTCGGCCTCGCCTTCCGGGCGCTCGCCGTGACGCTGGTCGCTCACTTCGCGCTGCTGGCGACGTCCTGAGCGGACGCGCGTCGCCGCCTCAGCGGGCGGCGAGCTGGCGGAGCACCGAGCCGGCGCGGGTGATCTCCTTCAGCTCCGCCGCCGTGATGGCGACGGCCTCGTCGATCTCGGCCGCGGTGTGGATGCTGGTGATGAAGAAGCGCAGGCGCGCGGCCTTCTCCGGCACGGCAGGGTAGATGATCGGCAGGGCGTTGAGGCCGCGCTTGAACACCCGGTCGGCCAGCACCGCCGCCTGGGCGCTGTCGCCGACGATCACCGGCACGACCGCGTAGCCGAGCGAAAGGCCCGTGTCGAGGCCAGCGGCCCGGGCCTTCTCCACGAAGCGCCTGCCGTTGGCGTGGAGCGCCGTCACCCGTTCGGGCTCGGCCTGCATCACCTGCAGCGAGGCAAGGGCCGCCGCCGCGAGCGCGGGCGCAAGGCCCACCGAATAGACGAAGCCGGGCGCCTTCACCTTCAGGTATTCGGTCAGTGCGGCCGACCCGGCCACATAGCCGCCGCAGCCGGAGAGCGTTTTCGACAGGGTGCCCATCCAGATCTCGACGCTTCCCGGATCGACACCCTGCATCTCGTGGATGCCGCGGCCGGTTACGCCGAGGACGCCAAGCGAATGGGCCTCATCCACCATCAGCCAGGCATCGTGGCGGCTTTTCACGTCCACGAATTTCGGCAGGTCCGGGTGGTCGCCGTCCATGGAGTAGAGGCCCTCCACCACGATCAGCACCCGGTCGTACTGGTGCCGCACCTTGGTGAGCACGTCGTCCACGTGGGCGAAGTCGTTGTGCGGGAAGGTCATCCGGGCGGCGCCGGAGAGCCGCGCGCCCTCGGCGACCGAATTGTGGATGAGGGCGTCGAAGAGGATCAGATCCTTCGGCCCCATCAGGGTGCCGATGGTGGTGACGTTGGTGGCGTGACCGCTGACGAAGGTGACGGCCGCCTCGGTGCCATGGACAGCCGCGAGCGCGCGTTCCAGCTCGCCGTGGATGGGCCGTTCGCCCGCCACCACGCGGCTCGCCGACACGGAGGTGCCGTAGCGGTCGATCGCCGCCTTGGCGGCGTCGACCACCGCCGGGTGGCCGTTGAGGCCGAGGTAGTTGTAGGAGGCGAAGTTGATGTAGGGCGCGCCGTCGATCCGGCTGGTGCCGTTGGCAAGGCCGTCGTGCGCGCGGAAGAAGGGGTTCTCGATCCCCATCATCTCGGCCGCCGCCCGCTGGATGCGGAGCTGCTTGTAGTCGTCGAGGGTGGAGAAGTCGAACGCCGGCTTGCGGGCCGGCGCAGCGGCGGGCGCGGCCTGCGCCGCGCGGGGCCGGCGGTTCTGGCTCGCCTGCCGGAGCCCGGCCATCAGGGCGTCCTTGGCCGCGCCGGACATGCCCCCGTAGGATCGCTTCTCGTCCATCAGCCGGTCAGCCTCTTCACGCTCGTCGCCTGCACCTCGATGGCGTTCACCACCGCGGTCAGTTCGTCGTCCAGATCCTCGCCCATGTGGCGGGCGGCGGCGAGTTCGCTGTCGGCGGAGACGTCCTCGCCCTCGGCCGCGCCCGCCTTGTCGACGATGCGCCGGGCGATGTCGCCGAGCGCCGCGCCGTTGGCGAGCGACAGGAGCGGGATGTCGATGCCGAAGCGCTGCTCGGCCGCCATGCGCAGCTCCAGCGCCATCAGGCTGTCCATGCCGATCTCGGTCAGCGGCCGGGCCGGGTCGATGTCCTCCGCCGGCAGGCGCAGGATGCGCGAGATCTCCCCGGCAAGGAGCTCGGTGACGAGCCGCACGGCGGCGGCGTTGTCGAGCCCCTCGATCAGGGTGGCGAGCTGGCCGTCACCGGCGCTCTCGGCCTCCGCGCCCGCGCCGGCCGACGCCACGCGGGTGACGAGCGGTGTCGCCATGATGGCGAGCTCGCGCCGGGCAGCCGCCCAGTCGATCCGCGCGTAGGCGAGCACCGGCTGGTCGAGGCCCGCGTCGAGCGCGAGGCCGAGCCCGCCGAGCGCGGCCTTGGCGGTCAGCGCCTGCTTGCCGAGGCGCATGGAGAGCATGTCGTTCACGTCCGCGTTGCGGGCCAGATAGCCGGCGTCCGCGATGGCGCCCCAGGCGATGGCGAGCGCCGGCAGGCCGGCGGCGCGACGGGCGCGGGCGAGACCTTCCAGGTAGGCGTTGGCGGCCACATAGGGCGCCTGGCCGGGGTTGCCGATGAGGGTGGTGGCCGACGAGTAGAGCACGAAGAGGTCGAGATCGTCCGCCCGCGTCGCCGCGTCGAGGACGGCCGCGCCGGCGATCTTCGGCGCCATGACGGCCCGCATGCGCGCCGCGTCGAGGTTCTGGAAGAGCGCGTCGTCGAGCACCATGGCGGTGTGGAAGACGCCCTTCAGCGGCGGCATCTCGGCCCGGATCCGGGCGAGCAGACGATCGACCGCCGGGCCGCTGGTGACGTCCGTGGCGCTGACGGTCACCGTGGCGCCCGCCGCCTCCATGGCGGCGATCGCCTCCGCGGCGACCGGCGAGACGGCGCCGGACCGGCTGGCGAGCACGATCGACCGCGCCCCGCGGGCCACCAGGGCGCGCGCGGTCTCCACACCGAAGCCGCCGAGGCCGCCCGCCACCAGGTAGGTGCCGTCGCCATTCACGCGTACGGGCTTCACCGTCGCCGGGGTCGGGATGTCCGGCGGCAGCACCAAGATCTTGCCGATATGGCCGGACTGCTGCATCAGCCGGAAGGCCTCGGTGATCCGCTCGGCCGCGAAGGTGCGGTAGGGCAAGGCGGTCAGCACGCCCGCCTCGAACGCCGCCACGAGGTCGCGGAACAGCGCCTCGGTGAGCTTCGGCCGGCGGGTGAGCAGCTGGTCGGCGTCGACGCCGAAATAGGAGAGGTTCTGCCGGAACGGCCGGAGGCCGACGCGGGTGTTGGCGTAGTAGTCGCGCTTGCCGAGCTCGACGAAGCGGCCGAACGGCTTCAGCACCTCCAGCGAACGCTCCATGGCCTCGCCGAAGAGGGAGTTCAGCACCACGTCGACGCCCTTGCCGTCGGTCAGCGCCATCACCTCGTCGGCGAAAGCCAGGGACCGGCTGTCGAGCACGTGCGCCGCACCCAGCATGGCGAGCAGGCGCCGCTTGTCGGGCGATCCGGCCGTTGCGATCACCCGGGCCCCGCGCGACAGGGCGATCTGCAGGGCCGCGAGGCCGACGCCGCCGGCGCCGCCGTGGATGAGGACGGTCTCGCCCTCGTCCAGCCGGGCGAGTTCCACGAGCGCGTACCAGGCGGTGAGAAAGGTCACCGGGATGGTGGCGGCCGCCTCCAGGTCCACCGTGCTCGGCACCGGGGCGAGCGCCTTTTCGGCCACCAGCACGTGGGTGGCGAAGCAGGCGGGCGCGAAGGAGATGACCCGGTCGCCCGGCTTGAAGCGCCGCGCGTCCGGCCCGACGCGGGTGATCACGCCGGAGCATTCCATGCCAAGGGTCGCGCCGGCAAAGCCGTCCTCCAGCGCCTCCTCGGGGAGGAGCCCGAGCGCCCACATGACGTCGCGGAAATTGAGGCCCGCGGCGGCCACCTCGATCTCCACCTCGTCACCGGTCGGCGCCTTGCGGGCGGCCGAATGCCAGACGAGACCGTCCAGCGTGCCCTGGCGCTCGATCGACAGCACACGGCCGACGGGACCCTCGATGGCGGCCGCAAGGGCCGGTTCCACCAACGACGGGCCGGACCGCAGGCGAATGGCGGCGGTGCCCCGCTCGTCGATCAGGATCTCCCGCTCCGGACCCGGATCGGCGATCAGCCGCGCCATCCGGTCGGCCGCCTCGGCCGGCGAGAAGGCGACGGCGAGGTCCACCAGGCGGGTCTCGATATCCGGATATTCGTTGATCACCACCCGGCCGAGGCCCCAGACGGCGGTTTCCACCGGCCGCACCGCGCGTCCGTCGCCGCCCGCGCCGGATCCGCCGGGGGCCAGCACCCAGAGCCGGGCCGGCGGCTTCATGGCGCCGTTGAGGACCCCGTGCAGGGTCATGATCCGCGCCTCGGCGGCGGCGAGCGGATCGCCGGTCGCGGTCGTCACCGACGGCGCGTAGACCAGATCCTTGACCACCGTGCCGGCGATCATGGCGCGGAGGTCGGCGTCCGACCCGGCGTCCGCCGCTTCCACGACCACGCGTCCGTCCGGCATCGGACGAGCGACGCCGACGCGCACCGGGCGACCTTCGCTCGCCACCGTGGCGGCAAGGGCGTCGGCGAGCGCGCGGCTCGCCGGATCCCGGTCGATCAGGATGAGGATCGGATCGAGGGGCGCGGCCGGGGCCGGAACCGTCCGGAGCGGCGCGTGGGCGACGACGATCGTGCCGCGGGTCTGCGCGCTGGCGAGCGGCAGCACGGCCGCGGGCTTGAAACCGAGCGACGACAGCATGGCCCGGTGGCCGTCGGCTGTCCGGCGGGCGCCAACCGGGAAGCGCGGATCCACGCTGTCCTGCCACCACGCCTCGGACTGGCCGAGGGTGACGTCGGCAAAGAGGCTCGGGTCGGCTTCCGCGGCGATCAGGATGGCACCCGAAGAAAGATGCGCGGCGAGCCCCTGGAGGGCCACCGCACCGTCGCTGCGGCCGAGGAGATCGACTGTCGCCACGAGGTCGAACAGGCGGTGCGCGCCGCCCGCGTTGCCGAGGTCCACCGCGTCCACCACCTCCACCACCCCGCCGGTGGCAAGGTCCAGACGGATGCGATCGAGCCGGGTCGGCGAAGGATCGGTGACGACGATGCGGCCCACGTGGTCGAAAGCCGCGAGACGGCGGGCGAGCGCCGGCGATTCCGGCCCGACGAGCAGGACGGAGAGCGCCCGGTCCGCCGGCCAGGCCGCCACCATGTCGAGCGTTGCCGCGGCGACGGCCGTGTTCAGCGGCGCACCGGCCGGGGCGGAGGAGTCCAGATGCTCCTGCAGACCAGCGCCGAGGGGCGACCCGTCGCTCGCAAGACCCGAAGAGAGCCGGCGCGGCAGGTCCGCCTGCAGGCGGACGAGCGCGGTCGCCTCGGCGATCCGCTGCGGATGGGCCGCCACCAGCGTGGCGATCACCGCATCGGCGGCAGGGTAGGGGCTTTCCGCGGACAGGCGGACGTCGACACCCGCGTCCTCCAGGGCGCCGTCCTCGTCGAGGGCGTCGAGCAGGCGGTTAAGGAGCGGAAGCGCCGAAGGGGCGACGCGGCCGCTGGCGACCAGTCCGTCCCGGTCGAGGCGCCCGTCGATGGCGAGCGCCGAGAGGGTCTCGAAGGCGAGCGCCCGGCTGCCGGCGTCGACCAGGAGCGCGCCGTCGTCGAGATCGTCCGCCTCCGCCGCAGCAAGGCCAAGCGCTTCCAGGCGCGCGGCCGGATCCGCCCAAAGGGCGGGCAGGTCAACCGACTCGCCGGGTTCGGGCAGGCGCACCGCCGTGGTGGAGTAGACGAAGTCGTCCGGATCGCTTGCCCGCGTCAGACGAACGGACTTGAAGCGCACGCCGGTGGCGCGGGCGATCACCGTACCGTCATCGGCCACGAGGGTGAACACCGCCTCCACCGACCGGGCCGAGGCCCTCACCACGCGCACCAGCGCGCCTGCCGGAGTGGCGCCGGCCACGAACACGCGCAGGGATCCGATGCGGACCGGCAGGAAGGCGCTCTCGCCGTCCGCGCCGAACGACCGGGTGATGAGGTAGAAGAGGCCGTGGAAGCTGGCGTCGAGCAGGGTCGGGTGCAGCACCATGGCGGCGTCGCCGAGCGCTTCCGCCTGATCCGCCGAGAGCACCACGTGAAGGGCGTCGTCGCCGATCGGCGCCACGGCGGCAGCGCGACGGAAGGCCGGGCCGTAGTCGAGGCCGAAGCGGCGGGTCAGCGTATAGAGCGCCGCGGCGTCGAGGCCGGGTTCGGTCGCGGCCGGGATCGGCTCCGCCGGGGTGGTGGCGACCGGCGGGCGGGCGATGCGGGCGCGCACGTGAAGCGCGAAGTCGTCGCCGCTGAGGCGGCGGCGGCTGGCGATCTCGACCACGTGGTGGTCCGGATCGACCTCGGTGCGCAACTCGACGGGCTCGCCGTCCTCCAGAACCAGCGGACGGAGGATGTCGAGGTCGCGGATCTCGATCGGCCCCTCGCCGAACGTCTCGCGGGCGGCGGCAAGGGCCGCTTCCACGAAGCCGGCGGCCGGAAACACCGTGGACGCCTCGACCTTGTGGTCGGCGAGCCACGGAATCCGGTCCGTGTCGATGCCGGCGATCCACGGGCCGGTCCCGCGCCGCACCCGGAAGCCGAGCAGCGGGTGGTCGTCGCCGTCGCCGAAGATGTCGGCGGCCTCGTCGGTGTGATCGATCCGATAAGGCTGGTTCTGCCAGGGATACCGCGGCAGGTCGACCGAGATGGTGGCCGGAATGCCGAAGAAGCGGGTCTCCTCCACATGGGCGCCGGCCACGAAGGCGCGCGCCACGATGGCGCCGAGCACATCGCTGCCGAGGGTGTCGGCCACGTCGAGGCTCGGGACCGAGACGCCGGGGCGGGTGGCTGCGGCCAGGGTATCGGTCACGTAGGTCTGCAGGACCGGCTTCGGGCCGATCTCCACGAAGACCTTGGCGCCCAGCTCGGACAGCGTCTCCACCGCCTGCCGGAAAAGCACCGGCTGGCGCACGTTCCGCCACCAGTAGTCCGCCCCGAGCGCGGCGCCATCGGCCCGCTGGCCCGTCACGGCGGACACGTAGGGCAGGCGGCACTCGTGCGGCTGCAAGGTGGCGAGCGCGTCGACCAGCGGCTGGCGGATCGGCTCGATCAGGGCGCAGTGGAACGGATAGTCGAGCTTCAGCTTGCGCAGCGCCCAGCGGTTCTTCTTGGCGAGCTTGCCGAAGGCCGCGAGCTGCTCGTTGGTACCCGAGAGGGTGATGGAGCGCGGGCTGTTGTCGGCCGCGACCTCCACGTCGCCGAGGCCCGCCTCGGCGATCGCCTTCTGGGCGTCGGCCGCGGAGGTCAGCAGCGCCGCCATGCCGCCGAGGTGCCGGGTCACTTCCTGCTGTGTCGAGCGCACGTGGATGAGGTAGACCGCCGCCTCCAGCGACAGGGCGCCCGCCGCCCAGGCGGCCGCAACCTCGCCGACCGAGTGACCGGCCACCATGTCGGGCTTCAGGCCGCGCACCGCGAGGGCCTCCACCGTCGCCACCTGGATGGCGAAGAGGAGAGGCTGGGCGACCTCGGTCCGCTCGATGTCGGCTTCCAGATCTTCCGAGTAGAGGGTCGTCAGCAGCGACCAGCCGGCCACCCGCATGAAAAGCCGGGTGACCGTGTCGAAGGCGGTGCGGAAGGCCGCGTCGCCCTGGTAGGCGGCAAGGCCCATGCCGGCCCACTGGGACCCGTTGCCGGAGAACACGAAGGCGACCGGCGCCACGCGGGCCGTCGCGCGGCCTGAGACATGGGCGGTCGACCGTTCGCCGGCGAGCCAGCCGTCGAGGCCGGCGCGCATCTCCTCCGCCGTCGAGCCGAGCACGACCAGCCGGTGGTCCAGGCGGTCGCGGCGGAAGGCGGCGGCGTTGGCGATGCGGGCGACGCCGGACGTGTCGGCGCCTTCGATTTCGGCGCGGTAGGCGGCGGCGAGGGTCTTCAGTGCATCCGGCGACTGGGCGGAGACGACGAGCGGCGCGAGCTTGCCCGGAATGCGCTCGCGCGCCACCTCGTGGGGTGCCGGCTGGCGCAGGACCGCGTGGGCGTTCGCGCCGCCGAAGCCGAACGAGTTGACGCCCACGTGCAGGGGCGCGCCGGTCTCGGCGAGTGGCCGGGCGACGGTGACCACCTCGATGTTGAGGTCGTCGAAGGCGATGTCCGGATTGGGCGTGTTGAAGTGGAGCGAGGGCGGGATGATGCCCTTTTCCAGGATCAGCTGGGCCTTCAGAAGGCCCGCCATGCCGGAGGCCGCCTCCAGGTGGCCGATGTTGGTCTTCACCGAGCCGATCGGCAGCCGGTCGCCGCGCCGCCGCCCGAGGATGGCGCCGAGCGCCTCCGCCTCGGCGGGATCGCCGACGCGGGTGCCGGTGCCGTGCGCCTCGATGTAGGCGAGGGCGGTCGGGTCGATCTCGAAGCGGTCGTAGACGTGGCGAAGCAGCGCCGCCTGCTGGTCGGTCGACGGCAGGGAGAGCCCCACCGTCCGGCCGTCGGAGTTGATGCCGGAGCCGACGAGCACGCCGCGGATCGGATCGCCGGCGGCCCGGGCCGCCTCAACCGTCTTCAGCACGAACGCGACTGCGCCTTCGGAGCGCACATAGCCGTCCCCGTCCGCGTCGAACGCCCGGCAGAGACCGGTCGGCGACAGCATGGACGCGCGCGAGAAGCCCACGAAGGCGAAGGGCGACAGCAGCATGTTGACGCCGCCCACGATGGCGGTGTCGATCCGGCCGGACCGCATCGCCTCCAGCGCTTCGTGCAGCGCCACAACGGAGGACGAACAGGCGGTGTCGACGGTGAAGCTCGGGCCCTTCAGGTCGAAGATGTAGGAGATGCGGTTGGAGACGATCGACAGGGTGTTGCCCGTCATCATCTGGATGTCCATGGCCGACGGATCGACCACGAAGTGGTTGGAATAGTCCACGCTGGATGCGCCCACATAGACGCCAGTCTCGCTGCCGGCGAGCTTGGCGGCGGGCAGGCCCGCGTGCTCCAGCGCCTCCCAGACGACCTGCAGCAGGATGCGCTGCTGCGGATCCATCTGGATCGCCTCGCGCGGGGAGATGCCGAAGAAGGTGGGATCGAAGCCGAACGGATCGTCGAGTTGGCCCGCGCGCCAAGTGTAGCTCTTGCCGGCCTCCTTGCGGTCCCGATGGCCGAATCGGTTCAGCGACCAGCGATCGGGCTGGATCTCGGAGACGACGCAGGCACCGCGTTCCAGGATGGACCAGAAGTCGCCAGCCGTGTCGGCCTGCGGGAGACGGCAGGCATAGCCAACAATCGCAATGTCGCGCAGTACGCTCGTCATGGAACCCCGTTCGGAAGGTATGCCATTCGGTCGACGAACACCCTGCCCGCCGCGACTGGTCCTAAGCTGATCAACCCGGATCGACCAGCGTTCACAAAGCTTCGCCCCCGATCGGATTACGTCCCGCGGCGCCAATCCGCAACCTGTATTGCGGCGCACCCGATGGTGATGCGACGCGGTAGGGTCAGGCGTTCAGAATCCGTCACAGACTCCGGCGGTTCAAGCCACAACGAAGGCTGAGCCTATCGCTTGCCTGCCTTGTGTTGCATTCGAGCCGCAGGCGGGAGAGGGGCCTCAGGCCGCGGTCCGACGGGCCTGGACCTCCTTGACGTCGGTGAACCGGATCTTCGTCCACTTGTCCTTGATGTAGTTGAACGCATAGCCGGATGTGGCCAGAAGGACCGGGTCGAGGTCCACGTCCTCGGCCAGCGACGAGCGGTTGGAGGCGAGGAAGTCCGCCAGATCCTTCTCCGCCCCCGCGACCCAGCGGGCCATGTTGTACTGGCTCGCCTCGAAGCCGACCTGAAGGCCGTATTCCTGGTCGAGCCGGTTCTGCAGCACGTCGAGCTGCAGCGCACCGACGAAGCCGACGAGCGCGGGCGAACCGTCGACCGGGCGGAACACCTGCACGACCCCTTCCTCGGCGAGCTCCTGCAGCGCCTGCTTCAGCTTCTTGGCCTTCATGGCGTCCTCCAGGCGGACGCGGCGCAGGATTTCCGGGGCAAAGCTCGGCACGCCGATGAAGGTCAGATCCTCCCCCTCGGTCAGCGTGTCGCCGATCCGCAAGGTACCGTGGTTCGGGATCCCGACCACGTCGCCCGCATAGGCGGTCTCGGCGAGCTGGCGCTCCTGGGCGAAGAAGAACTGCGGCGTGTGCAGGCCCATGGTCTTGCCCGTGCGGGCGTGGCGCACCTTCATGCCGCGCGTGAGCTTGCCCGAGCAGAGGCGGATGAAGGCGATGCGGTCGCGGTGGTTGGGATCCATGTTCGCCTGGATCTTGAACACGAAGGCCGTCATCCGGTCCTCCTCGGCCTTCACGGTCCGGACGTCCGCGGCCTGATCGCGCGGTGGCGGCGCGAAGGACGCAAGGCCGTCGAGCAGGTCCTTGATGCCGAAGTTGCGCAGCGCCGAGCCCCAGAACACCGGTGTCAGGTGTCCTTCCCGGAAGGCCTTCAGGTCGAACGGCGCAGTCCCCTCGCGGGCAAGGTCGATCTCCTCGCGAAGGCCCGACAGGTGGCGGTCGGCGAGGAGAGCATTGAGGGCGTTGTCGCCGATCTCGTCCGAATGGTCGTCGGACTTGTCGTTCATCAGCCGGGTGCGGGCGGAGCGCAGGTCGTAGGTGCCGATGAAGTCGCGGCCCGAGCCGACCGGCCAGGTGATGGGCGCGGTGTCGAGCGCGAGGGTCTTCTCGATCTCGTCGAGGGTCTCGAACGGGTCGCGCGCCTCGCGGTCAAGCTTGTTGATGAAGGTGACGATCGGGATGTCGCGCATGCGGCAGACCTCGAAGAGCTTGCGCGTGCGCGCCTCGATGCCCTTCGCCGCGTCGATCACCATGACGGCCGAATCGACCGCCGTCAGCGTGCGGTAGGTGTCCTCGGAGAAGTCCTCGTGACCCGGCGTGTCCAACAGATTGAAGACGTTGCCGCCATATTCGAACGTCATGACCGAAGTCACCACCGAGATGCCGCGGTCGCGCTCGATCTTCATCCAGTCCGACCGGGTGCGCCGGTTCTCGCCGCGCGCGCGCACCTGTCCGGCGAGCTGGATGGCACCGCCGAACAGGAGCAGCTTCTCGGTCAGGGTCGTCTTGCCGGCGTCCGGATGTGAGATGATCGCGAAGGTGCGTCGCCGCGCCACCTCGGTGTGCATCGTGTCGGCGGCGCCGGCCGTTACGCTCGTCATGATGTCCATCGTCTCCGAAGTCGGGTTCCGCCGGGCCGATCGCCCGGCGCACCCGTCGGGGCGAGGGCGGTCAGGGCTCCTGGTTGAGGAACACGTGAATGTCGTCGGTCGTCAACAGGGCTGCGAGCTCGACCCGGCCGGCGGCGTCCAGCCGCTGCTCCAGAAGCGATCGGGCGCTGTCGACGCGCCAGACCAGATCGCGCAGCGCCATGATGGCAGTCCGCGTGGTGTGATGGCCGGCACCGCTGCCGCCGACCAGGGTTCGGGCCAAACCAACAAGCGGCGAGTCCTTTGTCAACCGCAAGCCTTCGTCGCCGGAGAGTTCCACGGCGGTGAGGAGGAGGCGAAGGACGCGCAGGAGATCGGTTCCGTGCGGGCCCTCCAGGTGAGGAAGAAGAGAAAGTTGGTCAGGAAAATCGACGCGCGGCATGAATGCGTGTCCCGCAGGTTCGAAACAGAACGAGGATCGTCTCTTGAGGTCGACGCTTTGGTGTTCGTTGGCTCTTCCGGGCAATGGGGTGGAAGAGCGTCTTGGCGCGTGAACGAGACAGCATGATAAGTCCCGGGCAGCCGTTTCGGTACGGCGCGCAGGGACGTTCGGGCGTTTCTTTGAAGCCCTGGGTTAAAGATGGATGAACGCGATCGAACACCCGCCGCCGACCCGCCGGACTGCTGCTCCGGCCATCCCCGTGCCGCTCCCGGCGGCCTGTCGCCGGACCGTCATGAAGCGGCCGATGGTGCGTTGACAGCCAGAAGTCGATGGAGTACCAGAACGGCGCTGCCGGCGAGCCCTGAGGGCTCCACCGGTCCCGGCTACGCCGCGGATCCCGCTGGGGGATAGTTTAATGGTAGAACAGCGGACTCTGACTCCGTTAGTCTTGGTTCGAATCCAGGTCCCCCAGCCAATTCCAATTTCCGATTTAAAATCAATGGCTTACACCTAGGGTGGTTGAAGAGGCCGTAACAGTCAGCCGGGTGTCACGGCTCCAGCGCTTGCTGCTAGGCGATGCGCCGGGCGGGTGGCTCGCCGCACCAACAAGGAAGGGCGCCCGGTGGGGCGCCCTATGCTTTGGCATTGCGTCGTAGCGTTAGTCAGAACATGCCCCACTTGTCGTCCGTGTCGTAGCGGGTGGCGTCGGCCTGGGTGGTAGGCTCGGCGACCGGCTCCGGTGCGGGCTTGGGCTTGGCGGAAGCTGCCTTCTTCGCTGCGCGCTCTTCTTTCTTGACGGCGGCGGCTTCCTCCTTCTTACGGGCGGCTTCCTCCTTCTCAAGCTTGCGCTTAAGATTTGCGGCAGCTCGTTTCTTCTCTTTTGCATGTTCTTTTTCCAGCGTATAAAAAGCTTCCTCCCAATATTGCTCAAATTCTCCGATTGATCCAGAACCTAAACCATCGACATAATTATTTGCTTCCTCAAGCATTTGATCGCTCGGCAGATGCCCAAACATCTTTTTCAGCCTGGATAACGCCAAATTTACTCCACGAACCTCTTCGCCAGCGAGCATTTCTTCAATCTGAACGGATACATCTCTAAGCTTTTCAAGATGCAGCTCGTTTGGAAACTCATCTTGTTCAATCGGTGTATCTAGAATCTTTTCAATCGGTGCATCTAGAACGGCGGTTGCGGTTGCGGCGGCGGGCGGCGCCTCCGGTGACGTTACCAGGGCATTGACGACGGCGGCGCCGATGGAAGCCGGGGCCGGAACGGTGGCGCCCGATACCAGGGCGGCGACCTTCACCAACTCGGCCTTGAGGGACGCAAGCTCGGCCTCCAGGGTGGCGACGCGGCTTTCAAGGTCCGCAACGGTAGTGGTCTTGGCGCGCTGCCTGTCGCGATAGCGCTTCTGCTTCTCGGCCGGTGTCAGTGGCATGGCTTGCTTCCTTGGTAACGGTTATCACGTTACCGTCTTGTATGCGCTGCGCATGTGGTGGTCAACCCGGTAACGGGACTTTCGTTACCGGGTCGTCCCCTTAGTGGCTGTCGCCCTCCAGGGCGTCGCGCTGGGTCTGGAGAAGCCGCGTGATGCTGTCGGGCAGCGGGGGCCGGAAGGGCTTGGCCGAGACCAGACAAGCGGTGGTGCCGGTAAAGCCAAGCGTCGCCACCACGGCGCCGAAGGTGTCGTGCGTGCCGGTAGTGATCCAGAAGCCGTTGCTCCGAAGCTGCGTCATCTGAGAGAGGCCGGCGAGAACATCGGTCAGTTCGGATACGGTAATCAGTGCGGTGTGCATGGTGTGCCCCCATGGTTGGAACAGTTCCTGGATAGACTGCGTTCGGGTGATTTGGCAAGCGCTTAGGTTGTAAGTCAGTATTGACTGAATCGTTAACGTGTAGGGTTGGGGTGAAGGTCTGTGCGTGGCGCCGGATAAGCGTTGATGGTGCAGGTTTTGATTTAGAAGACTGTAGGCGGGCGTTCGGCTTTGCTGCGGTATTGGTGGCCGGGGAAGGCTTGCGGGCGCGGGCGGGCTTCTGTGTGGATTTGGCGAGCACGTCGGCGCGGACTGCCTCCCAAAGGTCGCGGCCACGGCGGCGGGCGTCCTGGGTGCATGAGACGACGGAGGAAAGGCCGAGGGTGCGCCGGGCACGGGCGGCATCCTTGAGGGAGTAGATCGCCCATCCATCCAGGCACCATTCGGCCGCAAGGTGCACTTGGTGCTCGGCGCCGGCCTTGTGTGCCCACTTGCCGCCTGCCTGGGCGAGGGCGGCGGCGACGTTGTCGTGGAGGTCGTCGGGCCGGAGACCAACGGCGCCGTGCACGTGAAGCCTGCCTGCCTTGGTAAGCTCCAGGGCGAACCAGAAGGGACGCGGGGCGCCGAGGACACGCTTCAGATAGAGGCCGAGGCGTTCTTGCAGCTTGCCACGCTCAACGTCTGGGGCGGCACGGAGGCGGGCTTCAATGCCCGGGTTGATGTTGATGGTGAAGGCGTGGGGCTTGGTGTCGGCGGTGTCCAGGGCACGGTTGAAGGCAAGCACCTTGAGGTCATCGGTCTGGTGACGCCAAGAGGCAGGTAAGCGGGAAGGCTTTTCGGTCGGGCCTGTCGGCCCGCCCGTGGTGTTGGTCTTCTCGTTGGTGGGTGTGGGGTGGGTGCTTGGGGTGCTTGTGGTGCTTGTGGTGCTTGTGGTGCTTGGGAGGGTGGTAGAGGGGGCGGTGTGATGAGAGGAAACTTCGTGCACTGAACGCGCCGAGGCGACGAACTTCGACGCCTTCTTGCCGGCGTTGAAATCCGGGAGAATCCTGCGGTCTTCGCGGCTGCGGATCTGTGAGCGACGACGGCGCCGACGTGCCTTTGTCGGGAAATTGTCCAGCGGCTTGGAGGGCTCCACGGGCGCCGGAACGGGCTCTTCGGACGCGGCCTGCTCTTCATCCCAAGTGGGGTAATGGGTGCCGGGCGGACCCATGTAGAGGTCATCCAGGAGACGCTTCAGTTCCTCGTCGGAGAGGTCGTCCGGCTCGATCGGGGTTTCAGCCGGGACGTGAACGGCCTCGCTCGTCATGTCGAGGTCGGCGAGCATGGCGTCGATGTCGTCGACGGGTGCCTCGGCCTTCAGCTCCACCACTAGGGCGTCAAGCTCGGCGTCGATAGCGTCGGCAACCATCGGGCGATCGGCGGCGATCGACCGGGAAAGATCGGCGAGCGATGCGGTGATGTTTTTAGCTGTTTCCGCTTGCGTTTGCGGCGCGGAATCATTAGTATAATCGTTGCTAACCAAGTAAGACTACCCCGCCCCGCAGCGTCAACTGCGGGGCTTTTTTATTGTGTTTCGACGGCGTCCTCTGTGTGTGTCGGAATTAGACACACGCACACACGCGGTTTGACCGTAGAGGGCCAAAGCGCGTCCTTCAGGGATCTGTGTGTGCGGTGCACCTCGTTGGGTGCGTGCCGGTGTCTTGCGGCGTCATAATGCTCGCATGGCCTGGGGCCGATTGCAAGATGTGTATGTAGAAATCACCCTGTGGAAACACATTAGCCAGCGTCACAAGCTGGGGGTGAAAAAAAGGCCGACACCCCTTTTGCATCGGTGCCGGCCTTGTTGCTCATCGAAGGGATTTGCCAGCCCATCGACAGAAATAGCATATGCTATATATACGGATGGCGCAAGCGGTTTATCGCCGGGAGAGAAGTCCGCCGGGGCGGCTTTCGTGAAGCATGGTGTCGATCACCAACGCGCGCATCTGGTGCTGCACCTGTGCGCCGATCTGCTGGGCGAGCGAGGCGTCGGCCTCCGGACCACGGGAGCCGCCTTCGACCTTCACGTTCACGACGGGGGCGAAGTTCGTGGTGCCGGTGGCGCGGTTGCCAGACAGGCCGGCGCGGCCGACTACGTTGCCGGAACCGAAGGCCGGTGTGCCGACGTAGCCGCCGGAGGCGTAACCCTTGGCGCGCTTGTGAAGGGACTCCAGGTTACCAACGCCTAGGCGGTTGGTCGCCTCTTTGGAGAAGACATACTCCCCGCCGTGCACGACACCCTTGGGTTCGTGCTTGCCACCGGAGCCGGTGAAGCCGCCCTCGGCGAAGAGCGGGATACCGGCGCCGAACGGAGACATGGGGAGACCGAAGCCGCCGAAGAGACCGGCGAAGAGGCCGTCGAACAGCGTGTTGGTTGCCATGTCCAAGAGCTTATCGGCGATCTTGTTCAAGGCGTTGGTCAGGATCTCGCCTGCCGAGGCGCCGTTGCGCATGTCCTGGATCATTCCACTGAAGACGCTCTTGGCGAGGGCGCCCATTTCTTCCTGGGCGGCGCTCGCCTGCTCGGTGGCTGCCTTCTCGGCCTCCAGGGCTTCGACCTTCCGCTGGATCGCTTCCCGCTCGGCTTCAGTGGCGCCCTTGCCGGCTGCACGGAGTTCGTTGGCGACGCGGCGCTCGGTGTTGGTCATGCCGAGGGTCTGCCGTTCGTGCTCCAGGGCCTCAAGCACGCGCTCCACGGCGGCGCGCTCGCGATCGGCGGACGCGGCCGAGGCACCACGGCCACCGCCACCGCCACCACGGGCGGGTTCCGGGTCCAGGCCGGGGATGCGGTCGGATCGGAGGTCGCGGGTCGGGTTCACGGTCGGCTTGGGCGTGGTGCGCTCAAGCTCACGGTCACGGAGACGCTTGACGGCGGCGTCATACTGCTGCCGGGCGGCGAGCATGTCTTCGGTGCCGCCCGCGTTGGCGACGGCGGTCCGATACTCCTGGAGGGCCTTGGCCTCGGCGCCGAGGTCGGGCAATCCCATCCGCGACAGGTTGGCGAGTGCCTGGGTGAGCGCGGCGACCTGTCCGACGACGTCGGACGCTGCGTTGCCTACCTGATAGATGCCTCCGGCGGCGCCGGACATGGCACCAGGAACGTTCGATGCGGCGCCGCGCATCAGGTCCAGGGCGTCGGACACGGCGCGGACCTTGGCGTCGGCCTCGGTAGCCGGCTGGATCATGTCCATAAGGGTCTTGAGGATAGCCTTCTGACTCTCCGTCGTCGCCGGATCGACATAGAGCCGCGCGATCGCGTCGGCGTAGCGCCGCACGTTCGGTTCACCGGCTGCGATCGACGCCTTGAACGCTTCGGACGCGTCCCGGAAGCGGTTGAAGATATTCAGGTTCTCCTGCATCGCGCCGAGGTCGATTTGCGAGAACGACTTCTGGAAAACGAAGTCGGAGACGTCGGACGCGGTGTCGGCGACCATGCCCTTGAACGCCTCAAGCTGGATCGTGGCCTGGGCAATCATGGTCGTGACGGACGCGGCGCTGTAATCCTGGAGGCCGGCGGCGGCTTCCCCGTAGCGCTGCTTGATCTGCCCAATGAGTTCGCCGTGCTCCTGGAGAAGCGCATTCAAGGCGGCGGTGTCTGTGGTCGAAGAAGAGAAGTAGGAGGTTGCAGCCGTGGCAAGTCCGCCGATGGCGAAGATCGCCAGCGTTGCCGGGTTGATCATGCCAAGAAGCGCGGTGCCAAGTCCTTTCACGGCACCAGCAGCGCCCTGATTGCCGAGTGCCTGGGTGATCTGGCCTCCCTGCTGCATAAGGACTTGCTGGATGCTAGAACCGGAGCCAAGCGACGTGAAGATGTCGTTCAACTGAAACTGAAGGTTCTTGATTTCATCGGGCCGGAGAGCTTGACGCATGTGGTCCTGGGTGCGCTTGGCGGCGTCGCCCATGGTCTGCTCCAGGCGCTTGCCCATGCGGGCGGCGCGGTCTTCCACGGCACCGAAATTGGAGTTCGCGGCCTTGTTCGCCCGCTGAAGCTGCTTTTCAAAGTTGTTGACGCGTGCCTCAAGCAAGACAACAAGCTGTTCCTGTTCCGTAGCCATGATTTCCCCTTAGAATACGATGAAGCCGTTCGGCCGTGCTTTCTTGTCCAGATAGATCATGCGTCCGTCGTCGCCGGTATGGGCGAGTTGAACGGCCATTGCCGTTGCGACGGCGCCGTCAATACAGAGGTCGCGGCGCGTTCCTTTGCTGAAGCGCACCTTGTGCCCCATGGTGTTCGTTTCGACTTCGACGTTCGCGAAGTTCCACCGGAGGATTTCATGTCCGCCGTGCTGTAGCTGCTTGGCGTTGACGACGCGGTCCAGGGTGGCAATCGCCGGCATCATGGTCGACGGGCGTTGATGGAATTCGCGGACCGGCAAGCCTTCGTCCTGAAGCTCGCCGAGAATGCCGTGCGACAAGTAGGGGTCGAAGCCGATGTCACGCACGTCGAAGCGCTTGGCGATGTCGCGGATCGTCTGCTTGACGGTGGCGAGGTCAATGGTGGTGCCGGGCGTGGTGATGATGGCGCCTTGCTCACGCCACCGCCGATAGGGTGCGCCGGAAAGGTTCTCTCGATCGGCGACGTTGTCGTCAGGGCAGAAGAACCACGGATGCACGTAGAAGCCGCCGTCGTCACGCGGCCATGCGGCAACAATCGAAGTCAGGTCGCGGGAAGACGACAGGTCGACACCAATCCAGCACGGGCGCCCTTCCATGTCGGCGAGGTCGAACGGGTCGGCGCCTTCGTCGTAGACGGACATTTCCACGAAGGGCGACGAACTGCGATCCAACCAGATGCAGAGATGGTCATTCTTGAACTTGTCGCGGAGCGCGGGCCGGTGCTGGGCTTCACGGGCCTCTTGCCGAAGTGAAGCAAGATTCGGATAGCCAAGCTTTAGGCCGGGGTTGGCGCGGAACCACACCTTCTCGTCAAGCCAATCGGCGTCGGGTGCCGTCTCGAAAAGGATTGGCAAGGTGCCGGGGTCGTCGATCTCGCCACGGGCGACACGGCGGGCGTAGTCGAACACTTCGTGGGCGAGGGTGTCTTGTCCGCGACCGGCTTGGGAAATGACCAGAGAAAGGGTGTTCGCGGTCTTGCCGAGGCCGGTCCGAAGGATGTCGTAGAGGTCACGCTTGTTCCAGGCGTGGATCTCATCGAAGAGCACGAAGTTCGGCGTCTTGCCGTTCTGGGCGTTGGCGTCGGACGACACGGCCTTGAGGACGGAGCGGGATTTCGGGTGCAGAATTTCGTGCGTCGATCCGCGAATGCGGGTTGCGGCCTGGAGCGGCGGACAGGCGTGCACCAGTCCGAGCGCTTCGTCATAGGCAATGCGGGCCTGGGCGCGGTCGTAGGCGGCGAGGATGACTTGTCCACCAGGGACGCGGGCGTGAGAGACGGCGTGGTAGAGGGCGAGGCCGGCGCCGAGGGTGGTCTTGCGGGCGCCACGCGGCACGCACATGACGACGTTCCGAACTTCGCGCTCGCCGGCACGGTGGATCAGAACGCCATCGGCGTCGATCACGTCGGCGGTGTGCACGGGGCCGTAGATGCGTCGCACGATCCGCTCTTGCCACAAGTGCAGTTCGAACGGTCGCCCGGTTTTGGGGTGGATCAGGGACTTGAGAAACTGCACGGCGCGCTCGCCGTGGCCGAGGGGGTCCGGGATCGGCGAGTTATCGAAGAGCCAATGCGGATACGGATCTGTCGTCATAGGCCGAGGGCGTCGCTTAGACCGTCGTCGGCGGCTTCGCGCATCGGGGCGCGCGACCTGGAGACGGGCGTCAAGCCGAGTTCGTTGGCGAGAAGCCGGGCTTGGTTCATGGCGTCTTTGCGGATCGTCACGGCTGGGTGCTTCTTGCCGCCGATGGTCAGTCCCTCGGCCGCAATGATCCTGGAGGCCTCGGCCACTTCTCCAGCGGCGAGGCAGTAATTCTGAAAGCACACGAGGTCGGCGACGGTGAGCACCTTACGCTCGTTGACCAGGATCGGCGCCACGCGCTTCCACTCGGCCTTAGCGTCCTTCGACAGCCAGGCCGGCGGCTTCGGCACGGTGGTGAACGTGCTGGCGCCACCGTCAACGATCTGGTGCGGACGCTCGCCCCTCATGGGCCGGTCCTCTCGGCGACGATCTCCAGAAGCTCGCGGCGGCCGAGTTCGCGGACTGCCGTAACGTTGTATTCGTTACCGTCGAAGGTCAGGCTCCAGCCGGGGGCGAGGCCGGCGACGAACCGGGTCCGGATGGTGATGGTGCGTTCGGTAGAAGCGCCGTGCTCGCGCTGTGCCTCGGCGGCTTCCTTGCTGACCAGCTCGCACCAAAGGGTGCGCACGTCCTCAAGGGCGCCGGCAACGGTGGCGCCGGAATCAGTCAGGGCGACGGTGGGGCGGCCGATGGTGACGGATCGGTCCAGGCGGGCGGCTTTCATGGGCGCTTCTCAAGCAAGGCTTCGACCGTCACGAGGCCGTGAGAGTAATCGCCAGATGCACCATGTGATGCACGAACGGATGCAGGGGGAAGGTCCACAAGCTGAAAGTCATCGATCTCGATTCCTTGGGTAAGCGCCTCCTGGATGGCCTGAAGGATGGCGTAGAGCTGTTCGCGGCCTTCTTCCCTGCACCAAACGTGCAGGGCGAGGACGACGCGGAAATGGTTGCGGTTAAGCGTAAGGTCTTCGGCGATGGTGTCGGCGAGGCCGAATACGATGGCCGGGAAGACTTCAGGGCGGGCGCCCTTGTCCATGATGGCGCTCGCCGGCACCAGGGCGGACACGGCCGGGCTGTTCACCAGGGCGGCGCGCACGGCTTTCTGGAGGGCGAACGCGGCGATGGTCACGCGGCGGCCTCCAGGTATTCAGCCGGAATGGTCGTATCAGCGATGCGGGTGATCAGGGGCGAGCGGTCGCCGTAGTGCGCCACGCGGTAACCCTGCATGAGAAGATCGCCGGTCCGGCGGCGAAGCGCGACTGCGTAGAGCGACACCAGCGGGGCGCCTTCGTCATCGGTCGTCACCGGGATGAGCTTGCCGTGCTCTTCGCCCGGCTTGAGGGTGTAGGCCTCTTCGGCGAAAGCGTCGTATGCCGCCATGATCTCGGCGACACGGGCCTCTACGTGGGTGGTGTCTTCGGTCACTTGTTGAATTCCTCTTTGATGGCTTTGCGCATTGCGCGGGTGATGCGGCGCGCGGCGCGGATGCGGTAAAGGCGATAGGTCGGGAAGAAGTAGGCGTTGGGGTCCATGCGCTCGGTGCCGAATTCCTGAAGGTGCGCATAGCGAACGGCGGTGTTGCCGGCGGTGACCGCGACGGCGCCTTCCGGCACAAGCTGCGCTCCACCCATGGCGTTGGGCGGCGTGGTGGAGCCGGGCGGCGTGACGGTGATCGACTCAATCAGGTCGCCTTCGTCCTCCGGCGCGACACGGCGCATCGCCGAGGCGATCTCATCGGCGCTCTTCAGAAGGGCCGGCTCCAGGGCTTCGCGGACGCGCTGCGGGATGCGGTCCAACTTGGCACTGAGGCGGGCGAGGTCGCGACCACGTGCCATTAGAAGCTCCAGTTCCGAAGGTTCGTGATCAACAGGATTGCTTCGTCGGGAACGGTGCCGGCTTCGCGGTTCTCGGCGAGGTGCGCGGCGGTCATGAGAAGGGCGAGCTTCAAGTGCGCGGGTGCCTCGGGCGAGGTGTCGCCGGGCTCGGCGTCCGTCTGCCGGTAGGTGGCGAGCTTCGTGACCAAATAGGGGTCCAGAAGGTCGTGCGCGGCCTCCAGGAAGAGCGCGTGCGACGGATCGGGGTCCGCGCCTGCCCAACGCATGTGTCCTTCAAGGTCTGCCTTGGTCACGATCAATGTGGTATTCCCTTACCGTTGAAAAACTCAAACTGAGAAAAACTTGTGCGACGGGTCCCCGCCGGTCCGGACACCCCTAGGTAGAATTGTCGACTACCCCCGGGGTTTGTTCTCATATGCATCTATTCTACATGTCAAAAATAGCAGTGTCATGCGGTTTTTGACAATGTTTGTTGGTGTTCAGCGAGGTTCGTATCCAAGGGCTTGGCCGACGGTCCAACCAGCTCTGATCCGATTTCGAAGCGTGTGGTTACGAATTCCGGTGACCTGTGACCACTCTGTGTAGGTGCGCGATGCGCCGTTGTAAGTGATTTCCTGGCGTTCTTTGTTTAACTGCTCAGTAAGAGCACGCTCAATCGGCCATTTGGCTTTAAGTCTTGAGCGAATGATTTTGATTGGCAGGCCGGTAATCTGGGACCATTCTCTGAGGGTATGATACTTGCCGTCGTGTTCTATCTTCTCGTTCCGTATCTGACTTTTTGCCGGCGCTTCGTTCATTTGCTGAATGGCGTGCTTCTGGACTTGCCGCCAGTCTAGGTCCGCAAGATCACAGACAGTTCTGAAATCTTTGCCGGCGTGTAGGAACCAGCTTTGCGCTTCTCTGATTTGAAGTATTTCTTGTCCGCCGCTGCTGGGTGTCAGTGTAGAAGTAGCATCCAACAGCGCTTGAGCGATGACGGCACACCATAGGTTCTTGGCGCGCTCGGCTTCAGCCGGGTTGATATCGTTGGTTGGATAGTTGATGAAGCTGTCGGGAAGGGCGTGGGCTGTCATGATTGCAGGCTGAAATCTTGTTCGAGCTTGGCGGTGACGGACCAATAGCCGCCGGAGATGGGCGTGGTGCTCCAGTCGTCGCAGGTCCACTTGCGTTCGGTGTCGCCGAAATAGCTCCATAGGAACGGCGTCGTGCCGCCGTGCTCGTGTAGGAAGCCGATGATCTGGTTGGCTTCGTCGCGGGTGAGGACGGACCAGACGAGTTCCACGGTCTGCCGGATGTGGTTGAGGCCGTCGCGGGTGCGCTGGGTGTAGCCGTCGCCGAATTCGGACTTGAGCACCTTGACCTTGGGCTTGACGGTGCCGCCGACAGACGGGGCGACGGGCGGGTTGAAGGTCTGGAGCATTAGCCTCGGCCTCCCTTTTCGATCGACTGGAGCGGACCGTCGTGGCAGGCGCGGCAAGCCGGGCGCCATAGGGAGCGATCCCAGAAAAGGGCCTTGTCCCCACGGTGCGGAACGGAATGATGGACAACGGTCGCCGGGTCGTTGCAGCGGAAGCATTTCGGATGCTTGGCAAGAAAGCCGGCGCGCGCTGTTTCCCATTTCGACGTGTAGCCGCGTTCGCGGGCGCTCGGCCTGGAGGCTTCGGCGCGGGCGCGGCGGTCCTTGTCGCGTTCGATCTCGCAGCGGCACCGAACGTCGGACGGGACGCGCTTGCCGCACGAACAGATTCTAGGCGGGCGCGTCGGCACGTTCATTCCTCCACGGCGTAGACGTGCCCGACCATGAAAGGATCGGTGCCGGTTTCGAAGACGCGACGGACAATGATCGGCAGAATTCGATGCGAATTCCGGTAGGTCACTGACATGGTAATCGGCTCGTCGTCCGGGTTGTCGACGGGCAGGAACGTGATGACGCTGCCTTCGGTGCAGAGAAGGCGGGCCGGGCCGTGCGGAAAGTCTTCAGTGTCCGAGAAGGTCACCGGGCGAATACGACGGGCCGGAAAGGTCGGCGAGGGCAGGCGGTTGGCGTAGCGGTCGGCCATGGGTGGTTCTCTTTCAGACGGTCGCGGGCCGGTGCATGGCCGGTCCGGTGGGGGTGCGGGCGGGCTTCTCGCGAACGGCGCCGGCCTTGAACCGGGCCAACTTGTCGGCGACCGTAAGCTTGGGTTGGGGTGCCGTGGGGTCTTCGCCGCCGTGGATCGCGCGAAGCATCTCGGCCTTGCCGAGGAAGGCTTCCTCAAGCTCTGCGGGCGTGGCGCTCCAGGTGGTTTCCGGGGTCCATCCAAGCCAGCCGGTGCCGATCTGGTAGAGGCGCCGGAAGTGGTTTTCGTATGAGACGGCCTCGGCCTTGGTGTGCTTCTCGGCCGGGGTGGTGTCCTTGGCGGCGGGATCGATTCCAGCCATGGCAAGCACGACTTCCAAGACAGGCGCCGTGCAGAGTTCGATGGCGCGCTTGGGCAGCGAAAGGCAGACGTCCGGGATGGTCGTGGGCTTCGTGACCGTGGTGCGGATGACGTCGGCGATGATGGTCACGTTACCGGCGAGGACGCCGGCGACGATGGCGCGGAAGTCGCCACCGTGGCGCCGACAGAGGATGGTGGCGGCACGCAAGGTCGGCCGGAGGCGCACCGTCTCGGTGCCCCACTTGATGACAAACTCGTCTGCCGCCAACCGTGCCATCAGGCCGGCTCCACCACGACAAGGCGGGAGTTGACCGCGATCGTGATCTTCCGCTGCACGACGGAATTCGCCTCGCCATAGACGTTCTTCACGGTGGCAACGATGCCCCGGAAATAGGTCGTCTCGCCGGAGGGCTCGGTGAGCTTGAAGGCGTAGTTCCCACGGGTCGTCTGCGCCTGGGTGACGGCAAGCTGACCTTCGTCGTCGGCGGTCTTGGCGACGGTGATTTCGTGGGTGCCGCCGTCGAAGGTGCCGGAGAGCTTCTTCTTGCGGGCGTCGCCGATGGTTTCGTATTCGACGATCTCGACTTCGTCGCCGAGTTCGCCGAGGTCCATGATTTCGCCGACTTCGGTATAGGTCAGCGCGGCATAGGTGGTCGCGTCATCGGCGGTGCTGTTCACCGGGCCGATGTAGAACTTGGAATTTGCAGTCGTGTTAGCCACTGAATTCGCTCCATAGAGTGAGACCCTGCTTTGTGCAGGGCCTCATCTGGTTGGGTTTGATTAGGAAGCGGCGAGCTTCAGCTTGGTGAGGGCTTCGCCGAGGATGACGCGGCCACCGACACGGCGGCGGGCGCCGATCTTCACGACACCAGTGTTGAAGCCGGTGAGGGCGTCGGTGACCATCTGGAGGTCGATACGATCGGCGATGAGGTAGCCGGACGCGAAGTCGCCGAAGACGATCGGGGTGGCGTTGGCGGCGACGGCGGGCATGTCCACGGCCTCATAGACCGGGCGGCCGAGAAGGGTCGGCGGCTGACCAGAGGCAAGCGCCGGCTGCCAGAGGTAGGCGCCGTCCGTGTCCTTCAGCTTGCGCACGGCGGCCATGGTGCCCCGGCTCATGAGCCAAGCGCCACGGGCCGCATAGGGCGACTTGATCGAATAGAAGGTGTCGATCAGGTCGTCGGCGGTGATCGTGACGTCGGCGGCGTTGAACACGCCAATCTCGGCCGAGGTGAGCACGCCTTCGGCCTGGGTGGTGCCGTTGCCGAGAACGAAGTTCCGGGACTCGCGCTGGCCGAACTTGGTGCCGAGGTGGTTGGCGACGAACGACAGGATGTCGATGGCGGCGTCTTCCACGAGGTGCTGGGAAACCGGCACGATGACGGCGTTCTCGAACGGCTTGACGTCGATCGACTCGAAGCTCGGCTCGGCCTCCGGCTTGGTGCCGCCCTCGGCGACTTCGCCGACCGGCACTTCATCCACAAGGCGCGGGATCTCCAGGAGGGCGCCGCTCATCTGCACCGTCTGGGCGAGACCACGGATCGGCGAGAATTCGGCCACCTTCTGGAGCACCGTGGCGCGGTAGGCGTCCGGGGCGAGGATGCCGCCGGAGCCGGCGGAGACCATGAGGGCCTTGAGGTCGTGCTCGACGCGGCCGGTCCGGAGGTAGGAGGCGAACGCCTTCAGCTCCAGGTCGTCGCCGGCCTTGGTGTCCGTGACGATCGCCGGGCGGTTGAGCTTGGCCTCAAGCTTATCCATACGGGCCTGGGCGGCGGCAAGCTTGTCCGTGACGGACGCCTGAAGATCGCCGAGGGCCTTGGTGATGATGTCCGAGTCATCCTCGGCCGACTTGAGTGCGATGGCGCCGAAGTGGTCCGGCTTGTAAGCGAACGACATAGTATTCAGGTTCCCTTGATTTGCGCCGCAGCGCGTTGAATAGCCTCAGCGATCTTGATCGTAGCTGCGGCGTCCTTGGCGGCCGTGATGCGGGCGCCTGGATGACATGGGACCGTCACAAGCGAAATCTCGACAAGTTCTAGGTCCGTGATGGTTCGGCCACCGCCACGACGGGGGGCGGCCTTCTTGGTAGAGAAGCCGATCGACAGGCCACCAACAGCGCCAGCACGCACCAGGGCGCGGACTTCGCGGGCGCGGGCGACGTCGTCAATCAGGAGACGGCCCTTCACCTGGAGGCCGGCGCCGGTCTCGGTGATCTCGGTCCATGTGCCGACAGGGTCGTTGGGGTCGTGGCCGAAGAGGATCGGAAGCGGGGCGCGGGCGCCCTTGAAGGCGCCGGGCGTGATGACGTCGCCGACACGGTCGGGCGTGCCGAACGGCCATGCGATGCCGGCAACCAGGCCTTCGTCGTCAACGGTGATGGAGGTCTTCAGCTCCAGGAAGTTGGTCACGTCAGTTGCCTTCGGCAATCGAGTTGGAAAGGGCGTCGTCGGTCTTGGCGTCGGCCTCGGCCTGGGCGATGTCGGCCTCGGTTGCTGCGGCTCCGAACCACTTGCTGTTGAGCACTGCGAGGGCGACCGGGAAGCTTTCCACGACGGGCCGGCGGGCGGCGTAGGTGTCCACAATCCGGGCGGCGACCTGGGGCGGTGTGCCACCGCCGATGAGGCCGAGGCGAAGCACGGTCAGAAGGTCGGCGAACGTGAAGGAGACGTTCGGCCGGGCGTGGAAGCGGTAGACCAGGGCGCCGATACCGCCGCACTGGGCTTCAAGCTCCGGCATGACGTCGGCCGAGAGGTTGAAGCGGCGGGTGCCGTCGCCGAAGAACAGCGTCACGGCGGTGCTGTCGTCGTCATTCATCGTTGGTGGTCTCTTCGGTGGGCGCCGGCTCGTCTGCCTCGGCCTTGGGCGCGGCGGTGGCGACGTGCGGCGAAACGAGGGTGTCGCCCTCGGCGTGCGGGGGAAGGTTGAGGGTGCGGCGGATCTCGTTGCCGGTCATGACGCCAGCGGCGCGGTAGGTCGAAGCGATCTCGGCGCGCTGCGTCTGCGTCGCTTCCACCAGCACGGCGGTGTCGAATTCGATGTTCGTGGTGGGGCGCTCGGCGTCCGTGAGAAGGACGCGCTCAAGGGCGCCTTCCCAAGCGCGGAGCCATGGGGCGAGGGTCTGGGCGACGAACTGCCGGTGCAGCTCTTCGGTGTTGTGGTGCGTGCCGCGCTGAAGCTGGAAAAGCATCGTCGGCGGAATGCCGAAGGCGCGGGCGATCTCAGTGACCGCGAATTCGCGCTGAAGCATGTATTCGGCATCAACAGACTTGAAGGCGAGCGGCTGAAAGGTGGTGCCGTGCTCTAGAAGAACGGTTCCGCCGCTGTTGCCGTTGCCGTGAGTGGCACGCCACGAGGCGCCCATGCGTTCCACTGTCTCCGGGTCCAGCTTTTTCGGCACGGTCAAGACGCCAGACGGGCGTCCGCCATTGGCGAACAGTCGGGCGGCGTGCGCTTCCAAGGCGAGGGCGAGGCCGATGGCTTCGCGGGCGAGCTGCACGGGGCTGACACCCTGCACGCCATCATAGGCCGGCGTGGGGGCGGCGACGTGGATGATGTCGGACCAGGCATAGACACGCTGGGCGCGGTTGTCGCCGACACGGTAGCGCGGTTCGCCGCTGTAGAGGTCCAGCTCAAGCGACACGGTGCCAGGGGCGAGGCGGTGCAGCTCCACGGCGCGACCGTTGACTCGGTTCACCAGGGCGTAGGCGTTGCCATGAAGAAGGGCGTCGACCGTGAGGACTTCGAAGAAGCGCGGCGCCGGGGTCCAGGGGTTCGCCTGGGAATGCAGGAGGTCGAAGACGGGGTGCGTGGCGTCCTCAGTCTTCACGCCATTGGTGCCGCCAACGAAGACGCGGGCCGGAAGCGAGGCGACGGTCGAGGAAATGAGACGCACGGCCTGGAGCACGGCGGGAACGCGCATCGCGTTCTGCGGACCAACGGACACGCCAGACGCAACCGCCGGAAAGGCGAACTGTTCGAAGCCGAACGACGCCGGCGCGGCCTTTTCCTCAACCGGAGGCGCGGCGCGGCCGAGAATTCGGTTTTTGAAGTCCTTGAGGTCCAACGCCTGCATCCTATTGACGAAACTGCCAATAGGATATCAGGCAACGCATGCATGCTCAATACTTACATTGTAAGAATCATCTATAAAGATGAGCTAGGTCTAGGCCGGGATAGGCGACCTTCTCCACAATCTCGATGCGCTGCGTCAGCATGCCTTGAGGCAGGGTGCCATAGATGCCGGTGGTCGTTGCCTTGGTGTGGCCGACGATGAAACCGAAGGCCTCATCCAGGAGGCCGGCGCGGCGGATGGCGTCAATGAAGCCGTGGCGGAAGCTGTAGAGCGACAAGCGGCCTGGGTCCTCCAGGTCTATTCCCTTCAGCACTTGCCGGGTGAAGGCGCGGGAGAAGTCGGCGGCGATCTGGCCGCGCTTGTTGCGCTCGGCGCGGGGGAACAACCGCTTCTCGCCCTTGTCCGCTTGCCGGTTCCGGAAGCCGATGAAGCCAAGCCGCACCAGTTCGGAGTGAACCGGCACCACGCGCATGCTGCCTGCGGTCTTCACGCTGCGGTCGTCGTCTTCGTCGGCCGTGGTGGTTATGTGCATGATCCAGTGGTCATGCTCTTGCCGAACGTCTGTGACGAGAAGCTGGGCGATCTCGGCGGGGCGGGCGCCGCTGAAGAGCATGACGAGCGGAAGCCAATATTCGTGTTCATCGATAACGAGGTTGCCGGGCACGTGCAGCCGGTCTTCCGACATGCAGCCGGTGAAGAGGGGCGCGCGGAATAGCTTGTTGAGTTCGTCCGTCGTGAACGGGCGGCGCTTGGATCTCTTGTCGACCTTGAGAAGTAGGTCGTCGCACGGGTTGGCGGGGATGTAGTCGTTCACCCGCAACCAGTCGCAGAAGGCCGACAGGCCGGAGAGGTAGCGGTTGACGGTGCGCGGGGTGATGGCGGGCTTTCCCTCCGTCTTGTTGGCTTCGATGATCTCACGGAGGCCGAGGCCTCGAAACGCCTTGGTCTCGCTGGCCTTCACCGGGTAGTCGAGTAGGAGGGCTTTCCAGTCGCGGACTGCCTTCTTGTCGATTGCCGTCGCGGCGAACTTCGGTCCAACGAAGTCGGCGAACATCTGCACGGCGGCGCGGGCCTGGGCGAGGGTGTCGGGCTTGACGTTGTTCGGGTTCTCACGGGCGTAGCGTTCGAACATCGCCATTACGGTTTCGTCGGGCGAGGCCGCGATGTGTGGCCGCGACGGCGGCTTGACGACGGGGTCCTTGGGCTTGCCGTGGAACACGTTCTTGTCGCGTTCGAAGGTGCGGGCGAGGGCTTCCCGCTCGGCCCGCATCAGGTGGTGCGAGAGCTTCTTGTGTGCCGGGTCCGATCGGTGGATCTCGACGCGCTGCTCGGCGAGCACGGCGTCGACCACGTCGCGGACGGGGCGTGTCTCGTTGGTGGTCAAGGCCGTGTTCAGGGTCCGGAGACGGGCGAGGCGCCGGTCGCGGTCTTCGGTGGCGGCGTCACGAAGCGACCGGAGGATGCGGAAGGCCTCCAGGTCGTCGTCGTCATAGTCCTTGGTCAGCTCGGCCCATACGTCATCCAGGTCTTCGTCGGTCGGCAGTTCGGTCCGGAAGCGTTCGTCGGTCTCCAGGATGGCGAGATACCGGGTCCACACGGCGTGCTCGATATCGTCGTCGGTCAAGGTGGTCCGGGGCCGGGCAGCATCCCATTCGGCCTCCAGGCGGTCGTGGATGGCGCGGGCCTTGCGCTTGGCCTCACGGGGGTCCGACGTGCCGGTCGACACCCAAACCTCGCGCTTGCCGATGATCGGCTGAAGCTCCTTCGGCACCTCTCGGCGCACGTAGTAGTTCTTCGATCCGGATCGCCGGGTGAGGTTGGTCGCGAGTGCCATGTGTGCCCCGTCTGTTCCTGCAAGCCGTAACAGTCAGCCGTAACAGTTGTGGCTTGTAAGGGGCTGAAAGGCAATAGGTTTTAGCGTTGTCAGTGACTTAGGACGCCTAGGATTAGAATCCAGGTCCCCCAGCCAATCTTCTTTCTGCCAATTAGTTCAGCGCCTTGAGCCCAGATGCGTGCACCGGCACGCAACCCTAGCGGTCCACCGTGATCGTGCAACCGGCCACAGTTCGTTAAGCCTCCGTATGACCCGCCTTCGTGGGCTACGCCGGCCGTGTCCTGCGCGTGATCGGTGCGCACAGCCAAGCTGAGGCCGGCGTCGCCGTTCCGGTGTTGGGCTGCGACTATATGGAGGATCATCAGGTCGGTGACCCCGAATGCGAAAGCTGAACGGCGGATCATCGCCGATTCGCGCGCACCTTCGGTGGCCAACCAAGACTGCGCCCAGATGGTCGCCCAGACCTTCGGCGTTGGCACGCACAGCGCCCCTTTAACCGACGCGCGGTCGGCGGCCAGGCGCGAGTGGCTGATCGAGGCTGCCGCCGGTCACCAGTCCATGGTCCGCCAGAAGCGGGACACCGGTGCGGTGATCGACCTTCCGGGCGGTTCCAGGGTCTCACACTCGGCGTGGGCAGACGCGCCCAACGTGCTGCTCTCACTTGCGATCGAGCGTCTCCAAGAGCGCCTTCACCGCGGCCTCCAACTGGGGGTCGTGGTCCGGGGCGAGGGCATTCGGGTCGGTCGGCACGAGGATGTCCGGGACGATCTCGCTGTTCTCGAAGAACCGGCCCTCCTTGGTGCGGAAGCCGAGCTGGGCGACGGCGAACTCCAGGCGCGGTTCCAGCTGCGGGATGCCGTAGACCGCCGTCCCGGTTCCCGGAACGCGGTCGCCCGCGATGGGACCGAGCCCCTCGATCTTGTAGTAGGCCGGGAAGATCGATCCGTCGGAGTAGCTGAACGCGTTCTGCACCATCGCGGTTGGCCTTGCCCATCGGTCGTAGGGCGAGAGGCCGAGATCCGCGCCGTTGCGGGTGAACAGCCCGGAGTGCCGCCGCCCGGTCACGAAGGTGACGAGCTGGTCGTGCAGGAAGCCGCCGGTGTTGAAGCGGACGTCGATCACGGCGGCCTCCGCCTTGTCATAGCGGCCCAGCAGTTCGCCGAAGACCTTGCGCATCTCCAAGTCGTTCATGGCGGCGACGTGGACGTAGCCGAGCCGGCCGCCGGAGAGCGTCTCCACGATCGCGCGCCGCTGCTTCACCCAGCGGAGATAGGCAAGATGCGCCTCCGCGTCGGCGTCGATGGGCGTGACCGTCTGTTCGGCCATCGAGTTCAAGCCCGATCCCGGCGCGGCCACGCCGAGCAGCACGGTCTTGCCGATCTTGCCGTTGAGGAGCGGCCCGATCTCGGCGTCCGGCCCGATGGTCACGCCGTCCACCGCCATGATAACGGCGCCCGGCACCAGCAGGCTGCCCGGCGCGTCGGCCGGCCCGCCGTCGAGCACGCCGGCGACCTTGAAGCCCGGTCCGGCGTGGTCCCGGTCGTAGTAGAGACCGAGCATCCCGATCCGGTCCCAGCGTGGCTCGTCCGGCTTGAAGCTGGAGAACATGTGCGAGGCGTTGAGCTCGCCCTGCATCTCGGCCACCAGTTCGGCCAAGTCTTCCCAATGGGAGATGTGGGGCAGATGCTTGGCGTAGAGGCCGCGCATCTTCGGCCAGTCCACGCCGTGCATGGCCTTGTCGTAGAACTTGGATTGCACGAGCCGCCACTGGTGGTCGAACAGGTAGGCCATCTCTTCGCGAAGGTCGCGCGGGGCCGTGGTGTCGAAGGGGATGGCGCTGGCGGCGCCGGTGGCGAGATCGTAGGCGTCGACCTTGCCGGCCCCGGTCACGTAGAGCGTCCTGCCGTCCCGATCGACCGCGAAGGCCTCCGTGCCGGTGGCGGCGGCCTGGAAAAGTGGCTTGGCGGCTCCGGTGCGGATGTCGAAGGCGTAGCCGAAGAGGTCCGCGCCAGTCAGCGTCGACACGACGGTCAGCGTCTCCCCGTCGGCGCCGAGATCGGTGAAGAGAACGGTCTGCGACAGGCCCGTGAGGCGCAGGGTGCGGTCCGGCGCGCCCGCAAAGTCCGGTGCTCCCGGGACGATCGGCTTGCGGTCGGCGAAGGCCTTGGCGGCCTCGCGCGAGAGGAAGGTGCCGACCACGTCGCCGGTCGCGGTCTGGTCGTCCAGCTGACGCGTGGTGAACCGGTCCGACGTCCAGTAGACCATCGCGCCGTCGCGGCTGAAGAGCGGCCGTTTGTCGGCAAAGCCGTTCCGCGAGATGTCGTGCCGAAGGCCCGTTGCGACCTCGATCACCTCGACCTCCGAGTTGCCGATCTCCAGGCCGGTGAACGTCGTCAGATAGTGGCCGTCCGGCGACCAGGCATGGCTGAGGTCGCCCTCGCTGTAGGAATAGGACGCGCTGTCGGGGAGGGCCTCGCTGGTCTGCCCGCTCTCGATGTCGAGGACGTGCAGCGCGTTCCGGCCGTCGCGGTAGGCCACCTTGTCGCCCTTCGGCGAATAGAGCGGCTGAAGGAGATCGGTCTCGGTGTCAAGGAGAACGGTCTCCTCGATCTCCGCCGCCTCGACGAAGCCGGCGTCCGATGCGCGCACGATGCGGCTTTCGAACAGGTCCCAGTCGATCTGGCGATCGGAGGCGTAGAGAAGCTTGCGGCCGTCCGGCGAGAACCCCACCGAGCGCTCCGCCTGAGGCGTGTCGGTGATCCGGCGGGTCTTGCCGGTCGCGGCTTGGACGACGAAGACGTCGCCGCGGGCGATTAGGGCGAGTTCGGACCCGTCGGGCGACACGGCCACCTCGGTGACCTGATCGTTCGCGTCCACCGGCTCGCGGCCCGTCGCCAGCGTGCCCTGGGCGATCCTGACGGCCACCTTCGCGGGCTTGCCGCCGGGCGCCAAGGTCCAGATCTCGCCGTCGTAGCCGTAGGCGAGGGTGCCGTCGCGGCTGATCGAAAGACCGCGCACGGGCAGCGTGTCGTGGAAGGTCAGCTGCTCCGGCGCCGCCGCGCCGTCGACCGGGATCCGCCACACGTTGGTGCTGACGGGCTGGGCGTCGACGTCGACCTCGCCGTTCGCCGGCATCTCGGCGGTGTAGTAGACGAACCGTCCGTCCGCGGAGAAGACTGGGCTCTTCTCGTTGGAGCGGTGGTGGGTGAGCTGGCGGTGGCGGCCGGTCGTTCGGTCGAAGATCCAGATGTCCGACGTCCCGTCCGAGATCTGGCGCTTTCGGACCGTGACCTCCAGCGAGCCGACGGAGGCATAGGCGAGGAGCTTGCCGTCGTTCGACAGCGAAGCCTGGCGGGTCGGAACCGGCATGAACGGACGCTCCCGCCCGCCCTTCGCCGGCACCGACATCACCTTGCCCGGAAAGAAGCGGCTGATCCCGTCCATGAAGTTCGCGTTCATCGGGGCGGTCCCCGACGCGAAAACGATGACGTCCGAACCGTCCGGGGTGAAGGCGAGCGGAAGGTCCAGCAATCCGCCGTAGGTCAGCCGCCGGATCTCCCCACCGTCCAGCGGGACCGTGTAGACGTCGCCCGCGTTGAACACGTCGGCGGAGAAGGCGATGGACTTGCCGTCCGGCGCCCAGACGGGATCGGTGGAGCGGAATTGCGGATCGGTGAGCGGCTTCGCCTCGCCGCCGGCGGCATCGACCGTGTGGATCCGGCCCCGATAGGTGAAGGCGAGGGTGCTGCCGTCCGGCGAGATCGCCGGCGTGCGCATCCAGAGCGGCTGGGCGGGATCAAGACCCTCCGCCAAGGCCGCCCCGACCTGGAGGCCGCCGGTCAAGGCCAACGCGGACGCGAGTGCGATCGTGAGGAAACGCATGGACGGTGTCCCGCTTTGAATGATGGCGACGCGCGGCGAAGGCCCATGCCGAAGCGTAACCACAGGCTGGACATTTAATAAATCAGTTTGGTGCACCTGACATGACTGACATCGTTCTTTTGCTACGGTCGCCGCAGCGGAGGCTTCAGGCCGAGACACCCGCTTTCTTTCGCTCAAGGGGAGCCGGCCCTTCGGGTCAACCAACCCCCTGCTTGCCGGGAACTGGATCTGACATGGCCTCAAGGCTGCGTATGAAAATTCGCTTGAGACATAGATCACCCGGCGTGACGGTCCCGGGACCGGTGATGCGGCGATGCGGGGACGGGCTTTACCGGCCACCTTTCGACGGTGCGCCGTGACGGAGGTCGCCTCGCTCGCCGGTCTGTTCGCGGCCGCGCTCCTGGCGGCCACCATCGTGCCGGCTCAGTCGGAGGCGCTCCTGGTGGCGCTGATCGTTGCCGGGGATGTCGCGCCCTGGCTGCTGGTGGCGGTGGCGAGCGTCGGCAACGTGATGGGATCGGTAATCAACTGGGTCCTCGGACGCGGCCTGGAGCGCTTCAAGGATCGTCGCTGGTTCCCGGTGTCGCCGGGCGCGTTGGCGCGGGCGGAGGGCTGGTACCGGCGCTGGGGACGCTGGAGCCTTCTTCTTGCCTGGATGCCAGTCATCGGCGACCCGCTCACCGTGGTGGCCGGGACTTTGCGCGAGCCGCTGCGGACCTTCGTGCCGCTGGTGGCGGCGGGCAAGGTGGCCCGCTACGCCGTTCTGGCGCTCGGGACCTCGGCGGCCGCGTGACGGGGGGCGATCACGGCGGGCAGATAGCTGTCAGGAGCCCTCAGGCGTCGCGCGGGCCTCGGCCAGGGCATCCCGCGTCACCGCCGCAAGGGGGCCGGGAATCCGGATGTGCCGCGTCGGCGCGCCGGGCGGCATGATCAGGATCACGGTCTCCAGCCCCGGGCAGACCGGATCGCGGCAGACGATCTCGGACACGGTGACGCCGACGGCCTCGGGAAGACCGAGGACGTCGCGCACCAGAGCCTTCACCCGCGCGACGTCGCCGAGGACGCCGCGCGGCTTCGGCGCGAAGGGATTGGCGAAGCTCAATGAACCGCCGGCTCCTTCACCACCGCCTTGGCGAAGCCGTCGGCGAGAACGTCCTTCGGCAGGTCGCGGCCGATGAAGACGAGGCGGGAGACGCGCGGCTCGCCGTCCTTCCAGGGGCGCTGGTGATCGCCTTCGAGGAGCATGTGGACGCCCTGGATGACGAAACGGTCCGGATCGTTCTGGAAGGCGATGATGCCCTTCATGCGCAGGATGTCGGTGCCGAGCTTGGCCGCCACCTCTTGCATCCACGGCAGGAAGACGTCCGGATCGAGCGGGGCGTCCGACGTCAGCGACAGGCTGGTGACGTGGTCGTCGTGCGCGTGGGCGTGCTCCTCGGTGAGGAACTCCGGCTCCACCTCCAGGATGCGGTCCAGGCTGAAAGCGCCGCGGCCGAGCACCGCGTCGAGCGGCACGTCGCAGCGGGTCGTCTCGCGGATGGTGGCGGTGGGGTTGATGGCGCGGATGCGGGCCCGGACGGCGGCGAGGTCGTCCGCGGACACGAGGTCGGTCTTGTTGAGGATCAGCGTGTCGGCGAAGGCGATCTGCTCCTGCGCCTCGTGGGCCTCGTCGAGTTCCTGCAGGAGATGGCGGGCGTCGACCACGGTCACGATGGCGTCGAGACGGGTGTTCCGGCGCACGTCCTCGTCGACGAAGAAGGTCTGGGCCACCGGCGCCGGGTCGGCGAGGCCGGTGGTCTCGATCAGGATGCCGTCGAAGGCGCCCTTGCGCTTCATCAGGCCCTCAATGATGCGGATGAGGTCGCCGCGCACGGTGCAGCAGATGCACCCGTTGTTCATCTCGAAGATCTCCTCGTCGGCGTCCACGACGAGGTCGTTGTCGATGCCGACCTCGCCGAACTCGTCGACGATCACGGCGTAGCGCTTGCCGTGGGTCTCCGTGAGGATGCGGTTGAGGAGCGTGGTCTTGCCGGCGCCGAGGTAGCCGGTGAGGACGGTGACGGGAATGCTGTCGGTCATTTCTGGATCTCCAGGGATGCGGGCGTGCCTGACGGATCGGCGGAAGCGGTTGAAAAGGATGGGATGGCGACGGCCAGACCCGCCGCCGCCGCGAGACCGGCGAGGGCAAGGCCGAGGCGGCCGCCCGGGACCGCGTGGGGCCGGGGCGCTCTTTCGGCGAGGGTGGCGAACACGCGCGTCAAGCCGTCCGGATCAATGCCCCGTCCGATGACCACGAGGCGGCTGGTCCGATCCACGGAGGGCCATCGATCGAGGCGGACTGGCGGATGGATCACATGGCGAACTATGTGGACGACGATCGGCCGCTCCGGGTTGTCAACGAGTGCCACGAGGCCCTTGACCCTCAGAACCTCGGCGCCGGCGATGCTCTGGAGCAGCGTCAGGAAGACGTCGAGCGTCGTGCGCGAAAGGACGCCGGGATGGCGAAGCACCACGGCCGCGATGTCGTCGGCGTGGCGGCCGGGGATGCCCGGGCCGTCCGGATCTGGCCGCGCCGCCTGCGCGCCCGGTCCGGAATCGGGGCGCGTCAGCCGGTCGATGGCAAGCCAGCCTTCCGCGTCGCCGCCGAGCCGATCCGGCGCATAGTGACGGTCGAACAGCGCGGCGAGGTCCGCCGCGTCAAACGACGTCGCCAGGGTGGCGGACGGGTTCATCTCGCCGATCCTCGCCAACAGGGCGTCGCGGTCGCGGCGGCTCGCAGGATCCCGGAGGAGATCGGTCTTGGTGACCAGCACCGTGTCGGCGAAGGCGATCTGCTTGACCGCTTCCAGGTGCCGGTCGAGCGCCAGGTCGCCGGTCACGCCGTCCACCAGGGTGAGCACGGCGGAAAGCCGGAAGCGGCGGGCGACCGTGTGGTCGCGCAGTCCATGGGCGGGGAGGGCGCCCGGCGTCAGGGCGTTGATGACGGCGGCGGGGTCGGCAAGGCCCGTGGTCTCCACGATCACCCGCGCGAACGGTCGCGACAGCCTCGCCCGTGCCGTCTCGTGGAGGTCGAACAGGGTGGCGCGGATGTCGGAGGACGCGGTGCAGCAGATGCATCCCGTCGTGGAGACCAGAAGGTCACCGCGCGCGGTGCGCACCAGATCGCCGTCCACATCCACATCGCCGAACTCGTTGACGATCACCGCGGTGTCGGCAAAGGCCGGATCGGCGAGGACGCGGTTGACGAGGGTCGTCTTGCCGGCCCCGAGGAAGCCGGTGACGACGAGCACCGGGATGCGTTCGGGCGCCTCCCCGGCATGCCGCACCAGCCCAGACTGCAGCCCCGTCACGCTCCGCTCCATCGCCGGACCGACCCTCGGTTTCGAATCGGCACCCGACGGCGCTGGTTCGTGGGTCGTTGTTCGGCAGCAACGTAACGTTATAACATTGCAGGATCAAGTGAGCTGGCGTGGGCCTGCGTATGGGGTCGATGGGCCGTGTCCGCGGGTTCCCCGATCGGGGAGGGTTTGCCGGGTGGGTGCCGGGCTTCGTCGTCCGGCAGTCCGCTTCAGCTGTTCAGGTTGCCGCGCAGCGTGTCGTGGGTGTAGCGCTTGCGCACGAGGCCGCGGCGCTGGAGTTCGGGGACCACGAGTTCCACGAAGTCGCGAAGGGCGCCCGGGGCGGCGTAGCTCTTGGTCAGGATGATGCCGCCGTTGCGGCCGCCGGCCTCGTGCACCTCCTCCAGGTGATCGGCCACCTCCTTGACGCTGCCGACCACGAAGTTGGACCGCTCGGTGATCCAGCGGCGGCCGAGATCCTCGATCTCAGTGTTCGGGTCCTCGGTGTTCAGGAGCTCCTGGAACGGCCCCCAGTAGGTGCGCTGCGACCGGATCAGGTCGACCATGTCGACGAGCTTCATCCGGCCGTCGAGCTTGGAGAAGTCGAAGCCGAACTGGAAGGAGAGCTCGATGAGGCCGGCATTGTCGGGCAGCGTCTCCAGGAAGCGGCGCTCCTTGCGGATCGCGTCCTCGCGGGTGTCGCCGGCGACGACGCGGACGGTCCAGAACACGCCGAGGTCGCGCGGGGTCCGGCCGTGCTGGACCGTCAGGGCGTCCAGATGTGCCCGATGGTCGGCGATGCTCCGGGTGGTGCGGCGCGAGACGAACTGCATGTCGGCATACTTGGCGGCGAGATTCATGCCGTCCTCGGACTGGCCGGCCTGGATCAGCACCGGGCGGCCCTGGCGGGAGGGCAGGCAGGGCAGCGGGCCGCGGACCTTGAAATACTTGCCCTCGTGGTTGACGAGGTGAACCTTCGCCGGGTCGGCGAAGACGCCGCTCTCCCGGTCCATCAGAATGGCGTCGGCCTCCACGCTGGCCCAGAGGTCGGTCACCACCTTCAGGTGCTCGCGCGCCCGCTCGTAACGCTCCGCGGGCGGCATCATCACGTCGTGGCCCCAGTTCGCGGCCTCGTTCTTGTAGGCCGACGTCACCGCGTTCCAGGCGACTCGGCCGCCGGTGACGTGGTCGAGCGAGGCGTAGAGCCGCGCCACGTGGAAGGGGTGGTGGTAGGTGGTCGACGTGGTGATGCCGAAGCCGAGGTTCGGGGCTGCCATGGCCATGTAGGGGATCATCGGCATCATGTCGTGCTTCGGCCAGCGATAGCCCTCCCGGAGGGGCGTGGCGTAGCCGTCCCCGAAGTTCTCCGGCGTCTCGGCCGCATCGCCGAAGAAGATCATGTCGAAGCAGCCGCGCTGCGCGATGCGGGCGAGGTCCTCGTATAAGCTCGGTCCATAATAGTCGTAGCCGTGCCAGGAGCCCGGCGTGCACCAGAGATGGTCGGTGTGGATGAAGGACGAGTCGATGGCCAAGTGAAGGCTTTCCGATAAGCACATGGTCAGGCGCGCTCCGGTGCGGTGAGGGTCTTTGGATGAATCGCGCGGCGTTTCGTGTCCGCCGCATTCCGTCTGGTAAAGCCCTCGCGCGCCGGGGTTGTCAGCGCGCGAACGGGCGGGCCTGGTCCTCGAAGAAGGTTCGGATCGCCTGGCGATTCGGTCGCATGTGTTCGGTCATCGCCGCGATGGTGGCGTCAACGTCGCGGGCGGCGAGCGCGGCGAGAAGATCGCGATGCTCCCTGTTCGCTTGGTTGAGCCGGTCGTCGATGCGGCGGACCGTGATGTTCAGCATGACCGAGAGCGAGTCGCGCAAAGGGTTGATGATGCCGGCGAGGCGAGGGGCCCGGGCGCAGTCGGTCAGGAAGTTGTGGAAGACCCGGTTGAGCCGCACGAACTCGGTCACGTCCGTCACCTGTTCCAGTTCGTCCTGCAACGCGGTCGCGTGTTCCAGCTCCGCGTCGGTGATGTTCTCCGCGATGAGCTTCGCCGAGAGCGGGATCAACGCCGAGAGGATGCTCGACATCTCCACCATCTCGGCCTCGCTCATCTTGCGCACCACCGCCCCGCGGTGCGGATCGAGATGCACGAAGCCCTCCGCGCTCAATTCGTTCAGGGCCTCGCGGACCGGCGTGATGCTGATGCCGAGGCGATCCGCCAGCTCCTTCTGGAGCAGCTTCTCGCCGGGCTTCACCTCGCCGCGCAGGATCGCCGCCAGGATGCCTTCGCGGGCGAACTGCTTGAGGGTCTGCCGCCGCATGCCGTCGCCGCGCAGACGCGCGACGGGCGTGTTGAGATCGGCAAGGCTGGCGCCACGGTCGTCCAGGCCCGCGATGCGGCTGTTGCTGGCCATCGTCCCCCCTTCGCCGGCCTGGGGCGACCGGTCTAGCTGTTGAGATTCCCCCTCAGGGTCGTCTCTCTATAGCGCTTGCGCATGAGGCCGCGACGCTGGAGTTCCGGCACCACCATCTCGACGAAGTCGCGCAGCATGCCCGGCGCGTCGAAGCTCTTCGCCAGGATGATGCCGCCGTTGCGCCCACCTGCCTCGTGAACAGCCTCCAGATGGTCGGCGACGTCCTTCACAGAACCGACGACGTAGTTGGAGCGCTCCGCGATGTAGCGGCGGCCGACCTCCTCCAGGGTGGTCTCCGCCCCTTCGGTCTTCACGAGCTCCTGGAAGGTGCCCCAGTGAACCTGCTGCTGCTGCACGACCTCCAGGAGATCGCCGAGCCGCATCTTGCCGTCGAACTTCGCGAAGTCGAGTCCGTAGAGGAAGGAGAGCTCGATGAGGCCGGCGTTGTCCGGCAGATGATCGAGGAAGCGCCGCTCCTTGCGGATAGCGTCCTCCCGGGTGTCGCCGACCTGGACGCGGACCGACCAGAACACGCCGAGGTCGCGCGGGCTGCGGCCGTGCTTGACCGTGAGATCGTCGAGAACAGCCCGGTGCTCGCCGATGCTCTTCAGGGTGCGGCGGGAGACGAACTGCATGTCGGCATGGAGGGAGGCGAGGTTCATGCCGTCCTGCGACTGCCCGGCCTGGATGACCACGGGGCGGCCCTGCGGCGAGGGCAGCACCGGCAGCGGCCCGCGAACCCGGAAGTGCTTGCCCTCGTGATTGATGAGGTGGACCTTGGAAGGGTCCGCGAAGATGCCCTTCTCCCGGTCCATCACGATGGCGTCCGCCTCCACGCTGTTCCAGAGCGCCAGCACGACGGCCATGTGTTCGCGCGCCCGCTCGTAGCGCTCGGCGGCCGGCATCATCACGTCATAGCCCCAGTTCGCCGCCTCGTTCTTGTAGGCGGAGGTGACGGCGTTCCAGGCGATCCGCCCGCCGGTGACGTGGTCGAGGGAGGAGTAGAGCCGCGCCACGTGGAACGGGTGGTGGTAGGTGGTCGACATGGTGATGCCGAAGCCGAGGTTGGGTGCGGCTTTGGCCATGTAGGGGATCATCGGCATCATGTCGTGCTTGGGCCAGCGGATGCCCTGCCGGAGCGGCACGTCGTAGTTGCCGCCGAAGTTCTCCGGCGTCTCTGCCGCGTCGCCGAAGAAGATCATGTCGAAACAGCCGCGCTGGGCGGTGCGGGCGACGTCCTCGTAGAAGTCCGGGCCGTAGTAGTGGTAGCCGACCCATGATCCCGGCTGCGCCCAGAGATGGTCCGTGTGGATGAAGGAGCAGTCGACAGCCAGATGCATGGTTTCGGACTGGCACATGCCGGAGGTCCTTTCCTGTGTGCGACGGGGAAGCCTGGTGTCGAGCGGGACCGCCTCAGAGCGGGCGGCTCCAGGCAAGGAAGCGGTGCGAGGCGGCGATGACCAGGGCGTGGAGGGCGACGCCGAGGACGGAGAGCACGATCAGCACGGCGAAGATGCCGGCCGAGTTCATGCGCGCGTCGAAGATCTTGATGAGCGTGCCGAGGCCGACGAGGGTGCCGGATCCGAGGAGCTCCGCCACCACGGACGCCGTCAGGGCGAGGACCAGGGAGACCTCGAAGGCGGCGAACACGAAGGGAAGGGCCACATAGGCCTTCAGGCGGACGAGCGTCTGCCACCGGGTCGCCCGATAGGCCCGCATCAGTTCCAACTGCTCCTCGGTGGTGGCGTCGAGGCCCGCCATCGTGTTCACCAGCACGGGAAAGAACAGGATGCTGACCACGAGCGCGATCTTCGATTCCATGCCGAAGCCGAACCAGATGAGGAAGAGCGGGGCGACCGCCACCTTCGGGACCGCCTGCAGCGCGACGATGTAGGGCTGCAGGATCAGCTTCAGGATCTTGACCTCGGACAGGGTCACGGCGAGCACGATGCCGAGGCCGGCGCCGATGACGAAGCCGATCACCGTCTGCAGCATGGTGATCCGGATGGCATCGAAGAGGATGCCGGAGATCGTCAGGTTCCAGAGGGATTCAAGGACGTCCAGCGGCGAGGGCACGATCCGCGGGTCGACCTGGAACCCGCGCACGAGCAGATCCCAGACGAGCAATCCGCCGAGAAGCTGGACCATGCGCACGCCGACCACGTGGAGCACGCCGGCGAGTCGGGATGTCTGCAGGTCGGCGAGCGTCGCCGAGAGCTGAGACATGCGCCCGCTCTTCTGTCCTGTCATGGCCATGGCTCCCTCCGAGGGTCGTGGGGCGAGGTCAGTGGGGAATGAGGGCGCGGATCTCGGCGCCGAGCTTGGCGAAACGGGCCTCGCCGCGGATGTCGGGCGTGCGGGGCCGCGGCAGGTCGATCGGCACGTCGGCGATGACGCGGCCGGGGCGCGACGCCATCACCAGCACCCGGTCCGACAGGTAGACGGCCTCGGCGATGTCGTGGGTGATGAAGACCACGGTCGGACGGTTCGCCGCCCAGATGGCCAGCAACTCGTCGTGCATATGCTCGCGCGTCAGCGCGTCGAGGGCGCCGAACGGTTCGTCCATGAGAAGAACGGACGGTTCCGTCATCAGCGCGCGGGCGATCGAGACGCGCTGCTGCATGCCGCCGGAGAGTTCGCCGGGGTAGCGGCCCCCGGCGCCCTTGAGGCGCACCATCTCCAGCAGCCGGTCCACCCGCGCGTCGATTTCGGCCTTGGCCATCCGGCCTTCCAACTCGGCCGGCAGGGCGATGTTGCGGGCGACCGGAAGCCAGGGCAGGAGCACGGCCTTCTGGAAGGCGATGCCGATCTCGGGCGATGGCGTGGTGACCACCTTCGATCCGAGCAGTACGGCGCCCTTGGAGGCTTCCATCAGCCCCGCGATGATGCGCATCACCGTGGACTTGCCGCAGCCGGACGGCCCGACGATCGACACGAACTCGCCGCTCGCGATCTTGAAGGTCGTGTCGGCGAGCGCCAGCACCTCGTCGCCGGTGCGGGTCTTGAAGACCTTGGTCACCGCCGAGACATGGATGGGGCTCGCCTTCGCGGCCTGACCTTGCGCAGACGCCGGAGAGGGCGCGCTCATTCGGCCGCCGACGCGACGATGGGCGCGCGGTCGAAGGCGTTGGCTTTCTCGTTGAAGTCGTTCGTGAAGAACTTCGTCGGATCGAAATCCGTCGTGATCTGGCCGGTCTTCTTCAGGAGGTCGTAGTGGCGCTGCCAGGTGGCGGCGTCCTGCGAGCCCCACATGAAGTCGAGCGGGAATTCGTCGATGCGCATCTGGCCGATGGTCGCGCCGAGAATGCGCATCTCCTTCGTCATCGCCTCCTCCACGTCCTCGCCCGGCAGCGGCGCGCGGGTCGGGTAGGTGGCCCAGAAGGTCTCGACCACCTTCTCCGGGTTGGTCTTGATGAAGACGGCCGACTTGGCGAGACCGCGCGCGATGGTGTCGATCACGTCCGGGTTGGCGGCGATGTAGTCCTCGCGGGCGGCAAGGCCGATGCCGTAGTAGTCGTTCTGCCAGTCGCCGTAGGGCAGCAGGCGGATGTCGTAGCCCGCGTTCTGGTAGGCCGCGAAGAGGCCCGGCCAGGCGATGAAGGCGTCGATGGTGCCGGACTTCAGCGCCTCCATAGAGGTCACGCCATAGCCCGTCTCGATGATGCTGGCGGCCGGCCCGGGGGCGCCGTCGTCGGTCATGCGGATCTTGGTGAAGGCCTCCAGCGTGGTGGAGAGGGCCGGCATGCCGACCACCTTGCCGGCAAGGCCGCTGAAGTCCTGGATGGGCGAGTCCGGCTTCACCGCCGCCGTGTAGATGCTCTTGCGGATGAGCACGTAGATCATCTTGATCGGCACGTCGCCCTTGGCGGCGGCGAGGAGGACGCTGTCGGGACCCACCATGCCGAACTGCGCCTTGCCGGACAGGACCAGCTGCAGAACCTGGCCGCTGGTGCCGGCGGTCTCGATCGTGACGTCGAGGCCTTCCTCGGCGAAATAGCCGAGCTGGGCCGCGAGGGGCCCGTAGGGCTGGTAGCTGACGTCCTGGTCGGTGGTGCTGAGGACGATCGTCGCGGCCTTGTCGGCGGCAACGGCGGCAGCCGGCGTAAAGGCCGCCGCAAGCGCGATTCCTGCAAGGAGAACGGTGCGGCGGCTGATCACGCCGAGAAGCGCGAGAGGACGATGGCTGCGCATGGACGGTTCCTTTTCGACAGGACCTCGCCAGCCGCCGTGCGGGGACTGCGCATCGGCAAAAGACGAGACATGCTTTGCAAATCAGGACTGCACTCGGCCACGCCGTCGCTTCCTGGATTTTATAAACTATTTTATAAATCGTCCGACTGGCGCGAAGTCAAAGGGCGGACGCTGAAGATTGGATTGCTTTTGTCCATGCTCGGAACGTGTGCAGAATGACCATCCGTCACGCAGTTTCGCGGCAGGTCTCCCGCTCTCCATCCGGGCGGCTCGGCCGTTCGCCGGTTCCCTCAAGGGCGATCCGTCCGTGACGGCCGCCGCGTCGACCGTCGACCATGGGCGGGCCGTCCTGATCCTCTCCGCGTCCGGCTTCGCCGCCAGCGTGAACCTGCGCGCGATGGACACCCTCTTGCCCGGTCTCGCCGACGATTTCGGCGTGACGGTGGGGCAGGCGTCGGCCGTCATCACCGCCTACGCGCTCGGCTACGGGTGTTGTCAGCTGGCGATCGGCCTTGTCGGCGATCGGTTCGGCAAGTACCGCCTGATCTTCGCGCTCTGCCTTCTCAGCGCGTTCGCCAGCGCCGTCGCCAGCCTCGCGGTGACGCTCGGACAACTGACCGCCGCACGTCTCTTCGCGGGCGCGGCGGCGGCGGGCATCGTGCCGCTCGCCCTGGCGTGGATCGGCGACAAGGTGCCGGTCGCGGAGCGGCAGACGGTGATGGCCCGCTACATGATGGGCACCATCACCGGCGGACTGATGGGGCAGGTGATCGGCGGTATTCTGACCGAGCACTTCGGCTGGCGGGCCGCGCTCCTCGCCTTCGCGGCCTGCTTCCTGGTGGTCGCCGGCGCGCTCGCCTGGGGCGCGCGGTTCACGGGGGTCGACGCGCCGGCCGCCGCGCCGCCGCGCAATCCGCTCGCGCAGGTGCTGAAGCTGGTCGGCAACCGCTATGCGTATCTGGTGCTCGGCGCGGTCGTCCTGGAGGGCGTCGCGGTGTTCGGGGTCCTGGCCTTCGCGGGCGCCAGTCTCCACGACCGCTTCGGCATCGACCTCGGCACCGTGGGCCTGATCCTCGCCTTCTTCGCGCTCGGCGGGATCGTCTACACCAGCCTCGTCGGCCGGCTGATCCGACGCTTCCGCCCGGCCCGGCTGATGGCCGTCGGCGGCCCGGTGATGGCGGTCGGCTTTCTCGCCCTCGGCCTCTCGCCCGCGCTCTGGTCGATGCCGCTGGCCATCGCCCTGATGGGGTTCGGCTTCTACCTCGTTCACAACCCGCTGCAGTTCCACGCGACGCAGATCATGCCGGACGCGCGGGGAACCGGGGTCGCCTTCTTCGCCACGTGCCTTTTCGTTGCGCAGTCCGCCGGAGTGGCTCTCGTAGCCCCGGTGGTGGACGTGTTCGGCCTCCTGCCGGCCTGCCTGTTTTCGGCGGCCGCCATGGCGATCGCGACGCCGCTGATCGCGCGCCGCCTCTCCTGGCGCTGAAGCGGCCGCGGCTGCATCAATTCACCCCGTTGTGCCGGCGGCGAACCCCTGTATCGTTCATATATGTCCTTGATCCGCATACTTCTCGTCGACGACCATCCCATCGTGCGGGAGGGATTTCGCCGGCTGCTGGAGCGCCAGGTCGGCATGGCCGTGGTGTCGGAGGCCGGCGATGGCGAGACGGCGGTGGAGGCGTTCAGGGACTATCGGCCGGACGTGGTCCTGATGGACCTGTCGATGCCGGGCGCCGGCGGCTTGCCGGCCGTCCAGGCGATCCTTTCGCGCGATCCCGACGCGCGGATCATCGTCGTTTCCATGCACCAGGGTGCGGTGTTCGCCCAGCGGGCGATGGCGGCCGGCGCCCGCGGGTTCGTGTCGAAGAGCAGCCCCCCGGAGGAACTCGTCCGCGCCATCAAGGCCGTCATGACGGGGCGGCGGGTGCTGTCGTCGGACATGGCGCAGGAGATCGCACACACCTCGCTCGGCGGCGACGACATGGCGTCGCTGACCCCGCGTGAACGCGAGATCCTGACGATGCTGGCGCGCGGCATGAACGGCCGCTCGATCGCCGACCGGCTCGGCCTCTCGTCGAAGACGGTGCAGAACAACCTCTCGCAGATCCGGCTGAAGCTGAACGCGTCGGGCGATGCCGACCTGGTGCTGAAAGCGCAGCGGGCCGGGCTGACCGAAGCGCCATGATCCGCGGGCTCCTGCCTCAACTGGTGCTCCGCATGTTGGCCGCCGGCCTGGTGACCGTCGTGGCGGCGGCTGGCTGGGTGCTCTGGGATACGGCCGAGGCGGCCCATCGGGACGCCGACCAGACGGCCAACCGGGTCGCGGTCGCCATCGACGCCCGGCCGGATTTCGTCGGCCTCGCCTTCGGCGGCGTCGCGCCGACACCCGTCTTCCGCGACTGGCAGCAGTTTCCCGCCTGGACGCTGATCGCGCCCGGCATCTGCGTGGAGTTCGGGTCCGAGGACCAGCCGACCCATCGCCGCTGCGGCCCCTATCTGGTGGCGGACGCCGCGGCGCCGGGCTGGTTCGTGTGGCTCGCGGACCGCACCGGCCTCGTGCCGGAGCCGGTCACGGTGCCGGTGCGCACGCGCACCATTGCCGAGGGCCGGGTGACGGCCTTCGCCGATCCGGCGGTGATCACCACCCGCGCCTGGGAGCGGGCCGGCGACCTGATGCGGGTCGCCATCGGCATGGCGGTCGGCGGCGCGCTCCTCACCGGGGTCGTCATCGCCCGCCTGCTCGCCCCCTTCCGCACCATCCTCCGCGGCATCGAGGGGCTGCAGCGCGGCGACTTCTCCACCCGCCAGCCGCGCCTGCGCGTCGCCGAGTTCGACAGCCTGAGCCTCGCGCTGAACGACACGGCCGAGGCGCTTCAGGAAGCCCGCGACGCCCGCACGGACCTGACGCGCCGGCTGTTCACCGTGCAGGAGAACGAGCGCCGGGCGCTGGCACGGGAACTCCACGACGAATTCGGCCAGTGCCTGACCGCGACCCGGTCGCTGGCAGCCGCCGTCGCCCAATCCGGCGAGAGCACGGCCGGGGAGGGCGAGCGGATCGCCGAGATCACCGGCCAGATGATGGACAGCCTGAAGGCCGAACTGTCGCGCCTGCGCCCGCCCGATCTCGACGAACTCGGGCTGCGGCCGGCGCTGGAGCGGCTGGTGGCGAACTGGCGCACCCGCGTGCCGGCCGTGCGGTTCGTCATGGACACCAAGGGCGATCTCGACGGGGTGCCCGACGACCTTGCCCTCAGCCTCTACCGGATCGCGCAGGAATGCCTGACCAACGCGATCCGCCACGGCGCGCCGACGCGCATCGCCCTCTCGGTCGCGGTGGGGCGGGAGATCGTGCTGGTGGTCGCCGATGACGGCGGCATGCGCGCCGACGTGCCGATCGGCGACGGCTTCGGCCTCCTCGGCATCCAGGAGCGGGTCGGCGCGCTCGGCGGGCGTTTCGCGCTGGAGCCGGCCGAGGGCGGCATGCGCGCCACCGCCCGGGTGCCCACCTGAGCCCTCGAGCCGCCTTGTCCCGCCGCGTCCGGGCGATCTTCCCGGATCGCCCGGGAGGGCGTCTCTGGCCACGCCGCGCGCGCCGGCCCATTCTCCGCCGGAAAGGGAGACCGCCCGCATGAACACGATGATTCACCCGATCGCCAGCCTCGGGGCCGATGTCGCCACCGGCCTGATCGGCCACGAGGAGATGGTCGAACGGCTGCTCGTCGCCCTGCTGGCGGGCGGCCACGTGCTGATCGAGGGGCCACCGGGCATCGCCAAGACCCGCGCGGTGAAGCGGCTCGCCGCCCACTTGCCGGGCAGCCACGCGCGCATCCAGTGCACGCCCGACCTGTTGCCGGCCGACCTCACCGGCACCCAGGTGTTCCGGCCGGAAACCGGTTCGTTCGAGTTCATGCCCGGCCCGCTCTTCCACGCGCTGGTGCTCGTCGACGAGATCAACCGAGCGCCGCCGAAGGTCCAGTCGGCCCTTCTGGAGGCGATGGCGGAAAGCCAGGTGACCACGGCGGGGGTGTCCCGGCGGCTGCCGGACCCTTTCATGGTGGTGGCGACCCAGAACCCGATCGAGCACGAGGGCACCTTCCCGCTGCCCGAAGCCCAGATGGACCGCTTCCTCCTCCATCTCTCGCTCGGCCTGCCGGAAGCCGAGCAGGAGCGCGCCATCCTGGACCTCGTGTCGGCGGAGCGGGCCTCGCCGCCGGTGCTCGATGCCGTGCAGGTCACCGCCGAGACGCTGCACAAGGCGCGCGCCGAGGCGGCGGAGGTGCACCTGTCGCCGGCGCTCAAGGACTATATCGTGCGGCTGGTGATGGCCTCGCGGCCGGGCGGCGTGGTCGCCGCGTATGTGGAGCACGCGATCTCGCCGCGTGGCACGCTTGCGCTCGCCGCCGCCGCCCAGGCCCGCGCCTTCCTGAAGGGCCGCGACTACGCGCTGCCGGAGGACGTGACGGCGCTGGCGCCGGACGCGCTCGCCCACCGGCTCGTCCCCACCTGGGCGGCGATCGGCGAAGGGCGGACGGGCCGGTCGCTGGTCGCCGAGATCCTGACCGCGGTGGAGCCATGGTGAGCGCCGTCGCCCATGCGCCGGGCCTTCGCGTGACGGCCGCGGACCTCATGGCCCTTCGTGACGTCGCGCCCGATCGGGGCCGGCACCGCCCGGCGACCCGGCGGCCGGGCGCCGTACCGGGCAAGCCGCCCGGCGCCGGCATGGACCTTCGCGAGATCCGCGCCTTCGTGGAGGGCGACGACGCCCGCCGGATCGACCCGGCGGCGACGGCGCGAACCGGCCAGCCGCACATCCGCACCTTCCACGAGGACCGGGACGACACGGTTCTGCTGATCGCCGACTTCCGGCCGTCGATGCTCTGGGGCACCGGGCCCGACCTCCGGTCCGTGCGCGCCGCCCGCGCCCTGGCGCGGCGCGGCTGGCGCGCGGTGGCGCGCGGCGCCGCCGTGTCGGCCATGGTCGTCGACGCCCACGGCGCCAGCAGCCTGCCGTTCGCCGCCGGGGCCAACCAGATGGGGCGGATCGCCCACATGCTGGCCACCCTGCACGACCGCGCGCTCGACGGGCCGGGTGCCGGGCGCGACGTCGACCCGGGTCCGGCCGTTCCTGCGCTCACCGGTGCCCTCGTCCGGGCGGCCCGCCTCGCGCCGCCGGGCGCCGAGATCCTGTTCGCCACCGGGCCGGACGGCGTCGCGGCGGACGACGAGGCGGCGCTCGCCCGCCTCGCCCGCCGCCGGCGGGTGGCGATCGTCCTGCCGCTCGATCCCATCGAGATCGGCCCGCCGGCCGGCGCCTTCCCGATCCGCTTCGGCGGGGCAGGGCGCGTGGCCCGGCTGGCCGCACTCGATACGGCTGCCCTTTCGGCGCGGTTCCGCACCCTCAACGTCGTCCTCCAGGTGACCGCCGATGACGCCGACGCAAGCTGACCTGATCGCCGCTCTCCCGGCCGGCCGTCTGCCCCCGTCCATGCTGCTGTTGCAGCCCTCCGATCTGCTGGCGCTGTTCGGCGCCGGACTGGTGCTCGGCGCCCTTCTGGTCTGGCTGATCGCGCCCTTCCTTGTCCGCGCCCCCTCCCGCCGCGCCCGGATCCGCGCCTCGCGCGGGCTGCCGGCCGAGGAGCGCGCGCTCGCCGTCGCGCGGGTGCTCGGCCACCTGCCGAAGGAACTGCGGTCGACCGCCTACCGAGCGGGGCCAACGGTGTCCGACGCGGAGATCGAGCGGATCGCGCTCGCGGCCCGGCGGGTGCGCCGATGAGCCTCGCGTTTCCGTTGGCGCTCCTCCTGCTGCCGCTGCCCTTCCTGGTCCAGCGTCTCCTTGGCGCCATGGCGGACGCGCCGGCGTCGCTCGCCGTGCCGTCCGGCACCTTCGCGGCGTCCGCCCCGGCCGGTGCGCGCGACGACCGGATCGGCACGCTGCTGCTGGTCGCTGCCTGGACGGCCCTCGTCGTTGCGCTGTCCGGTCCGCGCGTTGCCACCACGACGGACCTCGTCACCGCGTCCGGCCGCGAGATCATCCTGGCGATCGACCTCTCCGGCAGCATGGTGGCGGAGGACTTCATGCTCGACGGCAAGCCGCTCATGCGCCTCGACGCGGTCAAGCGCGTCGCCGCCGGCTTCGTCCGGTCGCGGCGGGGCGACCGGATCGGCCTCGTGGTCTTCGGCGACCGGGCCTATGTGGCGCAGCCGCCGACCTTCGACGTCAACTCCGTCGCGACCGCCATCGAGACGGCCCAGATCGGCATCTCCGGCCGCTCCACCGCCATTTCGGACGGGCTCGGTCTCGCCGCCAAGCGTCTGACAGCGAGCGAGGCGACCGCCAAGGTGGTGGTTCTCCTTTCCGACGGGGTCGACACGTCCGGCAAGGTGCGGGCGACCGACGCGGCGGCGCTCGCCGGCCGCCACGGCATCCGGGTGCATACCATCGCGCTCGGCCCGGAGGACCTGGAGAGCCAGCCGCAATCGCGTGACGCGGTGGACGCGGCGACGCTGCGGGCGGTGGCCGAGGCCGGCGGCGGCGAGAGCTTCCGTGTCCGGACCATGGCCGACCTGGAGGCGATGGCCCGGACCCTCGACCGGCTGGAGCCCAACCCCATGCGCCGACCGCCCACTCAAGTCTGGCGCGACCTCTGGATGTGGCCGGGCGGCGCGGCGCTCGCCTTCGTCTTCGCCCTCGCGGTACGGCGGTCGCCATGAGCGAGTTCGTGATCCTCCGGCCCTGGTGGCTCGCGGTCCTGCCGGTGCTCGCCGTCCTGGCGATCTGGCTGTGGCGGCGCGGCCCGTCGGCGGGCGGTTGGGAGCGCGTGATGCCGCCGGCCATGCTGGCGGCGATGCGCGCGCTCGGCCACCTCCAGGCCGGCGGCGGCCATCGCGGCCTCGCTGCCGTTGCGGCCGCCGCCCTCATCGCCGCGGGCCTTGCCGGCCCGGCGTTGCCGCGGTCCGACGCGCCGCTACTCGCCGGAACCGGCGCCGTGCTGATCGCCCTCGACATGTCGCCGTCGGTGACGGACGGCCCGGCGCTCGCCGACGCGAAGGCGGCGGCGGCCGAGATCCTGTCGGCGGTGGAGGGGCGGCCGGTCGGCCTCATTCTCTACGCCGGCGAGGCCTACGACGTGGCCGCCCCGACGGCCGATCCGACCACTCTGGAAAGCCAGATCGCCGTGCTCGGCCCAGGGATCATGCCCGACAAGGGCAGCCGGCCGGCCAGCGCCCTCGCGCTCGCCCGGCGCATGCTCGACGGCAGCCGCGACGCCGCCGTGGTGCTGATCTCCGACGGCGGCGGGCTGGATGCGGCGGCCGTGGCGGAAGCGCAGCGCCTCACCGGCGACGGCGTTCGCCTGCTCGCCCTGACGCTCGACGGATCGGCCAGCGGCGGCGGCGATCCGGCGGCGCTGGCGGACATCGCCGCCACCGCGGCGCCGGCGCGCGCGTCGGGCCCGGTGCTCGCGGCCCTCGCCGGTTCGGGGTCGCTCGGCGATGATCCCGCGCTGTCGGCCCTCAGGTTCCGCGACTTCGGCCCAGCCGTCGCCGGCTTCGCCGTCCTGCCCCTCCTCGCCCTGTTCCGGAGGCGCCGATGAAGCGCGTGGCTCTCATGGCGGCGGCCGGCCTTGCCCTGATGGCGCTCGGCGGCCCGGCGGCCCTCGGCCGGCTCGCGCTCTTTGCGGGCGTTCCGGGCGCCGCCGGGCTGATCCAGGATCCGGCTGCGAAGGGGCTGGCGCTCTACCGGGACGGCGACTACGCGGCGGCCGACGCGGTGCTTGCCGGCGCCGGGCGCGGCCAGACCTTCAACCGCGCGCTGACGCTCGCCGCCACGGGCCAGCACGCCCTGTCGGTCGCCTACCTGGACGCGGTCCTCTTCGCCAACCCGGCCGACGCGGAAGCCCGCCGCGTCCGCGATCTGGTGGACGCGATGGTGGTCAAGGTTCGCGGCGACAGCGTCGCGCCGGGGCGGCTCGCGGCTGTTGGCGGCCTCACCGGCGCGGTGACGGGCGCGGCCCTGCCGAGCACACCGGACCCGGAATGGAAGAAGCCGATCGAGGCGCGGGGCTATGTGGCGACCGACGCCTGGCTCGACACGATCGCGGACGATCCGGGAGAGTTCCTGCGCCTGCGTCTGGAAAAGGAACACGAGCGCCGCGCCGCGCTCGGGCTCCTCCGCCCCGAGGAGGGTGACCCATGGTGATCCGGCTTGCGATACTCTTCCTGCTGCTGGCCGGCGCCGCCCGCGCCGAGACGCTGCGCATCCTGGTGCCGGACGTCGCGCCGGTGGCCGGCGAGATGGTGATGGTCACCGTCCGGGGCGAGTACACCAGCTTCATCACGCTGGAGAAGCTCACGTTTCCGTCTTCGGACGCGTACGACTGGATCCAGGTCGCGCGCGACCAGTGGCGCGAGGAAAGGATCGACGGCCGCACTGTTCGGGTGTTCGAGCGGCGGGTCGCGGTCTACCCCCGCCGCGCCGGGGCGCTGACAATCGGCCCCGTGGTGCACGAACTTACGGTCATGGGCGGGCCGAAGGGCCGGGAGCCGCGGCCGGTGACGGCGGAGGCGGTCACGCTGACGGTGGCGCCGTTCCCGGCCGAGCATCCCCCACTCGCCGCCCGCAATCTCACCGTTGAGGACAGCCTGTCGGCCTTGCCCGGCGAGCTGAGAGACGGCGAGACCCTGGTGCGGCGGGTGGTGATCCGGGCCGAGGGCGCGCTGCCGCAGCAGCTCCCGCCGCGCCCGTCCATGCGCGAGCCCTGGCTCATCACCTTCGCCGCCCCGGAGATCCGCGAGACGCGGCCGACGCCGGACGGGCCCGTCACCACCGTCACCTGGGAATGGAACCTCAGGCCGCGCACCGGCGAGCCGGGCGTGCTCCCCGCCGTGGAAATCCCCTGGTTCGACACCGTCGCGCGCCAGATGCGCCGCGCCGAGATCCCCGCCATCCCGTTCGGCTATGTGAGCTTCGGCGAGAACCTCGGCGGCGCGGACAGCCTGCCGGACAGCCAGGTCCGAGCGGCCACGATCGCGGTCGGCCTCGGGCTTCTCGTCGGCGTCGCCGGTGCCGCCACGGGGCGGACCCGGCGGCGGTGGGGCGACGTCGTCCGCGCGCTGCGGCGGCTCTCGCCGGTCGATCCGACCCGGTGGGCGGTGCGCCGGGCCGCCCGGTCCGGCGACCTCGTGGCGCTGCGCCGGGCTGCGGAGCGCCACCTTCGCCGCCGCCGCGACCTCGGCCTGCCGACGACCGGGCGGGAGACGGCGGCGCTCGACGCGGCGCTCTTCGGGCGGACCGGCGGAACCGCCGACCCTGCGGCGCTCGCCGCCGCCATCCTGCGCCGGCGCTGAGCCGGCGCGCCTCATTTCTTCAGGTTGGTCCAGATCGCATTGTTGAGCACCTGCACGTCCTCCGGGCAGGCTTCCAAGAACACGCCCTCCGGGTCTGCTGGCGGATCGCATTGCGCAGACCTGGAAGAGATCGCATCCGTGCGACCGCTTGATACAATCCGCGACCGCTTCGGCATATGGTTCGGGCTGGCTTCCGCTATGGATGCCGAAAGGTCCGGACGGCGAGGGGGATTGGGGCCATGGATCGCATGCCTGACGACGACCTGCCGTTGGTGGTGGTGAACCACGACGCGGGCGGGGCCTCGGCGCACGGAAGGCGGCGGCTGTTCCGCAAGCGCTTTCTCCTGGTGCTGCTCATCCCGCTGTTCATGTTCACCGGTGCGGTGCTCGGCATGTACTTTCAGCCGCCCGGGCTGAAGCGCTTCTACGAGCTGACCGGCCTGACGCCGGGCGCCGGCTCCGCGTCCCCGATCGCCCTGCCGCCCGACATCGAGATCCCGCGCGACATGGTGGAGACCATGCGGGCGACCGACGTGGTGGGGCTCGCCCGGCTGATGCCGGAGGGGGACGTCTCCATCGTGGCGGCGCCCTACGGGGCTGGCGACGCGCGAATCGCCGAGATCCTGGTGGCGGTCGGCGACCGGGTGGAGAAGGGAGCACCGGTCGCCCATCTCGACAACGCCGACGTGCTGGAAAGCGCCGTGCTCCTCGCCGAGGCCAACCTCGCGGTCAAGGATGCCGCGCTCGCCCAGACGGTGGCCGCCGTCCGCAACAGCCGGGACGAGACGCAGGCGCTGCTCGACCAGGCGCTCTCCGCCGAGGCGGAAGCGAAGGCCAACCGGGCGCGGACGGAGGAGCTGTTCGCCCGCGCCGTCGCCAGCCGCGCCACTCTCGACGCGGCCGCGGCCGCTGAGCTTCAGGCGACGGCGGCGGTGCGCAAGACCGAGGCGACGCTCGCCCGCTACACGTCCGTGGCGCTCGACGAGCAGCCGGACGTGATCGTGGCCGCCCGCAACCGCGACGCCGCTGAAGCGGAGCTTGCCCGCGCCAAGCGGGACCTCGCCCGCGCGGCCGTGGTGGCGCCGATCACCGGCACCATCCTGGACATCCACGCCACACCCGGCGAGCGCCCGCCGGCGGAAGGCATCATGGAGATGGGCTTCACCGACCGGATGACCGCCGAGGCGGAGATCTGGCAGGACCGCATCGGTCAGGTCGCGCCCGGCCAGCCGGTGGAGCTGGTGGCGACGGCCCTCGGCCGGACCTTCCAAGGCAAGGTACAGTCGATCGGCCTGACGGTCGGGCGGCAGGGTCTCGTCTCCGACGACACCGCCGCCAACACGGACGCCCGCGTGGTGCGGGTGATCGTGGCGCTCGATCCGGCGGTGTCGGAGGCGGCGTCCCGCTATGTGAACCTGGAGGTCATCGCAAGGATCGACACCGGGGCCGGGGCGGGGACGAAGGTCTCCGCCGGCGCGGAGGCGAGCCCTTGAGCCGGCTCCTGTCGCGCCTCTTCGGGCGCCTGCCGATCGGCTGGCTGCAGCTCACCCATTCGAAGACGCGCTTCGCCTCGGCGATCGCCGGCGTCGCCTTCGCCAACGTGCTCGTGTTCGTGCAGCTCGGCATCATGAACTCCATGGCGTCGGCGACGCTCCGGCCCTACGCCTTCTTCCAGGCCGACATCATGATCTCGGCGCCGGACGCCAACACGCTGACCGAAGGCGGCAACGTAGCGCGACAATGGCTGCTGCAGGCGCTGGCCGACCCGGAGGTGACGGCCGGCATGGGGCTCTTCATCGCCAACGTCACATGGCAGCGGGCCGACAAGGCGCTGGTGCTGACGACCTTCGGCATCGACCCGGCGCTGCCCGGCTTCCTCGACCCGGCCATTGCCGCGAAGGCGCAGGTGCTGGAGCTTCAGAACGCCGGGCTTCTCGACCGCTTCACCCGGGGGCTGCCGCGCGACGAGGCCGCCGCCATCCGGCCGCAGACGCCACTGACGTTCGAGGTCTCGGGCGATACGGTCACCCTCCACGACACGTTCGCAGGCGGCGGCGGGTTCGGCGGCGACGGCTACATGATGGTCTCCGACCAGACCTTCCTGACGCTCTTTCCAGCCCGGCGCTCGGCGGCGCCGGACCACATCCTCCTGAAGATCGCGCCAGGGGCCGATCCGGAGCGGGTGGTCACGCGGCTCGGTGCCCTCATCTCCGACAAGAGCCTGCGCATCCGCACGTTCGAGGCGGCGGCCGACGAGGACCTCACCTACCAGCAGACCAAGCGGCCGACGGGCATCATCTTCGGCTTCGGCGTGGTGATCGGGGTGCTCGTCGGGCTCGTCATCGTCTATCAGGTGCTCTCCACGGACGTGGCCGATCACCTGCGCGAATACGCGACCTTCAAGGCCATGGGCTATCCGCAGACCTTCTTCCTCGGTGTGGTGCTGGAGGAGGCGCTGATCCTCGGGGTGCTCGGCTTCGTGCCCGGCTTCGTCGTCGGGACCACGATCCTGACCGTCATGGGGCGCGTCACCACGCTGCCGCTGCAGATGACGGCCAGCATGGCGATCACGGTCTTCATCGGCACCATCGTGTTCAGCACCCTGTCGGGCGCCATCGCGACCCGTCGCCTGGCGGCGGCCGATCCCGCCGACCTGTTCTGAGGGAGGCCGCGATGACAGAGGACGCTCCGGTGGTCGCTCGCGGCGTTAACCACTGGTTCGGCGCGGGGGAGGTGCGCAAGCAGGCGCTCCACGACGTGACGCTGACCATCCCGCGCGGCAGCTTCACCGCGCTCGTCGGGCCGTCGGGGTCGGGCAAGACGACGGTGCTCACCCTGGTGGGGTGCCTGCGCGAGGTGCAGGACGGGTCGGTGCGCCTGCTCGGCCACGAGCTGAAGGGCGCGCGGTCCGACGCGCTGATCGCCCTCAGGCGACGGCTCGGCTTCATCTTCCAGGCGCACAACCTCCACGAAAGCCTGACGGCCATTGAGAATGTGCTGATGGGCCTGATGGTGCACGGCCGCGCCGATGGGCCGACGGAGCGGGCCGCGGCCGCCCACGCGCTGACGCTGTTCGGCCTTGCCGATCGGATGGACTACCTGCCGGCCAACCTCTCCGGCGGCCAGAAGCAGCGCGTCGCCATCGCCCGCGCCCTCGTGGGCAACCCGGACCTGATCCTCGCCGACGAGCCGACCGCCGCCCTCGACCGGGAGAGCGGCCTCAACGTGGTGGACGTCCTGAAGCGGCTCGGCCAGACCCGCGGCACCACCACCCTGATGGTCACCCACGACAACCGCATCCTCGACCGCGCCGACCGCATCGTGACGCTGGAGGACGGCCGCATCGTCGCCGACAGCGCGCCGGTGGGGTGAGGGCGGGCTCGTGAAGGTCGGACAGGTCCTATCTTCACGAGCCGGTTAAGACGGGTGCCTCGCCCGGTCGGTCTCTTCCGACCAGTCGCCGAGGTTTTCGCGCAGGAGGATCTCGATGCGGATGTCCTCTTGGGAGGCGATCGGTTCGCGTTCGTCGCAGCGGGCGCGAAGGACGCGAAGGGCGCTGCGGATGAGGTGGCCGGGGTTCTGGGCGATGACCGCGTCGAGCTGGCCGTTGCGGAGCAGCGCCTCGGAGAATCGCGTGCGCTCGTGGGCGATGATCACCTGCTTCAAGGGATCGCTGACGTCGGCGATGGCCTCCAGCGCCAGCCGGGCCTCCGAACTCAGCACGTAGGCGCCGATAATGGCGCCGTGGGTGGCGTAGGCCTTGGCGATGATGGCGCGGGCCCGCTCCGCGTCGCCGTGTGTCTCCAGGGTGGGGAGGGCGGTGAGCATGGGGAAGTCGCGGGCGACGACGAAGTCGAAGCCGTGTCGGCGCTCCAGGCTGTCGCGGGCGTTCATGGTCTCGCTGACGATCAGGATCGCGCCCGTCCGCCCGCCGCAGAAGCGGCCCATGATTCGGCCCGCCGTGGCGCCGGCGGCGCGGTTGTCGACGCCGACGAAATCCGCCTCGCGCACGCCGGGCTGCCCGGAGACGAACTGCACCACGTGCACCCCGCGTTCGCGCAACCGCGAGGTGGCGTCGCGCACCTGGGGCGCTTCCGGCGCCATCAGGGCGACGCCGTCGAGGGTGTCCGGGTCGATCTGGGCGAGCACCCGGGCTATCTGGTGCGGGTCGCTGCCGATCTCGCGGCGGTAGCCGACGTCCACGAACTCCGCCGCGAAGGCATGCCGGGCCTCCTCGATGTGGGCGATCATGCTGTCCATGAAGAGGTCGCCGGACTTCGGCAGCAGGAAGCGGAAGCGGTAGGTGCGGCCGCGCGCCAGATTGGCGGCCGAGAGGTTGCGCACGAAGCCCAGCTTCTCGATGGCGTCGTTCACGGCGGCCACCGTCTCCCGGCGCACGCCAGCCCGTCCGTTCAGCACTCTGTCCACCGTGGCAAGGCTGACGCCCGCGGCTTTCGCAAGATCCTTCGTGGTGGGCCGCATTGCGCTTTCCGTTCGTTCCATCTGCCTTTTTTGTCGGTTTTCCACGCCGACCGCAACGGTCTTTGACGTACGTGCCTCAGAATTTTATTGCACTGAGGCTCGTACCTCATTTAAGACTGTTGCGGTGACCATCCGCGCGAGGAGACGCGGAACGCAAAAGGGGAGGACGTACGTGATGAGAGGACATCTCGCCACATTGGCAGCCGCCGGCACGTGCCTGGCCGGCATCGGGCTTTCCACGGCCTCGGCCAGCGCCGCGGACCTGACGCTCTGCTGGGCCGCCTGGGACCCTGCCAACGCGCTCGTGGAGCTTTCCAAGGACTTCGAGAAGGAGTCCGGCCACAAGATGAGCTTCGAGTTCGTGCCCTGGCCGAACTTCGCCGACCGCATGCTCAACGAGCTCAACTCTGGCGGTAAGCTCTGCGACCTGTTGATCGGCGACAGCCAGTGGATCGGCGGCGCGGCTGAGAACGGCCAGTACCTGAAGCTGAACGAGTTCTTCGATGCCAACGGCATCAAGATGGACGACTTCATTCCGGCCACCGTGGTCGGCTACGCGCAGTGGCCGAAGAACACGCCCAACTACTGGGCGCTGCCGGCGTTCGGCGACGTGGTGGGTTGGACCTACCGCAAGGACTGGTTCTCCCGTCCGGAGCTTCAGGAAGAGTTCAAGACCAAGTACGGCCGCGACCTCGGCGTGCCGGCCAACCTCGACGAGCTGAAGGACATCGCCGAGTTCTTCCAGGGCCGCGAGATCGACGGCAAGACGGTCTACGGCGCCGCCCTCTACACGGAGCGCGGCTCGGAAGGCATCACCATGGGGGTGACCAACATCCTCTACAACTACGGCTTCAAGTACGAGAACCCGGACAAGCCGTACGACCTCGCCGGCTTCGTCAACTCGCCGGATGCCGCCAAGGGCCTGGAGTTCTACAAGGCGCTCTACGACTGCTGCACCCCGCCGGGCGCCTCCGACTGGTACATGTCGGAGAACATCGACGCCTACAAGTCGGGCCAGGTGGCCATGCAGATGAACTTCGCCTTCATCTGGCCGGGCGTGCACGCCGACCCGACCGTCGGCGGCGACAAGTCGGGCTACTTCCCCAACCCGCCGGGCCCGAACGGGCACTTCGCCCAGCTCGGCGGCCAGGGCATCTCGGTCGTCGCCAACACCGACGAGAAGGACGCCGCGCTCGCCTACATCCAGTGGTTCGCGCAGCCGGACGTCCAGAAGAAGTGGTGGTCGGTCGGCGGCTACTCGGCGCTCCGCTCGGTGGTCGAAGACCCGAGCTTCGCCACCAGCCAGCCCTACGCCCAGACCTTCCTCGACAGCATGGCCATCGTGAAGGACTTCTGGGCCGAGCCGGCCTACGCCTCCCTGCTGCAGCCCATGCAGCGGCGCGTCCACGACTATGTGGTGGCCGGCAACGGCACCGCCCAGGAGGCCCTCGACGGCCTCGTGGAGGACTGGACGGAAGTCTTCGAGGACGAAGGCAAGCTCTGATCCCGCCGCCCCGCCGCGGGTGCGGCGCGGGTGATCCCCCGCCGCATCAGCGGCGCAGGCAACCGACGGGTGCGCGCTCCCATGGGGGCGCGCGTCAGAGCCGCGCGGGGCTGGAGCCAGCCCGGTCCCGCGCGTTTTCCGACCAAGCGTGATGTGGAAAAGGACCTCCGATGTCCAAGGTAGCGATGGATCGCCTGGCAGAGGCGACTCCGCAGAGGCTCGCCCGTGGCGTGAGAGGCTTGTCGGACCGGGCGCTGGCCTGGATCTTCGTCGGGCCGACGATCGTCCTCCTGCTTGCCATCAACATCTTCCCGCTCATCTGGACGATCGGGCTCAGCTTCACGAACTTCCGGGTCAACCGGCCGAACGAGGACATCCGCTTCGTCGGCACCCAGAACTACACGCGCATCCTGACGGACACCGACATCTGGCTGTCCATGCAGGCGACCGCGCACTTCCTGTTCTGGACGCTCTTCCTGCAGATCGTGATCGGCTTCTGGCTCGCCTGGCTGATCAACCGCAAGTTCCGCGGCAACGATCTTTGGACCACCATCATCGTGCTGCCGATGATGCTGTCGCCGGCGGTGGTGGGCAACTTCTGGACCTTTCTCTACCAGCCGCAGATCGGCCTCTTCAACTACGCGGTCGGCTTCCTCACCGGGCAGGATCCGTCGAGCTTCTCCATGATCGCCGACGTCTCGCTGGCGCCCTGGTCGATCGTGATCGTCGACACCTGGATGTGGACGCCCTTCGTGATGCTGATCTGCCTGGCGGGCCTCAGGTCCATTCCGGACAGCATCTACGAGGCGGCCGAGTGCGATCGGGCGTCCCCGTTTCGGCAGTTCTGGACCATCACGGTGCCGATGGTGCTGCCCTTCCTGATGCTGGCGGTGCTCTTCCGCGGCATCGAGAACTTCAAGATGTTCGACCTCGTGGTGCAGCTGACCGGCGGCGGCCCCGGCTCCCTCACGGAGGTGACCTCCATCAACCTGAAGCGCGAGGCGTTCGAGAAGTGGCGCACGGGCTATTCGTCCGCCTACGCCATCATCCTCTTCGTCACGGTCTACGGCCTCGCGGCGATCTACGTGAAGGCGCTCAACAGGGTGAAGCAGAGATGAGCAGCTTTTCCGTCACCGAACCCTCGCCCACGCAGAAGTGGGTGGCCGGCACGCTCGTGGCGCTCTATGCCCTCGTCGCCCTGATGCCGCTGGTGTGGATCATCGCGACCGGCTTCAAGTCGCCGTCGGACGCCATCGCCTATCCGCCGAAGCTTTTGTTCGAGCCGACGGTGGAGGGCTACGTCAACCTCTTCACCACGCAGACCCGGGCGACGCCGGAGGCCTTGGCGGCGAACCCGCCAGAGACCTGGTACGAGCGGATCGTGGCGGAGAACAACCAGACCATCGTCGGGCCGTCGCGGTTCGGCGAGCGCTTCCTCAACTCGGTCATCATCGGCTTCGGCTCCACCTTCCTGTCGGTCTTCCTCGGCACCTTCGCGGCCTACGCCTTCTCGCGCTTCAAGATCCCGCTGAAGGACGATCTCCTCTTCTTCATCCTCTCCACCCGCATGATGCCGCCGATCGCGGTCGCCATCCCGATCTTCCTCATGTACCGGGCGGCCGGGCTCTCCGACACCCACGCGGGCATGATCCTGCTCTACACCGCCGTCAACCTCTCGCTCTCGGTCTGGCTTCTGAAGGGCTTCATCGACGAGATCCCGGTGGAGTACGAGGAGGCGGCGCTGATCGACGGCTACACCCGCTTCCAGGCGTTCTGGAAGGTGGTGCTGCCGCAGGCGGCCACGGGCATCGCCTCGACCGCCATCTTCTGCCTGATCTTCGCCTGGAACGAGTACGCCTTCGCGGTGCTCCTCACCTCCGGCCAGGCGCAGACCGCGCCGCCCTTCATCCCCACCATCATCGGCATCGGCGGCCAGGACTGGCCGGCGGTGGCGGCGGGCGCGACGCTTTTCCTGCTGCCCGTGATGGTGTTCACCATCCTGCTGCGCAAGCACCTCCTGCGTGGCATCACCTTCGGAGCGGTGCGCAAATGACGACCTTCCTCACCGGCCTCGTCCGCTTCCGCCGCGGCCAATGGGAGATGGTGGCCTCGCTCCTCATCGCCCTTGGCGTCTTCATGATGATGCAGCCCTTTCTGATGGCCGCCTACAGCTGGTCCTTCACGGTCACGCTGACCGGCACGATCCTTTTCATGATCGTCGGCAAGTTCCCGGAGTGACCGATGGCGCAGATCAGAATCAACAACCTCCGCAAGGAGTTCGGCGCCTTCACGGCGGTCCGGTCGTCGACCTTCACCATCGAGGACGGCGAGTTCTTCATGCTCCTCGGCCCCTCCGGCTGCGGCAAGACCACGACGCTCCGGATGATGGCGGGTTTGGAACTGCCGACCGCGGGCGAGATCTACATCGACGGCGAGGAGGTGGCGCAGAAGCGCGCGAGCCAGCGTGACATCGCCTTCGTGTTCCAGATGTTCGCGCTCTATCCGCACATGACCGTCGGCGGCAACATCGGCTATCCGCTCCGCTCGCAGGGCATGAGCCGCGCCGACACGAAGGCGCGCGTGATGGAGGTGGCGAAGATCCTCGGCATCGAGACTATGCTGGCCAAGCCCGTCGGCGGCCTTTCCAGCGGCGACCGCCAGCGGGTGGCGCTCGGCCGGGCCATCGTGCGGCGGCCGAAGGCCTTCTTCATGGACGAGCCGCTCGGCGCGCTCGACGCGGAGTTCCGCGAGCACATGGCGGAGGAGCTGCGGGCGCTCCACGACCGCATGGGCGCCACCACGGTCTACGTCACCCACGACCAGTTGGAAGCCATGCAGATGGGCGACAAGATCGTCGTCATGAACCACGGCGTGGTGGAGCAGTTCGGCGTGCCGCAGGACATCTACGACTGGCCGGCGACGCTGTTCGTCGCCAACTTCATCGGCTCGCCGCCCATGAACGTGCTGCGCTTCCCCGGCACGGTGGCGGCCGGAGACAGCCGGATCGACCTCGGCGGCGTGCCTGTGGACGTGCCGGTGACGCGGGAGGGCGCGTCCGGCGACCTGGTGCTCGGCGTCCGGCCGGAGCACGTGCGCCTCGACGACGGGGCGCAATACCGGGGCGAGGTGATCGCCGCGGAATATCTCGGCACCACGCAGATCGTGACGCTTCGCACGCCCCACGGCGAGGTGAAGGCGCGCCTTGCCTCCGACCGGGTGGTGCGCCCCGGCGAGACCACGGGCCTCGGCTTCGACGCGCGCACCCTGACGGTGTTCCGCGGCACGGACGGCGCCGCCCTCCGCTCCGCCGCCAACGAAAGGGTGCTCGGTCATGGCTGACGTGGTCCTCAACGCGGTCACCAGGACGTTCGGCGCGGTGACGGCCCTCGACCAGGTGTCGCTGACCGTGCCGGACGGCGGGTTCGTGGTGCTGCTCGGGCCGACTGGCGCCGGCAAGACGACGGTGCTGCGCATGGTCTCCGGCCTCGACCGGCCGGACGCGGGCGACATCCACATCGGCGGCCGACGGGTGACGGACCTGTCGCCCGCCGAGCGGAACGTCGCCATGGTGTTCCAGCAGTATTCGCTCTACCCGCACCTCACCGTGCGGGAGAACCTCGCCTTTCCGCTGAAGTCGCCGATCCTGCGCACGCCGCCCGCCGAGATCGAGCGCAAGGTGCGGCAGGTGGCCGAGACGCTGCAGATCGCCCACAAGCTCGACAACCGGGCGACGGCGCTCTCCGGCGGCGAGATGCAGCGCGTCTCCATCGGCCGGGCGCTGGTGCGCAATCCGGCGGTCTACCTGATGGACGAGCCGCTGAGCTCGCTCGACGCGAAGCTTCGGGCGGACCTTCGCATCGAGCTGAAGCGCATCCAGGCGGACACGGGCGCGACCTTCCTCTACGTGACGCACGACCAGATCGAGGCCATGACCATGGCGACCCGCGTCGGCGTGCTGGACGAGGGCGTCCTCGTGCAGGTCGGCAGCCCGCGCGAGATCTACGAGAATCCGGTCAGCGTCTACGCAGCGAGCCGGCTCGGCCAGCCGCGCATCAACCTCCTGCCGGCCGATCTCTTCGCCGGGGCGCCGCCCGCCGCGCGCACCATCGGCCTTCGGCCGGAGCAGATCCGCCAGGGGGAGGGGGAGGAGAGCGTGGTCACCCGGGTGGAACGCCTCGGCGACCAGACCCGGCTCCACCTCGATTTCCGCAGCCACGCCATCGTGACGGTCACCGAACCGCACACGCCGCTCGCCACGGGTGACATCGTCAGGATCCGGCCCGAGCGGCCGTTCTACTTCGACGCCTCCGGCGCCAGGGTGCCATGAAACCAAGCTCGTCACGTCCCGACCTGTCGGGACGTGACGAGCGCAGGCAAGCCCGACCGGGCGCCGGCCGGTCAGGCCGTTACGCTCATGACGGTCGGACACGTCCGAACGCCATGAGCCAAGCAAAAGAAGGGGGGACAAATGACCCAGTTCATCAACAAGAAGGAAGACATCGTCGCCGAGGCGATCGACGGGCTGGTGGCGGCCTCCGGTGGCCGACTTGCCCGGCTGGACGGCTTCCCGCACATCCGCGTCGTCGTGCGCGCCGACTGGGACCGCTCCAAGGTGGCGCTCGTCTCCGGTGGCGGCGCCGGGCACGAGCCGGCGCACGCCGGCTTTGTCGGACCGGGCATGCTGACGGCGGCGGTGTGCGGCGACGTGTTCGCCAGCCCGTCGGTGGACGCGGTACTCGCCGGCATCCTGGCCGTCACCGGTCGCGCGGGCTGCCTCCTGATCGTGAAGAACTACACCGGCGACCGGCTGAACTTCGGCCTCGCCGCCGAGCGCGCCCGCGCCTTCGGGCTCAACGTGCGGGTCGTCATCGTCGACGACGACGTGGCCCTGCCCGACCTGCCGCAGGCGCGCGGCGTCGCCGGCACCCTGTTCGTCCACAAGATCGCCGGCGCGCTCGCCGACAGCGGGGCGGACCTTGCCACCGTCACGGCGGCGGCCGAACAGGTGATCGCCGGCATCCACTCCATCGGCATGTCGCTAGACACCTGCACGGTGCCGGGCGCCCCGAAGGAGGACCGCATCCCGGCCGGCAAGGCGGAGCTCGGCCTCGGCATCCACGGCGAGGCGGGCGTCGAGCAGGTCGACTATGTGGACGCGCGCGGCGCCGTCGCCATGGTGGCGGAGAAGCTCTCGCCCTTCATGCGGCCGGGCGTTCCCCACACCGTCCTCATCAACAATCTCGGCGGCGCCTCGGTGCTGGAGATGCAGGTGCTGCTCTACGAGCTGGCCCGCTCGCCCATCGCCGACCGCATCGGCCACGTGATCGGCCCGGCCGCCATGATGACGTCGCTCGACATGCGCGGCTTCTCGGTGTCGGTCTACCCGGCCGACGGCACCCATCTGGCCGCCCTGGAAGCGCCCTGCGGGCCCGCCGCCTGGCCGGGCATCAGCCGGCTGACGCCGGTGGAGGTCGTCAACCTGCCGGACGGGCTGAAGCCCATCAAGCCGCTGCCCTCCGCCCACGCGCCGACCCGTGCCTTCCTCACCCGCTGCTGCGAGATCCTGATCGGCGCGGAAGCCCTCCTCAACCAGCTCGACGCCAAGGCCGGCGACGGCGACACCGGGTCGACGCTCGCCGGCGCCGCCCGCTCGCTGCTCTCTGTGATGGACGACCTGCCGCTCGCCGACCACACCCAGCTCTGCCGGGCCATCGGCCTGGAGCTCAGCCAGACCATGGGCGGCTCGTCCGGCGTGCTCCTGGCGATCTTCTTCGCCGCGGCGGGCGACGCCGCCTCCAGCGGCCTGTCGCTCACCGAGGCGCTGAAGGCCGGCCTGCAGCGCATGCAGGAGATCGGCGGCGCCCAGCTCGGCGACCGCACCATGGTGGACGCCCTCCACCCGGCCCTCGCCAGTCTCGCCGAGGGCGGCCTGCCGGCGGCGGCCCGGGCAGCCCGCGAGGGGGCCAACGCCACCGCCCAGATGGTGCGCGCCAAGGCGGGCCGCTCCACCTACATCAACGCCGAACAGCTGCGCGGCCATGCCGACCCCGGCGCGGAGGCCGTCGCCATCCTGTTCGAGCGCCTGCAGGGATGAATTGGAGGCTGAGCAAGGCCCGAACGGCTGCCGGCGCTCGGCCGGCGGCCGGCCTTTCGGCGGCCGATGAGGAAAATTTGTTAAGACAATCGTGGAGAACTCGATTCAGCGCTTGCAAGAATCGAAGCCGGCTACGATTTTGCGGGTCCTCAGAGGGACGAGGATGGGGAGGACAGCGTCCATGGATGCCCGGATTTCTTCCGCCGAAGCCGTGACGACCGAATTCGAGCGTGCCGTACCCGCCGAGATCCAGCGCATCTTCGACATGCGCTTCGCGGGCAGCTTCCAGACGCCGGAAGCCTTCCGTGAGGCCGTGCGCCGCGCCAAGGCCGCGCGGATGTCCCGCGCCGCCGCCTGACACCGCCGCCGGCCGCGCGTCCGTCATGGGCGCGCGGGCAGGATCGGCGCGTCCGCCGGCACGGGCTCGGCGGAGAGCGCGTTCAGAAGATCCTCCATTTCGCCGATCTCGCGGCGCTGGGCCTTGATGATCTGGTCGGCGAGTTCACGGACGCGCGGGTCGCGGATGTTCGCCCGCTCGCTCGTGAGGATGGCGATCGAGTGGTGCGGGATCATCGCCCGCATGTAGGCCTCGTCCTCCACCGTGGTCTGGCTGCGCACCAGCCAGAGCGCCAGGACGAACACCGCGGCGGCGCCCACGAAGATGCCGGCGTTGAGGGCGCGGCGCCGGTACATGCCGAGCATGAAGGCCAGCATGATCACCGCCATCGCCGCGCCCATCACCAGCGCCATGTAGAGCCGCGTTTCGCTGAAGCGCACGTGCTCGAACGCATAGGTGTTGAGGTACATGAGCCCGTACATCACGACGGTGGACGTCGTGATCATGGCGGCGAAGCGGACGTAGCTCATCGGCGGCTCCGGGGTTCGGGTCAGTGCGGCAAGGCCGCTGCCTGTCGAACCGACCTGTCCCGGCATCGTTCCGCTTCGGGTATCGGGCGTCGCCCCTTCGCTACGACGCCGCCTTCTCCGCGTCAGCCTTGCGCCAGGGCAGGCGGCCGTCGATCTCCACCTCCAGCGAGAAGCTGAGGAAGGTGCGGATCAGGACGATGCCGGCGAGCACCGCTAGGCTGTCGAGGGTCGGCTCGATGGCGACCGTGCCGATGATGTCGGCGGCCACCAGGAACTCCAGACCGAGCAGGATGGCCTGACCGACGCTCGACCGGTAGGCCTTGAAGCTGTCCGGTCCGCCGTCGCCGGCCATCAGGCGCTTAAGGTAGAGGCCGGTGGCCGCGATCCCGCCGATCAGGATGACGGCGATGCCGGCGATCTCGATCGCTCGCGTGGTCCCGTGCAACAGACCGCCGAGGACGTCGGAAGAGACCTCCGCGTGGTCCTGCGCCAGGGCCACCCCGGCGAGGAGGAGGAGAAGCCCGGAGGTCGCCGCGCCGAGGAGGGCGAGCCGATTGGGGCGGCGTGCAGTTGGGGTGGCAGCGTCCGATGTCATGCGGGGGCCCGGTCTGGGGATTGGCGAAAAGCGCCCTCCGCGCGGATGGTATCACCCGCTGGTAAACGGCGTGCTGACCGGGGCGGACCGTGACGTCGCTGCGCGTGCCGGGCGCTTGCGCCGGCCCGGCGCGGTCCGCAGCTCGAAGCGGCAGGCCGAGGCGCCGGCGGCGGCGCAAGCGGTTTCGACCACGCGGGCGTCCGGATCGACGAGGGCGCCGAAGAGGCGCTCCAGCACGGCGGCGTGCCAGTCACAGAGCGGCGCGGCGGCCGTCTCGCCCCGGATCAGCGGGTTGTCGGCGATCTCGAAGGCGAGCGGCCGGGTGCCGGCGATGCGGAAGCGGCCGGTTCCGGCGAAGGTCCAGGCGTGGGCGGCGATCGCCCGGGCGAGGATGCGGGCCGCGACGGCCCGCGGCAGGATGCGGATCACCGCCTGGGCGAGCCGTGGGATGCGGTGGACGAGGATATAGTCGGCCGTCCGCCGGCCGGCCTCCACGGCGACGGCGCGCGCGTCCCCGGCAAGGCGCGCGCGCACCGCGTGGTGGACGGCGGCCACCACCCGCTCGTCCACCATCGCGTCCGCTGCAGGCGCTCTGTCGAGGCCAGCGTCGGCCAGGACGGCGCGCGAAAGCGCGTCACCCCCCCGTGCTTCCAGCACGGGAAGGAGCTGGAGGATCGCGTTCGGGCCGATCCGGCCCGTTCGCGCGTCCGTGGGCTCGCCCGGCCGGAAGGTCGTCCGGCCGGTCGTGTCGCCGGCCATGTCAGATCTCGTCCATCTGGCGGGTGCCGCCGCCGCAGGCCCGGACGGCCACGGCCTCGATCGCCCCGGCCGCGAGCACGTCGCCCTCGGGTTGGCGTGCCGCTGCGGCCCGCTCCTGTGCCCGGGCCTTGCCCTGCTGGCGGATCGCCTCGCGCCGCTCGGCCGCCCGCGCGGCCCGGTCGGCGGCGGCCTCCCAGTCGTCGGTCTCGGCTTCCGCGAGGGTGCGGCTGGCGTCATAGTCGAAGTGGGCGGACCCCTTGGTCTGCGGACCCCAGTAGCCGGTCTTGCCGAGGTCGTAGAAGGTGCGCTGCACGCCGGCCTTCAGGAAGGCGCGCAGGCACCCGAGCAGGTAGCGCCGCCGGTAGCCGGTGCCGCGCCAGGGATAGTGGAACAGCGCCTTGCGCATGTAGAAGCGCCGGTAGTTCTTCATCACCCCGTCGAGCAGTTCGCCGCGCGTCAGCGCCTGCGGCTTCAGGATGGGCGTGACGAAGTTGTACTTGGAGAAATCGAAGTTCTCGACCTTTTCGCGCATCTCCTGGAACAGGGGCGTGAACGGCCAGGGGGTGTACATCGCCCAGTTGGCAAGGTCCGGCTGCCAGTCCCAGGCCATCTGGAAGGTCTCCTCCAGGGTCTCGGCGGTCTCGTTGTCGAGCCCGACGATGAACTGCGCCTCCACCAGGATGTCGGCCTCGCGCAGCAGCCGGATGGCCTCCTTATTCTGCGCGACGGTGGTTTCCTTGTTGAAGCGGTCCAGCTTCATCTGCGCCGCCGCCTCGGTGCCTAGGCTGACGTGGACGAGGCCGGCCTTGCGGTAGAAGGGCAGGAGCTCGCGGTCGCGGTAGATGTCGGTGACGCGGGTGTTGATGCCCCATTGCACCCGGCGCGGCAGGTCGCGGGCGATCAGCTCCTCGCAGAACTCCACGAACTTCTTGCGGTTGATGGTGGGTTCCTCGTCGGCCAGGATGAAGAAGCCGACCTGGTAGTCGTTCACCAGCCGCTCAATCTCGTCCACCACCTTCTTCGGGTCGCGCACCCGGTAGTCGCGCCAGAACTTCCACTGGCTGCAGAAGGAACAGGTGAACGGGCAGCCGCGCGCCATGTTGGGGATGGCGACGCGCACGCCGAGGGGGATGTAGGTGTACTTCGGCCATTCCAGGATAGACCAGTCCGGGTCGATGCCGTCCAGGTCCTTGATGGTCGGGGCCGCCTCGGTCGCCACGATCTCGTCGCCGACCCGGAAGGCGATGCCCTTGATGGCGCGCTGGTCGGCCGGCCAGCGTCCCGCCGCCGCCGCCTGCATCAGGGCCACCAGGATCTCCTCGCCCTCGCCGCGCACGATCACGTCCACCCACGGCGCCTCCAAGAGCACCTGCCGGTACATGAAGGTGGCGTGGATGCCGCCGAGCACGCGGAGCGCCCCCGGCACCCGGTCGCGGGCGATCTCCAGGATCCGCTCGGCCGCGTAGATGGAGGGCGTGATGGCCGTCACCCCCACCACGTCCGGCTTCAGCGCGCCGAGCCGCTCGGTGATGGCCGCATCGTCGAGGTCGTTGGTCATGGCGTCGATGAAGTGGATGTCGTCGAAGCCCGCCCGGCGCAACGATCCCGTCAGATAGGCGACCCAGGCTGGCGGCCAGCTGCCGGCGATCTCGGCGCCGCCGGAGCGGTAATTCGGGTGGATGAAGACGATGCGCATCAGGGCCTCCCATCAACTGTCCAGACAAGTTAACAATTCGTCTGTCCAGTCGATTTGACAGAGATCAAGCCGGCGCCGCTCGTTCCATGCGCATCCGCCTACGCGCCGTTTGCCGGCGCAGCGCCTTGGTGCCACACTCGCACCGGGAGGAGCGCGCGATGGTGTCGACCCGTTCGCACATCGAGGAGATCGCGCGCGTGGCCATGGGAAGCGAGAGCCGGCGCGACGAGCCGGTCGTCCAGTCGTGGCTGCGCTGCGTGAACGACTACCAGCTGGATCCGGCACGGGGGCAGGAGGCCTACATCGTGCCGGAGACCACCCTGAAGGAGCACCGGGAACAGGCCGAGGAGCTGATCCGCATCGGCCGCTCGGGCCTGGAGGCTCTGTTCGGCCACGTGGCGAGCCAGAACTACGTGCTGCTGCTCTCCGACGCGCGCGGCGTCACGGTCGACTTCATGGGCGATCCGACCTTCGACAACCAGTTGCGCAAGGCCGGCCTCTATCTCGGCTCCGAATGGTCGGAGCAGCGCGCCGGCACGTGCGCGGTCGGTGCCTGCATCGTCTCGGGCAAGCCGGTGATCATCCACCAGGACGACCACTTCGACACCACGCACATCGGCCTCACCTGCACGGCCGCGCCCATCTTCGACACGCTCGGCGACCTCACCGCCGTGCTGGACATCTCCCAGCTCCGCTCGCCCACCGCCAAGGCCAGCCAGAAGCTGGCGCTGCACCTCGTCTCCGCCACGGCGCGGCGGATCGAACTCGCCAACCTTATGGCGCGCACCCGCAACGACTGGGTGCTGCGCCTGTCCCGCTCGCCGGATTTCCTCGACGTGGACCCGGACTGCGCGCTCTCCCTCGACGGGAGCGGCCGGATCACCGGCATGACGCACGGCGGCTTCCGGGCGCTCGCCGGCTATCTCGGCCTCGACGGCCTGAAGACGCCCGCCCTCGTCGGTCAGCCGGTGGACCGCTTCATGGACCTCGACGTCAACGATCTGCCGCGCCTCATGCGCGGTCGGCCGGACCGGGAGCGGCTGGTGCGCACCCGGTCGGGTCTGGCGCTCTTTGCCAGCGCCGTCGCCCCGGTTGCGAGCTTCCGCGGCCTGCCGTCCGCCCGCCCGGCCATGCCGAAGGCGCTCCGCGACCTCAGCTTCGGCGATCCCGCCATGGAGGCGGTGCAGACCAAGGCGGCCAAGCTCGCCGCCCGCGACATCCCCATCCTGATCCAGGGCGAGACCGGCAGCGGCAAGGAGTATCTGGCCCGCGCCATCCACGACAGCCGGCCGAGCCCGGGCCGCTTCGTCGCCGTCAACTGCGCCGCCATCCCGGAGCACCTGATCGAATCCGAGCTGTTCGGCTACGCGCCGGGCGCCTTCACCGGCGCCGCCCCGCGCGGGCGGATGGGCCTGATCGAGGCGGCGGACGGCGGCACGCTCTTCCTCGACGAGATCGGCGACATGCCCTATGGGCTGCAGAGCCGGCTCCTCCGCGTCCTCTCCGAAGGGGAGGTGGTGCCGGTCGGCGCGCACAAGCCGGTGCCGGTGCGGCTCCGCCTCATCTCCGCCTCCCACCACGCGCTGGAGACGCTGGTGGCGGATGGCCGCTTCCGCGAGGATCTCTACTTCCGCCTCGCCGCCGCCACCCTCCGCCTGCCGCCGCTCCGCGAGCGCCTGGACTTCGACCGGCTCGCCGAGCACGTGCTCGCCCGCATCGGTCGCGAGACCGGCGAGGTGCGCCACCTGTCGGCTCCGGCGCTGCGCGCGCTCCGCGCCCACGGCTGGCCGGGCAACCTCCGCGAACTCGCGAACGCCCTCCGGGTCGCCGCCGCCCTCGCCGACGGCGAGGAGATCACCGTCGCCGTGCTGCCGGACCAGCTTCAGGGCCTTGCCCCCGCGCCGCCGCCCGCCCGGCCCGGCGCGCGGGTGACGGCGGCGCCGGATGGTCTCCACGCCCAACTCGCCGCCTGCGGCGGCAACGTCTCCGAACTCGCCCGCCGCCTCGGCGTTGACCGCACGACGGTCCACCGCCGCCTGCGGAAGGCCCGCGGGGCCTGACGCGATCAGGCCGGACGGTGCCCACCTGTGGCGCCACACCTGTGGCGAACGCCGTGGCGCGCGCCACGGCCCGGACATTCACCCGGTCGTCTAAGCTGTTCGTCCAGAACGAAAATCGAATTCGCGCCGGTTGGCACGGCGGTTGCCATCTCGGGTCTTGAGGCGGCTTGGAGGAGCTGCCGCCAAGACCAAAACGGGAGGACATCCATGCTCGACACCACGCCCACATCCCGGGTGAACGCCTTCCTGGAGCGCTTCGGCAGTGCCCTGGAGGCTGGCGCCATCGACGAGGCGGTGAGCCTGTTCGCCGCCGAATGCTACTGGCGCGACCTCGTCACCTTCACCTGGAACATCAAGACCGTGGAGGGCCCGGATCAGGTCCGCGACATGCTGGTCCACTGTCTGCCGACGGTGAAGCCGCGCGGCTGGCAGGTGGCGGACGGCACCGAGGCGACGGAGGGCGGCGGCGTCACCGAGGCCTGGATCACGTTCGAGACGGAGGTCGCCCGCGGCTACGGGCTGATCCGCCTGAAGGACGGCCTGATCTGGACGCTGCTCACCACCATGGTGGAGCTGAAAGGCTTTGAGGAGAAGGCCGGCTTCACCCGTCCGCTCGGCGCAAGGCACGGCATCAACGTCGGCGCCAAGACCTGGAAGGAGGAGCGGGAGGACGAGGCCGCCACCCTCGGCTTCACGACGCAGCCCTATGTGCTCATCATCGGCGGCGGCCAGGGCGGCATCGCCCTTGGGGCACGCCTGCGCCAGCTCGGCGTGCCGACGATCATCGTGGAGAAGAACGAGCGGCCGGGCGACAGCTGGCGCAAGCGCTACAAGTCGCTCTGCCTGCACGATCCGGTCTGGTACGACCACCTGCCCTACATCGACTTCCCGAAGAACTGGCCGGTGTTCGCCCCGAAGGACAAGATCGGCGACTGGCTGGAGATGTACACCAAGGTGATGGAGCTGAACTACTGGACCAGCACCGTCGCCAAGAGCGCCAAGTGGGATGACGAAGCCAAGGAGTGGACCGTCGTCGTGGAGCGGGACGGGCGCGAGATCGTCCTGAAGCCGAAGCAGCTCGTGTTCGCCACCGGCATGTCCGGCAAGGCCAACGTCCCGTCCTTCAAGGGCATGGAGCGGTTCAAGGGCGAGCAGCACCACTCGTCCCAGCATCCGGGTCCGGACCGCTACAAGGACAAGAAGGTGGTGGTGATCGGGTCCAACAACTCCGCCCACGACATCTGCGCCGCCCTCTGGGAGAACGGCGTCGACGTCACCATGGTGCAGCGTTCGTCCACCCACATCGTGCGATCCGACCCGCTGATGGAGATCGGCCTCGGCGACCTCTATTCGGAGCGGGCGCTCCAGGCGGGCATGACCACCGCCAAGGCGGACCTCGTCTTCGCCTCTGTGCCCTATCGGATCCTCCACACCTTCCAGAAGCCGGTCTACGACAAGATCCGCGAGATCGACGCCGACTTCTACGCGGCGCTCGAGAAGGCCGGCTTCCAGCTCGACTTCGGCGCCGACGACAGCGGCCTCTTCATGAAGTACCTCCGCCGCGGCTCCGGCTACTACATCGACATCGGGGCGAGCCAGCTCATCATCGACGGCAAGATCAAGCTCGTCGGCGGCCAGGTGGAGGAGATCACCGAGACGGGCGTCAAGCTGACCGACGGCCGCGAGGTCCCGGCCGACGTGATCGTCTACGCCACCGGCTACGGCTCCATGAACGGCTGGGTCGCCGACCTCGTCGACCGGGAGACCGCCGACAAGGTGGGCAAGGTCTGGGGCCTCGGCTCCGACACGCCGAAGGACCCGGGCCCGTGGGAGGGCGAGCAGCGCAACATGTGGAAGCCCACCCAGCAGGAGGGGCTCTGGTTCCACGGCGGCAACCTGCACCAGTCGCGCCACTACTCGCAGTTCCTGTCGCTGCAGCTGAAGGCCCGCATGGAAGGCATCCCGACGCCGGTCTACGGCCTGCAGCCGGTGCACCACAAGGGCTGACCCGCCCGGGGGCCGATAGGCACGGGGACTGATCAAGCACAGGGCAGGCGGCGCCGGTCACCCGGTTCCGCCTGCCGTCCGTCATGCATCCGCTGGCCTTGACGCGCGCGGCCGGATCTTTCAGCGTCGCGACCCTGCCGGCCCGTGGACGATCGGCCGAGGCGGGCCGATGGCGCGGGTTTTCCGCGGGGTCGGCCGCCGCATCGTCCGCGCCCGCCGATTCGCGTCCTGTCCCCCGAGGTCTTGCCTGATGGATTTGTCCGGACCCTTCGCCCGCGTGGTCGCCCTCGTGGGCGGCGCCATGCTCCACGTCCGCCGCCTCTCCGGCGTGCCCTCGCTGCAGGCCGTCGGCACCGCTCCGACCATCCCGGCGGCGAAATCCCAGGGCATGCTGCCGACCCTGAAGATGCCGACCGCGCGCGGCTGGAAGGGCGACGAGGCGCCCGTCGCGGCGCCCGGCCTCAAGGTCAACGCCTTCGCGGCCGGCCTGAAGCACCCGCGCTGGATCGAGGTGATGGCGGACGGCAGCGTGCTCGTCGCCGAAGCATTGCAGGAGGAGGGGCGGGCGGAGAGCCTCTTCGACTACGCCATGATCAGCACCATGAAGCGCGCCGCCGCCGTCGGCCGCAGCCCGAACCGGATCACGCGCCTGCGGGACGCGGACGGCGACGGCCGGGCGGAGCGGCGCGACACCTTCCTCGACGGTCTCAACCAGCCGTTCGGCATGGCCCGCGTCGGCGACACCTTCTACGTCGGCAACACCGACGGCGTGATGGCCTACGCCTTCTCCGAGGGCGCCGACCGGCCGACTGGCCCGGCCCGCCGGATCTCCACCTTCAAGCCGGGCGGCCACTGGACGCGGAGCCTCATCGTCAGCCCGGACGGCACGCGGCTCTACGCCGGCGTCGGCTCGCTCGGCAACATCGGCGAGGACGGCAGAGAGGCCGAGGAGGGCCGCGCCGCCATCTACGAGCACGATCTTTCGTCCGGTACGGTCCGGATCTTCGCGTCCGGCCTGCGCAACCCCGTCGGCCTCGCCTTCGAGCCCTCCACGGGCACGCTCTGGACCGTCGTCAACGAGCGCGACGGCCTCGGCGACGAGACCCCGCCGGACTACCTGACCTCCGTGGTGGACGGCGGCTTCTACGGCTGGCCCTACTGCTACTGGAACCGCATCGTCGACGACCGGGTGCCGCAGGATACCGCCCTCGTCGCCACCGCGCTGACGCCCGACTACGCGCTCGGCGGCCACACCGCCTCGCTCGGCCTCTGCTGGCACCCGGCCGGCACTTTGCCGGGCTTCGGCGACGGCATGATCATCGGCCAGCACGGCTCCTGGAACCGCAGCACGCTCAGCGGCTACCAGGTGATCTTCGTGCCCTTCCAGAACGGCCGCCCGTCCGGCCCCCCGCGCGACATCCTCACCGGCTTCCTCGCCCCCGACGAACGCTTCTCCTACGGCCGCCCGGTCGGCGTCGCGATCGGCAAGGACGGCGCGCTCCTGGTCGCCGACGACGTGGGGGACGTGATCTGGCGGGTGACGGGGGCGTGAGGGCTCACGCCCTCAACCCCGGCGCCTCCTGGCCGGTCCGGGCCACGTATTCCAGGTAGCCGCCGCCGTACTGGTGGATGCCGTCGGGCGTCAGTTCCAGCACGCGGTTGGAGAGGGCGGCGAGGAAGTGGCGGTCGTGGCTGACGAAGAGCATGGTGCCCTCGTAGGCGGCGAGCGCCGCCACGAGCATTTCCTTGGTGGCCATGTCCAGGTGGTTGGTGGGCTCGTCCAGCACCAGGAAGTTCGGCGGGTCGTAGAGGAGCTTGGCCATGACGAGCCGCGCCTTCTCGCCGCCGGAGAGCACCCGGCACTTCTTCTCCGCGTCGTCGCCGGAAAAGCCGAAGCAGCCGGCGAGGGTGCGGAGCGACCCCTGGCCGGCGGTCGGGAAGGCGTCTTCCAGGGACTGGAAGACGGTGCGGTCGCCGTCCAGCACCTCCATGGCGTGCTGGGCGAAATAGCCCATCTTCACGCTGCCGCCGACCGCCACCGTGCCTTCGTCCGGCTCCGTCGTGCCGGCGACGAGCTTCAGGAGGGTGGACTTGCCGGCGCCGTTGACGCCCATCACGGCCCAGCGTTCGCGCCGGCGCACCATGAAGTCCAGCCCCTCGTAGATGGTGCGGCTGCCGTAGCGCTTGTGCACGCGCTTCAGCGCCACCACGTCCTCGCCGGAGCGGGGCGCGGGCGGGAAATCGAAGCTCACCGCCTGACGGCGGCGCGGCGGCTCCACCCGCTCGATCTTGTCGAGCTTCTTCACCCGGCTCTGCACCTGGGCGGCGTGGGAGGCGCGCGCCTTGAAGCGCTCGATGAACTTGATCTCCTTGGCCAGCATGGCCTGCTGGCGCTCGAACTGGGCCTGCTGCTGCTTTTCGGCGAGCGCGCGCTGCTGCTCGTAGAACTCGTAGTTGCCCGAATAGGTAGTGAGCGACCCGGCGTCGATCTCCACGATCTTGTCCACGATGCGGTTCATGAAGGCCCGGTCGTGGGAGGTCAGCATCAGGGCGCCGTCGAAGCCTTTCAGGAAGCCTTCCAGCCAGATCAGGCTCTCGATGTCCAGGTGGTTGCTCGGTTCGTCGAGCAGCATCACGTCCGGGCGCATCAGGAGGATGCGGCCGAGGGCGACGCGCATCTTCCAGCCGCCGGAGAGGCCGCCCACGTCGCCGTCCATCATCTCCTCGGAAAAGCCGAGGCCGGCCAGCACCTCGCGGGCGCGGCCCTCCAGCGAATAGCCGTCGAGCTCCTCGTAGCGCGCCTGCACCTCGCCGTAGCGCTCGATCACGGCGTCCATCTCGTCGGCCCGGTCCGGGTCCACCATGGCGGCTTCCAGCGCGCGCATCTCGGCCGCGATGGCGCTGACGGGGCCGGCCCCCTCCATCACCTCGGCGACGGCGCTGCGGCCGGCCATCTCGCCCACGTCCTGGCTGAAGTAGCCGACGGTGGTGCCCCGGTCGACCGACACCTGCCCCTCGTCCGGCTGCTCCTCGCCGGTGATCATGCGGAAGAGCGTGGTCTTGCCGGCCCCGTTCGGGCCGACCAGCCCCACCTTCTCGCCGCGTTGGAGCGTCGCCGAGGCCTCGATGAAGAGGATGCGGTGGCTGTTCGACTTGGAGATGCTTTCCAGGCGGATCATGGCGGCTCGACGATGCGGAACGGGAGAGGGCGGCGTTCGGCGCCCTTATGCCACGCTTTTCGCGCCGCACAAGCCGTGGATGGTCTCCCGGCTGCCCCCATGTGGCCTCACACCCCCAGCCGCTCCCGCGCGCCGTCCAGCAGGAGCCGCGCCTTCACGGCGAGCGGCCAGGCCCTGTGGAGGGCAATGGGCGCGATAGGGGTGACCGGCAGGTCGATCGTCTCCGGCCCTCCGCCCGCCGCGCGGCGGGCGAGCATGCGGCCCATGGCGGTCGCCATGGCGACGCCGCGGCCGTTGTAGCCGAGGCCGGCGATGAGGCCCGACGACGGCTCGTGCACATGGGGCAGATGATCGCGGGTGACGGCCACCTGCCCGTTCCACTGGTGCGTCCAGGTCGCGTCGCCGAGCGCCGGGAAGAGCCGCACGGCATGCGCCCGCAGCCCGCGATAGTCGCGCGGGTCGGCGGTCTCCTTCAGAACGCTCCGCCCGCCCATCAGGAAACGCCCGGCGCCGTCCACCCGGTAGTAGGCGTAGGCGGCCGACAGTTCGTAGAGCACCGCGCCGCCCGGCAGGATCGCCGCCGCCACGTCCGCCGGCAGGGGCGCCGTGGCGGTGATGGAGGAGTGGACCGGGATCACGCTCCGCCGCAGCCCCGGCCAGAGGTCGTCGCTGTAGCCGTTGGTGGCGAGGATCACGCGGCCGGCCTCGACCGTGCCGCCGGGCGTTGCCAGCGTCCAGCCGTCGCCGCGCCGGGCAAGGCCGGTCGCCGGCGTGCCGGTGAACACCCGCGCGCCGGCCCCGATGGCCGCCGTGGCGAGGCCGCGCGCGTAGGCGAGCGGATCCACCTGCCCGCCGCGCCGGTCGTGGGCGCCGAGCGGGTAGGCGGTCGTCCCGGTCAGCGCCGCCATGGCGTCGGCGTCGGCGAGCGCCACGTCGGCGCCGCGCGCGGCCCACTGGCGCTGGTAGCCCCGCACGTCCGCCTCGGAGCGCCGCGACACCGCCGCCCGCACCGTGCCGCCGCGCCGGGCGCCGCAGGCGATGCCGTGCCGGGCGACGAGGTCGAACACGAGGTCCGGCGCGCCATCCCCGAGCCGCACCATGCGTTGTCCGAGGTCCGGCCCGAACCGCGCCTCCAGCGCGTCCGGATCCCACTTGAGGCCCGGGTTCACCTGCCCGCCGTTCCGCCCGGAGGCGCCCCAGCCGATGGTGCTTGCCTCCACCACCACCGCGTCGACACCGGCCTCGGCCAGATGCAGCGCGGCCGAAAGCCCCGTAAAGCCGCCACCCACGATGGCGACCGCCGCCGTCGTCCGGCCGGCCAGCGGCGCGGTCGGCGGGGCAGGGGGCGCGGTGTCCGCATAGAGGGAGGCGACGGCGGGGCGGGGGACGCTGGTCCTCATCAAGGGCGGGCGATCCGGACAGGAGGGCAGGCGGGCGCGGGCAAGAGATGAGCCGCAGCCCGTTCGTCCACCGAGAATGAGCGGCCCGCGTCGGAAGGTCCAGGCCGTCAGCCGTCCGCCGCGTCGTTCCAGGCCGCCACCCGCGCCAGCGAGAGCGCCAGCGCGGCCCGGATGGCATCGATCGGCAGGGCGCGCGCGCGGCGCACCGGGTCGGCCCGACCGGGCCGGTCCAGGCGAAGCGGGAGTTCCAGGGCGAAGGGCACGTGGGACGGCAGCGTCTGGAGCAGCGGCCAGAGGCGGCCGTAGCCGACGTCGCCGTCGCCAAGGGCGGTGAAGACGTAGTCTGGGCCGGCCGTCGCCACATCCTTCAGGTGGACGTGGGCGATCGCCGGCAGCGCCGCCGTCACGTCCGCCGCGAGATCCAGACGGCCGCCCGCGTAGGTCACCGCATTGCCGACGTCGAGATTCATTCGCACCAGGGGATCGCCGATCTCGGCGACGAGAGCTGCGCCGTCGCGGCCACAGCCGATCAGCGCGCCGCTGCCATGGCCGGGGTTCTCGAGGGCCAGCACCACGCCGGCCGCCTGGAGCGCCGGCAAGGCGTCCGCGATGGTGGCAAGCACCGCACCCTGCCGGTCGGTCCGGCCGCCGTTGGTGATCAGCACCCGCGCGCCGAGCCGCGACGCGAAGCGGATCCGCCGGGCGAGGAGGGCCCCGGCGTCCGGTTCGCCGAGGTCGATGTGCGCCGAAACGCCTGCCACCGCGAGGCCCGCGTCGCACACGCGCCGGGCAAGGGTATCGGCGGCCGGGTCGGCGAAGGCGGTTTCGTCGAAGTCCACGTAGCCGTGGATGAAGGCAGGCTCCACGTGGGTGGCGCCGGCGCGGGCGATCTCGTCGATCGCCAGCGCCATCGGATGCCCGTCGAAGAGGGCCGTGGACACCGGGAAGGGTCGGCTCGTCATCGCAGCCCGCCTCGCCGCCGCTCCGGCGCGCGTGGCGCCGGTCAGCTCCGCACGATGAGTTCGGAGGCTTCCCGCACCTTGGCGGGCGTGAGGGCGTCGCGCCAGTCCTCCTTCACCACCACGCCCTTGGCGAAGCGCATGAGCCGGAGCGCGGCGTCGGAGGGCACCTTCGGCGAGAAGCCGAACCACATGGCGATCTCCACGTTCAGGTGGCCGATCAGGAAGTCCATGGCGGCTTCGCGCGGGATGTCGTACTTGCGCGCGCACTCCTCCACGGCCTCCACCATGGTGTCGACGAACGGCATGGCGACCATTTCGCTGAGCCCCGGCTCCAGGATGGCGAGCTGCTCCACGCTCACCCGGTGGGCCCGGATGATCGGCGACCACATGGCCCGGCAGACCTCCTCGCCCAGCGCATAGTGCGCCTCCGGCCCCTGCATCAGGGCGCAGACGATCGACTGCTTGGCGATGCCGCCGTGGTAGTCGTGCCGCGCGTCCCACTCGGTTTCGTCATTGAAGAGCGGAGGATGGCAGGGGTGGCCGACAAAATAGGTGAGGTCGGGTCGGTCCTTCGGCAGGTCGTCCGCATAGGGCGCGGCGGCGTCGAGGATCAGCAGCATGGTGCCGGCGGCGAGCATGGGCGAAAGCTCCCGCGACACCTTGCCGATGATGTTGTCCGGCAAGGCGAGCACCACGACCGCGGCACCCGGAACCCCCTCCTCGGCCGACACGGCCCGGATCCCGGCGGTCTCCAGGCGGGCGCGGCCGGCCTCGCCGATCTCCACCGCCCGCACGTCGTAGCCGGCGTCCACCAGCTTCCTGGTCACCCGGAAGCCCATCTTGCCGCCGGACCCGAGAACGGCGATCGAGAGTGTCATGACTGGTTTCCTCCCACTGGATCGGTGTCGCCGGCGTCTGTCGCGCCGTGCGACGGTCAACTGAAGGCGTCGAGCGCGGCGGCAAGATCCGGATGAGTCGCCGCATAGGTGCGCGCCGGAATGCCCGCCTTGGCGGCGTCCCAGGCCTCCACCAGGCTGCGGACACCCGCGGCCGGGCCGCCCGGATGGGCCATGATGCCGCCGCCGCAGCAGAAGATGAGGTCGTTGGAGCCGAGCCGGCGATAGGTCTCCTCCGCCTGCACGGCCGTCTGCGCCGACGAGAACACCGGCATCACGATGTCGGGCCGGCCCGGCGGCGGGATGAGCGGCGTCAGGCAGGCGCGCGCGGAGGCGATCACGCTGTCGTCCGGCTCGCAGAACTTGTTGCCGAGGCCGTTCACGTGCAGGTGGTCCACCCCGGCAAGGCGCCAGAAGGTCTGGAACGCCGGGTAGCTCATGCCGAGCGCCGGCGACCGGTCGTAGAGCCCCCAGCCGGCCCGGTGGCCGTGGATGGCGACGCCGGTCGTCTGCCGCCGCACGGCGGTCACGCCGGCAAGGCCGACCGCGTTCAGCACCAGCATCACGCACGTGCCGCCGCGCCGCTCCACGGTCTCCAATTGGCGCAGCATGCCGTCGAGGTCGCCGGAGATGTTCACCGCGTACATGGCCTTGCGGCCGGTCCGGTCCGCATGGCGATCGATCACGCGCATCACCTTCTCGAACCGCTCCGCGAAGGGCGAATGGGGCGGATCGGCCATCAGCTCGTCGTCCTTGACGAAATCGAGCCCGGCGGCGAGCAGCTGGTCCACCAGCGCCGCCGTCTCGTCCGGGCTGAGCCCGACGCTCGGCTTGACGATGGTGCCGAGCACCGGCCGCCCGTCCGCTCCGCCCGGCACGCCGGTGAGGGCGCGCGTGCCCGTCACCCCGTGCCGTGGCCCCGGATAGGCGTGCGAGAAGGCAGGCGGGAGCGCGAGGTCGAGAAGCTTCAGGCCGGAGAAATGGTGAAGTTCGAACAGGTTGCCGAGCACGGTCGCCCACACGGCGGACAGGTTCGTGCCGGTGTTCTCCAGGTTCCAGGACACCCGAACCTCGCCGACGCGCGGCAAGTCGCCCGCCTCGACGCCGACCGGACCCGGTCCTGGCGCGGCGGCCGGATGCCTTGCCTTCGGTCCGCGCGCATGGGGGAGGGACGGGGCCGCCACGGTACCGAGGTCCTCGATGGACTCCACCCGGGCGCCGTACCGCGCCTGGAGGTCGGGCGTCTCGCCCGCAATGGGGCGGAAGGTCCCGCTCGACTGCTCTCCCGCCAGCGCGGCCGCGGCTTCGGCGAGGGGGTAGCGCGTTTCGATCCGGTACGTGGCGACAATACGATCCGACAAGGCACTCATCCGTCCGCGCTCGAAGACCTTCGCTGTCTAGCACGACAAACACGTGATGTCATCAGACCAGTTGAGACCCTGCGGTGGAGAAGCGTCTCCATATCGCTGTTGCGGTCCGACGGCCGGCTCAGGTGTCCCGGTCCTTGCCGAAGTCGACGCCGAGTTGGCTGTAGAGCGCGCTCGCGCGGGTGAGATGGTCGGTCATGATCTGCGCGGCGGCATCCGCGTCGCCGCCGGCGATCGCCTTGTAGAGCTTTTCGTGCTCGTCGACGGTCACCCGTTCGGCGCCGCGCACGGAGACCATGTCCCGCTTGAAGCGCGACAGCCACTCCAGCATGCCCTTGGCGACGGCCGCGATCAGCGGGTTGCCGGCCATGTCGGCGATGATGCCGTGGAAGGCCATGTCGGCGGCGACGAAGCGCTGGTGATCGCCGCGGGCGTCCTGCAGCGTGCGGAGGGCGGCGGCCAGGCGGTCAAGGTCGTGGGCGGTGGCGTTGCGGGTGGCCTGGCGCACCAGTCCGGTCTCCAGCAGCACCCGGGCTTCCTTCAGGTCCTCCAGGCCGCGCGAATTCGTCGCCAGCATCATGATCATGGCACTGGAGATCTGGTCGATGATGGCCTCCGGCGTGGGGTTGATCACCCGCGCCCGCTCTCCGTGGGAGATCTTGATCAGCCCCATCTGCTGCAACGACAGCATGGCTTCCCGGATCGCCGGCCGGCCGACGCCGATCAGCATCATCAGTTCGCGCTCGGACGGAAGCTTGGAGCCCGGCGGAAACTCCTTGGTCGAGATGGCGAGGATCAGCCGATCCAAAACGTCCTGATAGAGCTTGCGCTTGCGGATCGGTTCCAAAGTCCTGTCTCCCCTCGTCCTGGCGGCACCAGCCCTACTCATAATTGGCAGTGAGGGAGCGCACAATGACCGCGGTCAGTTGATCGCACCACCATAAGTCCGCGCTGCTCTCTTGACCATACATATGTGATGACCTAACGTCCGTCTTGCGCTCGTGAGCGCCGGAAGAGAGTGCCCGCTCCGGGAGGGACGCAGGCGCCGGGGGCCGACCAAACGGCTCCGCTCCGTTCCCAGGGAGGAATCACCAATGGCTTTGACGAGACGCGAATTCACCGTGGCCTCGCTGATGGGCGTCGCCGCCATGAGCGGGTTGACCGTCGCCGTGAAGGCGCAGGGCACCAAGACGATCGCCGTCCTGTTCGACGGGCTCTACTCGGAGTTCTGGGTTGCCGGCATCCAGATCATCCGCGACGACCTGGAGAAGCGCGGCTTCCAGATCATGGAAGCCATCTCCGACCAGGACGATAACAAGCAGTTCGAGCAGGTGCGGGCCGCCATCGCCAAAAAGGTGGACGGCATCATCATCGTGCAGACGGACAGCAATGCCGTCATTCCGGCCATCAAGGCCGCCAACGCCGCCAATATCCCGATGGTCCACTTCAACCGTCCGCCGGCCCCGTCGGATGCCTTCTCGGTGGCCATCCAGGCCGACAACCAGAAGATCGCGCGCGAGGCCGTACTGCATTCGTGCAAGGTGGCCAAGGAAAGCGGCCGCAAGCACCAGGCCGCCATCCTGATCGGCGACCTCGGCGACCCGAACGCGATCCAGCGCCGCGACGGCTTCGAGGAGGCGGTCGGCCAGTTTCCGGACGCCGTCGAGGTGGTCGCCCGGGTGCCGACCGAGTGGAACGCCGACACCGCCTTCGCGGGCCTGACCAACGCCCTGCAGGCGAACCCGGACATCTCCTTCGTGTTCACCTCGTCGGACTTCCTGATCCCGCAGATCACCCAGGCCCTCAAGGCCGCCGACAAGTGGGCGCCGATCGGGGCGGAAAACCATGTGATCTTCACCGGCTTCGACGGCTTTCCCGCCGCCTACGGCCTGATGAACGACAAGCTCATGGACGCCTGCGGCGTGCAGAACCTCTTCTACGAGACCGAACTCGCCATCCAGGCCATCCTCGATCTCCAGGCCGGCAAGACCGTCGAGAAGCTGCTGCTCGATCCGGGCTTCGCCATCACCCAGGACAACCTGGAGGAGAAGAAGGAGGAGATGTGGGGCTACGTTCTCTGGAAGAAGGAGAACGCCGGCTGACCGGATCTCCCTGACCCGGGCTCGGCCCGCCTTCGTTCCGAGGGCAGGGCCGGCCCGGCGGCCCCCGCGCGCCTGAACCGTGCGGGGCGCCACCGGCCCTTCAGGCCGGTGCCTTCGGTTGATCGGACGGAGATCCAGGATGACGGCAGTCCCGCCCGTGGACGTGGAGCGCGCCCGCGCCCGGCCGACCGGACACCTGCGCCTCGCGCGGCTCGTCCTGTCGGAATACTTCACCCTCGTCTTGTGCGCGCTCTATCTTGCGGCCGTCTATCCGTTCGTGCCGGAGATGCTGACCGCCGAGGTGGCGGCCAACGTGCTCTCCGACATGATGCCGCTGCTGGTGGTGGCGATCGGCCAGACCTTCGTGCTGGTGATCGCCGGCATCGACCTCTCTGTCACGGCAATCATCTCCATGGCGGCCGTCGTCGGCGCGTCGGTGATGACCGGCACCGGCGGCTATCTGGCCGGCTCGCCCCTCGCGGTGCCGGGCGCGATCCTCGCCATGCTGCTGGTCGGCCTCGCCATCGGGGCGATCAACGGCCTGTCGGTGACGCGGCTCAACATGCCGTCCTTCATCGTCACGCTGGCGACGCGCATGTTCTTCGCCGGCGCGGCGATCTGGTACACCACCTTCCACTCCGCCTCGTCGTCCATCGCGGACCTGCCCGCCGGCTTCACGGCAATCGCCGAGGGCGACGTCCTCGGCGTCCCGGTCACGGTCCTGATCGCCGTCGCCGTCGCGGTGGCCGCGCACCTCACCTTGTCGCGCAGCCGGCTCGGGCGGCACATCTACGCGGTCGGCGCCAATCCGAAGGCCGCCCGCATCTCCGGCGTGCCGGTCGCCCGCACCATCCTGATCACCTTCATGATCTCCGGCGCCTGCGCGGCCATCACGTCCGTCATGTACGTCAGCCGCATGCAGACCGGCTCGCCCATCGTCGGGGAGAACATCCTCCTCGACGTGATCGGCGCCGTGGTCATCGGCGGCACCAGCCTCTTCGGCGGCAAGGGCAAGGTGCTCTGGACGGTGTTCGGCGTCCTCTTTCTGGTCCTGCTCGACACCTCGATGAAGCTCCTCGGCGCATCGCTCTTCGCCATCTTCATCATCAAGGGCGGGGTGATCCTCCTCGCCGCCATGATCGACACCCTGCGCCACCGCCTGATGGCGACCCGCTGAGGAGACCGGCCGTGACGGATTCCCATCCCGCAAGGACGCCGCCGCTCCTGGAGGTCGCCGGCCTCACCAAAAGCTTCTTCGGCGTGCGCGTGCTCCACGGCATCGGCTACAGCCTTCGCGCCGGGGAGGCGCTCGGGCTGGTCGGCGAGAACGGCTCCGGCAAGTCGACCACGATGAACATCCTCGGCGGCGTCCACCAGCCGGACGGTGGCGCCATGCTGCTGGACAGCGCGCCTTACGCGCCCGCCGGGCCGGGCGAAGCCATCCGGGCGGGCATCGCCTTCATCCACCAGGAGCTCAATCTCTTTCCCAACCTCACCATCGAGGAAAACCTCTTCATCGACGGCTTCCCCCGCCGTTCGCGCCTGATCCCGCTGATCGACCGGGCGGCGATCCGCCGGCGCACCGAGGACCTGCTCGCCCAGGTGAACCTCGACCTGAAGCCCGGCACCCCCGTTGCCCGTCTCTCCCAGGGCGAGCGGCAACTGGTGGAGATCGCCAAGGCCCTCGGCCGCAGCCCCAAGGTCATCATCTTCGACGAGCCCACCACCTCCCTGACCCGCCGTGAGGTGGACCGGCTGTTCGCCATCATCGCGCGGCTGAAGGCGCGCGGCATCGGCATCATCTACATCAGCCACGCCCTGGAAGACGTGATGACGGTCTGCGACCACGTGACGGTGCTGCGCGACGGCGCGCTCGCCGGCGGCGGGCGGCGGCAGGACCTGTCGGTCCCGGCCATCATCGCCATGATGGTGGGCCGGTCGATCGACACCGTGTTTCCGCCGCGCACCGTCCGGCCCCGCGCCGAGGAGGCCCTCGTGGTGGAGGACCTCAGTCAACCGGGCGTCGCGGAGGCGATCAGCTTTTCGATCCGGGCGGGCGAGGTGCTGGGCCTTGCCGGCCTGATGGGGTCCGGCCGGTCCGAACTCGCCCGCATGATCTTCGGCCTAGACCGCTTCGCCCGCGGCCGCATCTCGGTGGCGGGCCGGCCGCTGGAGAACCCGACGCCGATCACCGCCATGGAGGCCGGCATCGCCTTTCTCACCGAGGACCGCCGGTCGGAGGGCCTCCTCATGGGCTTTTCCGTCGCCGAGAACATGGTGCTGACGTCGCTGCCCGCCGTCGCCGGCGCCCTTGGGCTCGTCGACGGCCGCAAGGTGGTGGACACCGCCGTCAGCATGGCCCGCACGGTGCACCTGTCGACCGAGAAGGTCTCCGACACGCTGGTCAAGCACCTCTCGGGCGGCAACCAGCAGAAGGTGGTGATCGGCAAGTGGCTGCTCCGCCAGCCCGCCGTCTTCATCCTGGACGAGCCGACCCGCGGCATCGACGTGGGGGCCAAGCAGGAGGTCTACCGGATCATCAACCAGCTGGTGGAGCGCGGCAGCGCAGTCCTCCTCATCTCCTCGGAGATCGAGGAGCTGATCGGCCTTTCCGACCGCATCCTCACCCTCTGCCGGGGCGAACTCACCGGCGGGTTCGAACGGTCTCCGGGCCCTGGCCCCGGCTTCGACCGCGAGGCCATCATGACGGCGGCGACCGGCGTCGCCGTCGCCCGCACCCGGACCGGCACAAGGGACGTGGCGTGATGAAGATCGGCAGCCGACTGCTCCTCCTCCTGCTCCAGAACGCCCCCTACGTGCTGTTCGTGGTGCTCCTCGTCGCCTTCGGGCTGATGTCCGACCGCTTCCTGGCCGTCGCCAACTTCCGCAACATCATCATCCAGGCCGCCCCGATCGCGATCCTCGCCATCGGCATGACCTTCGTGCTCCTGATCGCCCACATCGACCTGTCCGTCGGCGCCAGCATGTACCTGACGGCGAGCGTGCTCGCCCTCTACTTCACCGGCGTGCCCTGGCCGGTGGGCCTTGCGGCGGTCGCGGTCGGCGGCGCCATGATCGGCCTCGTCAACGGCCTCGTGGTGACGCGCCTGGGGGTCGCGTCCTTCATCGTCACCCTCGCCATGCTGTTCATCCTGCGCGGCATCGCCATGTGGCTGTCGAACACCCGCATGCTGATGTTCCCGGACGCCATCACGGACCTCAACCGGACCGCCCTGCTGGGTATCCCGTCGGCGATCCTCGCCTTCCTGGTGGTGTTCGCGCTCGCCTGGGTGGTGCTCCACCAGACGCCGTTCGGCCGTCAGGTCTACGCGGTCGGGGAGGATCCAGAGGCCGCCCGCAAGGCCGGCCTGCCGGTGGAGCGCATCACGCTCGCCTGCTTCGTCATCGCCGGGCTCTGCGCCGGCATCGGCGGCTTCGTCACCATCAGCCAGATCGGCGCGGTCGGCCCCAAGTACGGCGACCAGGTGGAGTTCGCCGCCATCGCGGCGTCCGTGCTCGGCGGCGTGTCCCTCTTCGGCGGGCGCGGCAGCGTCGCCGGCACCGTGTTCGGCGCCATCCTGATCAAGACGGTGCAGAACGGCCTCAACATCATCAATGCGGATCCGTACATCTATCCGCTCGTCACCGCCGCCATCATCTTCCTCGCCGTCGCCATCGACGGGCTGCGCACGCGCATCCTGGAGCGGCTGGAACAGCGCACCATCCGGCCTCTCTCGGAGGCCTGACGCGGCGCCCCGAGCGGCGCCGCACCACACGAGAACACCAGGAAGGTCGACACGACATGACCACGATCGCGCTCATCGGCGCCGGCGGAAAGATGGGGTTCCGGCTGGCCGGCAAGCTGAAGGACAGTCACTTCGACGTCCGCTATGTGGAGATCAGCGACGCCGGCCGGGCCCGGCTGGCGGACGCCTACGGACTTGCCTGCACCGACGGCCCCGCCGCCGTCATCGGCGCCGACGTGGTGATCCTCGCCGTGCCGGACACCGCCATCCGGGCCGTCTCCACGCGCCTGGAGCCGTCGATGCGCGCCGGCACCATGGTGGTGGTGCTCGACGCGGCGGCTCCCTTCGCCGGCCATCTGCCGGCGCGGAGCGACCTCACCTATTTCGTCACCCACCCGTGCCATCCGCCGATCTTCAACGACGAGACCGAGATGGCCGCCAAGCGCGACTTTTTCGGCGGCGTCGCCGCCCGCCAGCACATCGTCAGCGCCCTGATGCAGGGTCCGGAGGAGGCCTACGCCCTCGGCGAGGAGATCGCCCAGATCATCTGGGCGCCGGTCATGCGCTCGCACCGGATCACGGTGGAGCAGATGGCGCTCCTGGAGCCCGGCCTTTCCGAAACCGTCTGCGCCAGCCTGCTCGTCGTCATGCGCGAGGCCATGGACGAAGTGGTCGCCCGCGGCGTTCCGCGCGAGGCTGCCCGCGATTTCCTCCTCGGCCACATGAACGTGCTCGGCGCGGTCATCTTCGGCGAGGTGGACGGCGTCTTCTCCGATGCCTGCAACAAGGCGATCGAGTTCGGCAAGCCGGTGCTGATGCGCGACGACTGGCGACGGGTGTTCGAGCCCGACGAGATCGCCGCGTCGATCCGGCGGATCACCTGAGCGGGGAGGGCGGTTCCATGGCCCGGCTCAAGGGTGCCCTGATCGGCTGCGGCTTCTTCGCCGTCAACCAGCTCCATGCCTGGCGGATGATCGACGCGGTCGAGATCGTGGCGATTTGCGACCGGGATCCGGCCCGACTCGCCGCCGTCGGCGACAGCTTCGGCATCGCCCGCCGCTACGCCGATGCCGCCGCGCTCCTGTCCGCCGAGCGGCTCGACTTCGTGGACGTCGCCACCACCGTCGCAAGCCACCGGGCGCTGGTGGAGATGGCGGCGGCCGCGCGCATTCCGGTGATCTGCCAGAAGCCCATCGCGCCGACCTACGCGGATGCGCGCGCCATGGTGGAAGCCTGCGAGGCCGCCGGCGTGCCGCTGATGATCCACGAGAACTTCCGCTGGCAGTCGCCCATCCGGGCGGTACGCGCGGCGATCGACGCGGGGCGGATCGGCACGCCCTTCTTCGGCCGGGTCTCGTTCCGGTCCGCCTACGACGTCTTCGCCGGCCAGCCCTATCTCGCCGAGGGGGAGCGCTTCATCATCGAGGACCTCGGCATCCACATCCTCGACATCGCCCGCTACCTGTTCGGCGACGCCACAAGCGTCACCGCCCGCACTCGGCGGATCAACCCGCGCATCCGCGGCGAAGACGTGGCCACCATGCTCCTCGACCACGCAAGCGGCGTCACCAGCGTGGTCGACTGCAGCTATGCCTCGCGCCTGGAGGAGGAACTCTTTCCCCAGACGCTGGTGGAGGTGGACGGCAGCGCCGGCACCATCCGCCTGGAACGCGACTACCGCCTCGTCGTCACCACCGCGGACGGCAGCACGGTGACCGACGCGGCCCCGCCGGTGCTGCCGTTCGCCGCCAAGCCCTGGCACGTCATCCAGGAGAGCGTCTACCGGATCGAGGCGCACTGGGCGGACTGCCTGGCGAGCGGCCGGGAGCCGGACACCTCCGGACGCGACAACCTGAAGACCTTCGCCCTGGTGGAGGCCGCCTATCTCGGCGCCCGCACCGGCCGCCCGGTCGCCCTTTCGGAGGTGACGGCGTGACCCAAGCCGACCTCCTCCGCCTTCGCACCGGAACCGCCGAGCCGGAACCGCTGCTCCGCGTGCTTGCCGCCGGTCCGCTCTCGGCGGAATTCTCGGCCGGCAACCTGCGGGCCATCCGCTACGACGGCCACGAGGTGCTGCGCGCCATCGCCTATCTGGTCCGCGACGAGGACTGGGGCACCTACCAGCCGAGCCTCGACGATCTCGCCGTGGAGGAGGGAGCCGACCGCTTCGACGTGCGCTACCGGGCGGTCTGCACCGGCCGGTCCGGCGCCGTCCTCACGGTCGCCGTCCGCATCGAGGGCACCGCCGACGGCACGCTGGTGTTCGACGCGGTCGCCACCACCGACCGGCCGTTCGCCACCAACCGCTGCGGCTTCAACATCCTCCACCCGATCGTCGGGGTGGCCGGCACGCCGGTCACCGTCGAGCACGTGGACGGCTCGGTCGAGCACGCGGTCTTTCCCGACCTGATCGATCCGGCCCAACCTTTCCTGTCCATGCGGGCCATCACCCACCGGGTGACCGAGGGCCTCTCCGCCACCACGCGGATGGAGGGCGACACCTTCGAGATGGAGGACCAGCGCAACTGGACCGACGCCTCCTACAAGACCTACGTCCGTCCGCTGGCGCTGCCGTGGCCCTACACCGTCGAGCCCAACGCCCCGAACCGCCAGACCATCACCCTCACCGTCCGGCGCGACACGGCTCGCTCGGCGGCCAACGCCGTTCGGCCCGCGCCGGGGGACACCAAGACGGCGGCCGTGTCGATCTCGCTCGGCGCGGTCGACGGCACGGTGCCGGCCATCGGCCTCGTGCTGACGCCGGAGGAGGCCGCCGCCACGCGCGCCCACGCGGACCTCCTGCAGGCGATCGCGCCCCAGCACCTGCTCCTTCACTTCGATCCGTCCGCCGGTCATGACCGCGCCGCCGCCGCCGCCCTGAAGCGCGCGGTCGGCGACAGTGGGGCGATGCTCACGCTGGAATGCGTCGTGCCCTGCCTGGGCGACCTCGACGCCGAACTCGGTGCCGTCGCCGCCTGGGTGCGCGAAGCCGGTCTCGCGCTCTCCGCCGTCGTGGTTTCGCCGGCGGTCGACCTGAAGAGCACGCCGCCCGGCAGCCGCTGGCCCGACTGCCCGCCGCTCGCGGACGTCTACGCTGCCGCCCGCCGAGCCTTTCCGGGACTTCGCCTCGGCGGCGGCATGATCAGCACCTTCACCGAGCTCAACCGCAAGCGCCCGCCGGTCGACCGGCTCGACTTCGTCACCCACACGACGGTCGCCATCGTCCACGCGGCCGACGACCGCAGCGTGATGGAGACGCTGGAGGCACTGCCCTTCGTCACCCGCTCCACGCGCGCCTTCATCGGCAGTGCGCCTTATCGGATCGGCCCGTCCACCATCGGCATGCGCCAAAACCCCTACGGCTCCCGGACGGCCGACAATCCGGTGCGCCGCCGCCTGACCATGGCGAAGGCGGATCCGCGCCAGGACGGCCTTTTCGCTGCCGCCTGGGCCATCGGCTATGCCGCCGCCACCGCCGACGCGGGCCTGGAGGGGCTGACCCTCTCCGCCCTCACCGGGCCGTTCGGCCTTGTCGTCGAGGCTGGCGCAACGCCTACGCCGTCCGTCCGCCCGGTCTACCACGCGGTCCGTGCGCTGGCGGCGTTCGGTGGCGCGCCGCGCCTGAAGGTCGTGTCGGCCGCGCCGGGCCGGGTCGCCGCCGTGGGGGCCGAGACGGCGGAGGGGAGGGCGGTCGTCCTCGCCAACCTCACGCCGGAGCCCGCCGTGGTCGCCCTCGATCCCGCCCTCGGCCTCGTGGCGGTGATCGACGAGACCACCGTCGAGATTTGGCGAACCGGCGCCCTGCCGGCCCCCCACCCACACGACGGCACCGTCGCGATCGGCCCGTACGGCCTCGGTCTCGCCGGTCCGGGGATGCTTCGCCCATGACCGGCCGCCCGCGTCTGGCCTTCTACGGCGACGACCTCACCGGCTCTACGGACGTGATGGAGGCGCTCGCCACCAGGGGGCTGCCGACCGTCCTCTTCACCCGCCTGCCGACCGCCGAGGAAGCCGCCCGCTTCGGCGATCGGCCGGCGGTCGGCGTCGCCGGCACCAGCCGCAGCGAGTCCCCCGCCTGGATGGACGCCCACCTGCCGGACGTCTTCCGATGGATGCGCGACACGGGCGCGGAGATCTGCCACTACAAGATCTGCTCCACGTTCGACAGCAGCCCCACGATCGGCAGCATCGGCCGGGCGATCGACATCGGCGCGGCGGTGTTCGACCAGCCTATGGTGCCGGTGGTGGTCGGCGCGCCGCAGCTGAAGCGCTACACCGCCTTCGGCACCCTGTTCGCCGGCTTCCGGGGCGAGACTTTCCGGATCGACCGGCACCCGGTGATGCGCCGTCACCCGGTCACCCCCATGGACGAGGCGGACCTCCGGTTGCACCTTGCCGGCCAGACCGAGCGGTCCGTCGGCCTCGTCGACCCGACGCGGCTGCAGCCGGCCGCCGCGGACGCGCCCGTCGACGCCATCGCGGCGACCGCCGGAATCGTGCTCTTCGACGTGCTCGATGCCGTCACCCAGGCGCGGGTCGGCCATCACCTCTGGCGCCTGCGCGACCGGGCGCGCCTGGTGGTCGGCTCCTCCGGGGTGGAGTACGCCCTCAACCACGTCTGGAGCGACGACCCGGACGCCCTGGTGGTGCCGGCGACGGACACGCGGCCGGCGGCGCGGATGGCGGTGGTGTCGGGCAGTTGTTCGCCCACGACCGAGCGCCAGATCCGCCACGCCCTCGCCCACGGCTTCGAAGGCCTGCCGCTGGACCATGCCCTTCTGGCCGGTCCGGATGCCGGCGCCGTCGTGGAGGCGGCGATCCGGGCGGGCGAAGCCATCCTGGCGCGCGGCCGCAGCGTCGTCGCCTACACGGCCCTCGGGGCGCCGGACCACGCGCGCGACAGCGGATCGGCGGATCCGTCGGCCGGACACGCGGTCGGCCGCGCGCTCGGCCGCATCCTGGCGGCCCTCGTCCGCCGCGCCGGCCTCGGCCGCGCCATGGTGGCCGGGGGTGACACCTCCAGCCACGCGCTCCAGGAACTCGGCCTCTACGCTCTGGAACTCGCCGTCCCGCTGCCCCAGTCCCCCGGCTCGCCGCTCTGCCGCGCCCACAGCGACGATGCCGCCGTCGACGGGCTGGAGATCGCCTTCAAGGGCGGGCAGGTGGGCGACGACGACTATTTCTCGGCGATCCTCGCCGCTGCCAACACCGCCGAAACCGGGCGGTGAGTTCATACCAGTTGTCGGCGGGAAGGATGCAGAATATGGCCGAAACATTGTTTTCTTGCCATCACAGCTGGCAAACCAAGCGCAAACTGGTATAACCAGTTTCGTTGGTTCTGAACCAACCAGGCCCAAGCGCGGCGAAGACCGCCGGCCTTTCCTTTCGGGAGGAAACACCATGACCAAGCAAGGACTGTCCGCTCTCGCCATCCTGGCCGCGCTTGCCGCCAGCGGCCCCACGGCGGTCGAAGCCTCACCCGACCAGCCGGTGATTGCCCTCTCCAACTCCTTCTACGGCAACACCTGGCGCCGGCAGATGGTGGAGGCTTTCGAGGAGGCCGCCGAGGCCGCCAAGAAGGACGGCAAGATCGCCGACTATGTGGTTCTCAACGGCGACGGCAGCGTCAACCAGCAGAACAGCCAGCTTGCCGAACTCATCCTGCGCGGCGTCGACGCCATCGCCATCAACGCCGCCTCCGAGACCGCGCTCAACGGCCTTGCCGAGAAGGCCTGCGCGGCCGGCATCAAGGTGATCGCCTTCGACAGCCTGCTCACCGCCGACTGCGCCTACAAGCTCAGCTTCGACTTCACCGCCTACAAGACACAGCAGGCCGAGGCGACCCTCGACCTGATCGGCAACAAGGGTAACGTGATCGTGGTGCGGGGCGTGAAGGGCTCCGGGCCGGACAACCTGATGTACGACGCCCAGATGGCGGTCCTTGAGGCCCATCCGGACGTGAAGGTGGTCGCCACCGTCTACGGCCAGGCGACGGCCTCGGTCGCCCAGTCGGCCATCGCCAACGTGCTGCCGAGCCTCGACACGGTCGACGCCGTGCTCGGGCAGGGCGGCAGCGACGACTACGGCATCGCCCAGGCCTTCGTTCAGTACGGCGGGCCCTACGCGGACAAGCTGCCGGTCATCGAGGGCGGCGGCAGCTCCGATTTCGTGCTCTGGTGGGCGGGCGAGGCCGAGAAGAGCGGCTACAAGACCACCTCGATGAACACCACGCCGGGCATCGGCGGCGCCGCCTTCTGGCTCGCCTACGAGATCGTCAAGGGCGCCACGCCGCCGAACACCATGACCATGCCGGTGGCCGTGGTGGATCCGGCCAACCTGGCCGAGTCCGCCAAGGACTTGCAGCCCGGCTTCATCATCAGCCCCTCCTACAGCCAGGAGTGGGTGCAGGAGAACCTGCTGACCGCAGCCGGGAACTGACACCGAGCCCGCACGGGCGCCGGCCGATCAGGCCGTCCGCCCGTGATGGTCGGACCGGTCCGAACGGCACGCGCCGAGCGTGACCGCCGGTCACCCCGATCCCTGGACCCCGACCGCCGCCTCTCGCGGCGGTCGACCCACGACCGCAGGACCTCCGTCGCATGCAACTGACCACGCCGCCCCAGTCGGCGCCCGTCTCTTCGCCGCGCGCCGCGCCGGCCTTGTCCGATGCACCGGCCCTTGTTGCCCTCTCGGGCATCGGCAAGACCTACGGCAGCACAAGGGCGAACGCCGACGTGTCGGTCGCCATCCGCCCCGGCGAGGTGATTGGCCTCGTCGGCGCCAACGGCGCCGGCAAGAGCACGCTGATGCGCATCCTCTGCGGCGCGACGGAACCGGACACCGGCACGCTCGCCATCGAGGGCCGCCCGGTGGACTTCTCCGCCTACACGCCCCGCGCCGCCCATGCGGCCGGCATCCGCATCGTCTGGCAGGAGCTGTCGCTCTGCCAGAACCTCAGCGTGGCGGAGAACTTCTTCATCGAGCAGCCGGGCCTCACCCGGACCCGACCCGGCTGGCGGACGATCTACCGCCGGCTCGCCGCCGAGGGGCTCGCCGCCGTCTTCCCTGACGCTGGCATCGATCCGGGCCGTCAGGTCGCCGGCCTCAGCCTCGGCCAGCGGCAGATGGTGGAGATCGTCCGCGCCGCCAGCGACCCGGCCCTGAAGCTCCTCATCTTGGACGAGCCCACCTCCTCGCTCGACGCGGAACGCAGCCGTCAGCTCCAGGCCTATGTGCGCCGGCGGGCCGCGGATGGCCTCGCGGTCGTCTTCATCAGCCACAAGCTCGGCGAGATCGTCGACGTGGCGGACCGCATCCTGGTGATGCGCAACGGCCGTCTCGTCCGCGACGACCGGGCCGCCGACGCGTCGGTGGCGCGCCTCGTGGAGGCCATGGGTGATCCGGGCGCCGCCGCGGCCGCGCGCCGGACACGCGCGCCGGCCCTTGCCGGGGCCACGGTGCGGGTGCGGATCGACGGAGACGTCACCGCGCCGCTCGGCCGGCCGGTGGATCTGCGGGCCGGCGAGATCGTGGGCCTCGCGGGGCTGGAAGGGTCGGGCCAGCGTCCGCTCCTCCACGCCATCTTCGAGCCGGACAAGAACGGCCCGGTAAAGCGCTTTGGCGATGCCAGCTTCGTCTCCGGCGACCGGCGGCGGGAGGGCGTGTTCGCGCTCTGGAGCGTCCTCGACAACGCGGCCATCGGCCGGGTGGCCCATTGGCCGGCGCTGAAGCCGGTCTCGCGCCCGGAGCTGAAGGCCCGGGTGCGGCCGTGGACGGACCGGCTCGGCCTCGACGCCGGCCGCCTCGACAACGGCATCCTCGACCTGTCGGGCGGCAACCAGCAGAAGGCGCTGCTCGCCCGCGCCCTCGTCGACGACGCCGACATCGTGCTCCTCGACGACCCGACCCGCGGCGTCGACATCGGCGCCAAGCGCGACTTCTACGTGGTCGCGGCGGAGACCGCCGCCGCCGCGCGGCTCGTCGTCTGGCACTCCACCGAGGATGCCGAATTCCTCGAATGCGACCGGGTGCTGGTGTTCGCCCACGGCCGCATCGTCCGCGAACTCGTCGGCGCGGAGATCACCGAGGAGGCGCTCATCGCCGCCTCCTTCACGCCGGCGGAGGCCGTCGCCGGCGACGCGCGGAACCGGCCCGGACCGCGGCCCATCGCCTTCCTGTTCCAGACCGTGCCCTTCGTGGCGCTCGCCGGCATCTTCGCCGTGATGGCGTCGATCAATCCGCTGGTCGCCTCCAGCTTCGGCATCGACCTCCTGCTGACCCCCGCGGTCGCCCTCGTGCTGATCGCGCTCGCCCAGATGTTCGTGGTCGGCGGCAGCGAGATCGACCTCGGCGCCGGGGCATTCGCGGGCCTCGTCAACGTGGTGAGCGCCACGCTCCTGGTCGTCTCGCCGGCGATCGGTTGGGCAGGGCTCGCCGGCGGCCTCGTCGGCTACGCGCTGATGGGCTGGCTGATCCAGGCGCGCGCCATCCCGGCGATCGTCGTCACCCTCGGCGCCTCCTTCATCTGGGCCGGGCTCGGCCTCACCCTGCAGCCGTCGCCGGGCGGCGCGGCACCGCCCTGGCTTGCCGCCGTCGCGTCCGTCTCCGTGCCCGGCGTGCCGACGCCGTTGGTCCTGATCCTCCTTGCCGGCGCCGTGGCGGTGGCCATCGACCGGGCGCCCCTCGGCACCGTGCTCAGGGCCTTCGGCAGCAACCCGGAGGCCCTGGCGCGCGGCGGCTGGCAGCCGCGCCGCTACGCCATGGTGCGCTACCTGATCGCCGGCGGTTTCGCCACCGCGGCCGGCCTGTTCCTCACGGCCACCAACGGGTCCAGCGACATCAACGCGGGTTCGTCCTTCACCCTTCTCAGCATCGCCGCCATCGTCATCGGCGGCTGCCAGCTCATCGGCGGCGTGATCGCGCCGGCGGGCGTGGTGGCGGGCGCCGTGGCGCTGTCGCTGATCGGCGCCTTCCTTGCCTCGCTCGGCATCAGCACGGACTTCAACGCTGCCGTCCAAGGCGGCCTCCTGATCCTCATCCTCACCTTGCGCGGCCTCGCGGCGGGACGGTCCGGCCATGCTGGCTAGCGTCAACCGCTTCACCGCCGAGCGGCGATGGATCTGGCCGCTGATCGGGATCGCCGTCCTCTGGGCGCTGCTCGCCGGCATGACCGACCGGTTCAGCCTGCACAGCCTCGCCGGGGTGGCAGTGTCGGCGTCCTTCCTGCTCCTGCCGGCGCTCGGGCAGATGCTCGTCGTCACCACCGGGCGAGGCAACATCGACCTTTCCATCCCGAGCGTGGTCACCCTCGCCGCCTACGTGACCGTCACGGTCTCCGGCGGCGACGAGGCGCGGTTGCCACTGACGCTCGCGGCCGTGCTCGGCACCGCCCTTGCGGCCGGCGCGGCGAACGCCTTCCTGGTCGTCGTGGTCCGCATCCCGGCCATGATTGCGACGCTCGCGACCGGCTACATCCTCGCCACCGCAACCCTCCTCGCGAACCGGCAGGTAAAGACGTCCGGCACCGCCGACACGCTCGCTTACCTGGCGACGGGCAGGATCGCCGGCATCCCGGTGGTGCTGCTCATCACCGGGGCCGTCGCGCTGATCGCCGGCTACACGGTCGCGCGGGCCGCCTACGGCCGGCGCCTCGCCGCCGTCGGCCAGAGCCTCGACGCCGCGCGCCTCGCCGGCATCCGCACCGGGCGCACCATCACCATCGCCTTTCTGTGGAGCGCCATCCTGTCGGCCGCCTGCGGCATGCTGCTCTCCGCCTATTCGGGCGGCGCCTTCCTGGAACTCGGCGAGCGCTACCTGCTGCAGTCCGTCGGCGCGGTCGTCCTCGGCGGGACGCTCATCGCCGGCGGCAGCGCCACGGCCTTCGGCACGCTGCTGGGCGCGGTGTTCCTCATCCTCATCGTCACCACCATGCAGATCGCCGGCCTGCCGCCCGGGCTTCAGGACATCGTGCAGGGCCTCATCATCATCCTGGTGCTGTCGGCGGCCGGGCAGGTGGCGACGCGGCGCTGAGGGATGCGGACGCCTGGCCGGGGGACGGCCGCTCCCGGCTCACGCCGGCATGGGCCAGCGGGAAGTCGATGGTGACGGTCAGCACCGGCCCGTCCGCCACGCGCGACCAGCGGCCGCCGAGTTGCGCCCTCACCAGCGTGTCGATCAGCCGCGAGCCGAAGCCGCTCGGCGCGGCCGTCGCGATGGTCGCGGTGCCGTGCTCCGTCCAGAGGATCTCCACGCCGGCGGCGGTCGCGCGCCAGCGGACGTCCAGCCGGCCGTCGCCGGCCAGCGCGCCGTGCTTGGTGGAGTTGGTGGCAAGTTCGTGCACGACGAGCCCCACCGCCTGGGCCGCGCTCTCGTCGAGGTCGACCGGCGGTCCGTCCACCAGGATGCGGTCGGGCTCCACCGCGCCGATCTGGGCGAGCTCGCTCTCAACGAGGTCGTGCAGCGTCGTCCGCTGCCACTGGGACTGGCCGAGCAGATCCTGCGCCGCCGCCATCGCCTGCATGCGCCCGCCGAACACGTCCAGGAAGTCGCGCACGTCGCTCGCCCCGCGGGCCGTCAGCCGGGCGATGCCGTGGATGCGCGTGATGGCGTTCTTCAGCCGGTGGCGCATCTCCTGGAGGATCAGGTCCTTCTCGTCCGCCGCCTCGCGCACTTTCCGGGCGAGCGCCTCGGAGGCCGCCACCTGCCGCGCCTGGGCCCGGGCGGACCAGAGCACCACCAGGGACAGCGCGCCTCCGAGCGCCAGCACGATGAGCGGCGGGTCGAACGTGCCCGGACCCTCGCCGGGCTCCTCGGTGAGGTCCAGAAGCCAGGTCCGGCCGGCGACGTTGATGATCCGCGACACGGCGGTGTCGAGCGCGTCCGGCTCCACGTTGGAGAAGAGCAGAGTCTGGTCGCCGCCGGGTCCCGCGCCGGCGTCGCGCGCGCGCACCCGCACGCCGAGCGGGCCGGCGGAAAGGATGCGCGTGAGGAGGTCGCCGGCTCGGAACGGCGCATAGACGAAGCCGAGGATCTCCGGATCCGGGTGCGCGCGGAGCGCCCGGTCCTGGAACACCGGAATGTAGATGAGGAAGCCGACCTGCTTCTCCTCGTCGATCTCCTGCACCAGTTCCACCGGCGCGGAGGCGCGCGCGGCCCGCTCGATCCAGGCCGTTCGCATGGCCTCGCGCCGAACCGGCTCGCTCCACATGTCGAAGCCGAGGGCCGCCCGATTGCGGTCGTCGAACGGCTCCAGGAGCACGATCGGGAAGCGGACGGCGAGATCGGTCGGCGGCCAGGGCGCCACGGTCACGCCGTAGGCGTCGGCGATCGCCCGGCTGGCGGGTCCGGGGACGGCAGGGTTCATCGCCATGGCGAAGCCGATGCCCTGGATGCCGGGCATGCGTCCCTCCACGTCGATCGCGTCCAGATAGCGAAGCAGCATCTCGCGGCTGACCAGGTTGTTCTCCACCCGGAACAGGCCCGCCACCGCGTGCAGGAGGTTGACGTGGTCGCGGACGCGGCCCTCGATCCGGCTCGCCGCCCGGGCAAGCTCGGTCTCGCGCTGGATCGCGTCGGCGGCACGGATGGATGCGGCCATGTAGGCGGACAGCACGAACACGGCCAGCGCGGCCGCATAAGCCAGAAGCCGCGCACGAATGACAGGCGGTTGATCGGGGTCGTGTCTGCCCCTCGCGTTCGTCATTCTGCTCCGGTTCGGATTTTCTGGGCTTTGTGCCGACGCCGACCGGATCCCTCGCACGAGGACGGCCGCGGCGCCACACGCAGCCGCGCGTACGGGTTGACGAACACCGACCAAAGACTGGAAAAACGGCAAAACCCCGGCGATGCGCCGCTTTTTAGGCAGGGCACCGGGAGCGGGCGCCGCGGCAGTCAAGCCCGGCACCGGCGCCGATCAGACGTCGACCATGCTGCCGTAGGTCTGATAGTAGTCCTCGTCGATCGCTTCGCTGGGCTGTGCCGCGATCGAGCCGGCGAGGACGTCGCACTGGGCCAGCACCGTCAGCGCCAGCGCCTGGGAGGCGTGCTCCACGATGCGCCGCCGCACCGCCGACCGCCAGCCGGAGGCGACCAGGAAGCAGGCGAGGGCCAGGCCGAACGCGGCCCAGAACTCCAGGCCTTCGACGAAGAAATAGCGGTACATGAGCGCCGCGTTGATCGCCACGCACGATGCGGCGACGCCGAAGCCGATCGACTTCAGGGCATAGAGATGCAGCCGGTAGCGATAGGCTTCCCGGTGCGCCGTTACGTCCGGGAAGACCAGGGGGTCCTCGATGCGCCGCTGCAGCCAGCCGATCGCCTCCAGATAGGCCCGGTCCGCCTGCAGGTGCCCGGCGGCCTCCACCTGCGGCGTCGGGATGACGAAGCCCCGGCTCGACAGGAAGGCATGGTAGCGGGCCTTGGTCTCCGGCTCGATCGTGCCGTCGCGGTGGCGGAGGAGGAGCACGCCGTGCCAGTCGCCGGACGCGCGCAGCACCTTCGCCTCCAGGAGACGGCCGCGCTCCTCGGCGAAGTGGCCGAGAAGGAAGGCGAGGCCGATCACCAGCACCACGAAGGGAACGATGCCGAAAAGAGAGAAGATGTCCGGCAGCCAGACCGCGGCCGTCGCGATGAGCGGGACGAGCACCATCAGCGCCGGCCGCCAATTCGCCTGCCAGGAGAGGGCCACAGCCCGGAGAGCCTCAGACGCAGGCGCCATGGCCGTTCTCGCTCCATGACGAAAGAGAGCTGTCGATCGTGAGCGGCGTGGGCGCGATGGTTCGGGCGCGCGGACCCGCAGCCTTGAAGCATATCATAGTTATCATTTTCTGCTCAGCGGAAAGCGAGATCAAGCGCGGCCGCATGATAGACCGGTGCTTCGTCGGACGTGGTTAACGCGGGGAGAGATCGGCCGCGGGCCGGGGGCTCAGGCGCCCCGGCCGGGACCTAAGTGGCGCGACGTCTCGTCCCGGTCCCGGCGCTTGGCGGCGTGCACGGGAAGAGGGGCGCCGAGGTGGCGTCGGAGCGGCCGCGCCTCGGCGGGCCGGTGCACCAGATCCGGCGTGGGCGGACCGTCCCAGAGGACGGCGAGCGACGTGCCGGAGCGCTGCATTGCAACCGCGATCACCAGCGCCAGCACGGTGGCGGACGCCATGAGATAGCCGACCGTGTAGCCGACCGTGTGCGGCGCCGCCGCCAGCCACACCACGGCCGCCGCATAGGTGAGGACGACGCTTGCCGCATAGGCGTTCAGCGACTGCCGCCCGACCATCACCAGGGCGCGGAGCGCGGCGTTTTCCGCCTGCCGCGGAATGAGGGCGACCAGCGCCAGGATGGCGGTGATCGTCAGGGCGTTGTGGAGGAGGCGGAGCGGCTCCAGGTCGGTCTTGTCGGTCATCGGCATGACCTCCACGTCGCCGCCGGCGTTGAGGCGATAGAGGACGCCCATCAGGGCGAAGACGGCGAGCGCGCCCAAGGACCGCCAGCGGTCCTGCGCGAACCAGTCGAGCGCCGCGGTGTGGAGCCGCCGGTGGCCGAGGGCCATGAAGCCGAAGAACAGGAACTGCCAGGCGAAGATGTTGAAGTACCAGTCGAACCGGTGGAACGGGAACACCGCGCCGTCCAGATGCAGGATGACCTGCGTGATGGCGTAGACGGTGACCGAGACCGCCGCGAACAGGCGCGTGGAGCGCGCCAGGAGCAGCGCCATCAGGGGCACCGCCAGAAGGAGCAGCGTGTAGAGCGGCAGCACGTCGAGAAAGGCCGGCGGCGCGAACATCACCACGGCGCGGACGGCCGCCTTCCAGGCCTCCGTCTCGAACACGTAGAGGAAGCGCGTGACCTCCTGCAGCTCGCGGGTGCTGGAATAGACGATCGCGGCCGATGCGGCGAACAGCAGGAGATTGACGATGTAGAGCTTTCCGGCGCGGGAGAGAACCTTCCGCACCATGTCCGGCCGGCCGATGTAGGCAAGGCCCACCATGTAGCCGGACAGCGCCACGAAGATCTCCGCCGCGGACGTATAGCCCACGTCGGTGAGCGACGGCAGGACCACGTCGAGGTCCGCCAGCAGCGTGAACAGACCGGTGATGTGGTTGAGCGTGATGATGACGATCGCAACGCCCCTCACGATGTCGAGCCGGTGATCACGCATGCACGACGCCCTCGCTCATCGGTCCTTCGGAGGCGGTCCGATCGCCGGTCCGACCCTTGCCGGATACTGAAACGGTGAAGAGACCTGATGGTGAGCCTGTCAGGGGTTGCTTAATGACGTCTTAATCGAGGCGGGCAAAGGCGTTAACGTGGAAGTTCTACGCGATAATCTAACTACGCCGCCGCACAATTGATAAGCCTGACATGTATCCTGCATAGCTTGACGTCGCCAAGGGGGAGCGAAGCCCCGGTGCGAAGACCCTGCTGTCCGGCCCTGGAATGAAATCTCGCTGGCACTGGCACAAATGGAAGATTCGATCTGTTCGAACCGGGCCGGTCTCAGCAGACTGCGCGGCCTGCGTCCGGCCGTCCGGCCGGATGCGCCACCGGCGTCCATGCCCCGCGGCTTTGCCCTTCGGGCCGACCGCGTCGCGACGCCCGAGTACGAGAGCCCGACCAATGGCCGAAAGCACCACGTCCCACCCGGAAACGCTCGCCCTTCACGGGGGCACCTACCGCGCCGATCCCACCACGGGCGCCGTCGCGGTGCCGATCTACCAGACCACGTCCTACCAGTTCCAGGACGCCGACCACGCGGCCCGGCTGTTCGCCCTGCAGGAGCTCGGCAATATCTACACCCGCATCATGAACCCGACGGTCGACGTGCTGGAGCAGCGCATCGCTGCGCTCGAAGGGGGCGTCGCGGCGCTTGCCCTCGCGTCGGGCCAGGCGGCGTCCACGTTCGCCATCCTGAACGTCGCCGAGACGGGCGACAATTTCGTCTGCTCCACCGACCTCTACGGCGGCACCTGGACGCTGTTCGCCGCCACCTTCCGCCAGTTCGGCATCGAGGCGCGCTTCGTCGACCCATCCGACCCGGAGAACTTCCGCCGCGCCACCGACGCGCGCACCCGCGCCTACTACGCCGAGACGCTGCCCAACCCGAAGCTCAACGTCTTCCCGGTCGCCGAGGTGGCGAAGATCGGCCGCGAACTCGGCGTGCCGCTGATCATGGACAACACCGCCGCCCCGATCATCGCCCGCCCGCTCGACCACGGCGCGGCCATCGTGATGCACTCCACCACCAAGTACATCGGCGGCCACGGCACCTCCATCGGCGGCATCATCGTGGACGGCGGCACCTTCCCCTGGGACCAGCATCCGGACCGCTTCCCGCTCCTCAACCAGCCCGACAGCAGCTACCACGGCGCCGTCTGGACCGAGGCCGCCAAGCCGCTCGGGCCGATCGCCTACATTCTCCGGGCGCGCGTCCGGCTCCTGCGCGATCTCGGCGCGGCGATCTCCCCGTTCAACGCCTTCCAGATCATCCAGGGCCTGGAGACGCTGCCGCTGCGCATCCGCCAGCACAACAGCAACGCGGAGGCGGTCGCCGCCTTCCTCTCCACCCATCCGAAGGTGACGGCGGTCATCCACCCGAGCCTGCAGGACGGCGAGCGGCGGCGGCGGGCGGACGCGCTCCTGAAGGGCGGCTACGGCGCGCTGCTCGGCTTCGAGCTTGCCGGCGGCAAGGACGCCGGGCGGCGGTTCATCAACGCGCTCAAGATGTTCTATCACGTGGCGAACATCGGTGACGCGCGCTCGCTCGCCATCCACCCGGCCTCCACCACCCACTCGCAGCTGACCGAGACCGAGCAGGCGGCCTCCGGCGTGACGCCGGGCTACGTGCGCCTGTCGATCGGCATCGAGCACCCGGACGACATCGTCGCCGACCTCGCCCAGGCGCTCGACGCCGCCTGATCGATCGGCCGGACGACGCCCCCGGGCGCCGTCCGGCACTCTCTTTTCAGAAGATGGCTGAGAGCCCTGGCGGCGCCGGTTCGACCAAGAGGCCGTCCGGGTCGCCGGCAGCGGCGGCGGCATGGTCGTCCTCAACGCGTGCGTGAAGATCGCAAACGCCGAATCCTTCAGTGGCGCTTCAGCGCCTCCGGCTTGTGGGCCGCCTTCTTTCCGGATTTGTCACTCTTCACGATATACTCCGGATTGTCCTTCGAGGCCGCCACCGTGTGCGACTTGATCTTCGTCGGCGTGGTCTGCTTCTTCACCACCGTGCCGACGCTGTGGCCGCCGGAGGAGTCCCACTCCACCTTGTCGCCGGGCTTGAAGGTCTTGGTCATCGGATCGTCCTTCCGTCGTCAGAATACCCAGAACGGCGCCGCCCCGCCGCCGTTCCGTCAGGCCGCCGCCTCGTCGTCCTCGCCGTTGCCGAGCACGCTCGCCTCTTCGGCCGCGAGCACTTCCGCCTCCGCAGGCACCAGACCGAAGCGGGCGGCGACGTCGGGCGCATAGCGCAGGAGATCCGGGCGCAGGCGGATCAGGGCGAGGTCCTTAGCCTTGGCCTCCAGCATCACGTCGAACGTCAGCCCTTCGGCGCGGCGCATGAAGGCGATGAACTCGAACGGCTGGCAGAAGTCCGCGTGCCCGGTCCAGACCGGCGCCACCAGCCGCGTCGTCACCTTGCGGGTCTTGGGATCCTTGCGCTTCAACGCGCGCAGCTCCGTCCGTGGCGAGGAGAAGTGCACCTTCGGCCGCACGTCCGCCGGCCAGGTCGCCAGCATGGCCGCCAGCGTCTCGCGCATGTCGAGGCCGTCCGGGTTCAGGCAGAGGAAGTGCTGGTGGTCGAAGATCAGCCGCACGCCCGTATGCTGGTGGATCCACAAGGTGTCGGACGCGCTGAAGCGCAGGTCGTCGTGCTCCAGCACCAGACGCCGGCGCACCGGCTCCGGCAGGCCCTTGAAGGTCTCCACCCAGCGTACGTTGGCGGCCTGCCGGTCGCCGTAGGTGCCGCCCACGTGGATCACCAGCACGGCCTCCGGCGGCTGCTCCATCAGGTCCAGCATCTCCGCCTGGGAGAGGAGGTCCCAGGCGCTCTTGGCGACAAGGTCCGGGTCCGGGCTGTTCAGCACCACATACTGCGACGGATGGAAGGAGAGCCGGATGCCGAGGTCGCGCGCCTTGCGGCCGACCGCGGAGAGCTCCGCGGCGCTCTCCCGCACCATGCCGTGAAAGCGCGGCATGTCCGGATGGGTGGCGTAGGGCGCCAGGTCCGACGACATCCGGTACATGGAGATGCGGTGCCGGGCGAGGTGGTCGAGGATCGCGTTCACGTGCTCCAGCGAGGTCCTGAGATGCGGGTCGTTGGCCGCCCGCCGGCTGTCGTTGGACTTCAGATCCGGCCGCGCCATGACCTTGACGGGAAAACCGAGGCGGAGGGGCACGTCGGACATCAGGGCGGGGATCCTTGTCGGCGAGAGGCGGGTCTCGACGGCGAACGCCGGATCCGCACGCCCGTTCCGGCCACACCCGTCGCACACGCGCCGATGACGGCGACGGCACCGGGACGCCCGGCCGGCGTCGCAGCCTTGTGACGCGGCGGCGTCCTGAAACGTGTCACACTTCTTCGCAACGATGACGGCACGAATCCGAGAAGCGGTCCCGGCCCGGCGCCGACGTCCGTGTGGTTGGGTGCGAGGGGGCTCGCCGATGACGATTGTGTTCTGGATTGCCGCCGCCGGCTTCGCCGTCCGCATCCACGCGGACGGCGCCATGCTGGAGGCGCTGAAGCGGGGGGACAAGGAAAGCCTCCGCCGGCTCGTGTCGCGCCACCATGCGGCGCTCGTCGGTCTCGCCCAGACCATCGTCGGCAGCCGGGCGACGGCCGAGGATGTGGCGCAGGAGACCTGGATCGCCGTGGTCAACAGCATCGCGGCCTTCGACGGCCGCTCGGCGCTCTCCACCTGGATCATCGCCATCCTCCTCAACAAGGCCCGCACCCACGCCCGCCGCGAAGGTCGCTACGTGCCGTTCGCCGACAGCGTCGACGCCGAGGAGGAGTTCGGACCGGCCGTCTCCGCCGACCGGTTCGCCGCCGACGGCCACTGGGTGCAGCCGCCGGTCTCCTTCGACGGGCTCGACCCGGAGCGCATCGTCGCCGGGCGCGAGCTCTGGCGCCACGTGGGCGCGGTTATCGAAACCCTCCCGCCGGCCCAGCGCAGCGTCATGATCATGCGCGACGTGGAGGGCCGCGACGCCGGCGAGACCTGCGACCTCCTCGGCCTCACCGCCGAGAACCAGCGCATCCTGCTGCACCGGGCCCGCGCCCGCGTGCGCTCCGCCATCGAGGATCTCGCCCGCGGCGGATGACGGCCGGCTCGCAGAAGCGTGATCGCCGGCTTCGTAACGGATGGGCCTTCGCCAGAGACTTACGGGTGGATCGATCCTGATCCGATCCTGGTGAAGGACACCGCTCCCGTGCCGAAGTGCCGAGACATTCCCGAGGTCGCCAGCGCCTACATCGACGGGGAGATGCCGATATCCGGCCGCCTCGCCGTCGCCGGCCACCTGACGATCTGCCGGGAGTGCCGCACCTACGTGCAGGGGCTGAGGACGACGCGCCACCTCGTCGCCACGAGCTTTCGGGCCGAGGTGCCGGCGACCGTGGCGGCCGCGCTGGGATTGACGGACGAGGATCCGCAACCGCTTGGGAAGGACCGCCGCAGATGATCACCGACAGCTATGCTCTCCAGACCAGCAGCGCCGCCGGCGCGGCCACTGCCGCGTTCGAAGAGGCGGTGCACGGTCTCGGCGCGCACCGGCCGTCCACCGGAGCGGCGGTCGGGCGCACGTTGGCGGCGGACCCGAACCACGTGCCCGCCCACGTGCTGAAGGGTTTCGCCAATCTCATCCTCGCCCGCGAGGAACTGGTGCCGGCGGCCGGCGCCGCCCTCAAGGACGCCCGCGGCGCGCTCGCCGCCAAGGACGGCGGCACCGCGGACGAGCGCGTGCTCGTCGAGGCTCTGGCGCTCGCCGAAGCCGGGCGGTTTGCCGCTGCGGCGGATCGCCTGGACCAGGGCTTCGCCGACCGGCCCGCCACCTTCCTGCCGTTCAAGATCGCCAACGCGCTCCGCTTCATGCTGGGCGACGCCGCCGGCATGCTGGCGGCGAGCGACCGCATGCTCACCGCCTGGCGCCCGGACGACCCGGCGGCCGGCTTCCTCCTCGGCTGCCACGCCTTCGGCCTTGAAGAGCACGGCCTCTACGACGCGGCCGAGAGCTTCGGCCGGCGCGCCGTCGCCCTGCAGCCGGACGACGCCTGGGGGCTTCACGCCGTCAGCCACGTGCACGAGATGCGCGGCGACACCGCCGCCGGCATCGCCTGGCTGGAGGAGGGGCGGCCCAACTGGACCCGCTGCAACAACTTCTCCTTCCACATGGCCTGGCATCTGGCGCTTCTGCGCCTGGAGGAAGGCGACCACGACGGTGTGCTCGCGCTCTACGACGAGGCGGTGCGGCCGACGCCGACCGACGACTTCCGCGACGTTGCCAACGCGGTCTCGCTCCTCTGGCGGCTCGACCGCCGCGGCGTCGACGTGGGCGAGCGCTGGCAGGACCTTGCCGACATCGCGCTGAAGCGGCGCACGGACTCCACCCTGGTTTTCGCGGCGCTCCACACGCTGATCGCCCTCGTGGCGCTCGGCGAGGACCGCGCCGCCGCCGACGTGGTGGCCGCGCTGGAGGCGAAGGCCGCCGGCACCGGCGACCAGGCGACGGTCGCCCGCGAGGTGGGCGTGCCCTTCGCCCGCATCATTCTCGGCATGGACGCGTGGGGCGACCGGGTGTCGCTCGACCGTCTGGCCCTGGCGCTGCCCCGCCTCGGCGGCAGCAACGCCCAACGGGATCTCTTCGTGCTGGCCCTGGCGGAAGTCGCCTGCCGGTGCGGGGACGACACGGCCCGGCTCCGCATCCGCGCGGCGAGACGGAAGCTGAAGGCCGAGGACCATCTGATCGCCGCGATCGACCGCCGGGCCATGGAAACCGCCCGGCACGCCTGACGACCTAAGCCAAAAAATCGGGGAACCACCATGAACACCATGCCCATGGCGCCTTCGCGCCCGCTTCTGCCTGCCTTCAATTCGTCGCTCGTCATCACCATCCTGGCCGCCGGCCTTGCCGCCGACATCGCCTGGGAGGTCTGGGCCCGCGGCGTCACGCCCCTGCTCGTCGGCGGTCCGCTGGAGCCGGCCGGCCTCGTCCAGTCGGTGTTCGGGCTCTCCAGCCGCTTCGTCGCCGAACTCATCCACTTCGTGGTCGGCGTCGTGTTCTATCCGATCGGCTATCTCTTCATCGCCCGGCCGCTTCAGCGGATGATCTTCCCCTCGCTGCCGCTGGTGCTCACCGGCATCGGCTTCGGCATCGGCCTCTGGATCTTCGCCCTCTACGTGATGGCGCACCTGATCGCCGGCCTGCCGGCCTTCCTCGGCTTCATCCCGCTGACCTGGGCCTCGCTCGTCGGCCATGTCATCTTCGGCCTGACGGTCGCCTACGTGGTCCGCTGGCGCGAATCGACCGCCGGCTGACGCCGACGAGGGGGAGGGGGGAACCACATGACCAGGATTGCCGACACGGTCGCGGCCACGCTGAAGGCCCACGGGGTCGCCCACGCCTTCGGCATGCCCGGCGGCGAGGTGGTGACCCTGGTGGACGGGCTGCAGCAGGCCGGCATCCCCTTCCACCTTGCCCGCCACGAGACCGCGGCCGCCCTGATGGCGGCCGGGGCCTTCTCGGCCACCGGCGCGCCGGGCCTTCTCGTCACCACGGTCGGCCCGGGGCTTGCCAACGCGGTCAACGGCATCGCCGACGCCGCCCAGGAGCACGTGCCGCTGGTCGTGATCTCCGGCGTCGTCGACCGTTCGACCCGCGCCCGCTACACCCACCAGGTGATCGACCAGGCGGCCATGCTCCGCCCGCTCGTCAAGGCGAGCTTCGAGATCGAGCCGGAGAGCGTCGGCGCGACCGTCGCCCGCGCCCTCGCCCTCGCGCTCGCCGAGCCCATGGGCCCGGTGCACCTCGACCTCTCGCCCGCCGTCGCGGCGATGGCCGAGATGGGCGGCGGACCCGTCGCCCCGCCGGCCGTCGTCCGCCCCGCCGTCGCGGCTGACGACCCGGCCATCGGCCGCATCGCCGACCGCATCGCGGCGGCGTCGCGCCCGGTCATCCTCGCCGGCCTCGAAGCCGCCCGCGATGGCGCCGGCGGCGCGCTCCTCGCGCTCGCCGAGGCGGTCGGCGCGCCCATCCTCACCACCTACAAGGCCAAGGGCCTCGTGCCGGAGCACCACCCGCTCGCCCTTGGCGGCGCGGGCCTCTCGCCCATCGCCGACCGCATCCTCCTCGGCCTGATCCGGGACGCGGACCTCGTCCTCCTCGTCGGCTACGACCCCATCGAGATGCGGCTCGGCTGGCTCGACCCGGCGCCGGCCGATCGGATCGTGGAGATCACCGGCACCCCCGCCGACCACGCCATGCACCACGCGGGCCTGCGCCTCGCCGCCCGCCCCGGCGCCGCTTTGCCGGCGCTCGCCGCCCGTGTGAAGCCGCGCGCCGGCTGGCCCGGCGGCGAGCCGGCGGCGGCGCGGCGGATGCTCGCCGAGCGCTTCGCCACCCCCGCCGGCTTCGGCCCGCACGCCATAGTGGACGCCCTCAACGCCGCCGCCGGCCCGGACGCCGTGGTGACGGTGGACAGCGGCGCCCACCGCATCCTCCTGTCGCAGAAGTGGGTGGCGACGCGGCCGCTCGCGCTCCTCCAGTCCGCCGGCTTCTGCACCATGGCGGCCGCCCTGCCGCTCGCCATCGGCGCCAAGGTGGCGGACCCGTCCCGGCCGGTGTTCGCCGTCATGGGCGACGGCGGCCTGGAGATGGGCATCGGCGAGCTCGCCACGCTCCGCGACCTCAAGCTGCCCCTCACCATCGTGCTCTTCCAGGATCTCAGCCTCGCCCTCATCGCCCTGAAGCAGGGCGCGGCGGGGCTTGCCAGTGCCGGCGTGACGCTCGGCGCCACCGATTTCGCCAAGGTCGCGGAGGGCTTCGGCGGCCACGGCGTCACCGTCGACACCACCGTCGCCCTTCGCGATGCCCTCGCCGCCGCGCCGACGCGCGACCGCTTCACCCTGATCGCCTGCCGGTTCGATGCCGATGCTTACCAAGACGCCTTCTGACCTCAAGGCCGCCCGGCCGCCCGCCGCGCCCACGGCCAAGCGCCCGCGCGACCCGCGCCTCGACGTCTTCCGCGGCATCGGCATGATGATCATCCTCATCGCCCATGTGCCGAACAACCCGTGGATCCTGTGGATTCCCGCCCGCTTCGGCTTCTCCGACGCGACGGAGATGTTCGTCTTCCTTTCCGGCATGGCGTCGGCGCTCGCCTTCGGCCGCATCTACGACCGCGACGGCTTCCTGATGGGCATCGGCCGGACGGCCCACCGCATCTGGCAGGTCTACTGGACCCACGTGCTCGTCTTCGTCGTCGTGGTGGCCCTGATGGTCGCCGCGGGCACCAAGCCGGACGGCACCGGCTACCCGTCCAGCCTCAACCTCATGCCCTTCCTTGACGATCCGGGTCCGCAGCTCCTCGGCCTGCTGACGCTCAGCTACGTGCCCAACTATTTCGACATCCTGCCCATGTACCTGGTCATCCTCGCCCTGATGCCGGTGATGCTCGGCCTCGAGCGTTTGCACCGGGCGGCGCCCTTCGTCGCCATGGGGGCGATCTGGCTAATGGCGCAGGCCGGCGTGAACCTCCCCGCCGAGCCCTGGTCGGACCGGCCCTGGTACTTCAACCCGTTCGGCTGGCAGCTCCTTTTCTTCCTCGGCTTCTTCCTGATGCGCCGCACCCTGGTGCCGCCGCCCCGCACGCCCGCCCTGATGGCGCTCGCAGCGGTCATCGTCATCGCCACGGTGCCCTTCGCGTGGTACGTGGCGCTGAACGCGGTGCCGGTCCTGGCCGAGGCGGCGAATACCCTTCGCCCGCTCACCGACAAGACCACCTTCGGCCTCCTCCGTCTCGTCCATTTCCTGGCGCTCGCCTATCTGGCCGTGCACCTCGTGGGGGAGGGCGGGCGGCGCCTGAAGGGGCCGGCGGTCACCGTGATCTCGGTGGTCGGCCAGCAGTCCCTGGCGGTGTTCGTCGCCGGCATGGTGACCGCGCAGGTCATCGGCATCGCGCTCGACCATACCGGCCGCACCGGCCTCACCGTCGCGGCCGGCAACCTCGCCGGCATGGCCGTCCTCGTGGCGGTCGCCTACGCGGTCCGCTGGTTCAAGGCCTCGCCCTGGAAGGGCTGAGGCCGTCGCCGCCGTCGTCATGCCGCGCCCGCGCGGAAGGGGAAACGCCATGGGACTGATCCGGATCGCCCGCCTGCTCGCCCCGCTCCTTCTCGCCGGGCTCACGACCGCGACTGCCGCCGAAGAACCCCGCCCCCCCTGCGGCGGCCCGGTTCCGTGCGCGGTGAAGGGAAGCGCCACCTACCGCATCGAACTGCCGTCGGAGGGGAGGGCGGCTGGCGTCTACCTGTTCTTCCACGGCTACAAGGGCTCCGCCGAGGCGCAGATGCGCCACCGCGACCTGGTGAACGCTGCGCACGACGCCGGCTTCGCCTTCGCCGCCGTCGACGGCGCCGAGGGCACCTGGGCGCACCCGAACGCGCCCTCGGACGCCCGCGACGAGTTCGCCGTCACCGCCGCCGTGCTCGATGACCTTCAGGCCCGGTTCGCGTTCGGCCCCGAGGCGGTGGTCGTCGGCGGCTTCTCCCAGGGCGCTTCCATGGCCTGGTACGCGGTCTGCCGCCTGGGGGACCGGGTGGCCGGCGCGGTCACCTTCGCGGGCGTGTTCTGGGATCCGCTGCCGGCCGCGGCGGATTGTCCGGCCATGCCGCCGCCACTCGTCCATTTCCACGGCACCGCCGACCGCACCTTTCCGCTCGCCGGACGGGCGATCGGCAGCCGCTGGCACCAGGGCGACACCGCCGAGAGCCTCGACGTCCTGAAGGCGCGCGCCCACTGCCAAGCCGATCCCGCGCCGCCCGTCACGCTCGCCGGCATCGCCTGCGTGGTCTCGGCGCCGTGCGGACGCGGCCCGGTCACCTTCTGCCGCCACGACGGCGGCCACGAGGTGCGCCCGGCCTGGCTCGCCTCCGCGTTGCCCTTCGTGACGCACCGGTCCGCCGCCGCCGGACCGCGGAAGGCGCTCGCGCTCCCGTCCCCCTGACGCCGGAACGCCGGCGCACTGCCCGCCGCGACCGCGCATCGTCCCGGCGCGGCCAACCCGCTTGGCACCCGGCGGTTTCCCGCAAAGACGGCTCGCCAGTCCGCCGCCGAAACGCTGCGCCGGCTACAAGCCCTTGCGCCAGAGGGCCTCCGCGCGCCCGAAGGCGGGGCCGACGGGTGTCATGGAAATGTCATCGAAGCTTCATCGTCGTGTTTCCTGCCCCTCCTAGGACACCCATGCAACAGGCGTGGCCGCAGGGATCGCGCCGAGTACAAAGACAGGGAGTTGTCCCGTGAAGCTCATCAACACCGCCAGCGCGATCGCGCTTGCCGCTGCGGCCCTGACGGTCGCCTCCGCCGCTCAGGCTCGTGACCAGATCCGCATTGTCGGTTCCTCCACGGTGTTCCCCTACACCCAGGCTGTCGCCGAGCAGTTCGCCAACGCCACCGGCAAGACCGCGCCGGTCGTGGAGTCCACCGGCACCGGTGGCGGCTTCAAGATCTTCTGCGGCGGCGTCGGCGTCGACCATCCGGACGTGACCGGTGCCTCGCGCGCCATGAAGAAGTCCGAGTTCGAAGCCTGCCAGGCCGGCGGCGTCGAGAGCGTGACCGAGATCCTCCTCGGCTACGACGGCCTGTCGATCGCTCACGCCCGGTCGGGCACCGAGGTCAGCCTGACCAAGGCTCAGATCTTCCAGGCGCTCGCCTCGAAGGTCGAGAAGGACGGCCAGATCGTCGACAACCCGTACAAGATGTGGAACGAGATCGACGCGTCGCTCCCGGCCACCCAGATCACCGTGTTCGGCCCGCCGCCGACCTCGGGCACCCGCGACGCCTTTGTCGAACTCGTCATGCACCCGGGCTGCGACGCCTTCCCGGCGATCAAGGCCCTCGAGGCCGACGCCAAGAAGGAAGTCTGCGAGCGCATGCGCCAGGACGGCCCGTTCATCGAAGCCGGTGAGAACGACAACCTGATCGTTCAGCGCCTCGAGGCCGATCCGAACTCGCTCGGCATCTTCGGCTACTCCTTCCTCTATGAAAACCAGGACAAGCTGGTCGGCACCCCGATCGACGGCGTCGCCCCGTCGACCGAGACCATCGCCGACGGTTCCTATGCCGTGTCCCGTCCGCTCTTCATCTACGTGAAGAACGCGCACCGCGGCGTGATCCCGGGTCTTGAGGACTTCCTCAACGAGTACGTCTCCGAGGCGTCCTTCGGTGAGGGCGGCTACCTCGCCGAGCGCGGCCTCATCCCGCTCGACGAGACCAAGCGCGAAGAGATCCGTCAGGCCGTGGCCAACGCCACCGCGATGGCCGCTCCGGCCAAGTAATCCGCCATCCAGGCGGTTCGACCCGCCCCGGCTCGCCGGGGCGGGTTTGTCGTCTTGACATACGCCCCCCTTCCGAGGTGATGACGCACCATGATCGGATATGCGTTCCTTCTAATCATTGCAGTGACGCTGGTCGGCTTCTGGATGGGGCGTGCCAAGGGTGCGTCCTTCATCACCGCCGGCGGCCCCAAGGTGCACTCGCTTCCCGGATACCACGGCGCCTACGTGGCGGCCTGGGTGGGCGTTCCGGCCTTCATCCTGGTCCTGATATGGGTCTCGCTGCAGAGCCAGGTGGTCGAAAGCATGGTTCTCGGTGGACTGCCGGAAAGCATGACGGCCGGCGCCAGCACCGCGCAGATGAGCCTCTACCTCTCCGAGATCAAGAACGTGGCGAGCGGTCGCATGTTCTCGGAACCCTCGCCGGAGATCGTCGAGGCCGCGGCCACGCTCACCCGTCTGGATGTGATCGCCGACTGGGCGCTCGTCGTCGTCCTTCTCGCGTTGATGGTCGCCGCGCTCACGTTCACGCGCAACCAGCTCTCGGCACGGTTCCGGTCGCGCAACAACTTCGAGCGCGTGGTGTCCGGGCTGATGATCTTCTGCTCCACGCTGGCGATCCTCACCACGGCCGGGATCGTCGCCTCGCTCGTCTACGAAGCCGCGGCCTTCTTTCGTCTTGTGCCGATCACCGAATTCCTCTTCGGCCTGAAGTGGGAGCCGCAGATCGCCCTTCGGCCGGACCAGATCGCCGGCGCCGGCGCCTTCGGCGCGGTCCCGGTCTTTGCCGGCACGTTGCTGATCTCGTTGATTGCCATGGCCGTCGCCACCCCGATCGGCCTCTTCACGGCCATCTATCTCGTCGAGTACGCCGGTGACGGCGTCCGCGCGGTGGTGAAGCCGATCATGGAGATCCTCGCTGGCGTGCCGACTGTGGTGTTCGGCTTCTTCGCCATCCTGGTGGTCGCCCCGGCCGTGCGTGAGGCCGGCGGCCTCGTCGGCATTCCGATCTCGCCGAACAGCGCCTTCGCGGCCGGCGCGGTCATGGGCATCATGATCCTGCCCTTCATCTCGTCGCTCTCCGACGACGCCCTGAAGGCGGTGCCCCGCTCCATGCGCGACGGCTCGCTCGCCCTTGGCGCGACGCCCGGCGAGACGATCACCAAGGTGCTGCTCCCGGCCGCCCTGCCGGGCATCGTCGGCGGCATCCTCCTCGGCGTCAGCCGCGCCATCGGCGAGACCATGATCGTCGTGATGGCGGCGGGCCTTATCGCCTCGCTCACCTTCAACCCGCTCGACAGCGTGACCACCGTCACCGTGCAGATCGTCACCCTGCTCATCGGCGACACCGAGTTCGACAGCCCCAAGACCCTCGCGGCCTTCGCACTCGGCCTGGTGCTCTTCCTGATCACCCTAGTTCTCAACATCGTTGCGCTGCGCATTGTCCGCAAGTACCGCGAACAGTACGAGTGAGACGGAGGCCATCATGTCGGACATCTCCCTGCGCGGACCCGTCGAGTGGTCCTCCGAAACCGCGGTCGCTCGTCGCAAGAGCCGCTACGCCGCCGATCGTCGCCTCCAGTTCTACGGGATCGCGGCGATCACCACTGCCATCGGCCTTCTCGGCCTTCTGATCGTCTCCCTGGCGAGCACCGGCTACCTGGCCTTCGTGCAGACCAAGGTCACCCTCGACTTCCCGATCCGCGCCGAGTGGGTCAAGGCCGAGGATCCGGCCGCCGGCAACTACCGCAACGTGGTGCGGCAGGCGCTCCTGGACATCTTCCCGGAGGTCACCACGCCGCCGGACCAGCGCAAGCTTGGCGAGATCATCACGAACAACGCCCAGTTCATGGTGCGTGACGCGGTGCTGGCCAACCCGTCGGTGATCGGCGGCACGCTGACCCTCACGGTCCCGTCGTCGGACCCCTTCGACCAGCTCAACAAGGGCGCCATCTCCCGCGACGTGCCGGAGAACCAGCGCCGGGTGACCGACCAGCAGATCGCCTGGTTCGACCGCCTCGTGGAGCAGGACCGGGTGGCGGCTCCGTTCAACTGGGAGCTCGTCACCAACGCCGACAGCCGCTTCCCCGAGCTTGCCGGCCTCGCCGGCGCCATCACTGGCTCCTTCTACGCGCTGCTCGTCTGCTTCGTGCTGAGCTTCCCGATCGGCATCGCGGCGGCCATCTATCTGGAGGAGTTCGCGCCGAAGAACCGGTGGACCGACCTTATCGAGGTGAACATCAACAACCTCGCGGCCGTGCCGTCCATCGTGTTCGGCCTCCTCGGTCTGGCGGTCTTCCTCAACTTCTTCGGCCTGCCGCGCTCGGCCCCGCTCGTCGGCGGCATGGTGCTCGCCCTCATGACGCTGCCGACGATGATCATCGTCACCCGCGCGTCGCTGAAGGCGGTGCCGCCGTCGATCCGCGAGGCGGCGCTCGGCATGGGGGCCTCCAAGCACCAGGTGATCATGCACCACGTGCTGCCCTTGGCGCTGCCGGGCATCCTGACCGGCACCATCATCGGCCTCGCCCAGGCGCTCGGCGAAACCGCCCCCTTGCTCCTCATCGGCATGAACGCCTTCATCACCTCTCCGCCGGGCGGTCTCCTGGAGGCTTCCACGGCGCTGCCGACCCAGATCTTCATCTGGGCCGACAGCCCGGAACGCGGCTTCGTCTCGCGGACGTCCGCGGCCATCCTGGTGCTGCTCGGCTTCCTGATCGTCATGAACGGCATCGCCGTCTTCCTCCGCCAGCGGCTGGAGCGGACCTGGTAATCCGCTCGCCGCACACCGAACTCCTCATTCAAGAGGTAAAGATCCATGGCTACCGTCGCTGAACTGCCGCGCGAAACCCAGACCTTCAAGACCGTCCGCACCCCCGACGCCGCCCCGCGTCCGGTCAAGGTGAAAGGCGAGGACGTGAAGGTCTTCTACGGCGCCAAGCAGGCGCTCTTCGGGGTGTCGATCGACATCCCGGACCGCGCCGTGACAGCCTTCATCGGCCCGTCGGGCTGCGGCAAGTCCACCTTCCTGCGCTGCATCAACCGCATGAACGACACCATCGCGGGCGCCCGGGTGGAGGGCAAGATCACCCTCGACAACCGGGACATCTACGATCCCGACCTCGACGTGGTGGAGCTCCGCGCCCGCGTCGGCATGGTGTTCCAGAAGCCGAACCCGTTCCCGAAGTCGATCTTCGACAACGTGGCCTACGGTCCCAAGATCCACGGCCTTGCCAAGTCCAAGGCCGACCTTGAGGAGATCGTCTCCTCGTCGCTTCAGAAGGCATCGCTCTGGAACGAGGTGAAGGACCGCCTGCAGGAGCCCGGCACCGGCCTTTCCGGCGGCCAGCAGCAGCGCCTCTGCATCGCCCGCGCCATCGCGGTGTCTCCCGACGTCATCCTGATGGACGAGCCGTGCTCGGCCCTCGACCCGATCGCCACCGCCAAGGTGGAGGAGCTGATCGACGAGCTGCGCGCCAACTACACCATCATCATCGTCACCCATTCCATGCAGCAGGCCGCCCGCGTGTCCCAGCGCACCGCCTTCTTCCATCTGGGTGTCCTGGTGGAGGAGGGTCCGACCGACCACATCTTCACCAACCCGATCGAGAAGCGGACCCAGGACTACATCACCGGCCGCTTCGGCTGACCCGCCCCACCCGTTCAGGATCCCGGAAGGGGACAGTCATGGAACATACGATCTCCGCCTACGAGCACGAGCTGCGCGACCTCGCCAGCCGCATCGCCCAGATGGGCGGTCTCGCCGAGCACCTGGTCACCGACAGCATCCGCGCCCTGACCCGGCTGGACGAGTCGCTCGCCCACCGCATCATCGCCGAAGACATGCGGCTCGACGCCATGCAGCGCGCCGCCGAGGAACAGGCCATCCTGATCATCGCCCGCCGCCAGCCGATGGCGTCGGACCTGCGCGAGATCGTCGCCGCCATGCGCATCTCCTCCGACCTGGAGCGCGTCGGCGACCTCGCCAAGAACATCGCCAAGCGCGTGGTCGCCATCAACGGCGCCGTGGTGCACAAGCGCCTGATCGTCGGCGTGGAGCACCTGGCCGAGATCGCCCTGGAGCAGCTGAAGGACGTGCTCGACGCCTTCACCACCCGCGACGACGCCAAGGCCTCCGTCGTGCGCGAGCGCGACGAGGAGATCGACGCGCTCTACACGTCCCTGTTCCGCGAGCTCCTCACCTACATGATGGAGGATCCGCGCAACATCTCCCAGTGCACGCATCTGTTGTTCTGCGCCAAGAACATCGAGCGCATCGGCGACCACGCCACCAACATCGCCGAAACCGTGCACTACGCCGTCACCGGCCACGCGTTCGAGGACGAGCGCCCGAAGTCGGACAACACCAGCATGGAGAGCGTGGCGCCCTGACGGGCGTCCGCCGTCCCGGTGCCCTTCGTTGAGAAAAGCCGGCCGGGCGCGTGCCCGGTCCTGAGACTACCTGTCGGGCGTGCGCCCGGTCCTGAGAGAGCCTGTCGGGCGCAAGCCCGATCCTGGGAGAGACCATCTCGATGCCGAAGGTGTTGATCGTCGAGGACGAGGAGCCTGTCAGCCTCCTGCTGCGCTACAACCTGGAGGCCGAAGGCTACGAGGTGGAGCAAGCCTTCCGAGGTGACGACGCGGAGATCCGTCTGCGCGAGGTGACGCCGGATCTGGTGCTCCTGGACTGGATGCTGCCCGGCCTCTCCGGCATCGAGCTCTGCCGCCGCCTCCGCGCCCGGCCGGAAACCGAGCGGGTGCCCATCATCATGCTCACCGCCCGCGGCGAGGAATCCGAGCGGGTGAGGGGCCTCGGCACCGGCGCCGACGACTATATCGTCAAGCCCTTCTCGGTGCCGGAAGTGGTGGCGCGCATCCGCGCCATCCTGCGCCGCGCCAAGCCGGAGGTTTTGTCGTCCGTCCTGTCGCTCGGCGACCTGGAGCTCGACCGCGAGACACACCGGGTGCGGCGGAGCGGCCGCGAGCTGCATCTCGGCCCCACCGAGTTCAAGCTCCTGGAATTCCTGATGCGCTCGCCGGGCCGCGTATTCTCCCGCGAGCAGCTGCTCGACGGCGTCTGGGGCCACGACGTCTACGTGGACGAGCGCACCGTCGACGTCCACGTGGGCCGCCTGCGCAAGGTGCTGAACCGGTCCGCCAAGCGCGACCCGATCCGCACCGTCCGAGGCGCCGGCTACTCGTTCGACGACACCTTCGCCAAGGTCGGCTGACCGGCCCACGGCGCGGCCCTCGACAGGCTTCCTGATCCCACTCTTGCCAAGGGGCGCGTTCCGCAAGGACGCGCCCTTCGTCGTTTCAGGCGCCCCTTTCGGCGGCCCCGGCCGCCGGCCGCCGATCCGACTCCAAGTGAAAAATCGGGAACAACACACCGGACCGGCCGTTTGCAACACGGTGCTCCTTTTCGGGCGTCGTGGTTTTCAGGATCGGGGTGGCGGGCGCGCCCGGATCGGTCGGCCGTCGACAGCGACGGCTGCGGCCGCCGTTGGGCGGCTGTCGCTCGGCCGGCGGGCATGGCTGCCGCCGACCCCGTCCTGCCGACCGGGTCCGGTGTGCGTTGTTCAGGAGTTTATTGCGTATGGCTGATTCCGGGCGTTTGGCCTGGCTCGACGTTGCGCGCGGCGGGTCCATCATTCTTGTCGTCTTCTTCCACGCGACGATCCAGCTGGAGAAGGCAGACCTCGGCAACCACCATTTCTGGCTCGTCAACAACCTGTTCGGGCCGATCCGCATGCCCGTCTTCTTCGCCATCTCGGGCTTCCTGGCCCAGCGCCTGATCACCCAGGACTGGCGCGCCGTGCTCTCCCGCCGGGTCTGGCTGCTCGCCTATCTGTTCGTCACCTGGTCGATCCTCCATGCGCTGCACCGTCGCAGCCTGGGGGTGACCGACAGCCCCGTGATGACCGAATTCGCCGCCAACCTCGTGGAGCCCGCCTCGGAGATCTGGTTCATCCTGGCGCTCGGCCTCTATGTGGTCGCCACGAAGGCGCTCGCCGGCGTGCCGCGCCCGCTGGTGATCGGAACCGCCCTCGTGGTCTCCATCGCGACCCTCGGCGGCTTCGCGCCGGTCACGAGCCAGGCCTACCTCGGCACCTTGCAGTACTACGTCTTCTTCCTCGTCGGCTGCTTCTACGGCAGCCGGATCGCCGCCCGGGTGACGGACGTGCCGCTGGCGCTGATCGCCGGCCTCGGCGTCCTTTACGGGATCCTGATCGGCATCCGCTTCGACCTGGATGGCCTCCCGCTCGGGCTCGTCCGGGTCACGCTCTGTCTGATCGGGCTGGTGATCGGCTGCCGGGTGGCCGAACTGGTCACCCGTCTGGCGCCCGTCCAGGCGGTGGTCGGCTTCCTCGGCCGCCACACGCTGCCGATCTATCTCGCCCACCCCTTCGTCCTCTCCCTGGCGCTCCTCGGTCTTCCGTCCGAGGCGCTGCCGCGCGGCGCAGGCTACCTCCTGCTCCCGGCGTTGGTGTTCGGCTCCATCGCGGCCTCGCTGGCGCTCCGGCAGCTGGCGGAACGGCGCGGCGGCGGCTGGCTCTACGCCCCGCCGGCGCTCGGCGGCCTCGCGGCGGCCTTCCGCGGAACTGGCCGCTCCTGAGGCGGGCGGGAGGGCGGATCGTGCGCACTTGCCGCGGCCCACCCGCATCGTAGTTCCGCGCGCGCCCTGAAAGGCAGCGAGGATCCGCCGTGGTCCGATAGGCGCATCATGAAGACCAGGGCCGCAACAGCACCAGATCCCGCAAAGGAAAAGACCCGGTCGCCCCTCAAGGGCGGCCGGGTCTTTTCTCGAAAAAGGTGGCTCCGCGAGCAGGACTCGAACCTGCGACCATTCGATTAACAGTCGAACGCTCTACCAACTGAGCTATCGCGGATCAGCTGTGGCGGTGCGTATAGCAGAGGGGTTCGGATTTGCAAACCCCTTTTCGGGTGATGAACCGGCCCCAGCCAGGGGCACTGGAAGCGGAGCCGGCGCACGCCCATATGGGGCATGGCGGTTTGCTTGGGAAACTCCATGCCTCGTGTGAAATTGAATGGTCGCTCGTTTCCGGTCCCTCGGTATCGGCCGCTCCGCATCGCCATCGGAATTCTCTTCCTCATCGGCGGTTTCGTCGGCTTTCTGCCGATTCTCGGCTTCTGGATGGTGCCGGTCGGCCTCCTGATCCTCTCCATCGACTTCGCCATCGCCCGCCGGGTCCGGCGCCGCAGCGAGGTGTGGATCGTCCGCTGGTGGCGCAACCGCAAGGCCTCGCGCCGGATGGGGCACCTCCACTCCCGCGGCGAGCCGGAAAGCGGCCCTCCGCGCCCCTGACGGCCGCCTGAACCCTTCAGCCGACAGCCGCCGCCGCGACCGCCGCGGCGGCGCTCGCCGCCGCGCTCACCGCGGCACCCCAGGCGATGTCCACCACCATCACGGGGATCGGCCAGCGGTGCAGGGTGGCGCGGTTGGTGAAATGATAGGTGCCATAGCAGGCCGCCCCGAACAGCGCCCCCTGCAGCGCCGCCGCGCCGGCTCCGAGTCCCTCTGAGGGCAGCACCGCGAACCAGATGAGCGCCGCCAGATAGCCCAGATAGAAGGCCGCCGCCGCGCCCAGCCGCGGCTTCGGCCGCAGCATCTCGCCATACTGATCCGCATAGAATCGCCGCGCCACGACCCCGAGCCACAGCCCGTCCACCACCAGAAACACCGCCGCCGCGGCCCCATAGGCTGCCAGATAGGTCACACCATCTCCTCTTCGTCCCCCGTCCTTACGCAGCGAGGCGCCGAACGGACGTAAATGCAGCCTTTCTCGTTGGCTAGAGGTCAGGCGCGGGCGCCCTATCAGGGCAGCGGGTCGCGGCGGGTGTCGTCCACGGGGACGCGAGTGCGGGCCGCGGCAATGAGGCGAAGGGGGCCTGCGACGTGCGAGACGGACGCGATCAGCGCACAGAAGCCCCACCCGACGACGAGGATGATGTCCCGCCAGGCGGGCGCCGTGAGGGAACCGACGACGGCGCATAACGCGGCCATCAGAAGGACGAGCCAGGCGACCTCCGGCGCATGACGCCAGTTGGCAAGGAGGATGGGGGCGGCAAGGAGGATGAGGCCGAATCCTGCGATCAGAACGACAACAAGGACTGGAACAGTGTCGACAGAAACGGGCATGCACGAGGCTCCGACTAGGAGTGGAGATTGCGGGCATGCACGGCGACAAACACGCCGATCAGAACTCAACGTACTATTGCACAGCCGAGCCTCGGCGGGGAAACACATCGTCATTGGACGCGGAGGCGACCGGCAGAGCTGAGCCTCTTTACGACTACGGACTGATCAGACTGTAAACTCGATAACCACCTATTGCGAATGAAGCAACAGAGCCAACACCGCAAAGCGCCGACGCCCAAAGTGTAGTTATAAGTTTAACGTTGTGCCCTTTGATGGAGAACTCGCGAGTCGCATCTGTGACTAGGCGCGGATCCGACCAATCGTCCGCAAGATCGATGGAGAAGGTGAAATTCATCCAAGCGGCGAAACCGCTGGCGAGCGCCAAAACGATCCCAACAGCGAAACATATGCCGCCGTCCTTCATCATCGCCGTGGTCACCCGCTCTCCTTGCGAGAGCGCTACCAAAGCGCCACCGTGCACGAGGATTAGTGAGCCGACGAGCCAGCGTCCCCAACCAACCTGCGCTTCCGTGCTAGCGTCCTTAAGCCGAATGTACCGCTCAACCAGCTTTTCTCTGACATAACGTTCGTCGTTGTTCATCACCACTCTCACAGGTCATCTACCCAACCCGATGAAAGCACCGTTCGATGCAATTTCAAACTTTGGTTGTTGCTGCCATCTGAAATTGCGCGCAGTGCAAATCAATTTTGCGCTTTACAGAACACGACGAGGGGAGGGGGCGCACCGCCACTTGCCCAGCTATGCCGCAGGGAAGCCTAGGTGAAATTCGCGGGCAATGTCGGGAAGGAGTGCTGGAGGCCACGGAGGGAATCGAACCCCCGTAGACGGATTTGCAATCCGCTGCGTAACCACTCCGCCACGTGGCCTCACAAGTTCGACCTATTAGGCGAGAACGGGTGGGGAGGCAAGGGGGCTGAACGCGCGGTCGGCGGCCTTCTCCTGGCCGCCGAGCCTCTTGTCTCGCGCCTGCGAGAGGGCTAAGGGATCGGCAGCGCGCGCTCACCTTGAGGACATCGGCGATGGTCGACACAGCCACGTTGCGTACGAAGATGGTCGATGGCCAGGTTCGGCCCAACGACGTGACCGACCACCGGATCATCGACGCCATGCTGGGCGTCCCGCGCGAGGCCTTCGTGCCGGAAGCCCTCCAGAAACTCGCCTACATCGACCAGAACCTGCTCGTCGGCACCGATCCGGTGCCGCGCTACATGCTGCAGCCCATGGTCACCGCGCGCCTTCTGCAGCAGGCCGACATCCGCGCCACCGACACCGTCCTGGAAGTGGGCGCCACCACCGGCTACACGGCCGCGCTGCTCGCCCGCCTCGCCAAGGCCGTGGTCGCGCTGGAGGATGGCGCGGCGCTCGCCGCCGCCGCCCGCACCGCGCTCGCCGGCCAGGGGATCCACACCGTGGAGGTCGTCACCGGCCCGCTCGCCGCCGGCTGGGCGCCCCGCGCGCCCTATGACGTGATCCTCGTCAGCGGCGCCGTGGAAGTGCTTCCCGACGCGCTCGCGGACCAGCTCGCCGACGGCGGCCGTCTTCTGGTGACGGTCGGCCTCGGCCAGGCCGCGCGGGCTATGCTCTACACCCGCAGCGGACCCGAAGTCAGCGGTCGCGTCCTCATGAACGCCGCCGTGCCGCTCCTCCCCGGCTTCCAGCGCGAGCCGGCCTTCGAGTTCTGAAGGCCGATCGCCCGGCGCGCCCGGTCCCACCGGGCGGCGACAGACCCTGCGACCGGCCCCGTCCGCAGATGCGGGCCGAGGCCCACCGCGCCGGCCCGGTGGCTGCGGCGGCGCGAACCCGTGCGCATCGCCCGACCGGTGGAACCATCCCGGCCGTCGCGCGTGCGCTCGGTGCGATTCGCCGCACGGACCCGCTTTTAACTGCGCCCGGCTTGCACTTGTCCGCGCCCCCCGCACACGCCCTGACGATGTGGCCGCAGTGCCGCATCCGGCCGCTTTCATCGGAACCGCAGCATTGATTAATCGCTCCGCGCTTGAACTTCACCGGCAATCCGGGCTCTTCTCAGACTGACGAATCCGCGTGCGCCGCCCTGTCGACGTCCGGTGCGCGAAGGTCGGGACCGATTGGGGGGCCCGACGTCCCGAGAGGTCTGCCGTGTCGAAGAGAATTCTGCTCGTCTCCGCCGCGCTGGTCGCTATGTTGACGGCGTCCCCGCTCCGCGCCGATACGCTGTCGGAAGCGCTCGCCGCCGCCTACGCCAACAACCCCACGCTCAACGCCCAGCGTGCCGCCACGCGCGCCGTCGACGAGGAGGTGCCGCAGGCGCTGTCCGGCTACCGGCCGTCCATCAACGCCTTCGCCAACCTCGGGGCGTCCAACAGCCGGGGCTTCGAGCAGCGCTCCGCGTCGGCCGGCATCACCATCACCCAGCCGATCTTCTCCGGCTTTCGCACCGTCAACGGCACCAAGGCCGCCGAGGCGTCGGTGAAGGCCTCGCGGGAATCGCTCCGCAATACCGAGCAGAACACCCTGCTCGACGCGGTCGAGGCCTACATGAACGTGGTGCGCGACGGCGCCATCCTCAGCCTGCTGCGCGAGAACGTCAGCTTCCTGGAGGAACAGGTCCGCGCCTCGCGCGATCGCTTCCAGGTGGGCGAGGGCACCCGGACCGACGTCGCCCAGTCGGAGGCGCGCCTCGCCTCGGCGAGCGCCGACGTGTCGGCCGCGCTCGCCAACCTTGAGTCCTCGCGCGGCGTCTACATCCAGGTGATCGGCCGCGCGCCGAAGAACCTGAAGCCCGCCAAGGCCGTCGACAAGCTGCTGCCACGGTCGCTGGACGCCGCCATCGGGGCGTCGCGCACCGACCATCCGGCCATCCTGGCCGCCGTCTACAATGCCGACACCGCGTCCTTCAACGTGAAGATCATCGAGGGCGAGCTGCTGCCGTCCGTCTCGCTGGAGGCCACTGCCCAGCGCGACTGGGAGGACGGCTTCCAGGCGTCGACCGGCAACAGCGCCCAGGTGTTCGGCCGCCTGTCCATCCCGATCTACGAGGGCGGTCAGGTCTACTCCCGGGTGCGTCAGGCCAAGGAGACCCTCGGCCAGCGCAAGATCGAGATCGACAGCGCCCGCGACCAGGTCCAGGCCGCGCTCGTCGGCGCCTGGTCGGGCCTTGAATCGGCCCGCTCCCAGTCGGTCGCCGCCCGCAGCCAGGTGGAGGCCGCGCGTCTTGCCCTCGAAGGCGTCGTGGAGGAGCAGCGCGTCGGCCAGCGCACCACGCTCGACGTGCTGAACGCCCAGGCCGAGGTCATCTCCGCCCGCATCACCCAGGTGCAGGCGGAGCGCGATCAGGTGGTGGCGAGCTACTCGGTGCTGGCCTCCATCGGCCGGCTGTCCAGCCAGTCGCTCGGCCTGCAGGTCGCCACCTACAAGCCGGAGGCGCACTACCAGCAGGTGCGCGACAAGTGGATCGGCCTGCGCACCCCCGACGGTCGCTGACCGCCGGGGATAACGCCGCACGTCCGCACATGGGCGCATCAAGTTCCTTAAGGAATTGATATACTTCAGGAGTGAGCCGAATCATCGCGGAGGCCCGCTGATCGGCGCGCGACCAGTGGGCGGGCAGCCGGAACAGGCGGTTCGGTCTGTTGCGGTGTGTGGAGATAGCGGCATGGCGAAGGCGAACACGTCCCAGGAACCCTCGATGGAAGAGATCCTGGCCTCGATCCGTCGGATCATCTCGGACGAGACACCGGCTGCCGCCGCCGCGCCGGCCGGGAAGGCCGCCGCGCCTCAGTCCAAGGCCGCCGCCAAGCCGGTTCCTCCGCCCGATACGCTGCCCGACACCCTGCCGGACGATGGCGGCGAGGTGATCTCCGAGGAGGACCTCGACAAGCTCTTCTCCGAGGAGGACGACAGCGACGAGCCGGTGCTCGAGCTCGACGCCGAGGACGACGAGGACGTGCTGGAGCTCGTGGAATCCGAGCCGGAGCCCTCGTCCGCCAACGACGACCCGCTGGAACTCGTCGAGGGCCTGATGCCCGACGAGGCCGACGTCTCCTTCGTCGATCCGCCGGCCGATCCGGAGGAGGAGCCAGAGGCCGAAGCCATGGACATGGACATGGCCGGGATGGTCGATCCCGAGCCCTTCGACATGGACGTGGAGCCCGAGCCCCCCGTCGCCCCGCCGCCGCGCCAGCGTCCCCAGCCGCAGCCCGCCATGGCGTCCGACGACCTGGACGAGCCGGCCGAGCCGCTGGTCTCTCGCCAGACCGGCGCGTCGGTCAACGCCGCGTTCGGCTCGCTCACCCACACCATCCTCTCCAACAACGCCAAGACCCTCGACGATCTCGTCAAGGAGATGCTGCGCCCCATGCTGAAGTCCTGGCTGGACGAGAACCTGCCCGGCATCGTGGAGCGCCTGGTCCGGGCCGAGATCGAGCGGGTCTCGCGCGGGCGCTGATCCGCGCGGGCGGCGCGGCGCGTGTTCACCGGTGCCTTGCCGGTTGGCCGCGCCTGTGGCACATGGACGGGCACCACAGGGACCTCCACGCCGCCACCCTAGACGATTGGCCCCGACCATGGCGCTCACCAGCATGACCGGCTTCGCCCGACGGGACGGACGCCTGGAGCCGTGGCGGATCGCCTGGGAGATCCGCTCCGTCAACGGACGCGGCCTCGACCTGCGCTTCCGCGTCCCGCCCGGCTTCGACGCCGTGGAGGCCCGCGCCCGCGCCCTTGCCGGCGAGCGCCTCGCCCGCGGCTCGGTGACGGCCGGCCTCACCGTCGCGCGGGACGGGGGCGGGCGGGCCTACCAGATCGACACCGCGCTCCTCGACACCCTCATCCGCACCGCGCAATTCTACGCCGACACGCCCGGCGTCGCGCCCGCGTCCCTCGACGGCCTCCTCAACGTGCGGGGCGTCGTGGAGGTGGTCGAAGCCGCCGCGCCGGACGACGATGGCCTGAAGGCGCTCGCCGACGCCGCGCTCGCCCTCTTCGAGGAGACCCTCGCCGACTTCGTCGAGGCCCGCCGCCAGGAGGGCGCCGCGCTCGGCCGGGTGCTCGGCGCCCAGGTGGACACGATCGCGGCGCTCGCCGCAGAGGCCGAAGCGCTGCCGGCCCGCACGCCGGAAGCCATCAAGGCGCGCCTCCTCGACCAGCTCGCCGTGCTCCTTGCCCGCGAGGAGATCGACCCGGCGCGCCTCCACCAGGAGGCCGCGCTGCTCGCCACCCGCGCCGACGTGCGCGAGGAACTCGACCGCCTCGCCGCGCACGTCGCCCAGGCCCGCGCGCTTCTCGGCGCCGGCGGCGCGGTCGGCCGCCGGCTCGATTTCCTCGCCCAGGAATTCAACCGCGAAACCAACACGCTTTGCTCCAAGTCGAACGACACCGAGCTGACCCGCATCGGGCTCGCCCTCAAGGCGACGGTGGACCAGTTCAAGGAGCAGGTGCAGAACATCGAGTAAGCCCATGACCGCCAGTCCGTCTTCCGGGTCCATGTCCGACTTCCAGCGGGTGCCCATGGCCCGGCGCGGGGTGATGCTGGTCATCTCCTCGCCGTCCGGCGCCGGCAAGGGCACGCTCTCGCGCCTCCTCCTCGACACCGACCGGGACATCACCCTCTCCATCTCGGTCACCACCCGCGACCGGCGGCCGAGCGAGGTCGACGGGGTGCACTACACCTTCATCAAGCCCTCCCATTTCCACGCCATGCGCGAGGGCGGCGAGCTCCTGGAATGGGCGGAGGTGCACGGCAACCTCTACGCCACGCCCCGCCCGCCGGTGGAGCAGGCGCTCGCCTCCGGCCGCGACGTGCTCTTCGACATCGACTGGCAGGGCGCCGCCCAGCTCCGCGAGAAGATGCCGACCGACGTCGTCTCCATCTTCATCCTGCCGCCCACCATGGCGGAGCTGAAGGCGCGCCTGATGCGCCGCGCCGAGGACGCCGCCGACGTCATCGAGAAGCGGCTCCGGAACGCCCGCACCGAGATCCAGCAGTGGCCGAACTTCGACTACATCGTCGTCAACGACGACCTCCAGGGCGCCTTCGCCGACCTCCAGTCCATCCTGCGGGCCGAGCGTAAGCGGCGCGAGCGCATCGCCGCCGGCACCGAGTCCTTCGTCGCCGGCCTGCTGGACCAGCCGATCTGACCCGCCGCCCGCCTGTCCGCCGCCCTTGAGCGCCGCCCGCCCGCAACGGCGGCCAGAACGCCAACGGTCCGTCAACGCTTCGGGGCGCACCATGCCGGCCGCATCACCGCGGAGATTTCCATGGACCAGCCGGCCGACACCCAGGTCCTGACGGGCGAGATCGTGGAGGGCGGCATCGAATGCCCGCTCTTCCAGGCCAGCGACGGCCACCTCTTCGCTCTGGAAGGCCTCACCCACGCCGCCGCCCCCGTCGGCACCCGCCTCAAGGCCGAGATGGAGCCCCTCTTCGTCTCCATCTGCCAACAGGGCGACGCCATGCGCGTGGTCAAGGTGCTGGAGCAGGGCGCGCCCTGAGAGGTGGGGCCGGACGAAAAGCCGTTGCCACGTTGCCGGAGCCATCTCCAGCGCCGATCTCCCGCATCGATCGTCATGGTCCGCGCAGGCGGACCACCCACGCATCCCCTTCCCGCCCCGTTCCAAAGCGTGGGTGGTCCGCCTTCGCGGACCATGACGGCGGAGTGTGGTGCGCCGCTCATCCCTTCACCCCCGCGCGGTGCACAACCTATCACACATCCCTTGCCGCCTAAGCATTCGCCCGGACGATCGGCATCCCGAAATTTACCGCTAAGATAACGGTTGCGCGCCATCATGCGGCAACAGCGATCCGACGCCCTGGGCCGATCAGCCCGGCAAGCCAGCGCGATCGCCCATCTGGGAGGCCGCCATGGACACCGTCGACACCGAGATCCTCATTCCCCCGGGCGCCGAGCCCGTCGCGCCGGTCGAGGCCGATGGCGCGCGGTCGATCGCCGGCGCCGCGGCCGATCTCGCGAGCCAACCGCCCCAGACCCGCAAGGGCATGCGCACCGAGCGCATGGAGGCCCTCCGCCGCGTAAAGGTCGATCCGGATGCCATCCGCCGCGCCTTCGAGACCGGCGCCTACCCCTACGACGACCGGCTCACCGAAAAGGTCTACGCGCGCGAGATGGAGCGCCTGCAGGTGGAACTCCTGAAGGTGCAGAACTGGGTGCGCGACACCGGCGAGCGGGTCGTCATCCTGTTCGAGGGCCGCGACGCCGCCGGCAAGGGCGGCACCATCAAGCGCTTCATGGAACACCTCAACCCGCGCGGCGCCCGCGTCGTCGCCCTGGAAAAGCCGTCCGAGCGCGAGCGCACCCAGTGGTATTTCCAGCGCTACATCCAGCACCTGCCGGCAGCGGGCGAGATCGTCTTCTTCGACCGGTCCTGGTACAACCGCGCCGGCGTGGAACGCGTGATGAACTTCTGCTCGCCGACCGAATACCTGGAGTTCATGCGCGAGTGCCCCATGCTGGAGCAGATGTTCGCCCGCTCCGGCATCCGCCTCTTCAAATTCTGGTTTTCCGTCACCCGCGACGAGCAGCGCCGCCGCTTCATGGACCGGCGCAACGATCCGCTGAAGCAGTGGAAACTCTCGCCCATCGACCTCGCGTCGCTCGACAAGTGGGACGCCTACACGGAAGCCAAGGAGGCGATGTTCTTCTACACCGACACCGCCGACGCCCCCTGGGTCATCATCAAGTCCGACGACAAGAAGCGCGGCCGGCTCAACTGCATGCAGCACTTCCTGTCGACCTTGCCCTACCCCAACAAGGACGAGCATGTGGTAATCGGCCCCGACCCCCTCATCGTCGGCCACTCCTCCCACGTCATCGGCCGCGACACCACCATCCTCACCAAAACCGTCCACCCCGACCGCCGAGCCTAAGCCCCCGTCCACACCCCGATCGTCATGGTCCGCGCAGGCG
>NZ_MSIG01000019.1 GCF_001927285.1 Mongoliimonas terrestris | reverse complement strand
CAACGGCCTCCTCAACGACGTGGACGGCGGTATCGCGGCCATCGCCAACCAGACCGTCGGCGACGCCGACTTCCTGCCGATCCTCTTCTGATCGGCCCGGATCGGAGGCGGGACACCCCGCCTCCCCTCCGCCCCGCATCTGACCGCCCCCATTTCGCTCCTCACCGGCACCCCTCGCCCGGTTCTCGCCCTCACCTCCACCCTTGAAGGACCACGCCCATGCTTTCTCCCTGGCACCTCGCCTTCGGCACCGAAATCAACCAAGGCTTCAACAGCGCGTCCGTGAACGCCGGCAACGGTGTCGGCAACCAGATCGACGGGTCGGTCGTGGCGATCGCCAACCAGTCCATCGGCGATAGCGGCTTCGACTTCGGCGAGAGCGCGTTCGAGAGCAACTTCGGCTTCAACAGCGCGACGGTCGATGTGGGCAACGGCCTCTTCAACCAGATCGGCGGCGACGTGATGGCGATCGCCAACCAGTCGGTCGGCGACGTGGACGCCCTGCCCTTCCTGTTCTGAGCACGGAATAACCGACGCGGTTGGCGCGTTGGTGGGAGTGTGGACGACACCACCGGCCGAAACCATTGCTTCGGCTCGCCCCTTCGATTGCGACCCCAAGTGCCGCCGCTCCGGCCCCTCCGGAGCGGCGGCTTTTTCGCGCATCTAGCGTCACGGCAAAGCGGGCGGACGAGCCGTGAGCGCGGGCGCCTGCTGAGAAGTCGGATGCGTTAGGATTGGAAGGTCCGGACCGAACGGGCGACAGCGGCAGGAGCCGGACCGGTATCGGTGTGTCTTCAACCGGGGGTGAATGGTGGGCGTGACAGGGATCGAACCTGTGACCCCTACGATGTCAACGTAGTGCTCTCCCGCTGAGCTACACGCCCGGTCACCATTCTGCGGGGCCGTCCCGAAGGGCGGCGTGGCGGGGTGTATACCGAGGTTTCCGACCCATGGCAAGGCCGCTCGAACGGCCATCGGCAAACCGGCGCGCGGGCAGTTCCGACCGCCGGAAACACCGGCCGTCGCGGCGCTAGGACGTGCAAAGGCCCGCCGCGATCAGCGGCGGGCCTTGCGGAAACGGTCGACAATGCGGCCCGGCCTCAGGCGGCGGCCAGCATCTTTTCCACTTCGCGGACCAGGTCCTTCAGGTGGAAGGGCTTGGACAGCACCTTGGCGTCCTTCGGAGCCTGGCTGTCCGGGTTCAGCGCCACGGCGGCGAAGCCGGTGATGAACATGATCTTCAGGTCCGGATCGAGTTCGGTGGCGCGGCGCGCCAACTCGATGCCGTCCATCTCGGGCATGACGATGTCGGTGAGGAGCAGGGTGAAGGGCTCCTCGCGAAGCCGCTCGTAAGCGCTCTTGCCGTTGTCGAAGGACACCACGTCGTATCCGGCGTTGTTGAGCGCGCGCGCCAGGAAACGGCGCATGTCGTTGTCGTCTTCGGCGAGCAGGATTCGATTCATCGGTGTGTCCGAGTGGTCCAGAACGGGATCAGCCGAATAGGCTTTCGGGTGAAGCAAGTCATGTCATGAAGCGCGCTTGGGGTAAATATGGCGTAACCGGTCCTGAAATGCCTTGAAAAGAGCTGCCGCCAGCCGCCGGCGCCGCGTCCGCCGCCGTCCCAAGCGTCGCGGTGGACAGAAGGCGCCGAACTTGGCACCTTATTCCTTCACATGACGGAAACGTCGGAGCCGCGACTGAGGCTCCACGCGTCCAGGACGTCCAACCGGAGCGGGCATGCGCGTCGTCGCCGACTTCGTCACGGAAGCGCCCTTCGAATTGACGGCGCCGGCTGAGCAGTCGCAGCCCTTCGTGTTCAATTCCCCGCACTCCGGCCACGCCTATCCGCAGGCGTTCCTCGACGCCTCCCGGCTCGATTCCCACCGCATCCGCCTGTCCGAGGATGCCCATGTGGACCGCTTGTTCGACCACGTGGTGGACCGCGGCGCGCCGCTCGTTCGCGCCCATTTCCCGCGCGCCTATCTCGACGTGAACCGGGAGCCCTACGAACTCGATCCGAAGATGTTCGCCGGGCGCCTGCCGTCCTACGCCAACATCCGGTCGATCCGGGTGGCCGGCGGGCTCGGCACCATCGCCCGGGTGGTGGCGGAGGCGGAGGAGATCTACCACGGACCGATCGCCGTGGAGGAGGCGCTCGACCGGATCGAGGCGATCTACAAGCCCTACCACGCGCTCCTGCGCCGGATCCTCGCCCAGACCCACGTGCGATTCGGCGCCGCGGTGCTGATCGACTGCCACTCCATGCCGTCGAACGTGCGCGGTCAGGATCCGCGCACCCGCGCCGACTTCGTGCTCGGCGACCGCTACGGCACCGCCGCCTGCCGGGGCCTCGTGGAACATGCGGCCGACATCCTCACCGACCTCGGCTACTCGGTGGCGGTGAACAAGCCCTACGCGGGCGGCTTCATCACGGAGCATTATGGCCGGCCCGCCAAGGGCCTGCACGCCATCCAGATCGAGGTGAACCGCGGGCTCTACATGGACGAGCGCACCTTCGCGCGCGCACCATCCTTCGAGGCCCTCAAAGCCGACCTCGGACAGTTCCTCGACGGACTGATGGCCTTCCCCGTGTCGGCGTTGGCGCCGGCGCCGAGTCGCCTTGCCGCGGAATGACCGCCAAGGGCGGGCGGAGGCGAGCCTCGGGCAAGAAAAAAGGCCGTCGCGTGAGCGCCGGCCTGAGTCTTAGGGAGGAAACGCCCGGAGTGGGCGTCGCGACATGCCGGGGCATGCCGCACCGCAACAATGTGATGCACCGCAGCCGGACGGTCAAGGTCGTCCCTGTCGCACCGGGCGCCGAAGCTCTCCTGAGGCTGGTGCCGACGGCACGCTGGACAGGCGGCGAAACCGCATTTACTTCGATGGACCAATAAATTGCAGCCGTGCGTGCGGCGCGCTGTCACGCTGTCGTGATTCGACGGTTTTCCCACCTTCCAACGAGGAGCGTAGCCGATGGCGGACCTCGCCGACTGGGCCCCCTTCTTCCATACGCTGGCCGACGCGGCCGGCGCCGCCGCCCTCCCCTACTTCCGCACCCGCATGGTGGTGGACAACAAGGAGGCGGCCGCGTTCGACCCGGTCACCGAGGCCGACAAGGCGGCCGAGGTCGCGATTCGCGACCTGGTGACCGCGCACCATCCCACCCACGGCATCCTCGGCGAGGAGTTCGGCGACGACAGCGGATCGGCCGACTACGTGTGGGTGGTGGACCCGATCGACGGCACCCGCGCCTTCATCTCCGGCCTGCCCGTATGGGGCACGCTGATCGGGCTGAAGCGGGCCGGCCGGCCGGTGTTCGGCATGATGGCCCAGCCCTTCACCGGCGAGCGCTACTTCGGCGACGGCACGACCGCCACCTATACGGGGCCGGGCGGGCCGGCGCCGTTGCGCACGCGGCCGTGTGCCGATCTCGCCTCCGCGACGCTTCTGACCACCACGCCCGCCCTTTTCCAGGGCGCCGAGCAGGCGGCCTACCGCCGGGTGGAGGAGCGCGTGCGCCTCGTGCGCTACGGCTGCGACTGCTACGCCTACTGCATGGTCGCCGGCGGCCATGTGGACCTCGTCATCGAGGCCGGGCTGAAGCCGTTCGACATCATGGCCCTGATCCCGGTGATCGAGGGCGCCGGCGGGGTGATCACCAACTGGGAAGGCGGCTCGGCCATCGATGGCGGCCGGGTGGTGGCGGCCGGCGACGCCCGGGTGCACGCCGCGGCGCTGGAGATGCTGGCCGGCGCGACCCCGTGACGACATCGAAGCGGGGAGCGGGTCAGTCCCGCGAGCCGGGCACGAAGCTGTCGAACGCCGCCCAGAACTGGGCGGCGTAGGCCGGCGCCTCGAACAGGATCTCGTGGCGGGAACCCGGCACCAGCACGTAGGCGATGGAGCGCAGGCGGCGGGCCATGCGCTCGTTGGCGGCGACGGACACCAGCCGGTCGGCGCCGCAATTGATCAGCATCACGGGCAAGGGCACGGTGGCCGGAAAGTCGTCCGCGTCGAGCCGGTCCATGGCGGCGGCGGCGGCATACATCCAGCCGTTGGTCGGCGCGCCGAGCCAGAGTTCCGGATAGACGCGGGTGAGCGAGGTCATGATCCGGAACTGCTCCGGGTCGGATGTCAGAGGATTGTCCTCGAAATCGCGCACGACGGCGAGCTTGCGCGTCGGACCCGGAATGGCGGCGCGGCCGAGGCCGGCGAGCTTGAAGCCGAGCGCAAGGCGCCGGACGGTCGTGCGGGACACCGGGATGGCGCCGAAGTCGAGGAAGGGCGCCGAGAGCACCAGACGCCGGATCCACGGCGCGAGCTTGGGCGCGGCTTCCAGGAGGATGTTGCCGCCCATCGAATGGGCGAGCGCATAGTGGGGGCCGGGACAGTCCGGCAGCACCATGGTGCGGCGGAAGGCCTCGATGTCGCGCTGGTAGTCGCGGAAGTCGTTGACGTGGCCGAGCGGCACGGCGGCGAGCCGGTCGGAGCCGCCCTGGCCGCGCCAGTCGAACGTGGCGACGGCGAAGCCGCGGTCGCGCAGCGCCTCCACCACCGGGAGATACTTCTCGATCTGCTCGCCGCGCCCCTGGAACAGGCAGACGGTGCCCTGGACCGGGCGCACGCGGGCCGGCCAGCGGGCGGCGCGCAGGCCCACGCCGTCGGCTGTCTCCAGACGCTGCACCACCGTGTCGGACGGGATCGGCAGTTCGGGAAGCGACTTCAGGACCATGGCTTCTCGCGGGTTCGGCGGCAGGACGGCTCTCTCCTACCAAAGCCGCCCCGCGCCCGCCACCGCCGCACGACGGACCGGGCCGACCGGCCTGTCGCGCAACCGCCTGAAAGGTCGGTTCCGACCCTCTTGACGGCCCGAAAGTGCATTCTCACATAAGTCATGCGGACGCCCATCTGGGGTCCGCCGGACCCGACCGGGACCGCGATCGGCCACCAAGGCGATCGGCGCCACCCGGGTCCGAACCGGCTCCTTCGCAGAAGGGGCCTTAGCAGTCGCTCAAGGAGGACTTCTACTATGCGTCAGGTTGATTTCAGCCCGCTCTATCGCTCCACCGTCGGCTTCGACCGCCTCTTCTCCATGCTGGACCAGATGGCCTCGGCCGAGGGCGGCGCGCAGACCTACCCGCCCTACAACATCGAGCGGACCGGCGAGAACGCCTACCGGATCACGCTCGCCGTCGCCGGCTTCGCCGACACCGACCTTTCCATCGAGGCGCGTGAGAACACGCTGACCGTGAAGGGCGACAAGAAGCCGGCCGACGACAAGTCCGCCGAGGTGCTCTACCGGGGCATCGCTTCGCGGGCGTTCGAGCGGCGCTTCCAGCTGGCCGACCACGTGGAGGTGAAGGGCGCCGCCCTTCAGAACGGCCTTCTCCACATCGATCTCGCCCGCGAGATCCCCGAGGAGAAGAAGGCCCGCCAGATCCCGATCGGCCGCGCCGGCGAGGCGAAGCAGATCGAGGCGAACACCATCAACTGAAGGCGGGTCGGGCCACACCGGTCCGCACCGTTGCGACGACCGAAGCGCTCCGGGCCAGCCCGGGGCGCTTTCTTTTCGTCGGGGGTGAAAGGCTCAGCCGCGGCGCTCGGACGCCATCGCGTCCTCCAGCGCCGTCACGAAAGCGGCGATGTCGTGCTTGGTCGTGGCGAAGCTGGTGACGAGGCGGACGACCTCCTCGTCCGGTCCGGGCCTGACGGCGTCCGGCAATCCGTCCGACGACCAGGCGTAGAAGCCGGCGCCGGCCGCCTTCAGGCGGGCGCTCGCCGCCCGCGGCCAGACGGCGAACACCTCGTTGGCCTCGGGCGACAGAACCAGCCGCGCGCCGGGCACCTCCTGGATGCCGGCGGCAAGGCGGGCCGCCATGCCGTTGGCGTGCACGGCATTGTCGAGCCAGTGGCCGAGATCGAAATAGCCGAGGAACTGGGCCGCCGCGAACCGGGACTTGGAGAAGAGCTGGCCCGCACGCTTGCGGGCGTAGGCGAGGTCCTCGTCGAGCGTGCGGTCGAAGGTGACGATCGCCTCGGCGCTCCAGCAGCCGTTCTTGGTCGCGCCGAACGAGAGGACATCCACCCCTGCCCGCCACGTCATGTCGGCGGGCGCGACGTTGCGCCCGACGATGGCGTTGGCGAAGCGGGCGCCGTCCATGTGCACCTTGAGGCCGGCGCGATGGGCGATGGCGGAAAGCGCCGCGACCTCGTCCACCGTATAGACCGTGCCCCACTCGGTGGCCTGGGTGAGGCTGAGCGCCACCGGCCGTCCGTGATGCACGGCCGGCGGATGATAGCGCGCGAGCGCCGCTTCCAGGCCGTCGGGCGTGATCTTGCCGTTGGGGCCGGCGATCGGATGGAGCGTGCCCCCGCCGGAGAAGAAGGACGGCGCGCCCGCCTCGTCGTTGGCGATGTGCGCGACCTCGTGGCAGAGCACCACGCCGCCCGGTTTGGAACAGGCGGCGAGGGACAGGCAGTTGGCGGCCGTGCCGGTCGCCACCATGAAGACGCCGACCGGCTGCTCGAAGATTTCGGCGAACCAGTCGTCAACCTTGCGGCTGGCGTCGTCGGTGCCGTAGGCGGGCTGGAGGCCCTGGTTCACGGCGGAGAGGGCGGCCGCAACCGGCGCCGAGGCTCCCGCCCAATTGTCGCTGGAGAAGTTCATGCCTCGCTTCTAACGAAAAAGCCGGGGCTGCGGTATGCCTCTCGCGTGGGCACACCCATGCAAGCATCGCATCGCCGCGCATTGATCGACCCCCGCATCCGATCGGCGGCCTCTGCCCCTTCCGCCAAGGTACCCGGCGCCCCGGCCATCAAATTTGCAACGCGTCAACACTATGGGATTGACGCCGCCGGAACGTTATGCGTAAAACGCATCAGGCATGCGGGACCGCGATAGTTGGTCGCCGCGGCAGGGGTGCGCGCCGCCGCCTCCCGACAGCCGCGGTCAAACGATAGATTGTTGCGCCTGGCGCCGCTGGTGAGTTCCTTGTCTTGCGCCGACGCGCCGTCGGACGCAACCTTCGACAGGACGGTTACCGGTTCGCCCTTGCGATCATGGCCCGGTTTGGGCAAGGTTGCGGAGGGAAAAGGACAGGAGCGCTGTCCATTCAGGTCCGCCCTCGGGCGTCCGCGCCATGTCCTCGACAGGAAGGGCGCGGGACCGGTTCGCCGACCGGTATCAAGGCCTGGACAGGACGGCACGATCAAGAAGCTGGGGCATCGGCTGCCAGTTTCCGAACGGATTTCACGCCCGACAGGACTCGTCGGTCGAGCCGCATCGATGGATGCGACCCGAACGATGGAGGATCGCCGGGCCACAGGCGTCTTCGCCCCGCGGGGCGGACGCATGGACCACACCGCCAGGACCGCGCATGGGGCGCGGGCCGAGCAAGAACGAGGACCGGCCATGAACAGGCTCGACACGGCAAGCCCGTCTGACGTGCGGATCGACGCGGAGGCGCCCACTGCGGCCCGCCACGCCACCGTGATGACGGCCAAAGCCCGCGCCCGCGCAGCCGATGAAGGCCTCTACAGCCCGGCTCACGAGCACGACGCCTGCGGCGTCGGCTTCATCGCCAACATGAAGGGCGAGAAGTCGCACGAGATCGTGGCGAACGGCCTCCAGATCCTGGAGAACCTCACCCATCGCGGCGCCGTCGGCGCCGACCCGCTGATGGGCGACGGCGCCGGCATGCTGGTGCAGATCCCGCACGCGCTCCTCAAGGACGAGGCCGCGGCCCTCGGCTTCGCGCTGCCGGAGCCCGGCGGCTATGCGGTCGGCCACCTGTTCATGCCGCGCGACGAGGCCTTCCGGGCCTGGTGCGAGGATGTGGTCGCCGCCGTGGTTGCCGACGAGGGCCAAGTGCTGCTCGGCTGGCGCGACGTGCCGGTGGACAATTCCAGCCTCTCCAAGGCGCCGGACATCGCCGCCACCGAGCCGGTGCACCGGCAGGTGTTCATCGGCGCCGGCGCGGGGATCAAGGACCAGACCGAGTTCGAGCGCCGGCTGTTCCTGTTGCGCAAGATGATCTCCAACCGGGTCTACGCCAAGTCCGGCGTGGAGGACTCCGGCTTCTACATCGTCTCGCTGTCGACCCGCACCCTCGTCTACAAGGGCATGTTCCTGGCCTACCAGCTGGGCGCCTACTACAAGGACCTGACCGACCCGCGCTTCGTGTCGGCGCTGGCGCTCGTGCACCAGCGCTTCTCCACCAACACCTTCCCTTCGTGGAAGCTCGCCCATCCGTACCGGATGGTCGCCCACAACGGCGAGATCAACACGCTGCGCGGCAACGTCAACTGGATGGCGGCGCGGCAGGCCTCGGTGGAGAGCCCGCTCTTCGGCGACGAGATCTCCAAGCTCTGGCCCATCTCCTACGAAGGCCAGTCCGATACAGCCTGCTTCGACAACGCGCTGGAATTCCTGGTCCAGGGCGGCTACGAGCTCGCCCACGCGGCCATGATGCTGATCCCCGAGGCCTGGGCGGGCAACCCGCTGATGGACGAGGACCGGCGCGCCTTCTACGAGTACCACGCCGCCTTGATGGAGCCGTGGGACGGCCCGGCGGCCGTCGCCTTCACCGACGGCCGCCAGATCGGCGCCACCCTCGACCGCAACGGCCTCAGGCCGGCCCGCTATTTCGTGACCGACGACGGCCTCGTGGTGATGGCCTCGGAAGCGGGCGTGCTGCCGATTCCGGAAGAGCGGATCGTTGAGAAGTGGCGCCTGCAGCCGGGCCGCATGCTGCTGATCGACCTGGAGGAAGGCCGCATCGTCTCCGACGACGAGATCAAGCAGCGCCTCGCCACCGCCAACCCGTACAAGGAGTGGCTGTCGCGCACCCAGATCGTGCTCGAGGACATGCCGCCCGTGGCGGTGTCGTCGATCGTCAGCCACGACGCGCTGCTCGATCGCCAGCAGGCCTTCGGCTACACCCAGGAAGACCTGAAGATCCTGATGGCCCCTATGGCCGTGACCGGCCAGGAGGCGATCGGCTCCATGGGCACCGACACGCCGATCTCGGCGCTGTCGGACAAGGCCAAGCCGCTTTACACCTATTTCAAGCAGAACTTCGCCCAGGTGACGAACCCGCCGATCGACCCGATCCGCGAGGAACTCGTCATGTCGCTGGTGTCCTTCATCGGCCCGCGGCCCAACATCCTCGACCTTGAGGGCGTTTCGACCATCAAGCGGCTGGAGGTGCGCCAGCCGATCCTGACCAACCAGGACCTGGACAAGATCCGGATGATCGGCGACATCGCCGACAACCAGTTCCAGGCGAAGACGCTGGACATCACCTTCGACGTGAAGCGCGGTACCGATGGCCTGAAGATGGCCCTCGACCGTCTGTGCGAGCGCGCCGAGGAGGCCGTCCGCGCCAAGTACAACATTATCATCCTGTCGGACCGCCAGCTGTCGCGGAACCGGGTCGCCATTCCGGCGCTGCTGGCGACCGCGGGCGTGCACAACCACCTGATCCGCAAGGGCCTTCGCACGTCGGTCGGCCTTGTGGTGGAATCCGGCGAGCCGCGCGAAGTGCACCACTTCTGCGTGCTGGCGGGCTATGGGGCCGAGGCCATCAACCCGTATCTCGCCTTCGACACGCTGCTTGCGATGAAGAACCAGTTCCCCGAGGAGGTCGACGAGGAGGAGATCGTCTACCGCTACATCAAGTCGATCGACAAGGGCATCCTCAAGGTCATGTCCAAGATGGGCATCTCGACCTACCAGAGCTATTGCGGCGCCCAGATCTTCGACGCGGTGGGGCTGAAGTCCTCGTTTGTGAACCAGTATTTCTTCGGCACCGCGACCACCATCGAGGGCGTCGGGCTGGAGGAGATCGCCGAGGAGACCCTTGCCCGGCACGCCGCCGCGTTCGGCGACGACCCGGTGCTCGCCCGCTCGCTCGAAATCGGCGGCGAGTACGCCTACCGCCTGCGCGGCGAGGCGCACATCTGGACGCCGGACATCGTGGCCGAGCTGCAGCATGCGGTGCGCATGAACCTGCCGGACCGCTATCTCGCCTATGCCCGCCAAGTCAACGAGGAGACCGGCCGCTTCTCCGTGCGCGGCCAGTTCCGCATCAAGACTGCCGAGGAGATGGGCCGCGCGCCGGTGCCGATCGACGCGGTCGAGCCGGCGGTGGAGATCGTGAAGCGCTTCGCCACCGGCGCCATGTCGTTCGGCTCCATCAGCCGCGAGGCGCACGAGGCGCTGGCGGTCGCTATGAACCGGATCGGCGGCAAGTCGAACACCGGCGAGGGCGGCGAGGAGAGCGAACGCTTCCGGCGGCTGCCGAACGGCGACAGCAAGCGCTCGGCCATCAAGCAGGTGGCCTCGGGCCGGTTCGGCGTGACCGCCGAATACCTGGTCAACGCCGACATGATGCAGATCAAGGTGGCCCAGGGCGCCAAGCCCGGCGAGGGCGGCCAGCTGCCCGGCCACAAGGTGGACGCGGTGATCGCCAAGGTCCGGCATTCCACGCCGGGCGTCGGCCTCATCTCGCCGCCGCCGCATCACGACATCTATTCGATCGAGGATCTGGCGCAGCTGATCTTCGACCTGAAGAACGTCAACCCGACGGCGGACGTGTCGGTCAAGCTCGTCTCCGAGGTGGGAGTCGGCACCGTGGCGGCCGGTGTTGCCAAGGCGCGCGCCGACCACATCACCATCGCGGGCTATGACGGCGGCACCGGCGCCTCGCCGCTGACTTCCATCAAGCACGCCGGCTCGCCCTGGGAGATGGGCCTTGCCGAGACGCACCAGACCCTGGTGCTGAACGGCCTCAGGAGCCGCGTCTGCCTGCAGGTGGACGGCGGCATGAAGACCGGCCGCGACGTGATCGTGGGCGCCCTCCTCGGTGCCGACGACTTCGGCTTCGCCACCGCGCCGCTGATCGCCGCCGGCTGCCTGATGATGCGCAAGTGCCATCTGAACACCTGCCCGGTCGGCATCGCCACCCAGGACCCGGTGCTCCGCAAGCGCTTCAAGGGCACGCCGGAGCACGTGATCAACTACTTCTTCTTCGTCGCCGAGGAAGTGCGCGGCTATCTCGCCCAGATGGGCTTCCGCAGCCTGTCCGAGCTCACCGGCCGGTCGGACTTCCTCGCCCACGCGCCGACGCCGGGACACGCCAAGGCGTCCGGTCTCGACTTCAGCCGGCTGTTCTTCAAGCCGGACGCGCCGCCGGAGGCGATCCGCTGGACCGAGCGGCAGGTGCACCCGATCGCCGACGTGCTCGACCGGCGGCTGATCGCAGAGGCCCAGCCCGCGCTGACCGAAGGCAAGCCCGTGGTGATCGAGGCGTCGATCAAGTCGGTGGACCGGACCGCCGGCGCCATGCTGGCCGGCGAGGTCGCCAAGCGGTTCGGCCACGAGGGCCTGCCGGACGGCACCATCACGGTGAAGCTGACTGGCACCGCCGGCCAGGCGTTCGGCGCCTTCCTTTCCACCGGCATCGCGCTGGAACTCACCGGCGAGGCCAACGACTACGTGGGCAAGGGCCTCTCCGGCGGGCGCATCGTGGTGCGGCCGTCCGGCAAGGCCAGGATCGTGCCGGAGCAGTCGATCATCGTCGGCAACACGGTGCTCTACGGCGCGACCGAGGGCGAAGCCTATTTCCGCGGCGTCGCGGGCGAGCGCTTCGCCGTGCGCAACTCCGGCGCCGTCGCGGTGGTGGAAGGCTGCGGCGACCACGGCTGCGAATACATGACCGGCGGCGTCGTGGTGGTGCTGGGCGCGACGGGCCGCAACTTCGCGGCCGGCATGTCCGGCGGCGTCGCCTATGTGCTCGACGAGGCGCGCACCTTCGCCAAGCGCTGCAACATGGCCATGGTGGACCTGGAGCCGGTGCCGGAGGAGGACGAGCTTCTGGAGAAGCTCCACCACCACGGCGGCGACCTGATGTTCAAGGGCCGCGTCGACCTCTCGTCGGACATGACCCGCCACGACGACGAGCGCCTGCGCGCCCTGATCCAGAACCACGTGCTCTACACCGGCTCGACCCGCGGCAAGGACATCCTGGACCACTGGGAGGCGTTCCGGCCGAAGTTCGTGAAGGTGATGCCGGTGGAGTACCGCCGGGCGCTGCGCGAGATGGAGAAGATGCGCATGGGGCTAGCGGCAGAGTGATGGAACCGGCCGGCCGAGGTGTGATATGCTGCGGCATATGACAAGGAGGCCGGCCATGACCACCACCAGACGCGACGAGCGGGAGGTCAGCCTCTTCCGCAACGGCCGAAGTCAGGCCGTGCGCATTCCCAAGGAGTTCGAGCTGGACGCCGACAAGGCGGTGATGTGGAAGGATCTGGACGGGACCATCCATATCAAGCCGAAGCGACCGAAGAAAACCACAGCGGAGCTTCTTGACTGGCTGGCTGCTCAGCCGCCGCTGGATGAAGATTGGCCTGAAGTCGAGGAACTGCCGCTCGATCCGGTGGACCTCGGCTTCGACGAATGACCATCCTGCTGGATACGAACACGGTCTCGTTTCTCATCAGGCAGCCGACCAGCGTGGCTGCTGCGCGGCTGAGGGCGGTGGATCAGTCAAGTGTGGCGATCAGTATTCTCGTGGCGGCCGAACTTCGGTTCGGGTACCGCCGGGTGGCGTCGAAAAGGATCGAGCATCTTGTCGAGGCTTTTCTCGCCACCTACGCGGTGATCGATTGGAGCGAGCCGGCAGACCGGGCGTATGCAGAACTCCGCGCAGATCTCCATCGTCGTGGCGCTTTGATCGGTCCGATGGACATGTTGATCGCCGCCCACGCGCTCGCGCTGGACGCGGTTCTGGTGACGGACAACGAAAGGGAGTTCGGCCGGGTTGTCGGGCTCAAGATTGAGAACTGGATCCGCTGAGGATCCGAGAGGGTCGGCCGGCCGGCCGGATCACGAACCGAGACGGACAGAGACGATGGGCAAGGTCACAGGTTTCCTCGAGATCGACCGGCAGGAGCAGAAGTACCAGCCGGCGTCCGACCGCATCCGGCATTTCCGGGAGTTCGCCATTCCGCTGTCCGAGCAGGAGGTGGGCCGGCAGGCCGCGCGCTGCATGGACTGCGGCATTCCCTACTGCCACGGTCCCACCGGCTGCCCGGTGCACAACCAGATCCCCGACTGGAACGACCTCGTCTATTCGGGCGACTGGGAGGAGGCGGCGCGCAACCTCCATTCCACCAACAACTTTCCGGAGTTCACCGGTCGCATCTGCCCCGCCCCGTGCGAGGAGGCGTGCACGCTGAACCTGGAGGACAGCCCGGTCGCCATCAAGACCGTGGAGCAGGCCATCGCCGACAAGGCATGGGACATGGGCTGGATCACGCCGCAGGTCCCGCTGGTGAAGACCGGCAAGCGCGTGGCCGTGGTCGGCTCCGGCCCCGCCGGCATGGCTGCGGCGCAGCAGCTCGCCCGCGCCGGCCACGACGTGCACGTCTACGAGCGGGAGCCGAAGGCCGGCGGGCTGATGCGCTACGGCATCCCGGACTTCAAGATGGAAAAGCACTACATCGACCGCCGCGTGCACCAGATGACGGCGGAAGGCGTGACATTCCACTACGGCGTCAACGTCGGCGTCACTCATTCGCTCGACCAGTTGGTGGCCGACCATGACGCGGTGCTGATCGCCGCCGGCGCCGAGCGGCCGCGCGACCCCGGCCTTGGCGGCAAGGATCTGGTCGGCTGCCACTACGCCATGCCCTTCCTGGTCCAGCAGAACCGCCGGATCGGCGGCGAGGACGTCTCCCACGAGGAGCCGCTGCTCGCCTCCGGCAAGCACGTGGTGGTGATCGGCGGCGGCGATACGGCCTCCGACTGCGTCGGGACCTCGTTCCGCCAGGGCGCCCTCTCGGTGACCCAGCTCGACATCCGCCCGATGCCGCCCATGAAGGAGGACAAGCTGAAGGTCTGGCCCTATTGGCCGACCAAGTTCCGCACCTCCTCCTCCCAGGCCGAAGGCGCCGAGCGCGAGTTCTCCTGCGCCACGCTGGAGATCGTCGGCAACGCCAAGGGCAAGGTCACGGGCGTGAAGTGCGCCCGGGTGGACGAGAAGCGCGAGCCGATCCCGGGCACGGAGTTCGTGATCCGGGCCGACCTCGTGCTCTTTGCGATCGGCTTCGCCGGCCCGCTGGAAGGCGCCCTGCTCGCCGGCCCCGGTGCGGCGCTCGCCCGCGACCGGCGCGCCAACATCGCCGCCGACACGGAGAGCTACAAGACTTCCATGGAGAAGGTGTTCGCCGCCGGCGACATCCGCCGCGGCCAGAGCCTGGTGGTCTGGGCGATCCGGGAGGGCCGTCAGGCGGCCCGGTCGATCGACCTCCACCTGATGGGCGCGAGCCAGCTTCCGACCTGAGGAGAAGCGCGCGTCGCAGGGCGCGCGCCGTCCGTCGAACGGGCTGATCGGTCGATCAGTTCACCATCGTCCGGTCAGTTCACCGTGGAGACCAGATCGTCGACGCGGCCGAGACGGGGCGCCAGCGGGCGCCCTTCGACAACGAGCCGGTGCAGCGCGGTGCCGGTCTTCGGCGCCGGTTGGGCCACTTCCACCGCGAAATCCTCGTCCGGCTCCACGTCCGGGTCGGACAAGGATACCACCAGCCCGCCCGAGCCGTCCGCACGCGGGAGCACGAAGCCGGGGGCGCCCTTGGAGAGCCAGGTGCGCACCTCCTGCTCCACGAAGAAAGCGAGCTTGCGGTTTCCCGACTTGGTGAAGCCGATGCCGTCCTTCAGCCGCAGCTGCCGCGACTGCCCCTCCACGTCCGCGCCGGTCGGCGTGAACCCGCCGGCCGCATCCGCGAAGGCGTTCCAGACGTCCACATAGACCGCCGCGTTCGCCTCCGCCTCCTGGCGGAACAACTCGTCCAGATAGGCGAAGTCGGTGATGAGGGCCACGTCGGCGGTCGGCACCAGCCCGACCCAGAACACCGGGATGGACTTCGCCCGCGCCGCCGCGATCAGGGCCTTCACCCGCGCCCGGTAGACGGTCTCCCACGGCCGGGTGCGGAACTCCGCGTCGATGCCGTCGACGAGGATCGGCCGCCGGTCGTCGAGGCCGAGCATGACCACCACCGCATCCGGCGGATCCGCGGCAGTGAGACGGGCCTCAAGGGCTTGGCGGACGTCCACCGGGTCGGTGGCGGCCAGTCCCGCCTCCGGCTCGGAGATGCTCTCGAACCGCACATCCGGCGTGTCCGCGAAGGCGACGTCGAGCCCGGACGCCAGGCCCGCCGCCAGGGCATCGCCCAGCACCAGCACCAGACGGGCGTCCGCGTTCTTGGGCTTGACGGCGATCGCCGGTTCCGGCGCGCGGATCACCTTCGGCCCGCGCGGCCGGCTGCCCTCCGGGGTCAGCACCATGGGACCGGACGGCGCCCGGCTCGAGGGCGGCACCTGCATGATCTTCGGCCCGGGCGCAGGTCGCTTGCGCTCCTCGATGCCGAACAGGCGCAGGAAAAAGGGCGAGCGTTCGAAGATCTGCGCCGAGGCCGGAGCCGGAACGGCCAGCGCCAGGACTACCCAGACCAGGCAGGCGAGAAGGGCGCTCGAGAGGATACGGCGGAACACTGGACCGCTCCGGGTCGTTCGACAGGGCGCCGCGCTTCGGCTTGCGCTCGCCGGTTGAACATGAACGCGCCAGCCCGGATGACGGGCTTGCATCACAAGGGACCCAGTGTGGGGATGGACGTGGATCCGGTCAATCGGCACGACGGACACCCGCAAATACCAGCGCAGGCCGACGGCCTGCGGCGGAGGTCAGCGGCCGGCCTTCAGCCGGTCGAGCAGGTCCTGCGAGGGCTCGCCGGTCACGGGCAGGCCCGCGGAGGCCTGATAGGCGCGGATGCCCTCGATGGTGCCCGATCCGATCTTGCCGTCGATCTCGCCGACGTCATAGCCCCGGCGGGCAAGCTCGGACTGCAGGTCCCGGCGCTCGTCAAAGGTCAGCGCCTGCTCGTCCCACGGCCAGGGCGCCGTGAAGGCCGCGCCGCCGCCGAGCCGGTCCGCCAAGTGCCCCACCCCGAGCGCGTAGGGGTTGGCGTTGTTGTAGCGCTTGATGACCGCGAAATTGTGGAGGAGCAGGAAGGCGGGCCCGTCCGCGCCGGCCGGCCGCCACAGGCGCGCACTGTCGCCGCCGCGCGGGAAACCGGCCCCGTTCGCCCGGAGGACGCCGGCGGCCTGCCACTCGCCGAGCGTGCGCCGGCTGTCCTCCGCGGCCGCGAAGCCCGCGGGCAGGCGAACCTCGTAGCCCCAGGTCTGTCCGCTCCGCCAGCCGGATTTGTTCAGGTAGTTGGCGGTCGAGGCCAGCGCATCCGGGATGGACGTCCAGATGTTCCGCCGGCCGTCCCCGTCGAAGTCGACCGCATAGGCCTCGTAGGTGGTGGGAATGAACTGGGTGTGCCCCATGGCGCCCGCCCAGGACCCGGTGATGTGGATCGGGTCGGTGTCCCCCCGCTCCAGGATGCGCAGCACCGCCAGGAGCTGGTTGCGGCCGTACTTTGCCCGGCGCCCGCCCTTCCAGGCGAGGGTCGCCAGGGCGCGGACGGCGTTGCGGACGATGCGCGGGTTGTTCAGGACCGCCCCGTAGGAACTCTCCATGCCCCAGATCGCCACCACGAAGGTACGAGGGACCCCGTAGGCCGCCTCGATCCGATCGAGGCTCGCCCGGTGCACCGTCAGCATCTCCCGGCCGGTGGCGATACGGGTGTCGGTCACCGCGCCGTCGAGATACTCCCAGATCGGCTTGACGAATTCCGCCTGCCGGTTGGCCGCATCGAGAACCCCCTGGTCCGGGCCCACCCCGTCGAAGGCGGCTTCGAATGTGCGGCGCGACACGCCCTTGGCGGCGGCATCCGGCCACAGTGTCTCCACGAAGGCAGTGAATTCTCGCGGAATCGGTCCGTCGGATCGCGGCGGCTCACCCGCGTTCAGTGCACCGTCGAAGCCCATCGGCCCGCCGAGCGACAGACACCCGGTCAAACCGGCGCAAAGAAGAGCCACGGCGATGAGCTTGGGCATCAAGCGTAGGGTCATCAGAACTTCCGAAACGAGAGGTAAGATTTCATTTACTGGAGCATTTAAGATTAACGATGCGTTAACGTGATGAAAAGAGGCCAAATCGCCGTCTTTTTAATGGAAACGGAACGGTGTTAATCGTACTGTTCCGGACATATAGGTTGGCGGCCATTAGCCGGATCATGGCGGGATCAGCAGGATCGCCGGTTCGGTTGGAACTTGGAGCATGGAATGACCAAGACGATACGCAAGGCGGTGTTTCCGGTAGCCGGTCTCGGAACGCGATTTCTGCCGGCGACGAAAGCGGTTCCCAAGGAAATGCTGACCGTGGTGGATCGGCCCGCCCTGCAGTATGTGGTCGATGAGGCCAAGGCTGCGGGTATCGAGCACTTCGTGTTCGTCACCGGGCGCGGCAAGGCCATCATCGAGGATCATTTCGACATCAATTTCGAGCTGAACGCGACCCTGGAGAGCCGGAACAAGACCGAAGCCCTGGAGAGCGTGAACCGCGACCTGCCCAAGGCCGGTGCCACCAGCTTCACCCGCCAGCAGGCGCCCCTCGGCCTCGGCCACGCGGTTTGGTGCGCCCGGGACATCATCGGCGACGAACCCTTCGCCGTCCTGTTGCCGGACATGCTGATGAAGCATCATACACCGTGTCTGAAGAGCATGGTGGACGCCTACGCCAAGACCGGCGGCAACGTGCTCAGCCTGGAAGCCTGCGATCCGGCGCAGACCTCGTCCTACGGCATCGTGGCGCTCGGGGACACGCTCGACGAGGACGTGCACCAGATCAAAGGCATGGTGGAGAAGCCCAAGCCCGCGGAAGCGCCGTCCAACCTCTTCATCTCGGGCCGCTACATCCTGCAGCCGGAGATCTTCGATCTTCTGGAGACCCAGGAGCGGGGTGCCGGCAACGAGATCCAGTTGACCGATTCCATGCTCCGCCTCGTGGAGACCAGCCCGTTCTACGGCGTGCGCTTCCGCGGCACCACGTTCGACACCGGCACCAAGCTCGGCTTCCTGCAGGCGAACATCGCCTACGGCCAGGAGCGGACGGACATCCACCCGAACATCAAGTCCGAGCTCGCCGCGCTGCTGCGCTGAGCACCCGCTGCCGGATGGCGGCAACGTGACCCTGCTGCCGGATGGCAGCAAGCGGATGATACCAAGCCCGAAGGGGCGCCGGCCGGTCGGGCCGTGATGCGAGCAAGTTCGAGGGGCCGGCGCCGGGGCGAGACCACGGCGCCGGCCTTTTCGGTCTCCAATCGACCGGTCAGGGGCGCACGGTGATGCCGGCCTCCACGGTCGTCTCGTGGATATCCTCGCCGTTGACGGAGCTGTCCGCCACCTCGTGCGTGGCCGAGAGCGTGACCTCCATCGACCGGTTGAGCCGCCAGGCGGCACCCGCCCGGGCGGCCACGCGCGTCACCGACCGGTCGATCCCCTCATAGTCCTGGAAGGAGAGGACGCCGCCCGCATCCAGGATGAGATTGGGCCTCAGCGCATGGGCGACCGCCACGCCGGCCGACCGGGTGATGGCGCCGCTAGCATCGGCGAGGCGGCTGGTCTCGAACAGGGTGTCGGCCGTGAGGGTGATGGTGGTGAGCGGCGTGATCGCCCAGGCTAGCGAGGCCTCCACCAGCATGCCGCGGAGCGGGTCTAGCCGGTCGTCGTCGAGGACTTCCGTGGCATAGCCCACCGCCACTTCGCCGGTGACGAGGCCGGTGTCGACGCCGGTGCCGACCTTCATCTCGCCGCCGACGCTCGACCGGCGGAAGCCGGCCTCGTCCACCGTCCGGTCGGGGAGACGGGTGAAGAGGCTCGTCTCCACGAAGGGCTCGAACACCGCGCCGGAGTCGAGGGTGAGGCGCAAGGTGCCGGAGACGAGCGTGTTGTCCCGATCGTCGCCGTCGTAGATCGTGCGGTCGACGGCGCCGCGCAGGCTGAGGCCGATGAGGCCCGCCGCGCGGGTGTAGCCGGCGGTGGCCGAAAGGGTGTGGATGGCGGCACCGGTCGCCGGGCCGGTCTCCGCGGAAAACCCGGTCTCCGTGGCGAAGCTGTAGCGCAGGCCCGCGGTGAGGCGGTCGACCTCCGTCACATCGTAACGCCCGTCGGCGAGGAATTCGGTGGAGGGCTCGATCTCCCGGTCACCGCCCGCGTAGTCGCGGATGCCGCCGCGGAGGGTGAGATCGAGGCCGGCGCGGGCGTCCGCGTCGGATCGGGCGATCACCTCGCCGCCGAGGCGCCAATAGGCCTCGCCCTCTCCGTCCGGGCTTTCGCTCGGGTTCGACGACCAGCCCATCCCGGTGGTGGCGCTGGCGAAGACCGTGAAGGTGCGCACCCTGAGCCCGATCGGCTCGAAAGCCTGGCGCGCCGCCTCCTCCGTGTTCACAGGGATGGGGGCGGCACCGACGACCGGCAGCACGGACTGGACCGGACGGACCGGGCGCACGGCCGGGCCGAGCGCGGCGGCGGGAACCAGCGAGGCGCGCAACCCGTCCGCGGTGAGCGGCGTCTCGGGACGCGCCGCAGCGGTGGCGGTGGCGGGCGTAGCGGGCGCGTCGGCCTCGACCGCGTCCGGGTCAATCGGGCCGAGCGGGTCGGCGAGGCCGGGATCGGCAGGGGGCAGGAGATCTTCGATCAGCCCGTCCAGGCTGTCCGACGCCGTTGCGCCGCCAGCTGTGCCAGCCTCCGGCGGGCGGACCGCCGGCGCGCCCGCTTCGACGCCCACGGTCTGGCCGTGGACCGCCGGGGCGGCTCCGGCCACCAGACCGGCGGCAGCGAGGACGGCGAGGAGGCGGGACCGCATGGAAAGGGGCTGGACCGGGTTCGGAGACGATCGGAAAGACGCGCGGGCTCGGCAGGCCCGTTTCCAATCGGTAAACGAACGCGGTTAACAGATGGTATTCAGTTGCCGTTATGCATCCCGCTCGAAGGCCGTGCGGCCATGTTCGGGCGACCGGTTCAGCGTGCCGCGACCCGCAGCCGTCCGTTGTCCACGCTGACGATGGTGACCGGCGTGCCGGCCGGAAGGTCCGGCCCCTCCACCCGCCAGAGCGTGTCGTCCAGGCGGATGTGGCCGGTGCCGTTGGCGATGGCCGTCTCCAGCACCGCCGGCCGGCCGACCTGCCGGCGCAGGCGATCGTTGAGCGTCCCGGCGGTGCTGGTGTCCTCCGTCGTGCCGTAGAAGCGGCGGCCGAGGAAGGCCGCGATGACGGCGAAGACGATGAAGAGCAGGATCTCAACCTGCCAGCCGAGGTCCACCGCAAGGGCGATCACACCGACGAGGATGGCCGCCATGGCGAACCACAGGAAGAAGGCGCCCGGCGCCACCACCTCGACGGCCGCGAGGATGATGCCGAGGACCCACCAGGTCCACGGCCCGAGCATCTGCAGCACCTCCGCGATCATCGATGCGCCCTCCCCCGTCCGCCGCCGCGGTCAACCGTTGCCGTCGGGCGGCGTGCCGACCGACGGCACGAAGCCGCTCCGCCGGCGCGGCGGCTGCGGCGGGCTGCCGTCGTCGCCGAAAGTGGCGCGCGCCAGTTCGGCGATGCCGCCGAGGGAGCCGAGCAGCGCGGTCGCCTCCATGGGCAGCATCAGGATCTTCTGGTTGGGCGAATGGGCGAACTGGGCGAGCGCCTGGGTGTACTTGTCGGCGATGAAGTAGTTCAGCGCCTGCACGTCGCCCTTGGAGACCGATTCGGAGACGAGCAGCGTCGCCTTGGCCTCCGCCTCGGCGAGCCGTTCGCGCGCCTCCGCGTCCCGGTAGGCGGCCTCGCGCCGGCCTTCGGCCTGCAGCACCTGCGCCTGCTTCTCGCCCTCGGCCTTCAGGATCTGCGCCGCCCGCTGGCCCTCGGCCTCCAGGATGGAGGCGCGCTTGTCGCGCTCCGCCTTCATCTGGCGCGCCATCGATTCGACGAGGTCGGCCGGCGGGTTGATGTCCTTGATCTCGACGCGGGTGATCTTCACGCCCCAGCTTTCCGTGGCGGCGTCCACCACGTGCAGAAGGCGCGTGTTGATCTCGTCGCGGTTGGAGAGAAGATTGTCGAGGTCCATGGAGCCCATGACCGTGCGGATGTTGGTCATGGTGATGTTGAGGATGGCGTTCTGCAGCCCGGTGATCTCGTAGGCGGCGCGGGAGGCGTCGAGCACCTGGAAGAAGGCGACGCCGTCGACCGTGCAGGTGGCGTTGTCCCGGGTGATGATCTCCTGGGACGGCACGTCCAGCACCTGCTCCATCATGTTGAGCTTCGAGCCGACCCGGTCCACGAAGGGGACGATGAGGTTGAGGCCCGGATAAAGCGTCTTCGTGTAGCGGCCGAACCGCTCCACGGTCCAGTTGGACCCCTGCGGCACCTGCTTGATGCCGGCGAAGAAGACGATGACCGCGAGAATGAAAAAGGCCGCAATGGCCACGTCGAGTCCGGTCACGAACATGCGCCCCTCCAGTCGTTGACCCGCGGACATATAGACATGCCGGAAGACGGCTGAAAAGCAGCGGGCGTCTTCCGGACGCCCGCGTCGTCGTGTGAGGGTCCGATCGCCGATAGACGGTCAGGCGGCGGCTTCGAGCGCCGGCACGTCCACCGGCAGCCGCGGTCCCGTCGGGCGGAGCACGCCCTCGGCGCCAAGGAGGGCTCCCGGCCGCAGTTCCACGGCCAGGAAGCGATGCCGCTCGTACGGCCCCGGCATGGCAAGGCCCGCCGTCCGCTCTGCCGTGAAGCCGAAGCGGCCGTAGTAGGGCGCATCGCCGACGAGGAGCACGGCGCCGTGACCGAGCGCCTTCGCACGGGCGAGCGCAAGGCGCATCAGGGCGCCGCCGACGCCGGTGCCCTGCTGGTCGGCCGCCACCGCGAGCGGACCGAGGAGCAGGCCCTCGCGGCCGGTGTGGCCGGCGGCCACGTGCCAGAGCCGCACGGTGCCGACCAGCCGCTCGCCGTCCTTGGCGATCAGCGACAGGCCCTCCGCCGGCAGGCGGCCGGCGCGAATGCGCTCGGAGGACTTCAGGAAGCGGGCCGGGCCGAACGCGCGGTCGAGCAGGGCCTCGCGGGCGCCGACGTCATGCGGCGCTTCGTCCAGGTAGGTGATCATCGAGATGCGACCTTCCCCGCGGCGCGCGGCAAAGGCCGCGCGGCACGCGATACAGACACCAGAGGTGCCGGCGCCACCCTGAGGGGCACCGGTGCGGGAAAAGGTGCCGGCGGAGGTGTCCGCCGGTCTCGGGCCGTGGAACGGGACCTCCGCCAAGGGGAGGCGCCGCCATCGGCCGGATCGAGGCTGGGCGCCTCAGATCACGTAGCTGCGCAGCGGCTCGAAGCCGTTGAACGCCACCGCCGAATAGGTGGTGGTGTAGGCGCCCGTGCCCTCGATCAGCACCTCGTCGCCGATCTCCAGGGAGAGCGGCAGCGCGTAGGGGGTCTTTTCGTAGAGCACGTCGGCCGAATCGCAGGTCGGGCCGGCCAGGATGCACGGGGCCACGTCGCCGCCGTCCCGCCCGGTGCGGATCGGGTAGCGGATGGACTCGTCCATGGTCTCGGCAAGGCCGCCGAACTTGCCGATGTCCAGGAACACCCAGCGCGTGTCGTCGCTGGTCTGCTTCTTGGAGATCAGCACGACCTCGGCCTTGATGATGCCGGCGCCGCCCACCATGCCGCGACCCGGCTCGATGATCGTCTCCGGGATCGCGTTGCCGAAGTGGCGGCGGATCGCGTCGGTGATCGAGCGGGCGTAGGCCTCGGTGGCCGGCACGTCCTTCAGGTAGCGGGTCGGGAAGCCGCCGCCGAGGTTGACCATCTTCAGCTGAATGCCGCGCTCGGCGAGCGTGCGGAAGAGATGGGCCGACGAGGCGAGCGCGCCGTCCCAGGCTTCCGTGTTGCCCTGCTGGGAGCCCACGTGGAAGGACACGCCATAGGCCTGCAGGCCGAGGCGATGGGCGTGCTCCAGAACGTCGACCGCCATCTCCGGCTCGCAACCGAACTTGCGCGACAGGGGCCACTCGGCGCCCGCGCCGTCGCAGAGGATGCGGCAGAACACCCGGGCGCCGGGCGCCTGACGGGCGATCTTCTCCACCTCGGCCTCGCAGTCGACCGCGAAGAGGTCGATGCCGAGCCGGCGGGCACGGGCGATGTCGGCCTCCTTCTTGATCGTGTTGCCGAAAGAGATGCGGTCGGCCGTGGCACCAGCGGCGAGCGCCATCTGAATCTCCGCCACGGAGGCGCAGTCGAAGCACGAGCCGAGTTCGGCGAGGAGCGACAGGATCTCCGGCGCCGGGTTGGCCTTCACCGCGTAGAACACGCGGGTGTCGGGCAGCGCATGGCGGAAGGTCAGGAAGTTGTCGCGCACGACGTCGAGGTCGACCACGAGGCAGGGACCCTCGGGACGTCGGGAAGCGAGGAAATCAAGGATGCGAGCGGTCATTGGACAAGCCCCGAACCAAAACGGTTTCACCGATCCGGAGTCGTTGCGATGCTCCGCGTCGCCGCTGTGGAGACGGCGCCGGCAGAAACATGCAACGGCTCGCAACCGGCCAAGACAGCCGGCGGAATGATGCCGAGCCCGTGCCGAACCCCATCGCGGAGCGCGTCACGATCCCGTAAAGCCATTGATTGGAGCGGGGTGTCCCGTCCGCACGTCAGGCAAGATGTAGTCGCCTCTTTAGTGACCCCGGCGGTTGGAGCGCCGGCAGAGACCAAAAAAGCCCTCTACGTCGTTGCTTTAAGTCGCGTCCACCGCTTGAGAAGCGGCTTAGACCCGGTTCTTCTCCGGTCACCGGTTTGCCCTCGCTGGATACCGCCGTGAGCGGCCCTTACGAAACCGGCACGCAACCACAGGCACGTGCGAAATTGGGCAAGGGCGGAAATAACTCCGTTGCCCCCTCTTCGCAAGGGCAAATTCGGACGGTGGCGCAAATTTATTCGCGCATGCCTGACAGGCACCGCGGACTGCCGATCGCAGCCGCTCGTTCGGCCGTTCCATTGTCGTCGGCAGGCTTCAGCCTTACATGTCCATCGATCGGAATGACGCGTCCTCGGTGAACATTCACCGGGCGACGGCGCAACAGAGGTCTCGGCCGGCGCGCGTCGGACCGCGGCCCGCAAGGCGTCAGGATGCGCCGCGAGGGAGGACACCGTGGACACGCTCACCCGGATGCGGACCTTCGTGGAGGTGGTGGACGCCGGCGGCTTTTCCGCCGCAGCCCGCAAGCTCGGCCGCTCCAAGGCGCTGATCTCCAAATATGTCAAGGAGTTGGAGGACGAGCTCGGGACCCGGCTGATGAACCGCACCACCCGGCGGCTGTCGCTCACCGAACTCGGGCAGGCCTACTACCGGGATGCCGGCGAGATCCTCCAGCGGGTGGACGACCTGCAGGACATGGTGCGCGACCGGCACGGCGAGCCGACCGGCCTCCTGCGCGTCGCCTGTCCGCGCACCTTCGGCGACGGCTTCGTCGGCATGGCCATGATGGAGTTCGTGGCGGCCAACCCGGCCATCAAGCTGGATCTGAGGCTCGACGATCGGTTCGTGGATCTGGTCGACGAGGGGTTCGACTGCGCGATCCGAATCACCGAGATGCAGGATTCCAGCCTGATCGCCCGCAAGCTCGCCGAATACCGCTTCGTCATCGCCGCCCGTCGCGACGTGGTCGCCACCCACGGGCGGCCGCAGCACCCGGACGACCTGACCGACCTGCCGTGCGTGATCGACAGCAACCTCCGCAGCCGCTTCTCCTGGCGCTTCAACGTGGATGGCAACCGCCACACGGTGCAGGTGGCCGGACGGGTGGAGGTGAACTCGCCGATGGCGGTCCGCCTCGCCATCCTCTGCGGCCTCGGCTACGGGTCGGTGCCCTACATCATAGTCCGCGACGACCTGGAGGCCGGCACCATGGAGGTGGTTCTGGAGGAGTATGAAGCGGTGACGCCCGGCATCTACGTTGTCTATCCGCACCGCCGGCATCTCTCCGCCAAGGTCCGCGCCTTCGTGGATTTCATGGCCGAGTGGTTCGCCAAGTTCGACGGCGAGAACTGCAGGGGCGCCTGAAGCCCCATCATCGTTCCCGTCGTCATCGTTGCGCCGAAATCGGCGGCAATGCATGATTTGTAGGCCGATCCGACGGCCCGAACGGGGATATCGTCCATGCCGATCCACTGCCGCGGGCTCCGCGGATGGCTGATTGCCGGCGCCCTCGCGGCGTCCGTCGCGCCAGCGTTCGCCCACCCGCACGTTTTCGTGGATGCAAAGGCCGAGATGGTGTTCGACGCCAACGGCCGCGTCACCGCCATCCGCAACGTGTGGCGCTTCGACGACGCCTACTCGGCCTTCGCCAGCCAGGGCCTCGACGCGGACGGCGACGGTGCCCTGTCGGTGGCGGAGCTGAAGCCGCTGGCGGAGGTCAACGTCTCCTCGCTGAAGGACTTCGGCTACTTCACCTTCCTGGCCGCCGGTGACCGGGACATCGACTTCTCCGAACCGACCGAATACTGGCTCCAGTCGGACGACGGGCTGCTCACTCTCTACTTCACCCTGCCGACCAAGGAAGCCGTGGAGATCCGCGGCCTGCCGGCGACGCTGGAGGTCTACGACCCGACCTACTATGTGGCGTTCGGCTTCGTGGAGGAGACGCCCGTGGCGCTCGACGGGGCGCCGGACGCCTGCACCATGGAGGTGTTCCGGCCGGAGGAACTGGACGTGGCCACCGCCGCGACGCTTGCCGAAATTCCCGCCGACCAGCGCGAGATACCTGACGAGCTTGCCATGATCACCCGCGATCTCTCCAACGGCGCGAGCGTGCGCTGCCCATGACACCGCCCGTCCGCTCGCACGCCTTGGCGATCGCCCTTCTCGTTGCAGCGGCCACCGCCGCCCATGCGGCGAGCCCGTTCGGCGTCGGCCTGCCGGAGCCCGCACCGTCGGCGGGCGGCTTCCTGCCGGGCGTCTTCGCCTGGATCGCCGCCGAGCAGAGCCGATTCTACCGCGCCCTGACCGAAACGGTTCGGGCCATGAAGACGGACGGCAGCGCGGGCGTCTGGCTGATGGCGCTTTCGTTCGCCTATGGGGTGCTGCACGCGGCCGGGCCCGGACACGGGAAGGCGATCGTCTCGGCCTATGTGCTCGCCAACCGCGAGACGGCGCGAAACGGCGCGCTCCTCGCCCTCATGTCCGCGCTCGCCCAGGCGGTGACCGCGATCCTGCTGGTCTCGGTGGCGGCGATCGCCCTCGGGGCGACGTCCATGGCCATGACCGCGGCGGCGCGCCTTTTCGAGATCGGCTCCTTCGCCCTCATCACCCTGCTCGGGGTCTGGCTGGTGCAGCGCAAGATCGTCCGCCCCCTCGCCGCGGCCATGGCGGACCGCTACCGGCCCGTGACGGTGCCGGTCGGCAGCGCGCTCGCCTTCGCCGGCACGATCCACGCGCCGGCCCCCGATCACGATGACCACGGTCCCCACGGCCATGATCACCACCACCCTGCGCACCATGGCCATGCGCACCACGACGAGTTCCAGCTCGGGCAGCACGACCACCACCATCACGGTCCGGACTGCGGCTGCGGGCATGCGCACGTGCCGCCACCGGCTTCGGTGAGCGGGCCGCTCGACCTCCGAAAGGCCTGGACCACCATCCTGGCCGTCGGGCTGAGGCCCTGCACGGGGGCTCTGATCGTCCTGGTGTTCGCGCTCTCCCAGGGCCTCTACGCGGCCGGCATCGCGGCGACCGTGGCGATGGCGCTGGGGACGGGGCTGACGGTTGCGGCCCTGACGCTCCTCGCCGTTTCGGCCCGCGGCCTGGCGCTGCGCCTCACCGGTGGCCGGAGCGGCGCGGCAGCCGTCATGCACCAGACGGTGGAGGGTTTCGGCGCCCTCCTGGTGCTGGGCTTCGGCCTGCTGATGCTGGGCGCCAGCCTCGCCGGCTGACGCCGCCTCCCGATCGGCGCCCGCCGGCTATTCGGCCGCGCGCCCGAACACGCCGTTGCGCGCAAGCGCGTAGGCGCGCGCCGCGTCTCCGAACGCGCCGAAGATCCGGGACGACGGACCGTCCGTCCGCGCCCAGTATTCCGGATGCCACTGGACGCCGAGGGTGAAGCCCGGCGCGTTCTGGACGGACACCGCCTCGATGGTACCGTCGGCGGCGCTCGCCTCCACCTGCAGCGCGTCGGCGAGGCGCGCGACCGCCTGCCGGTGGAGGGAATTCACGTCGATGCTGTCGGTCTCCACGATCCGGCCGAGGCACCCGCCGGCGCGCACCATGACCGGGTGGCGGATGGCGAAGCGGATCTCCTGCTCCTCGCTGTCCGGCGCCCGGTGGTCCATGCGCCCGTCCTCGTCCTGGATCTCCCGGCCGAGCGTGCCGCCGAGCGCCACGTTCAGCTCTTGCAGGCCGCGGCAGATGCAGAGCAGCGGAATGCCCCGCTCGATCGCGCGGCGGATCAGCGGCAGCGTCGTGGCGTCGCGCGCCGGGTCGAAGGGCTCGTCGCGCTCGCTCGCCTCGGCGCCGTAGAGCGACGGATGGACGTTGCTGCGCGACCCGGTGACGAGCACCCCGTCGACCCGGTCGAGGGCCGCGTCGAGCGCGAGGCGATCACCGAAGGAGGGCAGGATCAGCGGCAGGGCGCCGGCCCGGTCGAGCGCGGCTTCAAGATAGGGCTGCGGGGCCGCGTGCCAGGTGTAGCCCTGCAAGGGCCGCACGTCGGAGGAGACGAGAATGACCGGAACGACCATGATGGATCCTGTGGCGAAAGCGTGCCGCCGATACTGATGAGAAACGAGGCGGCGTCAAGACTTCGGCGCCCCTGGTCATTCCGCGGGCAATTCTGCCGGTGTCCGAGGGGGTCCGGAGAGACATTCGTCGTAGCACCACAGATCCTTGGTACAAAACGGGTTTCTCCGCTTGTTCTGGCCGGGGCGATGCGCTTTAGTCCGCAACGGGAGGGCGACCGGCCGCTGGCGGCCTGTTCACGGCCGGACGGCCGAGCGGACAGGCGCGACGGGAGACGCGCCGTCAGCGCCCGCCGAACCCGGCCGTTTTCGAGCCGGACGGATCCCGCAGAGACCGGAGGACGCAGCCTGGCCCGGACCGAGACCCGGACGGGCGGCTGCGGCAAACACCCCTTGGGAGGACCCATGGATCGTCGTTCGTTCATCAAGAAGGCGGGCCTCGTCACCGGCGGCGCGGCGGCCGCGGCGGCACCGCTCGCCACCCCGGCGCTCGCCCAGAGCATGCCCGAAATCAAGTGGCGCCTGACGTCAAGCTTTCCGAAGTCGCTGGACACCATCTACGGCGGCGCCGAGGTGATGGCCAAGACCCTGTCGGAGATGACCGACGGCAAGTTCCAGATCCAGGTCTTCCCGGGCGGCGAGCTGGTGCCGGCGCTGCAGGCGCTCGACGCCGCCTCGCAGGATACCGTCGAGGCGTGCCACACCGTGTCCTACTACTACTGGGGCAAGGACCCGACGTTCGCCATCGCCTCCACCCTGCCCTACGGCCTCAACGCCCGCCAGCAGAACGCCTGGCTCTATCAGGGCGGCGGCAACGAGCTCCTCAACGAGTTCTTCGCCAACTTCAACGTGGTGGGTTTCCCCGGCGGCAACACCGGCGTCCAGATGGGCGGCTGGTTCCGCAAGGAAGTCACCAACCTCGCCGACGTTCAGGGCCTGAAGATGCGCATCGCCGGCCTTGCCGGCAAGGTGGTCGAGCGGATCGGCATCGTGCCGCAGCAGATCGCCGGCGCGGACATCTATCCGGCGCTGGAGAAGGGCACCATCGACGCCACCGAGTGGGTCGGCCCCTACGACGACGAGAAGCTCGGCTTCTATCAGGTCGCCAAGTTCTACTACTACCCGGCCTTCTGGGAAGGCGGCCCGACCGTGCACTTCTTCTTCAACAAGGCGAAGTACGATGCGCTGCCGCCGGCCTACAAGACGGCGCTCACCGCCGCCACGGCCTACGCCAATCAGAACATGCTCGCGCAGTATGACGTGAAGAACATCACGGCCATCCGCAGCCTGGTCGGCAAGGGCGTGCAGCTGCGGCCGATGCCGCGCGACGTGCTGGACGCGGCCTACAAGTCCGCATTCGAGGTCTACGGAGAGCTGTCCGCCTCTACGCCGACCTTCAAGGCGGTCTACGAGCCGTGGGCGAAGTTCCGCACGGAAGCCTACCAGTGGTTCCGCGTGGCCGAGTACACCTACGACAGCTACGTCTACGGCCAGCAGGCGGCCGGCAAGTAAGCCGACCGCCGAACCGGCTTCAACGGAAAGGGCCCGCCTCACGGCGGGCCCTTTTTCGTGTGCGCGAGAGCGCCGGCTGCACGGCGATCCCGCCGTGCCCGTGCGTCGACTTCCGTCACTGACCCGGCGCGGCAGGCGCGCCGAAATCAGGCTGGGGCAGACCACCGGGAGCGCTCGGCGCCGGCGGGGCCGCCGGCGCGCCGAAATCGGGTGGCGGCAGAGCGCCGGGGGCGGCACCATCCGCCGGCGGGGTGGCGAAGGGGTTGTCGCCGGCACCCGGGCCGCCGAACGGGTTGTCGCCGGCACCCGAACCCGGAGCGCCGAGGCCCGGCATCGGGATGTCAATGCTGATGGTCGAGGGATCGACCGCCTCCACCGTCGATTTGTAGTGGGTGACCATGTAGGGGAAGGCGATCACCAGAGAGACCATGAGGATCTGGATGATCACATAGGGGATCGAGCCCATGTAGATCTGCCCCGACGTCACGGGCGCCATGGTCTTGCCGGTGACCTTGTCGAGGTAGGGTTTCGCCGGAGCCACCGAGCGGAGATAGAAGAGCGCGAAGCCGAACGGCGGGTGCATGAAGGACGTCTGCATGTTGACGCCGAGGATGATGCCGAACCACACGAGGTCGATCCCGAGCTTCTCCGCCACCGGCACCAGCAGCGGCACGATGATGAAGGCGAGCTCGAAGAAGTCGAGGAAGAAGGCGAGCAGGAAGACCAGGATGTTGACGACGATCAGGAAGCCCAGTTCGCCGCCCGGGATGGCGGTGAGCAGATGCTCCACCCAGATATGGCCGTCCACCCCGTAGAAGGTCAGCGAGAAGACGCGGGCGCCGAGCAGGATGAAGATGACGAAGGAGGAGAGCTTCGCCGTCGTGTCGAGCGCCTGATAGATCATCGTAATGTTGAGGCGCCCGTTGAGGGCGGCCAGGATGAGCGCGCCGACGGCCCCCATGGCGCCGCCTTCGGTGGGCGTGGCGAGGCCGATGAAGATGGTGCCGAGGACGAGGAAGATCAGCACCAGCGGCGGCACCAGGGTGGTGATCACCTTGAAGGCGAGCTTGGTGCCCCGGAGCACCCGCGCCTCCGGCGGCAAGGCCGGCACGAACTCCGGCTTGAAGATGGAGACGAGCAGGATGTAGCCGCCGTAGAGCGCCGTGAGCACGAGGCCCGGGATCAGCGCGCCGGCGTACATGTCGCCGACCGAGACCACCTGGCTGGAGCCGGTCTTCAACTGGTCGGCGAGGACGATCAACACCAGGCTCGGCGGGATGATCTGCGCCAGCGTGCCGGAGGCCGCGATGGTGCCGGCGGCGACGCGACGGTCGTAGCCGTAGCGCAGCATGATGGGCAGCGAGATGAGGCCCATGGAGATGACCGAGGCGGCCACCACGCCGGTGGTGGCGGCCAGAAGCGCGCCGACCAGGATCACCGCGTAGGCGAGGCCGCCGCGGATCGGCCCGAACAACTGCCCGATGGTGTCCAGGAGGTCCTCGGCCATGCCGGACCGTTCCAGGATGAGGCCCATGAAGGTGAAGAAGGGGATGGCGAGCAGCGTCTCGTTGGCCATCGTGCCGAAGATGCGGTCCGGGATGGCGCCGAAGAGATTGGGATGCAGAAGCCCGAGTTCGATGCCGACGAGGCCGAACACGAAGCCGTTGGCCGCCAGGGCGAAGGCGACCGGGTAGCCGAACAGCATCACCACCACGAGGGCGACGAACATGATCGGCGCGAGGTTCTCGGCAAGGAGAGCGGTCATGGGATCAAGGATCTCCGGTCCCGAGGATCAGTGGGTCGAGGCTGTCTGGTCGAGCGCCGGATCCGGTCCGTGACCGGTCAGGAAGGCGATCCGCTTGATGAGCTCGGACAGGCCCTGCAGGCCGAGCAGGCCGAAGCCGAGCGGAATGAGGATCCACACCGGCCACATCATCAGTCCGCCGGCGTTGGACGACATCTCGCCGCTGTTGATCTTGTCGACCACCACCGGCCAGACCAGGACGACGGTGATGATGCAGAAGGGGAAGAGGAAGAGGATGGTGCCGAGGATGTCGATCCACACCTGGGTCCGGCGCTGCAGGCGGCCGTAGAGGATGTCGATCTTCACGTGCTCGGCCTTCAGGAGCGTATAGGCCGCGCAGAGCAGGAAAACGGCCGAGAACAGGTACCACTGCGCCTCGAGCCACGCGTTGGAGCTGAGGTTCAGGAACTTGCGTGTGAAGGCGTTGCCGGCGCTGACCAGGATGGCGACCAGCGACAACCACATGATGGTCTTGTGCACCACCGTCGACAGGCGGTCTATGCCACGGCTGAACGCGAGAAGTCCGTTCATGTAATCCCTCGCCTCCTCATGCTGCCGGCCCCTGGCCCGACCGGTCGACGGCGTTCGAACGGCATCGCCGTCGCGCTCCTGCGCGGCGTAGCGCGTTCCTCGTCCCGTCGTCCCGGTCGTTGGGCTGCCCGGCCGCTTCGATCCTCCCGACCACGGATGCGGCCGCTCCGTCGATCGCCCCATTGGTCTTGGCCAAGGTGCGACGGTCGGTCGCTCCATGGATTTCCTGGCGAATAACAGGTTTCTGCCGCAACGCCAAGCGAGGGGAGCTACGGGTTCGGCACGAAGCCGACCGGAACACGTTTCCGCAGATCTATACCAATGAAAAGCGTTTTGCTTGTCAGCAATGACCATCCGAACCGGACGCCCATGAGCGTACAACCGTTTGGTTTCATGCTTCCGAGAGAGTATGCTTGAAGACTGACCACTGTATGGTCAGTCGGGAGGCACCAGTGGACGGCCAGACGCGGGGGGGATCCGGCTCCGAAACCGACGCGGACGCACACATCCTTCTCGTCGAGGACGACCCGGACGACGTGCGAGTCATCCTGAGACTGCTCGACCAGGCACCGATTTCCTTCCGCGTGACCGTGATGGAGCATGGCCGGAAGGCTCTGGACTGGCTGAACATGGTCGGCCGGATCGATGATCCCCGCACGCCGGACCTGATCATCCTCGATATCAACATGCCGGTGATGAACGGGATGGTCTTCCTCTCCGAACTGCGCCGGCATCCGGTCTTCCGCTCCCTGCCCGTGGTGACCCTGACCACCTCCACGGACGTGGACACCATTCGCCGGGCCTATGACTTCGGCGCCAACGCGGTGGTGAACAAGGCCGACAGCCTGGACGGCATGAGCCAGATCGTGAACACCACAGTGGAGTTCTGGTTTCGCATCGCGCACCGCTACTACATCGATTGAAACCCGCCGCGCCGCCGGCCCTCGCCGTCGAAAGCGGTTGACCGTCGACCGCACATCGCCACATGAACCGTCATGGGACGATCGCGTCCGTGCCGGACACCGCGGCTGACAACGCGCCCGGCCTCGGCCACCCTCTCCGTGTGATCCCGCGGGGGCGATCGTGCGTAAGCTGCGCGACAGGTCCGGACGCCGGGTCCGCGGCATCGGGTCAGCCGGGAAGCGGCGCCCCGCCGCCACGGGCCACGCATGAAGACATCGGACGCGCCAGCCGGTTCAGCCCGGTTCAGGACGCACCTTGGAGAGTTCGAAGATGGACATGATCAGCGTCGGAACCACACCGACCGTTCCGGCCCCGGTCCAATTGCCGGCAGACCACCCGGTCGTGGCGACCGGAAAGGTGGGCGTTCTCATCGTCAATCTCGGCACGCCCGACGGGACGAGCTACGGGCCGATGCGGCGCTACCTGAAGGAATTCCTCACCGACAAGCGGGTGATCGAGTGGCCCCGCGCGGTCTGGTACCCGATCCTCTTCGGCATCGTGCTGAACACCCGCCCGGGCAAGAAGGGCAAGGACTACGAAAGCATCTGGAACAAGGAGCGCGACGAGAGCCCCTTGCGCACCTTCACGCGAAGCCAGTCCGACAAGCTCGCCGCCCGGCTTAAGGCTCATCCGAACCTGATGGTCGACTGGGGCATGCGCTACGGCAACCCGTCCATCGCCGAGCGCATGCGCGCCCTGAAGGACGCCGGCTGCGACCGGGTCCTGGTCTTCCCGCTCTACCCGCAATACTCCGCCTCGACCACCGCCACGGTCAACGACAAGGTGTTCGAGTTCCTGCTGAAGGAGCGTTGGCAGGCGGCGGTGCGCACGGTGCCGCCCTATCACGACGACCCGGTCTACATCGACGCCCTCGCCCGCTCGATCGAGACCCACCTGAAGACGCTCGACTTCGAGCCGGAGGTGGTGCTGACCTCCTTCCACGGCATCCCGAAGAGCTACTTCATGAAGGGCGACCCCTACCACTGCCACTGCATGAAGACGGCGCGGCTGCTGCGCGAGCGGCTCGGCTGGTCGAAGGAGAAGCTGCGCGTGACCTTCCAGTCGCGCTTCGGGCCGGAGGAGTGGCTGCAGCCCTACACGGACAAGACCGTCGAGGCGCTCGCCAAGTCCGGCGTGAAGCGCATGGCCATCGTGGCGCCCGGCTTCGTCTCCGACTGCTTGGAGACGCTGGAGGAACTGGCCGTGGAGAACGGCGAGATCTTCCTTCACAACGGCGGCGAGAAGTTCGCCCACATCCCCTGCCTCAACGACAGCGAGCCCGGCATGGACGTGATCGAGGCCGTGGTGCGCCGGGAACTCGCCGGCTGGATCTGATCGGGACGCCGGGTCTTCGGCACGCCGGGTGAAGCCAGCCGGCGCGGGCCGGCGGAACCGCAACGGGGTGATGGCGCTTGTCAGGGGCTTGGGGCATTCTCAGGCCCGGCGCGGTTGATCCGCCCGGGGCGCATGCCCTGGCCTGACGGAGTTGGCCCGACTTGACACTCATGCAGGTGGTTGCGATCGCCATCATCGCCGTGATGATGGCGCTCTTCGTGTGGGGGCGGATCCGCCACGACGTGGTGGCGCTGATGGGCCTTCTGGCGGCCATCCTCACCGGGATCGTTCCGGTCAACGACGCCTTTTCCGGCTTCGGCGACGACATCGTCATCATCGTGGCGAGCGCCCTGGTGACGAGTGCCGCGATCGCCCGCTCTGGCATCACGGAGATGCTGCTGAAGCGGGTGGCGCCCTATATCGGGACCGTCACCACCCAGATCGTCGCGCTCGCCGGCACCGTGATGGTGCTCTCCGCCGTGGTGAAGAACATCGGCGCGTTGTCGATGCTGATCCCGCCCGCCTTCCAGGTCGCCCGCAAGACCGGCACCTCGGTCTCCCACCTCCTGATGCCGATGTCGTTCGCCTCGCTCCTCGGCGGCATCGTGACCCTGGTCGGCACCTCGCCCAACATCATCGTGTCGCGCCTGCGCGAGGACATCACCGGCGAGCCGTTCCGGATGTTCGACTTCGCGCCCGTCGGCCTGCCCCTCGCCCTCCTCGGGCTCGTCTTCCTGATGTTCGGCTGGCGCCTCCTGCCGAAGGACCGACGCGGCGCGGCGGCCGGAACCAGCTTCAACATCAGCGACTACACCACCGAGGCGGTGGTGCCGGAAGGCAGCCCCTACGCCGGCCGATCGGTGGAGGAGATGATCCGGGACTCGCGCGCGGATGTGCGCGTCACCACCCTGATCCGCGCCACCCACAAGCGCTTCCAGAACCCCACCACCCAGATCCTCCACCCGGGCGACCACCTGCTGATGGAGGGCGACCCCGGCGACCTGGAACTCGCCGTCGCCGCCACCGGGCTCTCGCTCACCCGGCAGGACAGCACCCCCGCCCAGATGGACCCGGACGACGAGATCGGCGTGATGGAGGCGGTGGTGACGGCGTCGAGCTTCATGGTCGACTGGTCACCGGAGAAGCTACGCCTCTACGATCGTTTCCAGGTGAACCTCCTTGCCGTCAGCCGCTCCGGCGCGCGGGTGAACCAGCGGCTGAAGACCCTGCGCTTCAAGCCGGGCGACGTGGTGGTGCTGCAAGGCAATCTGAAGCTCCTGCCGGACATCCTCTCCGACCTCGGCTGCCTGCCGCTTGCCGAGCGCACCATCACTATCGGCCGCAGCCGCAAGGGCTGGCTGCCGGCGGCCATCCTTGGCGCCGCCATGCTCCTGATGGCCGCCCAGGTGCTGCCGGTGACCACGGCCTTCTTCGGCGCAGCGGTGCTCGTCATCGCGCTCCGATGCATCAGCTTGCGCGATGCCTACGGCGCCCTCGACGGGCCGGTGCTGATCACCCTCGCCTGCCTCATCCCGGTGTCGGACGCCCTTCGGACCACCGGCGTCACCGACCTCCTCTCCGGCTGGCTGTCGGTCGGGACAGCCAACCTGCCGCCGATCGGCGCCATCGCGCTGATCATGGCGGTTGCCATGGCGGTCACGCCCTTCCTCAACAACGCCGCCACGGTGCTCGTCGCCGGGCCGATCGCCGCCAGCCTCGCCATCAACCTCGGCTATCGGCCGGAGCCCTTCCTGATGGCGGTGGCCGTCGGCGCGGCCTGCGATTTCCTCACCCCGATCGGGCACCAGTGCAATATGCTGGTGCTCGGCCCCGGCGGGTATCGCTTCGGCGACTACTGGCGCCTCGGACTGCCGCTTTCGCTGCTTGTCCTGATCGTCGGCGTGCCGCTGATCGCCCTGGTCTGGCCGATCTGACGGTCCCGGGGAGGGATCGGCTTAAAACTTGACGAACGGGTTCATCTTTGATTTATCAGGGTGTGACGCCCCTTGCGGACCTGGAATGACCTTGGCGCGCACCCCTCTGACACCCCGAGCCGTTCGTGCCGACGATCCCCCCAGCAAGGCGGTCACTGTGCTCGGTCCCGCCGTGCGTCTTGCCTCTCCGCTCTGACCGACCGATGACGGCGCTCTCGACGCCCCCCGACCGCCTGCCGGTACAGGACGCGGACCTCGATCCGGCCGATCGGCTCTTGGCGATCATCCAACGGCTCGGCACCGCCTCGGGCGATGTGCGCCTCACTGCCGGCGCGGCGGACGAGGACCACGTCGCGCTCGACGCCCTCGACGACGCGTCCGTCGCCGCCTGGCTCGCCGACGAGCCCGTGTTCACGCCCGGCCTGAACAGCCGGGCGTCCGCGGCCTTTCTGATGGGCCGGATGAGCTACAGCCTCTGCCTCGCCCTGGTGGCCCTCCATCTTGCCGGCGAGACCCTGGCGGTCACCCCCGCGGCGGTGGCGATCCGGCGGGAACGCTTCGCCTGGGCGATGGGCGGGGAGACCGGGCTCGCGGCCCGCTTCCACGTGCGTCTTCTCATGCCCGCGGCGCTCGCGCCCGGATCGCCCGATCGGCTGATCCGGCTTCGCCAATCGCTGGAGGCGATCCACGGGCCGCTCGTGGAGACGATGACCCGGGCAAGCCTGCTCGGTCGGGGCGCGTTGCGGCGCATCGCCGCCGACTGCATCGCGTCCGCCTTTCTGACGGTCTGCCGGGGGCTGGACGACGGCGACCGGGCAAGGGCCGATGCGCTCGCCATCCTGCGCGACCCCGGATCGCCGCTCGCCAACGGGCAGACCGGCTTCGTGCACGTGGCGGCGGAGCGGCCGGACGGCTCCACGGCGGCGGACTGGTTCGTCACCCGCGGCGGCTGCTGCCGCTACTACACGGTGCCGGGGGAGACGCACTGCGCCACCTGCGTGCTGCTCCGCCCCGAAGAACGGCGCGCCCGCCTCGCTGAGGCCCTGATCCACCGTTGACGGCAGCCCTCGCCGGGCAGTCCGGCACATCAGCGATTGCGCCCGTCCGAATTCATGAGTAAGAAACTCATGTTTTCTTGCCAGAAGGGGTGTCCATCGTGACCGCGTTCCTGGGCCGGATGGCCGCTTCTCTCCTCCTCCTCGCCGTTTCCTTGGCCGGCGGTCCCGCCGCCGCGCAGGAGACCGCGCCCCTGCGGGTGGAACTCAACAAGTTGGAGGAAGCGGGCGCGGACTGCCGGGCGACGGTGGTGACCGAGAACGCCGGCAGCGACCGGCTGGAGAGCCTGAAGCTCGATCTGGTGGTGTTCGGCGGCGACGGCGTGGTGGCCAAGCGGCTGGCGGCCGAGTTCGGCCCGCTGCCCGGCCGCAAGACCGTGGTGAAGACCTTCCCGATCGGCGGCCTTTCCTGCACCGCCATCGACCGGGTGCTGGTGAATGACGTGGTCGCCTGCGCCTCCCCCGCCGGCCCGGTCGCCGGATGCGTGGAGCGGATCGAGCCATCGTCGCGCGCCGCCGCGCGCTTCGTCAAGTGACCGCCGTGAGAGGACCAAGGCCCATGCCGCACCTTCGCGCCGTCCTCATCGCCGCCGTCCTTTCGCTGGCGCCTGTGCTTGCCGCGGCGCAGACGGTGGATGCGCCCGCAACGGCCGCGCCCGCCCCCACCGACACCCTGCCGCGCATGGACCGGCCCGCCGCATCGGCAGCCGCCCCTGCGGCGGCGGGGCCGACCGCCACCCCGGCCGCGCCCGCGCCGGATCCGGTCCTCGGCGACGGATCCGAAGCCCCTGGCGCCCCCATGGCCACCGCCACGCTCCCGCACGACCTCTCCCCCTTCGGGATGTTCATGGCCGCGGACTGGGTGGTGAAGTCCGTGATGGTCGGCCTGGTGCTGGCATCCGTGCTGACTTGGACGGTCGGGCTGGTGAAGGCGCTCGAACTCATGGCGGCGAAGCGCCGGCTCGCGCGGGCGGCCGCCCGCCTCGGCCGGGCCGGAACGCTCGCCGACGCGCTGGAGGCCGGCGGCTTCGACGGCAGTCCGGCGTCGCGGTTCGTCCGTGCCGCCGCCGCCGAGGTCCGGGCGTCGGAGGACACCAGCAACGCCGGCCTCAAGGAGCGCGTGGCCTCCCGCCTCGATCGCATCCAGGCGGGCGCCGGACGGCGGATGATGGGCGGCACCGGCATCCTCGCCACCATCGGCTCCACGGCCCCGTTCGTCGGCCTGTTCGGCACCGTGTGGGGCATCATGAATGCCTTCGTGGGCATCTCCAAGGCGCAGACCACCAACCTCGCGGTGGTGGCGCCCGGCATCGCCGAGGCGCTGCTTGCGACCGCCATCGGCCTGGTGGCAGCGATTCCGGCGGTGGTGATCTACAACGCCTTCGCCCGCGCGATCGCCGGCTACCGCGCGGGCCTTGCCGACGCGGCGGCGGAGGTGCAGCGGCTCGTCTCGCGCGACCTCGACCGGCAGCCGCTGCGGCGCGTCCGCGCGGCGGAGTGATCCGATGGCCGGCAACCTGGACGACGGCGAGGATCTCGTCGAAACCTACGAGATCAACGTCACACCCTTCATCGACGTGATCCTCGTGCTCCTCATCATCTTCATGGTGGCGGCGCCGCTGGCCACGGTCGACGTACCTGTGGACCTGCCCGGCTCCACCGCCCAGGCGGCCCAGCGCCCGCAGGCACCGGTCTACCTCACCGTCAAGGCGGACCTGTCGCTCGCCCTCGGCAACGACCCCGTCGCCCGCGAGGCGCTCGCGACCACGCTCGACGCAAGGACGGGCGGCAACCGCGAGGAGCGGATCTTCCTGCGCGCCGACAAGACCGTCTTCTATGGCGACCTCACCGGCGTCATGAACGCGTTGCGCGCCGCCGGCTACCTCAAGATAGCCCTTGTCGGCCTTGAGACGGCGCCGGGCTCCGGCATCGGAGCGCTGCCGTGACGGCGGTCTCCACGGGGCCGTTCGACGGATCCGCCCGGTCCGGACCGGGCGCCGTGCGTTGGATCGGCGCCTTCACGCTGGTGGCCGCCCTTCATGGCGCGGGCGCCCTGTCGCTGCTCGCATCGGCGCCCGACGGGCCGTCCGTGCAGGCGCCCGAAGCCGCGGTCATGATCGACCTTCCGCCGGATCTCGCTCTGCCGCCGGCCGAAAGCGTGGAGAGCATCGCCGCCGAGGGCGTCGACGCGGAGGAGCCGACGGAGATCCCGACCGAGGCTATCGATCCTGTCGAACCCACCACGGTGCCCGTGGAGACCATGGCCGAAGCCCTGCCGGAGACGGTGGAAACGGCGCCGGTGGAGACCACGGTCGCGGCCGAGACCGCCACCGACGCGGTGGACCTGGAGCCGAGCGAGACCGCGACGGCCGAGGCTGCGGAGGAAAGTCCGGCCGAGGCGGTCGAAGACACGCCGGCCGACGTCCCGACGGAGTTGGTCGAAGCGCCTCCCTCGGAGGTCGCCGAAGCCGAGGTGGCCGAAGCGGTGGGGACCGAGGCAGTTGCGCCCGCGCCGCCCGTCGCCCCCAAGGCAAAGCCCGTCCGGCGGGTGCGGCCGCGGCCGGCGGCCAAGGTGGCGGACAAGCCGCGCCGGGTGGAGACGGCCGCCCCGGCGCCGTCGCGCACCGCCGTCGAAGGCCAGCGCGCCTCCGGATCGGGCCGCCCCGACCCGGATGCCCTCGCGGCCTACGGCGCCGACGTGCGGGCGCGGATCATGCGCCAGCGCCGAACGGTGTCGGTCTCGGCCGCGGCCGGCGCCCGCGTCACCGTGCGCTTCACCGTGTCGGCGGATGGGGGCGTGAGCGGTGTCTCCGTTGCCCGCAGTTCCGGCGACCCGGCGCTCGACATAGCCGCCGTCGCCATGGTCCAGCGCGCGTCCCCGTTGCCGGCGATCCCCTCGGCCGTGGGCCGGTCCAGCCTCAGCATGAGTCTGCCCGTGCGCTTCGACCGATGAGGCGCGGCCGGCGGTCGACCGGCAGCCGCGCGTGCGATCAGCGGGAGCGGGTCAGGGCGATCGACGCGGTTTCCGGGTAGAGCCAGAGATTGCCGTTGGTCGATCCGAAGGCGAACGTGGTGACGGAAAGCACCGACCCGGCGGCGACCAGCCGGTTCACGCTCGGCTCCAGCGTCACGGTCGCCGGGTTGTAGCCCCGCGCCTGACAGGTGATCTCCAGCGGCTTGCCGTTCTTGCGCACGTCGAGATCGAACGCCGGCCCCTGGTAGCGGCCGTAGCGCCAGCCATCGGTCCGGGCCACGTCGCAGACCGCTCGGTCCGGCGCGACGGTGACCGCGATGACCTGCCGGCCGGTGAGGCTCTGGGAGACGCAACCTCCCAGAAGGAATGCGCCGACGACGGCGGCGGTGGCACGGCCGATGTTCATGATGACCTCACTGGTGGTTGCCGTCGACAACGGACCCCCGCGCCGCTTCGTTCCAGTGCGGCTGGAAACGCGTGCCTTTCTCAATTCTCGCTATCAGTTTACCCCAATGGCGGATCCCATTCGGCCCAAGCGGGGTTGCCTTCGGGCACGGCTGCGCCAAACTGGGACGGCGTGCGGGAGAACGGAACGTGGCGCGGCAGGCGCCTCCGGCGGGAGACCGACATGGTGAAGTGGATGTACGTCGTCGTGGCGGCCCTGGCCGTCGGTCCTGGTTGCGTGCCGCTCCCCGCCATACCGCTGGCCACCGCGCCCCGTCCCGTCGCCCTCGTGCCCGAGGCACCGCTGAGCGCGCGTGACCGCTACATCGCCGACTTCTGCGATCGCTATCCGCTCGATCGGGATTGCGACGACTGGGAGGCGAACCGGACGCGCTGGAGCGAGGAGCGCTATCGCTCCTGGCTGCGCGATCGACGCCTCGACGGCGACCGCCAGACCGCCGCCCTGTTCGGCTTCCGCCAGCGCGCCGTGCAGGCCCGCCCGGCCGCGACCACCGGCGCCGACCACGTGGCCGCGTGCACGGCCGCCTATCGCTCCTACGACATCGCGACCGACAGCTACGTCGGGTTCGACGGCGTCCGCCGCCGGTGCCGCCTCTAGGACGCGGACGGGGAGGCGCCGAACGCTCGGCACCACCCTTTCAACACGCGGATCACCCGGCGCGACGACCGGCCAACCATCCTGGCCGGTCGATCGAGATGCTGCGCGTCCAGGCTCAGGCCGCGGTGCTCTTCTCCGCGTAGGCGACGCGAAGGCCTTCGCGGTCGATCACCCCCTCGGCCAGGTCCGCCGCGTAGACGGGCCACAGCCGCTCGACCAGGTCTTCCAGGCTTTCGCCCGGCTGCAGAGTACGGGCGATGTTCATTGCGGCAATCCGCCGAGCCTCGGCTTCGATGATCCGCTGTGTCTCCATCGTCTATCCTCCCCTTTCGAAAGACGGCCCGCTGGCCAATCAGCATTACGGGTCGGGCAATGATCTGGATGGGACCAAGCTCCTCGACGCGACACGACCGGAGACCTGACGAGAGCGCCCGGCTCTTCGAGCCATTCACATAGTTTAACGCATATTGCCGCCGTGTCGACATGGATCAGCCGAAAAGAGACCTGGAGCCGACCGACACCGGGCGAAACCGTAGACCCGCGGCGGGACCGGCGGACGGACCCCTTGGCGCTTCGATCGTCCGCTTTTTCGTAGTTCTACTTATTTCAAACCCCTATCCGGCTGAACCTTGCATTAAGTCCGCTGTGCAATAGGTGGCGTCGTCCTGACAGTGAGTGGCCCGCATGCATCTGCCTCCCGCCGCCCGATTCTGGTCGAACCGTTCGGGGGCCACGGTGGTGATGTTCGCCATTCTTCTGGTGCCCATCATCATGATGGTCGGGGCCGCGATCGACTACAACGTCGGCAAGCGGGAGCAGGCGCGCCTCCAGGAGTCGCTGGACAACGCGGTCCTTGCGGCGCTCGGCCGCGCGTCGGCGGCGACCAACGCGGCCGAAGCCCAGGCCATCGTGGAGGCCTATCTCAACGCCACCTATGGCGGCGCCTACGAGATCACCTCTTTCGAGGCCGCCCTCTCCAAGACCGCCACCGAGCGGTCCATCAACGCCACCGCGGTCTCGTCCGTGCCGACGAGCTTCCTGGCGATCGCCCGCATCGACAGCATCGACGTCGCCGCGCATTCGGAAACGCGCGTAGGCAACGACAACCTGGAGATCGTCATGGTGCTGGACAATTCCGGCTCCATGAGCAGCAACAGCCGGATCGCGCGCCTGAAGGACGCCGCCAAGGCGCTCGTCACCACGGTCAACGACGTCGCCACCGGCAAGGTGAAGTACGGCCTCGTGCCCTTCGCCGGTCTCGTCAACGTCGGCCCCGGCAACAAGACCAAGCCGTGGATCGACACCGCGGCGGCTTCGTCGATCCACTCGGAGAACTTCGACAAGAAGACCGGCCGGCTCTCGCTCTATGCCCAGACGGGGATCGCGTGGCGCGGCTGCGTGGAGGCCCGGCCGAACGGCCTCGACATCACCGACGAGGAACCGCTCCCCGCCAAGGGCGATACGCTCTTCGTGCCCTCCTTCGGGCCGGACGAGCCCGACGTCGGGTCCGGCTTCATCAACAACTACCTGAAGGACGACGGCGGCGCCTGCACGACCGCGTTCGGCGCGTCAACGTCGCTGGAGACGCGCCAGGAGGCCACGTGCAAGTACCACGGCACGTCGCCGGCCGAGACCATCTCCAACGGCACCCACAAGGGGCCGAACCATCTGTGCGACAGCGCGCCCATCCTGCCGCTGACCGACAACGCGGCCTCGGTCACCGCGGCGATCGACGCCATGGTGGCCCTCGGCGGCACCGACATCACCGAAGGCATGGCCTGGGGCTGGCGGGTGATCTCGCCGACGGAGCCGTTCACGGAGGGGCAGGCCTACACCACCATGGGCCTGCGCAAGATCATCGTGCTGATGACCGACGGCGCCAACACCATGTACCCGAGCGGCAACATGAACCTCACCTGGTACTCCGCCTACGGGTTCGCGGCGGCCGGGCGCCTCGGCACCGCCACCGGCGACGCCGCCATCCTGAAGGCCGAGATCGACAGCCGGCTCGCCAAGGTCTGCAGTCACGCCAAGGCCGCCGGCATCGAGGTCTACACGATCACCTACGACGTGGCCGACCAGGCCACCCGCGACCTCATGCTGGCCTGCGCCACCGACACGAGCCACGCCTACTTCCCGACCGCGACCGACAACCTCGTCGCCGTGTTCGAGGCGATCGGCCATTCCGTCGGCAAGCTCCGCCTCTCGGAGTGACGGGCAGGGCCGCGGCCGGCCCTATGGGCCATACCAAGCTGGCAGTTTCGACCGGGCGCCGGCCGGTCGGACCGCCACGCGTCAGGGCTCAGGTCCGTTCGATCATGATCTTCAGCGAGGTCGCCCGGTTGGCGTCCCAGAAGGGCAGCGCGCTCTCGGCCTCGGCGAACGGCACGGTGCGGGTGATCAGACGGTCGGCGGTCTCCCCCATGTCCTCCAGGCATCCGATGACGGCGCTGAAGTCGTCGATGGTCGCGTTCCGCGAGCCGTGGATGTCGAGTTCCTTCAGATTGAACATCTGGGTCTGGTAGGCGACCGGCTGCTTGCAATAGCCGATGTAGACCACCCGGCCGGCGAAGCAGGCGAAGTCGATCGCCTGGGTGAAGGTCTCCGGCACGCCGACGGCCTCGATCACCACGTCGAACCCGTCGTTGTCGGTGAGCGCCTTCACCTGGTCGGCGGCCGTGTCGCGGGTGGGGTCGATCACCGCCGCCGCGCCGAGGTCGCGGGCGAGCTTGAGCTTGTCGGCCGACACGTCGAGCACGGTGACCTTTGCGCCGCGCCGGCGCGCGCCGAGGAGGGCGCCGACGCCGATCATGCCGCAACCGAGCACCAGCACCTTGTCGGTAGCCTGGACCCGGCCCCGCTCCACCGCATGGAAGCCGACCGAGAGCGGCTCGATAAGGGCGAGGTGGCGCGGCGCCAGCGTCTCCACCGGGATGACCTTCTGGTACGGAACGGCGATGCACTCCTTGAGGCCGCCGTCCTGCTGCACGCCGAGAGTCCGGTTGTACCGGCAGGCGTTCACCCGCCCCTTCCGGCACGAGGAGCATTGCCCGCAATTGGTGTAGGGCATCACCGTGGCGCGCTGGCCGACGACGAAGCCGGCCGGCACGCCGGCGCCGAGCGCGACGATCTCGCCGCCGATCTCGTGGCCGGGGATGCGCGGCAGCTGCACCAGCGGGTTCAGGCCCTTGTAGGTGTTGAGGTCGCTGCCGCAGAGGCCCACGTGACGGATTGCGAGCAGCACCTCGCCCTCCCCAGCCTGCGCCTCCGGCACGTCGACCATGCGGGTGCGGTTCAGTTCTTCGATGACGAGGGCTTTCATGAGCGGGACCGGAACCGATGCTTGAGACGCCGCCGGACCAGCCGGCGGGTCGAGATGAAGGACGACGGCCCGCCGGGCGGACCGTGAGGAGAAGCGCTAGCGCAAGGGCGCGGCCGCGCCGGGCACATGGGCCAGCAGGTGGTCGCGGCTCTTCACCAGATGGTCGTCGAGCACGGCGGTGATCCGGTCGACGTCCCGGCTGCGGAGCGCCGAGAGGATTGCCTCGTGCTCGGCGCGCGACCGCTCGAAGTCGTAGGTCTCCGGCGAGTAGGTGCGGATGCTCTGGGTCTGCCAGAGGATGGTCTGGTGCCAGCCGCAGAGCACGGCATTGCCGCTGAGCGCCATGATGGTCTCGTGGAAGTCGCGGTCGAGGCTGATCACCTCCGCGAGCACGGCCCGCGTCGGTTGGCCGAGAAGAGCGCGGTGGCTTTCGTAGATGCCTTCCATTCGCGCGATGAAGGCATCGTCCAGCCGGTCCGCGGCGACGCCCGAACGGACCGCGTTGAGCTCCAGCATCGTGCGCGCCTCGTAGACGTCGCGGATGTCCGACGGCGAGAAGCGCCGGACCACGGAGGCACGCCGCTCGTTGCCTTCCACGAGGCCGTCGCGCTCCAGAAGCGCCAGCGCCTCCTTGACGGGAGTCGGGCTGATCGACAGCGCGCTCGCCAGTTCGTCGGCGAAGATCCGTGTCCCGGCCGCCAGTTCGCCGGTCAGGATCTTCTTCTGGATTTCCTCGTACGCCTGCCGGGCAAGCGTCGGGCGAGCGATCGCCATCATCGGTGCAATGCCTCCTCCCGAAGCAGGAGTGACCGTAGCAGCCCCCTTTCACGACGAGAAGATATAAAATTTTTTATTCAAAATCCGAACAGGACTCCAGCCGGGAGCGGTCGGACCGCGTTGATGCAAGGGCCGGCGGCCGCGAATGGGCAAGGGAGGTCCGGCAGGGCACCGCCCGCCATGCCGTACCAAGACCGGATCAGAGCAGAAAGTGGTAGGCACCGAAGCCGAGCGCGATGAGGAGGAGGACGAGCGCGATGGCGACCAGCAAGCCGTCGCGGACGGTGAGGCCGAGACTCATGAAGCTCACCACCGCGGCGCCCGCGGTGTTGGAGAAGGGAATGACCTCCAGCGGCGGCATGGAAATGCCGATGGCGACGCAAATGGCCGCGATCACCCTGGAGAAGGGCGCTTCGGCCAGCCGCCGCAGACGCGGATGCACCACCTTGTCGGTCCAGCGGGCCACCGGCCGGAGAAAGCGGATCCCCTTCGCCATCTTCTCCCGGCTGAGCTTCAGCTTCAGGATCGTCTGCGGCAGCCAGACGTGGTCGCGGCCGAACAGCTTCTGCACCGCCACGAGGGCGATCAGGACGCCCATGATGCTGTCGAAGCCGACGAGGGCGGAGAAGGGCGAGATGATGAAGAGCGCCGGGATCAGCATCAGCGGCCCGAAGCTGCTGTGGCCGAGCGCCTCGACCACCTCTCCCATGGTGGATCCGTCATGCCGGGCGCAGGACGTGTCAAGGTCGTCGAGGAGCTGGGAAAGGGCCGTGTAGGACTTCGTCTCGCTCATGAAGGGCAGCCATCCGCGGGGGCTTCGTGGGGTCGGCGATGGTTGCCAACCGGAAGCACGGGCGTCCTGTTCCCTTCACTGTCGGCACCGGCTCACTTTCCGGTGAAGATCGGCTGCCGGGGAACCGGCGCCGGACGCCGGTGTTTGCTCGACAGACCGGCAGGCGGCTTGAGCGGATCAAGCGGGAATGGAGAGCCTGCTCCAACGCAGGTGCCCCCATCATGATCGACCTCGTGCTCGTCGTCTGCCTTTCCGCCGCCCCGATCGAATGCCGCCGCGAACGGGTTCCGTTCGACGGCCAGTTGACCGCCTGCGCCGTGCACGGCCAGCAGGTCGCCGCCCAGTGGGCCGAGACCCATCCGAAGTGGCGCATCGCCGGCTGGATCTGCGGCCCGTCCGCGACCGCCATCTGACCCCACCCGCACGCCTGCATGGCACCCGGCCGGGCGGAACGCCTCCGCCCGGCCGGGTGCCCTGCTGCGCTCAGGCGAGCCCGCCGGCCCGGTCCGCCATGCCGGCCGGCCGGGGATCGGCGGCACTGGCCGCCGGCTGGCGGACGATCAGGTAGACGAGCGGCCCGAACGAGCCCGCCGCCAGGGTGAGCGCCACGTAGGGCCAGGGATTGCGGCCGGTGCGCCGGGCGTCCCGCACCATCCAGACCATGACGAGCACGAGGGCGATGACGAGATCCACCAGCACCTGGGCGCCGCCCAGCGTCTGGAAATGGGGGGCGATCAAACCCCAGTAGCCATGCTGCCAGAGGGCGGCGGCGCTGAGTGCGCCGAAAGCGGCGAGCGTGACGAGAAGGATCGGGCGTTGCATTGGATTGCCTCCGTTCGAGGGGTGACGCCACCGAGCCTGCGGCCCCCGGCGGATGGCGGCAATTACCTGGCAGGTCATTGAACCGGGTCGGGGCCTCCGTCACTCTCGGCCCATGGACGACGCCACCCACACCTTGCCGATCACCTTGCAGCGGGCGAGAAAGGCGAGCCGGATCAGCCAGCTCGACCTGGCCCTCCGGCTCGGCATCTCGCAGCGCCACGTGAGCTTCGTGGAAACCGGCCGGTCGCGGCCGAGCCGCCCGCTCCTGCTCGCCTGGCTGCAGGAGATCGACTGCCCGCTTGCCATCCGCAACGCCGCGCTCCTCCAGGCCGGCTATGCGCCGGCCTACGGGTCGGGCGATCCGGACGACCCGGCTTGGCGCCAGGCGCACGCCGCGCTCGCCGGACTTCTCGACGCCCACGACCCCATGCCGGCGCTGGTGCTCGACGCCGGATGGACCGTGGTGCGCTTCAACCGCGGCGGCCTCTGGCTCGCGACGCTCCTGATGCCCTTCCTCGCCGATCGGCCGGCCGGCGCCCCGCTCAACATGCTGGACGCGCTCGCCCATCCGGACGGACCGGTGCGGTCCATGACCAACCTCGCCGAGGTCGGACCGGCCCTCCTCGCCCACCTCCGCCAGGAGGCGGCCGCCCTGCCGGCCCTCACGCCGAAGGTGGAGACGTTCGCGGCTCTCCTGAAGGCCCGCCTCGGCCCCCGTCCGGCCGGCCTCGGCGCGAGCCCGGGCCATCCGCCGGCGCCCGTGCTGACCACCCGGTTCGCCACGCCTGTCGGCGAACTCGCCTTCTTCAGCCTGTTCACCACCTTCGGCACGCCCCAGGACATCAGCCTGGCGTCGCTCCGCCTGGAGCACATCTTCCCCGCCGACCCGGCGACCGCCGCGATCGTGCGGGCGGCCGTCGACGGGTCTGGACGGCCGCCCCGCTGATCCGGGTCGCGTCATCAGCCTGTTATGGCGGGACGCTAGGGGCTTCCGCCGGGGCGGAGCCGACGATGGACCCGTGCGGTCTCCGCCCCGCGGGCCGCCGTCGGCAGCCCTCGCGCGCGGAAGGCACCATGGGCCGGGAATCCTGGAAGGTGATCAGAGACACGCTCGCCGCGCGGATCGCCGCCGGCGACCTGACGCCGGGCACCCGCCTGCCGACTGAGCCGGAGCTCTGCCGCGCCTTCGAGGCCGGCCGCCATTCGGTGCGCCGGGCGGTGCAGGCCTTGGCCGTGGAGGGAAAGCTGCGGGTGGTGCAGGGCAGCGGCACCTTCGTGGAGGCCGCGCCGCTCATCAACTACACCATCGGGCGGCGCACCCGGTTCCGGCAGAACCTCCTGCGCCAGGGCATCCTGCCGGCGGGCGAACTCTTCCTTGCCGATGTCGTGCCGGCAAGCGGACGGGTGGCGGCGGCGCTCGGGATCGCCGAGGGCGACCCGGCGCACCGGCTGGTCAACCGGGCTCTCGCCGACGGGGTTCCGATCAGCCTCGGCCTCTCCTTCCACCCGGCGGCGCTCTTTCCGGACCTTGGCGCCGAGCGGGCGAAGGGACGCTCCGTGTCCGACATCTACCGCGACCATGGCGTCCCGGATTATGTGCGCAAGCGCACCACCCTGTTCGCCCGCCGCCCGGACCCGGAGGAAGCCGCGCTCCTCAACCAGCACACCGACCAACCGGTGATGGTGCTGACGAAGACCGACGTGACCCTCTCCGGCACGGCCATCGGCTATGCGGAGACCGTGTGGGCCGGAGACCGGGTGCAGTTCACCTTCGACGGCCTTGACGACGGCGCGGCGGACGAACCCATCCCGCCGGCCTGATCGGCAACCCGCGTCAGCCTTCCGGAACGGCGCGGTAGGCTTCGCGCCCTGCCACCAGGGTCAGCCGGATCACCGGCACGCCGCCCTCCGGCCAGTCGATCAGCACGAGATCGGCCCGCTTGCCCGGCGCGATGACACCCCGGTCGTGAAGGCCCGACGCAGCCGCCGGGTTTTCCGCCACCCGTTTCCAGAGCGCCGGCAGGGGCGCCACCCCGTCCGCTTGCAGGCGGGCGACCGCGAGCAGCATGGCCGGGTAGTAGTAGTCCGACGCCAGGATGTCGCAGAGATCCGCCGCAATCATCTCAGCCGCGCCGGGCGAGCCAAGATGGCTGCCGCCGCGGGCGGCATTGGGCGCCCCGAACACGATCGCGTCCCCGGCCGCGCGGGCCGCCTCGGCCACTTCCCGCGTCATCGGGAACTCGCTGATCCGGGCGCCCAGTCCGCGATAGTAGTCGCGCGTCACGATCTGGCTGTCGTCGTGCGAGAGCATGGAGACGTTCGCCGCCCGGCCCTTGGCGGCCACCGTCTCCACAACGGCCGGCACCTCCGGACGCCGCGCCCAGATGCGGCCGATCAGGTCCACGAAGGCGGTGGTGGACATGTGCGAGCGCTTGGCCCGGGCCTCCATCTTGGCGGCGAAGTCCGCCGTCGTCATGTCCACCACGGGGAAGTCCGGATCCTGCTCGAACGGGCGCGTCTGCAGCGGCACGGAGGGGTGGAGCAGCGCCATGGACGTGTGGTCGTTGAAGGCGATCGACGGCGCCAGCGGGCCGTCGAGCGCCGCTTCGATTAACGGCAGGGCCTCGAAGCAGAAGGTCTCCCAGCGCAACTGCACCCGGTTCTCGACGGTGAGCCGGGCCGCCAGATCGCGCAGCCCGTTCACCACCGCCCAGCCGGTGTCGACGGAGCGCAGGCCCGGTTCCCAGCTGAGCGTCAGGGCGTGGAACGCCGTGGCGATGCCGTTCGCCGCCAGCTGCCGATCGGTCTCCAGCAGCGCCGGGGCCACCGGCAGACCCACGCCCGGCCGCGGCATCAGCTGGCGCTCGAAGGCGTCGCCGTGGATGTCCACCATGGCGGGCGCCAGGATGTGGCCCCGCGCTTCGATCACTCGCGCCCCGTCGCGCGGCTCGTCGAGCCCGGTGATCCGGCCGTCCTCAACCCGGATGGAGACCGTCTCCAGCCGGTCGTCCAGCAACACCGCGGCGCCCCTGATCTCCACAGCCGTCATGTCCGACATCCTCGCTCTTCATCGCGAACGGCCCCGCGCCCCTGGGCGCGTCACGCCCTGACCGGTCGTCCGTTCGCATCGTCGCCGGTGCTCTAGCGACCTCTGATGACACTTCTTTGCGCCTCGGCGGAAGCGCCGCATCGTGGCGGCCCGAAGAGCGCCGGACGGACCCGCGCGAAAACGGCTGATCTGCAGGGTTCTCGGCCGGCCAATCCGATCCGGTCGCAAAAGCTTCACCCGGGCGACGCCGAAAATTCATCCGGATGACGTGCCCCGGTCACCGGCAAGGCTCACCGTTTGCCTTATGCGATGTCTTGGTCGAGGCGCCGTCCGGCGCCTTGCCCCTGGTGCCCCCCGCGCATCGCTCGAGGCTCCGATGCGCACCAAGAACGACTGACCGACACACTTTCCGTGCCGGTGAGCCCCATGAGCAGCGCTGACGAACGCGACCCGTATAGCAGGTCCATTCTCCGTACCTTGGTCGACACCTGCCCTGCAGAACGTCAGCGCTGGCACGCGTAGAGATAAAGTTTGACGAAATTTCTCAGCCGCAACGGTCATCCGTTGTGGCTTTTTCTGCTTGAACTTCCATCTTTACTTATTTCTACTGCGGCTGATCATATTTCATTCGTTGACTGTTCATGAAACCGTCAGCGACCTCTGCGATCAAGCCACCGCGAAAGCATGCAGGCGGCCCTCGAAGGGCAATCGGCGGCAGCCCACGGTGAGCCCGCCTGCAATCGCCCAACGCTCGTTCCAAACTCGTTGGCCGACGGCGCTCCGCCGTCGCCGCGGATGGACGACACCGAAGAGACGGAGTGCCCTCATGGCTGCGCTGGAAATCGATACCGTCTCCAAGTCCTTCGGCGGCTCGGCGGTCCTGAAGGCCGTGTCGCTCGACGTGCGGGACGGGGAGTTTCTGACCCTTGTCGGCTCGTCCGGCTGCGGCAAGTCCACGATCCTCCGTGTCATCGCCGGCCTGGAGCCGCAGGACGCCGGCGCGGTCCGCATCGGCGGCCGGCCGGTGGATCACCTGCGCCCGAAGCAGCGCAACGTCGCCATGGTGTTCCAATCCTACGCGCTCTATCCGCATATGAGCGTGAAGGACAACATCGCCATGCCGCTGATCATGCAGCGGCTGCGTCTCGCCGAGCGGCTGCCGCTGGTCGGCCGCCTGTCGCCCCGGCGCGCCAAGGTGATGGCGGAGATCGACGGGGAAGTCGGCGCGGTGGCGCGCCAGCTCCATATCGAACAGCTCCTCGCCCGCAAGCCGGCACAGCTCTCCGGCGGCCAGCGCCAGCGCGTGGCCCTCGGCCGCGCCATGGTGCGCCGTCCGGACGTCTTCCTGATGGACGAGCCGCTCTCCAACCTGGACGCCAAGCTGCGCGTCCACATGCGCACCGAACTCACAGACCTCCACCGCCGGCTCGGCGTCACCTTCGTCTACGTGACGCACGACCAGGTGGAGGCCATGACCATGTCGGACCGGGTGGCCCTCATGGACGAGGGCCGGATCGTGCAGCTCGGCACGCCCGCCGACCTCTACCACGACCCGCTGGACCTGCGCGTCGCACGCTTCATCGGCAGCCCGGGGGTGAACGTGCTGCCCGGCACGGTGACCGGTGCCGGCGTGGAGGTGGGCGGCGCGCAGCTGCCGCTGCCGGTCGCCGCCGCCGAGGGCGCGGCCGTCCAGGTGGGGCTTCGCCCCGAGACCCTGTCGCTCGACCCGCCGGCCGGCCGGCCGGTGCTGAAGATCCGTCTCAGCGCCACCGAGAACCTCGGCGCCGAGGTCTTCCTGCACGGGCGGGCGGACGGCGCCGGCGACAGCCCGATCATCATCCGCGCGCCGCTCGACGCCTTCGACCGCGCCCGCGCGGCGGGCCGCCTCGACGGCACCGTGACCGTGGCGGTCGACCCGGCCCGCGCCTTCGTGTTCGACGCGGACGGCCGGCGCGTCGGGCGGCGGCCCGTCGAGGCCGCCGTGGTCCGCATGCCCGTGCCGGCGGAGTGAGCCGATGACCGTTCTCGCCGCCCCCTCCACGCCCGCCCCCGCCCCGGCCGCCGCCACCGTCCGCAGGGCCGTCCAGAGCCGCGTCGAGGCGCGCGCCGGCTATCTCTTCGCCACGCCCGCCCTGGTGCTGATCGTCACGATCCTCCTTGCGCCGATCGCCGTCGTCATCGCCCTTGCCTTCACCGACTACCAGCTCGGCGCGGTGGAATGGGCCTGGATCGGCCTCGGCAACTACGAGCGCATGCTCGACGACCCGGTGTTCTGGCGCTCGCTCGCCAACACCTTCATCTACGTGGCCATCGTGGTGCCGGGCTCCGTCGTCTTCGCCCTCGTGGTGGCCATCCTGGTGAACGAACGCAAGAAGACCCGCACGCTCTACCAGATCATCTACTTCCTGCCGGTGACCACCACGCTGATTGCCATGTCGGTGGTCTGGCACTTCGTGCTCAACCCGCAGATCGGCCCGATCGCGGCGCTCCTGCGCAGCCTCGGCCTGCCCGCCATGGACGTGTTCGGCGATCCGGACCTCGTGCTCGCGGGCCTCGCCACCATCGGCATCTGGCAGCTGGTGGGCTTCAACATGGTGCTCTTCCTCGCCGGCCTCACCGCCATCCCGCGCGACCTCTACGACGCCGCCGACATCGACGGGGCCGACCACCCGTGGGACCGGTTCGTGCGCGTCACCTGGCCGATGCTCGGCCCGACCACGGTCTTCGTCGTCGTGACGACCACCATCACGGCCTTCCGGGTCTTCGACACCGTGGCGGTGATCACCCGCGGCGGCCCGCTCGGCCGCAGCGAGGTGTTGCTCTACGCCATGTACCTGGAAGGCTTCCAGTATTTCGACATCGGCTATGCCGCCGCGCTCACCGTCGTCTTCCTCGTCACCGTTGTGGCGCTCGCCGTGATGCAGGCCTTCTTCCTCGATCGCAAGGTGCACTACTGATGACCGCGCCAAGCCCCGCCCTGAAGCCGACGGCCGGCGCCCTCTTCAAGGAGCGGCTGCGGCTGCTCCGTCCGGACCGGATCGTCGGCGGCCTCGTCGCCCACCTGGTGCTGATCGCCGGCGCGCTCTTCGTGCTCCTTCCTTTCGTCTGGATGCTGCTCACCTCGGTGCGCAAGCCCGACGAGGTGTTCACCGCCGGCTTCAACCCGATCCCGGACAGCTTCCACGGCGTGGAGAACTACGGCCATGCCCTCAACCAGTCGCCGCTCCTCCAGTTCATGGGCAACGGCGTCATCGTCTGCGCCGGCATCCTGGTGGTCCAGCTCCTGGTGGCACTGCCGGCGGCCTACGCGCTCGCCAAGCTGGAGTTCCGGATCCGTCCGCTGCTCTTCGTCCTGGTCCTTCTCGGCCTGACGGTGCCGCCCCAGGTCACCGCCCTGCCGCTCTACATGGGGCTCGCCAGCCTGGATCTTCTCGACACCTACTTCGCCATCATGGTGCCTTTCTTCCTGTCGGTGTTCGCTATCTTCCTGTTCCGGCAGTTCTTCAAGACCTTCCCGATGGAGATCATCCACGCGGCGCGGCTCGACGGCTTCACCGAGCTGGAGATCCTGATCCGCATCCTGGTGCCGAGCGCACTGCCGGCGATCGCCGCCTTCTCGGTCTTCTCCATCACCTCGCACTGGAACGACCTCTACTGGCCGCTGGTGGTCACCACCTCGCCGGAGCACGCCACTCCGCCGCTCGGCATGATGATCTTCCGCGACCAGGAGACCGGGTCCAACTACGGCGCGCTGATGGCGGGCGCCGCCATCATCACCGCGCCGCTGGTCATCACCTTCCTCATCGCCCAGCGCCAGTTCGTCCGCGGCATCACCATGACCGGCGTGAAATAGCCGCCGCCCTCGCCCAGGCGGCAGCCTGCCGCCCGGCCTGCCGGCGGCCGTTCGCCGCCGATGTCTCCGGTGGCCCGTCGCCGCCGGTCTCCCCGACGGTCGTTCACCGCCGGGCACCGCCCCCGCCTTGTCCTCGCCTGACCCACCGGAGTGCTCACCCATGCAACGCAGAACGGTTCTCAAGGGCTTTGCCGCCGCCGCGGCTTCGGCCGTCGCCATGCCGGCCATCGTCACCCGCGGCTTCGCCGCCGAGACGATCGAGCTGGACGTCGTCCACTGCTGGCCCGGCCACGACAAGTTCCACACCGCCATCGCGGACGAGTTCATGGCCGCCAACCCGGCGATCAAGATCAAGTTCGGCACCTCCCCGGCGAGCTACGAGGACGGCCACCAGCAGACCCTGCGGCAGGCCATGACCAACCAGCTGCCGGACATCTTCTATTCCGGCTTCCACCTGCTGCCGCCGCTCGCCCGCACCCTGAAGACCCGAGACCAGTTCGTCGCGCTCGACCCCTTCATCGCCGCCGAGGGCGACGCCTGGAAGACGCTCAACTACGCCGACCGCATCCTCGACCTCGGCACCGTCGACGGCGAGCAGGCCGGCATGGCGTTCAACACCTCCACGCCGATCGTCTACTTCAACGCCGACCTCGTCCGCGCCGCCGGCGGCGACCCGGACGCCTTCCCGACCGACTGGGACGGCCTACTCGACCTCTCCGCCCGCATCGACGCGCTCGGCGAGGACACCGACGGCATGTTCATGTCGCTCCACACGGGCACCGACGACTGGATGTTCCAGGCGATGATCTTCCAGTACGGCGGCTCCCTGATGGACCCGACCGACAGCAAGGTGGCGTTCGGCGACGCCAACGGCCTGGAGGCGGTGAAGCTGATGCGCCGCTTCGTCACCGACGGCAAGATGAAGCTCGGCGAGGAGCAGCAGGCCCGCCAGCAGTTCTTCGCCGGCAAGACCGGCATCATCTTCCAGTCCACCGCCTCGCTGAAGGCCACCACCGACAGCGTCGGCGGAACCTTCGAGCTGCGCACCACCCGCTATCCCATGGCCGACAAGGAGAAGGGCGGCCTGCCGACCGGCGGCAACGCCGGCCTGATCCTCACCAAGGACGAGGCCCGGCAGAAGGCCGCCTGGGAGTTCCTGAAGTGGGTGACCGGCCCTGAAGGCCAGAAGGTGGCGGTGCTCGCCTCCGGCTACATGCCGGCCAACCAGCGCGTCATGGAGAAGGACTATCTCGGCGACTTCTACGCCGCGAACCCGAACTGGCGCACGAGCATCGAGCAGATCCCGGTCGCCCGCAAGTGGTACGGCTACCCGGGCACCAACAGCGTCAAGATCGGCCGCACCCAGAAGGAAGTGATCGCCCTCGTCATGCGCGGCGACACCACCCCGGAAGCCGGCCTGGAGCAGCTGGTCCAGATGACCAGCGATCTGCTGCCGAAGCTGCCCTGATCGGTCCAAGCCAAACGGAAAGCGCGTGACCGTCGGACGCAAGCGACCGTCACGCGCCCCCTCGTCAGACGGCCGCTCCCGGTGCCTTCCGGCCCGGGGGCGGCTTCGCCGTCCGCCCCCTCCCCCTCTTCGCCGCCAGGACCTGTCGCCATGTCGACCTTTACGCTCGTCCAGCTCTCCGACATCCACCTCAGCCGCTCGCGCCCCTTCTTCCAGTTCAACTACGATATCGCCCTTGAAGCGGTGGCCGACATTGAGCCGGACGTCATCGTGGTGACCGGCGACCTCGCCCTCAACGGGCCCGACGACGCCGACGACATCGCCTTCGCGGCAAGCCAGCTGGAGCGCCTTCCCGCCGCCTGGCACGCGGTGCCGGGCAACCACGACGTCGGCCTCGTGCCGTTCGACGGCGGCCTGCACCAGGCGATCGACGACACCCGCCTTGCCGCCTACAAGGCCGTGTTCGAGGAGGACCGCTTCGTCACCAAGGTCGGTGGCTGGACCTTCGTCGGCCTCAACAGCCAGCTCCTCGGCAGCGGCCTCGACGCCGAAGGCGAGCAGGAGGACTGGCTCGCCGCCACCCTCGCCGCCGCCGACGGCCCGATCGGCCTCTTCCTGCACTATCCGCTCTTCCTGGAGAGCCCGGACGAGGCCGTCGACAGCCATTCGGTCGTCCGCCCCGCCCCGCGCCGCCGCCTCCTCGACCGGCTCGCCGGCGACAAGCGCGTCCGCCTCGTCGGCAGCGGCCACCTGCACCAGGAAAAGCGCATGGACGTTGGCGGCATCCAGTACCAGTGGGCGCCCTCCACGGCCTTCATCACCACCGAATCCGACCACGGCGGCGAGGCCTACGCGGGCTTCCTGGTCTACCGCTTCGACGGCGAGACCGTGTCGGTGGAACGGGTGGAGCCGCGCTGGATGATCAACCACGACATCCGCAACTGGGGCCGCAGCGAGCCGCACGGCTACTACGAGATCGTCAAGCGCCCCTTCCCCGCCATCCTCTGATCCCGCCCTCCGGACCTGGAGCCATCCCATGCCGTTCGCCGTCTTCGACAAGCCCGGCCGCTTCCTGCGCGGCAACCTGCACACCCATTCCACCCGCTCCGACGGCGCCCTGGCGCCCGAGGAGGTCTCCCGCCGCTATAAGGCGATGGGCTACGACTTCTACTGCCTCAGCGATCACTTCCTGAAGGACTACGGCTTTCCGATCACCGACACCCGCGAGCACCGGGCGGAGGGGTTCACCACCCTGATCGGCGCCGAGATCCACGCCGGCCTCACCAGCCAGGACGAGATCTGGCACATCCTCGCCGTCGGCCTGCCGTTCGACTTCGCGCCGACCGCCGACGACGAGACCGGCCCGGCGCTCGCCCGGCGCGCGGCCGAGGCCGGCGCCTTCGTCGCCATCGCCCACCCGCAGTGGTACGGCCTCACCCTTGCCGACGCCGAGGCCCTCGACGCCGCCCACGCGGTGGAGATCTACAACCACGGCTGCGCCGTCCACAGCGACCGCCCGGACGGCACCGCCCTCCTCGACGCGCTGCTCTCCACCGGCCGCCACGCCACTGCCATCGCCACCGACGACGCCCACTTCAAGGACACGGCCGAGGAGAACGCCGACGCCTTCGGCGGCTGGGTGATGGTGAAGGCCGAGGAGAACGCGCCGGACGCCATCCTGGCGGCCCTCAAGGCCGGCGACTTCTACGCCAGCCAGGGCCCGGAGCTCCGCCACGTGGCCGTCGACGGCGACGACATCGTGATCCGTTCTTCCGCGGTGGAAAAGGTGATCCTGCTCGGGCCGGGCGCCCGCTCGCGCGTCGTCTCCGGCCACGCCATGACCGAGGCTCGCCTGTCGCTCGCCGGCTTCTCCGGCGGCTGGATCCGCATCGTCGCGGTCGATGCCGCCGGCCGGCGCGCCTGGTCCAACCCGGCCCGCCTCTGATCCCAAGCCCGAACGGGCCGGGGTCACCCCCGGCCCGCGCGCGCGTCAGTAGCCGAGGGCGCAGCCGTCCTTGCGGTGGTCGGACCCGCCGAACAGCGACCCGGTCGCCGCGTCGATGAGAATGGCCTGCGACCCGCCGATCGGGCCGCGGGCCGGCCGCACATCGTAGCCCCGCCGCTCCAGATCCGGCCCGTGCGAGGCGAGCAGCCGCCCTTCCGCCTCCACGATAGCGGTGCCCGGAAACGGGAAGAGCCGCGGCAGTTCCATGGCGCTCTGCAGGTCGAGCCCCTGGTCGAAGACACGGGCCAGGAGCACCGCGTGCCCCATGGCCTGGTAGTGGCCGCCCATCACGCCGAACGGCATCACCGCCCGGCCGTCCTTCGTCACCATGCCGGGAATGATGGTGTGGAGCGGCCGCTTGCGCGGACCCACCGCGTTCGGATGGCCTGCCTCCACCCGGAAGCTCTGGCCGCGGTTGTGGAGGAGAACGCCGGATTTCGGCGCCATGATGCCGGAGCCATAGCTGTCGAAGATCGAATTGATGAAGCTCACCGCCGTGCGGTCCTTGTCGACCACGGCGATGTAGACCGTATCCCGGTGCGCCGGCACCTCGTAGGCCGGCAAGGCGGCGATCGCCCGGGCCGGGTCGATCATGGCGGCCAGCCGGTCGGCGAGCGCATCGGAGAGAAGGTCGTCCACCGGCACCGGCCCGCCGTCCGGATCGCCCACGACCCCGTCGCGCACCGCATAGGCGAGCCGGGCGGCCTCGATCTCGACGGCGATGCCGTCGAAGTCCTCCGGGTCGGTCCACGGCGGGAAGCGCTTCAGGATGTTGAGGATCATCAGCGCCACGATGCCCTGCCCGTTCGGCGGGCACTCGTGGACGGTATAGCCCCGATAGTCCGTCCGCACCGGCGCCACATAGGCGCCCGCCGCCGCGGCGAAGTCGTCCAGCGTGTGAAAGCCGCCCCGCGCTTCAAGCGTCGCCACCATGTCCTCGGCCACAGAGCCCCGGTAGAAGGCGTCGCGCCCATCCCGGCCGATCGCCTCGAGCGTGTCGGCGAGCCGCGGCTGGGTCTGCAGTGCGCCGATCGGCGGCGGGTTGCCGTCGACGAGAAAGGTCGCGCGCGTCGTCGGGTCGGCGCGCAGAAGCTCGGCCTGGGTGCCGATGTCGCGGGCGACCCGCGGCGTGATCGGATAGCCGCCGCGGGCGAGCGCCACCGCCGGGGCGAGCACGTCGGCGAGCGGCATCCGGCCGTGATCCGCGACCAGCCGCGCCCAGGCGTCGATGGCGCCCGGCACGGTCACCGCGTGCGGCGACGTGCGGGCGATGGCGGTGACGCCGCGGGCGACCAGCCGGTCGATCGTGAGGCCCGCCGGCGTCCGCCCGGACCCGTTGTAGGCCAGCACCGGATCCCGGCCGTCCTTGGCGATCAGCGCGAAGCAGTCACCGCCGATGCCGGTGGAGCCGGCCTCCACCACGCACTGGACCGCGCAGGCCGCCACCGCCGCGTCCATCGCCGTGCCGCCGGCCTTCAGCACCTCGACGGCAGTCAGGGTGGCGGTCGGGTGCGAGGTGGCCGCCATGCCGCTGCGGCCCACCGCCAGCGACCGCCCGGGTTGCTCAAAGTTGCGCATGCGTCCGTCCGTCTCCTCTCCGCCGGGCGGCCGCGACGAACCCGCTGGCGGCCCGCCGCCCGTCCGGACGATCGACGCCACCATGCCGGCTGGTCGCGCGGGCCTCAACGGCAATTCCGGCGCCGCGTCCCCGCGTCCCGAAGCCACACGGCCCTTCGCGCCCGCCCGCCCACCGCCGGACCGGGCCGACTGCCGCTAACGTCCAATATTTAGGCAAGTATCCGTTCTTTTGCTTAGGGAGTGTCCCGGTAACCCAGGGCTTCCATTCCACCGGCCAGCCGTCCTTCCGGATGGGCGCGGATGCCCGGGAATTCATCGCATTTTCTCCGGATGGCACATGCCTTGCGTTCAGCGATCCCCATGCGCCCCCCGGGGGGTGCCTCCAAGGACCAATGATGCAAGGGCCCAAACGATGCTGATGAAGACTTTGCGAACCGCCGCCATAGCCGCCATGGCTTCCGCCCTGATGGCGACGTCCGCCCTGGCTCAAGGCACGCTGCGGATCGGCATGACGGCGTCCGACATCCCGCTGACCACTGGCCAGACGGACCAGGGCGGCGAGGGCATGCGGTTCATGGGCTATACGGTCTACGACGCGCTGATCAACTGGGACCTGTCGAGCGCCGACAAGCCCTCCACCCTCAAGCCGGGCCTTGCCACCGAATGGTCGGCGGATCCGGCCGACCTCACCAAGTGGACCTTCAAGCTGCGCGACGGTGTCAAGTTCCACGACGGCAGCGCCTTCACGGCCGATGCGGTGGTGTGGAACCTCGACAAGCTCCTCAAGGAGGACAGCCCGCAGTACGACAGCCGCCAGGCGGCCCAGGGCAAGAGCCGCATACCGGCGGTTGCGAGCTACAAGGTGGTGGATCCGCTGACTGTGGAGATCATCACCAAGCAGCCGGATGCCACCCTCCCCTACCAGCTCGCCTGGATCCTGATGTCGTCGCCGGCCAACTGGGAGGCCCAGGGCAAGGACTGGAACGCCGTCGCCTCCAAGCCCTCCGGCACCGGCCCGTGGAAGCTGACGGCCTTCACCCCGCGCGAGCGGGCCGAGATGGAGCCCTTCGCCGACTACTGGGACAAGGACCGGGTGCCCAAGCTCGACAAGCTGGTGCTGCTGCCGCTGCCGGAGCCGAACGCCCGCTCGGCCGCGCTCCTCTCCGGCCAGGTCGACTGGATCGAGGCCCCGGCGCCCGACATCGTGCCGCAGCTCACCGGCAACGGCTTCACGATCGTCTCCAACACCTTGCCGCACAACTGGACCTGGCACCTCTCCCGCGTGGAGGGCTCGCCCTGGAACGACATCCGCGTGCGCAAGGCCGCCAACCTCGCCGTCGACCGCGAGGGCATGAAGCAGCTGCTCGGCGGCCTGATGGAGCCCGCCAAGGGCTTCCTGCCGGCGTCGTCGCAGTGGTTCGGCAGCCCGGAATTCGTGCCGACCTACGATCCGGAGGCCGCCAAGGCGCTGCTCGCCGAAGCCGGCTACGGCCCCGACAAGCGGCTCGCCGTGAAGGCGCTCATCTCGCCGTCCGGCTCCGGCCAGATGCTGCCGCTGCCGATGAACGAGTTCATCCAGCAGAACCTCGCGGCCGTCGGCATCGACGTCACCTTCGAGGTCGTCGAGTGGAACACGATGATCAACATCTGGCGCGCCGGCGCCAAGAGCGAGAACGCGCTCGGCACCCAGTCGATCAACTTCTCCTACTTCATCCAGGACCCGTTCACCGGCCTCATCCGCCATCTCTCCTGCGACCTGATCGCGCCGAACGGCACCAACTGGGGCCATTACTGCGATCCGGAGATGGACGCGCTCTTCAAGGAGATCCGCGGCACCTTCGACCCGGAGGCCCAGGACGTAGTGCTGCAGAAGACGCATGAGAAGTACGTCAACGACGCCCTCTTCCTGATGGTCGCCCATGACGTCGCCCCGCGCGCCATGAGCCCGAAGGTGAAGGGCTTCGTGCAGGCGCAGAACTGGTTCCAGGACTTCTCGCCGATCACCGTCGAGTGAGCCGACGCGCGCGGCGGCCGACGGGCCGCCGCGCGCCCGCCTATCGCCGCCGCCCCGCCGCCGCGGCGGGCCGAGGTCGTCACGCTGCCCGCGAGGCAAGGCTCCATGCTCATCTATTTCCTGCAGCGGCTGGTCTCCGTCATCCCGGTCGCCCTCGGCGTCAGCCTGATCTGCTTCATGCTCGTCCACATCGCCCCCGGCGATCCGCTGACCGCCGTGATGCCGGTGGACGCCACCGCCGAGCAGCAGGCGGAGATGCGCGCCGCCTACGGGTTCGACAAGCCGCTGCCGGTGCAGTTCGTGCTCTGGCTCGGCAACGCGCTGACCGGCGATCTCGGCACCTCCATCGCGTCGGGCCGGCCGGTCGCCGACGAGGTCATGCGGGCGGTCGGCAACTCGCTGATCCTCGCCTTCTTCGCCTCGGCCATCGGCTTTCCGCTTGGCATCCTGTTCGGCTTCCTCGCCGGCACCTACAAGAACGGCGTGGTCGACAAGGTGATCACCGGCATCGCCATCGCGGGCGTCTCTGTGCCGAACTACTGGCTCGGCATGGTGCTGGTGGTGATCTTCTCGGTCTCGCTCGGCTGGCTCCCCTCCATGGGCGCCGGCCCGGGCGGCTCCACCGAATGGGCCTGGGACTGGGAGCACCTGCGTTTTATCATCCTACCCGCCATCACCCTCGCCGCCGTGCCCATGGGCATCGTCACCCGCACGGTCAGGGCCCTCGTCGCCGACATCCGCTCGAACGACTTCGTCACCGCTCTCTACGCCAAGGGCCTCATGTCCCGGCACGTGGTCGCGCACGTGATCCGCAATGCCGCCCCGACCGCGCTCTCCGTGGTGGGCATCCAGCTCGGCTACCTCCTCGGCGGCTCCATCCTGATCGAGACGGTGTTCAACTGGCCCGGCACCGGCTTCCTCCTCTCCAACGCCATCTTCCAGCGCGACCTGCCGCTCCTGCAGGGCACCATCCTGGTGCTCGCCCTCTTCTTCGTCGTCACCAATCTCCTCGTCGACCTCGCCCAGCCCCTGATCGACCCGCGTATCCGGAGAACCTGAACGATGGCCAGCATCGGGACCAGCATCGCCGCCAGCGGCCCGCCGAAGGCCGTGGTGCGATCGAAAGGCTACTGGAGCGGCGTCGGCGCGCGCCTGCGGCGCGACCCGGTCGCCCTCGTCTTCGGCACCTTCCTCTTCGCCATCATCGGGGCGGCGATCTTCGCCCCCTACCTCGGCCTGCAGGATCCCTACGCCGGCAGCATGGTGAGCCGGCTGAAGCCCGTCGGCACGCCGGGCCATCTCCTCGGCACCGACGAGCTCGGCCGCGACATGCTGGCCCGCCTCATCTACGGCGGCCGGCTCACCCTCCTCCTCGGCCTCCTGCCGGTGCTCTTCGCCTTCATGATCGGCACGGTGCTCGGCGTCCTCGCCGGCTTCGTCGGCGGTCTCGTCAACGCCGTGATCATGCGCACGGTGGACGTCTTCTTCGCCTTCCCGTCCGTGCTCCTCGCCATCGCCATCTCGGCGGCGCTCGGCGCCGGCATCATCAACAGCATCGTGTCGCTGACGCTCGTCTTCATCCCGCCGATCACCCGGGTGGCCGAAAGCGTGACCGCCTCGGTGCGAAACCTGGAGTATGTCGACGCGGCGCGCATCTCCGGCGCCAGCGCCTTCACGGTTGTGCGCGTGCACGTGCTCGGCAACGTGGTGAGCCCGATCTTCGTCTACGCCACCAGCCTCACCAGCGTGTCCATGATCCTCGCCGCCGGCCTCTCCTTCCTCGGCCTCGGCGTGAAGCCGCCGGAGGCCGAGTGGGGGCTGATGCTCAACACCCTCCGCAGCGCCATCTACATCAATCCGCTCATCGCCGCCCTGCCCGGCGTGATGATCTTCATCACCTCCCTCTGCCTGAACCTCCTGAGCGACAGCCTCAGGACAGCGATGAACATCAAGGACTGAGCCATGGCCGATACCGTCGTCGACCCCCGGCCGGACCGTGGCGGTCCCGCCCAGCCCCTCGTCATCGCGAAGTCGCTGAAACGGCACTTCACCATCTCCAAGGGCCTCTTCGGCATGAAGGCGAGCGCCGTCCGCGCCGTCGACGACGTCTCCTTCACCGTCGAGAAAGGCGAGACCCTCGGCATCGTCGGCGAGTCTGGCTGCGGCAAGTCCACCACCGCGCGCATCCTCGTCGGGCTGACGCCGATCGACAGCGGCGACCTCATCTTCGACGGGGAGCAGCTCGGCGGCGACCTGACGCTGAAGGACTTGTGGGCCGGCGTGCAGATGGTGTTCCAGGACAGCTACGCCTCGCTGAACCCGCGCCTCACCATCGAGGACACCATCGCCTTCGGCCCGCGCATGCGCGGCACGTCCACCGACGACGCCCGCGCCCTCGCCCACGAGCTCCTCACCCGTGTCGGGCTCGCGCCGGAGCGCTTCGCCGGCCGCTATCCGCACGAGCTGTCCGGTGGCCAGCGTCAGCGCGTCAACATCGCCCGCTCGCTCGCGATCCGGCCCCGGCTCGTCATCCTGGACGAGGCGGTCTCCGCCCTCGACAAGTCGGTGGAGGCGCAGGTCCTCAACCTCCTCACCGACCTGAAGGCCGAGTTCGGTCTCACCTACGTGTTCATCTCCCACGACCTCAACGTGGTCCGCTACATCTCAGACCGGATCATGGTGATGTATCTCGGCGAGGTGGTGGAGATCGGGCCGGTGGAGAAGATCTGGCAGCGCCGGGCGCACCCCTACACGGCCGCCCTCTTCGCCGCCATGCCGTCCATGGACCCGGACGACCGGACCGAGGTGCCGCCCCTCGCCGGCGATCCGCCGAACCCCATCGACCCGCCCTCCGGCTGCCGCTTCCACACCCGCTGCGCCTTCGCCGAGCCCATGTGCGGCACCGCGCGCCCCACGGCCATGCCGGTCGCCGGCGACGCGGACCACATGGCCGCCTGCCACATGCTCGACCCCGCGTCGGGCCACAGCCGGGCCGCCGCCCGCATCGCGGAGCTCGCCGCATGACCGAGGCCCTCGTCGACATCCGCAACCTCAACGTCCGCTTCCACGGCGCCCGCACGGTGCACGCGGTCAACGGCCTCGACCTCAGCCTGAAGCCCGGCGAGGTGCTGACCATCCTCGGCGAATCCGGCTCCGGCAAGAGCGTGACGCTGAAGGCCCTCCTCCGCCTCCTGCCGGAGAAGCGCACCGCCATCTCCGGCGCCATGACGGTGGACGGCATCGACGTCATGAGCCTCAAGGGACGGGCCCTTGCCGACTATCGCGGCGGCACCACGTCGATGATCTTCCAGGAGCCCATGCTGGCCCTCGATCCGGTCTACACCATCGGCGAGCAGATCGCCGAGGCCGTCTGCCGGCACAAGGGCATCTCCCGCTCCGCCGGCATGGACGTGGCGCTCGACATGCTGAAGAAGGTGCGCATCCCCTCGCCGGAGCGCCGCCTGAAGAACTACCCGCACGAAATGTCCGGCGGCATGCGCCAGCGCGCCATGATCGCCCTCGCGCTCTCCTGCCGGCCGAAGCTGCTGCTCGCCGACGAGCCCACCACGGCGCTCGACGCCACGGTGCAGATCCAGGTGCTGCTTCTCCTTCGCGAGTTGCAGAAGGAGTTCGGCATGGGGATCATTTTCGTCACCCACGACATCGGCGTGGCGGTGGAGATCTCCGACCGGATCGCCGTCATGTATGCCGGCACGCTGATCGAGACTGGCACCACGCGGGAGATCATCCGCGACGCGCGCCACCCCTACACGCGCGGCCTTCTCGCCGCCAACCTCCACGACGTGACGCCCGGCACGCGCCTGGAGGCCATCCCCGGCGCGCCGCCCGCCCTCGACGCCCGGCCGACCGCCTGCTCCTTCGCGCCCCGCTGCCCGGAAGCCGGCCCGGTCTGTTCCGCCGCCCTGCCGCCGGTGCTGACGCCGGGCGCCGGCCGCCGGGTCGTCTGCGTGCCGAAGGCCGACCGCTTCGCCGGCGCGACGTCCGCCGCACCCGCCGTCAACGCCTGATTGGATACGCATCCCCATGCTGCTCGCCGATGATCCCGTGCATGCCTTCATGCCCTACCCGCCCGTCCCGGTGGACAGTGCGGCCGACGGCCCCCTCGCGGGCCTCACCCTCGCGGTGAAGGACCTCTTCGACGTGGCCGGCTACCGCACCGGCTGCGGCAGCCCGCTGAAGCTCGCCGAGAGCGACGTGAAGACCCGAACCGCGCCCGCCATCCAGGCCCTCCTCGACGCCGGCGCGCGCTTCGTCGGCAAGACCCACACGGACGAACTCGCCTGGTCGCTCTACGGCCTCAACCCGCACTTCGGCGCGCCGATCAACACCGCCGCGCCGGACCGCATCCCCGGCGGCTCCTCGTCGGGATCGGCGGCAGCCGTGGCCGCCGGTCTTGCGGACATCGGCGTCGGCACCGACACCGGCGGCTCGGTGCGGGCGCCGTCCAGCTTCTGCGGCCTCTGGGGCCTGCGCCCCAGCCACGGCCGGATCTCGCTCGACGGCTGCATGGCCCTCGCGCCGAGCTTCGACACCTGCGGCCTGTTCGCCCGCGATCCGGCCGTGCTCGCCGCCGCCGGCGCGGCCGTGCTCGGTCCGGACACGACCGGCGGCGCCGAAGCCCGGCTTCTCCTTGCCCGCGACATGGCCGACCGGCTGGCGCCCGGCCCCCGGGCGGTGTTCGACACCGTCGCGGCCGGCTTCGACGCCGCGCCGGTCGCGATCTATCCGGACATCGGCGCGGCGGGCCTCTACGCCAACTACCGCGTGCTGCAAGGCGCCGACGCCAAGCGCGCCGTGGTGCCCTGGATGGAGCGTTCGCGCATGCCGCTCTCCGCCGGCATCGACCAGCGCTTCGCCCACGCCCGCAGCATCACGGAAGGCGAGGAGTCCGTCGCCAACGCCGTCCGCGCGGGCTTCCGCACCGCCATGGATGCCCTTCTCGGCTCCGACGGCGTTCTGATCGCCCCCGCCGTCCACGACGCGCCCTTCCGCCTCGACGCCGGCCCGGAGGTGTTCGACGGCTTCCGCCATGACGCCATGGCGCTCCTCTGCGTCGCCGGCATGAGCGGCCTGCCGCAGGTGGTCATGCCCGCCGGCATGGTGGACGGCGCGCCCTACGGGGTGTCGCTGATCGGCCCGCGCGGGTCGGACCTCTGGCTGATCGGCGTCGCCGCCCGGATCGCGGCCTCGCGCGGCCCCTCCGCCTGATCAGTGGCGCTGAACGTCTCGATCCGGCGCGCTGGGCCTCAGCTTCAAGGCGCCGCCGCCTGGTCGATCAGCATCCGGATCCGCCGCGCTGCCGCCGGCAGAGGCTCCACGATCGTCACGCCAAGCCGCCCGCGAAGCCCGGCCGCGGCGGCGGCCAGTGGACCGCCGCCGATGATCACCGCGTCGGCGCCGGCTTCCGCCGCCCGTTCGGCGGCGTCCGCCAGGGCGTCCTGCAGCCGCGCCGGATCCGCCACCAGGGCGACCGGGTCGCCCGGGGTCAGCATCGTGCCGGCGAACCGATCGGAAAGGCCCAGGGCCGCAGCCTTCGCCGCAATGGCGTCGACGAGGCCGGGTGTGGTGGTGGCGACCGCAAAGCGCCGCCCGCCCGCCGCGGCCTCCAGCATGCTGGCCTCGCCGATGCCGGTGACCGGGATGGCGAGCCTACGCCGGACCCGGTCGATGCCAGGATCGCCGAACGCCCCGACGACGACGCCGACAACGGGCTCGTCGCCGGCCATTATCTCGGCCGCCATCGCGTCCACCGCGTCGGCGCCGACGGCGAGGGCCGCGGCGTCGACGATCATGGGGGCGCCGAACGGAGCGGTGCGGCCGACGAAGCGGAGGCCCGTCCCGGCCTCCGTGGCGATGGACACCATGGCGGCCGTGGTGGCCGCGTTGGTGTTGGGATTGAGAAGGAGAACCGTCATGACTATCGCCTGTCCGCCCGTCCGCCGCGCCGTGGTGGCATCATGAGCGCCGAACCGTCGCCGGTCGAGGCGCGCCTCGCCGCGCTCGGCCTCAGCCTGCCGCAGAGCGCCCCGTCGCGGGCCAACTTTCTGCCGTATCGACAGAGCGGCAACCTCCTCTTCCTCGCCGGCCAGATCTGCGAGTGGGAAGGCGTGCCGCAGCACTTTGGCCCGATGAGCGCCGAGGTCGACATGGCGCTGGCCGAGAGCGCGGCCCGCCTCTGCGCCCTCAACCTCCTCTTCGCCATCAAGTCCGCGGCCGGGTCGCTCGACCGGGTGAGCGCGGTCATCCGCCTCGGCGGCTTCGTCAGCGCGCCGCCCGGCTATCCGGACGGACCGAAGGTGGTCGACGGCGCCTCCAACCTCTTCATCGCCCTCTACGGCGATGCCGGCCGTCACGCCCGCACCGCCGTCTGCGTCTCCAGCCTCCCGGCCAACGCCCTCGTGGAGGTGGACGCCATCGTGGAACTCGCCTGACGGAGATTGGTACCGATTGCTGTGATGGCGGTGCCCACTCACCACCCTCCCCCTCCTCCTCCCCCGCCGTCATCAACTCAGTTCTGCAGGTTC
>NZ_MSIG01000018.1:2500-74914 GCF_001927285.1 Mongoliimonas terrestris | reverse complement strand
GCGCCGGCCGTCAACGTCCCGCACCGCCGGTGCCACTCGCCCCGTCGGCTGGATCCCGGCGTCCGCCGGGATGACCGCACGGGAGAGAGCGGCGTCGGGCGAAACGCCGCCCATGGCGAACCAACCTCCATCACGCGCCCCCCTCGTTGCCCGTCGCCGCGCGCACCAGCGTCTCCGGCGTCAGCCCCGCCCGGTCGAACGTCCCGGCCATGCGACCCTCGCGCATCACCACCACCCGGTCGGCCATGCCGAGGATTTCCGGGATCTCGCTCGACACCATGATCACCGCCAGCCCCTCGCCGGCGAGTTCGCTCATGAAGGCGTGCACCGCCGCCTTGGAGCCGATGTCGATGCCCTTGGTGGGCTCGTCGAGGATGATTACCTTCGGTCCCGTCGCCAGCCACTTGCCGATCACCACCTTCTGCTGGTTGCCGCCGGACAGCGTGCCGACCGGCTGCGAGAGCGACGCGGCGCGAAGGTCCAGCCGCTCCGCGTAGGTGCGAGCGAGCGCGAACTCCTCGGCCATCCGCAGGAAGCCCCGCCGCGCCGTGCGGTGGAGCGAGGGCAGCGAGATGTTCTCCGCGATGCCCATGGGCAGGATGGCCCCGTGCCGCCCGCGCTCCTCCGGCACGTAGACGATGCCGGCCCGGATCGCGTCCGCGGGCGCCGCCACCGTGATCGGACGGCCCTCCAGCGTCACCGTGCCGGCGCTCGGCCGCGTCACCCCGAAGAGCGCCTGGCAGACCTCCGACCGGCCGGCGCCGACGAGCCCGTAGAGCCCGAGGATCTCGCCGCGCCGGAGCGTGAACGACACCCCGTCGAATTCCGTCGGGTGGCAGTAGTTCTCCACCGCCAGCACCGTCTCGCCGATCCGCGCCGGCGTTTTCGGAAACACCTGGTCCACCGCGCGGCCGACCATCATCTTCACGAGGTCGCCGTGGTTCACGTCCGCAAGGCCCCCGGCGCCCACCGCCTTGCCGTCCCGGAACACGGCGAAGTCGTCGGCGATGCGCCAGACCTCCTCGAACTTGTGACTGATGAAGAGGATGGCCTTCCCCTTCGCCTTCAGCCGCTCGATGATGCGGAAGAGGTCCTCCACCTCCTTGTGGGAGAGGGCGGCGGTCGGCTCGTCCATGATGACGATCCGGCTTTCCACCGAGAGCGCCCGGGCGATCGCCACCAGGTGCCGCTGGCCGATGGAAAGATCCTTCAGCCGGGTGCGCGGGTCGATGTCCGCGTCCACCGAGTGGAGGAGGGCGGCGGACCGCGCCCGCATCGCCGCCCAGGAGATCAGACCGAAGCGGCCGCGCGGCGCGTGGCCGAGCCAGATGTTCTCCGCCACGGTCAATTCGTCGAAGAGCACGGTCTCCTGGTGGATGGCCGTGATGCCGGCGGCCTGCGCGTCCGCCGCCGTCTCGAACCGCACCGGCGCCCCGTCCACCCGGATCTCGCCGCCGTCCGGCCGGTAGATGCCGGTCAGGATCTTCACGAGGGTCGACTTGCCTGCCCCGTTCTCCCCGATCAGCGCCGTCACCCGCCCGGGCCGCAGCGCCAGCGCCACGTCGGACAGCGCCTTCACGCCGGGAAAGCTCTTGGAGATGCCGCGCATCTCCAGGATGGGCTCGGCGAGGGCAGGGGAGGGGCTTGGCATATGCATGAGGCGCGCTGTCCTCTGGCGTGACGCGACAAGATCCTTCCCTTGAAAGGAAGGATGTATGGCAGCCCCCTCCCTGCCGAACCGGCGGCACGACAGGGCGGAGAGCCGCGATGGAAAGCGAACCCGCCGCGATCAGAAGATCTTGGCGAACTCTTCCACGTTGCTGGCGTCGTAGGTGAACGGGTCGGCCATGGCGCCTTCGCCGTTCTCGTCGAACGCGACGGAACCCACGCGGCCGATCGGGATGGTCTCGCCCGGCTCGCCCTTCGCGTTGCCCTTGACGATGTGGTAGGCGATCGTCGCGGCCGAATAGCCGAGATCGATCGGGTTCCAGATCGAGAAGGACTTGGACGCGCCCGACTTCACATGGCCGGCCATCTCCGACGGCAGGCCGAGGCCGGTGACGAACACCTCGCCCACCTTGCCGGCGTCCGACACCGCCTGGGCGGCGGCCACGATGCCGACCGAGGTCGGCGCCACGATCACCTTCACGTTCGGATAGGTCTGCAAGAGGCCCTGGGTCTCGCGGTAGGACTTGTCGGCGAGGTCGTCGCCATAGACCGTCGTCACCACGTTGATGCCCGGATAGTTCGGCTGCGCCTTCTTCAGCTCCTCGATCCAGGTGTTCTGGTTGGTCGAGGTGGCGGTCGCCGACAGGATGGCGATGTCACCCTTGCCGTCCGGCAGGGCCGCCTCGGCGAGCTTCAGGAGCTGGTTGCCGATCAGCGCGTTGGACGACGGGTTGAGGTGCACCATGCGGCCTTCCGGCGCGACGCCGGAATCCCACGAGATCACCTTGATGCCGCGGTCCATCGCCTTCTTCAGCGCCGGCGCCACCGCGTCCTTGTCGTTGGCCGAGATGGCGATGGCGTCCACCCGCTGGGCGATCAGCGCGTTGATCACCTCGATCTGCCCTTCCGCCGTGGTCGACGTCGGGCCGGTGTAGATGATCTCCATGTCGCCGACTTCGGCGGCGGCCTGCTCGGCGCCCTTCTGGGCGGCCTCGAAGAAGCCGATGCCGAGCGCCTTGACGACGAGGGCGACCTTGACGTTCTCCGCCTGCGCGGGGCCGGCGATCAGCGCGGCGGCGAGCGCCGTGCCGAGAGCGAGTGTCTTCAGAAACGACATGCTTTTTTCCTCCCTTTTGACTGCACGTCATCCGCGCCGCCGTCCCGAAGACCGAACCCGGGGTCTCACCCCCAAGTCTCCCACCGGTCGTCAGGCGACGGACGAGGATGTCCTCTCCAGACCGGCCTCCGCGGCATCCGCGATCACGAGGGTCAGGCCGGCGGTCTCGATCATCCGGCGCGCCTCGTCCGTGATGGCGTCGTCGGTCACGATGGTGGTGGCCCGCTCCAACGGACAGAGGATCAGGCTGGAGCGGTTCTGGAACTTGGAGCTGTCGACGAGCAGCACCAGCTCGTCCGCCTGCCGCATCAGCCGCTGCTCGGACTGGATGATCAGGCTGTCGCTCTCCATGATGCCGAGCGACGACACCCCTTGGGCGCCCATGAACATCCGCCGCGCGTAGAAGTGCGCCGTGCCGTCGTTCTCGAACGGCGACAGGATGATGTTCTGCTCCCGGTAGATCGTCCCGGCCGGCACGATCACCGTGCACTTGGTGTTCTTCACCAGATGCTCGGCGATGGCGAACGAGTTGGTCATCACCTGCAGCCGCCGGCCGACGAGGTTGTGCGCCAGCTGGAACGTGGTCGTCCCGCCGTTGATGATGATGCTCTCCCCGTCGGCGCAGAGCCGCGCCGCCGCCCGGCCGATCGCTCGTTTCTGCACGCTGTTGACGGACTCGCTCACCCGGAAGGGGCGGGCCGCCAGGGTGCCGACCTGCGGCGGGTGCAGCGCCTCCGCGCCGCCACGCACCTTCCGCAAGCGGCCCTGCAGGGCGAGGGCCGCGATGTCACGCCGGATCGTCGCCTCCGAAACGCCGGTCATCTCGACGATGTCCTGCACCGTCGCAACCGGCCGTTCCTGGACGGCGCTCAGAATGATCCTCTGGCGCTCACGTTCGTGCATCTACGTCTCCCTTGGTGCGGATCAAATCGTTTGAACTCTCGAATGTCAATCATCATCGGTCAAAAATAGTCATGTTGCGCTGCAGTATGATCGATATTGATTGGATGCGATTGACAGCCCGACCTTGCCTGCGCGATATCTTCCCCGGTCGACGATGGTCGGGGACGGGGCGACGACGCCCTGCTTTCCGGACCGTCACCCTTTCGCGAAGACGAAGAACTGCCCCTGGGAGGCGCCGATGGCCGACGTGGCCGACATCCAGCTTCTGGAGAACCGTTGGGACGAGGCTTACGCCGCGACCCTCGACGAGCCCGGCCGGCTCCTCTACCGGTCCAACCTCCTTGGCGCCGACAAGCGTATCACCAACTATGGCGGCGGCAACACGTCGGCCAAGGTGCTGCACAAGGACCCGCTCACCGGCGAGGACGTGGTCGTCCTCTGGGTCAAGGGTTCCGGCGGCGACGTCGGCACCATGAAGCGCGACGGCTTCTCCACCCTCTACATGGACAAGCTGGAGCAGCTGAAGGGCCTCTACCGCGGCCTCGAGCACGAGGACGAGATGGTGGGCTACCTGCCCCACTGCACCTTCAACCTCAACCCGCGCGCCGCCTCCATCGACACGCCGCTGCACGCCTATCTGCCCTACCGGCATGTGGACCACATGCACCCGGACGCGGTGATCGCCATCGCGGCGACGGCCAACTCCCGGGCACTGACCCGCGAGATCTTCGGCGACGAGATCGGCTGGCTGCCCTGGCGCCGCCCTGGCTTCCAGCTCGGCCTCGACCTCTCCGCCTTCGCCCGCGACAACCCGAACGCCAAGGGCGTCGTCCTTGAAAGCCACGGCCTCTTCACCTGGGGCGACACCGCCGGGGAGAGCTACGAGACCACGCTGCGGATCATCAACACCGCCATCCGCTATTTCGACGGCAAGACGCGCAGCCGGCCTGCCTTCGGCGGCGCCGTCGTGTCGCCGCTCGCCGAGACGGACCGGCAGGCGGTGGCGGCGAAGCTGCTGCCGGCCATCCGCCAGCGCATCAGCGCGGCGGAGCGCAAGGTCGGCCACTTCGACGACAGCCCGGCGGTCCTCGACTTCGTCAACAGCCGCGACCTGAAGCCCCTCGCGGCCCTCGGCACCTCCTGCCCGGACCATTTCCTGCGCACCAAGATCCGGCCGCTGGTACTTCCCTTCGATCCGGCGTCGAACAATCTCGACGCAGTCCTCTCCAGCCTCGACGACGCCATCGCCGACTACAGGGCCGACTACACCGGCTACTACGAGCGCTGCAAGCACCCCGACAGCCCGGCCATCCGCGACCCGAACGCCGTCATCTATCTCGTGCCCGGCGTCGGCATGATCTCGTTCGCCAAGGACAAGGCCACCGCCCGCATCGCGGCGGAGTTCTACGTCAATGCCATCAACGTCATGCGCGGCGCCTCCAGCGTCGACACCTATGTGGGCCTCTCCGAGCAGGAGGCCTTCAACATCGAATACTGGCTCCTGGAGGAGGCCAAGCTCCAGCGCATGCCGAAGCCGAAGTCCCTCGTCGGCCGCGTCGCCCTCGTCACCGGCGCCGCCGGCGGCATCGGCCGGGCGATCGCCGGCAAGCTTCTCTCCGAGGGCGCCTGCGTGGTGCTGACCGACATCGACGGCGCCGCGCTCGAGGAGACGAAGGCGAACTTCGCCAAGAGCTTCGGCGCCGACCACGTGCGCGCCGTCACGCTCGACGTCACCGACGAGGCCGCCGTCGCCGACGGCTTCACCCGCGCGGTGGTGGACTATGGCGGGCTCGACATCCTCGTCTCCAACGCCGGCATCTCGTCCTCCGCCCCGGTGGAGGAAACGACGCTCGCCATGTGGAACCGCAACATCGACATCCTGGCCAAGGGCTATTTCCTGGTCGCCCGCGAGGCCTTCCGGCTGATGCGCGGCCAGAAGCTCGGCGGCTCGGTGGTCTTCATCGCGTCGAAGAACGGCCTCGCGGCCTCCCCCGGCGCCTCCGCCTACTGCACCGCCAAGGCCGCCGAGATCCATCTCGCCCGCTGCCTGGCGCTCGAAGGCGCCGACGTCGGCATCCGGGTGAACGTGGTCAATCCGGACGCGGTGCTGCGCGGCTCCAAGATCTGGACCGGCGAATGGCGCGAGCAGCGCGCCGCCGCCTACAATCTCCAGCCGGACGACCTGGAAGAGCACTACCGCAAGCGCTCCATGCTGAAGCTCTCCGTCTACCCGGAGGACATCGCCGAGGCGGTCTATTTCCTCGCTTCCGACCTTGCCGCCAAGTCCACCGGCAACATCATCAACGTGGACGCCGGCAACGCCCAGAGCTTCACGCGCTGACCGCCTCGGGAGGAACCCCATGTCCGCTCACCCCATCGGCGAGGACCTGATCGCGGCGGAGAACGACCGCCGCGCCGGCGACCACGCCACCGACTACGCCGCCCTCGGCGAGAAGCTCGCCCGCCGCGGCGTCGACATCGACGCCGTCACCGAGGCGACCCGCCGCTTCCACGTCGCCGTCCCGTCCTGGGGCGTCGGCACCGGCGGCACGCGGTTCGCCCGATTTCCGGGCGGCGGCGAGCCGCGCGGCATCTACGAGAAGCTCGCCGACTGCGCCGTCATCCAGCAGCTCGGCCGCGCCACCCCCACCGTCTCGCTGCACATCCCGTGGGACAAGCCGGCCGACGTCGCCGACCTCAAGGCCGCCGGCGATCGCCTTGGCCTCGGCTTCGACGCCATGAACTCCAACACCTTCCAGGACCAGCCCGGCCAGAGCCCGTCCTACAAGTTCGGCTCGCTCTCCCACACCGATCCGGCCGTGCGCCGGATGGCGGTGGAGCACAACATCGAGTGCATCGAGATCGGCCGCGCCCTCGGCTCCAAAGCCCTCACGGTCTGGATCGGCGACGGCGCCAACTTCCCCGGCCAGAGCCATCTCACCCGCGCGTTCGAGCGCTACCTGGATGCCATGCAGGCGGTCTACGCCCGGCTGCCGGACGACTGGACGCTCTTCGTCGAGCACAAGATGTACGAGCCGGCCTTCTACGCCACCGTCATCCAGGACTGGGGCACCAGCTATCTGGCCGCCACCACCCTCGGCCCGAAGGCCAAGTGCCTGGTCGACCTCGGCCACCACGCGCCGAACGTCAACATTGAGATGATCGTCGCCCGCCTCCTGCAGTTCGGCCGCCTCGGCGGCTTCCACTTCAACGACTGCAAGTACGGCGACGACGACCTCGACGCCGGCTCCATCGACCCGTTCCGCCTCTTCCTGGTCTTCAACGAACTGGTCGACGTGGAGGTCGGCGCCGGCCTGCCGCCGCTCGCCCACATGATCGACCAGTCGCACAACGTGACCGACCCGATCGAGAGCCTGATCCGCTCTGCCGACGAGATCCGCCGCGCCTACGCCCAGGCGCTCCTCGTCGACCGCGAGGCCCTCGGCGCCGCCCAGGAGGCGAACGACGCCATCCTGGCCTCAGAACTCCTGAAGATCGGCTTCCGCACTGACGTCACGCCCATCCTGGCAGAAGCCCGCCGGCGCGACGGCGGCGCCCTCGACCCGATCGCCACCTACCGGGCGAGCGGCTATCGGGCCAAGGTCTCCGCCGAACGGCCCGCCGCGAAGGCGGGCGGCGGCGGCATCGTCTGACCCGTTCCAATCCCTGCACGCACGAAAAAGGGCGTCGACCTCACGGTCGGCGCCCTCTTGTCAGATCAGGACCCGGCGATCCGGGCCCTTGTTCCCGCCGGCGTTCAGTCGGTCAGGAAGCCGTCGCGGGTCGGGATGTAGGACTGGCCCTGGAAGGCCGGGACCTTCTCGGCCTGCAGGCGCACGTCGCGGTCGCGGCTCGTCTCGGCCGGATCCCAGGCGGCGGTGCCGGTCGCGAAGCGGGCGCTGTCGTTGGTCGACACGGCCGAGCCGGCGACGGGACGCTCGGCCAGACGCTCCACGTAGGAGTCGCGGCTGGAGTTCGCCGGATCCCACGCGAAGGCGGGGGCCGTCGAGGTCAGGGCGACGGCGGCGAGGGCGACGGTGGCGAAAACAGTGTTCTTCATGATCGTATGCCTTATGCGATGACGGGGCCGGGCAATGCGTCCGGTCGCCTCCGGGGCCGTTGGCGGGGTTCGTTCCCGTTCGGCTCGGTGATGCTGAGATAGGCCGATCGAAGCGAAAGCGGAAGCGGCCCTCCGGTGAACTCACCGTTACCAAAAAAGTGAATGTTCACAGGGAGATGACGCGATTTTCACGAACCCGTGCAGTGCACAATATCGCCCCTTGCCGATGCCTGCTGCCGCCCCCATCTGTGCGCGCCGCGGTGGGAAACACGCCCTGTCGCGCTTTATTCCGGGCGCCGAATCGGCAAGGGTCCATTCCTGTCCCGGAACGGGGCAGGCGGATCGTTCGGCGTTAGGGTTTCGTTCAGTATGACGGTCAGCGTGGATATCGGCACCCGGACGAGCGGCCAGCGGGCGGTCGTCGACCTTGAGGAGCTGCTGGCGACGCGCCTGCTGGTGCAGGGCAACTCCGGCTCCGGCAAGTCCCACCTGCTGCGCCGCCTCCTGGAGCAGAGCGCCCCGTGGGTGCAGCAGTGCATTGTCGACCCGGAGGGCGACTTCGTCACCCTCGCCGACAAGTTCGGCCACGTGGTGATCGACGCGTCCGGCACCGAGCGTGATCTCGCCCTCATCGCCAACCGGGTCCGCCAGCACCGGGTCTCCGTGGTGCTGAACCTGGAGAGCTTGGAGGTGGACAGGCAGATGCGCGCCGCCGCCGCCTTCCTGAAGGGCCTTTTCGACGCCGAGCGCGATCACTGGTATCCCATGCTGGTGGTGGTCGACGAGGCGCAGCTCTTCGCCCCCGCCGCTGCCGGCGACGTGGCCGACGAGGCCCGGCGCCTGTCGCTCGCCGCCATGACGGACCTGATGTGCCGCGGCCGCAAGCGCGGCCTTGCCGGCGTCATCGCCACCCAGCGGCTCGCCAAGCTCGCCAAGAACGTCGCCGCCGAGGCGTCGAACTTCCTGATGGGTCGCACCTTTCTCGACATCGACATGGCCCGCGCCGCCGATCTCCTCGGCATGGACCGGCGCCAGGCCGAGACCTTCCGCAACCTCGACCGCGGCCAGTTCGTCTCCCTCGGCCCGGCCATGTCGCGCAAGCCCGAGCCGGTGAAGATCGGCCCCGTCGAGACGGTCGGGCGCGGCGGCAGCCCGAAGCTCGTGCCCTTGCCCGGCCAGCCGGCCGAGGACGCCGCCGACCTCATCTTCCGCCGCCAGGAGGGCGAGGTGACGCCCCGCGCCGCCGCCGCCCCGGTCTCCACCGCCGACGTGCTCAGCCAACTCGCCCGCTCCCGCCCGGAGCCCGCCCCGCCGCCGGAGGCGCCGGACCTCTTCGCCAGCGTGGAGCGCGACGCCGCCGTCGACGCGGTGATGACCGCGCTTCTTGCCGAGCCGGACGCCGCCTTCCAGTCGGTGTCCATCCTCTACCAGGACTTTCTCGTCCGCTGCCGCATCGCCCGCGTGCCCGGCGATCCGCCGGACCTGCCCACCTTCCGCCGGCGTCTCGCCATCGCGCGGGCGGGCGTCGAACAGGGCACCATGGAAAGCGCCGACTGGGACCAGGCCACCCTCGTCGCCGCCTCCCTGCCGGAGGACATCCGTGGCGTCTTCCTGCTCGTCGCCCGGGCGGCGCTCCAGAAGGCGCCGTGCCCGTCCGACGCCGACATCGCCAAGGCCTACGGCACCCGCTCCCCCGCCCGCGCCCGCCGCCTCCTCGCCTACATGGAGGAACGCGGCTTCCTCGTCTGCGCCTCGGACCTGCGCGGCAACCGCCTCGTCATGCTCCCCGACCTCGGCTGGCAGACCGCCCCCGGCGACGCGGACGCGGTGGCGGCGGAGTAGTCCGCCCCGTCAGCCCCGCCCCAGCAGCGCCTGGAACCGATCCGGCTGCAGGGCGGCCATCTCGCGCCCCAACCAGTCCCGGAAGGCGGCCTCGACCGGCCGCAACGGGCGGCTCCGCGCGCTGACGAACCAGTAGGCGAGTCCGGTGGGCACGCTGGTCGCGAAGGGCGCGACGACACGTCCTTCCTTAAGGGCATCGTGGGCTACGGTCTGCCAGGCGAGCATGACGCCATGGTCCGCGGCGGCGGCATCCAGGCAGAGGCCCGAGTCCGAGAAGATCGACCCGGAGCGGAGAATGCCTTCGTCGAGGGCGTGCGGCGTCAGCCACGTGGACCACGAGACGATCGACCCCGCGTCGCGCAGGACCGGCACGGTCGCCAGATCGGCGGGCGTCCGCAGCAGCCTCGCCCGCGCCGGGGCGCACACCGGGAAGACGTGCTGGTCGAGAAGCTTTTCGGCGCGAAGGTCCGGCCACGAGCCGTGGCCGACCCGGATCGCCACGTCCGCGCCGTCGCCGTCGAGAGTGGAGAGGGCGACCGTCGCGTCGATCCGGATGGCAAGGTCCGGCCGGTCCGCGGTGAACCGGGCCAGACGCGGCACAAGCCACTTGGCCGCCAGAATCGGCGCCACGGACACCGTCAGGCAGGTCTCCGGCACCGGCTGGGTGAGGGCGACGGCGGAGCCGAGCGCGCGAAAGCCGATGGAGAGCTGGGCGATCAGATCGACGCCGAACGCCGTCGGCTCCAGACCGCGGGGCGTCCGCATGAAGATCTGTCGGCCGAGCTGCCGCTCGGTCTTGATGATCTGCTGGCTGACCGCGCCCGGCGACACGCCGAGATGCGCGCTCGCCTTTGCGAGCGAGCCGAAGCGGCCCGCCGCCTCGACCGCTCGCAGTCCGTTGAGGTGAACGCGCGCCAAGGGATCCATGGAGCTTTTCTATACCCCTCGGCGAAAAAACTCCATCGTCGGCGGACGGTCGTGCCGCCCATGCTCGAACCCTCGACGTGGATGGAGGTTCGACATGGTCCGTTTCTGGATGCCCGGTTCCGGCGACCGCGATCGCCATCGTGCCGCGCGCGACGAACAGGCCCGCGTCACGGCCCTCCGGGTGGCCGACCTGCCCTTGCCCGCCGCCGGGCCGCCCATGCTGGTGACCGGCTCGTCCGGACGGCTCGGCCGCGCATTGGCTGCGCGGCTCGATCCCCTGGAGGTGCGGGGACTGGATGTGGAACCCGGCCCCGCGACGACGGTCCGCGGATCGATTCTCGACCGCCGCGCGCTCGCCGAGGCGCTCGCCGGGGTCGACAGCGTCGTCCACCTCGCGGCCCTGCACGCGCCCCATATCGGCCGCGTGCCGGACCGGCAGTTCCGCACCGTCAACGTCGACGGCACGGCCAGCCTCCTCGCCGCCGCAAGAAAGGCGGGCGTGCGCCGGTTCGTGTTCGCCAGCAGCACGTCCGTCTATGGGGCCGCGCTCGCGAACCGGTCGGCGGCGGTCTACGTCACGGAGTCCCTCGCCGTGGCGCCGCGCGACGTCTACGACGACACGAAGCGCGCCGCGGAGCGTCTGGTCCTTGCCGCCGACGGCGATTTTCCGGACGGAACGGTGGTGCTCCGCATCGGCCGATGCGTCCGGGAGACGGCGCGGTTGAGGGCCTGGCACCGCTTCTACAGGGGGTTGGCCGCGGCGGACGCGGCGCGGGCGCTGCACCGCGCGGCGCGGTCCGGGGTGGGCGGCGTCTTCAACGTGGTCGCGCGGACCCTGCTTCAGGCGGAGGACGCGGCGGGCCTGAAGGACGATCCGCTCGCCATCCTGCGGCAGCGCTACCCGGCGTTCGACTGGCGGGACGAGGACTGGGCCGTGCTCGCCCGCGACGGCATCGACCGGGTCTACGACGGCTCATTGGCCGCCACCCGCCTCGGCTTCGCCAGTCGGTGGGACACGGTGGCGTGGCACGAGCGCGCGATGCGCCGAACCCGCGTCCGCCTGACCCCGCCCACCGCGTCTCCGTGGTGGTCCGCGTAGGCGGACCACCCACGCTTTTCCACCCCCATCCCCCACGAAAAAGCCCGCCGGAGCATCACGCTCCGGCGGGCCATCATCTCTTCGCCTTGCGACGGCGACGAACCCGTCACCGTCTGGGCAATCTCTCAGCCGCGGTCGCGGCGGGGCTGGCCGCCCTGACGGGGCGCGGGGGCGGCGGCGGGGCGGCTCGGCTGGGCGAGGAAGCCCACGCGGCCAAGGCTCGCCTCGGCGGCGCCGGTGTCGCGCTGCTGCGGCCGGGCCTGGCCGGCCGGCTTGGCGGTGCGGTCGCCCTGACGGTCGAGCGGACGCCCGTCCCGCGCATGGGTGTGGTGGCCGGCATCCGTGCCGCTGGCGGCCGGCTTGCCGCCGCGCCGGTTCTGGCCCTGGGCCGGACGCGCGCCGCCGCGATTGCCGCCGCGCTCGTCCGGACGGCCGCCGCGACCGGGCCCACGGGCGGCGCGCTCGTCGCGCTCCGTCTCGCTGCGCGGCATCTGGCGCACTTCCACGGTACCGCGGCGATCCTCGGCCGGGATCTTCTGGCGGGTCAGCCGCTCGATGTCCTTGAGGAAAGCCCGCTCCTCCTGGTCGCAGAAGGAGATGGCGATGCCGCTCGCCCCGGCGCGCGCGGTGCGGCCGATGCGGTGCACGTAGCTTTCCGGGATGTTCGGCAGGTCGAAGTTGACCACGTGGCTGACGCCGTCCACGTCGATGCCCCGGGCGGCGATGTCGGTCGCCACCAGGATCGGTGTCGCGCCGGACTTGAAGCCCGCGAGGGCCTTCTCGCGCTGCGCCTGGCTCTTGTTGCCGTGGATGGCGACGGCCGCGATGCCGTCGGACTCCAGCGAGCGGACGACCCGGTCGGCGCCGTGCTTGGTGCGGGTGAAGACCAGAACCCGGTCCGGCTTCTCCTCCACGATGATGTCGCGCAGAAGCGTGCGCTTGGCGCCCGTCTCGATGTGGATGACCTTCTGGGTCACCCGCTCGGCGGTGGTCGCCACCGGCGTCACCGTCACGGTGATCGGGTTGGTGAGGAGGTCGCCGGCGAGCTGGCCGATCTCCTTCGGCATGGTGGCCGAGAAGAACAGGCTCTGCCGCTCCTTTTTCAGGCCGCGCACGATCTTGCGCACCGAATGGACGAAGCCCATGTCGAGCATCTGGTCGGCTTCGTCGAGGACGAACACCTCGGTCTGGTCGAGCGAGAGCGCGCCGGAATCCAGGTGGTCCATCAGCCGGCCCGGGGTGGCGATCAGAACGTCCACGCCGCGGCGCAGGCGATCCTCCTGCGGCCGGTGGCCGACGCCGCCGAACACGGTGGCGATGGAGATGTTCGGGATGTAGCGGCCGTAGGTCTTGAAGCTGTCGGCGATCTGGGTCGCCAGCTCGCGGGTCGGCGACAGCACCAGGCAGCGCACGCGCCGCGGCTGGGCGAGGCGCCCCTTGGCCAGATGGTTGAGGATCGGCAGCGCAAAGGCGGCCGTCTTGCCGGTGCCCGTCTGGGCGATGCCGAGCAGGTCGCGTCCCTTCAGCAATTCGGGGATCGCCTGGGCCTGGATCGGGGTGGGGGTGGTGTAGCCTTCGTCAGCGAGGGCCTTGAGCAGAAGATCGGAAAGTCCGAGGTCGGAAAAAGAGGTCAAGAAACCGTCTTTCGAATAGGCGACGGCGACCGCCGCATCCAAATAGGAGCGCGGGACGACTTCGCGGGTGTCGAACGCCCCGCGTGAATGGGCCATTCAGGAAAATCGGTCCGGCGACGCCTCAGGCTCATGGCCGAAGCGGTCGTTCACGCGACCGTCTCATGGTGCGGTGCACAGCATCCGCATGCATCCATGTGGAGGATATGCGGCGGGAAGTCAAGGTTGATGCGGATCTTGCGTCAAACTGGCCGGGTCGCGGCGCGAAAAGCACGGCGCTCACGTGGCGCGCCGCACCTCCTCGCGCAGGCTTTCGCTGTCCCAGCCGGCGTCTTCCACATCATGCACGGTCTGGAAGTCCCGCCGCAGCACGCCTTCCAGCATCTCGCGCCGCTCCCGGAAGGCGAGGCCGTAGGCGTCGCGGTCGGCAGTGCCGCGCATGGTCCGCAGAAGCGCCATGGTCTCCAGATCGTGTCGGCGGAAGATCCGGCCAATGCGGGCCGATTCGAACGCCGGAACGCCGAGCGCCTGCAGCGTCTCCACGCCGAGCTCCACGCTGCCTGCGAAGGTCTCGCGCACCACCGCGTCGGCGCCCAGCGCCTCCAGGTCGTAGGCGTGCGGCCGGTCGAAGGCGCGCGCCACGATCTTCAGGTGCGGGAAATTGCGCCGCGCCATCTCGATGATGGCCGCCGTCGTATCCTTCTCGTCCGTCGCCACCACCAGAACGGATGCCTCCTCGGCCCCGGCGGCGTGCAACAGGTCGTGCCGGCGCGCGTCGCCATAGTAGAGCTTGAAGCCGAACCGGCGCAGCGCCTCCAGCTGCTCCGCGTCGTGCTCCAGCACCGTCACCTTGATGCCGCGCCCGATCAGGATGCGGCCGACGATCTGGCCGACCCGGCCGAAGCCGGCGATGATCACCTGGTTGCGCTCCTCGATGGTGTCCGGCTCCCGGTCGTCGGGCGCGTCGGTGCGCCCATGGGTCAGCTTCTCGAACACGATGAGAAGCACCGGCGTCGTCAGCATGGAAAGCGCCACCGCCGCCGTCAGAAGGCTGCCGGTGCCGGCGTCCAGCACCCGGTTCTGTCCCGCGAACGACAGGAGCACGAAGGCGAACTCGCCGATCTGCGACAGCGCGATCGCCATCAGCGCGCTGTCCGTGTGGCCGAGCCTGGCCATGCGGGCGACCGGGTAGAGCACCGCTGCCTTGATGGCCACCACGCCGAACACGATGGCGGCAAGCAGCAGCGGGTTCTCCATCACCAGCGGCAGGCTGATCGAGGCGCCGACGGAGATGAAGAAGAGGCCGAGGAGAAGGCCCTTGAACGGCTCCAGGTCCGTCTCGATCTCGTGCCGATACTCGCTGTCGGCCAGCACCACGCCGGCCAGGAAGGCGCCGAGCGCGGGCGACAGCCCGACCGCTTGGGTCAGAAGCGCCGCGGAGGCCACCAGCAGCAGCGCCGTCGCGGTGAAGATCTCGCGCATGCGCGACGTCGCCATGAAGTCGAGCACCGGCCGGAGCACCAGCCGGCCGACGACGCCGATCAGCACCACCGCCAGGATCACCGCCAGAGCCGCCAGCCAGCCCGGCATGTCGTCCATCAGCGTCGGCGCCGCGTGCGCCTCCACCGGTGCGCCGCTGGCGCCGAGGAGCGGGATCACCGCCAGGATGGGGATGACGGCGATGTCCTGGAAGAGGAGCACCGAGAAGGTCGCCTCGCCGGGCGGGCTCTTCAGCAGCCCCTTCTCGGCGAGCGCCTGCAGCACGATTGCGGTGGACGACATGGCCAGGATGAGCCCAATGGCGAGCGACGGCCCCGCCGCCTGCCCGGCGAGCCAGGCGACCGCCGCGATCATCACCGCCGACAGGCCCACCTGCAGGCCGCCGAGGCCGAACACCGCCCCGCGCATCTGCCAGAGCCGCGATGGTTGCAGCTCCAGGCCCACCAGGAAGAGCATCATCACCACGCCGAACTCGGCCACGTGCATCACGTCCTCGCCGGCGTTGACGAGCCCGAGCACCGACGGCCCCACCACGACGCCCGCCACCAGATAGCCGAGCACCGAGCCGAGCCCCAGCCGCTGGGCGATCGGCACCGAGGCCACGGCCGCCGCCAGATAGGTCGCGCTTTCCACAAGAAATCCGTCGGCGGCCATGGTCGATCCTCGGGGGTTCTTTGATCTTCAGCAGGTCGTCAGCGTCGCCGTCAGGCGGGGAGGGTGCTCGTCAGCCCGCGACGGCCCGGACCGGCGAGCCGTCGCGAAGCGCCGACAGGCGCGCCCGATAGGCCTCCGCCGCCGCCTCCACGTCCGATGCGCTCACCACATGCGCGCCATGAAGCACGAAGGGCGGCTGCCACACCATCCGGCAGAGGTTGGCGGTCGCCTCGAACGGCCGCAGCATCTCCTCCACCGACCAGCGGTTCAGCCCGTCGGGCGAATAGGCGCGCTCGCCGCCGCCGGCGGTCACCGCCTGCATCCACAGCTTGCCGTCGAGCTTGTGGCCGTTCCGCCCATAGGCCCAGCCGTGCTCCAGCACCAGGTCCTGCCACTCCTTCAGAAGCGCGGGCGCCGAATACCAGAACAGCGGATGCTGTGCCACGATCGCATCATGCTCCAAAAGCAGCGCCTGCTCCCGGTCCGGGTCCACGGCGAAGTCCGGATAGTGGTCGTAGAGATCGTGGACGGTGACGCCCTCCACCCCCCGCGCGGCCTCCAGGAGGACGCGGTTGACCCGCGACCGGCGGATGGCCGGATGGGCGAAGAGCACGAGAACGCGACGGTGCATGAGGAGCCTCGGGTCGATGCGGGGTCGGCTGCGGCCAGTCCGACATTAATGTGGTTTCTCCCGTCGCGGTATGGCCGGCGCGAGGAGAATGGCCGTCCCGCTCAGCCGGTCCGTCCGGTGCGCCCGTCCCGGTCCGATCCGCTCGCCCGCCTTTCGCGCCCCAGCCCCGCCCGCAGCGCGTCCAGCCCCGCCTGCACCCCGCGGGCGTCGATGCCCGCCGCGCCGACCGCGCAGGCCACCGCCTTCGGCACGTCCGCCGCCCGCCCGCGGAGCGCCTCGCCGCCCGGCGCCAGGGTGACGATCACCTGCCGCTCGTCCGTGGCCGAGCGGGTGCGGCGGACGAGCCCCGCCGCCTCCATCCGCTTCAGGAGCGGCGTCAGCGTGCCGCTGTCGAGCGACAGCGCCTCGCCGATCGCCGAAACCGTCCGCCCGTCCCGCTCCCACAGCGCCAGCATCACCAGGTATTGCGGATAGGTCAGGCCGAGCGGGTCGAGCAGCGGCTTGTAGAGGCGGTTGAAGGCGTGCGCCGTCGCGTAGACGCTGAAACAGAGCTGGTCCGCCAGTGTCAGGCCGTCGGCGGGCGGGTCCCTCTCGGACATGGGCTTCCTTTCGGGGGGCGCGGCCTCGGGCCGGTCATCACGAAGACGTTCCGCAAATCATATTGCGCACAATCAAATAGCGTGCAAGACATATCAGCGACGGAGGGTGTGTCCTCCGGATCCCGCGGCCCGACCGGGCCGGCCCTGTCCAGAAAGGCCGATCATGAAGATCCTCTACACCACACGCGCCACCGCCGCCGGCGGCCGCGACGGTCTCGCCCGCTCGGAAGACGGCAACCTCGCCGTCAAGCTGGTGGTTCCCAAGGAGATGGGCGGTCCGGGCGGGGAGGGCACCAACCCGGAGCAGCTCTTCGCGGCCGGCTATTCGGCCTGCTTCCTCGGCGCGCTCCGCTTCGTCGCCGGCAACGAGAAGATCAAGATCCCGCCGGAGGCGACCGTTACCGCCACTGTCGGCATCGGCCCGCGCGACGACGGCACCGGCTTCAGCATCACCGCCGAACTCGCCGTGTCGGTTCCGGGCCTCGAGCCGGCCGTGGTGGAGGACCTCGTCCAGAAGGCCCACGTGGTCTGCCCCTACAGCCACGCCACCCGCGGCAACGTCGACGTGAAGCTCAGCGTCGCCTGAGCGGACGGTTCCGCCAGCATTGGCCGGCGCTTTCCGCCGGCCGCCGCCGTTGACACGAGGCCGCGCGCTTTCCGCGCGGCCTTATTCATGCAATATTTCTCCTGTCAATCTTCACTTCTCTAAGGGTCCGTTCATCGCGCCCTCCCATTCTCCAACGATGTGCTGCCTCGCGTATCGAGTGAAGTTCCATGGCGAACGCCCCCAAGCCGACCTTGTCGTCGCCGATCGACCTCGACGAACAGGATCTCTTCATCGACCCGGACGTGATCGCCGATCCGGGCTATGACGAGTCGCCGCTGGTGCGGCAGAACCGGCGGGGCCTCATCGTGGCCGGGGTGGTGGCGCTCCTGATGGGCGGCGTCGTCCTGAAGATCGGCGTCGATCCCATCGTGGCGGTCGGCGAAGGCCTCGTCCGCATGGTCAGCGAAGGCATCGCCTCCCGCACCCGCGTGGTGGTGGAGGAGACGGTCCAGCGCCCGGTCGACCGGCTCGCCGTCCTGTCGCCGGACGCTCGCAAGGCGCTGCTCGGCACCGAGATCGCCGACGCGCCGATCAGCTTCCGCTGGAACCAGGTGGTCGATCCGGAACGCTTCTGCTCCATTCTCGGCGGTGCCGGCCTGCCGAACGACGGCTGGAAGCCGCTCTACGACGGCAGTCCCATCTACCAGTGCATGACCGATCTCGTGCCCGTGCCCGGGTCCAAGCCCGTCGCGCCGCCCCCGGTCGAGACGCCGGCCGCCGACATCACCGACCCGAACGCCGTCCAGTCCGCCAGCCTGGATGTGCCGGTCCGCGAGCCGCGGCCGTCCACTTTCTTCTTCTCTGCGCGCGGCACCAGGGACCGGCTGGAGACCGTCCGCTTCAAGCTCAACCTCGACGATCCCTCGGTGAAGACCGACGCGGAAAACCGGCTGATGGCCTTCATCGAGAAGGCCGGCGATCTCGTCGCCTGGTCGATGCCCGAAGCCGCCCGCGAGTCGGTGCGGGAGCGCACCCGCTATTTCGGCGCCGCGAGCGGCGTCACCGTGCAGATCCACCCGGAGAACTCCGGCGCCGACCGGATCAACGTCGTCTTCCTGATGATGGAGCCCGCGCCCATCCTCGCCGGCGACCGGCTGACGCCCTATCCGGGGCCGCGACCCATGCTGGCGCCCAATCCGAACGCGGTCGTGCTGCCGGCCGACCAGGCGCTCCCGGTCGATCCGAGCCTGGAGGCGGAGGTCGCCGCCGCCGCCATCTCGCAGAACACCGGCATCCAGCGCGTGACCGCCACCCAGTTTCCCTCCGACCCGCCCGTGATCGGCACCCCGCAGCTCGCCGCCGATCCCGCGGCGCTTGCGCCGACGCCGCTCGCAGAGACGCCGCCCGACGCCGCATCGACCGATCCGGCGACGGCCGCCGACCCGGCCGCCGACCCCATCGGCGCGCTGGTGTCCGCCGAAACGGATGCCCCGCCCGTCGCCGAGCCCGCCCCGCCCGCCTCGGAGCCCACGCCGCCGTCTGCCGCCGCGGCGCCTTCGAATGCTTCAGCGTCTCCGGCCGTCGCCGCTGCTCCCGCGCCGCCTGCCGCGCCTGCGCCGTCAGCCGCCCCCGCACCCGCCGCCCCGGCCGTGACACCGGCCGCCCCCGCGCCGGTCACCCCGATCGCGGCCACTCCCGCACCGCCCGTCCCGCCCGTCGTCATCGCCGAACCGTCGCCCGTCGCGCCCGCGCCGCCGGCCGTCGCCCCTGAACCGCCCGCTGTCGCCGCCGCCCCGGATCCGGCCCCGCCCGTGTCGCAGACCCCGCCCGCCCTGGAAGGCGCGGCGCTCCGCACGGCCGCCTTGCCGACCGTCGATCCCGCCGCCGCGCCGGCGCCTGCCGCGCCCGCTTCGCCCCCGGCCGCATCCCTCGATCCGGCGACACCGCCGGCCACCCCCGAGGCCGTCGCGGCCGTCGCGCCGGAGGCCCTGCCGCCGTTGCCACGCCGCAAGCCCCCCGTTCCGGTCGCCGCCGTCACGGCGCCCACGACGGCGCCCACGGCTCAAACGTCGGCCCCCGCCACTCCGCCGGTCGCCGCCGCTCCGGCAGCCAGTCCTGCACCGGTGGTCGCCGCCGCGCCGGCCCGCGCCGCGCCGCCGCCGGTCGCCGAGGCGCCCGCGCGCCGCAAAGGCCCGCTCGTGCTCCTGCCCGATCTCGCCCAGCCCGCGCCGGGGGCCCCGGCGGCGTCCAGCGCTTTCGTACCGGACGACAACGCCCTGCCGGGTGTGCGCACCTCCAGCGGCCTCTTCCCGCCCGCCGGCAACTGACTTCTCCACCCGACACGAAAAGGCCCGATCCGCCAGAACGGACCGGGCCTCCTTCGCGGGCCGACAGTGGTGGTGGGAGCGGTCAGCCCAGGAATTCCTCGCGCCGCGGCGTGAACACGTCGATCAGCGCGCCCGGTTCGAGCGCCACCACGCCGTGCATGGCGTTGGTCGGCACGATGAAGGTGCCGCCCTTCTCCAGCCGCTCGGTCCGCCCCTCGATGGTCACCTCGAAGGCACCGTCCTCCACCAGACTCGCCTGGATGTGCGGATGGTTGTGCAGACTGCCGACGGCGCCCTTCTCGAAGGTCACCCGCACCATCATCATCTGGTCGTTCTGCACCAGGATCTGGCGGCGGATGCCCGGCTCGGTCGGGGTCCACTCGTTGCCTTCCGGCCCGGTGAAGAGGTCGTCGTGGTATTTCGCCATTGGGGGATGCTCCTGCAGATCGTTCAGCGCGCCAGCCAGCCGCCGTCCACCGGCAGCGTGATGCCGTGCACGTAGTCGGCGGCCCGCGAGGCGAGGAAGACGGCGGCGCCGCCCATGTCGTCCGGCCGGGCCCAGCGCCCCGCCGGGATGCGCTTCAGGATGTCGGACGACCGCTCCTGGTCCTTGCGCAGCGCCTCGGTGTTGTTGGTCTCCACATAGCCGGGCGCGAGGGCGTTGACGTTGATGCCCTTGCCCGCCCACTCGCAGGCGAGCAGCTTCGTCAGGCCGGCGACGCCGCTTTTCGACGCCGTGTAGCTCGCCACCCGGATGCCGCCCTGGAAGGACAGCATGGAGGCGATGTTGATGATCTTCGCCGGCCGGTTTTCCGCGATGGCCCGCCGGGCGAGCGCCTGGGCGGCGAAGAAGACGGACTTCAGGTTGAGGTCCATCACCGCGTCCCAGTCGGCCTCTGTGAAGTCCACCGCCTCCGCCCGTCGGATGATGCCGGCATTGTTGACGAGCACGTCCACCGGCCCGTGCCCGGCCGCGATGTCGTCCAGCACGCCGGCCGCCGCCATCGGGGCGGAAAGGTCCGCCTGAACCGCCTGGAACCGCCCGCCCACGTCGGCGATCCGCGCCGCCGTGTCGTCCATGGACGACCGGCCGACGCCCACCACCGTGGCGCCGGCTTCCGCGAGCGCCAGCGCGATGCCCTGGCCGATGCCGGTGTTGGCGCCGGTCACCACGGCCCGAAGGCCGGAGAGGTCGAACATCGCCGGGGCGGTCACTTCAGCACCTCCAGGGTCACCGGGTCCATGTCGGTGTAGTCGATGTTGTCGCCGCCCATGGCCCAGCAGAAGGTGTAGGCCCCCGTGCCGGCGCCGCAGTGGATCGACCAGGGCGGCGAAAGCACCACCTCGCCGTCGCCCACCACAAGGTGGCGCGTCTCGTTCGGCTCGCCCATCAGGTGGATGACCTTGGAGCCGGGGGCGAGGTCGAAATAGAGATAGACCTCCGAGCGGCGGTCGTGCACGTGCGGCGGCATGGTGTTCCACACCGAGCCGGCGGCGAGTTCCGTCACGCCGAGCACCAGCTGGCAGCTCTGGCACACGTCCGGGTGCACCATCTGGTAGATGGTCCGCACGTTGGCGGTCTTGGCGTCGCCGAGTTCCAGCTTGCGCGCGTCGGCGATCTTCAGGAGCTTGGCCGGGTAGGCCGCGTGCGCGGGCGTCGACACCAGATAGAAGCGCGCCGGGCGCGCTCCGTCCACGCTCTCGAACGTCACCTCGCCGGCGCCCATGCCCATGTAGAGCACGTCGCGCGGCCCGACCTCGAACGCCGTTCCGCCGACGGTGATCCGGCCCGCGCCGCCGATGTTCAGCGCCGCCATCTCGCGCCTTGCGAGGAAGCTCGCCGTGCCGGTCTCCTTGGTGGCCGTCAGCGTCAGCGCGCCACCCTCCGGCACCACGCCGCCCACCACCAGCCGCTCGTAGTGGGAGTAGACGAGGCGGATCTCGCCCGCCTCGAACAACCCCTCCGCCAGGAAGGCCGCCCGCAGCGCCTCCGTGTCGAGGGACTTGGCGCGGACCGGGTCCACGGCCTGACGGGTTTCAACGTGCATCGCGCGAGCGCTCCAATTCGTATGATGACTTTAGTAGTCATTATACTAATCGAGGGCAGGGCGAGAGGCAATCGCCGAACGGCGCTTTTCAAATGTGATGCCGTGCGCCACCCCAAGCCGAACGGCGCTGACGGACCTCTGTGGAAAGCCAATCGTCAGACGACTTTCGCGCTTGTCCGCCGCCTCACCCCAGTGTCGCCGCCAGATCCCGTTCGGCGGCGGCGCTGCGGGTGCCGGCGGTCTTCTGGAACAGCACCTGATACCGCCGCTGGCTCTGGGCCAGATGATCGCGCATGGCGTCGCGCGCGCCGTGCGGGTTCGACACCGCGATGGCCTCCAGGATGGCCGCGTGCTCGGCCTGCATGGTCTGAAGATAGGGTTTCGACAGCACGTACTCGGGCGCCGCGATCGAGACGAGATCGCGCGGGATGGTGCGCCGGCCGAGCACGTCCAGGATTTCCACATAATACGGATTGTTGGTCGCCTCCGCGATCGCCCTGTGGAAGGCGAAGTCCGCGTTGCCGGTGGGAAGCCCCGCCTCCAGGTCCTGGTTGAAGCGCTCGAACGCCTCGCGGATCTCCGCCTCCTGGGCGCCCGTGCGGCGCTGGGCGGCAAGGCCCGCGGCCTCGATTTCCACCGCCATGCGCACCTCCAGCACGTCGAGCACGGCGGTCAGCCGGTTCGGCAGGTCCGGCATCAGGCCGAGCCCGTCGCGCGGCTTCTCCAGCACGAACACGCCCGCGCCCTGGCGCGCCTGCACCAGCCCGTCGGCGGCCAGCACCGCGATCGCCTCGCGCACCACCGTGCGCGACACGCCGAACTCCTTGATCAGCTCCACCTCCGTCGGCAGCTTGCTGCCGGGCGGCAACAGGCCGCTCACCACGCGGCCGCGGAGCGTGTCGATCACCCGCTCGGCGCGCTTGGGTTTCGCCTTGGTCGCCGCGATCTTGCTCATCAAGCCACTCCGGACGGGCGGTCCCCCGCGGGGTATCGGCCCCGGCAGGTGAGCGGATTGCGCACCGGCCGGGGCGGTTCTGCCGATATCACATCACGGCGCCGATCTGCCAAGGCACGAATTCCGCGTCGCCATAGCCGAGCGCCTCCGACTTCGACGGGGTGCCGGACGCAACGGCCAGCAGCGTGTCGAAGATCTCCCGGCCCTTCGCCTCCAGCGACACGCCGTCGAGCACGTCGCCGCAGTTGAGGTCCATGTCGTCGGTCTGCCGGGCGTAGAGGTCGGAGTTGGTGGCAAGCTTGATCGACGGCACCGGCTTCGCCCCGAAGGCGGACCCGCGGCCGGTGGTGAAGGCGATCAGGTTGGCCCCCGACGCGATCTGACCCGTGGCCGAAACCGGGTCGTAGCCGGGGCTGTCCATGTAGACGAAGCCGCGCTGGTCCACCGGCTCGGCATAGCGGTAGACGCCGCGAAGCGGCGAGGTGCCGCCCTTGGCCGCCGCGCCCAGCGACTTCTCCAGGATGGTGGTGATGCCGCCGGCCTTGTTGCCGGGGGAGGGGTTGTTGTTCATGTCCCCGTCGTTGCGGGCGGCGTAGTCCTCCCACCAGCGGATCCGCTCCATCAGCTTTGCGGCGATCTCCGGCGTCTCCGCCCGGGCCGTCAGCAGATGCTCGGCGCCATAGATTTCCGGCGTCTCCGACAGGATGGCCGTGCCGCCCTGGGCCACCAGCAGGTCGGCCGCGACGCCGAGCGCCGGGTTGGCGGTCAGCCCCGAATAGCCGTCCGAGCCGCCGCACTGCAGCCCGACAGTGAGCTCGCTCGCCGGCACCGTCTCGCGTCGGGCCTCGTTGGCGACCGCCAGCATCTCCTTCACCGCGCCGACGCCCATCTCGATCGACCGGCGCGTGCCGCCCGTCTCCTGGATGGTGAAGGTGCGGAAGTGCGGGCCTTCCACCAGCCCGTATCGCTCCTTCAGCCGCGGGATCTGGAACACCTCGCAGCCGAGGCCCACCAGAAGCACCGCGCCGAAGTTCGGATGGGTCGCATAGCCCCACTGGGTGCGCTCGATCACGTCGAACGCCTCGCCCTTGCCGGCCATGCCGCAGCCGGTGCCGTGCACCAGCGATACAACCCCGTCAACATTCTCGAACCCGTCCAGGATGCCGGACTGCTCCACCGCCTTGGCGATGTATTTGGCGACGGTCGCCGAGCAGTTCACCGAGGTGAGGATGCCGACATAGTTGCGGGTGCCCACCTTGCCGGACGGCCGGCGAAAGCCCTCGAAGGTCGCCGGCGCCAGGGTCGGCGCCGAAACGGTGGCGAGATCCGCCGCCTCCGCGTGGCGCTCGAAGGCGTGCATCTCCACATTGTGCACGTGCACGTGCTCGCCCGGCTCGATCGGCTGGCTGGCGAAGCCGATGATCTGGCCGAACTTCAGGATCGGCTCGCCCACCCGGATGCCCGCGGCCGCCAGCTTGTGGCCCTTCGGGATCCGGTTGCGGGCGACGAGGCCCGTCACCGGCGTGTTCGGCTCGATGGCGTCGAGCGCCACGACCACGTTGTCGATCGGGTTGAGGCGGAGGACGCGGGGGGACTTCGCGATGGCGTTCATCTTTGGGGTATCCGGGCTGCGGCGGCGACCGTCGCGGCGGACCCGGCCTCCAGAAGCCGCGTCAGCGCCGCCGTGACGGCGGACCGGAAGGTCGGGTCGGCGGGAAGGTCCGTCCCGAACACGTCCGTCACCGCCAGGAGCCCGCTGGCAAGGGCGTCCGCGTCGGTGCCGGCGGCGTCCGCGATCAGGCGCAGGCGGCCGCTCAGCGGATCGCGCACGTCGATGGGCTGGCCCTTCTCGTCGATCCCTCTGACATAAGCCATCCAGGCTGCCACCCCAAGGGCCAGCCGGTCGATCGAAGCCCCCGCCGCCCGCCGTGCCCGGATCGTGCCGAGCAGACGCTGCGGCAGCTTCTGGCTGCCATCCATGGCGATCTGCCACGTCCGGTGCTTCAGGCCGCGGTTGCGGAAGCGGCGGACGAGGGCATCGCGATAGGCGCCGAGGTCGATGCCCGGCACGTCCACCGTCGGCATCACCTCCTCGGTCATCAGGTCCGTCACCAGCGCGGCGAAGGCCGGGTCGGCCATCACGTCGGCCACCGTCTCGTAGCCGGCGAGATAGCCGAGATAGGCGAGCGTGGAGTGCGAGCCGTTGAGCATCCGAAGCTTCATCAGCTCGAACGGCTCCACGTCCGCCACCATCTCCACGCCCACGGTCTCCAGTTTCGGCCGGCCGGTCGGGAAGTTGTCCTCCACCACCCACTGGGTGAAGGGCTCGGTCATCACCGGCCACGCATCCTCGGTGCCGAGCGCCGCCGTCACGGTCGCCCGGTCCGCGTCCGTGGTCGCCGGAACGATGCGGTCCACCATGGCGCACGGGAAGGCCACCGCGCTCGCAACGTGGCGGCCGAGCGCCGGGTCGCGGAGTTCCGCGAAGCGGGTGACGATGCGCTTCACCGTGCGCCCGTTGGCCGGCAGGTTGTCGCACGACAGCACCGTGAAGGGCGCGACCCCGGCGGCGAACCGGCGGGCGAGCGCCTCCACCAGGATGCCGGGGGCCGTCGTCGGCGCCGTCGGGTTGGCGAGGTCGGCCCGGATGCCCGCGTGGGTCTCGTCCAGCCGGCCGGTCGCTGGGTCGTGGCAGTAGCCCTTCTCGGTCACCGTCAGCGTCACGATCCGCACCCGCGGATCGGCCATCACGGACAACAGCCGTTCCAGCGCGGTCGGCGCGACGATCACCTCCAGGATGGAGCCGATCACCTGCATCTCCGTCCGCTCGTCCTCGCGCACGGCGAGCGTATAGAGCCCGTCCTGCGGATTGAGCGCGTCCGCCGTGTCGGGCGAGCGCAGGGACGCACCGACGATGCCCCAGCTCGGATCGTCCTTCAGGAGCGCGTCCACGTAGGCGGCCTGGTGGGCGCGGTGGAAGGCGCCGATGCCGAGGTGGACGATGCCCGGGGTCACCGCGGTCCGGTCGTAGTCGGGGCGGCGGACGGGGACGGGCAGGCCGGAAAGCGAGGCGAGGGACAGGGGCATGCGCTTGGAATTCTCTTTGGCGACATCAGGGCAGGGGAGGGCGCCGGGCCGTGGTCGACGGTCCGGCGCGCGGCGTCTCAGCGGAACAGGCTCGGCAGCCAGAGCGAGATCGCCGGAATGTACGTGACAAGCATCAGCACCGCCACCGACGCGCCGAAGAAGGGCCAGATCCCCCGGACCGCCTCGCGGATGGTGATCTTGCCCACCGCGCACCCGACGAACAGCACCGAGCCGACCGGCGGCGTCGTCAGGCCGATGCCGGCGTTCAGCACCAGGATGACGCCGAAGTGCACCGGGTCGATGCCGAACGCCTGCACCACCGGCAAGAGCACCGGCGTCGCGATGATGATCAGCGGCGCCATGTCCATGAAGGTGCCGAGCAGGAGGAGCGCCACGTTGATGAGGAGCAGGATGGTGGTCGGGTCCTCCGACAGCGCCTTCAGGGCGGCCACCGTCATGGTCTGCACCTGCAGGAACGCCATCAGCCAACCGAAGGCGGCCGCGCAGCCGATCACCAGCAGCACCATGGCGGTCGTCCGCACCGCCCCGAGGGTCGCCTCGATGAAGCCGCTCCACGATAGCTGCCGGTAGACCGCGACGGCGATCAGGAGCGCGTAGAGCACCGCGATGCAGGAGCTTTCCGTCGCCGTGAAGACGCCGGAGCGCACGCCGCCGAAGATGATGCCGATGAGGAGAAGGCCCGGCAGCGCCACGGCGAGCGCGATGGCGATGGCCCGCCCGCCCGGAAAGGGATCGGCCGGATAGCCGCGGCGACGGGCCACCACGGAGGCGGTCACCATCAGGGCGAGCGCCAACAGGATGCCCGGCAGCACGCCGGCGGTGAAGAGATCCGCCACCGACACGGTGCCGCCAGCCGCGATCGAATAGATGATCATGTTGTGCGACGGCGGGATCATCAGCGCGATGATGGCGGACGTCACGGTCACGTTCACCGCATAGTCGCGGCCGTAGCCCCGCTTGACCATCTGCGGCACCATCAGGCCGCCGATCGCCGAGGCGTCCGCCACGGCGGAACCCGAGATGCCGCCGAAGAGCAGCGAGGCGACGATGTTCACCTGACCGAGGCCGCCGCGAAGGTGGCCCACCAGGGTGGCGGCGAAGTTCACCAGCCGCTCGGCGATGCCGCCGCGGATCATCAGGTCGCCGGCGAAGATGAAGAACGGGATCGCCATCATGGCGAAGGCGTTCATGCCGGAGTTGATCCGCTGGAACACGATGATCGGCGGCAGGCCGAGGTAGACCACCGTGATGAAGGACGAGATGCCGAGGCAGAAGGCGATCGGCATGCCGATCAGCACCAGGAAGGCGAACGAGCCGAAGAGAATCCAGAGTTCCATCACACCGCCTCCGTGACCGGCGGAACCACTTCCGCATGCTCGACGCCGACCAGCCGTTCGGCGAGGCGTTCCAGCGCGAAGAGGGCGATCAGGAAGCCGCCGATGGCGAGCGGCATGTAGTCCCAGCCGCCGGGAATCCCGAGCGCCGGCAGGGTGGCGCTCCAGGTGCCGATCACGAGTTGGGTGGAGTACCAGCTCATCGCCGCGCCGAAGCCGACCATGAGCACCAGCGAAACAATGTCCATGATGCGCCCGATCGCCTTCGGCAGCACGTGGTGCAGAAGGTCGAGGCCGAGGTGGAAGTTCTCCCGCACGCCGACCGCGGCGCCGAACAGGATGAACCAGCCCATGAGTTGGAGCGTGATCGGCTCCGACCAGACGGGCGTCGCATTGAGCACATAGCGGCCATAGACCTGCCAGCCGACGATGCCGGTCATCGCCACGAGGCCGATGCCGGAGAGCCAGAGGGCGAGGGTCGCAAGGACGCTCGTCACGCGTGAGACGGAATTCAGCAGGGACCGCATCGGGATTGGGTTCCGGGGTGTTGCATTCGGCGGAAGGCTGGACGGCGAGGCGATCGGCACCGGAGCGCCCCTCGCTGGGGGCGCTCCGATCCGATCGTCGGGGCGCCCGCGACAAGGGGCGCCCCGATCCGTTGGTCAGGGGGGCCCAGGAGGGCGCCCCGGCTTGTCGTCAGTCGGTTTCCTGGATGCGCTTGACCAGATCCTTCAGCGTGTCCGTGTTGGCGAACTGCTCGTAGACCGGGCCCATGGCGGCCTGGAACGGCGCCTTGTCCACCTCGTAGACCTCGACGCCCGCGGCGCGCACCACCTCTTCGGACTTCTTCTCGCGGGCGGTCCAGAGCTCGCGCATCTTCGGCACGCTGTCCTTGGCGGCCTGCTTCAGCATCGCCTGGTCCTCGGCCGAGAGCTTGTCCCAGGTCACCTTGGAGATGACGAGCACCTCCGGCGACATGGAGTGCTCGGTCAGCGAGTAGTGCTTGGCCACTTCGTAGTGCTTGGACGACTCAAGGCTCGGCCAGTTGTTCTCGGCCCCCTCGATCACGCCCGTCTCCAGCGCGGAATAGACCTCGCCGAACGGCATCGGCGTGGCGTTGGCGCCGAGCGCGCCCATCATGGAGAGCCACATGTCCGACTGCTGGACGCGGATCTTCATGCCCTTGATGTCGTCCGCCGACTTGATCGGCTTGCCGACCGAGTAGAACGACCGCGCGCCCGAATCGTAGAAGGCGAGCCCGACGAGGCCGTTCGGCTCCAGCGCCGCCAGGATCTCCTCGCCGATCGGGCCGTCCATCACCGCGTGCATGTGCGCGGTGGACTTGAAGATGAAGGGCAGCGCCGGCACCACCGTCTCGGGGACGAGGTTGTTCAGCGGGGCGAGGTTGATCCGGTTCATGTCGATGACGCCGAACCGGGTCTGCTCGATGGTGTCCTTCTCCTCGCCGAGCTGGCGGTTGTTGAACACCTGGATCTCGATGCGGCCGTTGGACCGCTCCTTGATCAGCTCGCCCATGTACTTGACCGCATCGACGGTCGGATAGCCGTCCGGATGGATGTCGGCGGACCGCAGCACCATGTCGGCGGCGAACGCCGGGGTGCCGACGAGCGCGGCCGCGACCGCGATCGCGGCGGTGAACGACTTGAGGCTATTCATGGGTATCACTCTCCTCCACTTGGATCGCCCCGACCTCCCCCGGTCAGAGCTTGTAGGCTTGCTTTGCAAGTCCGTACGCGAGGTCGTGCGCGACCTCGCGGGCTTCGTCCTCGTCCAGCCGGTGCTCCGACACGAGGCGGGCGAGGAAGCCGCAGTCGACCCGCCGGGACACGTCGTGCCGGGCGGGAATGGACGGGAAGGCGCGGGTGTCGTCGTTGAAGCCGACGGTGTTGTAGAAGCCCGCCGTCTCGGTCACGAGTTCGCGGTAGCGCACCATGCCTTCCGGGCTGTCGAAGAACCACCAGGCCGGGCCGAGCCGGAGCGCCGGATAGACGCCGGCGAGCGGCGCCAGTTCGCGCGCATAGGCGGTCTCGTCGAGCGTGAACAGGATGACCGTGAGGTCCGGCTCCATGCCGACGGCGTCGAGCAGCGGCTTCAGGTCGTTCACGTAGTTGGTCGGGCCGGGAATGTCCGCGCCCTTGTCGCGGCCGAAGCGCTCGAAGAGCACCGGCGAGTGGTTGCGCCGCGAGCCCGGATGAATCTGCATCACGAGGCCGTCGTCGCGGCTCATCTTGGCCATCTCGGTCAGCATCTGGCCGCGGAAGAGGTCCGCCTCCTCCGGCGTCGCCTTGCCGGCCCGCACCTTGGTGTAGAGCGCGTTCGCCTCCACGGCTGACAGGTTGGCCGTGCGGGCGGACGGGTGGCCGTGGTCGGTGGAGGTGGCGCCCATGGCCTTGAAGAAGGCGCGGCGCTGCCGGTGGGCGTCCAGATAGCCGTCCCAGGCGTCCACGTCGCAGCCGGTCAGCTCGCCGAAGGCCGTCACGTTGGCGGCAAAGCCTTCGAAGTCCGGGTCCACCACCGCGTCCGGCCGGTAGGCGGTCAGCACCCGGCCCTTCCAGCCGCTGTCGCGGATCTGCTGATGCCAGCGCAGATCGTCGAGCGGCCCCTCGGTGGTGGCGATCACCTCCAGGTTGAAGCGCTCGAACAGGGCGCGCGGCCGGTAGGCGTCGGTCGCCAGCCGCTCGGCGATCCGGTCGTAATAGAGGTCCGCCGTGTCGGATGACAACCGGACGTCCATGTCGAACAAGGTGGCGAAGGCGTGGTCCAGCCACATGCGGGTCGGGGTGCCGCGGAAGAGGTGGTAATGCTTGGCGAAGCGGCGCCAGATGGCCCGCCCGTCGGTCTCCACCGGGCCGCCGTCGCGCCGAGGCACGCCGAGATCCTCCAGCGCCACGCCCTGGCTGAGCAGCATGCGGAACACATAGTGGTCCGGCACCACGAACAGCTGCGCCGGGTCCGGGAAGGGTTCGTTCTCCGCGTACCAACGCGGATCGGTATGGCCGTGGGGGCTGACGATCGGCAGGTCCTTCACCTCCGCATAGAGGCGCCGGGCGATCGACCGGACGGTCGGATCGGCGGGAAACAGGCGATCTTCATGAATGAGCAACGGATCCACTCCCTGTCCTTCGCGGCCCCTCGGGGGCGGGGCCACCGTCGTGCCGGCCGTCGGGTCCGCCCGGCCTTGGACCGAGGCGGCCGTCAGCCGGCGCCGCCGACCTCTACCGCCGGTGCGCCGTCCTGTCACCCGTTCCGCCGGCGTTGCCGGTCGTCCGCCGACAGGGCCGCGCCGAACCGGTTCTTCTTCCGAAGTCTTCTCCGATGGTCCTCACCATCCCCCGCGCCGCCGTCGATCGGGTCTTGATCGTGGCGGCGAGTTGGCGGAGAAGATCGGCGAGCAGGATATGTCTCGTCAAGTGATAAGATGAATTATTCGCAATTCAGATGATGAGATTGGTTTACGGCCCCGTCCGCCGCGGTTAGGAGATGCGCGGGGGACCCATGCCAGCAGGATCAGGAGGGCCTCGTGCCACAGGTTTTCGCAAGCATCGGCGAGTGCATGGTGGAACTCTCGTCCGCCGGAGAACGCCTTTATCGTCAAGGATTTGCCGGCGACACGTTCAACACCGCCTGGTACGTGCGCGCGCTCCTGCCCGCCGACGGCTGGACGGTCCGCTACGTCACGGCCCTCGGCGACGACAGGTTGTCTGACGACTTGGCCGCCTTCATCGCGGACGCCGGCATCGACACGTCCGCCCTCCAGCGTAAGGCCGGCCGCCCGGTCGGCCTCTACGCCATCCACCTCGACGGCCACGAGCGCAGCTTCTCCTACTGGCGCGAGACCGCCGCCGCCCGCCTTCTCGCCGAGGATCCGGCCGCCCTTGCCGCCGCCCTCGCCGACGTCGCGTGCGCCTACGTCTCCGGCATCACCCTCGCCATCGTGTCGCCCGCCCACCGGCGGACCCTCCTCGACGCCCTCGCCGCCGTGCGCGACCGTGGCGGCATGGTGGCCTTCGACCCGAACATCCGCCTGCGGCTCTGGCCCGACGCCGACACCGCCCGCGCGGCCCTCATCGAGGGCTACCGGGTCTCAACCGTCGCCATGCCGACCTATCCGGACGACCGCGACCTCTTCGGCGACGCCGACATCACCGCCTGCGTCCGCCGCATCGCCGGCTACGGCCCGCGCGAGATCGTCGCCAAGGACGGCGCCGAACCGACCCTCGTCCACGCGGACGGCACCGACACCCTCGTCCCGGCCGTCAAGGTCGACGCGCCGGTCGACACCACCGGCGCCGGCGACAGCTTCAACGCCGGCTACCTCGCCGCCCGCCTCGCCGGCCGCGACCCGGTCGCCGCCGCCCGCCTCGGCCATCAGGTCGCCTCCCGCGTCATCGGCGTGAAGGGCGCCCTCGCGCCCATGGAGGGCTTCGCCGGCCTGGTGTGACGGCAGTCGGTTCGACCGCCCGCTCGGCGTGACGGCAGGCCGTTAACCCCGACCCTGGGGCAGATCGCCCCAGCGGGCGTCCATATCCGGCAAAACCCTGCCAAAGGATGCCCGCGCCGCAGCACGTGGTTCCTTGCGTCCGCGCGCGCCCGGCGGCAGTCTTGCGCCGTCGAGCGACAGGCGGCTCCCGTCATCGCCAAGGCTCGACGGTGAGTGGGCCGTTGCCGGCCCGGCATGAAGGATCCTTTATGACGTCCGCACCCCGTTCCCCGCGCGAGGCGGCGCCGGCCCGCATGGGCCGTCTCGCCAAGCTGCCGCTCTTCATGGACCTGACGGCCAAGCGGGTGGTGGTCGCCGGGGGCACCGCCGGCGCCGCCTGGAAGGCCGAGCTGCTCGCCGCCGCCGGGGCGGACGTCGCCGTCTACGCAGCCCACCCCTCCGACGAGATGCTGGCGCTCGCCGTCCGCGGCACCGAGGCCGGCAGCGTCACGCTCCACCGCCGCCCCTGGTCGACCGACGTGGTGGCGCACGCCGCCTTCGCGCTTTGCGACGCGGAGACCGACGGCGAGGCCTGGGCCTTCCGCTGCGCCGCCAAGGCGGCCGGCGTGCCGGTCAACGTGGTCGACAAGCCGGCCTTCTGCGACGTGCAGTTCGGCTCCATCGTCAACCGCTCGCCCGTGGTCATCGGCATCTCCACCGACGGCGCCGCCCCCATCCTCGGCCAGGCCATCCGCCGACGCATCGAAACCCTGCTGCCGCCGTCGCTCGCCGATTGGGGCGCCCTCGCCAAGCGCATCCGCGAGGCCGTCACCGAGCGGCTGAAGCCCGGCCAGGAGCGGCGCGCCTTCTGGGAGCACCTGTCCGAGAAGGCCTTCGGGCCGTCCCCCACCGATGGCGACGGCGAGGCCCTCTTGGCCGAGGCGCGGCGGATCGCCGGCGGCGGCGATGGGCGCGGCCGGGTGATCCTGGTCGGCGCCGGCCCGGGCGACGCGGAACTCCTCACCCTCAAGGCCGTCCGCGCGCTCCAGTCCGCCGACGTCATCCTCTTCGACGACCTCGTCTCCGCCGACGTGCTGGAGCTCGCCCGGCGCGAGGCCAAGCGCATGATGGTCGGCAAGCGCGGCGGCCGGGAGTCCTGCCGGCAGGAGGACATCAACGACCTGATGATCAGCCTCGCCCGCCAGGGCAAGCGCGTCGTCCGTCTCAAGGCCGGCGATCCCATGGTGTTCGGCCGCGCCGGCGAGGAGATCGAGCGGCTCCGCCGCGAGTCCATCCCGGTGGAGGTCGTGCCGGGCATTTCCGCCGGCATCGCCATGGCGTCCGCCCTCGGCCTGTCGCTCACCCACCGCGACGCCTCGCACTCCCTGCGCTTCGTCACCGGCCACGCAAAGAGCGGCGAGCTCGACGAAACGCTCGACTGGCGCGGCCTTGCCGACCCGGAGACGACGCTCGTCGTCTACATGGGCGGCCGCACCGCCGCCGGCATCGCCACCCGCCTGATGGCCGAGGGGCTCTCCCCCGAAACCCCCGTGGTCCTCGGCTACGCCATCGGGCAGGCGGAGCAGAAGCTCGTGCCCATCCGTCTCGCCGGCCTTCTGGCGCCCGGCGCCGTCACCCCCGGCGCCCCGGTGGTGATCGGCATCGGCCGGGTGTTCGAGCCCGCCGTCACCGCCGCCGCCTCCCTCCCGGCCGCCGCCACCGGCGGCTGAGCCGGCTCGCCGTCCGCTTTACTTTTCCGACAGACCCAATAGCCTCCGCCTTTCGCAGACGTCGCGTTCGGGTCGAGGTGAATGGATAAGACGGTCGAGGTGATCCGGGGCGATTCGCCCGGAACGGAATGGCGGCTCACGGTGCTGCGCTTCAAGGGCCGGTCCGCCCATGCGCCGACCGCCTACCTGCAGGCCGCGCTGCACGGCAACGAACTGCCCGGCGTGGTCGCCCTCCACTACCTGATCCCGCAGCTTGCAGCCGCCGAGCGCGAGGGCCGGCTTCTGGGCTCCGTCACCGTGGTGCCCTACGCCAATCCCATCGGCCTCGGCCACCACCTCTTCGGCGAGCACATGGGCCGCTTCGCCCTCGGCAGCCGCACCAACTTCAACCGCGGCTTCCCCCTCCTCAAGGCGCCCGACCCGGCCGGCCTGCCGGACGACGACGCGCCGCTCCTTGCCGAGCAGCGGCTGAAGGCGCTGCTCCTCCGCCTCTCTTTCGGGCACGACCTCGTGCTCGACCTCCACTGCGACGACGAGGCGGTGCCCTACATCTACGCGCCGGCCAAGCTCTGGCCCGGCATGGACGATCTGGCGGCGGCGCTCGGCGCGAAGGCCGCCATCGTCTGGTCCGACACGTCGGACGCGGCGTTCGAAGAAGCGGCGGTTGCTCCCTTCTTAGGCATTTCTGACGGCGATCCCGCACTGCAGCGCAAAGTGGTCTCCACCGTGGAGTTTCGCGGGCGGGCCGATGTGGCGCCGGAAACCGCCAAGTCCGACGCCGATGGCCTCTATGCCTTCCTTGTGGCCCGGCATGTGCTTGAGGACGCCGGCGTTGTGCCGCCGGCCGCGTTTTCGGGGCTGTCGGTGCCGATCGACCATGTGGAGATGCTGCGGGCGCCCGCCGCCGGTGCCATCCTCTACCACGTGCGGCCGGGCGACCGGGTGGCGGCGGGCGATCCGATCGCCACCATCGTCACCGCGCCGGGCGAGGACGGCGGCGCCATCACGGTGACGGCGCCGCAGGACGGGCTGATCCTAACCCGCCGGTGCCACCGCTTCACGCGGCCCGGCGAGGATCTGGCCAAGCTTCTCGGCAGCCGTCGCGCCGCCGACGCGCGCCCCGGCGCGCTGGAGGACTGATCGGCCTTAGGACGGCCGAGGAAGAGACCGACAAGCCGGCGTTCGGCCGGCGCGAACCAGGGACCGCCGGCCTTGAAGCCGGTGGAAACGACGACCACCGGGATGGTGCCGGTGGGGCAGGGGGCCGCCAGGATCCGCATCAGACGGGCCGGCGGCGACAGAGTGGGACCAGGGATCGTTCAACCGCTGGAGTTCAGCCAATGCAGTTCGCAATCAAACGCTTCGCCGCCGGCCTCGTCATCGCCGCCAGCCTTTCGGGTGGCGCCATGGCCCAGGAGGTCGTGCGGATCGGCACCACGCCGGAATCCTATCCGCCTTTCACCGTGGTGGACGCCTCCGGCACCGTGACCGGCTTCGAGGCCGACCTCGCCGACGCGCTCTGCGCCGAGATGAAGGTGAAGTGCGAGTGGGTGCTGCAGGCCTGGGACGGCATCATCCCGGCGCTCACCGAGAACAAGTTCGACGCCATCATCGCGTCCATGTCGATCACCGACGAGCGCAAGCAGGTCGTCGACTTCTCCGACAAGTACTACAACACCCCGGCCACCTTCGTGGGTCCGAAGAGCGAGGAGATCACCATCTCGCCGGAGGGGTTGAAGGGCAAGACCATCGGTCTGCAGGTCGCCACCATCCACCTCGCCTATGTGGAGGCGAAGTACAAGGATATCCTGGAGATCAAGACCTACGACACCCAGGAGAACGCCAACCTGGACCTGATCGCCGGCCGCGTGGACCTTCTGCTTGCCGACAGCATCGCTCTGGAGGACGGCCTCCTGAAGACGCCGGACGGCGTCGACTTCGAGGTCAAGGGCGAGCCCTTCACCGACCCGATGATGGGCGACGGCGTCGGCGTCGCGATCCGCAAGGGCGATCCGCTGAAGGACAAGTTCTCCGCCGCCATCAAGGCGATCCGCGAGAACGGCACCTACAAGGCGATCAACGACAAGTACTTCCCCTTCGACGTCTACGGCGGCTGACGCCAGCCGGGCGGCCCGTGGTTCGACCGGCGTGAACCGCACGCCGGTCAGGCCAGTGCCGTCCGAGCGTCACCAACTTGGCGCTGACCGGATCGATGATCCGGTCGCGCCTCTGCGCGCGGCCACCTAGCGCCCGCGATCCGACCGTCCGCGCCGGTTCGAACGCCGCGCGCCCCTAGCCCGTCCCCATCCCGCCGCCGCCCGTCCGGAGCGCCGTCCCCGATGAAACCGACAGATCCCTTCGTCCTGCTCGGCTTCGGCGAGGGCGGATGGGGGCCCGTGCTCCTCGCGGGCGCCTGGGTGACCCTCCAGATCGCGCTCGCCTCCTATCTGCTCGGCCTTGTCGTCGGCCTCTTGCTCGCCTGGGCCAAGCTGCGCGGGCCCAAGTGGCTGCGCCGGGCGGCGGAGGGCTACACCACGCTGATCCAGGGCCTGCCGGACATCCTGGTCATCCTCCTCGTCTACTACGGCGGCACCTCGGCGGTGCGCGACCTCGCCGGCCTCCTGGTGCCGGGCGCCAACATCGAGATCAACGCCTTCGCGGCGGGCGTCGCCTCGCTCGGCGTCATCTGCGGCGCCTACGCGACCGACGTGTTCCGCGCCGCCTTCCAGGGCATCCCGGGCGGGCAGGCCGAGGCCGCGCGGGCGCTCGGCATGCGGCCGATCGCCGTCTTCCTCACCATCCTGGCGCCCCAGGCGCTCAGGCTGGCGCTGCCGCCGCTCGGCAACATCTGGCTGGTGACCTTGAAGGACTCCGCGCTCGTCAGCGTCGTCGGCATCCGCGACCTTCTCGGCGTCGCCGCCTCCGGCGCGTCCTTCTCGCGCCAGCCCTTCACCTTCTACGCGGCGGTGGCGGTGGTCTATCTCGTGCTTTCCATCGCATCCGGCTGGCTCCTCAGCCTGATGGAGGCCCGTGTGGCCCGCTCGGACGTGAGGCGCTGACGATGGATTGGGAACGGCTGATCCTCAACCTCCTGGAAGGCTTCCCCATCACCGTGCTCCTGGTGGTGACGTCGGCGGTCGCCGGCAACGCCCTGGCGGTCCTGGTGGCGCTCGCCCGCATGTCGGAGCGCGGTTGGTTCCGCTTTCCGGCCATCGGCTTCATCACGCTGATCCGCGGCACCCCGCTGATCGTCCAGATGTTCCTCATCTACTACGGGCTCGGCCAGTTCCGGGAGGTGCGCCAGAGCATCTTCTGGGTGGTGCTGAAGGATCCGCTCTGGTGCGCCTTCCTGGCGCTCTCCATCTCCACCGCCGCCTATTCGGGCGAGGTGCTGCGCGGGGCCATCGCCAACGTGCCGCGCGGCCTCGTGGAGGCCGGCAAGTCGGTGGGGCTCGGCAAGTGGCAGATCCGGCTCACCATCGTACTGCCGCTCGCCATCCGCCAGTCGCTGCCGGTGCTCGCCAACGAGACCGTGCTTCTCCTGAAGGCGAGCGCCATCGTGTTCACCATCACGGTGCACGACATCATGGGCGAGGCGAACATCTTCCGCGCCCAGACCTTCCGCATCTACGAGCCGCTCCTCAGCGCCGCCGTCCTCTATCTGGCGCTCACCTTCACCATCCGCCGCAGCTTCGCCGTCGCCGAGACGCGGCTCAACCGCTGGCGGCTGCGCTGATGGTCCCTCACGAGGGCGACAAGGAAGAGAGCCGGACCCGACGGCCCGCCCACGTTCAGCCGGCCATCCAGCGCAGCGACATGCAGGAGAGCCCGGCGTCGAGCTTCATTACCTCGTCGAGCACCAGCGTCTCCACCGTCAGCCCGCGTGCGGCGAGAAGGTCCGCCGTCCGCGGGAAACCCGCCGCGATCAGCACCGTGCCGTTGACCGAGAGCGCGTTCGCCACCGGTTCCTCGCCCGCCGGCACCACCACGGTCTCCAGCCCGTCGAACAGCCCCGCCGCCGCCACGGCCTCCGTCGCCAGCACCGTCTCCTCGTCGAGGAGCGAGCAGCCCGTCTTCAGGTGCAGCACCCCCGCCGGCGGCGCCACCGGCGAGGCCGCGTGGCCGAGGTCGGCGAGCACGCCCGCCAGCGCCCGCGCGCCCGCCGCGTCCGTGCGCGCCGACAGCCCGATGTAGACGTGCCGGGCGGTGACGAGCACGTCGCCCCCGTCCGCATAGCCCGTCCCCGGCAGGTCGATCACCCGCCCGAACCGTTCCCGCAACACCGGTGCGATCTCGGCCGTCTCGCCGAGGCGGGTCGGCGCGCCGGGGCGGAGCAGCACCGCGCCCTCCGGAAACACCAGCGCCGGATCCTCCACGAAAACCGAATCCGGATAGGCCTCCAGCGCCGGCAGCACGTCCACCGTCAGCCCCAGCCGGCGCAGCGTCGCCACGTAGGCGGCGTGCTCGGCGGCCAGCGCCGCCACGTCCGGCGCCCCCCGGTCGACCGCGCGCAGCCCGTTCACCGCCGAGGCGGCGGGCGCGCGCGTCAGCGCATGGTCGAAGCGGGTGGCGGCGAAGGCGGATGTCGGCATAGGGACCTCGGGCGACGGAGGGGAAACGGGATGGGCCTCAGAGCCCGAGGTCGGTCGACTTCAGCTCCTTGCCGAGGAGCAGGGCGGTGTCGAGCGCGATGGTGACGAGCGGCGGCATCGGGCTGCGGCTCATGGCGACGAGACCCACCGCGTGCTGCACGTCCGGGTCCGTCAGCGGCACCGCCACGAGGTCGGAGCCGGGGCCGAGGGTCGTCTTCACATACTCCGGCATGATGGCCGCCAGCCCCGTCTCGCGCACGTTGGCGCAGAGGTTGAGAAGCGAGTTCGTCTCCACCCGCGTCACCGGCTTCGCCCCGGCCGTGGCGAACGCCCGGTCGATGATCCGCCGGTTCTGCATGTTCGGCGTCAGGAGCGCCAGCGTGTGCTTGGCCGCCTCCGCCCAGGTCACCGTCTTCAGCTTGGCGAGCGGATCGTCCGCCCGCACGAACAGGCAGTAGCGCTCCCGGTAGACCGGCCGCGACACGAGGCCGGAGATCGGCTCGTTGTCCAGGTAGGTGAGGCCCACGTCCGCGGAGAAGTCGTCGAGCGAGCGCAGGATCTCCACCGAGGTCTGCGACAGCATCACCATGTCGACGTTCGGATGCGCCGTGCGGATGATCTTGGCGAGCCGCGCGGCGATCGGCAGCGCCGAGGGGATCACGCCGATCGTCAGCCGGCCGCCGATGGCCGCGTCGCCCTCGCGCAGCTGGTTGACCTCCTGGCGCATGGCCGACCAGTTGTCGAGGATGACCTGCGCCCACTTCAGCACCCGCTCGCCCTCGGCGGTGAAGCCGTGGAACCGCTGGCCGCGCTCCACGATCGGCACGCCCAGCTCCTCCTCCAACTGACGGATGCGCTCCGAGAGCGTCGGCTGCGTCACGTTGCAGGCCTGGGCGGCCCGCGTGAAGTGCTGCTCGCGGGCGAGGGCGGAGAGATACTGGAGTTGTCGGATATCCATCTTCAACTTGTCCCGCGTCCGGCGTCGGACATGCGCCCGTCGGCGCCGGTCCGGACGCCCGCGACGCCCTTCCGCCGGCCGTGCCTCCGCTTCGAGAGCGTCGAGCCGACCCTACACGACCGGACGGGGTCGGCTCAATCCGCGTCAGCGTCCTTCGCGTCCCAAGCCCCGTCCGCCTCCATCGTCCCACCGCGCCGCGGCCCGCGCGGCAAGCATCGGGAGGCCATGGCCTGAAAGGGTCCGCCGGCCGTCAACGGCGGAATCCAGCCATTCGTTAACCTTGGGCGGTGGCCGGACATTGAGGAGCGGCGATCGTTTGTGTTAGGAATCATCCTGTTATCGCACTGAATATATTCGGCGCACGCCCCGCTCTTTCCGCAGCATGTGGCGCCTCCGTGAGGGCTGCCCCCCATGATCGAGATCGGCTTCGGCACCGACGCCCTCTACGCGCCGCATCTCGCCGCGACCATCCGGTCGATCCGCGACAGCTCCGGTTCCGAGGGCATCCGGGTCCATATCGCGCACGACGGGCTCGACGTCACGCTCCGGCGGCGCATCGAAAAGGCGGCGCCCGGCTTCGTCTACAATTGGCTGCATGTGCCCGACGAGAGCATCCGCAACCTCGCCGGCAAGGGCCGCTTCGCCAAGTCGGCCTACTACCGCCTTGCTTTGCCGGACCTGCTGCCCCACGTGGACCGGCTGATCTATCTGGATTGCGACCTCGTCGTCTGCCAGGATCTCGCGGTCCTCTGGGACCTGCCGATGACCCAGCCGCTCGCCGCGGTGGCGGACGGCTTCGCCGACGCGGCAGCGTTCCGCGACCGGTGGAGCCTGCCGCACGACGGTTCGCCCGCCTACTTCAACACCGGCGTTCTCCTGCTGGACCTGCAGGCGCTGCGGTCCAACCGCCGTTTCGACGCCGCGCTCGAATTCCTGACCCGCAACCTCGACGACTGCCCCTATGTGGACCAGGACGCCATCAACGCGACCTGCTGGGACCATATTCAGCCGATCCACGTGGCCTGGAACGTCCAGCGCAACATGCTGATCGACGACGCCTGGAAGCCGGCCGCCAACCCGGGCACCCCCCTCGGCCGCACCGCTTACGTGGTGCACTTCACCACCGAGCACAAACCCTGGCTTCCCAACACCTACCACCCCTACGCCTGGCTCTACTGGAAGGCTCTCGGTCCCACCGACTTCTACCCCGAAGTGGTCCGCCGGTCCGGCATCACCCCCTTGATGCAGATCCGCCTTTTCCTGCGCTGGCAGCGCTGGCGCCTGGCCCTCCGCCCCTGGCCCCCCGAACCCGCCACCCGCACCACCCCCAAACGCCGCAAAGCCCTCCGCCCAGCCTGACCCTCGCGCGGGCCGGCCCAGCCCGCCGCATAGGCGATCCGGTCCTGGACCAGCGCGCCTGACCCCCGCGCGCGCGGCAGCCCCGTCGGTAGCCCCGGGCGCCCCCTCATCCCCACCCTCCGCCGTCATGGTCCGCGCAGGCGGACCACCCACGCATTCCCCAACCACCCCGGTCACATGCGTGGCTGGTCCGGCTGAACCGGACCATGACGAGGGATGAGCGCGGGGGAAGCGCCTCGCCCCACTGCCCCAAGCACCCCACTTCACCGGACCCGCGCCCCCTCATCCCCACCCTTCCCGATCGTCATGGTCCGCGCAGGCGGACCACCCACGCATTTAGGGATAGAGGTGCAACCCACTCCCTTTCCTCCCCGCCGCATCTGTCTCTTCCAAGCCTCCGCCTCTTCTCCCTCACTTCGATAAAACCGCTTCCGAAACGACCCCGCGGCCACTACTGTCCGGCCATGCCCGTCGACCTGCGCTCCTCCCAGGCCCTCCGCCTCTGGCACGACGTCTCGCTCGCCGTCGTCCGGGAGCACGACGCCGACCTGTCGCCGCGACAGATGACGGTGCTCTTGACCGTCTACCTGGAGCCGCCGCCACACACCGTTCGCGGGCTTGCCGAGAAGCTCGGCGTCACCAAGCCGGCGATCACGAGGGCGCTCGACACCATGGGCGAGATGAAGCTCCTCTCCCGCCGGCGGGACGAGAAGGACAAGCGCAACGTCATCGTCCAGCGGACCGTCGACGGCGCCCTCTATCTGGAGAAGCTGGCCGACCTGATCGTCGCCAAAGCCAAGGACCTGCCCCGATGACCGGCTTCGACCGCCGCCTCACCCCCGCGCGGCCCGATCTCGCCGCCGCCCACCTGAAAGGCACCGTGGAGGCCGCCCGTTTCGTGGAGGGCACCCGCCGCCGGGTGGTCGTGCCGGTGGCGGACCTTCGCGCCGAACCGCGCCTCGACCACCCGCTCGACACCCAGGCCATCCTCGGCGAGACCGTCATGGTCTACGAGGAGACGCCCGAGGGCTGGGCCTGGGGCCAGCTCGACCGCGACGGCTACGTGGGCTGGCTCCCCGCCGAGGCGCTCGGTCCCCTCGGGGCCGAGCCCACCCACCAGGTCGCGGTCCTGCGCACCCTCGTCTTCCCAGGGCCGGACCTGAAGCTGCCGGTGGTCCACCAGATCACGGAAGCCGCATGCGTCACCGTCACCGAGACGGTGGAGCGGCGCGGCACGCGCTACGCGGCCCTCGCCGGCGGCGGTTTCGTGGTGGAGAAGCACCTCTCGCCGATCGGCGAGGCTACATCGCCCGACATGGCGGGCTACGTCGGCGTCTCATCCGGCTACATCGGTGCACCATCCGGCATCGTCGACGCTGCAAAACGCTACATCGGCGTGCCCTATCTCTGGGGTGGCCGCACCAGCCTCGGCCTCGACTGCTCTGGCCTCGTTCAGACGGCACTCGCGGCGGTCGGCAGGCCGGCCCCCCGCGACACCGACATGCAGGAACGCGACCTCGGGTCTTTGGTGCCGTTCGACGGGGATCCGGCGGCCCTCCGGACCGGCGACCTCGTGTTCTGGAAGGGGCACGTGGGCATCGTCTCCGCCCCCGGCCGTCTCCTCCACGCCAACGGTTTCCACATGATGACGGTGGACGAACCGCTTGCCGGCGCGATCGACCGCATCGCTGCGGCCGGGCACCCGGTAACGAGCGTCAAGCGCTTGATATGAGACAAAAAACCGCGACGGCGCGGCGACCCGGAGAGGCCCGGATCGCCCCGTCGCCGGCGGTCGTCACCCGGCGCGCGGCGCCTGGAACTGCTCCGGATGGAACTGGTAGAGCCAGGTCTCCGTCAGCGCCTCGTCCTTGACCTTCAGGAAGAGCCGCATGTCCACCGGGTCGAGGCCGGTGGGTTTGAAGTCGAACACCGCCCGCCAGCGACCGGTCCCCACCACCGGCAGCACGTAGATACCCGACACGGTGCCGCTGGCTGCCGAAACGACCGCCTCGACACCCTCGTTCTGGCCATAGTCCGCCAGCGTACCGCCTTCAAAATCAACGACGATCTTGCTCGCATCCTTCGGCCGCGGCTGGCCGGGGACGCCGCCCATGCCGACGCGGGTGGAGACCACCCGGCCGATCGCCGGCGGGTTCGGCTCGTCGGCAAGCCAGGTCAGCCGGTAGTCCACCGCCACCTGGTCGCCGGTGCGCACGGGCTTGGCCGGCACCCAGTAGGCGACGATGTTGTCATGGATCTCGTCGTCGGTCGGGATCTCGACGAGCTGCACCGCGCCCTCGCCCCAGCCGTTCTTGGGCTCCACCCAGACGCTGGCGCGCTTCTCGTAGAAGACCCCATCATCCTGATAGTTCTCGAAATTCCGGTCCCGCTGCAGCAGCCCGAAACCCTTCGGATCGCGGTCCACGAAGGTCGACGTCATCACCCGCGGCGGGTTGTTCAGCGGCCGCCACAGGCGCTCGCCGCCACCGGTCGCGATGGCGAGGCCGTCCGAATCGTGGATCTCGGGCCGCCAGTCGGGGGCGCGGTTGCGGTTGGTCTCGTTGTACCAGAACATGGACGTGAGGGTGCCGACGCCGAAGCGGGCGATGTCCTTGCGGGCAAAGAAGCGGCAGGCCATGTCCATGACGACGCCCCGCTCGCCCGGCTCGGTCCCGCGCTTGATGTCCCAGCGCACGGCGCCCGAAACGCTCGGCCCTTCCAGCGCCGCATAGATCAGGAGCGTGCTGTCGGCTCCGTCGGCGAAGAAGAAGTCGGTGAAGCGCGGAAATTCCTCCGGCGTCGGCATGGCGACGTCGATGCAGAGCGCGCGGGCCGAGAGGCCGTACTGGTCGAGTTCGCCGGAGGAGCGGAAGTAGGCGGCGCCGAGGAAGGCCAGCCAGTCGCGTTCCACCCCGCCCGGCTCCATCACCCGGAAGCCGGCGAAGCCGATGTCGCGCGGCAGGCCGCGCGCCGGGCTGTCAGCCGGAATGTCAAAGAAATCAGGCGCATATTGAACCGGCCGGGCTTCCGGACCGTCCACCAGGTAGATGCCCACCGGCTCCTTGAAGTAGCGGCCGAGGTGGAAGAAGCGCAGCGGCGCCTTGCCGTCGCCGATCTGGACCGTGTGGTCCTTGCGGAACTTGATCTTCCAGTGCTGATCGTAGTCGATCGTCTCCAGAACGTCGCTCGCCCGCACCGGGATCGGCGCATAGGGCGCGGCGGCGCGGGTCTTGGCCTCCGCGATCAGCACGTCGAACGAGAAGGGTCGGGGGTTGCCGAGGGTGGTCGCCTCCTCGGCGAGCGCCAGGGGCGCCGGCAGCGCGGGGGTCAATCCGAGGGCGGCAAGCGCCCCGAGCACGTCACGGCGGGTCAGCGCGGTCATGGGAAGCGGAGCCTCTCGCAAAGGAGCGGAACCCGGGGTGATCCGGAGAAAACCGGGCCGGTTCCGCATGGCATGTACAAACGGTGCGGGCCTGCCGTCAACGGCGGCGAGGCGGGTCGACAAAAAGCGACGGAAGACGGCATAACGAGGGCGATGACAGACGAGAGAGCGCCCGAGTCCCGACTGTTCGAGCGGATCACCGGCACCGTGGAGCGAGTCACCTTCCACAACGAGGAAAACGGGTTTGCCGTGCTCCGCGTGAAGGTGACCGGCCGCAAGGAGCCCGTGGCCGTGGTCGGGCACGTTCCGTCCGTCTCCGCCGGCGAGAAGATCGAGGCGGAGGGCAACTGGACCACCGACCGCACCCACGGCCTGCAGTTCAAGGCGGAAAGCCTGGCCACCCGCGAGCCGACCGGCCGCGACGCGGTGGCGCGCTTCCTCGGCTCCGGCCTGATCGCCGGCGTCGGCCCCGCCATGGCCGAGCGCATCGTGCAGACCTTCGGCGCCAAGGCCCTCGACGTGATCGAGACCGAGCCCATGCGGCTCGTCACCGTGCCGGGCATCGGCCGCCAGCTCGCCGCCCGCATCGCCGAGAGCTACCGGGAGCGGAAATCAGTCAAGGAAATCATGATCGCCTTCCAGGAGAAGGGCGTCGGCACCGCCAGGGCCGTGCGCATCTGGCGCCACTTCGGCCCGGACGCCGTGAAGGTGATCGAGGAGGATCCCTACCGGCTCGCCCGCGAGGTGCGCGGCATCGGCTTCGAGGGCGCCGACGAGATCGCCGAGAAGTTCGGCGTCACCCGCACCGCGCCGGAGCGGCTGCGCGCCGGCGTCACCTACGCCCTGGAGGATTTCGCCGACAACGGCCACACGGCGGTGCCGCGCGACGAGATCGCCAACCGCGCCGCGCGCCTCCTCGGCGTCGACCCGGACGCGGTGACCGACGCCATCGCCGAGGCGATCCGCCACGGCGACGTGGAGGAGGCGCTGATCGACGACGTGCCGTGTCTGGCCGCCAAGCGGCTCGCCCGTTTCGAGACCAGCGTCGCCGTCCGCCTGAAGAAGCTCGCCGATGGCCGGCCGCCCTGGGGGGCGGTGGACGTCGCCCGCGCCATCGAGACCTTCGAGGCCGGCACGAAGAAGACGCTGTCGCCGTCCCAGCGGGCGGCGCTCGCCACGGTGGCGGCGTCCAAGGTCGCGGTCATCACCGGCGGCCCCGGCGTCGGCAAGACCACGCTCCTCGACGCGCTGCTCGCCACCGTAGCGGCCCGCAAGATGCGGGTGGCGCTCGCCGCCCCCACCGGCCGCGCCGCCCGGCGGATGGCCGACCAGACCGGCCGGGAGGCGCGGACCATCCACCGGCTGCTGGAGATCGACCCGGCGACCGGCGGCTTCCGCCGCGGCCCGGGCGAGCCGCTGGAGGCGGACCTCGTCGTCATCGACGAGGCCTCGATGGTGGACGTCGCCCTGATGGCGGCGCTCCTGGAGGCCATGCCGCCGGACGCCGGCCTCATCCTCGTCGGCGACGTGGACCAACTGCCCTCCGTCGGTCCCGGCCAGGTGCTCTCCGACGTGATCGCCTCCGGCCTCGTCCCGGTCGCCCGGCTGACGGAGATCTTCCGCCAGGCGGAGGAGAGCCGCATCATCGTCAACGCCCACCGGATCAACCGCGGCGAGATGCCGGTGGCGCCGGCCGCCGGCGAGACGGCGGACTTCTACCTGATCAACGCCAGCGGCCCGGAGGATGCCCTTGCCAAGGTGCTGGAGGTGGTCGGCACCCGCATCCCCCGCCGCTTCGGCCTCGACGCCATGCGCGACGTGCAGGTGATCACCCCCATGCAGAAGGGGCTGGTCGGCGCCCGCAACCTCAACGACGAACTCGCCAGGCTCCTGAACCCCGCGCCCCTCGACAGCGTGGAGCGGCTCGGCCAGACACTCGCCGTCGGCGACAAGGTCATGCAGGTGGAGAACGACTACGACCGGGACGTCTTCAACGGCGACCTCGGCCTCATCCGCCGCATCCGCGCCAAGGACGACGAACTGGTGGTCGGCTTCGACGGCCGCGAGGTCTCCTACGGCCTGCAGGACCTGGAGGCCCTGCAGCGGGCCTATGCGATCACCATCCACAAGAGCCAGGGCAGCGAGTACCCGGCCGTGGTGATCCCGCTCGTCCGCGAGCATTCCATCATGCTCGCCCGCAACCTCCTCTACACGGCCACCACGCGCGGCAAGGCTCTGGTCGTGCTGGTCGCCGAACCCTACGCCCTGGAAACGGCGGTCGCCGGCACCCGATCGCGCAAACGCTGGACCCGGCTGAAGACGATGCTGGCGGGGTGAACGGTCAGTCCAAGGTCGGCATGGCGCGCCGCATATAGGCGTCGAACAGCGGTACCGTGAATGCTGTGTCCCCATGTTGGGGCGAATAGATCATGCCCTTTCGAATGAGCTTTCCGCGAACGGGTCCGACGCTTGTGGTCTTCACTCCAAGCAGATCGGCGATTTCGCCGGATCGATGAGGTCCCGGGCCGAGTTCGGCGAGCGCTCTCATGTAGCGCTTCTCGGCAGGCGTGCATCGGTCGAACCGCACACGGAAGAAGCTTTCGTCCAATTCGCCGACCGAGACGACGTTCGCCTTGATCACGTCGTCTTCGGTGATGCGGTCCGTCGTGCAGATATTCCAGGCGTCATGCGACCATTGCTGCAGGAAGTAGGGATATCCTTCGGTAATCTCGATAATGCGGCGGACGGCAGCCTCGTCGATGGCGGCTCCTTCGTCCTCGACGGGGTTGACGATGGCGGCGTGCGCGTCGGGGGTCGCCAGAGCGCCGATCCGTGGATACCGGAAAAGGCGTTCCGCGTAGGACTTGGACTCGCCGGCCAGTCCGAGGATCTGGGGAAGACCCGCGCCGATGAAATGTATCGGCAGGCCCTTCTGGCTGATGCGGTGCATCGCCATGATCAGCGAACCGAATTCCCGCTCGTCGAAGTATTGGAGTTCATCGACCAGAAGGAGTACGGGGCGGCCTGCTGCGCGAGCGGCCATTCCGACAGCCTCGAAGAGGTCGGGCAGATCGGACTCCAGCGTGCCGGAGTCGGCTACCCCGGGTTCCGGATCGACGGACAACCCGTACTCGAAGTCGTCGATCGATATCTTGATCGACGCCACGAAGCTACGCAGAACCCGGATCGCTCGCTTGGAAAGCTCCTTCGCACTCTCGATGGTGCTGAGGCTGTACAACAGGCTCTTCAGACCCGGTACGATCAAGTCCGGAAGTGGCCGACCTTCTCGCGCTTCCGTCAGCAAGGTACGGTAGTGGAGACCCTCTGCGAGCTCTTGGGCTTTGACGAGAAGCACGGTTTTGCCGACGCCGCGCAGTCCGACCAGAATGGTGCCTTGGGCGGGCCGTCCCATGGCCGTCCGCCCGAGCCCGGTGGCTATGTCGTCAAGCAGCGTTTGCCGGCCTGCCAACTCCGGAGGAGGGTTGCCGGCGCCGGGCGCGAACGGGTTGCGGACACGGTCCATGGAGTGAGTTTATCCGTTTATATCGACGTGACGTTCAAAATAGATAAACTCGCTCCAGATGCAATCGAGCGCCATGGCCTTCAAGCTTCGCCAGCTCCAGTATTTCGTCGCGGTCGCCGACACCGGGTCCATCTCCGGGGCGGCGCAGCTCCTGTCGATTTCGCAGTCGACCGTCACCGAGGCGGTGAAGGAGCTGGAGGCGGATCTCGGGTTTCAGCTGGTGGCACGGCACGGGCGCGGCGTGGCGCTGACGCACAAGGGGCAGATGTTCCTGCGTCACGCCGGCCGCATCCTGGAGACGGTGGCGGACGCGCGGCGATCGCTCGCCGAAGAGGCGCCGAGCGGCACGGGCGAACTGCACGTGGGCGTGACGGCCCTCGTCGCCGGCTATGTGTTCTCCGACCTCCTCGCCCGCTACCGGCGCGCCAACCCCGGCGTCATCGTCTACGCGGTGGAGGACGACCGCGACTACCTGGAGCACCTGCTCGTCAACGGCGAGCTGGACGTGGCCGTGGTGGTGGTGCCGGACCGGGGCACCGACCCGGCCCTCCACGTGGAGATACTCGGCGAGGAGCCCTACCAGGTTTGGCTGCCGCTCGGCCATCCGCTCGGCCGGCAGGCGGACGTGTCGCTCGCCGACGCGGCCCGCGAGGCGCACATCGTGCTGACGGTGGACGAGATCGAGGGCACCACCCGGGCCTTCTGGCGCGAGCACGGCTTCCGGCCGCGCACCGCCTTCCGCACCCGCTCCGTGGAGGCGGTGCGCAGCCTGGTGGCGACCGGCGCCGGCATCACCATCCTGCCGACGCTGGTCTACCGGCCCTGGTCGCTGGAAGGCGACCGCATCGAGGCGCGGCCGGCGTCGGAGCCGCTGCCGACCGTGAAGGTCGGCATCGCCTGGCGTCGGGGCGCGTCCCTGCCGCGGATTGCCCAGGATTTCATCGAAATCGGGCGCATGCGGCGCATGGACCGGGCACGGGCGGATCTATCGGCAAAACCGATAATGCCATTCTGAATTATGGTCTGGCGAAACGTCGGGAGAGGTTCCACTCTCTCCATCGAACCCCGGGCGGGGGTCTCGACAATCAACAAACGAGGGGGACGACCCGCCGGGCTCACGCCGGCTGCCACCCCGGCAGCCCTTCAGGGAGAGTGCCATGCGGAGCTTGTCGCGCCCGACGGCGGTGGTCGCCGTCGCCGCCCTTCTCAGCCATTCCGTCGTGCCCGTCGCCATCGCCCAGGAGCCGCTGCAGGCGATCGGGGACGGCGAGGGCGAGGTCTCCATCGTCGCCTGGCCCGGCTATATCGAGCGCGGCGAGACCGACAAGGCCTATGACTGGGTGACGTCGTTCGAGGCCGAGACCGGCTGCAAGGTCACGGTGAAGACCGCCGGCACCTCCGACGAGATGGTGGCGCTCATGAACGAGGGCGGCTTCGACCTCGTCACCGCCTCCGGCGACGCGTCGCTCCGCCTCATCGCCGGCAAGACGGTGCAGCCGATCAACACCGCGCTGATCCCGTCGTGGAGCAAGGTGGACGAGCGGCTGAAGGCTGCGCCCTGGCACACGGTCGGCGGCGTGCACTACGGCGTGCCCTACCAGTGGGGCTCCAACGTGCTGATGTACAGCACCGACGTCTTCCCGACCCCGCCGACCTCCTGGAACGTGGTGTTCGAGCCCATGGACCTGCCGGACGGCAAGCCCAATCAGGGGCGGGTGCAGGCTTTCGACGGCCCGATCTACATTGCCGATGCCGCCCTCTACCTGATGACCCACAAGCCGGACCTCGGCATCAAGGACCCGTACGAGCTGACCGAGGCGCAATACAAGGAGGCGCTGACGCTCCTGCGCGAGCAGCGCAAGATCGTGCACCGCTACTGGCACGACGCCTTCATCCAGATCGACGACTTCACCAACGAGGGCGTGGTGGCCTCCTCGTCCTGGCCGTTCCAGGTCAACATCCTGAAAAGCCAGGGCAAACCGATCGCCTCCACGGTGCCGGCGGAAGGCGCCACCGGCTGGGCCGACACCACCATGATGCACGCCGACGCGCCGCATCCGAACTGCGCTTATAAGTGGATGGAGCATTCCATCAGCCCCAAGGTCCAGGGCGACCTCGCCGCCTGGTTCGGCTCCGTGCCGTCCAACCTGGAGGCCTGCACCGGCAACGCGCTTCTCGGCGAGGAGGGCTGCAAGATCAACGGCCTCGACAACTTCGAGAAGATCCGCTTCTGGCGCACCCCCGTCGCCAAGTGCGCCACCCAGGAAGCCTGCGTGCCCTACTACAAGTGGGTGACCGACTACATCGCCGTCCTCGGCGGGCGTTGACGCGGGATGTAGGGGGGGATGGAGGGGCGATGTGGCCGTGATGTCGTCCTGATGTCGCGGTGTCCCCCCCCACCCAACCCTCCCCCTCAAGGGGGGAGGGCTTATGATGGCGGTTCGGGCAGTCATCGGCTGACCGACTTCGCGAACGCCCTGACCCCTTGCTCCACCGAAACCCTCCCCCCTTGAGGGGGAGGGCCGGGTGGGGGGAGATCCTCCGCCGGTCCGGAAAACCCGCGTTCCCAGCCGCGTCCGCCTTCCGCTGATCGTCAGTCCGGACCCCCGCCCATGCGCCCGCTCGACCACACCCGCCTCGCCCCAGGAATCCACCCGATGACGACCGCCGTGCGCTTTTCCGGGGTGTCCCGTCATTTCGGTCCGGTCAAGGCCGTGGACGAGGTGGATCTGGCGATCGAACCGGGCGAGTTCTTCGCCATGCTGGGGCCGTCCGGTTCGGGCAAGACCACGTGCCTGCGCCTGATCGGCGGGTTCGAGCAGCCGACCGCCGGGACGATCGAGGTGTTCGGCCAGCATGTGGAGGGCGTGCCGCCTTATCGGCGGGCGGTGAACACCGTGTTCCAGGACTACGCGCTCTTCCCCCATATGAGCGTCATCGATAACGTCGCCTACGGCCTGATGATCCGCGGCATCCGCAAGGTGGAGCGCCGGGCGCTCGCCGCCGAGATGCTCGATCTCGTGCGCCTCTCCGGCTACGGAGACCGGCGGCCGGCGCAGCTTTCCGGCGGCCAGCGGCAGCGGGTGGCGCTCGCCCGGGCGCTCGTCAACGAACCGAAGGTGCTGCTCCTCGACGAGCCGCTCGGCGCGCTCGACCTGAAGCTCCGCGGCGAGATGCAGACCGAGCTGAAGGCGCTGCAGGCGCGGCTCGGCATCACCTTCGTGTTCGTCACCCACGACCAGACCGAGGCGCTCGCCATGGCCGACCGGGTGGCCGTGTTCAACGCCGGGAAGGTGGTGCAGGTGGGGCCGCCGGAGGAGATCTACGAGCGGCCGCGCACCCGCTTCGTGGCCGATTTCGTCGGCGGCGCCAACGTGCTGGAGCCGCCGATCGCCGCCCGGCTGGGCCTGCCGGCGGGCCTCTATGCGCTGCGGGCCGAGAAGCTGACCGTCACGGCCGCCGCCGCGGCCCCGGGTGGCGTGCACGCCGTCGTCACCGACGTGGACTACCAGGGCGCCACGCGGCGCTACCGGCTCGCGCTCGACGGGGCATCGCTCGCCGCCGTCGCGCCGGCGTCCGCGCCGGCCTTCGAGGCCGGCGACCCGGTCGCCCTGTCGGTGGCGCCCGGCGCCGCCGCCCGGCTGGAGGGCTGACCCGATGGCGTCCGGCCTCGCCGCCCCGACCCGCCCGATCGGCTTGCGCGGCCGCCTGTCGGATCTTCTCCTGTCGCGGCCGGGCGTGCTGGTGCTGGTGCTCCTGGCGCCGCCGCTCCTCTGGCTCGGGGTCGTCTTCGTCGGCTCGCTGGTGGCGCTTCTCGCCCAGTCCTTCTTCTCCATCGACGAGTTCACCGGCCTCGTCGTCCGCGAGTTCACGCTCCGCACCTACGGCGAGCTCTTCGCGCCGGCCAACTTCGACATCATCCGCCGCTCGGTGCTGATGGCGGCGGCCGTCACGCTCGCCTCGGCGCTCCTCGCCTTCCCGATCGCCTGGTACGCCGCCCGCTATGCGCGGGGACGGCTGAAGGCGGCCTTCTATCTCGCCGTCATGCTGCCGCTCTGGTCGAGCTACCTCGTCCGGATCTACGCCTGGAAGCTGATCCTCGCCAAGGAGGGCGTCGTCACCTATGCGGCAGAAGCGACCGGGCTGATGCCGCTCGTCGACGCGATCCTCGCCGTGCCGGGGCTCGGCGGGCCGTCCTTTTCGGTGTCCACCTACGGCACCTTCATCGTCTTCGTCTACCTCTGGGTGCCCTTCATGATCCTGCCGCTGCAGGCGGCGCTGGAGCGGGTGCCGCGCTCGGTGCTGGAGGCCTCCGCGGACCTCGGCGGCGACCCGCGCGCCACCTTCCGCCACGTGGTGCTGCCGCTCGCCCTGCCGGGCTTTGCTGCCGGGTCGATCTTCACCTTCTCGCTCACGCTCGGCGACTACATCGTCCCGCAGATCGTCGGCACCAGCACCTACTATCTCGGTCAGGTCGTCTACGTTCAGCAGGGCGTCGCCGGCAACATCCCCCTCGCCGCCGCCTTCTCGGTGGTGCCGATCGTCATCATGGGGGCGTATCTGATGATCGCCCGGCGGATGGGGGCATTCGATGCGATGTGAGGGGTGCTCATCGATCGGCGGGGGTGGTTCCCCCCTCTCCCCAACCCTCCCCCACGAGGGGGGAGGGGGCACGGGCGGCGCCGACCGACGCTTGACCGACAGAGCCGCCGGAGCCTCGTCGGACCCCCTCTCCCCTTGTGGGGGAGGGTTGGGGAGGGGGGTGAACCGCCGACGCCGTCCGACAACAGCGCCTGCTCCGCAGCCCCGCCCACACCCCACCCGGAGCCGCCCCCATGCCTGAGCGCGCCTCCTTCTCCCTGAAGCTCGCCGCCGCGGCCGGGTTGCTCTTCCTGCACCTGCCGCTCGCCTTCATCGTGCTCTACGCCTTCTCCACCGAGGAGAAGAGCTACCAGTTCCCGCCGCCGGGCTACACGACCCGCTGGTTCGCGGTCGCCTACGAGCGCCAGGACATCTGGGACGCGCTCACCCTGTCGCTCCAGGTCGCCACCATCGCCACCGTCCTCGCCCTCGTCCTCGGCACGCTCGCCGCCGGGGCGCTCGCCCGGTCGCGCTTCTTCGGGCGGGAGGCGGTGTCGCTTCTCATCATCCTGCCGATCGCCATGCCGGGGATCGTCACGGGGCTGGCGCTTCGCGCCGCCTTCTCGCTCGGCGACATCCCGTTCAGCTTCTGGACCATCGTGCTCGGCCACGCGACCTTCTGCATCGTGGTGGTGCACAACAACGCGGTGGCGCGGCTGCGGCGAACCTCGCCGTCGCTGATCGAGGCGTCGATGGACCTCGGGGCGGACGGGTTCCAGACCTTCCGGCACGTGATCCTGCCGAACCTTGCCACGTCGCTGCTCGCCGGCGGCATGCTGGCCTTCGCGCTCTCCTTCGACGAGGTGATCGTGACCACCTTCACGGCCGGCCAGCAGACCACGCTGCCGATCTGGATGCTGTCCGAACTGATCCGCCCGCGTCAGCGCCCGGTGACCAACGTGGTGGCGGTGTTCGTCATCGTGGTCACCTTCCTGCCCATCCTCGCCGCCTACATCCTCACCCGCGACACGGCCGAAACGGCCGGCGCGGGCAAGTGAGTCCGACCTCGATCGCGTTTCGACCAACCGTTAAGACCAGGGAGGCCCGCATGCTCACCAACCCCGTCGTCTCCGACACCGCCATGCTGATCGGCACCGATTTCGTCGCCGGCACCGAGGATGCCGAGACGGTGCTCGCCCCGAAGACCGGCGAGACCATCCTCACCCTGCCGGAGGCCTCGCCCTCGCAGATCGACGCGGCTGTCGAAGCCGCCGACGCGGCCTTCGCGTCCTGGTCGCGCACCACCCCGGGCGAGCGGGCGGGCTACCTCCTGAAGCTCGCCCAGGCCATCGAGGACGACGCGGAGGGCTTTGCCGCCGTGGAGGCGCTCAACTGCGGCAAACCCTATCCGGCCGTGCTCCGCGACGAGATCCCAGCCGTCGTCGACGTGTTCCGCTTCTTCGCCGGCGCCTGCCGCACCCTGCCGGGCCAGGCGGCGGGCGAGTACATCGCCGGCCACACGTCCATGATCCGGCGCGACCCGATCGGCGTGGTCGCCTCCATCGCGCCGTGGAACTATCCCCTGATGATGGCGGCCTGGAAGCTCGGCCCGGCGCTCGCCGCCGGCAACACGGTGGTGATCAAGCCCTCCGAGCAGACGCCGCTGACCACGCTGCGCCTCGCCAAGGTGGCGGCCGACATCCTGCCGGGCGGCGTCCTCAACGTCATCGTCGGGCGCGGCGGCAGCGTCGGCTCCACCCTCATCAACCACCCGAAGGTCTCCATGGTGTCGCTGACCGGCGACGTCGCCACCGGCAAGAAGGTGCTCGCCGCCGCCGCCGCCACGGTCAAGCGCACCCACCTGGAGCTCGGCGGAAAGGCGCCGGTGATCGTGTTCGACGACGCCGACATCGACGCGGTCGTGGAAGGCATTCGCACCTTCGGCTACTACAACGCCGGCCAGGACTGCACCGCCGCCTGCCGCATCTACGCGGGCGAGAAGGTCTACGACAAGCTGGTGGCGGACCTCGCCTCGGCGGTGTCGTCGATCGCCTACGCGCACGAGGACGACGAGGCCAACGAGATCGGGCCGCTGATCTCCCGGCGCCAGCGCGACCGGGTGGCGAGCTTCGTGGAGCGCGCCTCCGAGCAGAAGCACATCGAGATCGTCACCGGCGGCAAGGTCGCCTCCGGCGCCGGCTTCTTCTACGAGCCGACCGTGGTGGCGGGCGCGCTCCAGTCCGACGAGATCGTCCGGCGCGAGGTGTTCGGCCCGGTGGTGTCGGTCACCCGCTTCTCCGACCCGGACGAGGCGGTGACCTGGGCCAACGACAGCGACTACGGCCTCGCCTCGTCGGTGTGGACCCGCGACGTCGCCAAGGCGATGAATGTGGCGAGCCGGCTCCGCTACGGCTGCACCTGGGTCAACTGCCACTTCATGCTGACCAACGAGATGCCCCACGGCGGCCTGAAGCAGTCCGGCTACGGCAAGGACATGAGCCAGTACGCCCTGGAGGACTATTCCGTCGTCCGCCATGTGATGGTGAAGTTCGCCTGAGGGGCGGCGGGGAGGGGGGCGGGCGCGCCCTTTCACAAGGTGGGTGTCTCCGGATAGCCCACCTGTACCGTCATCCCGGCGTACGCCGGGATCCAACCGACGGCGGATATTCCGCGCCGGTGCGGGTGATGGTTCCGTCGGTCGGGCCCCGGCGTTCGCCGCGGTGACGACCTGGGGGAGGGCAGGATGCCGCCGATCGGCCGTCGTCCCGGCGTACGCCGGGATCCAACCGACGGCGGAAACTCCGTGCCGGTGCGGGTGATGACTCCGTCGGTTGGACCCCGGCGTTCGCCGGGGTGACGACCTGGGGGGAGGGCGGCGCCTTCTCAGCCACCCTCCGCCGTCCTCCGCCTTCTCCGCCACCCTCCGCGCACCCCCGCGCACGTCCGCCGGCGCGCCAGCGCCCATCCCACGGCTTGCTCCCTCCGTCGTTTCGGATAAGGCTCTCGCCAAACGAACGAGGACGGGAGGTCCCCATGGCGGTGGAGAGCGTGAGAGCGGGACTGGAGGCGGGCGCCCTTCGGGCGATCGTGGACGGCGCGCACGGGGATCCGTTCGCCGTGCTCGGGCCGCATCGCACGCCGCGCGGCAGCGTGATCCGCGCTTTCCTGCCGAATGCCGTCAGCGCCGAGGTGCGGTCGGGCGGCGAGACGGTCGGCACCTTCGCGCACGTGGAGGCCGGCCTCTGGGTCGCCCCGGTGGAGCGTCTGCCGGAGCACTACACGATTCGCGCCACCTGGGACGCCGGCACGCACGAGGCGGAGGACCCTTACGCCTTCCCGCTGCTCCTCGGCGAGATGGACGTCTATCTTCTGGCCGAGGGCGCCCACCGGCAGCTCGCCGACACGCTCGGGGCGGTGGTCACCACGGTGGAGGGCGTGCCGGGGGTGCGCTTCGCCGTCTGGGCGCCGAACGCCCGGCGGGTGTCGGTGGTCGGCGACTTCAACGCCTGGGACGGGCGGCGCCACCCGATGCGGCTGCGCCGCGAATGCGGGGTGTGGGAGCTCTTCCTGCCGCGGCTCGGCCCCGGCGAGCGCTACAAGTACGAGATCATGGCGGCCGACGGCACCGTGCTGCCGCTGAAGGCCGATCCGCTCGCCCGCCGGTTCGAGCATCCTCCCGCCACCGCCTCCATCGTGGCCGACCCGGCGCCCTTCGCCTGGACCGACGAAGCCTGGCTTACCGCGCGCGCCGACCGGCAGGCCGCGACGGCGCCCATGAGCATCTACGAGGTGCATCCGGGATCCTGGCGCCGCCGGCCGGACGGTGCCGTGGACTGGGCCTTCCTCGCCGACACGCTGGTGCCCTACGTGCGGCACATGGGCTTCACCCACATCGAGTTCCTGCCGATCACCGAGCACCCGTTCGGCGGCTCCTGGGGCTACCAGCCGCTCGGGATGTTCGCGCCCACTGCCCGCTACGGCGAGCCGGCCGACTTCGCCCGCTTCGTCGACCGCTGCCACCAGGAGGAGGTGGGCGTCATCCTCGACTGGGTGCCGGCCCATTTCCCGGCCGACAGCCATGGGCTCGCGCGGTTCGACGGCACGGCCCTCTACGAGCACGAGGACCCGCGCGAGGGCTTCCATCAGGACTGGAACACGCTGATCTACAACTTCGGCCGCACCGAGGTGATCGGCTTCCTGGTGGCCTCGGCGCTGGAATGGCTGCAGCGCTTCCACGTAGACGGGCTGAGGGTCGACGCGGTCGCCTCCATGCTCTACCGCGACTATTCCCGCAAGCACGGGGAGTGGATCCCCAACCAGCACGGCGGCCGGGAGAACCTGGAGGCGGTGGCCTTCCTCAAGCATTTCAACGGGGTGGTCCGGTTCGAGGTGCCCAACGCGCTGACCATCGCGGAGGAATCCACCGCCTGGCCGGGGGTCACCGGCGACCTCGCCCACGGCGGCCTGGGGTTTTCGCTGAAGTGGAACATGGGCTGGATGCACGACACGCTCGGCTATGCGGGACGCGAGCCGGTGCACCGGCGCTTCCACCACGACGCCATCACCTTCGGCCTCGTCTACGCCTTCTCCGAACGCTTCGTGCTGCCGCTCAGCCACGACGAGGTCGTGCACGGCAAGCGCTCGCTGATCGGCCGCATGCCGGGCGACGCCTGGCAGCGGATGGCGACGCTTAGGGCCTACTACGGCCTGATGTGGACGCATCCGGGCAAGAAGCTGATCTTCATGGGCGGCGAGATCGCCCAGGAGCGGGAGTGGAACCACGACGGCGAGCTCGACTGGTGGCTGCTGGAGAAGCCGGAGCACGCCGGCCTCAACCGGCTCGTCCGCGACCTCAACACGCTCTACCGGGCCGAACCGGCGCTGCACGCCCGCGACCACGAGCCGGGCGGGTTCCAGTGGGTGATCGGCGACGACCGGGACCACTCGGTCTACGCCTATCTGCGCCACGGCTTCGAGACCGATCCGCCGGCGCTCGTCGTCTGCAACTTCACGCCGGTGCCGCGCGGCGGCTATCGGGTGGGCGTGCCCGTGGCGGGCACCTGGGAAGAGGTGATGAACACCGACGCGGCGCTCTACGGCGGCAGCAATGTCGGCAACGGGGGTGCGCTGGAGACGGAGGCGGAGGCGAGCCACGGGCACGCGCAGTCGCTCACTCTCACCCTGCCGCCGCTCGCCACCGTGGTGTTCCGGCTCCTGCGGTGACCGGAAAACCGCGGATCCCGGGCGTTCAAGACGCGACCGGGCGCCTCCACCGGGGTGGAGACGCCCGAGCCGGCCGGTCCTCCGACGGGACGGTCAGCGGGATCCGGGGCCCGCTGACCGTCCCCTGGGCGGGGGACGCTGGTGTCAGTTGACGGGAGTGATCTCGTGGCGGGAGATCAGCCAGACGCCGTCGGTGTTCTGGAACTCCATGGTGAAGTTGGCGGTCACCGTCTCGGAGCCGGCGACGATCTCCTTGACGCCGGTCTTCACCACCGTGTCGCAGTCGATCTGGGCGGTGCTCTCCTTCAGCGTCGCGCGCGGGGTGACGTCCACGAAGGTGTTCCAGTAGTCGCGGATTTCGGTGCGCTCGCTCATCGCGCCGTCCTTGTCGTGCGGCTTGAACGTGTGCTCGTTGGTGTAGTGGGCGAGAACGAGGTCCGGGTTCTGGCCCGGCAGGGCCTTGGCCCAGCGGTCGAACAGGGCGGTGGCCTTGGTGGCGTCCATCTCGACGCAGCCGGCCGTGTTGGCGAGCGCCGGCGTGGCGGCGACGAGGACGAGGGACGACACGGCAACGGCAATCGAATGCTTCGCAGTCATGGGGTTCCTCCACTGGGCTAAGGCGCCGACGGCCTCCCGCCGCCGGGCTCAGCCTCAGCTAGGTGGAACCACGTAGGCGTTGAAGAGATCTAATCGATTAAATTTCCGTAAGGTCAGGCTGGCGCTGACGCTCTGCGGTCGCCCGCTCAATAGTCGACCTGGACGAGGCAGAGGCCGGCGGCCGGCGCCACCGGGCCGCAGGCGGTCCGGTCGGCGGCCTTCAGCGCCGCGGCGATATCGTCCGCCGTCCAGCTGCCGTCGCCGACCTTGCGCAGGCTGCCGACCATGGACCGCACCTGGTTGTGCAGGAAGGAGCGGGCATCGGTGAGGACGCGGATCTCGTCGCCGGCGCGCACCACGTCCAGCCGGTCCAAGGTTTTCATCGGACTGGCGGATTGGCAGTGGGTGGAGCGGAAGGTGGTGAAGTCGTGATGGCCGAGGAGGCGCCGGGCGGCGGCGTGCATGGCCTCCGCGTCGAGCCGCTTCGGCACGTGCCAGACCAGGTGCCGGTCGAGGGTCGGCGGGGCGCGGCGGTCGAAAATCCGGTAGACATAGTGGCGGCGGCGGGCGGAAAAGCGGGCGTCGAAGTCGTCGCCGACCGCCTCCGCGTCCACGATGGTCACCGGCCAGGGGCGGAGGTGCACGTTGGCGGCGTCGCGGATGGTGCCGGGGCGGACGGGCGCCGCAAGGTCGAAATGGGCAACCTGGCCGGTGGCGTGGACGCCCGCGTCGGTGCGGCCGGCGCCCTTCAGGGTCACCCGCTCGTGGGTGAAGTGGAAGATCGCCGTCTCGATCAGGCCTTGCACGCTCTCACCGGCCCAGTCCGCCTGCCGCTGCCAGCCGACGAACGGGGTGCCGTCATACTCCACGTGGATCCTGTAGCGCGGCATGGGTCAGCCGAACACGGCGCCGGGGGCGAGCCGGGCGCCTCGGAAAAAGTCCTGGAAGGACATGGCCTTGGACCCGGCCCGCTGGACCGTGGCGAGCCGGACAGCGCCCTCGCCGCAGCCGACCGTGCCGTCGCCGTCGAGGAGGGTGCCGGGCGCTCCGGCGCCCTCCGCCCGGAAGGTGCGCACCACCTTCACCCGCTCCGGTCCCTTGCCGAGGTCGGCGGAAAACCAGGCGCCGGGGAAGGGGGCGAGGCCGCGGGCGTGGTCGTGGACGGCCTTGGACGGCCGGGTCCAATCGATGCGGGTCTCCGCGTTGCCGAGCTTGTGGGCGTAGACGACGCCGTCCTCCGCCTGCGGCCGGTAGGTGAGGCCGCCGCGCTCCAGGCCGCCGAGGGCGCGGATCATCAGGTCGGCGCCGAGGGGGGCGAGGGCGTCGTGCAATTCGCCGGCGGTCATGTCCGGGCCGATCGCCAGCCGCTCGGCCATGGCGACCGGGCCGGTGTCGAGCCCTTCCTCCATGCGCATCACCATGACGCCGGTTTCGCTGTCGCCGGCCATGATGGCCCGGTTGATGGGCGCGGCGCCGCGCCAGCGCGGCAGGAGGGACGCGTGGAGATTGAGGCAACCCTCGGTCGGCGCTTCCAGAATCGGCGTCGGCAGCAGGAGGCCGTAGGCCACCACGACCGCGACGTCGGCCTCGTGGCTGGCGAAGATCGCCTGGGCGTCCGGGTCCTTCAGGGTCTTCGGGGTGAACACCGGAATGCCGAAGGCGTCCGCCTGCTCGTGCACCGGCGAGCGCCGTTCGGCAAGGCCCCGGCCGGCGGGGCGGGGCGCGCGGGTGTAGGCGGCCACCACCTCGTGGCCGTGGCCGATCAGGGAGACGAGCACCGGCACCGCGAAGTCGGGCGTGCCCATGAAGACGATCTTGAGCGGCATCAGCGTATCCGGGCGACGCGGCGTCGGCGCCTTGGTGGCAGCGCAAACTCAACGTCGCCAAAGGGTTAGGACGGCACGAGCCCGTCACTGGCGCCTTGTCTTAGACCCAAGCAGCAGCGCGGTCCAGCAGACCGGCGGCAGTCAGGCGACGCCCTTGGCGCGCTCGCGGGCCTGCTTGGTGAACTTGCGCACCACCCGGTCGCGCTTCAGCTTGGAGATGTGATCGATGAAGAGCACGCCGTTCAGGTGATCGATCTCGTGCTGGAGGCAGGTGGCGAGGATGCCCTCGGCCTCCACCTCCTTGGTTTCGCCGGTCAGATCCCTGTATCGGACCGTCACGCGCGAGGGACGCTCCACCTCTTCGAAGTATTCCGGGATGGAGAGGCAGCCTTCCTCGTAGGTCGAGGTCTCCTCCGACACGGAAAGAACTTCCGGGTTGATGAAGACCTGCGGCACCCGCGCGTCGTCGTCTCTCGACACGTCGATGGTGACGATGCGCAGCGGCGCGCCGACCTGGATCGCCGCAAGACCGATACCGGGGGCGTCGTACATGGTCTCGAACATGTCGTCGACCAGACGACGAACCTCCGGCGTGATCTCGCCCACCGGCGACGACACGAGACGGAGCTGGGAATCGGGGAGGATCACGAGCGGACGGATGGACATGGATCGGAAATATGGGAAGCCGGAACGGCGGTCAATACGGCACGAAACCGGACATCCGTCGAACATCCTGTTGCGCCGACGACGTCTTGGTTGGGCCTTGTAGCGGCCCCGTAGCGGCCTTGTCGCCCCGATGTCGCCCGGTGCAGCCGGCTTCGGGTCGGCGCCCGTCCGCTCACCCCCGCCCGGTCGCCCGCGGCAGCCGGATCGTCGCCCGGAGGCCCCCCTCGGCGCGGTTGGCGAGGGTCAGGTCTCCCCCGTGCCGGCGCACGATGGAGCGGGCGGTGGAGAGGCCGAGGCCGACGCCGCCGGTGTCCAGGTTGCGGGATGTCTCCAACCGCACGAAGGGCTCGAACACCTCCTCCAGCCGGTCGGGCGGGATGCCGGGACCGTCGTCGTCCACGGTGATGATCGCCTCGGTCGGCGTCGCCGCCACGTGGATGCGGGCGCTGGTGCCGTAGCGGATGGCGTTCTCCACGAGGTTGCGGAGCGCCCGGCGGAGCGAGACCGGCCGGAGCGGCATCTCCAGCTTGTCCGGTCCCTCCACCGTCACCGGATGGCCGATGTCGGCGAAGTCGTCGGCGACGGCGGAGACGAGGGCGGCGAGGTCGGTCGGGTGGGAGTCCTCGGCGAGGGCATCGTCGCGGGCGAAGGCGAGGGTCGCCTCGGTCATCCGGCTCATCTCCTCCACCGTCTCGATGATGCGGTCGCGCACCTCCGGGTCGTCGACGAACTCGGCGCGCAGGCGCAGCGAGGTGAGCGGGGTGCGCAGGTCGTGGCTGATGGCGGCGAGCATGCGGGTGCGGTCGGCGACGAAGCGGCGGACCCGGTCGTGCATGGCGTTGAACGCCTGCACGGTCCGGCGCACCTCCTCCGGGCCGGTCTCCGGCAAGGCGTCGACGGTCTCGCCGCGGCCCATCCGGTCGGCGGCCCCGGCAAGGTCGCGGAGCGGCCGGGTGATCCGCCGGACCATGAAGGCGGCGACGAGCACGATGCCGGCGGCGACGAGCAGGGTCTGGGTCGCCATCGGCCAGGCCCAGAGGCTCGGGCGCGGCAGGATGGTCTCCGCGTTCAGCCAGCGCCCGTCGGCGAGCCGGGCGGAGACGCTGACCACCGGGATAAGCGGCCGGCCGCGGCCGGCAAGGTCGCGCTCCGGCCCGCCGGCCCCCCTGGCGGCGCCGTCCGGCGGCCCGCGCTCCCGCCGGCCGTCGTCGTCCCGTTCTTCTTCGGCCTCGCGGCGGCCGTCGCGGCGGTCGCGGAACTCCTGGAGCGGACGGCCGCGCACCTCGGCGCGCACCTCGCGCCCGTCGAAGGCGTCGCGGATCACCGAGGCGGCGAAGGCGTCGTCGTCCGGCGCCTGGGGGCCGATCAGCGGGTCCGGGTCGATGGTGTAGCGCACCCGGTTGGTGCTCGCCGCCTGCACGACGCGCTCCTCCACGTCGGCCGGCACGTCGTCCACCAGGCGGACGAGAGCGGCGGCGCGGGCGAGCACCTGCTCGCGGGTCGCCTGCTCGATGGCGTCGCGCCGGCTCATGGCGAAATAGACGACGGACAGCATCTGGCCGACGATCAGCGCCCCGAGGAGGAGCGCGATCAGCTGGCCGGCGAGGCTGCGAGGCATCAGGCGAAGCTTCACCCGTCGATCTCCGTCACGTCAGCGGAAAACATGTAGCCGCCGCCCCAGACGGTCTTGATGAGGTGCGGCGCCTTCGGGTCCGCCTCGATCTTCTTGCGCAGCCGGCTGACCTGATTGTCGATGGAGCGGTCGAACACCTGCGGGGTGCGGCCGGAGGTGAGGTCCATCAGCTGGTCGCGGGAGAGCACCATGTTGGGCCGCTTCAGGAAGGCGGCGAGCAGCTGAAACTCGGCGGTGGAGAGCGGCATGCCGACGCCGGCGTCGTCGAAGAGCTCGCGGCGGGCGACGTCGAGCACGAAGCGGTCGAAGGCGAGCCGCTTGGCGGCGAGCGGATCGCGCGGCTTCGGCACCGCCTGGGTGCGTCGGAGCACTGCCCGGATGCGGGCGAGGAGTTCGCGCGGGTTGAACGGCTTGGTCAGATAGTCGTCGGCGCCGATCTCCAGGCCCACCACCCGGTCGGTGTCCTCCGCCATGGCGGTGAGGAGGATGACCGGCGTGTCGCCGCTCTCGCGCACGTGCCGGCAGAGCGACAGGCCGTCCTCGCCCGGCATCATGATGTCGAGAACCAGGAGGTCGATGGCGGCCGCCTTCATGGCCTTGCGGGCGGCGGCGGCGTTTTCCGCGGTGGTCACCCGGAAGCCGTTCTTGGTGAGGTAGCGGCCGATCAGGTCGCGGATGTCGCGATGGTCGTCCACGACGAGGATGTGCGGGGAGGGGTCGGTCATGCGCGGGTCCGCCGGTCGGACGGGGCGAGGCCCCGATCTGTCATGACCCTATCTGTCACGGCGACCGGCCAAGGGGCCAGCCGAACTTGTATCCACCTGTGTCAGGGCGGGTGCCTGACATGGTCGGCGACACTTGCCCGGTTTCGGGACGAAGTTATGCGACATTCGATGCCTATGTTGGCCTTGTCGGCGGCACACCAACGCCGCCCCCGGCCGGCGCCTCCGGCGCCGCCGGGACAGAAAGGTCAAGGAGAATGCCCATGAAGACCCTCACCTGGACGGCCGTGGTCGCCGCGGCCTTCGTCGCCGCCATGCCGCTCGCCCATGCCGGTCCCGGCGACCGGGACGGCTGGCGCGGTCACCGCGATGGCCACCACGGGGGCCGCCACGGCGGACCCGGCATGGCGCGCATGCTGATGGAGCGCTACGACACCGACAAGGACGGCAAGGTCACCCAGGCGGAGATCGACGCCGTGCAGGCGGAGCGCTTCACCACGGCGGCCGGCGCCAACGGCCAGTCCATCTCGATCGACCAGTTCGAGACCCTCTACAACGCCGAGCACCGGGAGCGCATGGTCCGCGCCTTCCAGCGGCTCGACCGGGACGGCGACGGCCAGGTGACCCGCGAGGAGTTCAACCGCCGCACCGACGGCATGGTCGCCCGCATGGACCGCGACGGCGACGGCGCCCTGGCGCCGACGGACGGCCGCCGCGGTGAGGGTCGTGGCGAAGGCCGCCGCGGCTGGTGGCAGGGCGAGCGCGGCGAAGGCCGCGGCCCGGGCATGGGCAACGGCCCGGGGATGGGCAACGGTCCGATGGGCGACGGCCCGATGGGCGGGCCGGACGCGCCGGTGGATGAGGGCGACGACACGCCGTGACGGGTTGAAGCCGATTGAAGAGAAAGCCCCGTCCGCCGAACCGGCGGGCGGGGTTTTCGTGTGGGGGGTTGAGGAGTGGTGGGAGAGTGGAAGGAAAGCATCGCCGGTCCATCTGCACCGGGCCACGACGCGGCCTTTCCGCCATCCCGATCCGGTGTAAACTTCTTCTGAAGCCAAGCAAAGAAACAGTGAAACTGCCCGCTTTCCCTGTACATGCCGCGCCTTATCTGCCTTCATCCATGTATTTGATGGCAATCTCCTGCGTCGAGTTGCCTCAAGGCTGCCTTTTCGGATGACTTCCGTCAGGCAGCGTCGCAAAAGGAAAAGCAGCAACGGGGCGAAAGGGGCGGGGGCACGGTGCCGGAGCGGCAGCGAACCTGGAACGCCGGTAGGCCTTGGATAGGGAGTTGAGATGACTGCGTCCATCATCGACGGTTTTGCCGCCGCAGCCGAACTTCGCGAACAGGTTTCCCGCGAAGCCGCCGCCCTCAAGGCCAGCCACGGCGTGGTCCCGGGCCTTGCCGTGGTGCTGGTCGGCGAGGATCCGGCAAGCGCGGTCTACGTGCGCAACAAGCTGAAGGCGACCGCCGAGTGTGGCCTGAAAAGCCTGGAGTTCAAGCTCTCGGAGTCCGCCACCGAGGAGGAGGTGCTGGCGCTCGTCAAGCGCCTCAACGCCGATCCCGCCGTGCACGGCATCCTCGTTCAGCTGCCACTCCCCAAGCAGATCGACAGCGACAAGGTGCTCGGCCTCATCGACCCGGACAAGGACGTGGACGGCTTCCACCCGGTCAACGCCGGCCGCCTCTCGGTCGGCCTGCCGGGCTTCGTGCCCTGCACCCCGCGCGGGTCGCAGATCCTGATCGACCGCATCCTGCCGGATCTCTCCGGCAAGACCGCCGTGGTGATCGGCCGCTCCAACATCGTCGGCAAGCCGATGGCCCAGCTTCTCCTGCAGAAGAACGCCACCGTCACCATCGCCCACTCCCGCACCAAGGACCTGCCGGCCGTCTGCCGCACGGCCGACGTGCTGGTGGCCGCCGTCGGCCGGCCGCTGATGGTCAAGGGCGACTGGATCAAGCCGGGCGCCATCGTCATCGACGTCGGCATCAACCGCATCGAGGTGGACGGCAAGGGCAAGATCGTCGGCGACGTGGACTTCGACAGCGCCAAGGAGGTGGCGGGCGCCATCACGCCGGTGCCGCGCGGCGTCGGCCCGATGACCATCGCCTGCCTGATGCTGAACACGCTCGACAGCGCCCGCCGGGCCTCAGGCGCCGCCTGACGAGACCGCCGGGCATCGACCACCAAGGGGCCGCGTGCGGCCATCCCGGCGCTGGACATCGTCCGCGCGGAATGGTCTAGCTCGCGGCCTTCGTTTTGTTTCAACGCAGGAGAGTCTCGATGTCCGACATCTGGTTCAAGGTGGGTGAGGCCACCGTGTTCGCGGCCGAGGGCCAGGCCACCGACGCCATGCCGGAGGTGCTCATCGGCTCCACCAAGGGCCCGGCCGGCCAGGCCTTCGCCACCATGATGGGCCAGGCCCAGGGCCACACCCGCATGTTCGTGGTGCGCGACTGCAACCAGCTGGTCCGCCCGGCCACCATGATGACCACCAAGGTCACCATCCAGTCGGCCGAGTACGTGAACCTCCTCGGCGGCGTGGTGCAGGGCGCCATCGGCGACGCCATCGTGGACGCGGTCGCCGAGGGGATCATCCCCAAGGAGATCGTCGACGACGTCTGCATGATCATCATGGTCTGGCTCGACCCGCGCTGCGCGGACGATGCGAACCTCGACAAGAAGAACCTCTACGACACCAACTACGAGGCCACCAAGCTCGCCATCGCCCGCGCCCTCAAGGGCGAGCCGACCATCGACGAGCTGATCGCCAACCGCAAGACGATCAAGCACTACGCCCTCGACGGCGTGGTCGACTATTGAGCCGAAGAGCGCCGTAGAAGCCCGCCGCCAAAAATCCCTCCCCCTTGCGGGTTCGGCCGAGGGGCAAGGCGAAGCAGTCCCGTGACTGCGTCGCGGGTTCGGCCGGAGGCCGGGGGAGGGGTCTGCCGTTTCGCTTGCGCAGACCGTTTCCCGGCCGACAGCCTTCCAGACGACCAACGCTCCAAACCACTTCAAGAATGCAAGAAAGTCGATTCAACAGAATCCCTTGCATCGATCCCCGCACGTGAAGTCTGAACCCCTCCGCCGGTCCTCACCCGTCGTCTCACCCGCTTCATCCTCGACGGAGCATCAGCGTCTTCCCGATCCACGTCCGGATGCGCTCCTTCATCCGTTTCCTGAGCCGGCTGACAGTTCGCCCGAACCGCCGCGCCCAAGCCAGCGCGCCACGCCGTCCGCGGCCCTGCGGCCGGTGGCGAAGCAGGCGGTCAGCAGGTAGCCGCCGGTGGGCGCGTCCCAGTCCAGCATCTCCCCGGCCACGAACACGCCCGGCCGGGCGCGGATCATCAGCCCGTCGTCGAGCCCGTCGAACCGCACGCCGCCGGCCGTGGAGATGGCCTCGGCGATGGGGAAGGGCGCTCCGACCGGGATCGGCAGCGCCTTCAGGAGCCCCGCGAGCGCGGCCGGATCCGCCGGCAGGTCCGCGCCCGCCACCTCCCGCAGAAGCGCCGCCTTCACCCCTTCAAGCCCCACCGTCTTCCGCAGAAACGACGCCCGGCTCTCCTTGCCGCGCGGCCGGGAGAGGTCGCGGACAAGCCGGTCCGCTGATCGGCCCGGCATCAGGTCGAAGCGGATCACCGCCGGCCGCCCCTCGGCCCGTGCCGCCCGAAGCGCCGCGCCGAGCGCGTAGACGAGCCCGCCTTCCAGGCCCCGCGCCGTCACCACGCATTCCCCCGGCACTTTGAGGCCGTCGACCTTGGCGATCACCGACTTCACCGGCGCCCCGGCGAAGCGCTCCCGCAGGTGCGCCGACCAGGCCACGTGCACCCCGGCGTTGGAGGCCTCCAACGGCGTCGACGGCGCGCCGGCCGCCGCCAGCGTCTCCACCCAGGCCCCGTCGGAGCCGAGCCTGGGCCAGGAAGCGCCACCGAGCGCCAGCACGGTCGCGACAGGCCGGACGATCACCGGCCCGTCCGGCGTCTCGAAGCCGAGCCCCCCGTCCGCGAAGCCGGTCCAGCGGTGCCGGGTGCGGATCGTCACCCCCCGCGCCTCCAGCCGCCTGAGCCAGGCGCGCAAGAGCGGCGAGGCCTTCATCACCTTGGGGAAGATCCGCCCCGACGTCCCGACGAAGGTCTCCGCCCCGAGCCCGTCCGCCCACGCCCGAACGGCGTCGGGCGGCATCGCCTCGAGGCTCGGTCCAAGTGCCGCCGATCCCGTCGATCCATAGCGGCCGATGAATGCGTCGAAGGGTTCCGCGTGGGTGAGGTTGAGCCCCGACTTGCCGGCGAGCAGGAACTTCCGGCCGACAGTCGGCATGCGGTCGTAGACCACGACGGCGATGCCGTGCTCCGACAAGCGCTCCGCCGCCGCGAGACCCGCGGGGCCTCCGCCGACCACGGCTACAAGGGGCGACATGACGGGACTACGTAGGGCGACATGTTATACCTCGATGGGGCCAGGAGCCGCCGTGAGTGCCCGGTTTGACGCCCCGGATCAAGGGTCGCAGCCGGCGCCGGGACCGTTCCGTCCGGCGAAACCCTCGTGTAGGGTCCCGCCATGATCCGCGTCACCGACACCCTCTTCATCGACGAGAACGACCTGACCGAGAGCTTCGTCCAGGCCTCCGGGCCGGGCGGGCAGAACGTCAACAAGGTCGCGACGGCGGTGTCGCTGCGCTACGACCTCTACAACGCCGCCAGCATCCCGTGGGACGTGAAGGTGCGCGCCGCCCGCATCGCCGGCCGCAAGGTAACCCGCGACGGCGCCATCGTGATCACCGCCCAGCGCCACCGCACCCAGGAGCGCAACCGCGCCGACGCGGTCGATCGGCTGGTGGACATCCTCAAGGAGGCGGCGGTGCCGCCGAAGCCGCGCGTCGCCACCAAGCCCACCTATTCCAGCAAGCTCCGCCGCCTCGACGGCAAGGCCAAGCGCAGCAGCGTCAAGCGCAACCGTCAGTCGCCGCCGGGCGACGACTGATCGGCTGCTGCCACCCGGTGTCATCATGCGGCGCGATGCTGGGGCCGTCTCTACAGGGAGGATGGGCCATGTCGGATCCGGTGCTCGAAGGCGGCTGTCTCTGCGGCGCGGTGCGCTACAAAGTCCGCTTCAACACCCCCTACATCGACTACTGTCACTGCGTCATGTGCCGCAAGTCGACCGGCGGTCTGGCGCCCGCCTGGATCCAGGTGGAGCCCGCCGACTTCACGCTAACCCGCGGAACGCTCGGGGTTTTCGTCTCCTCCCCGAAGGCCAGCCGGCACTTCTGCACCCGCTGCGGCAGCCAGATCGCCATGACCTACCCCGCCGGCCGCTCCACGGGGATAACCGTCGCCACCCTGGACGACCCGGAGGCCGTCCGCCCCACCGTCCACGGCTGGGATTCCGCCCGACCGAGCTGGCTCTGCATCGCCGACGACCTGCCGCGCCACCCGGAGGACGTGCCTTACGACGTGTGAGCCGGCGGCGAAAAGCCGAGTGGAATCAGCGCTCTTCCAGCCGGATGACGGCGGCCCGGTCGGGCAGGGTCTCGGCGGCGATGCGGGCCACGTGCTCGTGGTGGGTGAAGAGGATGGCCTGCGCGCTCTCGCCGAACCGGGCGAGAGCGGCCAATCCGGCCGCCGTCCGGCCCTCGTCGAACGTCACGAACAGATCGTCCCCAATGAATGGAAGCGCCTCCGCCCGACTGCCGTGATCGAGCAAAGTCGCAAGTCTTAGAGAGAGATAGAGCTGATCGCGGGTCCCCTCCGAAAGGGCCTCCGGCGCCAGCCGCCGGTCGTCCGCCCGCACCGCCACGAGCCTTGCCTCCCCGTCCGCGTCATAGTCCGGCGCAAGGCCGCCATAGCGCCCCTCCGTCAGGTCCGCGAAGAAGCGGCTCGCCTCCGCGAGAACCGGGTTCTGGTGCCGCCGCCGGAACTCCTCCACGACCGCCCCGGCGAGCCGGCTCGCCGCCTGCAGGACACGCCAAGTCTCTGAAACGTCGACAAGATCGGCAAGCGCGGTCTCCGCCTCCTGGCCTGCGGATTCCGCCCCATCGCGGCCGATGACGGCCTCGTAGGCCTTCTCCGCCACGGTCCGTCCGGCCACGGCCTCCTCGTGCGCAAGGTCGAGGCGCGCAAGGGTCTCGCCGGCCTCCACCAGCGCCGCCCCGAGGCTGTCCGCGTCGAAATTCGCCAAGGCCGCCCGAAGGCTAGCCTCATCGTCCCCGGCTTCCCGGAGGAGCGCCGACCGATGCAGGGCGATCTCGCCATCGACCGCCGCCGCCCGCTCGGCGAGCCGGACCACCGCCCTCAGATCCCCCCCCGCGGGCTGGCCCGCAGCCGCCGCCAGTCGGGCGAGCGCCGCCGCGGCGGCAGCCGTCGCCTCCTCGACCCGGGCGAGATCCGCCTCGATCGTCCTCAGCCGCTCCCTGGCGGCATCCCGCCGCTCGCTCGTCCGCACCGCCTCGTCCAGGCGCTCGGTGAGCCGCTGGACCACGTCGGTCCCGCTCATCCCGGCGGACAGATCGGGCGCGACCGCGACCCGGAGCGCCTCCGCCGCCGCGTCGAAACGGGCGGATTCCCGCTCTGTTTTGGCCAACAGATCGCGCGCCTCGTGCAAGCGCATGGCCGTCTGCGGGACCTCGGTCCAGACCGAAAGCGCCGCCTCCGCCTCGACCGTCGACGCGGTCGGGGCAAGCCCGATCGCCGCCACCGCGGCCGACCATTGGCCGGTCCAGGCGGCCAGCGCCTCTGCCGCCCGCGCGGCCGTCTCGCCGCCGGCTTCCACGTGGCTCATGGCCTCCACGATCGCCTCGTCCCGTCGGCGGGCGGCGGCCCAAGCCTCCTCCCGCTCGCCGACCGCCGCCCGCGCGCGTGCGTAAGTCCCTGAAAGATCTGCCACATCGAACGTTTCGCCCACGTCGGCGGCAAGCCGGCGGAGCGCCGCACAGAGACGATCCGCCTCCTCCTCGGCAACCCAGCAGTCCGCCTTCGCGGCCTCCGCCGCATCGGCGAGAGCCACCAGGTCCGCCTGCCGGTCGAGCGCCGCGAGGGCCTGTGCCGGCGAGAGCGTCGGCTCCAGATCGTATTCGACAAGGCGCGCAGCCCAACTGGCCGCCACGGTTCCGGCTGCCGCCGTCGCGGCGTCGAGACTAAGGCCGGCGTCGGCGACAGCCCTTTCCGCCGCCAGCACGTCCTCTTGCCGGCGGTCCGCCGCAGCGGCCTTGTCGGCGGCGGCGAGCCGCCGATCCACCAGCCGATCGGCGGTCTCGATGGCCGCGTCGAGTGTCCGCGCCGCCGAAAACCGCTCCGAGGCCGACGCTTCCGCCTCGCCGAAGAGCACCGCCCGAACTGCAGTCCACGCCGCCGTCCGGTGGGCGCGGGCCTCGGTCACTGCGGCAAGAGCCGGAACCTCCGCGTCGGGTGCGGCACCGCCAAGCACCCGTTCCGCTTCGGTTTTTCGGCGCCGCGCGTCCGCCAGCCGCTCGGCCGCGCTCTCCACGGCCCGGCCCGCGGTCTCACCGGCGACCCGCGCGGCCTCCACCTCGGCCCGCGCGGGCAGCCGGCGCGCGCGGATCGGCGCGCCCGGACCCAATCCGGCGTTCCGCGCCGCCTCCTCCAGCCGCTGGACGGCCGTCGCCGCGGCGGCCCGTCGGCCGGCTACGTGCTTCAACGCCGCCTCCAGAGCGCCGAGCACGTCGAGGCTGGCCCGCAGCGGACGGGGATCGCCCCCGGCCGGATCCGCCTCTCGCAGGCCCTTCAGCCGGGCCAGCCTGTCCCGCGCCTCGGAAACCTGGCGCTGGGTCGCCTCCAATCGGGCGTCGAGCGTGGCGCGGGCGGCAATCAACTCCCGGATCCGCGCGATCGCTGCGGCGGTCGGGCGGCGGACGATCACGTCGCCGGCGTCCGCAAACCCCAGCCGCCGGGCCTGGTCGGCAAGGTCCTCCTCCAGACGCAGAATGCGTCCGCCGAAATCCGCCACGGTGGCACTCGCGGCCTCCCGTTGCCGGCGCCCGTCGGCGAGCCGGCGGATCCGCTCCGCCGCCTCGGTCAGCGCCGCGTCCACCGTGAGGGCGGCAAGTCCGTCGACCTCCCGCTGCCGGTCGGCAAGGAGGACGTTGCGGCGTTCGGCAAGCCGTTCGCGCTCCCCCTCCGCCGCCTGGAGCGTGTCGGCGAAATCAGCCGCCAGATCAGGCACTTCGCCAAGGGCAAGTCGGCTCGTGACGAGCCTGTCGAGCGCCGCCAGATGCGGCAGGGCTCGCGCCAGCCTCTGCAGGCGTGCCTCGTCGATGCGCGCCTGCCGCCGTTCCGTGTCGAGCGCGGCGACCTTGGCGGACGCGCCGTCGAGGTCCGCCCGTGCCCGCTGGACGGCTTCGGCGGTCAACGACAGGTCGGTGACCCGCTTGCGCGCCTCCAGATAGCGATCCATCGCCGCATAGACGGGTTTTCCGGCCGAGCGGCGCTCCGTGAACGTGGCTGCGGCTTCTTCGGTGACGATCCGACGGAGCTCCACCAGGCGGCCGAGGCCGGGCGCCGCGGAGAGCAGCGCTTCGCCCAGCCGGCCTTCGCCTTTCGCCAGCGCCCTTGCTCCAGCGCGGAGCCGGTCCTGGTCGAGCCCGAACGCCTCCAGGAAGAGGGCGCGGTCGACCCGGCCGAGAAAGGGGACGAGCGCGTCGTCCGGCAGCACGCCGTCGCCGGTGTCGTCCCGCAAGGTGGCGCGGTTGCCCTTTCGGCGACGGAAGTCGACGCGCCGTCCGTCCTTGGTCTGCAGCGTCGCGCCGACCCGCATGGACCCGTAGTCGTGCAGAAAATCGAACCGGCTCCGGGCCTCGATGCCGTAGAGAGCATCCACCAGGCCGGCGAGAGCCGAAGACTTCCCCGCTTCGTTGCGGCCGTGAACCACCACCAGCGGCTTGTCCGGCGGAAACAGCAGGGTGCGATCAGTGAATGGACCCCAGCGGTCCAGATGAAGAGCGAGGAGGCGCATCAGGGGTTGGCGAGCCGGGACTGGATGAGCGCGCGGGCGGCGGCGAGAACGCCCTCCGTATCCCCTTCGAGACGACCGGCCGCGAGCGGCGGCAGCTTGCCCTTGATGAGCGCGAGGTCGGCGGCAAGGTCCGCCGCGATGGCCGGATCGGCCAACACGGCGGCGAAAGCCTCGTCGAGATCGTCGAGAGCCACGGCGATCCCGCCGAACCCGCGCGGCGGCCGTGTCTCGGCCTTGACCCGTTCGATCGCGACCGTCTCGGAGACCGCCGCCGCCAGGGCTTGGAGTTCGGCGGCGAACCGCTCGCGGTCGGCGAGCAGCCGGTCGTGCAGAACGGTCTCGCCGATGACCCGGACGCGCACGGCGAGGGGGCGTCCGGCGGCCGCGGTGGCGGCGTCCTCCAGCCGAGCCCGTGCGCGGTCATGCACGGCATCGAGGGTCTCCGCACCGGAGACGTCCACCTCAACGAGCGCCCACCTTGCCGCGTCCACGGGCCGGTGTTCGATCGCGGAAACCCGCCCGTCCGTGACGGTCACGAGGGTCGCGCTGCGCTCGCCGGCTTCGCGCACATGGCGGCCCTGGATGTTGCCGGGATAGACCACGAAGGGATCTTGCTGGACCACCTCGCGGGTATGGATATGCCCGAGGCCCCAGTAGGCGTAGCCGAGCCGGGCAAGGTCGGCGATGCTGCACGGCGCATAGCCGGAATGGTCCGGCCGGCCATCGAGCGACGTGTGGAGAAGGCCGATGTTGAACCGGCCGGGCATGGCGGCCGGATAGCGGGGGATCATGTTCTCCGTCACGGCCCGCGTCTTGAAACTCATGCCGTGCACGGCGGCGCCGACCTCCGGAAGGTCGACCGTTCCCGCGGCGTCGGCGCCGAGCCACGCCATGCCGTCCGGCAGCGGAAGGCTTCGGGTCATCACATGCTCGGCGTCGTGATTGCCCCGAATGATGATGGCCCGGATCCCGGCGCGCGACAGGCGTGCCAGCCCGCGCACGAACAGCTGCCCGGTGGCATAGTCCTGCCAATCCTGGTCGAAGACGTCACCGGCGATGACCACGAAGGCGACCTTCTCGTCGATGGCCAGATCGACCAGAGCTTCGAAGGCGCGGCGGGACGCCCGGTCGAAGAGGGACGCGAGCTCCGGGGCACGGATCCGAAGCCCGGCGAGCGGGCTGCCAAGGTGAAGATCAGCGGCGTGCAGGAAGCGAAAGGCCAAGCGGGACTCCGGGAGCGGACAGGTCGGGCGTGTCGAGAACGT
>NZ_MSIG01000017.1 GCF_001927285.1 Mongoliimonas terrestris | reverse complement strand
AGCCTGCAGCGAGATTGAGTCAGACCCAAGATTGCACGCTGAAAGACACCGCCGCTCCCGGACTTACCCTTGGACGTGGAAGAAGGGTCCAGTTCCAGGAAGGCACTCAGACTGCTCCGGGGATTGAGCCAATGGGTTCAAAGGATGTCACCGGCTTCGTCGCGAGCCCCGTCGTGCCGGCCCCTTGGACGAGGAGGGTCAGCTCGTTGACATGAAGTATGAAGTCCGGCGAGAGAAATTGAGGCCGATTCTCCCTTATTTCCCTCGCCATTTCGGCGATACCGACGAACTTGTCTTGAGCATAAATCTCCCTGCGGCGAATCCACTCGACCGCTCTCTGCTTGAGGGAGGCGCGAACCGTCTGATCCTTCATGACTGCGTGAGATTTCCAGTTCTGCAGCAGCGGGATCTTCTTGCCACCGATTCCGAAAATCCTGCCCAAAGATGGAAAGGTGCGCAATGTCCGGAACTTACGAGCGTTGAGGCTGGTCTTTGTGTACCGCTCCAGATAGACTGGCGAGCGGTAGTGCCTGTAACTGTCGCCCACCACTTCACCTTTGTCACCGATGACGCGCATCCGGTGGTCTCTCGGCGCGACAAAGCTACAGGTTATGCGCGCCGTCGCGCCGCTTGCGAAATGAAGGCAGGCCACCGAATAGTCCGGCGTACCGACAAAGTTCGGAAGGGTCGGCGTCTTGTTCTCGACCAGTTCGCTCGAAAACGCCGTCACGGACACGGCTGGCCCGAGCAGGCCACAGATCCACACCAAATGATACCCGAGATGCTCGTAGGTACAGCCCTCGCGCAATTCCTCTTCGAGCGGCCACGGAGCACCCGTCGGGCTTCTGACCTTTTCGAACTCGAGCAAATGGATCGGGTTGTCATCCAGTTCGGCGTAGATCAGGAGTGGCTTGCCGATCGTACCATCCTTCACCACCTTGAAGATCGTTCGCACCATGTCGCTATAGATGTTGCACGGAGCAGCATATAGCCGGACGCCATGGGTGCGGGCGATCTCGAACAGCTCGATAGATTCTTCCAAGCTCCGCGTCAGCGGCTTTTCAGAGTACACATGCTTGCCGGCTTCCAGCGCCTTCTTCGTGACCTCAAAATGCGCATGGATCCACGTGAGATTGACGACCGTCTCGACGTCGGCATCGGCCAGCATGGCCTCGTAGCTGTCGTAGATATGAAAGTTGTAGTAATCCTTTACGCGCCGATTCCGTTCCTGATTTATATCAAAGACGCCGGCGACACTGATTTCAGGGTGGGCTCGCAAGGTTCGCATGTAGATGTCGAACACGTAACCACAACCGACAATGGCGATCTTCATGTATCTCTCTCGATTGGACGAGAACTAACGAAAATGCGGGGAGCCGGCGTTAGAACCCGGACACCGCCTCTTGGAGATGACGCGCCTTGGTGGTGCCGATCAAAGCCAAGGCGACTTCCGGCCGTGCCGCGGCCTTGACCATGTGGGCGCGGACCGTGTCGGCGTTCAACGACGACGCGCTGATCGCGTTCGGTCCGCCGAGCACCTCGCGCGCGACGATGGCGACGCCCTGTCCGGCGGCCTGATGCAGGATCTCGTCGTAGTCGACAACGCCGGGATGGAGCGGGATCTGCAACGCCTCGACCCGCGGGTCGGACAGGGCGGCGCGCGCGGCATCGACGTCGTCGACCGAAACGCCGACCACACGAATCTTTCCGGCGGTCTTGAGCTCGGCCAGGGCCGCGAGCGCGTCACCGCGACGGATCGTTTCCGCCGGAGGACTATGGAGCATCAGCACGTCGACCGTGTCCCGCTGCAAGCGCTTCAGGCTCGCCTCGACGGACCGGCGGATATGCCCCGGATCCCAGTTGGTCGGCAGGCCCTTTGAGCGGGTCTGCCGCACCCCCTCACGCATGGCCTTGCTGCCCCCGACCGCCGTCTTGATGAGGGACTTGAACGGCAGCAGGATGCGCTTTGAAAGCGGCAGGTATTTCCCCACCTTGGTGCAGACGAGGATGTCGTCGCGTCCTTTGACGGTCCGCCCCACCAGGCGCTCGCTTTCCCCCTGGGCATAGACATTCGACGTGTCGAAGAAGGTTATGCCCACCTCCAAGGCCGCCTTGAGCACCTGTTCGGACTGCTCCGCAGACGCGCCCAACACCGATCCAAGCCGGCTGCATCCCAGACCGACAGGCGACACTCTCAGCCCGGTCCGTCCGAACTCACGATCCGATCTCATGGATACCTCCGTCCAGAACATCAATGCGACCGCGGCTGCTGCTCCAGAAACGCTAGGATCTGCGCCACATGCCTGTCCCAAGAGAGATTGTTCAGACACCATTCGCGGCCGGTCGAAGAGAGCCGCTCCAGCAAGGCTGGGTCTTTAAGAAGCGAGCGCAGGGCATCGGCGATGTCATCGACAGCGTTGCCGTCAACGACCAGGCCGCGCACGCCATGGGCAACAAAGTCCTTCGGTCCGCCGTCTTTCCCCACGACAGCCGCGGCGCCGAAGGAGATCGAATCCGCGATGGCGAGGCCGAAGCCTTCCAGGTCGCGCCCCGTTTCCGAGGCCGTCTGCGGATGAAGAAAGATGTCCGTCTCTCGATAGAGATCCGGGATGTCCTCGTCCTTGACGTAGCCGGACATCGTCACATAGTCCCCGAGGCCGAGCTCCTTGATAAGGTTTTCGATCTTGTCCTTGAGCGGTCCGGTTCCGGCAATCCTGTAGTGGAAGTTCGTGACGCCCTCATCTCGGAGCTTCGCCAGCGCCAGAAGGCAGCCGTCGATGTTCTTCCTGACGGCGAGCCGCGCGAAGGACACGATGCGGATCCTGTCCCCGTTCACCGGGGGCCGAGCATAGGCTCTCGCTTCGTTCAGATAGGACAAACCGTTGAAGTTGACCTGCCAGGTCCCTTTGGGATGCGCGCCGAACAGGGCACTCCGCGCCGCCTGCATGGACACATGGGAAACCGTGATGACGAGATCGGCCGCGACGAGGGCGCGGATCATGGGTCGTTTCAGGATGGCCGGATAGTTGAGAACCTCCTGTCCGTGGACCGTTAGCACGAAAGGCTTTCGACGACGGAAAGGCAGGATGGCCAGCGCCGCACGCCAGGTCGTCGCATGAATGAAGTCGACCTTCTGCGTGAGCCGGACCCAAGCCGACGCGACGATCATCTTGAGAAAGATGACCGGCTGCGGCCCCGTTCCCACATTGAGGACGCGGAAGGCGCCCTCGGGATAGGCGCGTTCATGCCAGCCAGGCCGGCCGGGAAAGGACGTTATGACAACGGGCGTGACGCCGGCGCGCTGATAAGTACGGGCAACGAATTCGCTGTAGCTCTCAACCCCTCCGACAACTGGAGGATAAGCCTTGACGTTCATAAGGACAGTCGCGTAGCGCATATCATATTCCGGCGAGTTTTATACAGTGCATATTTTATATTTGTCGACAAAACGGGGCATGCATCAAACTATGAGAATCGACCGTAGTAGTAGACCCGTGGCCGAGTTGCCATTCCATATAGCATACCTAGGTTGAACCAGATCAAAACCGCTATTGGGAAATTGTTCTGAGTTAAGACAACCTCAAATGATGAATGCAATACAACTACTACAATGTAACCGACCCCAAGAGCCGGAAGCGCCCAATGCGGCGTACTAATAACTCTGAATCCGACTATAACCAACGATGAAACAACCAAGGCAACTCCAACTAAACCCATTTGAAGCATGACTTGGAGAAATGAGTTATGCGCGCTTAGATCTGTGTTAATGAAATCACTGGCAAGTGTTCCAGATCCTAGGCCTAGCCACATTTTGTCTCTAAGGGCGTAAAGGATAAAAAACCATAGCTCCTCCCGCCCTGAAGTGAAGCGTCTGCCAAAGTAGTGATCGGAGAGATCATTGACGTACGTGAATAGCGACGACGTTTGAATGTTTGCCAGAAAGTACACAAGAAACCAGTTGTAAAACATTAGAGCAACGAAAACCAAGACAAAGAGCTTTTTGTTGGCTCTGAATATGCCCATGCGAAAAGCTAAAGTTGTAAGTATACAGAGCGTCGTGATTGCAATAAACGATCTGTGGCTTACCAGAATGCACATCGCGAGAAGAAAGCAATAGGTAGACAATTCCAGCAAAAATCCCAGTTTTGGCGTGCCACACCCTCTCCGCAAGATGAGCCACATGAAAGTCATGTGGATAAGAACCCCTGATACCGCATTCTTTGCGTCAGCAAATCCATGTTGCGAACTAGCACTTGAGACTGTTAGCCAAAGAAATGCGGCAAGAACAATGAGTGGAATAACGTCAAAATAACGAGGGACGTAAAAGACCTCCCTGATTCTGCTCCCAAGGATGAAAACAAGCGAGACTACTATTAAAAACACTCCATTTCTAATGTTTCTATCCAATCCGGTTCTGTCCTCAAAAATCACATAGAGTGCAGACAGCAACAGAAGCGGCCCTACAGCAGCCAACCCAACTTTATCAATCGAAAGCAGCTTACGTACCGCCAACACCAGAAACAGAACAGAACCTACCACGCTTACAATAGAAGTACCGCCAGAAGCCGTATATTTGCCGAAGACGGAATCATACAACGCCAAAAGGCTAAATAGAATGAGGAAAAAATAAGATGCTTGCGGGCCTTGCCAAGTCGGCAAAGCGTGAAAGGAACCGGCGGCGTTTCCGAAGTGCGGTGGCACGAGATCTCTCATTCGGACTACCTTTGCATCCGCATTTTATCACAGCGAACTACACTCTAGAAATCCTGAGGGTCATGCAATCGCTGTTGGCTATAAACCGGACACAATGGCACTTATGCGGCGCCAATGGGCCGGTAGGATAATATGACATTTCCCCGCTATAAACGGCCGATCCGCCACTCACATCGACTATCAATACTATTTCGCCTATTTTCAGATTCATCTCGGTTTCGGTCAAGCCCGATATTGTACAGTCAGCGGGCATCAGAAAAGTTGAAACTCGTGATGTCTGATGGCCACTTGCGCTCCACTCGTCCTGAATCGTCAGGCAGCCGGCATTATCAATTGCGACTGTCCGGTAGACTAGGCCGGCTTCCGAACGGAACCCATCGCACGCACCTTTTACCTGGAGCAAGCCATTCTTATAGTCCGGCATTTCGACAAGCCAAGCCCGTCCCCGTCGACCGACACGCCACGCGCCAAAAAACTCTGCAGGCTCCAACGAGTCGAATCTCGGTCCGTTGTGGAATTCGGATGACCGGGACCAACGTCTCAGCTCGTCGTTCGCGATGGATGCGACTCCCGGATCGACAAACAATCGCCTGTCGCCAAATGTGACATTCACGCTCAGAAAGTCTGCGTGACCATGGCCGATGACGTCGTCGGGTCCCATCGGACCAGCGTCGAAGACCACGGTTGTACCAGCGCGGGAAAGTTTGACGTAACCCGCTTCGGCGAGCAGCCTGACACCGTCACGGACGGAAGCGTCCTTCGTCCATCCGACCGCTGAAGGCGGCACGCTGTCCGCAATGGCAGCGTCGTTCAGCACGGCAATCTCACCGTCGGGCAGGACCACCGCGTCCAGCGCATCGTTCATCTTTGATAGGAGCGCGACCGCCTTCTGGTGGGTGGACGGATCGGCAACGTTCATCGCCACCATGGAACGCAGCAGAAGCTGCATGTGGATATGGTAGGTTGGACTTCTCTCCGACCAGAAACCGTCACCCAGGAGGTGGTTCTCGATACCGTGGACGGCCAGCCTGACCTGCGTCTCCGCGCCGTGGCCGAGTGCGACGCGCGCCACGGCGAGCGCGGTCTCTGCAAAGACCAGATGATTGTATCCAAGATACCGCTCTGCCGTCCTCTCGAGCAGGGCTGCACAGAGATTCACATGTTCGGCAATCGTGTTTGCGCTCTCTGGAGGCAATCTGCCCAAGCGGTGCCGCGCCAGCGCAAGTGCGGAACAGATCCCCATCAGTCGCAAACTCAGAGCGATGGGCGTCCAAACGAAATGTAGACGGCGCGAACGAACCGGATGCCGCGTCTCCATGCGTTTGACCAGCACAGCGAGTGCCTGCACAGCCCGTTCAGGGTCCTGCTCGACGAGCGAGAGAGAGAAGGAAAAGAAAGCGAAGTCGTGAGACCAGTGCAGTCGATTTTTCTGGTCGGGAAATGGGTCGTCCCAACTGGCTTCCGTCATGTCTCCGAAGTCTTGCCTTACGCCTTTCGTTTCGAAAACACCGGTATAGAGCGAAGTGGCATTATGGAACCGGTCGCCTTGCACCTTGTAGCGCTCTCCGAACATCAGCAATGGGTGGCTTGTGAACGGATCGCCGACCACCGAAAGAGGCTTCAGATACGTCTCGGGCGCCGCCGCTATTTTTCGCGACAGGCGTTCATGAAGGACCTTCTTGATGATCTTCAGCAACGAGATATGCCGGAGATATCGGATCCAGAGCATAGCCTTTCTGATTTTCTTCGGGGCCTGGGGCAAGATGACAATCCCGCGCGCTCTTTTCAGATGAATAATCTGCATCAGATACAGAAGTGAGAAACTGATCGAGTATCCGAGAGCGACACCCCCGAGTCCGAGGTAGTTTCCGAGAGCGAACTGTAGCGCAACCCCCACGAATGCGATCGCAAATTGAAACTGGAGTACCTTTTGAGCACTACCACTCATTTTCAGGACTTCGTCTACTGGCCCGCCGATGCTTTCTCCTAAAGTACCGAACAGGAGAATAGCGATCAGAAGATAGACTTCAACATAGGACGGGCCGTACAGGTATCCGATGACCTGCTCGCCAACGACGGCATTCCCGATCATTGCAGCAAGAGAGAGAGACGTTGCCGCCAAGGCGATGCGACTACCGTAGTCTCGGATCTTGACCCAATCATTCCGCGCAGCAAACGCCGCAAGCTCAGGGCGTATGGAGAAGCGAGTGGCGGCGATCGCCGCTGCAACAGCGGAGACGAGGCGCGTCGCCAGTCCCATCAGGGCACCAGCATGCGGCCCCAGAAGCTGGACTGCAATCCAAACAGGCGACCAGATGATTGCAGCTTGGATTGTTCTGCCCAGTGCGATACTCGCGCCGACACGCCAAGCCCGTACCATGTGCGCGTCGATGGACGATAATGGAAATCGCTCGATGCTGGTCAGGACGATGGCCAAGGCCGCACCGGCGGCCAGGAAGCTTGCGAGCGCAGTCAGGCCAAGAAGTTCCTCCAGAGTTATCTGGTTCGATAGGGCCAGAAACGGAACGACGACTGCAAGCAGAGAGACGTTGATCGCAGAATAGAATATGAACGTTCCTAATTGCTGCCGTCCTGACGCGACTAACGTTTGCGCTGTTACAAAAGTTGTTCCGTAGCTCAGCCACCAGATCGCTATGAAGACGGAATTTTCGTAAGCAAACCCCCACAGAGCCAAAAGGATTAGAGTGGAAATTCCAAGGACACTCAGGATGCTGTGCTGCAGGGAATTGGAAAGAAGCCGGCGAGCCTCGCGCGGCTTACCGTGCGCGTTCAGCTCTGCGTACTCCTTGATCGCCCCATCTGGAAGACCCAAGCCGGCAGCAAAGTAAGTTGTCAACACGAAGCCGAACAACGAGAGGTAGATGCCCGCATCGTGCTGCGAAAGCGATTGAGTTACCAGGAAAACGAGAAAGAACTGTACCGCTATTGCACCGTAACGCGAAAATATAGGTACCAGAAACTTCATAGGTCCCTACCGTGACTTGGCCGGAACCCAGACCGTAAACGTCTGACCTCTGAGGGCGCGAAGAACTCCGAGCAAAGTCGCATAGAGAGCGATGACGATTTCTGTCACCAATGCGAGCGGGCCGCTTTGCGCGCGAGCCCCAAGAAGGATAAGTCCGGATCCTACGATGGCGCCCGCGACCAGCAGCGACGGCGATAGAATCAACGCAGGCACAACGGCAGCGATCATCCCGAGTGTCAGGAAGGCGCCTCCAAACCAACGCACCATCTTGCGCGAGCCATACTTGAACCTGTCGAAGCTCGTCATCTTCTCGAGCTGCGGCGTGAGGAAGAGGTGGGTGTGGAAGGCGCGCGCGGCAATTCGGACCTTGCGGGAGAACTCTTCGCCCCGCTTAGCGACAAGCCTCTCATAGGCGATCACGTCCTCGGCCTTGATCAGCCGGTGGCCGGAGAAGACCGCGGCCATCGACACGGTCAGATCGTCGAGCACCGTGTCGGGAAAGCTCGGATAGAGCTTGCGGCGGAGCGAGAAGATGGAGCCGTCCGCACCCATCACATTGCCCGTGCGGGACTCTTCCTTCTTCAGGTATTCTTCGAGCCGCCAGTAGAGCGATCCCGCCGCGGCGGTGGCCGAACTGTCCTCACCCTTATAGTGCAGCGACCCACAGACGCCGCCAACCTCCGGGTCGGCATAATAGGCCATCAGTCGGTCGATGGCGTCTTCCTTCAGCGTCACATTGGCGTCGGTGAAGATCATGATCTCGCCCGTGGCCCGCGCGGCGAGGAGCTTCATGCCGTGGGCCTTGCCGTTGCGTCCGCCGCCGCGAACGACCGTGACCAGTTCCGGACGTGCGGCAAGCTGCTCATAGGTCGCATCGGCCGAGCCGTCATCGAAGGCCAGCACCTCCAGGTCGGGGTGGCGGGCCTTGAGCATTTCGATGTTGGCGATCTTCTCCGGCATGGCCCTGGCCTCGTTGTAGGCACAGAAGACCAGCGTGGCCGACACCTTGTGGTCCTCCCGCGCGGCGACCGGGCGCGTTTTCACGAGCCGCAGGATCAGCGGATAGAGGGCGTAGGGATAGACGACGAGGATGGCGCATACCAATGTGACAGACGCAGCAATTCCTAAAGCAAGCGACATGATGCGTACCTCACGGACAAAAGGTCATGCGAAGGTTCTTGGCTTTCAATGGGTCCCGTCGGCCGGAGGAGCGCCGAGCGCATCGGCCTGGCGCACCCCCGCCCCAGATCATACGAAGCGTCCGTCCGAACCAGCGGACCAGCGTTCCAGTGCTGACGGCAGCCGGCCGGGCGTCGCCTGGCCTTCCGCTTTCAACCAATCCGGCACGACGTCTGTCGAACGTACAAGCTTCATTACCCTGTCCGGGTGAATGCCAAGGCCCAGCTTGGAGATGGGACGCAGCACCTTTGCCGCGGTGAGCATCACCCAAAGCGGAATTTCAAAGGTTCGGACAGCAGGGAAATGCCGGGTCCGGAAGGCCTCCACGATCTGCTCCAGCGTGTAGCGGTCGGGGTAACAGCCGTTGAACAACACATAAGGCCGGTCGAGGTCCTTGGCGCGGTGCAACGCGTCAACCAGGTCCTCTACATAGAAGCAGGCCTTTACCGTATCCTTGCGGCCTGGATAGACGAAGAAGCCCTTCTTGAGAAGGCTTGCGAGCCGCGTGAAGTTGCCGCCTTCGCCGGGTCCGAAGATGACAGCGGGCCGGCAGATGACCAGCTTCCGGTCATCGCTCTCCGACAGCCAATCTCGATGAATCCCCTCGGCCAGCCACTTTGACCATCCGTATGCCGACTCAGGTGCAGGCACAGAGCTTTCACTCTTCGTTTCTTCGCCCGGACCATAGACGGATATCGAGCTGGTGAAGACTATCGTACCAACGTGCTTGCGTCGGGCGAAAGTTACGACCTGGGAGGCACCGGCAACGTTGGTGTCATAATATTCGTGCGTGGGATGACCAGGGGTCGTGTGGACAGCGGCCAGATTGTAAATCGTAGAAATCGGCCCAGCAATGTCGAACTGGCTGAGATCGCGGACGTCAGCAGAGATGTAGGTCACACCACTGATGCGCTCCTTCGGCGAACGCCTGTCGACGCTTACGACGGCGGAATATCCTTCGGTGCAGAGCAGCTTTATCAGATGCGTTCCAATGAAACCACTGCCGCCGAAAATGACGACAGTTCCTTGAGCCTGCGCCTTTTTTTCAACGGTTTCTTGTACATCAGATGTCATGTCGCCAGCCCCACACCTTTGCCACTTAACCCAATGCCTGCCGCATTCGACCGTTTAGGACTTCAGCAGATGTCGAACAGGGCCGGAGCCTTCGTAATCGTCTTGCGACGCACGTGCCGCAAAAGTCCGACAAATTGCTAATTACGTCAATCGCCACGGTTCGTGTGCGCTGTACACCTTCGTAACATTATCAAGTAAATAGTCTACATATGGATCGGTTCGGCACCGACCGACGTGCTGCGCTGCGAAAAGTACAGTCCGTGCGGCTCGCCCCCAAGCTCACGCGTCCGCTCGTCCTCATGGCCAGCGATGATTCGTTCCGGGTGGTTATTGCGGAAGAAAGACGCGCTTTGCCATTGATTTCGACTTTTTTTCGCAACTCTAGTGGACCGTGCGCCGGAGCTCGCATTGACGGCTACCCGAATTGAATGCCGCATATGCTCACTAACACGGTCGGCGTCGTGATCACGATAGGATTATCCTTTACTAGATGCATAACTTTTTCGGATCCAGAACTCGCGGTCGAAAGTACATAGTTGACGATCGGCATCGGTTTTGTGGCGGCAGCCGGCGTGTTGGTTTTTCGCCGCTCCGGGCGGCGAGCTCCGTCGTCCATACCATCCCACTTAATATAAAACTGGGGATGCTCAAACTGTGAATGTCCCTTCAAAAAGTCGAAATCGGCGCGCGCTAAACGCTCTACCCTCTCCACTGCCCAATCGCTGCATCCAACTCAGCTCGTCGGCGAAACCTGCTCCGGAGATCAAACCTGCGTAGCTGGAGCCCACTGCTGCAAATATCATGAGCATCTAATCCGAACAAAACAAAATGACGCGGCGCACTACATTTGCGGAAGTGAACCTCCGCTGTCAACTCTGGGGCATTTACGCGACGAAACAGCCTTAATCCGGCGGCAACGGCTCTCAAACCTCGGGTTCAAGCACAAAAATAAGTGCTCATTTCGTCATGTAATTTCTTTGCAGTCATAAATTTTAAATTACCGTTATCAAGCGAACGGCTCATTTTAGAACAGATTTTTTATATATTTTAGCTGAGTTCAGGAGAACGAATCTTTTTGATTTCAGACAATCAAGTCCCGTATAATCTGCCAGCGCCACCGAAATACATGACTGCTTACCCTGGCACCTGTCTGAATGAAGGTCTTTCCCGGCCCAAGACCTTGTTAATGGTGGCAACGTGGTGGAAGGAGGCCGTAGCGGGCGCACATGCGAAATTGCCAAGCATTTCGGCATTACCCGTCCATGCGTTTGCACCGCAACCTCAATCGGCAACGCTCCGTGGGAGGAGTAGTGCAGTCCTGTCTCTTTCCGCCAGCAAATCTGGTCGGTTTCCGTTTCGAGACCTGACGCTGGCTGGGGCGGGAGGATTCGAACCTCCGTATGGCGGAATCAAAATCCGCTGCCTTACCACTTGGCGACGCCCCAACGGCGGCTGCCCGGGGGCGGCCGTAGCATCAGCGATATAGCGGCCCGCGCGCGTCGCCGCAACAGGATCTAGCGGGTCAAGGTCCGGGTCGCGGACGGCGGCTCCGACGGGCGCTTGACAATGCGCGAAGCGGCTGACGGCACGAGGGCTTTCGCTGGTCTGCGGAGATGCCTTACGGCATTGTGGAGAAGGCCGGCCCTTCCCCCTTGCGGCCCGTCGTTTGCCCGGCTATAAGCTCGCCCACGGCAGACGGAGTGTAGCGCAGCCTGGTAGCGCACCTCGTTCGGGACGAGGGGGTCGCAGGTTCAAATCCTGCCACTCCGACCAGCATTTCCCGAGAAGGGCCAGTCACTTGAGTGTGACTGGCCCTTCGGCTTTCAGCCCCCCGCCCTGTCATCCGAACACGTGAACCGCCCGCTCACCCGCGGATCGGCGGTCGCGCCCACGCGCACCGACTGCGCCGGGACGCGCGAACCCGGCGGCCTTGCTGACCGAGCGGACCGTGGCGGCGGTGTTCGGCAGGTGCATGGTCCTTCCTCCAGACAAAGCCTTTGGCATCGCACCTTCGACCGACAAGGGCGCTCCGTGCTCGGTTCCGGACCATCTCGCGCAGGGCGCGGCGGCCGGGTAAGAAGGGCTGCGGAGGAGTGAAGCATGCAGAACAAACCGAAGCTCGCCATCACCGGCGTCGGCAAGATCGCCGTCGACCAGCACATACCGTCCATCGCCGAAACCGAGACGTTCGAGCTTGCCGCGCTGGTGATCCCGCGCGGGCCGGCGCACCAGACGCTGCCGACCTACCGGTCGCAGGCGGAGATGCTGGCGACCCATCCGGACATCGCGGCGGTCGCCATCTGCACCCCGCCGGACGTGCGCCACGCGCTGGTCGCCGAGGCGCTCCACGCCGGCCGGCACGTGCTGATGGAAAAGCCGCCGACCGCCAGCCTGATGGAACTGGAGGACCTTCGCACCCTGGCCGAACGCGCCGAAAGGACCCTGTTCGCCACCTGGCACTCCCAGTTCAACCCGGCCGTGGAGGCGGCGCGGGACCGGCTGGCCGGGCAGCGCATCCGCACAGTGACGGTGACCTGGAAGGAGGACGTGCGCCACTGGCACCCGGGCCAGGACTGGATCTGGCGGGCGGGCGGCTTCGGGGTGTTCGACCCCGGCATCAACGCCCTCTCCATCCTCACCCGCGTGCTCCCCTTCACGCCCTTCGTCGCCAGCGCCGAACTTCTCTTTCCGGCCAACCGGGACACCCCGATCGCCGTCGACCTGACGTTCAAGCAACCGATGGCGGAGGCCGGATCGCACTTTACCGCTGCCTTCGACTGGCGCCAGGAGGGCGAGCAGACCTGGACCATCGACGTGGAGCCGGCGGACGGTCCGCGGGTGACGCTGGTGCGCGGCGGCACCTGCCTCATGGTAGACGGCACGCCGGTGGTGGACGATCCGGACCGGGAGTACCGGGCGATTTACCGACGCTTCCGCGACCTCGTGGAGACCGGGACGAGCGACGTCGACGCCGCGCCGCTGCGGCTGGTGGCGGACGCCTACCTCATGGGTCGCCGCCGCGAGACCGACGCCTTCCTCTGGTGAGGCGACGGCGTCAGCTGCTCCGATCCGTTTGCAACGCCACGGCCGGATCGGGCACGGCTTCGGGCGGCACGGCCGTCGACGCATCCGCAACGATCGCGTCGTCGGGCGCGGCGTCCGGCGGCTCGGCAACAGGCGGCGGCGCGCCCGCCGGATCGTCCGGCACCGTGCCATCCGGCGCCGCACCATCCGGCACCGCGCCAGGGGTCGATGCGTCCGCCGGTTCGGTCAGATGGCGGAACAGGGCCTTGATGAACTTCGACGGGTCGTCGGTCGGGCGGAGCGCCGCGTAGCCAGGGGCGTTGAAATCCCAGTCGTAGTCGGCAAGGGGGCGGTAGGCGGCGATGGCCGGGTCCGTCGTCCAGGCCTTGCGAAGGGCGGCGAGGCGCACGGCCTTCGGCACCTCGCTCTTCAGAAAAGGCCGGTAGTCGCTCGTCTGCCCGAGTTCGTCGATGGGCGTCAGGGTCGGTGAGTCCGGGGCGGCGTCGGGGTCCGGATCGGAAGGGCAAGCGTCGTCCGGGCTGGGGCTGGCGACGCGGTCGGGTTCCGCCGGCCCGGGCGGCGCTTCCGCGTCCGGCTCGAGGTCGTCTGCCGCCTGCCGGCTCGCCTGCTTTCGAAGCGACCAGCGGGCGAGGAAGCTCTCCTGGTCGCGGCTCACGGATCCTCCTCCGGGACCATCGCGTCGTGCAGGCCGGTGAGGCGGGCATCGCCCTTCTCGCTCCGGTCGCGCTTGCGCTTGTAGATCGGCTTTTCCACGTGGTGGCGGGCGACGAAACGGGTCAGCCACACGCGGATGGGCTCGGCCATGGGCAGTGCCTCCACAAGGTCGGTGCCGCTGTCGCTGTGGGAATGCGCCTCCGCAGGGTCGACGGTCGCCAGCAGCAGCCGCCAGCCGGTCGGGCCGGCGTCGGGCCGCAGCACCACGTAGACGCTGGGCGCCGCGGCTTCCAGATTGTCCTTGAGGGCGGCGGTCTCGGCCGGGTGGACGGCAAGGTCCGTGTTGCCGGCCAGATAGCGCGTGGTGCCGTTCGCCTCCGTAAGCACGTGCCACTCCGGGGCGTCGGCGCGGCCGGGCAGCGCGGCCACCGGGCGCCACACGTGGTCGAGCCAGCGGCTCGTCGCGGGCCGGCGCTCGACGATCACGTGGACGGGAAAGCGCTCCAGGACCATGGCCGAGCCGGGTGTCACTCCACGTATCCTTCGGGGAAGAGATGCTCCGGATTGCCGCGCGGATCCGGGGTCATCTCGGTCTCCGGCTCGCTCGCAAGCGGGTTCGGGCGCGGTTGGGGGCGGCCGTCGATCGCCGGCGGCGCGACCCGCACGCGCTGCAGCAGCGGGTAGAGTTCGCCGCCGGTCTCCGCGCTCGTCTCCTCGCGCGGGGCGCGGGTGCCCTGGGGTGTCGGCTGGTCCGGCGCGTCCTCCTGGACGTCCGCGTTGGTGGTTCCGCTGTCCTGCGTCTGGTCCGGATTGCCGGCGGGCGACGTCGCGGCGTTGTCGTCCACCCCCTCCTGCGGCATCGGCGTTTCCTGGGCGGGCGGCGGCGGTACGGCGCCGGCGCCTTCGAGCTGGGCGAGGCCGGCCTGTGGAAAGACGATCAGCCCTGCCGCCAGAAGGGCCACCAGGATGCCGGGTTTAGAAGGACGGCGCATGCTTTCAAACCTTCGAAACGGCCTCGGGACGTCGGGCTTCTGGCGGGGAAACGGCTGACGGTGCCGTTTGTTTCCCCGCGTTGAAACAAACCGGTGCGGTTGTGCGTTGGACCCTCAAGGACCGCACGGCAGGGCATCGCTCTTGCCGGCAACGATGGTCGACAGGGGAGTTGGGGATGCGTGGAGAGGCCGCGGGGTTGAACGAGGCCGACGCCAATCGGGCGCGCATCTACATGCTCGTCGCCAGCCTGCTCGCCGCCCCGCCGTCTGCCGGCCTCATTGGCCGGATCGCCACGCTTTCGGGCGGCCAGGGTCTCCTCGGCGATGCGATCGGCGGTCTTGGCCGCGCCGCCGGCGCGACGGACGCCGCGCGGGCGCGCCGGGAGTATGACCGGCTCTTCATCGGCCTCAGCCGCGGCGAACTCGTCCCCTACGCCTCCTACTACCGGACCGGCTTCCTGCAGGATCGCCCGCTGATCGCGGTCCGCTCCGACCTCAAACGCCTCGGCCTTCAACGCGGTCCCGCCGTGCCGGAGCCGGAGGACCATATCGCCGCCCTTCTGGAGACCATGGCCGTCCTCATCGACGGCCGGTTCGGCGCCCCGGCGAGCGAGCTGGAGCAGTTGCGCTTCTTCGACAGCCACATCGCCCCGTGGGCGGATCGCTTCTTCGACGACCTCCGGCAGGCGGCGAACGCCCCCTTCTACGCCGCCGTCGGCGCTCTCGGCGCCATCCTGGTCGACATCGAGGCGGAGGCCTTCGCCCTCGTCTGACCGCCGCCCCTTTTCCCCGTCAAGGACCCGAGCCATGCGCCAGGACGATCCGACCAAAGCCCCGCCCACCGTCGACCGCCGGGCCTTCCTGACCGGCGCCGGCCTTGCCGGCGCGACGGCTGCCGCCGCCGTCGGCGGCACCGTGCTGGCCGAAGCGCGCGAGAGCCCCGAGGAGCAGCTGAAAGGGCGGTACAGCGAAACCCCGCACGTCCAGCGCTTCTACGCGCTCAACCGGCTCTGACGGAGGGCGCGCCATGCTGACCAAGCGCAAGCCGGTCCGTTCGAACCCGCTCGCCCCGGCGCCGGCCGCCGCCGGGCAGGTCTCCCGCCGCGCCTTCCTGGAAGGCGCGGGCCTTGCCGGCGCCGGCCTTGCCACGCTCGGCGCCCTCCCCGGCGCCATGGTGACCGAGGCCAAGGCCGAGGCCATCGAGCCCGGCGAGGAGAAGATCCTGCGCAAGGGCATCTGCACCCACTGCTCGGTGGGCTGCACGGTGGTCGGCGAAATCCAGAACGGCGTCTGGGTGCAGCAGGAGCCGGGCTGGGAAAGCCCGATCAGCCAGGGCACCCACTGCGCCAAGGGCGCCTCGGTGCGCGAACTCGTGAAGGGCGAGCGGCGGGTCAAGTACCCGCTGAAGCTCGTCGACGGCGAGTGGCAGCGCATCTCCTGGGAGCAGGCGATCGACGAGGTCGGTGACCGGCTGCTCCGGATCCGCAGAGAGCTCGGGCCGGACAGCGTGTTCTGGCTCGGCTCGGCCAAGTTCTCCAACGAGACGGCCTATCTCCTGCGCAAGTTCGCGGCCTTCTGGGGCACCAACAACGTCGACCACCAGGCCCGCATCTGTCATTCCACCACCGTCGCCGGCGTCGCCAACACCTGGGGCTACGGCGCGATGACGAACAGCTACAACGACATCCAGAACTCCCGGTGCCTCGTCATCATCGGCGGCAATCCGGCCGAGGCCCACCCGGTCGCCATGCAGCACATGCTGCGCGGCAAGGAGCGCAACCGCGCGCCCTTCATCGTCATCGACCCGCGCTTCACTCGCACCGCCGCCCACGCCACGGAATATGTTCGCATCCGCCCCGGCACCGACATCCCGGTGGTCTGGGGCATTCTCTGGCACATCTTCCAGAACGGCTGGGAGGACAAGGAGTACATCGCGCAGCGGGTCTACGGCATGGACCAGATCCGCGCCGAGGTCGCCAAGTGGACGCCCGACGTGGTGGAGCGCGTCTCCGGCGCGCCGGCCGAGCAGCTGCGCCTCGTCGCCGAGCAGATGGCCAAGAACAAGCCCGCCACGCTGATCTGGTGCATGGGCGCCACCCAAAAGACGGTCGGCACCGCCAACGTGCGGGCCTTCTCCATCCTGCAGCTGGCGCTCGGCAACATCGGCGTCCAGGGCGGCGGCGCCAACATCTACCGCGGCCACTGCAACGTGCAGGGCGCCACCGACATGGGCCTCGACGTCACCTCGCTGCCCTCCTACTACGGCCTCACCGAGGGCGCGTGGAAGCACTGGAGCCGGGTCTGGGACGTCGACTACGAGGGCATGATCGGCCGCTTCGGCCTTGAGGACATGAACCGCGACGCCCGCAAGGCCCTGATGGAGCTGAAGGGCATCCCGACCACGCGCTGGTTCGACGGTGTGCTCGCGGAAGACGGCGAGTTGGACCAGCCGAACCAGATCCGCGGCATGGTCGTCCTCGGCCACGGCGGCAACACGGTCACCCGCATGCCCGACATGCTGAAGGGCATGGAGAAGCTCGACACGCTGGTGATCATCGACCCGCACCCGACCACCTTCGCGGCGGTGCGCCAGCGCCGGAACGGCACCTACATCCTGCCGAGCTGCACCCAGTTCGAGACCGACGGCAGCCGCGTCTGCTCCAACCGGTCGATCCAGTGGAGCCAGAAGTTCGTCGAGCCGATCTTCGAGTCCAAGGACGACTACACCATCCTCTACAAGCTCGCCGTGAAGCTCGGCTTCGCCGAAGACCTCTTCAAGCACATCAAAGTGGAGGGCGAGCGCCCCGTGCCGGAGGACATCACCCGCGAGATCAACCGCGGCAGCCTCTCCACCGGCTACACGGGCGCCTCGCCGGAGCGGCTGAAGCTGCACATGCTCTACCAGCACACGTTCGACCGCATCACCATGCAGGCGACCGAAGGGCCGCTGAAGGGCGAATACTACGGCCTGCCGTGGCCGTGCTGGGGCTATCCGGAGTGGCGCCACCCCGGCAGCCCGGTGCTCTACGACACCTCCCGCCATGTGATGGAGGGCGGCGGCACCTTCCGGGCCCGCTTCGGCGTGGAACGCGACGGCGAGACTCTTCTGGCCGAAGGCAGCTTCTCGCGCGGCTCGGAGATCGAGGACGGCTATCCGGAATTCACCATGGCCGTGCTGAAGAAGCTCGGCTGGGACACGGAGCTGACCGAGGGCGAGCTCGCCGTCATCCGGCAGATCGGCGGCAACGACATCGACAAGGTGTCGTGGGACACCGACCTGTCGCTCGGCATCATGCGGGTGGCGATCAAGCACGGTTGCCTGCCCTACGGCAACGCCAAGGCGCGGGCGGTCGCCTGGAACCTGCCGGACCCGGTCCCCATCCACCGGGAGCCGGTCTACACCTCGCGGCCCGACCTCGTCGGCGAGTATCCCGCCATCGAGAACCGGCGCGACTTCCGCCTGCCGCACCTCAACCAGGGTGTTCAGCAGGCGGCCGTGGAGGCGGACGTCTACGCCCGCTACCCGTTCGTCTACACGTCCGGGCGTCTGGTCGAATACGAGGGCGGCGGCGAGGAGACGCGCTCCAACCGCTGGCTCGCGGAATTGCAGCAGACCATGTTCGTGGAGCTCAACAACCGCGACGCGGACGACCTCGGCGTCGCCGACGGCGACTGGGTGTGGGTGAGCGGCCCGGAGGAGGGCCGCGCCAAGGTGAAGGCGCTGGTCACCGAACGGGTCGGCCGCGGCGTCATCTTCATGCCTTTCCACTTTTCCGGCTTCTGGCAGGGGGAGGACCTCCGGTCGTCCTACCCGCCGGGCACCGATCCGCACGTTCTCGGCGAGCCGGCCAACGGCATCACCACCTACGGCTACGACCCGGTGACGTTCATGCAGGAAACCAAAGTGACGCTCTGCCGCGTCGAGCGGGCTTGAGGAGACCGCCCCTATGGCACGGATGAAATTCCTCTGCGATTCGGAGCGCTGCATCGAGTGCAACGCCTGCGTCACCGCCTGCAAGAACGAGCACGAGGTGCCCTGGGGCATCAACCGCCGCCGGGTGGTCACGCTGGAGGACGGGCAGCCGGGCGAGCGCTCGGTCTCCATGGCGTGCATGCACTGCACGGAGCCGCCCTGCGCGGCCGTCTGCCCGGTGGACTGCTTCTACCAGACCGACGACGGCATCGTCCTTCACTCCAAGGACCTCTGCATCGGCTGCGGCTACTGCTTCTACGCCTGCCCGTTCGGCGCGCCGCAGTACCCGCAGGCGTCGAACTTCGGCGGCCGCGGCAAGATGGACAAGTGCACCTACTGCGCCGGCGGCCCGGAGGAGGACAACTCCGTCGTCGAGTACCAGAAGTACGGCACCAACCGGATCGCCGAGGGCAAGCTGCCACTCTGCGCGGAGATGTGCTCGACGCGGTCGCTGATGGCGGGCGACGGCGACATGATCGCCGCCATCTACAAGGAACGCGTGGTGCGCCGGGGCTACGGCTCGGGCGCCTGGGGCTGGTCCGTCGCCTATCGCACCGACCAGCGCGACACCTTCGAACCCGATCGGGCCATCGGCGGCTAATGGCCGTCGACACCCCGACCCCTGCACACGCGACGGGAGATGCGCGGATGACCCTGACCCGCCACCCACACCCTCCGGCCGCCGTTCCCAGCACCCGAGCGGCCATGCTGAAAGCGGCCGTGATGGCCCTCCTGATCGCGATCGTGATCGGAACGGGACCGACGCCGGTGTTCGCTCAGGCGGAACAGTCGTCCCCGGAAGCCGGGCCGGTGGAGACCGCGCCCGGCGGCGCCGGTCTGGAGCAGCAGACGCCCGATCCGGCGCTCCGTTCCGTCGACGACGTGGAGCTCTACCAGCCGGTGCAGGACCAGTTGATCGGCCGCGTTTCCATCCCGGACGCCAAGCTCGCCACCCTGGTCCAGCCGGAGGGCCGCACCTGGCGGGCCTTCCGCACCGAGGGCCTCTTCTGGGGCTCGATTGCGGTGCTCGGCGTGACGCTCGCGGCGCTTACCGGCTTCTTCCTCTACCGGGGGCGGATCCGCATCGCGTCCGGCCGGTCCGGGCGCTGGATCCCGCGCTTCAGTTTCTGGGAGCGGTTCGCCCACTGGACCGCGTCGCTCAGCTTCATCGCACTCGCTCTCAGCGGTCTCGTGGTGACCTTCGGACGCTGGGTGCTCATCCCGCTGATCGGGCACGACGCCTTCACGGCCACTTCGGAAGTGGCCAAGTATGTGCACAATTTCATCGGCACACCCTTCGTCCTGGCGCTCTTCTTCATGCTGGCGGTCTGGGTGAAGGACAACATCCCGTCCCGCGCGGATCTCGACTGGCTGCGCAACGCCGGCGGAATGCTGAAGGGTGCGAGCTATCATCCCGAGACGGAGCGGTTCAACGGCGGCCAGAAGGGCATCTTCTGGTCGGTGGTGCTCGGCGGCCTCGTGATGGCGGTGACCGGCTACCTGATGCTGGTGCCGTTCGCCGTCACCGGCGTCGGCGGCATGCAAGTGATGCACGTGGTGCATTCGGTGCTCGCCGTCATCCTGATCGCCATCATCTTCGCCCACATCTATATCGGCACCGTCGGCATGGAAGGCGCGTTCGACGCCATGGGCCGGGGCGAGGTGGACGAGAACTGGGCGCGCGAGCATCACCGCGGCTGGTACGAGCAGAAGCGCCCCGCCCGCCCCTACCGCGCGCCGCCGGACGCACCGCCGAGCGCGCACGGGGTCGGGGCCGAGTAAGGAGCGGCGACCCGCGCGTTCCCGTCATGCCGGGGGCGGTCGAGAACGAACGCGCCGTTACCCAAACGAGGAACGTCATCCCGGCGAAAGCCGGGATCCAACCGACGGCGGCCGTTCCGCGCCGTCGGGGTCTCCTTCAACGTCGGCTGGGCCCCGGCTTTCGCCGGGGTGACGTCTCGGGGCGGGAGGTGGAGCATCTGCACGTCCGCACCCCGCCTTCCCCCAACTCACCAGCCCCGGTGTTCAGCGGTGCCGTCCTCGCCGACGCGGGCGCCGACAGTGGAATAGGCTTCCGAGGCCGTCAGTCCGACGGCGCGCGGGGCGAGGAAGCCCGTGATGGCGGCGAGACCCACGACGGCGACGACGGCGGCGAGAAAGGCTTTCATGTTCCGTGGCTCCCTGGCTGGTCGGTGGGGGGCGGGCCGGACGCATGTGCCGGACCCGGCTCGGCCGGCCTCACAATCACAACGATCCGCGCGCCCGCCGGTTCGGCAAAGGTCACGAGATCCGGTCGCCGAGCGGAAGGCCGGTCAGAAGGTTCTGCGGCTTCACCCGCACCACCCGGTCCGGGCCATGGGCGAGGATCAGCAGCACTGGTTCGCCGGCGACCCGGTCGAGCACCCGGTCCCGGTCGAGGATATGCATATGGAAGAGTGCCACGACCCGGCCCGCATCGTCTGGCGGCAAGGGCGTGCCGTTCCAGACCGCGTCGCCGATCCGCGTGGCATCCGTGTCGAGGCCCACGTACCAGGCGAGCGGCCCGTCCACCCGCGGGATCGCCTCGATGCGGACCGGCAGGTTCAGCATGTGCAGCACGAAGTGTTCGAGCGCCCGGGCGAAGCCGTCGCGCGCCGGGCCGCCGAGGCGGAAGTCGATCACCGTGTCGAAGGCGTCCGACCGCGCCCGGTACCCGTCCGCCGTCTCCGGCGCCAGCACGTCGAGCGAACGGGCGCTCGCGTCCTCGAACAGCGCCGTCAGCGGTGAGCCGTGGGCGGCCGGACGCGGGTCGCCCACCCGCTCCTCGTCGGCAAGGAGCAGCCGGCCTTCGTGGATGGTGAGCCGCTGGGGGCGGAACAGGAGTTCGGCGGCGCGAAGCACGAAGGCATTGCGCTCCATGTTGAGCGCGTTGCGGAGGATCACGTGGACGAGTTGCTGCAGGAAGAGCGGCGGCGTGCCCTGGGTGCCGCGGCGCGCGAGGTCGAGATAGACCGCTTCCAGGGTCGGGTGGGCGAGGAGCCGGTCCCGGAAGGCGAGGAGCACGCGCCAGTTCTCGCGGGCGTCCGGATCGTCGAGGTCGTCGATCCAGTCCGGCTCCACCGCAAGGCGCGGCTCGGCCATCAGCCGGGCGTGCAGCGTCCGCTCCGCCGGGCCGGCGTCCGGCGGCGGCACCACTTCCGGACGGGCCAGATAGAGGCGGAGGAAATCGTCCGTGACGACGAGACCGCCGCCGTCGGAGCGGTCCGCCAAGTGATGGCCGGAGGAGACCCAGAAGTCGCCGCTCATGACCACTCCGGACGGGCGGCGAGCGCCGCGAGATCGACGGTCGCGTCCGGCGCGGCAGTGTCCGCGTCGGGTGCATCGTCCGGCACGGCCACGATGGCGTTGAAGAGGCCGCGGGAGAAATCCGGCTTCGGCTCGCTCCGGTGGAGGGTGCGGAACCGCTCGCGGATCTCGCCGTCCTCCACGGCCCGGGCGACCGCGACGGTAGTGCCGACCGGCAGATCGGCCAGGCTTTCGGCAAAGGCCAGTTCGTCCTCCGCGGCCGCACGGGCGGCATCAGGGGATGGCGCGCCATACTGGGCGAGGAGGTGATCGGCGAGCGACTCGATCGCGGCGGCTCGCGCCGCCGGCGTCACCTCCGCGACGGTGGCGAGGGTGGAACGACCGAAGCTGCCGATTCCGAGAAAGCCGGACCGGAAGGCCTGGCGGCGCTTGCCGGCAAGAGCCGCCGGGTCCTCGCCCCAGAAGGCGAACGCACCTGAAACGGCGATCTCGCCGGCCGGCGCGGCGTGCTCGAACACGAAGGCATCGGATTCGTCGAGCCGTTCGACGAAGAGAAGCTTCAGAGCCATGGGGTCTCCGTGGCGGGATCAAGCCAGGTCGCGATCTCGGCCGTTGCGGATAAGTCCGCAACCCGCTGTCCGGTTCCGTCGATCAGGGCCCCAGCGTCATCAAGCCGCAGGTTCAGGCCGCCGGCCGCGCCGAGCCGCGCGAGGACGCTGCGGCCGATCGGGTCGAACCCGTCGGTCAGCCAGCGATCGACACCGGAGAGCACGTGGGCCGACAGGAGCTCGGCGAAGGCCGCTGGGTCGAGTGCCTCGACGCCCTCCTCGACAAGCGTGCTGCCCCGCGTCCATTGCCCCGGCTCGCCCGCCGCCGCGTCGATCCTGACCATGAGGCCCAGCACCACAGTGTCAGGAACCGCGTCCTGCGGCGTTGCCGGCACCGCGGCGAGGCGGGCGCCGCCGACGATGACGCCGTTGAGGGTCACCGCATCCGGATAGGCGATGGCGACGAGGGTGCCGGGCGGCGCGATGGCGACGAGCGTCGCGGCAAGCGCGTCGACACCGAGGAGAAGCAGCCGGCGCGCGCTTGCAAGCGGCGCCTCCGGCTCGAACACGATGGCGATGTCGAGAAGGTCCGGGCCGAGCCGGTGCACGAAGCCCCCTGCCCCGAGGTCCGCGGCCCTCCGGCAGGCGTCGGCGAACGCGCCACGTCCCGCCGCCGCCCGGACCGGGCGGTAGACGGGAGGAAGGACGAGGCTGTCGTCCGGGTGAGACTGCGCGGGCACCGATCGTCCATCCTGCCGAGCCGACCGGCCGCATCCCACGGGGACGAAACCGGAATCCGGCAAAAGCCTTCCCATCGCCTTATATAAGTTCGTAACTATGTGTCGACCACCCCCGCAAGGCCTCCCGCCAAGCCAGGATCTCATGACGGCTCCCTCGACGACGCTCCTACTCTGCTCCTGCGAGGACACGCAGCCGCTCGATCCGTCCGCCATCCGCCAGGCCTTCCCGGACGCCCGGGTGGTCACCGCCCGCCATGCCTGCGGCCTCGACATCGACCGCTTCCGCGACGCGGCCGCGGGCGGCACGGTGCTCGTCGGATGCACCGCCATGCGCCCCCTGTTCGAGGCGACCGCCGAGGCGGAGGGGCTGGCGGGCGATATCCGCTTCGCCAGCCTGCGCGAGGCGGCCGGCTGGTCGAGCGAAGGGGCGAGCGCCGGCCCGAAGATGGCCGCGCTTCTTGCCGCCGCCGCCGAGACCGCCTCGCCCCCCGCGCCCGTCACCTTCGAAAGCGCCGGCCGGACGCTGGTGATCGGCCGCGACGCGGCAGCCGTCGACGTCGCCCGCCAGCTGCAGGGCCGGCTCGACGTGACGCTCGTCCTTCCGGCGCTCGCCGCCGTGCTGCCGTCCCGGCGCGACGGCTTCGCCCTCCTGGAAGGCCGGGTGCGCCGCCTCGCCGGCTACCTCGGCGCCTTCGAGGTGACGGTCGACGGTCGCCGGGCGGCGGCGCCGTCGTCCCGCGACCACGTGCGCGTCGGTCCGGTGGCGGACGGCGTGACGCTCGGCTTCGACCTCGTGGTGGACCTCTCCGGGGGGACGCCGCTGGTGACCGCCGCGGACCTCCGGCCCGGTTACCTCCGCGCCGATCCGGGCAGCCGCGACGCCGTGGCGGCCGTGGTGCTGGCGGCGACGGATCTCGTCGGCACCTTCGACAAGCCCCGCTATGTCGCCTTCGACGCGGGGCTCTGCGCCCACTCCCGGTCGCGGAAGACCGGCTGCACCCGCTGCCTGGAGGTCTGCCCCGCCGGCGCCATCGCGCCGGCCGGCGACACGGTGGCGATCGACCCGATGCTTTGCGCCGGCTGCGGCTCCTGCGCCTCCGTCTGCCCGACAGGCGCCGCGTCCTACACCCTGCCGGCGGCGGACGCCCTGATGCGTCGCCTCCGCGCGCTGATGCTCGCCTTCGCGGCCGCCGGCGGCAGGCGGCCGGTGGTGCTCTTCCACGACGAGGACCACGGCGCCGACCTCATCGACGCCCTCGCCCGCCATGGCGACGGTCTGCCGGCGGCGGTGCTGCCGGTGGCGGTGAACGAGATCACACAGGTCGGTCCCGAGCAGCTGGCCGCCCTCTTCGCTTACGGGACAGCGGCGGTGCGCTTCCTCGCCCGCGCCCGGCCGCGCCACGATCTGACGGCGCTCGACCGGTCGGCGGCCCTGATGGAGCCGGTGCTGGCCGGTCTCGGCTTCGGCAAAGGCCTCGTCGGCCGCATCGAGACCGACGACCCGGACGCGCTGCTTTCCGCCCTTCGCGCGGTTGAGGGCGGCGTCACCGCCGATCCGCCGGCCCGCTTCCAGCCGGCCGGGCCGAAGCGCCCGGTGTTCGACGTGGCGCTCGCCCACCTCCACGCGGTAGCGCCGACCCCGGTGGACGCGGTGCCGCTGCCCGCGGGCGCGCCGTTCGGCCGGGTCGTTGTCGACACGGACGGCTGCACGCTCTGCCTCGCCTGCACGTCCGCCTGCCCGACCGGCGCCCTCGGCGACAACCCGGACCGACCGATGCTGACCTTCGAGGAGAGCCTCTGCGTCCAGTGCGGGCTCTGCGCCAACACTTGCCCGGAGCGGGTGATCACCCTGGAGCCGCGCCTTGCCTTCGCGCGCGCCGGCGCCCCGCGCCAGGTGATCAAGGAGGAGGAGCCGTTCGCCTGCATCCAGTGCGGCAAGCCGTTCGGCACCAGGTCCACCATCGAGAAGGTGGCGGCGAAGCTCGCCGGAACGCACTGGATGTTCAGCGGCCCCGGCTCCCGCGCCGACCTCGTGCGCATGTGCGACACTTGCCGGGTGACCGCCGTAACGCGGCAGGCGCTCGACCCCTACGCGGGGCCGGACCGCCCGAAGCCGCGCACCTCCGACGACCACGTGCGCGCCCGCCTCCTCGACCGCGAGACCGACGGCACGGCCTGACGGCCGCCTTGGCTACGGCTGCAGGGCCGGCGCCCGGTCGTCCAGGCTCTCCAGGTAGGCCTCCGCCTCCCGGACGATCTCGGCGCGGCGTTCGTCGGAGAAGCGCGCGAGCGTGCGGTAGGGCATCGCGAGGCGCGGATTGCGGCCAAGGGTCGGCTCGTTGACGAGGAGGAAGTGCCAGTAGAGAAGGTTGAACGGACACGCGCCCGGTCCGCTCTTCACGGCCGGGCTGTAGACGCAGCCGGCGCAATAGTCGGACATCCGGTCGATGTAGGCGCCGGACGCCGCATAGGGCTTGGACGCCAGCAGCCCGCCGTCCGCGAACATCACCATGCCGTGCACGTTCGGCAGTTCCACCCAGTCGTAGGCGTCGATGAAGACGGCCAGATACCATTCCTCGATCTCGGCCGGCTCCACGCCCGCCAGCAGCGCGAATACGCCGGTCACCATCAGGCGCTGGATGTGGTGGGCGTAGGCGGTGCGGCGGATGTCCTCCACCACGGTGCGGATGCAGTTGAGGTCGGTCTCGCCGCTCCAGTAGAACCACGGCAGCCGGCGGCGCGCGCCGAGCGCGTTGATGGCCGCGTAGTCGGGCATGTGCAGCCAGTAGATGCCGCGCACATACTCCCGCCAGCCGAGGATCTGGCGGACGAAACCCTCCACCGCGTTGAGCGGCGCCCGCCCCGCCCGATAGGCGGCTTCGGCGGCGGCGCAGGCCTCGCGCGGGTCGAGGAGGCCGACGTTGAGATAAGGCGAGATGAGCGCGTGGAAGAGGAAGGGCTCGCCCGCCCGCATGGCGTCCTGGTAGGTGCCGAAGCGCTCCAGGCAGTCGGCGACGAAGTGGTCGAGCGCCGCCAGTGCGTCCTCGCGCGTCACCGCCCAGCCGAAGGGCTCCAGGTCGCCGAAATGGTGCGGGAAGCGGCGGGCGACGAGGACCAGCACCTCGGCGGTGATCGGGTCGGGCGGCGTGCGGCGCCGCTTCGGCACCGGGATGTCGCGCGGCAGGCGGGCGCGGTTGTCGTGGTCGAAGTTCCACTGGCCGCCCACCGGCTTTTCGCCGTCCATCAGGATGCCGGTCTCCCGGCGCATCTCCCGATAGAAATACTCCATGCGGTAGCTCTGCCGGTCCGCCGCCCACCGGCGGAACCGTCCGCGTGTGGCGAAGAAGCGCGTGTCGTCGCGGATCTCCACCTTCACGCCGAGGTCAGCCTCCAACGCGCGCATCATCTCCAGGACGCGCCACTCGCCGGGCTCGGTGAGCACGATGCGCTCCGGCCGGTGGCGCGCGACGGCGCGGGCGATCTCGCCCGGGAACGATCCGGTGTTGCCGGCCTCGTCCAGCTGCACATAGTCCACGGTCACGCCGTCGCGGCGAAGCGCCTCGGCAAAGTGGCGCATGGCGGCGAGCACGAAGGCGATCTTCTGCTTGTGATGGCCCACATAGGTGGTCTCGTCGGCCACCTCCGCCATCAGCACCACGTCGCCGGCGGCAAGATCGGACAGGCTGGCGAGATCGCGGCTGAGCTGGTCGCCGAGAACGAGGCGGAGCGCCGTCATCGGGACAGGGCGCCCGGCCGGTCTGCGGTCCGCCGGCCGGTGTCGCGGCAGCGGTCCGAGCAGAAGCGCACCGCCTCCCAGTCGCGCGCCCACTTGCGCCGCCAGGCGAACGGGCGCTGGCAGGCGGCACAGATCTTGGTGGGGAGGTCGGCCTTGCGGCGCATCTTGGGCATCGGGGATCGGGCGCGGTTTCGGGGATGCGGGATCGGATGGGTGGTGCGCGCTGCATACGGACCCGACCGGCATGCGGATTGCCCGCCCTGTGTCACGACCGACAACGCGTCCCGCCTCACCTTCGCCGGTCCACCCGCATGGGCATGCCGTCCGCAGGCCGCAGCGTGATGCGCTGCACCGGGCGCGGCGGTCCGTCGCCCGCATAGGCGAAGCGCAGGCGGTGGACGAGCGTCGTCAAGACGATCATCGCCTCCACGAGGGCGAACTGGGCGCCGACGCAGATGCGCGGACCGGCCCCGAACGGCAGGAAGGCGAAGCGGTCGATGCCGGCGCGGGCCGGCGGCAGGAAGCGCTCCGGCATGAAGCGCTCCGGCGCCTCCCAGAGCAGGCGGTGGCGGTGGAGCACGTAGGGCGCCACCACCACCGTGGCGCCCTTCGGGATCGCCACGTCGCCGACCCGGTCGTCCGCGATGGCCGCGCGGGAGAGGGAGGCGACCGGCGGGTAGAGGCGCATGGCCTCCTCGATGACCGCGCGAGTGAGGTCGAGCCCCGTGCCGGAGAGCGCCGCGCCGACCCGGTCGTCCGCCACCGCGTCCGCCTCGCGTTCCACGGCGTCGAGCACGTCCGGGTTCTCGGCGAGGAGATAGAGCGACCAGGTCAGCACGTTGGCGGTGGTCTCGTGGCCGGCGCCGATGAAGGTGACGATGTTGGCGCCGACCTCCGCCTCCGTCAGCCCGACGCCGGTTTCCGGGTCGCTCGCCCGCAGAAGCGCAGTGAGAAGGTCGGCCGGGGCCTCGTCGGCCCGCTCCAGTTCGGCGCGGCGGGCCTTGATAATGCGGATCACCTCGTCCTCGAAGAAGCGGATCGCAGGCCGCGCCATCAGCCGGCCGAGGCGCGGCACGAAGGCCGGGGCGCCGAGCACGTCCAGCGGATCGATGCGGCCCTGGGTCTCGAAATAGCGGGTGAGCGCCTTGGAGAAGGCCGAGGCGCCGCCGGCGATCGTCTCGGAGAAGAGCGTGGCGGCGAGGATGTCGTAGGTGACGCGGGTCATGTCGTGGGTGATGTCGAGCACCCGCCCCGGCCGACGGCGCGCCATCCGCTCGGCGAGCGCGAGGGCCGGCCCCTCCATGCGCGGCGCGAGGGCCGCCACAGCTTTCGGGGTGAAGAGCGGCGCCACCGTCCGCCGGGTGCGCTTCCACACGTCCCCCTCGGCGGTCAGCAGCCCCTCGCCGAGGCCGGGCGCGAGGACAGAGCGCTGCAGGTCGTCCTTGCGGTAGTTCGCGACATTGTCGACGAACACGTGCCGGATCGCCGCCGGATCGTTGAGCACCACCGCGTGGCCGAGAAGGCTCTTGCCGGACACCACCGGCCGCTCGAAATGGATCCGCCGCCAGATGGTCAGCGGGTTGCTGCGCAGCCGGAGGAGAAGCTCCGCATAGCCGAGCTCGCGCGTTCCCGGCACCGGCGCGGGCGGCACGGGACGATGGGCAAAGCTCGGTTCGGCGATGGCGGCGGTCATGGGCAGGTCCCTCGGCACGGCGGACGGCACCGCACCGGCAGCGGCCGCCTGACCCTAGACGTAGGGCTTTCGTGGGCGAAGTCGAAAGGAGGATGGCGCGCGAGCCGGGTGACGGATCCGTGACTGACCCATGTCAAGGCCGGGCGCCAGCGGCGGCCGATAGGATGACGGCACCGCATACCCCGCATCCGCAGGAGAAGCCCCATGCTGGACACGTCCCTGCCGCCCCCCTCGTCCGCCGACACCGTTCGCTGCCGGACCGAGGCGGACGCGCTCGGCTACGCCGGGTTCGATGCGATCGACCGCATGATGGCGGCGACCACGGGCGGGCTCACCGGCGGGCTGTCGCCCATGGGCCTCTCGCTCGCCACCCTGGATTGGGCGGGACATCTGGCCGGATCGCCCGGAAAGCGTGCCGAACTTGTGGTGAAGGCCTGGACGAAGGCGCTGCGCTTTGCCGTGCACGCGGCCCAGGCGACGGCCGACCCGCGGACGCCGCCGTGCATCGAACCCCTGCCGGGGGACGACCGCTTCACCGGCGAGGCTTGGAGCACCTATCCGTTCAACCTTTGGGCCCAGGGCTTTCTCCTGACGCAGCAGTGGTGGCACAACGCTACGCGCGAAGTGCCCGGCGTCTCGCCCCACCACGAGGACGTGGTGTCCTTCGCCGCCCGCCAGCTCCTCGACATACTGTCGCCCTCGAACATGCCGCTCACCAATCCGGAGGTGCTGGCCGAGATCGCCGCCACCGGCGGGGCGAACCTTCTGGAAGGCGCGCGGAACCTGGCGGACGACGTCGGCCGCGCACTGAACCACGCGCCGCCGCCGGGCGCCGACGCCTTCCGCGCCGGCGAGACCGTGGCGCTGACGCCGGGCACCGTGGTGGCCCGCAACCCGCTGATGGAGCTGATCCAGTACGCCCCGGCGACGGACGTGGTGGCGGCCGAGCCGGTGCTGATCGTCCCGGCCTGGATCATGAAATACTACATCCTCGACCTGTCCCCGGCGAACAGCCTGATCGGCCATCTGGTGGCGCGCGGCCACACGGTGTTCTGCATCTCCTGGCGGAACGTGACGGCGGAACACCGCGACTACGGCATGGAGGCCTACCGCCGGCTCGGCGTCGGCGCCGCGCTCGACGCCATCGGGGCGATCCTGCCGGGACGGAAGGTCCACGCGGCCGGCTACTGCCTCGGGGGAACGCTCCTCACCGTGGCGGCGGCGGCCATGGCGCGGCGCGGCGACGACCGGCTGGCGAGCGTCAGCCTGCTCGCCGCCCAGACGGACTTCACCGAGCCCGGCGAACTCGCCCTCTTCATCGACCACTCCGAGGTGCGCTTCCTCGACAGCATGATGTGGCAGCGCGGCTACCTGGATGCCGGCCAGATGGCCGGCGCCTTCCAGCTTCTTCGGGCGCGGGACCTGATCTGGTCGCGCCTCGTGCGCGCCTACCTGATGGGCGAGCGCGAGCCGATGACCGATCTGATGGCCTGGAACGCGGACGCGACCCGCCTGCCCTACCGCATGCACGCGGAATACCTGACCCAGTTCTTCCTGCGGAACGACCTCGCGTCCGGCCGCTACGAGGCCGACGGCTATCCGGTGTCGGTCCAGAACATCCGGGTGCCGATCTTCGCCGTCGGCACGGAGCGCGATCACGTGGCGCCGTGGCGGTCGGTGTTCAAGATCCACAACCTCGCCGACACGGACGTCACCTTCGTGCTGACGAGCGGCGGCCACAACGCCGGCATCGTCAGCGAACCCGGCCATCCCCGCCGGCACTACCGGATCCGCCACCACCCGGCGGACGCGCCGCTCGTCGGCCCGGACGAGTGGCTGGCCGGCACGCGGCCGGTGGACGGCTCCTGGTGGCTCGCCTGGGGCGACTGGCTCGACGCCCGCTCGGCCGCCAGCCGCGTGCAGCCGCCGCCGATGGGTGCGCCGGCGGCCGGCTACCCGCCGCTCGCCCCGGCGCCCGGCACCTACGTGTTCGAGCGCTGAGGCTTGCGCCGCCGTGTCGGCGTGGGTTCGGCCAGGAAGGCGGCCAGCGCCGGCCAGGCCTCGGCGAGCGTCCGGCGCCCCATGAAGAGGCCAAGATGGCGGCCGGGCACTACCATGGCTTGAACATCCGACGCGGGCGTTCCGAGCACCCGGCCTGCGGCGAACACCTGGGCGGGCGCCACCACCTCGTCGTCGGCGGCGGCGACGAGGCGGACGGGGCAGCGGATCGCCGCCAGGTCGGCCGGGCGCCCGAGCGCCGGGAAGGTGCCGGCGGGCAAGCGGTTCTCCTGGAAGATCCAGGCGACGCTGTCGAGGAAGAAGCGGCCCGGCAGGTCCACCGTGCGGGCCGTCCAGGCCTCGAAGCGCCGACGGAGCGCGGCCGTTTCGGCGGTGGTGTCGGCCGGGTCGAGCATCAGCGCGTCATCGGCGCCGACCGCGCCGGTCGCGCCGACCCAGGCCTGCGTGATGCCTTCGCCGAGCACCCGCCCGCCGCCCGCGTCGACCATGCCCTCGAAGAGGCCGAGCGGCGTCGCCCGCGCGCTCGTCGCAAGGGCGGAAGCGGCGGCCGTCGTATCCACCGGCGCGCCGGCGACGACGATCCGGTCCACCTTGGCGGGAAAGCGCGCCGCGTAGACCAGCGCCATCCAGCCGCCCTGGCAGAGGCCGACGAGCCGCACCCGGCCGCCGAGCTCGTCGACCGCCACGTTGAGGTCGGCAAGCAGGTTATCGACGGACAGAAGCCGCATGGCGGGGGTCGCCGAGCGCCACTCCGCCAGGAACAGGCGCCGCACGCCGCCGGCCTGGAGCGCCGCCATCAGGCTGTGCCCTTCGGCGAAGTCCGCGAGGGTCGCGTGATGGAGGGCATAGGGCGCAATCACGAGGGTCGGCACGTCGGCCGGCGAGGGATCGGCCGAATAGTCGCGGAGGATCAGCGCCTCGAGGGTGAGCCGCACCGTGTGCGGCGTCGCCCAGGCGGACGCCGGCTCCTCCGCCGCCTGTCCGAGGCCGGCCATCTCGGCCATCAGCCCCGCCGCCGCCCGGCTGGCCTCGGCGGCCATGCGGGCAGGCCAGAGGAAGAGATCGGCGCCGACCATGGTGCACCTCCCGATCATGGGACCCCGCCACCGTAGGGAGGCACGCCGATCCGTGTCGATGATCCATGTCATCATAGCCACGCATTGCGACGGCATGAGGAGCGGGGCGATCCCTATCGCCGCTGATCCAACGCAAGGCGCGGGATCCGCAGGCTGGTAGACTGCCGCACACATGGCTCCAGTCCTGCTCCCGAGGAGATCGCCCATGGCCGACGAGGCCGCTACGCCTGCCCGCGACCCGGGCCATGTGGTGGAGGACCAGTCCGAGGTGCTGGCCTTTCTCGCCCGCCCGGAGACCCATGGCCTCGACGCGCCGCCCGTCCGGATCGATACCCACGGCGCGGTCGTCTTTCTCGCCGGGCCGGACGCCTACAAGCTGAAGCGGGCGGTGCGCTTTCCCTTCATGGACTTCTCCACCCTCGCCTTGCGCCAGGCCGCCACCGCGGCGGAGGTCGCCGTCAACGCCCCCGGCGCGCCCGGCCTCTACCGCGGTGTCGTGGCGATCACCCGGGCGGCGGACGGCGGGCTTGAACGCGGCGGCGAGGGGCCGGTGGTCGACGTGGTCGTCCACATGCGCCGCTTCGACGAGAGCCTCACCCTCGACAAGGTGGCGGACCGGGGCGATTTGACGCCCGCGATGCTCGACACACTGGTGCGGCGGATCGTGGAGGCCCACGCCCGGGCGCCGCTCCGCCCGGCGGCGGCCTCGCCCACGTCGCTCGCCCGCTATCTGGCGCAGAACCGCGAGGCTTTCGCCGAGAGCCCCGACCTTTTCCCGCCGGCGCGCGCCGCCGCCCTTTCGGACCGGATGGAGGCGCTCCTTTCGCGGCTCTGGCCGCTGCTCGTCACCCGCGGCGAGGCCGGCCTGGTGCGCTGCTGTCACGGCGACCTGCACCTTCGCAACGTGGTGCTGATCGACGGCGCGCCCATCCTCTTCGACGCCATCGAGTTCGACGACGGCATCGCCACCTGCGACGTGCTCTACGACCTCGCCTACCTGATCATGGACCTGATCGACCTGTCGCTGGTCGCCGAGGCGAACCGGGTCCTGAACCGCTATCTTTCGGCGACCGACGACCGCAATCTCGACGGCCTCGCGGCGCTGCCGCTCTTCCTCAGCCTCCGCGCCACCATCCGCGCCAAGGTGACGGCCGCCGCCCTGCCGAGTCTCACGCCGGAGAAGCGCGAGCGCGCCGCCGCGGAGGCGCGAACCTATTTCGCGCTTGCCGAGACCGTCCTGGCGGATACCCCGCCTGTGCTGGTCGCGGTGGGCGGCCTTTCCGGATCCGGCAAGAGCACGGTGTCGGCGGCCCTGGCGCCGCGTCTCGGCAAGGCGCCCGGGGCGGTGCACCTTCGCAGCGACGTGATCCGCAAGACGCTCGCCGGTGTCGCCGAAACGGCGCCGCTGCCGCCGGAGAGCTACACGAAGGCGGCGTCCGACGCGGTCTACACGGCGCTGCGCGACCGGGCCGGCCGGGTGCTCGCCGCCGGGGCGAGCGTGGTGGTGGACGCGGTGCACGCGCGCCCCGAAGAGCGGGACGCGATCGCGGCCGTCGCCGCCGCCCATAGCGCGCGCTTCCGCGGCGTCTGGTTGGACGCGCCCGTCGAGACCCGGATGGCGCGAGTGGACACGCGCGTCGGCGACGCCTCGGACGCCAACGCCGAAGTCGCCCGCAAGCAGACCGACTACGACCTCGGCCCGATGACCTGGCTGAGCCTCGATGCCACCGGGGCGCCCGCCACCCTGGCGTACGCCGTCCTGAAGCGGCTCGATTCCTGACCGGTTGGTCGGGCCCTCAGGCCGTTGCGGCTTCCATGCGATGGATGCGCACCGGCACCGACTTGGCGGCCGGCACCTTGCTCTCCTCGGCGTGGTGCCAGAGCGGGATCAGCGGGTTGCACTCCGGATAGTAGCCGGCGCAGCAGCCCATCGGCACGTCGTAGCGCACCACCGTCAGACCCTCCACGGTGCGCCGGATGCCGTCGTCGACGGCGGTCTCCAGCGCGATAGTGTCGCCGTCCTGGAGGCCGAGGCGGGCCATCTCGAAGGCGCCGATCAACAGCACCTTGCGGGTGCCTTTGATGCCGCGGAAGCGGTCGTCATAGCCGTAGATGGTGGTGTTGAACTGGTCGTTCGACCGCACCGTGATGAGCTGCAGGACGTCCGGCGCGGTGGCCGGCGCATCCGGGTTCTCGTCCAGGCTCTTCGGCGTGGCGAAGGTGGCCTTGCCGGTGGGGGTGTTCCAGACCCGGTCTCGCGCCGGCAACGGCCGGTGGAAGCCGCCGGCCTGTCCCATCCGCCCGTTGAAGTCGCGGAACTGCTCCGGATAGGTCGCCTCGATGGCATCCCGAACCCGTCCGTAGTCCGCCACCCAGTCGTCCCAGGGGATCGTCGTGCGCTCGCCGAGCGTCGCCTTGGCGAGACCCGCCACGATCGCCGGCTCGGAGCGGAGCGTATCGGCGATCGGCTCGGCGATGCCGTGGGAGGCGTGAATGCAGGCGGTGGAGTCCTCCATGGTGACGATCTGCGGACCCGTCGCCTGCCGGTCGATCTCGATCCGGCCACGGCACGGCAACAGGTAGGCGACCCGACCGTTGTAGAGGTGGTTGCGGTTGAGCTTGGTGGCGATCTGCACGGTGAGGTCCAGCCGCTCCCAGGCCTCCTGCATGCGGGCGGTCTCCGGCACGGCGGTGAGGAAGTTGCCGCCGAGCGCGAGGAAGGCCTTCACGCCGCCGTCGATGATGCCCTCGCAGGCCTCCACGGTGTTGAGGCCCGTCTCCATGGGCGGTTCGAAATTATAGAGCGCCTTCAGCTTGTCCATGGGCACCAGGTCGGGCTTTTCCGAGATGCCGACCGTGCGCTGGCCCTGCACGTTGGAATGGCCGCGCACCGGGCAGATGCCGGCGCCCGGCCGGCCGATGTTGCCGCGCAGGAACAGGAGGTTGCAGGCCATCTGCACGTTCTCCACCCCGGTGCGGTGCTGGGTGAGGCCCATGCCGTAGATGAGGATGACCGCCTTCGACCGGGCATAGACCGCCGCCGCCCGCTCCAGCGCCGAGCGGGAGAGGCCGCTCACCGCCTCGATTCGCTCCCAGCTGGTCGCTTTCGCCTTTGCGGCGAAATGCTCGAAGCCGGCGGTGTGCTCGGCGATGAAGGCGCGGTCGAGCACCGGTTCGCCGCCGGTTGCCGTGTCGGCGGCGTCGATGGCGAGGATCGCCTTGGCGAGCCCCATCATCACCGCCACGTCGCCGCCTGCCTTCAGCTGGTGGTACTGGGAGGAGATGCGGGTGTCCTGGCCGGTGGTCATCTCCACCGGCGACTGCGGGTTGGTGAAGCGCTCCAGCCCGCGCTCCTTCAAGGGGTTGAAGGTGATGATCGGCACCCGGCGTTTGGCCGCCGCCTGCAGCTGGTGGAGCATGCGCGGGCTGTTGACGCCGACGTTCTGGCCGAAGAACAGGATGCAGTCGGTCTTCTCGAAGTCGTCCAGCGTCACGGTGCCGACGGGCACGCCGATCGACTTCGGCAGCGCCACCGACGTGCTCTCGTGGCACATGTTGGAGCTGTCCGGTAGGTTGTTGCAGCCGAACTGGCGCGCGAACAGCGACCACATGTAGGACGTCTCCAGCGACGCCCGGCCGGAGGCGTAGAAGACCGACGCCTTGGGGTCGATCGGCGCCAGCGTGCGGCCGATCTCGGTGAAGGCCTCCTCCCAGGTGGTGCGGACATAGCGGTCGCTCGCCCGGTCGTAGCGCATCGGCTCGGTCAGGCGTCCGGCGTTCTCCAGGTCGTGGTCGGCCCAGGTGCGCAGCTCCGTGACCGTGTGGGCCTCGAAGAACGCCGGCGTCACCGTCCGGGTCGTCAGCTCCCAGGCGGTCGCCTTGGCGCCGTTCTCGCAGAACTCCGCCGCCCGGGGCTCGGCCGGCTTGGCCCAGGCGCAGGACACGCACATGAAGCCGTCCGGCTTGTTCTGCTTCAGGAGCGCCACGCCCGCCCGCGCGATGTCGCCTTCCTCCACCAGGATGTGACTGACGGATTTCAGCGACCCCCAGCCGCCGGCCGGACCCTCGTAGGGGGAGAAGTCGGTGTCGTCGGGCTGGCTCATGGGGCTGTCCTCTCGTCGCGGGCGACCGCCCGGCGGCCGCAGGCCCCGGACGGTGGTCTCAACCTTGAAGACACGAGCCCGCCGATCGTTCCCGGCGACATCGATCGACGCGGCATCAGGCCGGTGGCTGGTGGACGATCTCGTGGATGAACTGCAGCTTCTCCATCACCGGCACGGAGAGCACGAACGGATAGAGGTCCGGCTGGCCCATGGAGCGGTTGAGGCTATTGATGGCGACCGTGAGCGGCACCCAGGCGTCGACGAGATCCTGGGCGTTCGCCGCCGCGTAGGGCTGGAAATCCACCTCCCCCGCGAGGTCCTCCGCGTTGCGGATGCGCGGCCGGATCTTCAGGCCGAAGGCGCGTGCGGTCTCCAGGGCGTCCACCATGTGGATGTAGTGCGCCCAGGTCTCGGCGAAGTCTTCCCAGGGGTGGGCGGTGGCGTAGGTGCTGATGAAGCTCTGCCGCCAGTCGGCCGGCGGACCGTTGGTATAGTGGGTCTGCAGCGCCTCGCCGTAGTCGCGGCTCTCGTCGCCGAAGAGCGCGCGGAACTGGTCCACGTTGCCGCGGTCGCGGACCAGGCGGTCCCAGTAGTAGTGCCCCACCTCGTGGCGGAAATGGCCGAGCAGCGTGCGGTAGGGCTCCATCATGGCGGTGCGCCGCGCCTCGCGCTCGGCGTCGTCCGCCTCGGCGATGTTGATGGTGATGAGGCCGGCGTCGTGGCCGGTCAGCACCCGCTCCACGGTGCCGTCCGGTGCGGTCACGTCGGCCAGGAAGTCGAAGGCCAGCCCCTCCTCCGGGTCCTCGGTGCGGTCCGGCATCGGCAGGCGCCAGCGGAGCAGCGAGTAGAAGAGGTGGTGCTTGGCCAGTTCCATCTTCCGCCAACTTGCAAGGTTGGAATCGACCGTGAGGTCCGGGACCGTGCGGTTGTGCCGGCAGGCGATGCAGAGCGTGGTGTCTTCGCCCGCCGGGACCAGCCAGTTGCAGGCGTCATAGCCGGCGTTGTCGCAGAAGACGTAGGGGCGGCTGCGGTCGCCGAGCGCCGTGAAGGCGTCGCCGTCGGGCTCGACCGCGCTGAGGAGGGTGTGTTCGGGCAAATAGCCCAGGCGGAAGCCGCAGTTGACGCAAACGGTGTTTTCGAAATGGACCGGATTGCGGCAGTTCTGGCATTCGAACAGCTTCATGGGAGGGTGCGTCCGTCGCGGGTCTGGAAGGGCTGGGGCCGGGCGACGCCGATGGGCCAGGATCCGGCGGCGTCATCTCACGATGATGCCCGTCCGGATCCGCCCCCGTCTCGTTCGGGCCGCTTGCATGCGAGCCAAGAACGGCCGACCCCCTGAAAGGTTGCGCAGGCCGCCTTGGACTTTTGCGGAGAAGCCCGGTTGGCGCGGACCCGCTCCGCCGTCTCCACAGAGGCGCCTTGGGAAAGGAACCTTGGCCGTGACCGTGCGTTTTGCCGCTGCGATTCCCCCCGCGCGCTCATGGCACGCGGGGTTGGGCGCGGTCCGGTGGGCAGATGACCGATCGGCTCTAGACCGGTTCCGTCCATGCCGCCGGCACGTGCGCCAGACCCCCGGATGGCGGTCCTGAACGGATCCCGACGGGCTAGAACTTACAAGAGGACCGCGCATCTGACCAAGCGCTTCGAAAGGAAAATGAGCAGAGGCTGGAACGAGACTGAAGCTGAGACGTTGACATGGCATCTTCCATTCAGATTGCGGATGTCAGTCTCATGTCGAACCACGACGGGCTCAAGTCCGATATCCTGAAGCTTGTGCCGCCTCTTCGCGCATTTGCACGCTCCTTGACGCAGAATGTTTCTGACGCCGACGATCTTGTTCAGGAGACACTTCTGAAGGCCTACGCGAACCTGGACAAGTTCACGCCAGGGACGGCCCTTCGGCAGTGGCTTTTCACCATCATGCGGAACACCTTCTACAGCGGCTTCCGCAAATGGGGCCGCGAGGTGACGATCTCGCCGGACGGGGTGGTGGACACCGGGTCCGCGCCGCCGGAGCAGGAGTGGTCGGTCTATGGCGGCGAGATCGCCGTGGCGCTCGCCGCCCTCCAGGCGGACCAGCGGCAGGCGATCCTGCTCGTCGGCGCGATGGGCGTCTCCTACGAGGAAGCCGCCGAAATCTGCGGCGTCGCCGTCGGCACGGTGAAGAGCCGGGTCAACCGCGCCCGGGCCCGCCTTGCCGAACTCCTCCACCTGGAAGCTTCAGCCGCCCTGCCGGCCGGATCGGTCCGCGGCGCTCGCACGCCGACGATGAAGCAGTACGGCGCCCTCGCCGCCACGCTCTGAAAGGCGGCCTCGGCCCCGAATTCCTTCAAGGATTCAAAGCCGGTCCGGCCCGGGAGGCATACCGACCCTAGCCCACCTTTGCCTCTTGGATGCCGTGCAGGACTCCTGTCGTCTGCGTCGGGTCACAGAACGTTTTCTCTCCCGAAGGGTTCGGGATTGACAAGCGGGACGGTGAGACGGCGCATGAATGGTTGGCGGACAGCCGCGCGGCTGGAGGGATCCTGTTGAAGGCGAAGGACTATATCTGGCCGGTTGTCGGGGTCGGGGCGGCGGTGTTCTCGGGCTGGTTGCTCTACAAGGAGGTCCGCGGCCTTTCGCTGGACGATCTTGTGGACAGCATCGCGGCGATCCGGCCGCACCAGTGGGCGCTCTCCGTCCTCGGAGCCGTGGTCGCCTACGCGGCGCTCGCCGCCTACGACCGGGTCGCGCTGATGCATCTCGGCCGCCGCCTGCCGTGGCCCTTCGTGGCGCTAACCTCTTTCACCACCTACGCTCTTTCCCACAACATCGGCGCCTCGGTGCTCTCCGGCGCGGTGATCCGCTACCGGGCCTACACCTCCCGCGGGCTGACCGGCGGCGAGGTTGGGGTTTTGGTGGCGCTTTGCTCCATGACCTTCATCATAGGCGCGGTTCTGCTGATCGGGCTCCTATTGATTCTGGAGCCGCATGTCTTGCGCCGGTTCGTGGAAGATGCGCCGCTCGGACTTGCACGGGGCGCGGGCGTTTTCATCTTTGCGCTTCTTGCCCTCTACGTCTGGGGAAGCCTTAAAGGACTGCCGCCGATCCATCGCTGGGGCGTGGTCGTCCAGTATCCGCGGCCGAACGTGGTCGGGTGGCAGCTGGTGGTCGCCCCGATCGAGATCATCGGGGCCGCCGCGATCATCCACTTCGCCCTGCCGGAGGCCGGAAATCCGGGCTATTTCGTGGTTCTGGGGATTTTCGTCACGTCCTTCTCGGTGGCGCTTCTCAGCCACGCGCCGGGCGGGCTCGGGGTCCTGGAACTGCTCTTCCTCACCGGCCTGCCGGAGATGCGGGAGGCGGACGTGCTGGCCGCGCTCCTCGTCTTCCGGCTCCTTTATCTGCTGATCCCGTTCGCCCTTTCCATCGTGGTCGTGCTCCTCTTCGAGCGGCGGCAGTTCGCCCACGGACGGCTGAGGCCGGCCGAACGGCGGGAATGAGGACATCTTGTCGGCGACATCGGGGCATTTGTCGCGCTTGTAGCCCGCGTCTGTAGCCCTTGTAGCCGGCGCATGTAGCCGGGTTGTAGGCTACACCGGCTGCTTGTCGGGCACCGTGTAGCGCGACATGCGATTCCAGGCGTCAAGACCGGCGATCTTGTAGGCCTCAGCGAGAGTCGGATAGTTGAATGTGTTCTCGATGAAGTAGTCGATGGTGCCCTTCAGGTTGAGCACCGCCTGGCCGATGTGGATGAGTTCGGTCGCCCCCTCGCCGACGATGTGGACGCCGAGGAGGCGGCGGGTGCGGGTGGAGAAGATCATCTTCATCATCCCGCTGTTGAGCCCCATGATGTGGCCGCGAGAGGTCTCCCGGAGGCGGGCGATGCCGACCTCGTACGGGATGTCGCGCTTGCGCACCTCCTCCTCGGACATGCCGACGGTGGAGATCTCCGGCACCGCGTAGATGCCGTAGGGGAAAAACTCCGGCGGCGGCGGCGGCTCCAGCCCGAAGGCGTGGCAGGCGGCGACGCGGCCCTGCTCCATGCTGGTGGAGGCGAGGCTCGGGAAGCCGATCACATCGCCGGCCGCGTAGATATGCGGGACGCTGGTGCGCATGGTCGCCGGCTCCACGGCGATCCGCCCGCGCTCGTCGGTGACGACGCCGGCGGCCTCCAGGTTCAGCCGGTCGGTGGCGCCGGTGCGCCCGGCGGCATAGAGCAGCATGTCGCTCTGGATCACCCGCCCGCCGGCAAGGCGCGTCACCGCCTGGCCGCCCTGGATCTCAATGGACGAAACCGAGGCGCCGAGGCGGACGGAGACGTTGCGGTCGCGCAGATCGTGGAGGAACTCGTCGATCAGTTCCTTGTCGATGAAATCCAGGATGGTGGAGCGGCCGTCCACCAGGGTCACCGCCACGTCGAGGGCGGAGAAGATGGTGGCGTATTCGGTGCCGATCACGCCGGCGCCGATCACCGTGAGGCTGCGTGGCAGGCGCGGGATGTCGAGGATCTCGTCGCTGTCGAACACCACCGCCCCGTCGAAGGGCACGTGATCGGGCCGGTGCGGGCGGGTGCCGCAGGCGATCAGCACGTGGGCGGCCGTGTAGATCCGCCGGTCGCCGACCTCGCTGACCACCTCCACCTCGTGCGGGCCGACGAAGCGCGCCTCGCCGCTGGTGCAGCGCACCGCGTTGCGGCTGAACTGGTGCTCCAGAACCTCCACCTCGTGGTCGAGGGTCTTGCGCAGCCGCACCTTCAGGTCCTCGGCGTCGATCTCCTGCTTGACCCGGTAGGCGCGGCCGTAGAAGCCGCGTTCGCGCCAGCCGGAGAGGTTGAGCACCGTCTCGCGGAGCGTCTTCGACGGGATGGTGCCGGTGTGGACCGAGACGCCGCCGACCCGGCGGCCCTTCTCGACCACCAGCACGGTGCGGTTCAGCTTGGCGCTCTGCACGGCGGCGCGGCGCCCGGCGGGGCCGCTGCCGATCACGATCATGTCGAAGTCGTACATGCGAAAAGTCTCTCCCGGCGAGGCAAGCGGACACGGTCCACCGACGGCGGCGCGGCGGCGTGTTCAGTCGGATGCATGGACGATGCCGCGCCGCCCCGGTGTCTGGTCACCGGCAGGATGCGCGGTCAGGCTTGCGCCGGGGCGGAGCCTGCCACGGGCGTTCGTCGGCGGCGTGACGGTTCAAAATTCCACGTCGAGTTCGTCGAGCTCGTCCACCTCGTCGGCGGCCGCGGCGGTCCATTCCTTCATGAAGGCCCAGGCGAGGATGGTCTCGCGATAGGCCGCGCAGGGCGGATCGAGGGCGACGTCATAGGTCTGGAAGCGGGTGGCGACCGGGGCGAACATGGCGTCGGCCAGGGTCGGCGCCTTGCCGAACAGCCACGGGCCGCCGTAGGCGGACAGGCAATCCCGCCAGATGGCGGTGACGCGCTCGATATCCGGCCGGGCGCCGGCCCAGACCTTGAAGCCCGGATGGTGCGCCTTGAGGTTCATGGGCAGCGCCGAGCGCAAGTTCTGGAAGCCGGAGTGCATCTCGCCGGAGACCGCCCGGCAGTGCGCCCGCGCCGCCTGATCGGCCGGCAGCAGGCCCGCCTCGGGGGCGATCTCGGCCAGATACTCGGCGATGGCGAGCGTGTCCCACACCTTCACCCGCCCATGCGTGAGGCAGGGCACCAGGAAGGATGGCGACAGAAGGAGCAGTTCGGCGCGGGTGCCGGGATCGTCGAAGGCGGCCACCGCCTCGGTGATGGGCAGACCCGCCATGCGGCAGAGCAGCCAGCCCCGCAACGACCACGACGAATATGTCTTGCTGGAAATCGTCAGAACCGCCGCCGCCATGTCGCCTCCCCGGCGGTCGGGCCCCCACCCGGTGTTCCGCTTTGTTAAATTATCTCGCAGCGCGCGGGAGATTGCACTAGCCTTCAAGCGGAAACTGGGCGTGAGTGGAGGCCGAGCGGCCTTCTGCGGGGGCGACGACGGTATGCTCTATCGACGATACCAGGCGCAGGCCGACCTGGCCGATATGGTGCGCGCGACGGCGCGATTCTCCGCCGCGGTGACCACCCCGTTCGCCGCCCTTCGTCCGCGCCTGCCGCTGTCGCACGCCATGGCGACCCAGGCGATGCTGGCCCGGGCGGGCATCACCCACGCGCGGCCGTCCTACCGGATCAACGCCGTCACGGTCGGCAACCGCGAGGTGCCGGTGACGGAGGAGCCGGTGCTGGTGACGCCCTTCGGCACGCTCCTCCACTTCGCCAAGGACGTGGACGTGCCGCAGCCGAAGGTGCTGGTGGTGGCGCCGCTTTCCGGCCACTTCGCCACCTTGCTGCGCAACACCGTGCAGACGCTGCTTGCCGACCACGACGTCTACATCACCGACTGGCACAACGCCCGCGATGTGCCGCTGGAGGACGGGCCGTTCGGCTTCGACGACTATGTGGAGCACCTGATCCGTTTCCTGGAGACCATGGGTCCGGGGTCTCACGTGCTGGCGGTGTGCCAGCCGTGCGTGCAGGTGCTGGCGGCCACGGCCGTGATGGCGGCGGACGACAATCCGGCGCAGCCGCGCTCCATGACGCTGATGGCCGGCCCGGTGGACACCCGGATCAATCCGACGTCGGTGAACACCCTCGCGCTCTCCAAGCCGATGAGCTGGTTCGAGGAGAACCTGATCGGCACCGTGCCCAGCCGCCACAAGGGCGCCGGCCGGCGCGTCTATCCGGGGTTCGTGCAGCTTTCCGCCTTCATGGCGATGAACCCGGAGCGGCACGCCAAGGCGCACAACGACCTCTACCGGCATCTGGTGAAGGGCGAGACCGAGAAGGCGGAAGCCATTCAGACCTTCTACGACGAGTATTTCGCCGTGCTCGATCTGACGGCGGAATTCTACCTGGAGACCATCCGCATGGTGTTCCAGGACGCGCTTTTGCCGAAGGGCGAGCTGACCTACCGGGGCCGGCCGGTGGACCCGGGGCGCATTCGCCGCACCGCGCTCCTCACCGTGGAGGGGGAGCGCGACGACATCTGCGCCCTCGGCCAGACCGCGGCGGCGCACGACCTCTGCACGGGCATCCGGCCCTATCGCAAGCGCCACCACATGCAGGCGGGCGTCGGCCATTACGGGGTGTTCAGCGGCCGGCGCTGGGAGGGGCAGATCTACCCGATCGTGCGCAACATGATCCTCGCCAGCGAGTGAAGTGGGGATTGGCGGTTGCCGATGCGGGGATCGGCGGCGGCTGACGCTGCGGACGGCAGCGCTGCCCAGCGGTTGGGCTTGACCGGCGGCACCTGGTCGGGTCCGATGAGGGCGGACTGAAGGAGCATCCCATGCGGCTGCGTTCCGATGCGGTGCAGGCCGATGACGCGGTGCGCCTCACGATCACCGGGCACGGGCTCGGCGAGACATTCCTGGATTTCGTGGCGGACCGGGCGAACCGCTTCAGCCTGAACGGCTGGGCGACGGCACGCGACGACAGCGCGACGGTGGTGGTGGCCGGGCCGCCCGCGCTGATCGACATGCTGATGGTGGCCTGCCTGCTCGGGCCCGCCGCCTGCCGGGTCGACGACATCGCCGTCGGGCCGTCGACCAAGGCGGACGCGGGCGTGGGCTTCCGGCGTCTGGCCGTCGGCATGACCGGATCGACCGGGGCCGGCCGGATGGCGACGGACGGCGAACCGGAGATGGCGGCGTGACGCTGGCGGATCCGATGAGCGCCGCCCAGCCGCCGCCGCGCTGGATCCCGGTCGCGCTGTCCGCCGACATCGCGCCGGCGACGCCCGTGCCCGTGCTTCTCGACGGGCGGGAGCTGGTGGTCTGGCGCGGGACGGGCGGGGCCGTGCGCGTGTGGGAGGACCGCTGCCCGCACCGGGGCATGCGGCTTTCCTTCGGGTTCGTGCGCGGCGACACGCTCGCCTGCCTCTACCACGGCTGGCGTTTCGGCCTCGACGCCGGCTGCACCGCCATCCCGGCCCATCCGGACCTGGAGCCGCCGAAGACGCTCTCCGCCCGCTCCTTCGCGGTGGCCGAGGCCGGCGGGCTGGTGTTCACCACCGGATCGCCGGACCGTCCCGCCGCGCCGCCGCCGGTGCCGGACGGGATGACGCCGGTGCGCAGCCTGCTTGTGGCCGCCCCGGTGGAGACGGTGCGGGCGCGGCTCGCGAGCGCGGGCCTGGAGCCCTCGGGCGATCTCGGGCGGATGGCGCGGGCGGACGGGCCGGCGCTGCTTCTCGCCGTCCACGGCCTCGACGGCGACCGCACGATGCTCCACGCGCTTGCCGAGGGTGACGTCGCGGGGGCGGACCTGCACACGGCGATGGACGCACTGGAGCGGCTTCGCCACAGCCTGGAGGAGGCCGACGCATGAGCCGGACCGACGATCCCGTGGCGCTGGACGAGTGGTATGTGGTGGGCCGGCCGGAGGACTTGTCCATCGGGCGGCCGGTCGCGACGCGGCTGCTCGGGGCGGAGTTGACGCTCGGGCTGGCGGGCGGGGCGGTCACGGCGGTCGAGACCGAGACGGGGCGCGCCCTTCCCGTGACGCTTGCCTATGGGCACGTGTGGACGACGCTCGGGACGCCGACGCGCGGTCTGCCGCCGATCGCGGAGTTCGACGAGACGGACCGGCGGCTCGCCACCTGCGGCGCGGTCCACGTGCGCGCCTCGGGCCTGCGCCTGGTGGAGAACTTCCTCGACATGGCGCACTTCCCGTTCGTCCACACGGACATCCTCGGCGTGGAGGATCGGCCGACGGTGGAGCCCTACGACTGCGAGATCCGCCGGGACGTGGACGAGGTCTGGGCCACCAACTGCCGCTTCTGGCAGCCGCAGGCGGCGGCGAACGCGGCGGGCGGCCAGATGAGCGACTATCTCTACCGGGTGGCGCGGCCCTTCACCGTGCTCCTCTACAAGACCTGCCCGAGCGACCCGGCCCGGCAGGACGTGATCGGCCTCCTGATCCAGCCGACCGACGAGGACCGCTCGATCGCCTACGCCTTCGTGCTGGTGGTGGACGCGGTGAGTTCCACGACCGAGATCATCCACTTCCAGCAGACCATCTTCCTGCAGGACCGGATCATCCTGGAAAACCAGCGGCCGCGCCTGCTGCCGCTGTCGCCGCGGGCGGAGACGCCGACGCGGGCGGACCTTTCCTCCATCGCCTACCGGCGGTGGCTGAAGGAGAAGGGCCTGCGCTTCGGCATCGACCGGCGGGAGGCCGCCTGACCATGGCCGATCGGCCCGTGCTCTTCGACTACGAGCTTTCGGCGAACGCCTATGCGGTGCGGCTGATGGCGGGCCTCATCGGGATCGCGCACGACCGCCGGCCGGTGGACGTCTATCCGGGCCGCGAGACCGAGGGGGCGGACTTCCGGGCGCTCAACCCGCGCGGCACCGTGCCGGTGTGGGTGGAGGACGGAGAGGTCCTGACCAGCGTCGCCGCCATCCTCTGGCACATGGCGCGCGGGGCACCCGCCTGGCAGGGCGGCGACCGGGCGGCGGAGACGATCGAGTGGCTGGCGTTCGCCGAACGGGATCTCGCCGCCGCCGACGCGGCCCGGCTGGATGCGATGCTGGGCCTCGCCTCGCCGGTGGTCGATCCGGTGGCGGCGGCGCGCCGGGCGTTCCGGATCCTCGACGACCGGCTCGCCCGCCAGGGGATCGACGGCGCGGGCTTCCTGGTCGGCGCGGAGCCGACCGTCGCCGACGTGGCGGCGTTTCCGGCGGTGGCGCTCGCGATCGACTTCGGCGAGGCGCTGGAGGCCTACCCGAAGCTCCGCGCCTGGACCCGCCGCATGCGCGCGCTGCCGGGGTTCGTGACCACCCCCGGCGTGCCGGATCATCTCTGATGCACCCGTCCACAGCCCTCCTGCCGCTCGTCGCCATCATCCTGGCGACCGTCCTCGGGGCGGCCGTCCAGGGCGGCGCGCTCGGGCCGTTGATGGTGGTGGCGCTCGACGAGCGCGGCGTGCAGGCGACCATGGCGGGCGTCGTGGTGGCGGCGCCCTTCGTCACCATCGCGCTGGTGGCGACGCTGGTGGCCCGGCTGCCGTCGCGCTACGGGCCGGGGATGACGCTGGCGATCGCCTCGCTGGTGGGGGCCGCGAGCTTCCTGCTCTATCTGGTGTCGCCGTCGCCGATCGCCTGGCTCCTCGTCAGCGCCCTCATGGGGGCGAGCATGGCGGTGCGCTGGGTGATCGGCGAGGCGTGGCTGCTGGCGGCGACGCCGGGGCATCTGAGGGGCCGCGTGATCGGCCTGCAGGAGACGCTGATCGGGTTCGCCACGAGCACCGGCCCGATGATCCTGCTCCTGACGGGCACGTCGGGCGCCGCGCCCTTCGTGGTGTGCGCGGCCATCCTGGTGGCGGTGAGCCCGGTGGCGCTGATCGCCGGCGTGCTCGACCGCCGGTCCGGCAGCGGGGGCGTGGACACGGTGGGCGCACGGATGCCGGTGGTCGACCCGACGGGGTCGACGCTCCGGACCGCGGTGCTGCTGGCAGCGGTCGGCGGCGGCGTGGACCATGGCGCCTTCGCGTTCATTCCGGCGGCGTTCACGGAGGCGGAGCTGCTCGGCGTCGCGCCTCTCCTCGCCGCCAGCTTCTACAGCCTCGGCGGCACCCTCTTCCAGATCCCGCTCGGCATGCTGATCGACCGGCGCGGAGGCGTGCACGGGCTGGCGTCGGTGGGCGCCATGGGCGTCGTCGTGACGGGGCTGGCGGTCGCGGTGGATCCGGGTCCGGCCCTGACGCTCGGGCTGCTGTTCGTCTCCGGCGTTCTCAGCGGGACCTTCTACACGGTCGCCACCATCTCGGTGGCGGCCAACCCGCCGCCGGGCGGGGTGGCGCGGGGCATCGCGGCGATCGCCGTCGGGGCCACGGTGGGCTCGGCGATCGGTCCGGTGATGATCGGCGCGCTGATGGACCTGCTCGGCGGGCGCGTGGGGCTCGGGGTCGCGATCGCCGGCTCCGGCGCCGCGATTCTGGCCGGACAGGCGGTTCTTGCCCGGATCCGGCCCGCGGGCGCAGTCTCGTGATCCCCGGCTCGCTCATACCGTCCCGACAGGTCGGGACGGTATGAGCTTGGTATGACGGCGCGCGCGTCGGCGGGGGCGTCAGCCGGTCCAGCCGAGGCCGCCGGCGATGCAGTTCATCGACATGAGGAGCGGCACCAGGATGCGCTCCTTCTCCTCCGGCGTGCGCTCCTCGCGGCGGAACTCGGCGAGGAGGTCCACCTGCCAGCGGTTGGTGCGGTCGATCAGCGGGCGCACGTGCTCGGTCCGCCGGTAGAGCGCCGGGAAGCGGGCGGCGAGGGTGTCGCTCTCGGTGATCTGGCGCACGTGGCCGACGGTGCGGGCGTATTCGGCGCGGACCATGCCGAGGATGCGCTCGCGCGCCTCGGTGTCCGGCACCAGGGCCGCATAGTGGGCGGCGATGTCCATGTCGGTGAGGAAGAGGGTCTTCTCCACCTCGTCCAGCATCAGGCGGAAGAAGCGGTTCTCGGCGAACATGCGGCGGAGAAGCACAAGGCCCTCGTCGCCGCGGATCTTCTGCCAGCTTTCAAGGGCCGTGCCGATGCCGTACCAGCCGGTGATGAGGTGGCGGTTCTGGCTCCAGGCGAACACCCACGGGATGGCGCGGAGGTCGCCGAGGGCCTTGGCGCCGAACCGGCGGGCCGGCCGCGAACCGAGCTTCAGGAGCGCCAGTTCCTCCACCGGCGAGGAGGCGTTGAAATAGTCGATGAGGCCGGGCTGCTCGATCAGCTTGCGGTAGCTGGCGAGCGACAGGCCGGCGAGCGCCTCGACCGCCTCGTCCTCCTCCGCCTTCGGGCGGAGCTGCGGCTCCAGCGGCGACTTCAGCGTGTGGGCGATGACCGACGCGGCGAGGAGTTCCAACTGGTAGAAGGTGGTGCCGCGGTTGGCGAACTTGGACGACACCACCTCGCCCTGCTCGGTGATGCGCAGCCGCCCGTTGACGGTGCCGGCCGGCTGGGCCGCGATGGCCCGGCCCGTGGGCGCGCCGCCGCGGCTGACGGAGCCGCCGCGGCCGTGGAAAAAGGAGATCTTCACGCCCTTGCGGCGGCCGATGTCCACCAGCCGCTTCTGCGCCTTGACCAGCTCCCAGGACGAGCAAAGGAAGCCGCCGTCCTTGTTGCTGTCGGAGTAGCCGAGCATGATCTCCTGGATGTGGTCGCGCGCCCGGAGCGCCCGGCGGACGACCGGCTGCTCGAAGAGTTCGCCGACGATGCCTTCGGCGCGCTGCAGGTCCTCGATGGTCTCGAACAGCGGCACCACGGTGAAGGGCGACGGGTCCGGCCCCTCCTCGTCGGGGATGAGGCCCTGGTACTTGGCCAGCAGATAGAGGGCGAGCACGTCGGCGGTGGACGTGGTCATCGAGAGGATGACGGCACCGATCGCCTTCGGGTCCGGCCCGTCGCGGGTCTCGCGGATGACGTCGAGCACGCCGAGCATCTCGGCCGGATCGGTGGGAAGGTCGGTGTAGACGGGGATGCGCTGGGCGGGATTGGCGAGTTCGCGCACCACCTTGGCCATGAAGGCCGGGGACGAGGGATCCGGCACCGCCTCGCCGGGATGGAGGCGCTTCCAAACCTCCTGCACGGTGCGGTTCACCACCGTGGAGTTCTGGCGGATGTCGAGGGCGGCGGTGCGGAAGCCGAAGATCTCCACTTCCCAGCGCAGCGGCCGGACCCGCAGGTGGGCGAGGTCGCCGGCGTTCATGGCGGTGAGCGCCCGTTCGGCGGCGAGCACGTGGCGGGTGAGTTCGGACGCCGATCCGTAGGGCTTGGCGCCGTTGCGGCCCGGAAAGCCGGTGGCGATCAGCCGGTCGCGGACGGCGGTGAAGAAGTGGCGGAAAATCTCGCCCGGATTGCGCGCCACGATCTCCTCGCCGCGCCCGGAGGCGGCGAGCACGTCGGCCAGCACCCGGTTGAACTCGTCCGGCACCGGCACGGTGCGGGCGCTGATGGAGAGCGTGCGCGCCAGCCCCTCCACCCGCTCGAGCAGGTGCTGGATGGCGGCGTGGCGGTATTCGCTGAGGGCCGTGCGGGTGACGTCGGCGGTCACGAACGGGTTGCCGTCGCGGTCGCCGCCGATCCAGGTGGAGAACTTCAGGACCGGCGTGACGGCGATCGGCTCCTCCGGATAGTGGCGGCGGAGCGCGGCGCCGAGGTGTTCGACCACCAGGGGGGTCTGGGCGTAGAGGTTCTCCTGGAAGAAGTGGAGGCCCCAGGCGATCTCCTGCTCCACGGTCGGCTTCTCGAGGCGAAGCTCGCCGGTCATCCAGAGAAGGTCGATCTCGGAGCGGAGGTTGCGCAGCAGCGTCTCGCGCTCGCGCGGGGTCCAGCGGGTGGACTCAAGGTCGACGAGGCCGCGGTAGATGCGGCGGTGGATCTCCAGCACGGTGACGCGCTTGGCCTCGGTCGGATGGGCCGTGATGGTGGGGCAGACCTCCGTCTCGACGAGGGCGGACCGCACCGCCTCGGCCGTCACCCCGGCGGCCGCCACGTCGGCGATCACGTTGGAGAAGGAGCCGAGCACGTTGTCCGGCCCGCCCATGCTCTCCAGCTTGCGCCGGGTCCGCATGGCGACGTTCTCCTCGGCGATGGAGAGGAGCTGGAACCAGATGCCGGTCATCTGGAGCGCCGGCACGCGGAGCGCCTCCGGGATGGAGGCCACCCCGTTGTCCTTGAAGAGAATGCCGGTGAGAGCCGGCTGCCGGGTGCGGATCACATCCACGAGGAGGCCGAACAGCAGTTCGAACACCTCCGTGAAATCGTCCTTCAGATCCTCGGCACGCATGGACGGACTGGTCTTGTCGACCGGCATCGCGAAAGCGGACATCATCCCCAAGACCTTTCGGCATTCGGTGGCCACCCTCGTTGGGCGGGGCGACGCACCCGTGTTTACCCGGCGCACACCCTACCAAAGACGGACTGGACGCGGCCCGGCGGAAGGTCGCGGGGGCACGCCGCAGGGCGACGGGACGGGCCTCTCGCAAGGGCCTGCCGATGCCGATAAAACCTTTCGCTTACAATGTGTTAAGCAAAATGCCCGGCCTTCTCGCGAAGGCCGGGCACAGCTTTTCTGAACCGGGTCTCAAAAGATATGAGGGTCGGCAGGGACACCGGCGGTTCTTGAGGGTCGTACGAGTCTGGCCTTCAAGACACCAACGGCCTGACCGGCCGGCGCCTGTTCGGGCTTGGCTGCGCGCGTGAAGCCCCGACAGGTCGGGACTTCACGCGCCTGGCGTCAGCTCTGGATCGCGGAGAGCTTCCAGGCGCCGCCGCGGGGCCGCACGAACGTCCAGAGTTCGCTCGCCTCGGTGGGCTCGTCCGGGTTGCCCGAGACCACGGCGCCGGTCGCCCGCTCGCGGGTGACGTCGCGCATCTCGTAGCGCATGGCGACGGTGGCATAGTCCATGGTGCCCTCGCGCCAGGCCTCGGACAGGTCGCCCTGCAAGAGGCGCACGTCGCTGACCTCGTTCTTCAGGCCCTTGGCGCCGTTCTCGCCCAGTTCCTCGGCGAGGAAGGACATGACCTCCGGCGTGGTGATCGCCCGAAGCGCGGCAAAGTCCTCGCGGCCGTAGGCATACTGCACCTCGCCGAGCAGACGCTCGAAGGTGTCGAGATCGTCGCCGCCGATGCCGACCTCGTCGCTCGGACCGGACCGCGCCGCGGCCGCGACCGGCGGAACGGCGGTGCCGCCCGAGACCGGACGGCGGAGGTCCACGCCGGCGCCCTGCGCCTCACGGGCATGCGCGGTGCGATCGTTGGTGGTGCGATCGGGGCCGGTGTCGGCCCGATAGGGCGCGCCCGCGCCAGCCATGGCCGGCGCCGACTGGCGACCCCGGAACCAGCGCATCACCAGCATGGCGATGACGGCGAAGAGCGCCACCTGGAGGATGAGGCCGAGGAAGCCCGCCATGCCGCCGAAGCCGCCGCCGAACATCATGCCGAGGAGGCCGCCGAAGAGGAGGCCGCCGAGGAGACCACCGGCCATGCCGCCGAAGAGGCCGCCCGGCCGCTGGGCCGTGGTGGCGCCCGGCTGGCGGGCCGCGGCGCCCGGCTGGTTGGCCGAGGGTGCGGGGGCGGGTGTCATCGACCGCTCGACCGGTGCCACCTGACGGGGCACGGTGGGAGTCGGCGCCGGCGCCTGGAAGGTCCGCGCGCCGCGGCTGCCGAAGCTGCCGCCGCGACGGGCCTCGGCGAAGTCGACCGTGACAACCGAGACCGCAAGGCCGATGGCCAACATGGCGACCCAGTGGCGGGCGCGATTGAGACGAGACATGAGCATGTCCTTGAGCCGTTTCCTGTTCTTCGTTGGAACGCACAGCACCCCATATAGGTGCCGAGGATGAAAGGTTTTAGAGGATGGCGGCCGGAATGGCGGACAGGGTGTTCGAAACGACAAACGGCCGACATGGTGCCGAAGGCGCGGCGGAGCTGTCCGCCGCGGGGGCTGGCGGCCTTTCGGCGGATCTGGCGGTCCTGCTTTCCGGCGACGCGGCGACGGCCGCTCGGGCCCTGATCGGCGCCACCTTGACGGTGGACGGGGTGGGCGGGTTGATCGTGGAGACCGAAGCCTACGACGAGACCGACCCGGCCTCGCACAGCCACGGCGGCCGGACCGAGCGGAACGCCACCATGTTCGGACCGCCGGGCCACGCCTACGTGTACCGGTCCTACGGCATCCACTGGTGTCTCAACGTCTCCTGCCGGCCGGCGGGGCACGGGGCCGGGGTGCTCTTGCGGGCGCTGGAGCCGGTGACGGGGCTGAGCCTGATGCACGCGCGGCGGAAGGTGGACGACCCGCGGCTTCTCTGCGCCGGGCCGGGGCGGCTCTGCCAGGCGCTCGACGTGTCGCGCGCCCTCGACGGGCAGCCGTTCGGGGAGGCGCCGTTCGCGCTTCATCTGGCGGCCGAACCCGCCGCGGTGGTGGTCGGCCCGCGCATCGGCATCACCAAGGCGGCGGACGTGCCGTGGCGGTTCGGCCTTGCCGGCTCGCGCTTCGTCAGCCGTCCCTTCCCGCGCCGCTGATCGGCGGCGGGGCCGACGCGCAACCCGAAACGGCAAGACGCCGGACCCTTGCGGGATCCGGCGCCGCCTCATGTTCCCGGTCGGGCGCGCCCGCGATCGGGCGGCCGGACCGCGCGTCGCGTTCACTCGGCCGGCGGGTTCACCCGGATGGTCGGGACCTCGACTTCGCGGGTCTCGGTTTCGACGTCGACCGAGCCGGTGCGAACATCGAATTCCGGCGCCTGGCCGCCTTCGACCGTGACATTCGGGAGCTGGGCTTCCTGGGTCTGGTCGATGTCCACCATGGTGTAGAGACCCACGGCGACCGCAACCACAAGAATGATCGCAATGATGAGACCGATTCCGCGCATGTTTTCTGAACTCCCATATCTATCGATGGGAGAAGAACGGCGTGGATACGATTCCGGTTCCGCTGGCGGTTCCGGTCGGACGCCGCGCGAAGACCGCATGATGAACGTGGCGTTCCAATAAAGAACGGGGAGGCCGTCCGACGACCTCCCCGTCCGCGGGTGAACCCCGCCACGCAGCACTGGCTATGACTGATTGAAAATGTCTACTGAAAACGGTTTCGTCATAAAAGGTTTTGGCTTCGGCGCGCCTGTCCGGGCTTTGACGAACGCCCAAGCAGCGGCCGCCGCCGTGGGTGCCTGACGATCCGGCACGGACCCTCCTGCATCCGAAAATCGGCTGGTCCTAGGTGTGTTGGTTCGGCTGCACCCTCTCGCGTTCCCTCAGGTTCGGGCGTCCCGCCCCGGCGTTCAGCCTCGGCGACGGCAGCCCTGGTCCACCCCCGTCCGGCGGGCGGATCTCCGTTCCACGCACTCAGCTTTCGGCCCCGGTAAGCTCCTACCGGCGGTACGCTACGCCCGCGTGACACTCAACGCGCGGCCCGGCCCTTCGGCCGATCCGGACCCTCCGCCACCCGGCGCACGCCCGGTGGAAACCGGCCGGTGCGGGGCGGCGAATTCGTGGTGCAGTGCACAACGACTTGCCCGACGAAACGTCGCAACAGGGGGCGGCGCTGTCAACGGGCTGCCCGTCGGGCGAGGCCCGTTTGTGGAGAGGCGTCGCGGATCGGCAACAGGCAGCGCGGGCTGTGGAACCCGCGACGGCTGCAAGGGGACGACGAAGGGCGCCGGATCTCTTCCGGAGTCAGTGCCCCATCAGGGCGCCGACATGGACGGCGACGCTGCGCGAGAGGCCGATCAGATCGTATCCGCCTTCCATCAGGGAGACGACGCGGCCTGAGCACCGGCGGTCGGCGACGTCCATCAACTGCTTGGTTGCCCAGGCGAAATCGGCTTCGGTGAGGTTGACCTCGGCGAGCGGATCGCGGTGGTGGGCGTCGAAGCCGGCGGAGATGATGACGAGGTCAGGCGCGAAGGCGTCGAGCGCCGGGATGATCTTGTCCGACATGGCCTCGCGGAACGCGACCCCGTCGGCGCCGGCAAACAGAGGCGCATTGCAGATGTTGCCGACGCCGGTTTCGGAGATGGCGCCGGTGCCGGGGTAGAGCGGCATCTGGTGGGTGGAGGCGTAGAACACGGATGGGTCGGCCCAGAAGATGTCCTGGGTGCCGTTGCCGTGGTGCACATCGAAATCCATGATCGCCACCCGCTCGGCCCCGTGCGCCGCCTGGGCGTGCCGGGCCGCGACGGCGGCGTGGTTGAAGAGGCAGAAGCCCATGGCGGTCATGTGCTCGGCGTGGTGGCCGGGCGGCCGATGGGCCGAGAAGGCGTTGTCCACCTTGCCGGTCATCACCTCGTCGACGGCCGCGCAGGCCGCGCCGGAGGCGCGGAGCGCCGCCTCGAAGCTGCCGGGCGACACGACGGTGTCGCTGTCGAGCCGGACGAGGCCCTCGGACGGGACGGAGCGGCGGATGAGGTCCACGAAGGAGCGCGGGTGGGCCCGGGCGATCTGGTCGAGGTCGGCAAGCGGCGCCTCCTCGCGGATCAGGTCCTGGAAGCCCTCCTGCTCCAGCACCTGCTGCACCACGCGGATCCGGTCGGGACGCTCCGGGTGCCCGAGGGGCGTGGCGTGCTCCAGATAGGCGGTGTGGCTGAAATAGAGCGTCCGCACGGCGTCAAACTCCTCCCTCGGGTGAGGCGAGTTGAGGCCCGACGGGCAGGCGAGTCAATCAGTCTGACGATCATGCGAGGAAATGCGGAGCCGGCTCAGCGCGCCGCCGCCGCCCGGCCGAGCCGGTCGCGAATCGCCGCGCCGAGGCCCTGGTCCGGGATGGGCGCCACGGCGATTACGGCGGCGCCGGTGGCGTCGAGGGCGCGGAGGTGGCGGAAGAGGTTGGCGGCGGCCTCGGCGAGATCGCCGGCGGGGCTGAGGTTCAGCATGGGGCGCGCGTGGGCGGCGCCCGGATCGACCGGGCCGAACGCCAGGAAGGCGGCGCCGGCGGGCGGGACCGTCTGGTCGAGGAGCACGCGGGCGGCGGGGGCGTAGTGGGAGAGGAGCATGCCGGGGGCGAGCGGCCGGTCCGGATCGCCGGACGGCTCCTGGCTCGCCGCGATCGGCACGGCGGAGAGGCCGGCGCGTGCGAGCGCGGCGACGAGCGCCTCGCGGGTCACCCCGCCGGGGCGGAGGATGTGGAGGACGCCGTTGGTCACGTGGACGATGGTGGATTCCAGGCCGACCCGGGTCGGGCCGCCGTCCACCACCGTCACGTCCTGTCCGGCGAACTCGGCGAGCACGTGCGCGGCGTCCGTGGGGCTGATCCGGCCGGAGCGGTTGGCGCTCGGGGCTGCCACGGGCAGGCCCGCCGCCGCGAGCAGCGCCTGGGCGACCGGATGGTCGGGCACGCGGACGGCGAGGGTGTCGAGGCCGGCGGTGACGAGGTCGCTGACGGGGCAGTCCGGGCGGCGCGGCAGGACGAGGGTGAGCGGCCCCGGCCAGAAGGCCGCGGCGAGGTGGCGCGAGACCGGATCCATCCGGACGAGCCGTTCGGCGGCGGCCGTGTCCGCCACGTGGGCGATCAGGGGATTGAACGTCGGCCGGCCCTTGGCCGCGTAGATGCGCGCGACGGCAGCGCCGTCGGTGGCATCGGCGCCGAGGCCGTAGACGGTCTCGGTCGGGAAGGCCACCAGCCGGCCGGCCTTCAGCCGCGCCGCCGCTTCGGCAAGGCCGGCGGCGTCGTTGGGCAGGCTTTCTGGGCGGATCGGGTTTGGCGACACGGACGGGTTCCGGCGGAGGCTGACGCGGGACGACCGACGCTCCAGCTGCCTCTATTGACGTTTACGTAAGCTGGACCTAACGTCGCCGTCTGCAGTGGAGGATCGACGTCCGGATGTGCGCCAAGGACCCGGTCCGGGTCAAGTCACAGCGGGCGATCGGACCATGAGGAGACCCGTCGCATGCCCTACAAGGCCCCCGTCCCGGACATCGCCTTCTGGCTTCAAACAGTCGCCGGGCTCGACGCCGCCATGGCGGCGGGGCTCCACCCGGACCTGACGCCGGACCTGGTGGCGGCGGTGTTGACGGAAGCCGGCCGGTTCGCCGACGAGGCGATCGCGCCGCTCGACCGGATCGGCGACACGGTGGGCGCGCGGCTGGAGAATGGCCGGGTGCGCATGCCGGAAGGCTGGGCGGACGTCTACCGGCGCTGGATCGACGGCGGCTGGAACGCGCTCTCCGGTCCCGTGGCGCATGGCGGCCAGGGCTTGCCGATCAGCCTCTACGCGGCGGTCCTGGAGATGTGGAACGGCGCCAACCTCTCCTTCGCCACCGGCCCCATGCTGACCCACGGCGCCTGCGTGGCGCTGGAGGCCTATGGCACCGACGCGCAGAAGGCGCTCTATCTGGAGAAGCTGGTGTCCGGCGCCTGGACCGGCACCATGAACCTCACAGAGCCGCAGGCGGGATCCGACCTCGGGGCGCTCCGCACCCGCGCGGAGCCGGCCGGCGACGGCAGCTACCGGATCACCGGCCAGAAGATCTACATCACCTACGGCGACCACGACCTCACCGACAACATCGTCCACATGGTGCTCGCCCGCCTGCCGGACGCACCCGTCGGCACGCGCGGCATCTCGCTCTTCCTGGTGCCGAAGCGGCTGGTTTCGGCCGACGGGACGCCCGGCGCGCTCAACGACATCACCGTGGCGGGGGTCGAGCACAAGCTCGGCCTCCACGGCTCGCCGACCTGCACGCTCTCCTACGGCGACAGCGGCGGCGCGGTCGGCTGGCTGGTCGGCGAGCCGAACCGAGGCCTCGCGGCCATGTTCACCATGATGAACAGCGCCCGGCTCAGCGTCGCCGTCCAGGGTGTCGGCGTCGCGGAACGCGCCACCCAGCGGGCGGTCGCCTACGCGCTGGAGCGCCGCCAGGGCCGGGCGCCCGGCTACGACGGCGAGGGCATGAGCCCGATCGCCCTCCACCCGGACGTGAAGCGCATGCTCCTCACCATGCGGGCGATGACGGACGCCGCAAGGGCCCTCTGCTTCGCGCTCGCCGACGCCATCGACCGCGCCGGCACCGGCGCGGAGGCGGACCGGGCGCTCGCCGCCGACCGGGCCGCGCTGCTGACGCCCGTCGCCAAGGCCTTCGCCACGGACGTCGGCATGGAGGTGGCCTCGCTCGGCATCCAGGTGCACGGCGGCATGGGCTTCATCGAGGAGACCGGCGCCGCCCAGCATCTGCGGGATTCGCGGGTGCTGCCGATCTACGAGGGCACCAACGGCATCCAGGCGATCGACCTCGTCACCCGCAAGCTGCCGCTTGGCGGCGGCGACGCGCTTCGCGCCTATGTGGCGGAGCTCCGCACCGTCGTGGAGGACGCCCGGGCGCTCCGCGATCCGGAAGCGGCGGCGCTCGCCGACCGGGTCGGGACCGCCCTCGACGACCTGGTGTTCGCCGCCGCCTGGCTCGGGCGGGCGCTTGGTGACGGGCGGCAGACCGACGCGCTCGCCGGCGCGACCGCCTTCCTGCGCCTGTTCGGGCTCGGCGCCGGCGGCGCCTATCACCTGAAGGCCGTGGTGGCCGATGCGACCGCCGGCACCGCCACGCCGGCCGCCACGCGAAGGCGCCTCGCCGCCCGCTTCTTCGCCACCGACATCCTGCCGGCGACGGGGGGCCTCCGGGCCGCCGTGACGGCCGGCGCGGCGGTCGTCGATGCGCTCACCCCCGACCTCCTGACCGCCTGAGGACGCCTCGCCATGACCGATCCCGTGCGTGTGGACACCCGCGACGGCGTCCTTTCCATCACCCTCGACCGGCCGGAGAAGAAGAATGCCCTCACCGGCGCCATGTACCGGGCGCTCACCGCCGCGCTCGGCCGGGCGGGCGAGGACCCTTCCGTCGGGGCGGTGCTGATCAAGGGCGCGCCGGGGGCGTTCACGGCCGGCAACGACCTCAAGGACTTCGTGGCCGCCGCGGAAAGCGGCGAGGGCCTCACGTCGATCGTCGCCTTCCTCCGGGCGCTCGCGACCGCCGAGGTGCCGCTCGTCGCCGCCGTGGACGGGCTGGCGATCGGCGTCGGCACCACGCTCCTGATGCATTGCGACCTTGTCTTCGCGTCCGACCGGTCGGTGTTCCGCACGCCCTTCACCGACCTCGGGCTTGTGCCGGAGGCGGCGTCGAGCCTGATCGGGCCGCGGCTGATGGGGCACCAGCGGGCGTTCGAACTCCTGGTCGCCGGCCTTGCCTTCGATGCCGAGCGGGCGGCGGCCGCCGGGCTCGTCAACCGGGTGCTGCCGGCCGAGCGCGTGGCGGAGGAGGCCTTCGCGGCGGCCGCCGCGCTCGCCGCCAAGCCGCGCCGGGCGGTCGCGATCAGCCGCCGGCTCCTGAAGGGCGATCCGCTGGAGATACTGGCACGGATCGACGAGGAGGCGCTGCTCTTTGCCGAGCGGCTGCGGTCAGCCGAGGCCCAAGCGGCCTTCCGGGCCTTCCTCACGCGCGGCTGACCATCGGCGACGTTTTACCCGGCTCTTGAAGGTCGGACTTGTCCGACCTTCAAGAGCGTTACGGCCTGACCGGCCGGCGCCCGTTCGGGCTTGCCTGCGCGCGTGAAGCCCCGACAAGTCGGGACTTCACGCACTGGGAATGACCTACGATCAAAAGCAATCAGGAAGGCAGCGCCATGACGACGCTTCAGGGAAAGACGCTCTTCATCACCGGCGCGAGCCGCGGCATCGGCATTGCCATCGCGCTTCGGGCGGCCCGGGACGGGGCGAACGTGGTAATCGCGGCAAAGACCGCCGAGCCGCATCCGAAGCTTCCCGGCACCATCTACGCCGCTGCCGATGCCGTGGAGGCGGCGGGCGGACAGGCGCTGCCGCTGGTGGTGGACGTGCGCGAGGAGGCCCAGGTGAAGGCCGCCTTCGAGGCGGCGGCGGCGCGGTTCGGCGGGATCGACATCGTCGTCAACAACGCGAGCGCCATCCAGCTGACCCGCACGCCGGAGACGGACATGCGCCGGTTCGACCTGATGCACCAGGTGAACACGCGCGGCACCTTCCTCGTATCGAAGACCGCCCTCCCCTATCTGGAGGCGTCGGACAATCCGCATATCCTGATGCTGTCGCCGCCGCTCGACCTTGCGGAAAAGTGGTTCGCGCCGCATGTGGCCTACAGCATGGCGAAGTACGGGATGAGCCTCGTCGTTCTCGGCCTTGCGGGCGAGTTGCGCCCGAAGGGCATCGCGGTGAACGCCCTCTGGCCGCGCACGACCATCGCCACCAGCGCCATCGAGTTCGTGGTCGGCGAGGCGCTGATGAAGCGCAGCCGCACCCCGGAGATCATCGCCGACGCCGCCCACCTGATCTTCACCAAGGACGCCCGAGGGTTCACAGGCAATTTCCTCATCGACGACAGCTTCCTCGCCGACCACGGGGTGACGGACTTCGACCGGTACAGGGTGGATCCGTCGAGCGGGCTGCAGGAGGACTTCTTCGTGCCGGAGGGCAGCGTGCCGCCGGCGAGCCTCGGGCCGAAGGGGTGATGTGGGGGGGTTTAAGCGGTAATGCGTGGGTGGTCCGCCTTTGCGGACCATAACGGCGCACAGTCGCTGGCCGTCATCCCGGCGGAAGCCGGGATCCAGCCGACGGTGGGAATGCCGCGCCGTCGCGGTTCAAGGACCGGACGGTTGGATCCCGGCGTTCGCCGGGATGACGGTACTCGGGTCGTCGGGATGACGGTACTCGGGTCGCAGGGATGACGATACGCGGGTCGCCGGGATGACGGTACTCGGGTCGGCGGGATGACGACAGTCGAAAGGTCTTCCCCTCACCGCCCCCGACCGGCCTCGTGGCGGCGGAGGTGTTTTTCGAGGGCTCGGACGGCGAGGGAGAGGGAGACGGTCATCAGGAGGTAGATGTAGGCGACGACCGAGTAGGTCTCGAAGAAGAGGAAGGTGCCGGAGGAGTGGATCTTGCCGAGTTGGGTGACGTCCTGCACGCCGAGCACGGAGACGAGGGCGGAGTCCTTGATCATCGAGACGAAGTCGTTGCCGAGGGGTGGCAGGACGGTGCGGATCGCCTGGGGGAGGACGATCAGGCGGAACACCTGGATGCGGGTGAGGCCGAGGGCCTTGGCGGCCTCGATCTGGCCCCGGTCGACCGCCTGCAGGCCGGCGCGGAAGATCTCCGCCAGGAAGGCCGCGTAGCTGACCACGAGGGCCACCACGGCGCGCCAGAGGAAGTCGAAGTCGCGGACGGTGGCGGGCTCCAGGAGGCCGATGGTCTGCAAGGGGTGCGTGAGTCCATTCCAGACGGCGACGAGCGCCGGGGCGCCGACGAAGGCCATGTAGAAGAGGAGCACCAGCATGGGGATGCCGCGGACGATCTCCACGTAGAAGATCGCCGCCTCGCGGACGATGCGCCGGGCGGAGAGGCTGGCCGCGGCGAGGCCGAGGCCGAGCAGCGCCGCCAGCACGAAGGCCACCACGCTGACGAAGACGGTGGTGCCGATGCCCGCCGACACCACGCGGAAGATGGCCGCGTAGTCCTCGTCCGCCGCGATGGCGAGCCCGAAGGCGACGGCAAGGACGACGGCGGCGACCAGCCACCAGGGCACGCGGTCGAGGGCGCCGCCGGCTCTCACCGGCGGCGGCATGGGGGCGGGCTCGGCGGGGGCATGGCGCGCGGGGCTCAGGTCCGGCTCGGGGTCAGTTCTGGCTCTTGTAGTCGTAGAACCACTTCTTGTTGAGCGCGTCGAGAGTGCCGTCCGCCTTCATGGCGGCGAGCGCGGCGTTGACCGGGCCGACGAGGTCGGAACCCTTCTTGAAGATGAAGCCGAAGTCCTCGGTGCCGAGCGGCCCGCCGATCACCTTGAAGGCGCCGGGCGCGGCGCCGATGTAGCCCTCGGCGGAGACCTTGTCCATCAGCACGGTGTCGACGTCGCCGGCCTTCAGGGCCTGCACGGAGGCGCCGAAGGTCTCGAACAGCTTGATGCGCGGGTTGGCCTCGTTGCCGTCGAGCACGGAGTAGACGGCGACATAGAAGTTGGTGGTGCCGGCCTGGGCGCCGACGAGGCCGTCGGCGAAGGCGGAGAAGCCGGCGGCGTCGGCAAAGCGGCTCTCGTCGGCGCGCACCAGCATGAACTGCTCGGAGGTGAGGTAGGGGTCGGAGAAGTCGACCTGCTCTTTGCGCTCGTCGTTGATGGTGATGCCGTCCATGCCGACGTCGAACTGGCCGTCGCGGACGGCCTGGATCATGGCGTCCCAGGAGGTGAGCTTCCAGTCCACCTTGGCGTTCAGCCGGCGGGCGATCTCGTTGAAGGCGTCATACTCCCAGCCAACGCTCTCGCCGGTCTTCGGGTCGGTGAAGTTGAGCGGCGTATAGGCGTTCTCCGTCACCGCCACGATGGTGCGCCCGCCGAGATCCGGCAAGCCTTCGGCCACGGCCGGGGCGGCGAGCCCGACGAGGAGCCCGGCGGCCACGAGGGCACGGTTGAGACGGCGCGAAACGGCGGAGAACATCGGGAAGCCCCCTTCGGACGATGTGTGATTTCTGGCAGTGCACTATGGCCGCCGGCCGGCGGGACGCGCAAGCGGAGACGGCCGGCCGTTCACAGCCAGCGGCGCCAGCGGAAGACCATGAAGGTGAGGACCGCGGCGGCGACCATAAGGACGATGGCGTAGGCATAGCCGAACCGCCAGTGGAGTTCGGGCATGACGTCGAAGTTCATGCCGTAGATGGAGGCGACCAGGGTCGGCGGCATGAAGATGACGGCGAGCACCGAGAAGATCTTGATGATGTCGTTCTGCTGGATGCTGACGAGGCCGAGGGTGGCGTCGAGCAGGAAGGTGTTGCGCTCGTCGAGGCCGTGGCCATGGTCGGTGAGCGCCTGGATGTCGCGGAGCATGGTCATCATGCGCAGGCGGTCGTCCTTGCTGAAGCCGGTGACCTCCGCCTTCTCGTCGAGGAAGAGCAGGAGGCGGGAGAGGCCGAGCAGGCTTTCCTGCACGTGGCCGAGGCGCAGGCCCTCGCGGCCGATCGCCCGGAGGGTGAGGTTGTAGTCGGGCCCCTGCCCCGGCGCCTGCGGCTCGAAGATGGTGCTGCCGATGGCGCCGATCCGGCTCGTCGACCGCTCCAGGATGTCGGCGAGCCGGTCGATGGAGGTCTCCAGGAGGCAGATGAGCGCGGCGCGGGCGGTGCAGACGTCGGCGGAGGGGCGGAGCATGCGGTTGACCGCCACCGGGAAGGTGCCGGGCTCGTCGTAGCGGATGGTGACGAGGCGGTCGCGGCCGAGGATGAAGCTGACGGCGGTGGTGCCGGGCTCGCTGCTTTCCGACCGGCAGAGCAGCGCGGCGGTCATGTAGAGCGTGCCGTTCTCCAGCGACAGGCGGCTCGACGGCTCGATCTCCTCCATCTCCTCGCGGGTCAGGAGTTCGGCGCCGACGAAGGCCTCCGCCGCCATGTCCTCCTCGCGGGACGGACGCAGGAGGTCCACCCAGACGGTGTCCGGGTGGATGACCGGCAAGCCATCAGGGCCGATCGGCGCGGCTTCGCGCACCAGATCCGTGGCGATCGGCCGATAGATATGCAGCAAGGGAAATCCTCCGGGGCGGGTGGCGATGTCCTACCACCGCCCGGAAGCGTGCTCCAGACCCCGCCGTCCGCGCATGGCGCGGAGAGCGTGAGCGTGGGTCGAGGGAGCGACGAACCCCCCGCCGCCGTCCAGAGGTCGGACGGTCGGGCGGCGGGATCAGTCCTCGTAGTCGAGCGGGGCCGGCGCCGGCTGCTCGACCTTGGCCTTCGCGGCCTTGAACATGGTCGCGGCCGAGAGGGCCGGGATGCCGATGGTGCGGTACTGCTCGCAAAGATCCGGCTTGGAGCTCTGCTGTTGCTGCGCTTGTCCTTCCGGGGCGCTGTACTCGGTCTTCATCTGTTTCCCCGCATGAAACGGCGGTCAATCCTCACGATTGCCTGCCGAGGCCATGAACACGTTCGAGTTTTTCTATGCGACCCGCCAGAACATTCTGTCGCTCTCGCATGAGAAGAGTACGCCGGCAAATTGGGGCGGGACAAGGGCGCGAATGTAAGACTTAGTATGGACGGCCGGAGTGTTTAAACCTTGTTGCCGCAAAGCAACAAGTCGAACGCGGTGGTAAACGAAGTGTAAATGTCCCGGGCGCGGCATGAGGGGATCAAAAGCCCGGGAAGCCGTGAAAAACGCGGCCAAGATGCCGATCAAGCTGAATGGTTCTGAAGAAAAACCGCGGAGAAGCGCCGTTGGAGGCTGCGAGTGTCACCGCGCCGTCACCGTGCCGCGAGGGCCGGCACGGGCAGGCTATGCGGCGGGGACGGGCGCGAAGGCTTGAAAGCGGGGGCGGCGGCGGGGGAAGGACGGGCGGGCGGGGGTGGTGGCGCGGAGGGTTCGGTTGCGGTGCGGCGAAGGTGCGCCAGAACGCCGCCCCGGGGGTGGGGAAGGCCGTTGCGGAGGGTGAGGCCGGCGGTGGAGGCTGCGTCGGGGAGTGCGCGGCGCGCCCCTCCTCCCCCAAGTCGTCACCCCGGCGGATGCCGGGGCCCAACCGAACGAGGGGACACCTGCGCCGATTCCCTTTTCCGCACCGTCGGCTGGATCCCGGCGTTCGCCGGGATGACGGGTTTCGGAGGGGAGAATGGGAGGTGCTTGCCGTTCGGCGGTGCTGACAAAACCGTCGGGCGCCACACTCTGAACACGGAAACTCTCGGGCGAGCGATCACGCGACGCGCAGATGGTCTGTGGCCTCACGCAGACCATGACGATCGGGGCGGGTGGGGACGGCGGTGGAGGTGGGGTCGGGGAGCGGGCGGAGCGCCCCTCCTCCGCCCAAAGCGTCACCCCGGCGAACGCCGGGGCCCAACCGAAGGGCGTGACACCCGCGCCGATTCCCTTTTCCGCACCGTCGGCTGGATCCCGGCGTTCGCCGGGATGACGGGTTTCGGAGGGGGCGCGAGGTGGCCGGACCTCAGGCGGCGCGCAGGTTCTCGGCGGAGACCCAGGCTTCGGCGTCGTCGAGGGTGCGTTCGATGCGGTCGAAGAGCTCGTTGATCTCGTCCTCGGTGATGATCATCGGCGGGCAGACCGCGATGGTGTCGCCGATGGCGCGGACGATGATGCGGTTGGCCTCGCCGAATCGGGCCGTGCGGGGGCCGACGCCCTGGGGCGGGAGGAAGGGCCGGCGGGTGGCCTTGTCGGCGACGAGTTCGATGCCGCCCATCAGGCCCTTGAAGCGGGTCTCGCCGACGAGCGGGTGGTCGCGAAGGCGCTCCAGCCGGGCGGCGAAGAGGGGCGCGAGGCCCTGCACCCGGCCGACGATGTTGCGCTTCTCGTAGATCTCCAGCGTCTTCACGCCGACGGCGCAGCCGAGCGGGTGGCCGCCGTAGGTGTAGCCGTGGCCGAAGGTGCCGATCTTGGCGGACTGCGCCTCCATGGCCTCGTAGATCCAGGCCGGCAGCATGACGGCGGAGAGCGGCACGTAGGCGGCGGTGAGCTGCTTGGCGATGGTCATGGTGGTCGGCCGCATGCCCATGGTGGTGGCGCCGAACCAGTTGCCGGTGCGCCCGAAGCCGCAGATCACCTCGTCGTCGATGAGCATGATGTCGTGCTCGTCGAGGATGGGCTGGATGGCTTCGAAATAGCCGGCCGGCGGCACGATGACGCCGCCGGCGCCCATCACCGGCTCGGCGATCATGGCCGCGATGGTGTGGCCGCCCTCCCGATCGATCAGGTCGCGGAGGTTCTGCGCGAGGCGCGCGACGAAGGACTCCTCGGTCTCGCCGGGTTCGGCGAAGCGGTAGTGGTGCGGGCAGTCGGTGTGGAGGATGCGGTCGACCGGCAGGTCGAAGTCGCGGTGGTTGTTGGGTAGGCCGGTGAGCGAGGCCGACACGATGGTGACGCCATGGTAGCCCTTCACCCGGCTGATGATCTTCTTCTTCTCCGGCCGCCCGAGCGCGTTGTTGAGATACCAGGCGAGCTTGATCTGGGTGTCGTTTGCCTCCGAGCCGGAGGAGGAGAAGAGCACCTTGTCGACCGGGATCGGCGCGATGGCCTTCAGCTTCTCGGCGAGCTCGATGGCCGGCTCGAAGCCCTTGCCGCCGAAGAGGTGGTAGTAGGGCAGCTTGCGCATCTGCTCGGTGGCGGCCTCCACCAGCTCCTCGTCGCCGAAGCCGAGGCCGGCGCACCAGAGGCCGGCCATGCCCTCGATGTATTCCTTGCCGTGGGTGTCGTAGACGTAGACGCCCTTTCCGGACTCCAGCACCAGGGGCCCAAGCTGCCGCAGGGTGTGGAGGGGGGTGTAGGGGTGGAGCACCGCATCCACGTCGCGGGTCTGGACATTGGTCAACGGCATGGCGGCGACTCTCCAAGGGGCAGTCGAGGAAAGGCCGGAGATTAGGGGCAAGCGGCCGGGTTGGGAATCGGAAAGCGGAGGGGGGCGGTTCGGACCGGTGCGGTGCTTGCCACTCGAAAGGCTCTTGCCAAACGTTTACGTAAGCGGAAGGATGGGTCGCGAAAGCGCCGGGAACAGGCGTGGCAACGGTCGGGGATGAGGGAGGAAATGCGTGGGTGGTCCGCGTTCGCGGACCATGACGATGGGGGGCGGTGGATGAGGGACATCGGCCAGCGGTGGCGGGTGTCGCTTTCAAGCCCCGCGCAGCCCGTCATGGTCCGCGAAGGCGGACCATCCACGCTTTCGGCACCCTTGCCCCGCAACGGCAGGGAGGATGCCCATGCTCGGGCTCATGCAGGACTGGCCGCTGTTGGCCAGCAGGATCATCGACCACGCCGCCGCCAACCACGGGGCGCGGGAGATCGTGACCCGCTCGGTGGAGGGGCCGATCCACCGGACCAACTACGCTTCGGTGCGGGAGAATGCGCTGAAGGTGGCCAAGCGGCTGGACGCCCACGGCGTGCGCCTCGGCGACCGGGTGGCGACGCTCGCCTGGAACACGTGGCGGCACCTGGAGCTCTGGTACGGCATCCAGGGCCTCGGCGCCATCTGCCACACGGTGAACCCGCGGCTCTTTCCCGAGCAGATCGCCTGGATCATGAACCACGCGGAATCGCGGCTGCTGTTCACCGACCTCACCTTCCTGCCGCTGGTGGAGAAGCTGAAGCCGCACCTGCCGCATGTGGAGCAGGTGATCGTGCTGACGGACGCGGCGCATCTGCCGGAGAACGGCGTCGGGGCGGTGCCCTACGAGAGCTGGATCGGCGCGGTGGACGCGGACTTCCGCTGGCCGACCTTCGACGAGAACACGGCTGCGGGGCTTTGCTACACGTCCGGCACCACGGGCGATCCGAAGGGCGTGCTCTATTCGCACCGGTCGAACGCGCTCCACGCGCTGCTCGCCTGCCTGCCGGACAGCTTCGCGCTCTCCTGCCGGGACACGGCGCTGCCGGTGGTGCCGATGTTCCACGCCAACTGCTGGGGCCTTGCCCACGCCGGCCCGATGGTGGGCGCGCGGCTGGTGCTGCCGGGGGCGAAGATGGACGGGGCCTCCATCTTCGAGCTGCTGCGCGACGAGAAGGTGACCCGCACGGCGGCGGTGCCGACGGTGTGGCTGATGCTCCTGCAGCACCTGGACAAGACCGGCGACCGGCTGGACGGGCTGGAGCGGGTGGTGATCGGCGGATCGGCGGCGCCGCGGGCGATGATTCAGGCCTTCCGCGACCGCTACGGCATCGAGGTGGTGCACGCCTGGGGCATGACGGAGACGAGCCCGCTCGGCACCCTCTGCACCCTGAAACCGGAGAACGCGCACCTGACCGGCGAGGCCTGGCTGGACGTGCGGGAGAAGCAGGGCTTCACGCCGTTCGGGGTGGAGATCGAGATCACCGACGACGAGGGCCGGGCGCGGCCGCACGACGGCGAGACCTTCGGCCGGCTGAAGGTGCGCGGGCCGGCGATCGCGCGCGGCTATTTCCGGCTCGGCGACGCGGTGGACGGCGAGGGCTGGTTCGACACCGGGGACGTCGCCACCATCGACCCGCTCGGCTACATGCAGATCACCGACCGGTCGAAGGACGTGATCAAGTCCGGCGGCGAGTGGATCTCCTCCATCGAGTTGGAGAACATCGCGGTCGGCCATCCGGACGTGGCGGAAGCGGCGGTGATCGGCGTGCGCCATCCGAAGTGGGACGAGCGGCCGCTGCTGGTGGTGGTGGCCAAGGAGGGCCGGACACCGACACGGGACAGCCTGCTCGCCTTCTTCGAGGGCAAGGTCGCCAAATGGTGGCTGCCGGACGACGTGGTGGTGGTGAGCGAGATCCCGCACACGGCCACCGGCAAGATCCGCAAGGCGACGCTGCGCGAGCAGTTCCGCGACTACAGCTTCCTGGGCTGAGGGCTTGCGGGTTGGACCCCGGTCAGGCGTCGGCGAGAATCGCCGCCACGTTGCGGGCGTGGACGGCGCGGTAGGGCTCCCACCAGCGGAGGGCGCCGCTCTCAAGGTCGGGGCCGAGGACGGCCTCGACCGGGCGATCGGCGAGGGCCGGGTCGTCCTCCAGCGCCAGGAGGTGGGCGACGTAGCGGCGTGTCGCGGCGATGAAGTCGGGGCTGTAGCCGCCGGCGGCGATCACGTCCGGGTCGCCGTGGTTCGGCAGGATGCGGCCGACGCCCCAGGCGGCGATGCGGTCGAGGTCGGCGAGGTGGGCGGCAAGGCGGAGCGGTTCGGCCACATAGGTGAGCGGATCCTCCAGGGAGTCGCCGGCCAGGAGCAGGTCGTCGTCGGGCACGTGGAGGAGGAGCGCGTCCTCGCTGTGGATGTCCGCCGGCAGGAGGCGGACGCGGACGGCGCCGATGGTCATCTCCTCCGGTCCGTCGATCAGGCGGGTGGGCATCACCAGCGGGTCGATCGGCGGGTCGCCGGCGGCGAAGTGGGCGCGATTCGCGGCGAGGAGATCGGTGGTGAGCCGTCGGGCGACGATCTCGCAGTCGGTGAAGGCCGCGTTGCCGGCCACGTGGTCGTCGTGCCAGTGGCTGAGCACGACGGTGGTGCGGCGGACGCCTCGGTCCGCCAGCGTGCGACGGATGAGGGCCGCGTGGGCGAGCGAGATGTGGGTGTCGTAGACGAGCGCGTCTTCGCCGGAGACGATCGCATAGGTGGCGATGCCGAGCGAAAAGGCTCCGTCGTCCAACCAGTTGGCGGTCTCCGACCAGGCCCGCACGCCGGGGATGCGGCCGTCGTAGAAGGCGAGCACGTGCGGCTTCGGGGCGAGGATGCGGACGGTCGATCCGAGCTCGATCATCGGGGGTGGGCCTCCATCAGGGGCCGCACGCTCGCAAAGGCCGAGCGCCTTGTCCATCGGCCCTTGCCGGACCGGATCGGGGACAAAAGCGAAAACGGCAGAAAACCGGGCTCTGCCCGTTGACGAGCGGGCTCCGCTTCTGCGACCATCGTCAGTAATAACAATCCATGCCTGGGATGCCGTTCGGTCCGGTCGCCCCGGTCCGACGCGGTGGCCGAACCGAACCCGTCCGTCGCCGCGACGACCAGCCTCCGAGGGGGCCGCCATGGTGTCCCTGATTCCGACCAAGGGAAGCGGACATGACCGTGGCCGGCCAACGCAACGCGGCCGAAGCCCGGATGGCGTCGACGACCGGGCTGCCGCGGGACAGGGCGCGCCGGCGGACGGTGGTGCTGCGTCCGGAGCGGGCGGGCATGGCGCTGGCGGGAACGGCGCTGGCGGGAACGGCGCTGGCGGTCAGGGGGCTGGCGGTCAGGGGGCTGGCGGGAATGGTGCTAGCGGCTATGGCGCGGGCGGGCATGGCGCGGGCGGTCAGGGGGCCGACGGCCGAGGGGCCGGTGGGCCGGGTCCGGGAAAGCAGGGTTCGGACAGCCAGGGGCTGGGCGGTCCGGGGTCGGGCCATCCAGGGTCGGGCGGGTCGGGGTTGGGCGGGTCGGGCTTGGCCGGCTCTGGCTCCGGCGGTTCGGGTGCGGGCGGTTCGGGGTCGGGCAGTTCGGGGTCGGGCAGTTCGGGTGCGGGCCATCCGGGCGCCGGGAGTGCGGGCTCCGGCAGTGCCGATGGCGGCCATGCGGGGCGGGGCGCCTCGGGGGTGGGCGGCCCGTCGTCGATCGATTTCACCAAGACCCTGTTGAGCTTCCTGCCGATCCCGGACACCGCGCTGCACGGCACATCGATGGTGCCGGGCGAGGACGGCGAGCGGGGGGCGGACGGGACGCCCGAGGGGCGGACGCCGGTCGCCGCGCGCCCCGCCGAGACGCTGAGCCCGGCGCTGCTCGCCGCGACCCTTGCGGTGGCGGATGCCTGGCGGGAGCATCTCCTGCCGCTGCTCGACAGCCTGGATGCGATCCCCCTCCCCCTGGGGATGGTGAACCACCCCGGGGACGACGTCGAAGACGAGGACGGGGATGCGGGGGCCGAGGATGGGGCCGGAGGGATCGGAGACCGGGACATCGCGGACGGGGACGACGCGGACGGCGGAGCGGACCTGGACGGGGCGGAGGGCGAGGATGCCGGCGGGTCGGACGGCCGGGGATGGCTGCCGGCGCACCTGGCGTCCGGTCCGCAGGCGGCGCACGTGCGGCGGATCGCCGAGCTGGTGGATCGGGCGCGGGCGGTCTTCGACGTGGACGGCGATCTCGTCGAGTTCATCGGCGAGCGGCCGCGGCTCGGGGTGTTTCGGCTCTACATCCGACGGCGCGGCTTCGAGGCGGAGATCGCCAACACGGCGAACCTCTACGACGGCATGATGAAGGCGACCATCGCGGAAGGCGCCGGACCGGCCCAGCCGATCAGCATCGCCCAGGCGCTGAGGATCGCCGACCGGGAGCGGCTATTGCCCTGAGCGGGGTTTCGGCGGTGCCTGGGACCGCCGGGTCATGCGAGGCTCACAAGGGTTCGACCTGCCGGAGACGTGGCGGGCGAAGGCCGGCCCGGGCGGGCGTCGGCCGGTCGAGGCCGTCGGGCGCTCGTCCGTGGGGCGCTCGTCCGTCGGGCGCTCGTCAGGCAGGCGCTCGTCAGGCAGGCGCTAGCCGGTCGGGCGCTGGTCCGTCAGGCGCTGGTCCGTCAGGCGCTGGTCCGTCGGGCGCTGGTCCGTCGGGCGCTCGTCAGGCAGGCGCTCGTCAGGCAGGCGTTAGCCGGTCGGGCGCTAGCCGGTCGGGCGCTAGCCGGTCGGACGCTGGTCCGTCAGGCGCTCGTCCGCCAGCCGTCGGGTTTGAGATGATCGGACGAGGGTGGTCGTCATCGCCGGATTTCATGTCCGACGAAAGATTTCGTTTACCGTGGCGGGTCCACACTGATGGGACATCGGGCGCCTTTGGGCGTCTCGGTGCCGACCTGGGCATGACGCCTTCGGCCGCACGCCGTCGGGCAGCCCTCGCGATGCGCACGGGGGCCGCCGCCGGAAACCGGTCCCGTGACGCTCTCCCCGCCGTCCTTTCAGACGCTCCTCGCCACGTTGACGCCGCCGCGCATCGCCCCGATCGGCGTGCGGTCCGGGTCCGCCGCCGCGCCCTCCCCCGGCGGCGCGCCGACGCTCGCGCCGCACACCTGGAACGCGCTCGTCGGTGAGGCGCGTGTGAGGCGAGCGGGCGAGAGCCGCCGCGCGGGGCCGGACCGGATGGTTCCGGCGGCGCGGACGGCGGGCGTTTCGGGCGCGGCGGTGCCGGGGGTCTCGGTGACGCCGACCTTTCGGACCGGGCTGGAGGCGGTGGCGGTGGCGTTCGCCTGCCACGTGCAGCCGCTCGTCGCCATGATGGGGCGCGTGCGATGGGCCGAGGCGGTGCTGGACGACGACGGAACGGGGATGGCGGTCGCGGGCACCCGGCGCCAGACGGCGGAGGGGTTGCTTGCGATCGACAGGGCGTTCGCCGCGGCGGCGATCGAGGAGATCGCGCGGCTTTTTCTGGTGGAAGGCGCTCTCGTGGAGCGGGACGCGTCCGGCCGGTCGCGGCTCGGGGCGTTCGCGCTCGTCTATCGGGGCGCGCTGTTCGACGCCCGGCTGGAACACCGGGACGGGGTGCTCTCGGCCCAGGTGGTGGACGCGGCGAGCGGATTCGCGCGAACGATCGATCCGGCCGAAACGGCGGATGCCTGGTTCGGCCGGCGGGGTCGGGCCGGAGAGGAGCGTTGAGGAGCGTCGAGATGCGGGTCGGCCGGCGGCGGGCCGGTGACGGCCCCGCCACCGACCCGTCGCATTGTCAGCCGGCCGCGACCTTGCGCAGTTCCGACCGGTTCGGGATCTCGATGTCCACCTCCAGCATGGATACCGCGTCGCCGCGGTCCAGCTTCACCATGACCTTGTCCTGGTCGACGGTGACGTGGCGGGAGATCACCTCGAGGATCTCCTCCCGGAGCTTGGCCAGGAGGTCGGGCTGGCCGCCCGTGGACGCCCGCTCGTGGGAGAGCAGGATCTGCAGCCGCTCCCGCGCCTGCGGCGCGGAGGTGCGACGGGCAAACATGTTCAGAAGATTCATGCGACCCTCCGGCCGAACAGGGCACCGAACAGGCTGCGCTTGTCGGTGGGAACCGTGATCGGGACATCGATGCCCATGAGGCGGAGCGCCGCGTCGAGATAGGCGCGCGCCGGGGCGCTGTCCGGGTTGGCGATGGTGACGGGCGAGCCGAGGTTGGAGGCGCTCAGCACGGCCTGGCTCTCCGGCACGATGCCGAGGAGCGGGATGGAGAGGATCTCCAAGACGTCGTCCACCTTCAGCATCTCGCCGCGCTCGGCCCGGGCGGGGTCGTAGCGGGTGAGAAGCAGGAACTTGTCCATGCGCTCGCCGCGCTCGGCGCGCATGGTCTTGCTGTCGAGAAGGCCGATGATGCGGTCGCTGTCGCGCACCGACGACACTTCCGGGTTGGTGACCACCACGGCCATGTCGGCGTGCCGCATGGCGAGCGTGGCGCCGCGCTCGATGCCGGCCGGGCTGTCGCAGATGATCCAGTCGAACTTCTCGCGCAGCTCCTCGATGACCCGGGCGACGCCCTCGGAGCTGAGCGCGTCCTTGTCGCGGGTCTGGGAGGCGGCGAGCAGCGACAGGTGCTCGCACCGCTTGTCGCGGATCAAAGCCTGACTGAGCTTGGCGTCGCCCTGCACCACGTTTATGAGGTCGAACACCACCCGGCGCTCGGCGCCCATGACGAGGTCGAGATTGCGCAGGCCGACATCGAAGTCGACCACGCAGACGGTCTGCCCGCTGAGGGCCAGGGCCGCGCCGAGCGCCGCCGTCGAGGTGGTCTTGCCCACGCCGCCCTTGCCCGATGTCACCACAAGTACTTTTGCCATCGCTTCCATTCCTCGGCTAAGCCGTCGACCCGGGCCTCCCCTCGATCCGGAAGGGAGTCTCTCCAGCCCCGTCCGCCCCCGAGCCAGGACGGCGAGACCGGAGGCTCAGTCGAGCGCTGCGAAATTCAGGACGTCGTCCTTGAGCCAGATTTGCGCCGGCCGCCCGAGGAGCGCCGCATCCATCTCGTCGGCCGTCTGGTAGAGGCCGTCGATGGACAGGAGCTCGGCTTCGAGCTTGTGGCAGAAGATGCGGGCCGCCGGGTTGCCGGTGGTGCCGGCGAGCACCCGGCCGCGGAGCGGTCCGTAGACGTGCACCGAGCCGCCGGCGACGATCTCCGCGCCGGACGCCACCGCGCCGATGACCGTCACGTCGCCTTCCGGGAAGACGATGGACTGGCCGGAGCGCACCGTGTGGTCGATGACGAGGGAGGGCGCCGTGGAGGGCACCAGCTGCGGCGGCGGCGCGGACTTCGGCTTGGCGGCCTCGGCGGCGACCGCCTCGGGCGTCTCGTCCACGGGTTCCGGCACGTCCACCACGCGGCCGCCACTCATGGCCGGCGGCATGCCGAGGCCGAGGGCGGAGGCCTTCGCACCTTCGACGCCCATCACCCGCACCTTGCGGTCGTAGAGCTTGGCGATCAGGTCGGCAAGGGTGGCCTTGTCGAGGTTCAGCATGGTCACGTCGAGGACGACCGCCCGGCCGATGAAGAAGCTGGGCGACCGGCGGAGCAGGTCGTCGAATTCGACGAACCACTCCTGAAGGGGGTGCTCGGGCGCGAGCACCAGCGCCAGGAAAGACCTGCCGCGAAACCGGATCGAATTGCGGGTTTTGGTTACCGTGGCCATCGCTGCACGTGAAATCGTCTGGGGCCTTGATTTGGCCATGCGATGGTTAACGAGGGGTTAATTCAAGGGTTTATTCACCCTTCTGCGTCCATTGCGGCAGGATGGTCACACAGGCTGGCGATGGCTAATTCGGCATATCGCGGCCTTTGATCGAGCCGAATTGCCGACCGGGACAGCCAATACGCGTGCATAGCCGCCGGTTTTCCAGCTTGTACGGCTTTCTTCGGCAGCTTCCTCGATGCTCTATGCTGAGGACCGCTGATTTAATACATAACATCAGGCTGAGTAACGGCTGTTCTTCTATCTCAAAATGGATCACTTCTGATACATATATCTTTAACAATTCTTGTTCCGTGGATCTGAAGGCCGGTAAATTTTGCCGGGTGCGTGACGCATCCAGCCTCGGGTCAGCTTCGGATCGCGGGCCGTTCGGTGGGTCGCCATCGACGGGCGGAGCCGTTCGGACCTTCAGGGCGACGTGGACCTGCGCGCGGGCTTCGGCGGGGTCGATTCGACGGCTCGGCGGACTGCCGCCGGGCCGTTAGCGCCGACGACAACGCCGCCGCCCGGGTGGGGCGGCGGCGCGGGTGGGCGCGGGTTGTGGTGGTGGGGCCGAGGCGCTTCAGGCGGCGTCGCCGAGGCGCTGACGATCGCTGTTGGCGGCGGCCTGCGCCTGTGCCTGGGCGGGGCCGACGAGGCCGGACGGGGTGAGCATTTGCGGGTCGAGGTCGGAGACCGGGTTCGGCGTGATCGGACCGGCGACCGGCGCGGTGGAGTAGACGTCGAACGCCTCCTTGTCCGCGCTGGAGATTGGGCTGCGGACGACGAGGCGCAGGCCGATGAAGGCGATCAGCGTGGCCTGGACCATCGCCATGAAGACGAACAGCATGTGTGGGCCGATGGTGTCCATCAGGGCGGCGGCGATGATCGGGCCGAACACGGAGCCGACGCCGTTGGCCAGGAGCACGCCGGCCGCCATCTCCACGTAGGACGACTTGTCCGCCCGGTCGTAGGCGTGGGCGGCGGCCACCGAATAGCCGGTGAGCGTGCTCATGCCGAAGGCAAGGCTCATGACCATGAGGCCGGTGGTGGAAAGCGGCAGGAGCGCCATCAGGAGGCAGATGGTGGCGGCGACCGCCATCACGCCGGCGAGCACCTTGCGCCGATCGGCAAGATCGGAGAGGCGGCCGACCGGCCACTGCATGACGGCGCCGCCGATGACCGCGATGGAGAGGAAGACCGCCGCCTCGTCCACCGACATGTCGCGCGCGGTGGCGAACACGGTGCCGAGCGACCAGAAGGCGCCGTTGGCCATGCCGATGAGGAGCGCGCCCATGAGGCCGACCGGGGCGATGCGGTAGAGGTGCATCGGCCGGAACTGGACGAGGGCGATGGGCGCCGGCTGGGCGGAGCGTGTCATCGACACCGGCACCACCGCCATGGAGACCAGGATGGACGCGATGGCGAACAGCGTGAAGGCCTCGATCGGCGCCGTGGTCACCAGCATCTGGCCGGCGGTGATCGTGACGAAGTTCACGATGATGTAGGCGCTCATGATGAAGCCGCGGTTCTGGTTGGTCGCGCGGTCGTTGAGCCAGCTTTCCACGATGAGATAGATGCCCGCGAGGGCAAAGCCCGTGACGCCGCGAAGGACCACCCAGAGGATCGGGTCGATGATGAGCGGGTGCACCAGCACCACCGCCGACACCGCCGCCACCAGGGCCGTGAAGGCGCGGATGTGGCCGGCGCGGAGGATCAGGTAGGGACCAGCGATGCAGCCGATGACGAAGCCCGCGTAATAGCCGGACCCCATCAGGCCGATCTGGATCGCCGAGAAGCCCTCCACGCCGGCGCGCAGCGGCGCGAGCGTGGTCAGGAGGCCGTTGCCGGCCAGCAGGAAGGCGATGCCGAGAAGGAGCGACGCGACGGGCGCGAGTGTCTTGGCCACAGCAAATCAGTCCGAGAGGAGGGGCGAGCCGGAGTATGCCCCTTCCGGCCTAAAGGAGACTGAATTGTGGCACAGGCCGATGACACCCGGCCGGAGGGCGGCGCGTGTCGGATCGGCACGCGCCGGATGTCGGAGCGGACCTGTCGGACGGCCGCAGCCCCGCCGGCCGGCGCCGGTCAGGGCCGGTCGCGGTCGGTGTTGCGGGCGCCCGGGCGGAGGTTGCGGGTGTTGCGCGCGCCGACCCGGTCGCGGGCCTCATAGACGGTCGACCCGTTGAGCACGATGCCGGTGTGCTCCGGCGGCGGCGGCGGCAGGCGCGGCGCGGCGAAGGCGGCCTCGGCCGCGAACGCGGTGACGATCAGGAACCCGGTGAGAACTTTCATGACTGGCCTCTTGGCAGGAAGGCCGGGCCGCCCCGCGGCGGCCCGCGCCGTCCATCAGAAGGCGATAGCTCGAAACATAGTGCTAATGGAATAGCTGATCGTCCGACGAGCGCCTCAAAGACCCGCCCGGATCTCCGCAAGCGAGCGTTTCTGCAGCGTGTCCTCGTCGAAGTTGTCCGGGTCGAGCCAGGCCTGGAACGCCGCCTTGGCGCGGGGCCACTCGTGGTCGAGGATGGCGTACCAGGCGGTGTCGCGGTTGCGGCCCTTGACGACGGCGGCCTGGCGGAACAGGCCCTCGTAGGTGAAGCCGAGCCGCTCCGCGGCCCGTCGGGACGGGGCGTTGAGGGCGTTGCACTTCCACTCGTAGCGGCGGTAGCCGAGTTCGTCGAAGACGCGCGCCATCATCAGATACATGGCCTCGGTGGCCGCCGGCGTCTGCTGGAGGATGGGCGACCAGGCGATCCAGCCGACCTCGATGGCGCCGTTCGCCGGATCGATCCTGAGATAGCTGCAGGTGCCGAGCGGCTTGCCGCTGTCGGCGTCCACCACGGCGAAGAACTGCGGGTCCTCGCTCGCCTCCGCCGATCTGGCCCAAGCGAGGTAGTCGGCCTCGGATGTCCACGGGCCGTTCGGCATGTAGGTCCACATGCGCCCCTCGCCGTCGAGCGCCTGGGCGGCGAAGAGGTCGGCGCCGTGCTCCTTGGCGGAGAGCGGGACGACGGCGCAGGTGCGGCCGAGCATGGGGGTGCGCGGCGGGCGGGGACGGGGCGTCCAGCCGGGAAGCGGCAGGCCGATGGGATCACCGAAGGGGGAGGAATCGTGGCTCATGGCCGATCCTACCTCACCGGGTAGGACGAGCGGAACAGGTCTGAAGGCGGCCGGAGGCCGGGCCGTCAGGCCCGGTCGGCGGTTTCCACACGCTCGCGGCCGAGCGCCTGGAACACGGTCGCCACGATGCCGCGGGCGTCCAGGCCCGCCTTGGCGTAGAGGGCCTCGGGCTTGTCGTGGTCGAGGTAGACGTCCGGGAAGACCATGGGCCGGACCTTGAGGCCGCGGTCGAGGAGGCCGTCCTCGGCGAGCGCCTGGAGCACGTAGGAGCCGAAGCCGCCGACGGAGCCCTCCTCCACGGTGACCAGCACCTCGTGGTCGCGGGCGAGCCGGCGGACGAGGTCGCGGTCGAGCGGCTTGGCGAAGCGGGCGTCGGCGACGGTGGTGGAGAGGCCGAAGCTGTCGAGTTCCTCCGCCGCCTTCAGGGCCTCGCCGAGGCGGGCGCCGAAGGAGAGCAGCGCCACCTTGGTGCCTTCCTTGACGACGCGGCCGCGGCCGATCGCCAGAACCTCGCCACGCTCCGGCATCTCCACGCCGAGGCCGTCGCCGCGCGGATAGCGGAAGGCGATCGGGCCGGCGTCGTAGGCGGCGGCGGTCGCCACCATGTGCTTCAGCTCAGCCTCGTCGCCGGCGGCCATCACCACCATGCCGGGCAGGCAGCCGAGGTAGGCGACGTCGAACGAGCCCGCGTGGGTGGGACCGTCGGCGCCGACAAGGCCGGCGCGGTCGATGGGGAAGCGGACGGCCAAGCCCTGGAGGGCGACGTCGTGCACCACCTGGTCATAGGCGCGCTGGAGAAAGGTGGAGTAGATGGCGCAGAAGGGCTTCAGGCCTTCGCAGGCAAGGCCGGCCGCGAAGGTGACGGCGTGCTGCTCGGCGATGCCGACGTCGAAGATGCGCTTCGGGAAGGCCTCGCCGAAGAGGTCGAGCCCGGTGCCGGACGGCATGGCGGCGGTGATGGCGACGACCCGGTCGTCCGCGCGCGCCTCCTGGACCAGGCTTTCGGCGAAGACGCGGGTGTAGCTCGGCGCGTTGGACTTGGCCTTCACCTGGGCGCCGGTCACCACGTCGAACTTGGAGACGCCGTGGTACTTGTCCGCCGCCGCCTCGGCCGGGGCGTAGCCCTTCCCCTTCTGGGTGACCACGTGAACGAGGATCGGGCCCTTCTCGGCGGCCGCGACATTGCGCAGGACTGGGAGCAGGTGGTCGAGGTTGTGGCCGTCGATCGGCCCCACATAGTAGAAGCCGAGCTCCTCGAAGAGGGTGCCGCCGGCAAGGAAGCCGCGGGCGTATTCCTCGGCGAGCTTGGCCTTTTCCCGGAGCGGGCGCGGCAATGCGCCGGCAAGCTGCTTCATGGCCTCGCGCAGCGACCGGTAGGTGCGCCCGGAGACGAGCCGCGCCAGATAGGCGCTCATGGCGCCGGTCGGCGGGGCGATCGACATGTCGTTGTCGTTGAGGATGACGACGAGCCGCGAGCGCAGGTGCCCGGCGTTGTTCATCGCCTCGTAGGCCATGCCGGCCGACATGGCGCCGTCGCCGATCACCGCCACGACGCGGTTGTGCGCGCCCTTGAGGTCGCGCGCCACAGCCATGCCGAGGGCGGCCGAGATGGACGTGGAGGAGTGGGCGGTGCCGAAGGGGTCGTACTCGCTCTCGGCCCGGCGGGTGAAGCCGGAGAGGCCGCCGCCCTGGCGGAGCGTGCGGATACGGTCGCGCCGGCCGGTGAGGATCTTATGCGGATAGGCCTGGTGGCCGACGTCCCAGATCAGCCGGTCGGCCGGCGTGTCGAAGACGGCGTGGAGGGCGACGGTCAGCTCCACGACGCCGAGACCGGCGCCGAGGTGGCCGCCGGTGATCGACACCGCGTCGATCATCTCGGCCCGCACCTCGTCGGCGAGCTGCCTCAGGGCGGACGGCGACATGCGCTTCAGATCGGCCGGCGACGAGACGGTGTCGAGGAGAGGTGTCGATGGCCTTGTCAAAGGATGTGTCCTGCCGGCGGGGATGCTCACATGAGGAGCGGGATACCAGTCCGAGGCGTCGCGGGCAAATCGGGCGATGCCGAGGAGCAACGGTCGGGAGCGATTAAGGATCCACCGCGCCGGGCTGCGATCAAGAGCCGGCGCCGCGACCAAGCGTCCGCCGGCGCGCCGATCAGGTGACGTCGAGCGGCTCGGTGCCGGCCGCCCGGCCGTCGCCGCCGACGCGGATCTTCTCCACCTTGGCCTCGGCGGCCTTCAGCAGCGTGTCGCAGTGATTGCGGAGCGCATCGCCGCGCTCGTAGATGGAGATGGACTCCTCCAGGGGCACCTGCCCCTGCTCGAGACGCTGGACGATGCCTTCCAGCTCCCGGAGGGCCTGCTCGAAGGTGAGCGTGGTGACGGGTGGCGCGGTGTCGGCCATGGCATGGGCCCTCCGGTCGGGTTTCAAGGATAGAGGCGGGCCTTGGCCCAGGTGCCGTCGTCCCCGCGGGAGAAGACGACCCGGTCGTGCAGGCGGAAGGCGCCGTCCTGCCAGAACTCGATGGCGACCGGCCTGACCCGGAAGCCCGACCAGTGCGGCGGCCGGGGGATCTCGCCGAAGGAGTGGCGGGCGGCCACCTCGGCGACCGCCTTCTCAAGGGCGAAGCGGCTCTCCAGCGGGCGCGACTGCTTGGACGCCCAGGCGCCGAGCCGGCTCTGGCGCGGCCGGGACGCATAGTACTCGTCCGCCTCCGCGTCGGTGACGATCTCCACCGGGCCGCGGACCCGCACCTGCCGGCGCCGGGACTTCCAGTGGAAGAGGAGCGCGGCCTTGCGGCTCGCCAGGACCTCGCGGCCCTTGGCGCTCTCGAAGTTTGTGTAGAAGACGAAACCGGCCGGATCCATGCCCTTCAGGAGCACCATGCGCACGTTCGGCAGGCCGTCCGCGTCGACGGTGGCGAGCGCCATGGCGTTCGGGTCGTTGGGCTCCGTCTCGGTCGCCTCGGCGAGCCAGCGCTGGAACAGCGCGTAAGGCTCGTCCGCTAGAGTGAAGTCGGCGGCCGGAACGGCTTCTTGCTGGCTCATGGGTGGCCCTTCGACGGGATCAAACCGGAACTCCGTGATATAGTCGCTGCGACGGCGCGTGGAAACACCCGACGGTTCGCGCTTATGCTGACGCCGACGATTCGGCGCGGGCGTCGCATCCGTGCGGGTGCGGAGGGGCGAGGGTCTTTATCGGCCCGTTCCGCGCCACCACATTGTATGACAACAAGAGCCAGGAGCGTCGGGGGATGCTCCGCCTCCATCCCATCCACGAGGTGTGTCGACCATCATGCGCGACCCTTACACCGTCTTGGGCGTGCCGAAGACCGCGTCCGAGGGCGACGTCAAGAAGGCCTTCCGCAAGCTCGCCAAGCAGTACCATCCGGACGCCAACGCCAACGACCCGGCGTTGAAGGAGAAGTTCAACGAGGTCAACGCCGCCTACGAGATCCTGGGCGACACGGAAAAGCGCGGCCAGTTCGACCGGGGCGAGATCGGCCCCGACGGCAAGCCGCGCTTCCAGGGCTTCAAAGGCTTCCGCGGCGCCCGGCCGGGCGCCGACCCGCCCGCCACCGACGACATCCTGAACGAGATCTTCGGCGACGCCTTCGCCGGGTTCGCCCGCTCGGGTGCCGCCGGCGGGGGCGCGGCGGGCGCGGGCGCGCGGGGGCGGCGGCGGGCCGGACCGGACCCGTTCGAGTTCGCCGGGGGCGCCGGGGCCGCCGGCCGCACGGCCGGCGCCAAGGGCACGGACGTGATGGTGACCGCAAGGGTGCGGCTGGAGGACATGGTGGAGAGCGGCAAGGTCCGCGTCGTCCTGCCGTCCGGCAAGGCGCTCGACGTGAAGGTGCCGGTGGGCTTCGAGCCCGGCGCGCAGATGCGCCTGAAAGGCCAGGGCGGCGACGGCGACCCGCCGGGCGACGCCATCGTGATCCTGACCTTCGAGCCGCATCCGCTGTTCCGGCCGGACGGCGCGAATCTCCGCATGGACCTGCCGGTGAGTCTGGACGAGGCGGTGCTCGGCGGGCGCGTGCGGGTGCCGACCCTGGACGGTGCGGTGGAGATGAACCTGCCGGCCAATTCCAACGGCGCACGGGCGCTCCGGCTGCGCGGCAAGGGCCTGCCGGACAAGGCGGGCGGGCGCGGCGACCTCTACGTCACCCCGCGCATCGTGCTGCCCGACGGGCCGGACGCCGGCCTGGAGCAGCTGATGCAGCGCTGGCGCGAACTGAAGCCCTACAACCCGCGCGACGGGATGTGAGGGTGCGATCGTCGAGGGGCGCCGCATGCTGAAGCCGCTGCCGCCGAAGCCCGCCCGCATGGCCGGCACCGCCCGGGAGTTCTCCGTCTTCGCGCTGGTGGTGCTGGCCGAAGCCGTTGTGGCGCGCCGGTTCGACCTGATCGACACGCCGACGCTCTACGGCTGCCTGGTGGCGGTGCTGGTGCTGGCGCTCGCCGGGCTCGTCGCCGTGGCGGTCGCCCTCACGGACGTGTGGCGGAAGGGCGCGCCCGGCTTCGGGCACGCGGCTGTCGCCTTCGTGGCGGCGACGCTGGCACTGACCCCGTTTGCCGGCGTGGCGCTCGCAGTCGGCGTCTATCCGGAGCTGACGGAGGTCTCCACCGACCTTGCCAACCCGCCGCCCTTCCTCAGCGACCCGACCCGACGCGCCCCCGGAACCGCCGGCGCCGAGGCCGGGCGCCTGCAGGCGGAGGCCTATCCGGACCTCGTTGGCCGACGCCTGCCGCTCTCCACGGTGGAGGCCTACGACCTCGTCCGGCAGGCGGCCGTCGAGGAGGGCTGGACCATCCTCGCCGAGCAGGAGCCCGTGACCGAGACCGACGCGGGCTTCCTGGAGGCGGAGGCGCGCTCGCTCGCCCTCGGCATTCCGGACGACGTGGCGGTGCGGGTGTGGCCGGACGCCGGCAGCGCCAGGGTGGACGTGCGCTCCGCCTCCCGCATGCCGGTGCACGACCTCGGCGAGAACGCCCGCCGGGTGCGGCGCTTCCTGGCGGCGCTCGACGAGATCCTGACCCGTCCGGCGGATTGAGGCCGGCAGCGGGGTGCGCGGTTCAGGCGACGGCGTAGCGCCCGTCGAGCCGGGGCGGACCGTCCGTGGCGACGGCGCCCTTTTCCACCAGCCATTCCAGTTGGGCGAACACCGACAGGCCCGCCGCGGCAAAGAGCTTCGGGTCGGTGTCGCGGTAGACGGCCTCCACGATGGCCCGGATGGTGCCGGCGCCCGCCGCGACGGCCGACAGCACCGCCGCCTCGCGGGCGAGCCGGTGGGCGCGAAGGCCTTCGACGAAGGCCGGACCGTCGTCGACCGGGTTGCCGTGGCCGGGCAGGTAGCGCGTTTCCGCCGAAGCCTGGATGCGGTCGAGCGAGGCCATGTAGGCGGCCATGGCGCCGTCCGGCGGCGCCACGATGGAGGTGGACCAGCCCATCACGTGGTCGCCGGAGAAGAGGTGGCCGGAGCCTTCCAGGGCGAAGGCCAAGTGGTTGGCCGTGTGGCCGGGCGTCGAAAGCGCGCGGAAGCGGCCGGCGGGCGTCTCGGCGACGGCGCCGTCGTCCAGCACAAGGTCCGGCCGGTAGTCGAAGTCCGACGAGGCGTCCAGGCTGCCGACCTCGCTCGCGTGCGGCTGCCGGGCGGTCGCGTGCGCCGCCGCGCCGAGGAGCGCCGCGCCGGTGCGGCGCTGGAGCGGCAGGGCGGCGGGGGAATGGTCCCGGTGGGTGTGGGTGACGAGGATGTGGGTGATCCGCGCGCCGCCGGCCGCCGAGAGGATGTCGGCGATGTGCCGGTCGTCGTCGGGGCCGGGGTCGATCACCGTCAGCCGGTCGGTGCCGACGAGGAAGGTGTTGGTGCCGTGGAAGGTGTAGCCGCCGGCATTGCGGGCGGTGAGCCGGCGGATGCCGGGCGCCACCTCCACGGCGGTGCCGTAGGCCGGATCGAAGGCGCGGTCGAAGACGAGCGGTGCGGCCATGGCGGTCTTCCTCCGATCCCCGCCGGGTGTCTGGTCGAGGTCCGGGCGGGAGCATGCCGGTGCGGGCCGGCCGCTGTCGAGGGCCGGCGCGCGGTTGCGGCGATGGGCGCGCGAGCGGGGGCGATCGGCCTCAGCCGCACACCTGCAGGATGGCGGCCCAGTCGGCGTCGGTGACGAGCGGGCCGTCGCCGAGCGTCTCATCGGCGGCGGCCGCCTCGATGGCCGCAAGGCGTTCGGTGGAGAGCGGGTGGGTGGACAGAAGCTTCAGCGGGCCGGACGGCGGGCCGTTGCGGCCCTCCAGGCCGATGAGGAACGGGCCGAGCGCCTTCGGGTCGCCGCCCGCCGCCGCCACGGCGGTGACCGCGAAGGCGTCCGCCTCCCGCTCCGCGTCGCGCGAGTAGGCGGCGCCGACCAAGCGGCGCGCCACCGCGGCGGTGGCACCGCCGCCGTCGCCGGTGATGAGCGCGAGCGCCACCATCAGGCCGCCCTCGTGGAGGACGCGGGCAAGGCCGTGCCGGAAGTGCACGTGGGCGATCTCGTGGGCGAGCACCCCCGCGAAGGCGTCCGGCGTCCGCACCCGGCGGATGAGGGCGGAGGTGACGATCACCGTGCCGCCGGGCAGCGCCACCGCGTTCGCCACGTCGGACCGGTAGACCGAGACGTCCAGCGTCATCGGCCGGGCGGCGCCCGCGATGGCGAGGCGGTCGGCGAGCCGGCCGATGGCGATGCCGCCGTCGACACCGGTGCAGCGCAGGCCCTCGGCGGTGTCGAGGCCGCCGAGCACGGTCTCGCGCGCCTGGGCGTCGAGGATCTCGGCCACCTCGCTCGGCACCATGGGGGCGAGCCGCTCGGTGACGACCGACACGACCCAGAGCACCGCCGCCACGGCGATCGCCAGGCTGGCGAGCACGAGGGCGCTCGCCCACACGAAGGCGCGCGGGACCGCGCCCTCCTCGGCCCGCGGGATGGCCTTGAGGGCGGCTTCGAAGGCGGCCTTGATGGCCGGATCGCCGATCTCGACCCGGGCGTCCGGCTGCGGGTCGGTCTTCCGCCGGCCGATCGCCAGCGGATCACCGCCGTGCCGGATGAGCGTCGCGAACGGCCAATGGGCGATGTCGTCGCCGGCGAGGCTGCGGATCGTCAGGCCGCGGAGGTCGAGCGAAACCGTGACACTCCTCGGTGCCGCCGCGCGGCTTTCCCGGTAGAGCGCCCGTCCCTCGATCCACATGCCCGAATCCCCGCCGCCCCGTTGCGGCGATCATGGCCGCCGGGCAGGCGTTTGTCACCGGCGCCCGTTTGCCATGGAGGGCTTGCCAACGGCGGCGCGGGCGCGCAAACCCTGCCCCATGCCGAAGACCCGCCTCGACCAGCTTCTCGTCTCCCGCGGCCTGATGGAGACCCGCGCCCGTGCCCGCGACGCCATCCTGCGCGGCGCGGTGACCGTGGACGGCCGTCCGGCGGCCAAGCCCGGCGAGGCGGTGGCGCCGGACGCGGCGCTTGAGGTGGCGGACCCGGCGGCGGGCTATGTGTCGCGCGCGGCGCTGAAGCTGATCGCGGGGCTTGAGGCCACGGGCTTCGATCCGGCGGGCCGACACGCGGTGGACCTCGGCGCCTCGACCGGCGGCTTCACGCAGGTGCTGCTGGAGCGGGGCGCGGCGCACGTGACCGCCATCGACGTTGGCCACGGGCAGCTTCACCCGCGGATTTCCGCCGATCCGCGGGTGACGAGCCTGGAGGGGCTGAACGCGCGCGACCTGACGGCGGGCGACGTGAACCATCCGGTCGAGGCGATCGTTTGCGACGTGTCCTTCATCTCGCTGACGCTGGTGCTGCCGCCGGTGCTGGCGCTCGCCGCACCCGGCGCCTTCGGGGTGTTCCTGGTGAAGCCGCAGTTCGAGGCGGGCCGGGCGGCGATCGGCAAGGGCGGGCTGGTCGATCCGGCGGTCGGCCGGGCGAGCGCGGAACGCGTCGCCGCCTGGCTCGCCAGCCAGGAGGGCTGGACCGCCGACGATCTCATTCCGTCCCCCATCGAAGGGGGCGACGGCAACCTGGAATATCTGATCGGAGCGACCCGTGATCGAGCTTGAGATCGACCGCCTCGGCCACCGGGGCGACGGCGTCGCCACCGTGAACGGCCGCGCGGTGTTCGTGCCCTACGCGCTGCCCGGCGAACGGGTGCGGGCGACCCTTGCGGGCGACCGGGCCGACGAGGTGGAGATCCTGACCCGCTCGCCCGACCGGGCCGACCCGCCCTGCCCGCACTTCGGGATCTGCGGCGGCTGCCTGGTGCAGCATCTGGCGCCAGGGCCCTACGCGGACTTCAAGCGCCAGCTCGTCGTCGACGCCCTCGCGGACCGCGGCCTCACGCCGCCGGTGGAGCCGACCCGCACCTCGCCGCCGAACGCCCGCCGCCGCGCCACCTTCGCCGGGATCCTGCTCGGCAGGCAGGCGGTGGTGGGATTCCACCAGCGGGCGAGCCACGCCGTGGTGGACATCGACGTCTGCTTCGTGGTGACGCCGACGTTGCTGAAGGCCAAGCCGGCGCTGCAGGCGCTCGTCAGCCTGATCCAGCCGCGCAAGCAGCCGATCGACCTGACGGTGACCGAGTCCGTCGCGGGGCCGGACATCGCCGTCGGCAAGCTGCCCGCCAAGGACCTTGAGCGCCTGCGCCTGCCGCTGATCCAACTGGCCGAGCGCTTCGACCTGCCGCGCCTTTCGGTCGGGAACGAAGTGATCGTGGAGCGGCGGCCGCCGGTGGTGCGCATCGACGGCATCGCCGTGGTGCCGCCGCC
>NZ_MSIG01000016.1 GCF_001927285.1 Mongoliimonas terrestris | reverse complement strand
CTTGAGGGAGAGGGCTGGGGTGAGGGGTGTCGGCGCCGACGCCCCGGAGGTGATGGCGGACGAAAGCCACACCCGGTCGAACGGTCCTCGACCGAACCGCCAACGGTCCCCCTCTCCCCTTGAGGGAGAGGGTAGGGGTGAGGGGTGTCAGCGTCGACCCCACAGAGGTGATGGCGGGCGAAGCCACACCCGGTCGAACGGTTCTCGACCGAACCGCCAACGGTCCCCCTCTCCCCTTGAGGGAGAGGGTCGGGGTGAGGGGTGCCGGCGCCGACCCCACAGAGGTGATGGCGGACGAAAGCCACACCCGGTCGAACGTTCTCGACCGAACCGCCAACGGTCCCCCTCTCCCCTTGAGGGAGAGGGTTGGGGTGAGGGGTGCCGGCGCCGACGCCACAGAACAGCCCGCCGCCCCGCCAGCCCAAGAGCCCCGCCCCAAACCACCCGCATCCCCATCACGCGGAAAAGCCGTGGCGGGGGTCCGCCACGGCTTTCCGATGTCGATGCGCGACTGCGGCCGGAACGGCTCAGTCGAGAACGCTGATCTGCACGGCCTCGCGGCCCTTCGGCGTTTCCACGATCTTCATCGCGACGCGCTGGCCGTCGGCGAGCGGGCCCATGCCGGCCGCCTGCAGGACGGAGATGTGGACGAACACGTCCTTGCCGCCGTCCTCGCCGGCCACGAAGCCGAAGCCCTTGTCCGGGTTGAACCACTTGACGACACCGTCGAGATCGACGGCGGACGACATGTCCACGGTCCGGCGCGGGGGACGCGGCGCGCCGAAGCCACCGCCGCCACCACCACCGCCGCCGAAGCCGCCGCGATCGCCGTAGCCACCGCCGCCACCGCCGGCACGATCGCCGTAGCCGCCGCGATCACCACCGAAGCCACCGGCGCGGGGGGCGGCAGGGCGCGGACGGAACTGCTGCGGCTGGGCCGTGGTCTCGTCGACCTCGACCACCTTGACGACCTGCTTGCCCTTGGCGCCCTGGGCGACCTGGACCTTGAGCGTGGCGCCCGGCGGCACGCTGTCGCGGCCGATGGCCTGGAGCTGGCCGATGTGGAGGAAGGCATCGCCCGACCCGTCGGACAACGATGTGAAACCGAAGCCCTTCTCCGGATTGAACCAGGACACCGTGGCGTCGACCACGGGGCCTGACGGCGGCGCACTCTCGAACGGCGAGGGGCCGCCGAACGAACGCGACGGACGTTCTGGCCGAATATCGAAAGACGGCATCACGTCGTCATCAAATCCGCCGCGCCGCCGCGACGGGCGGAAGTCCTTACCCTTACCCATTCTGCTCTTCTCGTCTCCGCAATGTAAAGCTCTGGAACGACGTCCGCGGAGCGATACGCCGATCCAGTTTGTTTCCAGAGCCTTCTGCGCCGATTTCGTATTCTTTGAAGCCCGGCTTCAAACCTTTGACGGGACCAAACGCCCGGGCCGACCGCATTCCAGAACCGCTCCTAAGCTATATTCTTAGCACACTCCACAAGCCGTGAGCCCGTGGTTTTTTGAGGAGTCGCGGCCACGGCGCCGTTTTTTTTCGCCTCACCGTGAACAACGCGCACCTGGTGCGTCTCGGCGTCATGGATTCGCCATACCATGCGTCGCCCGAACACGGCTTGAGGGCGGATTGTATCCAGTTCGCCGGCATATCTTCCGCCGGTTCCGGCGACCGGGAAAAGATCCCGGTCCTCCCCTCCCCTCCGCTGGACGCCCGCCCCTCCGGCCGGCGCCGCCGCTCGATCAGGAGCGAGGCCGGCGCCGGCCGGGGTGCTATGGCCCGGTCGCGTCAGACGAAGTCGCCCATGGAGAAGGGCAGCCGGCGCGGATGGCGGCCGGTCGCCTTGAACACCGCGTTGGCAACCGCCGGACCGATCGGCGGCACGCCAGGCTCGCCGACGCCGGTGGGCGCCTCCATGGACGGCACGATATGCACCTCCACGGTCGGCATGTCGGAGAGGCGCAGCGGCTCGTAGCTGTCGAAGTTGGCCTGGTCGACCGCCCCCGCCGTCAGCGTGATCTCGTTGCGCAGGATCGCGCCGAGGCCGAAGCCGACGCCGCCCTCCATCTGGGCGCGGATGGTGTCCGGGTTCACCGCCACGCCGCAATCCACCGCGCACACCACCTTCTCCACCGTCACGGTGGCGCCGTCGAGCGTCACCTCGGCGACTTCCGCCACATAGGTGTCGAACGACTTGTGCACGGCGACGCCCCTGTAGCGGCCCGCCGGCGGCGGCGACGTCCAGCCGGCCTTCTCGGCGGCAAGCTTCAGCACCGCCACCTTGCGCGGGTCGTCCTTGATGAGGCCGAGGCGGAATTCCACCGGGTCCTTGCCGGCGGCGGCGGCGAGCGCGTCGATCACCGTCTCCATCACATAGGCCGTGTGGGTGTGGCCGACGGAGCGCCACCAGAGCACCGGCACGCCCACCTTCGGCGAGTGGAGCTCCACCCGCATGGCCGGCAGGTCGTAGCTGGTGTCCACCACGCCCTCCACCGAGGTGTGGTCGACGCCCTCGTGGACCACGTAGCTCTCCATCGCCGTGCCGGTGAAGATGGACTGGCCGACGATGCGGTGGTGCCAGCCCACCACCTTGCCGTCCGCGTCCACCCCGGCGCGCACCCGGTGCACGTAGAGCGGCCGGTAGTAGCCGCCGCGCAGGTCGTCCTCGCGCGACCAGACGATCTTCAGCGGGCGGGGCTCTCCGTAGGCCTTGGCGATCATCGCCGCCTCCGCCGTGTAGTGGGCGTCGAGGATGGCGCGCCGGCCGAACGAGCCGCCGGCCCAGAGCGTCTCGATGGCGACCGCCTCCGGCTTCAGGCCGAGCACGCCGGCGGCCACCGCCTGGTCCACCGTCGGCATCTGCGAGCCGGTCCAGATGGTGGCCTTATCGGCCTCCGCCAGGATGGTGATGTCGAGCGGCTCCATCGGCGCGTGGGCGAGATAGGGGAAGACATACTCAGCCTCCACGGTCTTCACCGCGCCGGCAAGCGCCGCGTCCGCGTCGCCGTCGCGGGCGACCGTGCCGGGCGTGCCGGCGAGCGCCTGGTATTCGGCCAGAAGCTCGGACGTGCCGCGCCGCTCCGCCGCGCTCTCGTCCCAGCTGACCGTCAGGAGGTCGCGGGCTTTCAGGGCCGGCCAGGTCTTCTCGGCGATCACCGCCACGCCGAACGGGCCGGAGACCACGTCGACGACGCCCTTCACGGCGCGCGCGTCCGCGTCGTTCACGCCCGCCACGGTGGCGCCGAACTTCGGCGGACGGAGCACCACGACGGTGAGCATGCCGTCGAGCCGCACGTCCATGCCGTAGGTGCCGAGGGCGCCGGCCGATTTGCCCGGCACGTCCACCCGCGGGAAGCTCTTGCCGATATGCACCCACTGGTCCGGCGTCTTCAGCACCGGCTCGGCCGGCGCCGTCTTGCCGGCGGCCGCGTCGGCGAGGTCGCCGAACCCGGCCGTCTTGCCGGACGGATGGGCGATGCGGCCGCCCGCGACGGTGATCTCGCCGGCCGGGACGCCCCAGGCGTCCGCGGCGGCGGCCACCAGCATGGCCCGCGCGGCGGCGCCGGCCTTGCGGTACTGCTCGTAGCTGTTGTGGATGGAGGTGGAGCCGCCGGTGCCCTGCATGCCGAAGTCGAGGTTGGCGTAGAGCGTGGCGTCGGCGGGGGCGAAGACGGTGGTCACCTGCTCCGGCGCGGCGTCCAGTTCCTCCGCCACCAGGATGGCGAGACCGGTTGCGATGCCCTGGCCCTTGTCCAGGTGCTTCACCACCACGGTCACGGTGCCGTCGGTGGCGATCCGCACGAAGGGGTTGAAGGCGCCGGCGGTGGCCGGGCCGGTCGCCGCGGCAGCGGAATGGAAGGGCAGGAAGGATCCGACCACAAGGCCGGCGCCGGCGCCGCCCATGCCCTTCAGGAAGGTGCGGCGCGACGGACGGGCGGCGGCGGTGCGCTTCAAGGCGTCTTTAAAGGCGTGCAGCATGGGTCAGCCCTCCATCATGGTGGCGGCGCGGTGCACGGCGGCCTGGATGCGCTGGTAGGTGGCGCAGCGGCAGACGTTGCCGTCCATGGCGGCGATGATGTCTTCGTCGGTCGGCTTGGGCGTCTCGATCAGAAGCGCCGTGGCGGCCATGATCTGGCCGGACTGGCAATAGCCGCACTGCGGCACCTGGATCTCGATCCAGGCGGCCTTCACGGCCTCGGCGGCCTTGCCCGCGATGCCCTCGATCGTGGTCACGGCCTGGCCCGCCACGTCGCCGGCCAGCGTCTGGCAGCTGCGCACCGGCACGCCGTCCACGTGGACCGTGCAGGCGCCGCAGAGCCCGGCGCCGCAGCCGAACTTGGTGCCGTCGAGGCCGAGGTCGTCGCGCAGCACCCAGAGGAGCGGAGTGTCCGCCTCCACGTCGACGTCGCGGTCGACGCCGTTGATGGTGAGCTTCAGCATGGAATAGTCCTTCCCCGGGGGACGGCGGCACCTTGTCGGTCCGCGGCTCCGCCCGATCGGTTGCGATGGCTGCCGGTGCGGGCCGGCGTGAACGGACCCGCGGGGTGTCGTGGGCGGTTGCGGGCGAGGGGCCGCCGGCGAAAGAACCGGGCCGGCAGCGGTGCGACGGTGCCGCCATGGCCGGGCTTGCGCCCGCGCTCCTGGATTCTGTATCAAGTCCCCTCTATGAACAAAACCGAATTCGCCTCATGATCTCCATCGACGACACGCATGTTCGGCGGCTGGACCTGACGCTCCTCATCGTGTTCGACGCCCTCCTGCAGTCGGGCAAGATGAGCACGGTCGGCCGCGACCTCGGCATGACCCAGTCGGCGGTGAGCCACGCGGTCGGCCGGCTGCGGCGCATCTTCGACGATCCGCTGTTCGTGCGAAAGGGCGCCGGCGTGGTGCCGACCGCCCGGGCGCGCCAGCTCGGCGGGCCGATCGGCGAGGCGCTCGCCGCTGTGCGCGGCGCCGTCCGGCTCGGCCGCGGCTTCGATCTCGCCACCACCGGCCGCAACTTCTCCGTCGCGGCGCTGGATTCGGTGATCGGCGCCATCGCGCCGCCGCTGATCCGCGCGATCGGCGAGACGGCGCCGCGCTGCCGCGTCCTCTTCCGCACCCTCGGCCGGACGGAGACGGAAGCGGGCGTCCTCGCCGGCACCATCGACGTGGCGGTCGGCGTCTTCCCTGCGCCGCCGGATCCCCTCACCACCACGGCGGTGGTGCACGAGGACTATCTGGTCACCGCCCGGCGCGACCACCCCCGCATCGGCGCCACCCTCGACCTCGACACCTATTGCGGCCTCCACCACATCCTGGTCTCGCCGTCGGGCGATGCCCGCGGCAGCGTCGACGGGGTGCTGGAACGGCTCGGCCGGCAGCGCCGGGTGATCGGCGTCGTGCCCCAGTTCGTCAGCGCCTTCATGGTGGTGGCGACGTCCGACGCGGTGGTGACGGCGCCCTCCAAGGTGGCGCTGAAGCTCGCCCGCGCCTTCGGCCTTGCCACCCATCCGCTGCCCATGCCGGTGCCGGGCTTCGAACTCGCCATCCTGCGCCACCGGGCCTCCCTCTCCGACCCGGCGATCGACTGGCTCGTCGGCCGCATCGAGGATGCGCTGCGCTCCGGCGCTACCCTGCCCGCCACGATGCCCGCCACGATGCCCGGCACTGGGTCGCCCGAAGCGCTGCCGGCGCCCGGGGCGTTTCCCGCGCCAGGGGCGCTTCCGGCGCCGCCGGATCCTTGATAGAAACGGACATTCCGTTCCAGAAGCGAGGGTTTGGCATGTCCGTCGTGGCTATGAAGACCGGCATGGGCGAGGCCGAATGGGCCGCGCGCGTTGAGCTTGCGGCCTGCTACCGGCTGCTCGCCCACTTCCGCATGACCGACCTCATCTACACCCACGCCACCGTGCGGGTGCCGGGCGAGCCGGGCCGCTTCCTGATCAACCCCTACGGCTGGCGCTGGGACGAGATCACCGCCTCGTCGCTGGTCAAGATCGACGTGGACGGCAACAAGGTGGAGGACCGGCCCGAGCGGGTGAACCCGGCCGGCTTCACCATCCACAGCGCCGTCCACATGAGCCGGCACGACGCGGCCTGCGTGATCCACACCCACACCCGCGCCGGCATGGCCGTCTCGGCCCTGAAGGACGGGCTGCTGCCGATCAGCCAGATCGCCATGCAGTACCACGGCCGGGTCGGCTACCACGCCTACGAGGGCATCGCCCTCGACCTCGATGAGCGCGAACGCATCGTCGCCGACCTTCAGGACAAGCCGGTGCTGATCCTGCGCAACCACGGGCTCCTCACCGTCGGGCGCACGGTGGCGGAGGCCTTCAGCCACATGTTCTACGTGAACATGGCTTGCGAAGTGCAGATCGCCGCCCAGTCCACCGGCGCCGAACTCGACGTGCCGCCGCTTGCGGTCGCCGAGCGGGTCGGCCGCCAGTTCGACCAGATGGCCTATGACGACGGCGACCTCATGCTCGAGTGGGCCGCCCACCTCCGGCTCCTCGACACGCTGGACCCCGGCTACAAGACCTGACCGGCGCCTGATACCCGGCACAGAGGCTCGAAACGAAGAAAGGGCGGCTCCCCAGGGAGGCCGCCCTTTTCCGTTTCCAGTTCCTGCACACCGGAGGCGCCGCCGCCGTCAGGCCGCCGCCTTCGCCTTCTGGTTCCGCCGCAGGATCTCGTAGCCGACCGCGAACACGATGGTGATGGTGATGAGGATCAACGCCAGGGCGTTCACCGCCGGCGTCAGGCCGGTGCGCACCTTGGAGGCGATGTAGACCGTCAGCGTCGTGTCCGTGCCGCGGGTGAAGAGCGTGACGTTGTAGTTCTCGAACGACTGGAAGAAGGCAAGCACCGCGCCTGCCAGGATGGCCGGCCGGAGATAGGGGAAGAGGATCTTGGCGAACACCTGGGTGTGGCTGGCCCCGAGGTCGAGCGCCGCCTCCTCCAACGTCCGGTCGAAGCGCTGCAGGCGGGCGGACACCATCAGCATCACATAGGCGATGATGAAGCTCGACTGGCCGATCACCGCAAGGTGCAGGCCGCCCTTCACGCCGAGCCGGTCCCAGAACACCAGGGTGGAGATGCCGATGATGACGCCGGGCGTCAGCAACGGCGACACCATCACGGCGTAGAGGAAGGTCCGCGCCTTGCGGTGCACCCCGTCGAGCAGCATGGCGGCGGCGACGCCGATCGGCACCGACACGACGATCACCGCGATGCCGACGATGAAGGAGGACGAGAGTCCCTGCCACATCTGCCGGTCGTTCCAGAGCGCCACGAACCACTGGGTCGTGGTGCCGAGCCAGGGGGTGATGGTCGGAAACCGGCTGGTGTTGAAGGTGGCGAGCGCCATCACGGCGAGCGGCGCCAGGAGATAGAAGAAGAAGACGAACAGGTAGACCCGCATCAGGAGGTCGGCGCCGGTCGGACGGTTCAGGGTTGCCATGGCGCGGGCCTCCTCACTTGGCGATGTCGGCGAGGCCGACCTTGAAGAGGCGCATGACCAGCATGATGAAGGTGATGCAGAGCGTCAGCAGGATGAAGGCGTAGGCGGAACCGCGCGGCCAGTCCTGCCCCTCGAAGAACCACACGTAGATGGTCTCGGTGAACCACCGCGTGCCGGGCGACCCGAGGAGGGCGGGCACGATGTAGGAACTCGCCGCCAGCACGAACACCATGATGCAGCCGACCGCGATGCCGGGCTTGGCGTGCGGGATCACGATCCGCCTGTGGATCTGCCAGGTGGGCGCGCCGAGGTCCTTGGCGGCCTCCACCTGGTTGGTGTCCAGCGTCTCGATGGCGTTGATCAAGGGGAACATCATGAAGAGCAGGAAGGCGTAGGTCATGCCGATGAGCACGCCGCCGCTGCCCGACAGCCAGCGCACGGGCTTGTCCAGAATGCCGAGGCCGAGCAGGGCGGCGTTCAGCGGACCCTGGTAGGCGAGGATGATGTACCAGGCGAAGGTGCGTAGGATCTCGTTGATCCAGAACGGGATGACGAGGAGCAGGATCATCACCGCCGCCCGCCGCGGCGGCGCGATCTTGGCCACGTGCCAGGCGATCGGGTAGCACACCACCAGCGACAGGAAGGTCACCAGCGAGGCGCCCCAGATGGTGCGGATGAACACCGTGAAGTCGTTGGGGAAAGTCCAGGTGGTGAGATCGATGCCGCGGAAGAGCGCCGCGTAGTTGGTCAGCGTGTAGTAGTCCTCCGGCCCGCCGCGCTTGGTCACCGGCAGGTTCGGGTGGAAGGAGTATTCCACCATCACGAGGGCGGGCAGGATGACCATCACCACCAGCCAGACGGCGGTGGTGCCGGTCATGAAGAGCGTGATGGGCCAGCCGTAGCGGCGCACGAGGGCGGACATGGCGCCTACTCCTTGGCCAGTTCGCCCGCCGGCAGGATGCGGGCCTGCCCCGGGTCGAAGCTCACGGTGGCGGCGCTGCCCGGCTCGAAGGCCGGCACGCGCCCGTCGTTCGGCAGCTGCACCAGCATGGCGCGTCCGTGGGCGCCCCCGCCGGAGTCGAGCGCCACGTTGACGAAATTGCCCTCGAAATCCACGTGGCTCACAGGCCGCGTCACCGTGTTCAGCCCGTCCGGGCCGGGGCCGAGGCGCATGCGCTCCGGCCGCACGAAGACGAGCACCGGCGCGCCCTTGGGCAGCGCCTCCGGCAGGCTCGCCCGCAGTGGGCCGGCGGCGGTCTCCACATGGCCGATGCCGCCCGCCGCGTCCGTCAGCGTGCCGGCGAACACGTTGTTCTCGCCGACGAAGGTGGCGACGAACGGGGTCGCGGGCGCGTCGTAGATGGCGTGCGACGGACCGACCTGGTCGATCCGGCCGCGCGACATGACGCCGACCCGGTCCGACATGGTCAGCGCCTCGCCCTGGTCGTGGGTGATGTAGATGAAGGTGAGGCCCGTGCGCCGCTGGATGGCGCGAAGCTCCGTGCGCATGTGCTGGCGCAGCTTCAGGTCGAGCGCAGAGAGCGGCTCGTCGAGCAGCATCACCTGCGGCTCCACGGCGAGCGCCCGGGCGATCGCCACGCGCTGCTTCTGGCCGCCGGAGAGCTGGTCGATGCGCTTGTCGGCGCTTTCCGGCAGGGCGATCAGGTCCAGGAGTTCCATCGCCTTCTTGCGGCGGGCGGAGCGGTCGACGCCGCGCATCTCAAGACCGAAGGCGATGTTTTCCGCCACGGTCATCATCGGGAAGAGCGCCAGATTCTGGAAGATCAGTGCGGTCGGCCGCTTGTTCGGCCCGATGCCCGCCATGTCGGCGCCGCCGATGCGGATGGCGCCGGCGCTCGGCTCCATGAAGCCGGAGATCATGCGGAGAATGGTGGTCTTGCCGCAGCCCGACGGGCCGAGGAAGGAGAAGAACTCGCCGGCCCTGATGTCCAGGCTGACGTCGCTGACCGCCGTGAAGTCGCCGAAGCGCATGGTGACGTGGTCGAGTTGGACGTCGCGGCTCATCGGCACTCCAAAGCACTGGCGCGGGCAGAGCGTCCCCCACGCGATCGAAGACGAGGCGGCGGACCCGCGGTCCTGCCGACAGGACGAAGGCCGCGTCACGCCCATGATCTGGCGAGAACACGGCCCGGCCGCTCGGCCAGCCGTCCGGCGCAGGACGCCGGCCAGCCCCTTGGAACCGTCCGTCCGGTGCCTGGCGCCGGACGGACGTATCGAAGCCCCGCCCGGCGCCAGGCGCCGCGCGGGTGTGTTTCCCGGTCCCGCCCGGCGTCAGGCGCCTTGCAGGATGTATGCAGGAATCAGGCCGAGGCGAACTTGGTGGCGTATTCGGTGCGCTTGGCGACGAACCAGGCCGGCTGCTCCGGCCACCACCACAGCTTGGAGAGGGCGTCGCCCGGATAGGCGGCCTCGAAGAAGGCCTTGGCTTCCGGCGACAGCTTCTCCACGGCGCCCTTGGCGACCGGGTTGGAGCCGTAGGCCGTCGCCCACAGGGCACCGCCCTCGGGGCTGTTGATCCAGCTGACCCAGGCGTTGGCCTGCTCGACGTTCTTGGCGCCCTTCATCAGCACGAAGTTCTGCGCCCAGGCGATGGCGCCTTCCTTCGGGGCGAGGTAGCCGATCGGCATGCCTTCCTTGGCGAGCGCCGCCGCGGAGGTGTCCCAGTTGAAGCCGATGACGCAGCCGTTGGTGCGGAAGGCGCCCTGGGCCTCGTTCTCGTTGGACCAGAACTGGGCGATGTTCGGCCGCTTGGAGACGGCGAACTCCAGGACCTTGTCCCAGATGGCGACCATCTTGGCCTCGTCCGAGTAGCCTTCCCGGAACGGATGCGGCAGCTGGCCGATCGAGTCGAGGTAGAGGCCGGTGGCGGCGAGGCCCGAGTGGGCGCGCAGGGTCAGCTGGCCGGCGTACTTGTCGTCGAAGAGGTCGGCGAGCGACGCGGTGCCGTACTCCATCGGCGCCGCTTCCTTGTTGAAGGTCAGCGCCTCGGTGCCCCAGATGGTGGGCGAGGCCATCAGCTTGCCGTCCTTCATGGCCGTCAGGAAGGACGGGTCCACGTTGTCGGCGCCGATCTTGGTCATGTCCCAGGGCTGGATGAAGTCGTTGTCGATCCAGTTGGACAGCCGGTCCGCGGTCGGCTCGGAGATGTCGAAGTCGCCGTTGGTGGCGCCGCCGGTCTGGGCCTGGGCGAGGAACTCGTCCTGGCTGCCGAGGCCGGTGAAGTTCACCTTGATGCCGGTCGCGCTCTCGAAGGTGTCGAACACGGCCTGGAAGCTGTCGTAGCCGGCCCAGCCGAGGAAATTCAGTTCGCCCGACGAGGCGAGCGACGAGCGCACGATGGCCGGAGCCGCAAGCGCCATGGCACCCGCCGCGGCGGTCCCTTTGAGCACCGTTCTGCGGGTCAAGCCCGTGGTGACGATCCTGGTCATATCACGCTCCCCTGAGGTTTAGGCACCGCGTTGCGTTTCTGGCTCGCAACGTTCGGGCCGCTAGTGAATGCCATCCCGATGTGAAAGGAAAGCGACAGTTTTGCCGACGTAGCACCGGGTCGCAAATCTTCTCGTCCGATGACGGATTAGGGCATTTTCTTCTTCATATCCTTGAGGATCTCCCGCGCCGCGTTGTGGCCGGGAATGCCCGAGACGCCGCCGCCCGGGTGCATGGACGAGCCGCACACGTAGAGCCCGGCGATGGGCGTGCGATAGTCCGCGTAGCCGGATACCGGACGCTGGAAGAAAAGCTGGTCGGTGGAGAGTTCGCCGTGGAAGATGTGGCCCTGCGGCAGGGCGACGATGCGCTCGATGTCCGGCGCCACCAGGAGCTGGGCCTCGATCACGTCGTTGGAGAAGCCGGGCGCGAAGGCCTCGATGGTGTCGAACACCGTCTTCTTGAAGTTCTCCCGCTCGGTGGCCCAGTCGCCGCCCTTCAGCGTGTAGGGGGCGTGGCCGCCGAAGAGGTTCACCACGTGCTTGCCGGGCGGGGCGAGCGTGTCGTCCACGATGGTGGGCACCACCGGCGTGATGAAGGGGCGGCTGGAATACCAGCCGTACTTGGCGTCGTCGTAGGCGCGCTCCAGATAGTCGATGTCCGGCGCGATGTGCATGTAGGTCGGGTAGGAGAAGCTCCCGATGGCCCCGTCCGCGCGCACCTTGTCGAGGATCTTGTATTGTGGCGGGCGTTCGCAGGCGATGTTCATCTTGAACGCCGTGCCGAACGTCCGGTAGCCCTTGATCTCGCGCACCACCTCGTCGGGCAGGTGCTTCTCGCCGACGAGGTCGAGATAGAGCGTGCGGGCCGAGGCGTTGGAGGCGATCACCTTGGCCCGGTAGACGTCGCCGCCGTCGGTGATCACTTCGGTGGCCCGGCCGTTGGTCACGCGCACCTCCTTGATGGCGGCCTCGGTGATGATGGTCACCCCTTGCGCCCGCGCCGCCGAGGCGAGCGCCTGGGTGATCGCCCCCATGCCGCCCTTGATGAAGCCCCAGCCGCCGGCGCCTTCGTGCTCGCCCATGATGTGGTGCATGATCACATAGGCCGAGCCCGGCGTCTTCGGCCCGGCGAAGGTGCCGATCGAGGCGTAGTAGGCGAGCACCGCCATCACCCGATCGTCCTCGAACCATTCACGCAGGAAGTCGTAGGCCGACATCGTCATCATGTCGACGATGCGGTACATCTTGCGGCCGACCTTGCGGTACTTCCACAGAAGTTCCGCGCCGTCCTTGAAGGTGCGCCAGTCGCGCCGCGCCGGATCCACCGGCGTGTCGAACAACACCTGGCGGACGATCCGGGTCGCCTCCTGCAGATAGGCGTCGAACGCCGGATAGGCGGCGGCGTCCTTGGCCGAGAACTTGGCGAAGGAGGCCTGCGTCTTCTTCATGTCGTCGGAGAAGACGATGTAGTCGTCGTCCGATACCGGCGAGATCATGTCGGAGCAGGGCAGCACCTCCAGCCCGTGTCGCTTCAGGTCGAAGTCGCGGATGATGCGCGGGTGGAGGAGGCTCATCAGGTAGGAAAAGATGGACGCCCGGAAGCCCGGCGCGATCTCCTCCGTGACGGCCGCGCCGCCGACCACCCCGCGGCGCTCCAGAACGGCGACGGAAAGGCCCGCCTTGGCGAGATAGTTGGCGCAGACGAGGCCGTTGTGCCCGGCGCCGATGACGATGGCGTCGAAGGTCCGGGTGGTGGGGCTCGGAACGGCGGACATGGGGACGGAACTCCGGACGGATGAAGGGAAGAAAAGGGTAAGGCGGAGCAATGCCGGACCGCACCTTGGCGGTCTTTCACAGACAGGTCCCCGCGCGGCCGGGTCTCAGTAGCTCGGCGGCGTCACGGCCCACACCACCACGGTCTCCTTGGAGCCGGGGTTGCGGTAGCGGTGCGGCCGGGTGGACGGGAACCCGAAGCTGTCGCCCGTGTTCAGCCGGTGGATCACCCCGTCCACGTCGAGGTCGAGCGTGCCGGCGAGCACGTAGCCGGCCTCCTCGCCCTCGTGGGCGTAGGGCTCGTCGCCGCTGGAGGCGCCCGGCGGCAGCCGGCAGAGGAGAAGCTCCAGCGACCCGTCGAGCGAGGGCGACAGCAGCTCGTCGTGGATGCCGCCGCCGTAGTCGATGCGCTTGCGCGCGTCCCGGCGCACCACGAGGCCGCCGGACGCGGGCGCGTCCGCGTCGCGGAAGAAGGATCCGACCGTGGTGCCGAGGGCGGTGGCGATCAGGTGGAGCGCCTTCACGCTCGGCTCCGATAGCCCGCGCTCCACCTGGCTTAGGAGGCCGACCGAAAGGCCGGTCTCCTCGGCGAGCCGGGTCAGCGTCATGTCGCGGGCCTGGCGGAGGGCGCGGATGTCCGAGCCGAGCCGGCGGCCGAGCTGGTCGGCCGCCGCCGCCGCGTCGTGCGCGCCGGGCCCTAGCGCCGGCCGGGTCATTCCGCGGCGATCCGCTGCGGGCCCGGCCGTTCCAGCGCCTCCACGGCCATCCGGTCGAAGGCGATCACCGCGTGCTCGTGCGTCTTGGAGAGGGCGCCGCGGGTGTAGATGCCGGCGTTGAGGTTGCGCTGGACGCCGACGATGATGTCCAGGTCCTCGGTGATGATCTGGGCGGACCAGTCGGCCGACTGCTGGTTGGCCTCCGCCTTCTCCGGGCTCACGTCCTCGAAGAAGTACCAGTTGATGTGCTTCAGCCGCCCCGGCCCCAGCGGCTCCACCGTGGCGATGGACGAACCCCAGTCGTAGAGGTTCAGCATCAGGAAGGGGAAGCGGTAGAGATAGGTGCCCTGGGTCAGGCCCTCCTCACGCCCCGGCGCGTGCAGGTGGAACAGCTCGTGCTCGGCGTGCACGTCGATGGCGTAGCGGTCGATGTCGAGCGTCGCGCAGAGCCCCGGGTGCATGGCCCGGCAGTGGTAGCACTCCAGGTAGTTCTCGCCGTAGGTCTTCCAGTCGACGTCGACCACCCGCTCCTTCTTGGTGAAATAGTGCTGCTTTTCGAGCGGAAAGCGCTCCGCGAAGCCGACCACCGGGCCGAGCCAGTCGATCAGCGACGGCCCCTCGCGGCGGATGCGCACGAAGACGAGGCCGCGCCATTCCTCGCAGTCGAGCGCGTAGAGGCCCCACTCGTCGGGATCGAAGGTGGCGTCCTTGCCGAACTCCGCCGCCTTGTGGAGCGCGCCGTCGCGCTTGAAGCTCCATGAATGGTAGGGGCAGACGATCAGCTTGCCGCAGCGCCCGGTCTCCTCGCGCAGAAGCTCGGAGGCCCGGTGCCGGCACACATTGTGGAAGGCCCGCACCTTGCCGTCGTCGCCGCGAATGGCGAAGATGCTGTGGCCGGCGAGCTGGCCCGTCACGTAGTCGCCGGGCTCGGCGAGCCGCTCCGACCAGGAGAACAGAAGCCAGTTGGCCTCGAAGATCATCTTGCGCTCGCGGGCGTAGCGCGCCTCGTCCCGATAGAAGGCCGCCGGCAGCGACCACTCCGCATCCCGCCCGATCCCCTCGATCATCGCCAGATCCTCCTGCCGCGTCGGCCCTATGACTTTTCATGCTAGTGAAAAGGCCCGGCGAGGCAAGCCTCTTTATCGACCAATCGATGCTGCGACTGCGAGCAGTTCACCGCGGAGACCGGCAAATATCGCCCCTGCAGCCCGATCTCTTCCGTCGGCATGCACGGGATCAGGATTTCACGTGGGTGAATTCCCGTCTCCTGGCCCGGCGTTCAGCCCCGCCACGAAGCGGCGGATGCGGGCGCAGCCCTCCAGGAGCTCGTCGTCGTGCACCGCGAAGGAGAGGCGCACGTGGTTGCGGCAGAGGTCCGAGAAGGCCGCCCCGTCCAGCACCGACACCTTCTCGCGCTCGTAGAGCGCGGCGGCGAACCGGTCGCCGTCGAGGCCCGTGGCCGACACGTCCAGCATCATGAACATGCCCGCCTCCGGCTGCTCGGCGCTGAGCCGCGGCACGTCGGCGAGCGCCGCCACGGCGAGGTCGCGCCGGCGCCGGTAGATCGCGCGCATCTCCGCCTCCACGGCGCCGTGGCCGAGGAGCGCGGCGAGCGCCGCCTCCTGGATGAAGCCCGGCAGGCCGTAGAGCATGGCGACCGCCAGCCGCCCGGTCGCCTCCACCACGTGCGGCGGCGCCACCATGTAGCCGCAGCGCCAGCCGGTCATGGCGAAGGCCTTGGAGAAGCTGCCGAGCGACAGGAGCCGCGGCCGGAGCGCCGGCACCGACGCCGCCGGCACGAAGGGCCGCTCGAACACGAGGTCGCCATAGACCTCGTCGGCGATCACCCAGAGGTCGTGCGCCTCGGCGAGGGCGGCGATCGCGGCAAGGTCGTCCGCCGTGAAGGTCACGCCGGTCGGGTTGTTCGGGTTGGCGAAGGCCAGCACCTTCGTCTCCGGCCGGATCGCCGCCCGGATCCGCTCCGCGTCGAAGCGGAAGCCCGTCTCCGCCGGCTGCTCGGCGTAGGAGACGGCGGCGCCGGTGGCGCCGAACACGGCCGGATAGGTCACATAGGCCGGGTCGACCAGCACCGCGTGGTCGCCCGGCTCCAGGAGGAGGTGGGCGGCGATGTAGAGGGCGTTCTGCGCCCCGCTCGCCACCGCCACGTGGGCGGCGGTCACCGGCTCGCCGGAAAGCCGCGCGTGGCGCGCCGCGATCGCCTCGCGCAAGGGCTCGCGGCCGAGGTTTTCCGTGTAGTGGGTGTCGCCGGCCCGCAGCGCCGCCACGGCGGCGTCCACCACGAAGGCCGGCGTGTCCATGTCCGGATCGCCGACGGAGAGCACGATCACGTCCTCCCCGCGCGCCTTCGCCGCCTTGGCGCGCGCATGCAGCACCCAGGCATCCGCGCCCCGGCCGGCGGTGCGCTCTGTGACGCGGGACAGGGGACGCGGCATGGAACCTCTCTTCGACGAACGGGTGCGGACGATGAAGGCCGCGACGGCGGCACCGGCCCGCACCTACCGGTCGATCCGCTCTTCTGTCAATGCCGCCCGCCGCCGTCCCGCACCGCGGCAGATCCATCGCATTTGAACGATCGCGAGACCCGACCGTTAACCGGCCCCGGTCATGATGGCGGTCCTGCCCGGTCCGGAGTTCCGCGTCGCCATGATCAGCCGCCTCGTCATCAGCGCCGAACAGCTCACGGCCGCCTTCGCCTTCTCGCTCCTCGGCCTGTTCGGGCTCTTCGCCGGCATCGTCGGCACGCTCGGCATCGACGAGCCGTTCGACAAGCTCATCCACGCCGGCTTCTTCTTCGCGCTCGCCGCCAACCTCTTCTTCCTGATGGGCCGGCGCGCGCTCGCCGCCTGCCTCCTCGCCTTCTTCATCGGCGTCGCCGGCGAGATCCTGCAGATCATCAATCCCATGCACACGGTCTCGGTGCTCGACGTGGCGGCCAACGCCGTCGGCATCGCGGCCTTCCTGATGGCCACCACCCCGTCCGCCGCCGCGCGCCGGATGTGGCGCGCCCGCCGCGCCCGCCAGATCCTCGCCTATCTGGAACGCCGCCGCCCGCTCGGCTGAGCCCGCCTCAACGCGCCGGGCCGGAAATCTTCAATCGAGCGATCGTCTCCCGGGCGATCGCCGGGAGGTCCGGTGCCGGTCCCGGCGGTTCGGCGTAGAGATGCCGGTCGAGGGCCTTCAGCCCCGTCAGCGCATCCTCGTCCACCGCGCCGTCCGCCACCAGCCGCCCGATCGCCGTGCTGAGCCCCGCCGCGTCGCCGCGCCTTGCCGCCCCGCGCAGCCCGGCGGCCGCGCGCCGCCGCTGCCGTGCCCGCTCCGCCGAGGCTCGGGCCGCCGGCAGCGCGCCCGGCGCGAAGAGTGCCAGACCGGCGAGCCCGCCGGCCGCCGTCGCGGCCAGCGCCGCCGCCACCGTCGCCGCGACGGCGAGCGCGCCGTCCCGCGTCACCGGCCGCCCCTCGACCGGCGCCATGATGCCGAGCTTCGTCTCCAGCGCCACCACGTCGGCGGTCCGCTCCATGCCCTGCAGCGCCACCGTGCGCGGCGGCAGCGTCTCGGTCCGCATCACCCCGGCGGCCACGTCGAACCAGGGGATCTCCACCGCCGGCAGCACGATCGACCGGTCGCTCGCCGGCCGGATGTCCCAGGTGTAGACCACCCGGGCGATCGGCCCCTCGGGGGCGTTCTTCACCTCCTCGAAGCGGCCGGGCCGGCGCAGCGACCGTTCGCGAAGCGCCAGGTCGGCCTCGGCCTTCGCCTGGCCGAGCCCGATCCGGGTCTTCCGCTCGGTGACGCCGGGAAACACGATCAGCCCGTCCGCTCGCATGGACGGGGCCGGCGGCAGCTGGTCGTCGAACACCCCGTCCGCCTCGATGGCGATCGTCCGCCGGGTCGACTGGCCGATGGCGAGCGCCTCCGGCGGCACGCTCCAGGTCTCCGTCACGCGCACGGCCCGCGCCGGCAGCCACCAGGCGTCGGCGGGGCCCTCGGCCGGCGCCACGGTCAGCACCGTCGGCGCGGTCGGCACGTCGATCTTCTCGGTCTTCATCTTGGTGTTCAGCACCGTCAGGTGGTGCACGAAGGGCGGGATCACGGTCTCGCCGCTCCGCTCGGGGAACACCGCCACCGTCCGCGACAAGGCGCGCACCGTCAGGCCGTCCTCGAACACGTCATGCCAGACGTCGCGGCCGATGCGCACCAGCCGGAAGCCGGGTCCGGTCGGATCCTCCAGCTTTTCCAGCGTCACCGGCACGTGGTAGCGCCCGTGCACGCGGAGAATCACCATCTCCTGCGGGCGGATCGCCGGCCCGGCCGTCTCCACCGTCACCCACAGCCGCACCGCCGGCCGCTCGGCCGGCCCCGCCGCCGCTTCGGCCGCGATGGCGGGGACGACAAGCGCCGCGAGGCAAAGCACCAGCGCGGCGAGACGGTCCAGGAACGCGCGTCCTCTCATCACCAGTCCTCCCCGCCCGGCTGCACGGCCGTTCCGGCCCGCACCCTGATCTGCCGTTCCGCCTGGATGCGCAGGCGCAGCCAGCGGCCCGGATCGTCCGGGATGGCGGCCAGCCATTGCAGCGTCGCCTGCTCGGTCTCCTGGTGGGCGGCCGCCTCCCGGCGCTGGCGCCGGTCCGCCTCGTCGGCGGCGGCGGCGTCGGTGGCGCCGCCGCCCTTGGCCGCCGTGCCGGCCGCGTCCGTGGCCGAGCCGGTGGAGGTGCCTTCGCCGGCCTCCGTGTCGCTGGCGTTCGCCGCCCCGCGCCGGCTGACGTTGCTGGTGCCGGCGGTCTCGGTGGTTCTCTGGCCTTCCCGCTCGCCCACCATGCCGTCGCCGAGGGAGGAGACCGCGTTGGCGTTCGGGTCGGAGGTGTCCATGGAGCCGGTCTCGTGGTCGATGCGGGCGCCGCTGTTGGCAAGCCCGCCCGGCGGCGGCGGCGCGGCGGCGGACGCCACCGCCACCAGCCGCTCCACCAGGGCGCGGTTGAGCCGGGCGTCGTCGTCGTCCGGGTCGCGGGCGAGCGCCAGATCGTAGGCGGCGAGCGCGAGGGCGAAGTCGCCGCTCCTTGCCAGCGCGTTGCCGAGATTGTAGGCGGCCTCCGGGCTCCGCGTCCGGCGAAGCGCCGCGGCGGCGTCGGCCGGACGGCCGGCGCCGGCGAGCGCGACGCCCTGCCAGGCCGGGTCGTCGAACACGGCGGCGGCGAGCGCCGGCTGGCCGGCGGCGAGAAGCAGCCGGCCGATCCGGGTCGGCCCCGCCGCCACGGCGGCGGCGACGGCGAGCCCGGCGATCAGGGCGGCGGCGACGGCTAGGCGGTTCATCGGCGTCTCCGGAAGAGAAGCAGCATGGGAAGAAGGGCGAGCCCCGCCAGATAGCGCCCGATGTCCGTGTAGGCGAGCACCGCGAAGGCGCTGCGGCCGACCCGGTCGGCCGAGGCGGTCGCCATCAGCCGGCCGATGGCGCCCGCGTCCCGTCCGTCCGCCACGTCCCCGCCGCCCGCGTCCGCCAGCCGGCCCGCCGCCCCGGCGTCCGGCGCGGGCGCGTTGGCCGGGCGGTCCACCGGCGTCACATAGACCACGTCCAGCCGGTGGCCGGCGGCGGCAAGGTCGCGCCCGGCCTGGAGCGCCGCCTCGTCGACGCCGCCCCCGTCGGTCACGAGCACCAGCGTGCCGTGGGTGATGGCGGCGGCGTCGAAGCGCTCGATCGCCAGCCGTATCGCCCGCTCCGGCGCGCTGCCGGCCTCCGGCACCATGTCGCCGCGCACGGCGGCCAGCAGCTCGGCGAGCGCCGTCCGGTCCGCCGTGAAGGGCGCCGCCAGATAGGCGTCGCCGCCGTAGAGCATCAGCCCGGCCTGCCTTGTGCCGGCCGCCTCCGCCACCTGCAGGGCGGCGACGCGCCCCTCCACCGGCTCGCCCGTCGGCCCGGCGGAGCGCGACACGTCGAGCCCGATCAGCACCGCGTCGAGGTTGCGGAAGGTGTCGGCGCCCGCCCGCTCCACCGCCGGACCGGCGAGCGCCAGCGCCAGGAGGCCCGCCGCCGCGAGCGCCGCCGGCAGCCGCCGCCTGTCCTCCGGCGGCGCCTCCACGGCGCCGCGCCGCATCAGCGCGGAAAGAAGCGGTCCGTCGATCGCCCGCCGCCAGTCGCCGAGCGCCCCGCGCGCCGCCACCAGGGCGCCGAGCAGCACCAGCGCCGGCACGGCGAGGAGCCAGAACGGCCGCAAAAGGGCGTATCCGTCGGCGAGCGTCATGGCCGCCTCCGCACAAGGTTCGTCATGGCCGCCGCCTTTCCAGGAGGAACAGCCCCACCAGAGCCGCGAGCGAAAGGCCCGCCGGCCAGGGCCAGAGCGACTGGGCGACCGCCACCGGCGGCGCTGCGGCACGCCCCCCCTCCAGGGCGTCGATCGCCGCCGTCACGGCGCGGAGGTCCTCGGTGCTGCCCACCTGGAAGGCCTCGCCGCCGCTCACCGTGGCGATGCCCTCCAGCGTGGCCGCGTCGACGAGGCTGCCGGCGCCGTCCGATCCCTCCAGCCGCGCCATGGTGCCGAGCGCGATGGTGTGCACCTTGATGCCGAGCCCGCGGGCGAGCGCCGCCGCCGTCTCGGCCTTGACGGCGCCGGCCGTGCTGGTGCCGTCGGAGAGGAGCACCACCACCCGGCTCGGCGCCGTGCTCTCCTTCAGCCGCTTGATGGCAAGGCCGAGCCCGTCGCCGATGGCGGTGGAGCGGCCGAGGTCGCCGATGCCGGCGCTCTCCAGCGCCGACGCCACCGCCTCCACGTCGAAGGTCGGCACGGCCGCCACCTCGGCCTGCTCGGCGAAGTAGACGAGCCCCACCCGGTCACCCGCCCGGCCGCGCAGGAAGGCCGCCGACACCGCCTTCACGGCGTCGATGCGCCGGACCTTGGCGCCGTCGAGGGTGAAGTCGCGCGCCTCCATGCTGCCGGAGAGGTCGAGCACCAGCATGATCTCGCGCCCGCTCGCCGGCAGCGCCGCCGCCGGCAGGATGCGCTGCGGCCCGGCGAGGGCGATCACCAGGAAAAGCCAGGCGAGCCAGGCGACGAGCCGGTTCAGCCGCTGCCGGCGGGCGGCGCGCGCCTCGCCCTCGGTCAGCGCCGCCGCCACCGCCGCCGGCACGGTGACGAGGGCAGCGCCAGCCGCCGCCGGCGGCATCAGGCGGCTCGCGAGCAGCGGCAGCGGCGCAAGGAGGAGGGCGAGCGGCGTGGCGAAGACCTCCATCGCTCAGCGCCCCCGCTTGCCGACGAGCCGGATCAGCGGCGCGCCCACCGGCACCGCCCCGTCCGGCCGGTAGAGCCCGTCCACCAGCCGCCGCCCGTCACCTGCCGTGAAGAGCGTGGTGGCGAACAAATGGTCGAGCGTCGCGAGCCAGGCCTCGCCCTCCAGCCGCGCCGCATCCTCGCCGGCCACCGCCGCCGCGTACTGCCGGAGCGCCTGTGCCTCGGCGGCGAGCCGCTCCGCCGGCGGCAGCGCGCCGGCGGCCTTCAGCGCCGCCAGCGCCGCCGTCCGCGGCCGCGCGGGCGGCCGGCGGCGGAGAAGCGCCACCAGGGCGGCGATCAGCAGCCCGACGGCCAGGCCGACGATGGCGGCGAACACCAGGTCGGCGGTGGAAAGCCCCGCGGGCGGCGCCGGCCAGCGATCGGGCCGCATCAGCGCCAGGGGATCAGACCCGTCCGGCATCGAGCCCCTCCATCTGGTGGGCGATCGTCTCCGGCGACGCCTCGGCGGGAAGGAGCAGCGCCCGGGCACCGAGCGCCCGCATCCGCTCCACCCGCCCGTCGCCGGTGCGCGGCGGCCCGTCGATGAGGCCGACCGCGCGCCGCCCGTCCGGCGCCTGGAACGGGTAGACGCCCCTCGGCGGCACCCGCTCGAAGGCGTCGCTGAGGACGAGCACGTCGAGGTCCACCCGCTGCGTCACCCGCCGCGCCGCCGTGTCGAAGGCCTCGTCCGCCCCGTCCAGCCCGCTCGCCAGCACCAGGGTGCCGCCCGGCGGCAGCATGCGGGCGGCGTTCTCCAGCGCCGCCTCCAGCCCCGGCACCGAGAGGCCGCCGTCCCCCGTCGCCTCTCCGCCCGCCGCCACGGCTGAAAGCGCCCGCCGGTGCGCCCGTGCGAGCCCGCCGATCGCCGCCACCATGGCCCGATCGCCGGGCGCCGGCTTCACGAACACCGGCTCGCCGGCCGACACCGCGTAGAGCCCCACCCGCCCGCCGTCCGCGTTCGCCGACCAGCCGGCGAGCGCCAGCGCCTCGGCGGCGGCGACCGACAGGAAGGCCCGGCGGGTGCCGAACAGCATGGCCGGCCGGAAGTCGGCGACGAGCAGCGTCGTCCGCTCCCGCTCGTCGCGAAAGGTGCGCACGTGCGGCTCGCCGGTGCGGGCGGTCACGTTGCGGTCGATGTGGCGGATGTCGTCGCCGTGCGACCAGGTGCGCACGTCGTCGGTCTCGCTGCCCCGGCCGCGCCGGCGCGTCACGAACGGCCCCGGCGTCGCCGACGTGCGCCGCCGCGCCGCCCGCCGCGCCTCGGCCGCCACGAAGCGCAGGCCGAGAAGCCGCTCCGGATCGACCGTGGTACCCTTGTCGTCGGCGTCCTGCATGGGCGCGCTCCCCGTCAGAGGGGGGTCACGCGGTCGAGGAGCTGCGCGATCACCTTGCGCGGTGTCTCTCCCTCGGCCGTCGCGCGCCAGGTCAGCACCAGCCGGTGGGCGAGGCAGTCGGCGGCGAGCGCCCGCACGTCCTCCGGTGTGCCGTAGTCGCGGCCGGCGAGCCAGGCCCGCGCCTTCACGGCGAGCGCCAGCGACAGCGTTCCGCGCGGCGACACCGGGTGCTGCACCACCGTGCCGGCCGGCCCGTCCGCCGTGCCGTCGCGCGTCGCCATGACGAGGCGGACGATGAAGTCCTTCAGCGCCGGGGCGAGGTGGGTGCGCATGGCAAGGTCCCGCGCCGCGTGGATCTCCGCCACCGTCAGCGGCCGCACCGGGGCGGCCGGCGGGGTGATCGTCTCGCGCTCCACGAGGTCGAGGATCGCCCGCTCGGCGGCCATGTCGGGGAAATCCACGCTGACGTGGAAGAAGAAGCGGTCCATCTGCGCCTCGGGCAGGGGAAAGGTGCCCTCGTGCTCGATGGGGTTCTGGGTCGCCACCACCATGAAGGGGTCCGGCAGGGCGTGGGTCACGCCGCCGGCGGTCACCTGCCCCTCGGCCATCGCCTCCAGAAGGGCCGACTGCACCTTCGGCGGCGCGCGGTTGATCTCGTCGACGAGCACCAGCCCGTGGAACAGCGGCCCGGCCACGAACACGAAGGAGCCCGAATCCGGCCGCCACACGGGCGTGCCGGTGAGGTCCGCCGGCATCAGGTCCGGCGTGCACTGGATGCGCGCGAAGCTCGCCTCCAGGTGCGCCGCCAGAGCCTTCACGGCGCGGGTCTTGGCAAGGCCCGGCGCGCCCTCCACCAGCACGTGGCCGCCGGCCAGCATGGCCACCGCCAGCCGCTCCAGAAGCGGCGTCCGCCCCACGATGCCGCTTTCGAGCGCCCGCACCAGCGTGGCCACCCGCTCGCGAATCGCCTCCGGCTGATCCGCGACGTCCATCGTCACCCGGTCCATCGCGGACCGTCCATCGTCACAAGGCCGTTCATGCGCATCCTCCCCTCGTCGCGCCCTTTTCCAGGGCCGGACCCGCTTCCCTCGGCGAACCCGACAAGGCGTCGACGCGGCCCGTCACCCTCCCCGGCGCGGACCTTTCCCCAAGACTAGGACGGACCGGCCTGCCGCTACAATGGCCGAATGCCTCGCGGTGCCTGTGACACGCGGTCTGCGTCGCGTCCGCGACATTCGCGCGCAATCCCCGCCGGAGTCCGTGCTTTCGCCAGGGGACGGGCGGTCGGCCCTCGTCGCCGCCGCGACGGCGCTTCCGGTTGCCAACGGGCGGTGGGCGCCCCATGCTCGGCCCCACCACGAACGGAGGATGACGATGGCCGACGTACGGTCCATGTGCGCGATCGGGCTGCGAGGCCAGCTCGGGCTCGACGGCTGGCTGCCCTGGGAGGGCGACACCCGGCCGGAGTTCGTGGCCGACGTGGAGCGCTTCTTCGAGCTCACCCGCGGCCACGTGCTGATCGCCGGCCCGCGCACCATCGGGTCCGTGCCCGCCTGGGCGGCCAAGGAGCGGACCCTCTTCGAGATCCGCTCCCACATGGTGCCGGAGGAGGTGATCGCCCGCTTCGAGGGCCGGCGCATCTTCGTCGGCGGCGGCCCGGCCGTGTGGGCGTCCTACGCGCATCTGATCAAGGTGTGGGACATCACCCGCCTGCCCTACGACGGCCCGGCCGACCGCTATTTCGATCCGGCCTGGCTGGTGGGCGGCTGACACCTTCAAGGGGTTCGGTTCGAGCGGGAGGCGACACCATGACGATCGAGGCGACGGCGCCGGGCGCGGCGGACCTGGTGACCGGCTCCGGCGCGCCGGACGTGCCGAACCACACCCTGGAGCAGGCGATCGGCGCCCAGATCCGCCAGCAGCGCAAGCGCCTCGACATCACCGCCGCCGAGCTCGCGGCCGCCGCCGACATCTCGCCCGGCATGATGTCGAAGATCGAGAACGGCCAGATCTCCGCCTCGCTCTCCACGTTGAACGCGGTCGCCAAGGCGCTGAACGTGCCCATCTCGGCCCTTTTCGCCGCCTACGAGGAGCGGCGCGACTGCTCGTTCGTGAAGGCCGACCAGGGCGTCTCCATCGAGCGCCGCGGCACCAAGGCCGGCCACCACTACCAGCTCCTCGGCCACTCGCTCGGCGGCGACATCGTGGTGGAGCCCTACCTCATCACCCTGACCGAGGAGGCCCAGCCCTACACGGCCTTCCAGCACGCCGGCATCGAGCTCATCCACATGCTCACCGGCCGCGTCACCTATCGCCACGCCGACAAGACCTACACCCTCTCCCCCGGCGACACCCTCTTCTTCGACGCCGGCGCCCCGCACGGCCCGGAAGAGCTGATCGAAAAGCCGATGACGTATCTTTCGATCATCATCTACCCGAAGGATTGATGTCCGGCTGTGACGATAGCAGCGCGGAGGAGGGTGGCGGAGCGTTTGGAGGACGGCCCCCGCGGCAGCACGAACCGATCCCCCTCCCCAGGCCGTCACCCCGGCGAAAGCCGGGGCCCAACCGACGTCGATGACGTTTGCGCCGGTGCTTCTCCTGCACCGTCGGCTGGATCCCGGCTTTCACCGGGATGACGATCAAGGACGGCGCATCGACGCGACGGGACGGCCCGTCGAAGCGGTACGGCGGCCGGCGCCACCAACGAACGAGCTCGGATACCTCGTCCCAGAACCCGCACCACCCGTCCCCCCTCCTCCTCCCTCGTCATGGTCCGGTTCAGCCGGACCACCCACGCATTGGACCGCGCCGCCGCCTCAAGAAAAGCATGGCGGGTCCGCCCGAACCGGACCATGAGGATCGCGGCGGCAGGACGGCTGCGCCCCCGCCGAACCGCGGCGCGCCCCACCGCCCCGCATCCGACGCACCGCCCCCTCCCCCAACCCTCTTGACCATTCCTCCCCATCACTCTACTTTCCCCACAAGAAATCATCGAAAGCGTCATCGCCATGTGCGGCATCGTCGGATTGTTCCTGAAGGACCCCGCCCTCGAACCGGAGCTCGGCCGGCTTCTCGCCGCCATGCTGGAGGTGATGACCGACCGCGGGCCGGACAGCGCGGGCTTTGCCATCTACGGCGACGGCAGCGACGACGAGACCAAGATCACGGTCCGCCTGCCCGCCGGCACCGGATCGGACTGCCTGCGCTCGGCGCTCGCCACCACGATCGGCGGTCCCGTCGCGCTCCAGCGCCGCGGCTCGCACGCGGTGATCCGGGTGCCGAAGGACAAGGTCGAGGCGGCGCTTGCCGAACTCCCCGTCCTCGTTCCGGGCGTCATGGTGGCCTCGGTCGGCAGCCACATGGAGGTCTACAAGGAAGTCGGGCTGCCGAAGGCGGTCTCGGCCGCGTTCGACCTTCCGGCCATGCGCGGCACCCATGGCATCGGCCACACCCGCATGGCGACCGAATCCGCCGTCACCACCGACGGCGCCCACCCCTATTCCACCGGGCCGGACCAGTGCCTGGTGCACAACGGCTCGCTCTCCAACCACAATCTCGTCCGCCGCCGGCTGATGCGCGAGGGCATCGCCTTCCGCACCGAGAACGACACGGAGGTGGCGGCCGGTTATCTCACCTGGCGGCTGCAGGCCGGCGACAGCCTCGGCGCGGCGCTGGAAGCCTCGCTGAAGGACCTCGACGGCTTCTACACCTTCGTGGTCGGCACCGAGACCGGCTTCGGCGTCCTCCGCGACCCGATCGCCTGCAAGCCGGCCGTGATGGCCGAGACCGACCGCTACGTGGCGTTCGGCTCGGAGTTCCGCGCCCTCACCGTGCTGCCCGGCATCGAGACCGCCCGCGTGTTCGAGCCGGAGCCCGCCACCGTCTACTTCTGGGACCGCGCCGCATGACGAGCCTCGCTCACCCCGTGGCGCTTGAAAGCCTGGACGAGGTGGATCTCGCCGCCGTGCCGCTCCGCGCCCTCAACCGGGCGCTGCACGCGCTCGGCCCCGGCTCCAACCACCGGCACGTGCGCGTCCTCAACCCGCGCGGCGCCCACGCCCTTGCGGCCGGCCTCGACGCGGAGGTGACCGTGGAGGTGCACGGCAACGCCGGCTACTACTGCGCCGGCATGAACAGTAAGGCGACCGTCATCGTCCACGGCAGCGCCGGCGTCGGCGTGGCGGAAAACATGATGTCGGGCTTCGTCCATGTGACGGGCGATGCCAGCCAGTCGGCCGGCGCCACCGCCCACGGGGGGATTCTCCGCATCGACGGCAACGCCTCGGCCCGCTGCGGCATCTCCATGAAGGGCGTCGACATCGTGGTGAAGGGGAGCGTCGGCCCCATGTCGGCCTTCATGGCCCAGGCCGGCACGCTCCTTGTCTTCGGCGATGCCGGCGAGGCGCTCGGCGACAGCCTCTACGAGGCGCGGCTCTATGTGCGCGGCGGCGTGGCGAGCCTTGGCGCCGACTGCGTGGAGAAGCCCATGGAGGACCGCCACCTTGCGGAAATCCACGAAAAGCTCGCCGCCGCGGGCCTTGCCGGCGAGGTGGACGTCACGTCCTTCCGCCGCTACGGCTCGGCGCGCGCGCTCTACCATTTCCACGTCGACAACGCGTCGGCCTACTGAGGAGCGCGGGCGCCATGACCGACCATTCCCGTCCGCCGCGCACCCTGCCGCGCTTCTCGGCGACCTTCGACCCGCACACCCTGTCGGAGATCCGCCGGGCGGCGGCGACCGGCATCTACGACATCCGCGGCGGCGGCGCCAAGCGCAAGGTCCCGCACTTCGACGACCTCCTCTTCCTCGGCGCCTCCATCAGCCGCTATCCGCTGGAAGGCTACCGGGAGCGCTGCGGCACCGACGTGGTGCTCGGCGGCCGGTTCGCCTCCAAGCCCGTCACGCTGAAGATCCCCGTCACCATCGCCGGCATGAGCTTCGGGTCGCTCTCGGCGGAGGCCAAGGAGGCGCTCGGCCGGGGCGCGACGCTCGCCGGCACCTCCACCACCACCGGCGACGGCGGCATGACGGCGGAGGAGCGCGGCCATTCGTCCATCCTGGTCTACCAGTACCTGCCGTCCCGCTACGGCATGAACCCGGACGATCTTCGCCGTGCCGACGCCATCGAGGTGGTGGTCGGCCAGGGCGCCAAGCCGGGCGGCGGCGGCATGCTCCTCGGCCAGAAGATCAGCCCCCGGGTCGCCGCCATGCGGACCTTGCCGGAGGGCATCGACCAGCGCTCCGCCTGCCGCCACCCGGACTGGACCGGCCCGGACGATCTCGCCATCAAGATCGCGGAACTGCGCGAGATCACCGACTGGGAGAAGCCCATCTATGTGAAGGTCGGCGCCTCCCGGCCCTACTACGACACGGCGCTCGCCGTGAAGTCCGGCGCCGACGTGGTGGTGCTCGACGGCATGCAGGGCGGCACGGCGGCGACCCAGGACGTCTTCATCGAGCACGTGGGCATCCCCATCCTCGCCGCCATCCGGCCGGCCGTGAAGGCGCTGCAGGACCTCGGCATGCACCGCACGGTGCAGCTCGTCGTCTCCGGCGGCATCCGCTCGGGCGCCGACATGGCCAAGGCCTTGGCGATGGGCGCCGACGCCGTCTCCATCGGCACCGCCGCCCTCGTCGCCCTCGGCGACAACGACCCGCGCTACGAGGCCGAGTACCAGGCGCTCGGCACCACGGCGGGCGCCTACGACGACTGGCACGAGGGCAACGACCCGGCCGGCATCACCACCCAGAACCCGGAGCTCGCCCGCCGGCTCGACCCGGTCGCCGGCGGCCGGCGGCTCGCCAACTTCCTCTCCGTGATGACGCTGGAATGCCAGACCATCGCGCGGGCCGCCGGCAAGAGCCACGTGCACAACCTGGAGCCGGAGGACCTCGTCGCCCTCACGGTGGAGGCTGCCGCCATGGCGGGCGTGCCGCTCGCCGGCACCAGCTGGATCCCCGGCCAGGGCGGCACCTGACGCCGACGCCCAAGCGGGCAGCTCTTGTCGTCGGGCGCCGGGACGAACGACACGCATACCCCGGACGGCGGCGGCCCTTCGCGCGCCCCGTCCGGATCGACCATCCATGCGGCGAGAGACGGGGCCAATCCCGCCCGCCGCGCCAGAGCAGGGACCGATCCGCGGGCTTCGGGAGAGCCCCCGGTGAAGAGGGGGGCGGCCTTGGCCGCGGGACGCATGCTGTTGTCCGAGATCGCGCGCGAGCGCGGCATCAAGTATTTCCTGATTTCCTACACCGACCTCTTCGGCACCATGCGGGCGAAGCTCGTGCCGGCCGCGGCCATCGACGGCATGGCGGTGGCGGGCGCCGGGTTCGCCGGCTTCGCCACCTGGCTCGACATGACGCCGGCCGACCCGGACCTCTTCGCCGTGCCGGACCCGGCGAGCCTCATCCAGCTCCCCTGGAAGCCGGAGGTGGGCTGGCTCGCCTCCGACCTCGTAATGGCCGGCAAGACGGTGGAGCAGGCGCCGCGCGCGGTCCTGAAGCGCGCCATCGCGGCGGCGGCGGACCAGGGCGTCCAGATGAAGTCCGGCGTCGAGTGCGAGTTCTTCCTCATCTCCGCCGACGGCAAGGCCATCGCCGACGGCGCCGACGGCCAGGAGAAGCCCTGCTACGACCAGTCCGCCCTGATGCGCCGCTACGACGTCATCACCGAGATCTGCGACGCCATGCTGGCGCTCGGCTGGGAGGCCTACCAGAACGACCACGAGGACGCCAACGGCCAGTTCGAGATGAACTGGGCCTATGACGACGCCCTCGTCACCGCCGACCGGCACGCCTTCTTCAAGTACATGGTGAAGTCCGTCGCCGAGAAGCACGGCCTGCGCGCCACCTTCATGCCGAAGCCCTTCTCCGGTCTCACCGGCTCGGGCTGCCACGCCCACGTGTCGCTCTGGGCCGGCGAGCGCAACCTCTTCCACGACCCGGCCGGCACCCTCGGCATCTCCGACCTCGGCTACCGCTTCCTCGGCGGCATCCTCGCCCACGCGGACGCCTTCTGCGCCCTCACCAACCCGACGGTGAACAGCTACAAGCGCCTCAATGCCCCGCGCACGGTCTCCGGCGCCACCTGGGCGCCGAACGCCGTCAGCTACACCGGCAACAACCGCACCCACATGGTGCGCATTCCCGACGAGGGGCGATTCGAGGTGCGACTCGCCGACGGCGCCGCCAACCCCTATCTCCTCCAGGCCGCCATCCTCGCCGCCGGCCTCGACGGCATGGCGCGCGGGCTCGACCCCGGCCCCCGCCTCGACATCAACATGTACGAGGACGCGCATCTCGCCGGCGACGTGAAGCGCCTGCCGCTCAACCTTCTCGATGCGCTCCGCGCCTTCGAGGCGAGCACCGCGCTCCAGGACGCCCTCGGCGCCGGCTTCACCAAGGCCTACGCCAAGCTGAAGCGGCAGGAGTGGGACGCCTACGCCCGCCACCTGACCGACTGGGAACGCCAGACCACCCTCGACTGCTGACGCTTCCCGCCCCTCGCCCCGGACCCGCCGCCCGCCGATGTTCTCCGCCGCCGCCCTCCTCAAGAACGCCCTTTCCGGTCACACCGGCTGGACGCCCCATTGGCGGAAGGCGGCGCCGAAGCCGCGCTACGACGTGGTCATTGTCGGCGGCGGCGGCCACGGGCTCGCCACCGCCTACTATCTCGCCAAGGTGTTCGGCATCACCAACGTGGCGGTGCTGGAGAAGGGCTGGATCGGCTCCGGCAACGCCGGCCGCAACACCACCATCATCCGCTCCAACTATCTCCTGCCCGGCAACATCCCGTTCTACGAGCGCTCCATGAAGCTCTGGGAGGGGCTGGAGCAGGACTTCAACTTCAACGCCATGGTCAGCCAGCGCGGCGTCCTCAACCTCTACCACTCGGACGGCCAGCGCGACGCCTACGTGCGCCGCGGCAACGCCCTCCGCCTCCACGGCGTCGACGCGGACCTCCTCGACCGGGACCAGGTCCGCGCCATGGTGCCGATGCTCGACTTCGACAACGCCCGCTTCCCGATCGAGGGCGGCCTGTTGCAGCGGCGCGGCGGCACCGCCCGCCACGACGCGGTGGTGTGGGGCTATGCCCGCGGCGCCGACCGGCGCGGGGTGGACATCGTGGAGGGCTGCGAGGTCACCGGCCTTCGCCGCGAGAACGGCCGCGTCGTCGGCGTGGAAACCACGCGCGGCTTCATCGGCGCCGGCACGGTCGGCCTTGCGGTCGCCGGCAACACGTCGCGCCTCGCCGCCATGGCGGACCTCCGCCTGCCGATCGAGAGCTACGTGCTGCAGGCCTTCGTGTCGGAGGGCATAAAGCCGCTCCTCGACACGGTGGTGACCTTCGGCGCCGGCCACTTCTACATCAGCCAGTCGGACAAGGGCGGCCTCGTGTTCGGCGGCGACCTCGACCCCTTCCCGTCCTACGCCCAGCGCGGCGGCCTTCCGGTCGCCGAGGACGTGGCCGCCTGCGCCATGGCGGTCATGCCCATGCTCGGCCGGCTGAAGATCCTGCGTTCCTGGGGCGGCATCATGGACATGAGCCAGGACGGCTCGCCCATCATCGACCGCACGCCGGTGGAAGGCCTCTTCCTCAACGCCGGCTGGTGCTACGGCGGCTTCAAGGCGACGCCCGCCTCCGGCTGGTGCTTCGCCCACCTGTTGGCGACGGGCGAGCTCCACCCGGATGCCGCCGCCCTCCGGCTCGACCGCTTTTCAAGCGGCCGGGTGATCGACGAGAAGGGCGCCGGCGCGACGCCCAACCTGCATTGACCCCACAAGAAGCGTCTCGAGAGCCCCCGCGCCGATGCTGATCCCCTGCCCCTTCTGCGGCCCCCGCGACCTCGGCGAATTCTCCGTGCTCGGCGCCGCCCGCGCCCGCCCGGTGGTCGCCGTCGCCGACCTCGACGGCGAAGCGGCCGTCGCCGCCTTCGCGGCCTATGTCTACGAGCGCGAGAACCCGGCCGGCCCCCAGGCGGAGCACTGGTTCCACGGCGCCGGCTGCCAGCACTGGCTGACGGTCGTCCGCGACACCCGCACCCACGCCATCCTGTCGGTGACGTCGGCCGGAACGGACGAGGCGGCGCAAAGCCTCGAAGCGGCGCAAGGCGCCGCCCCGGAGGCTGCCCCGTGACCGGCCATCGCCTCCCCGCCGGCGGCCTTGTCGACCGCGCCCGCCCCATCCCCTTCCGCTTCGACGGCCGGCCGCTCACCGGCCTTGCCGGCGACACCCTCGCCTCGGCGCTCCTTGCCAACGGCGTTTCGGTCGTCGGCCGCTCGTTCAAGTACCACCGGCCGCGCGGCCTCCTCGGCGCCGGCCAGGAGGAGCCGAACGCCCTCATGGAGATCGGCACGGGCGCCCGCCGCGAGCCGAACGTGAAGGCCACCACGGTCGAACTCCACGCCGGCCTTGAAGCCGCCAGCCAGAACCGCTGGCCGTCGCTCCGGTTCGACCTGATGGCCGTCAACGGCCTCATGAAGCCGGTGTTCGCGGCCGGCTTCTACTACAAGACTTTCATGTGGCCGGCCCGCTTCTGGGAGACGGTCTACGAGCCGCTGATCCGCCGCGCCGCCGGCCTCGGCCGCGCGTCCGGCCTGCCGGACCCGGACCGCGACGCCCACGCCACCCTCCACTGCGACCTTCTCGTGGTCGGCGCCGGTCCCGCCGGCCTGATGGCGGCGCTCGCCGCCGGCCGGGCCGGCGCCCGGGTGGTGCTCGCCGAGGAGGACGTCCGCCTCGGCGGCCGGCTGCTCGCCGAAAAGGTCAGCCTCGACGACGCCGACGGCCCGGCCTTCGCCGCCACCGTCGCGGCCGAACTCGCCGCCCTCCCTACCGTCACCGTGCTCACCCGCACCGGCGTCTCCTCCGTCCACGACGGCGGCCTCTGGCTCGCTCTGGAGCGGCACGCCGGACCGGACGGCGGACCGGCGACAGCCGGTCCGCGCCACACGCTCTGGACCATCGTCGCCCGCCGCGCCGTCGCCGCCGCCGGGGCGGTGGAACGGCCGCTGGTGTTTGCCGGCAACGACCGGCCGGGCGTCATGCTGGCCGGCGCGGTCTCCACCTACCTCCACCGCCACGCGGTCGCCGCCGGCCGGCGCGCCGTGGTGGCGACGGCGACCGACGCCGGCTGGGTCCTCGCCCGCGACCTCCTCGCCGCCGGCGTCTCGGTCGCGGCCGTGGTGGACACGCGCCAGGCGGCACCGACCGGCTTCGAGGCGGTGGCCGCCGCCACCCGGGTCGTCACCGGCGCCGCCCTTGCCGGCACCCGCGGCCGGCCGGCGCTCACCGGCGTCGACGTGGTCGCCGACAGCCGGACGATCCGGCTCGATGCCGACCTCCTCGCCGTCTCCGGCGGCTTCAACCCGTCCATTCAGCTCATGAGCCACCTCGGCGACCGCCCGGCCTATGATCCGGCGCTCGGCGCCTACCGGATGGCTGGCCCGGTCGCCGGCATCCGGGCGGCTGGTGCCGCGAACGGCGCCTACGATCTCGCCGCATGCCTCCGCGACGGCGCCGCCGCCGCCCAAGCGGCCCTCGCCGACCTCGGCCTCACGGCCGCCCTCCCGGACCTGCCGGCGACGGACCCCACCCCCGTCGGCGCGGCCGCGGCCTACTGGACGCCGAAGGCGCCCGGCAAGGCGAGCGCCGCCTTCGTCGACCTGCAGCACGACGTGACCGCCGCCGACGTGACCCTCGCCCACCAGGAGGGCTACCGGTCGGCCGAGCACCTCAAGCGTTACACCACCCTCGGCATGGCGACGGACCAGGGCCGCACCGCCACCGTGGACGGCCTTGCCATCATGGCGGCCCTCACCGGCCGGAGCCTCGCCGAGACCGGTGCGCCGATCGCCCGGCCGCCCGTGGTGCCGCTCCCCATCGGGGCGCTCGCCGGTCCCCGGCGGGGCGCGGCCTTCCGGCCGGTCCGCCTCACCCCCGTGCATGGCTTCGCCGAGGAGCGGAAAGCCGTCTTCCTCGACAGCGGCGCCTGGAAGCGGCCCCAGTGGTATCCGCTGCCCGGCGAGACCGACTGGCTGACCACCGTCAACCGGGAGGTCGCGGCGGTCCGCGCCGGCGTCGGCGTCACCGACGTTTCCACCCTCGGCAAGATCGAGATCGAGGGGCCGGACGCCGGCGCTTTCCTCGACAAGGTCTACGCCAACCGGCCGAGCCGCATTCCGGTCGGCCGCAGCCGCTATGGGCTGATGCTCCGCGAGGACGGCTTCGTCCTCGACGACGGCACCGTCACCCGCTTTTCCGAGACGCGATTCCTCGCCTCCGTCTCCACCGCCCACGCGGCGGCCGTCTACCGGCACATGCTCTTCTGCCGCCAGGTGCTGTGGCCGTCCCTCGACGTTTCCGTGGTGGCGGTCTCCGACGCCTGGGCGCAGCTCGCCATCGCCGGCCCGCTCTCCCCGGCCGTGGTGGCCGCCCTCCTCGACGACGGCCGGCCGATCACCGCCGAAACCTTCCCGCCCATGGCGGCGGCCGAGCTCACGGTGCTTGGCGGCGTCAAGGCGCGGCTCGCCGCCGTCTCCTTCTCGGGCGAACGGGCGTTCGAACTTGCCGTCCCGGCAAGCGTCGGCGACCGGCTGATCCGGCAGGTGATGGCCGTCGGCGCGCCGCACGGGATCGTCGCCTACGGCACCGAGGCCATGGGCGTCATGCGGGTGGAGAAGGGCCATCCGGCGGCGGCCGAGCTCAACGGCCAGACCACCGCCCACGACCTCGGCCTCCACCGCCTGCTCGCCCGCGACAAGGACCACGTGGGCCGCGTCCTCTCCGCCCGCCCGGGCCTCACCGATCCGGGCCGGCCCCGCCTCGTCGGCTTGAAGCCGGTGGACCCGGCCGCGCGCCTGCGCGCCGGCGCCCACGTGATCCCGGCCGGCGCCTCGGCGACCGCTGCCAACGACCAGGGCTGGATCTCTTCCGCCGTCTGGTCGCCGACCCTCGGCCATGCGATCGCCCTCGCCTTCGTCACCCATGGGCCCGACCGCATGGGCGAGACCGTCAGGGCCTGGGACGGCATCCGCGGCACCGACATTCCGGTGGTGATCGTGCCGCCCGCCTTCGTCGATCCGGAAGGAGCGCGCGTCCGTGTCTGATCGAGACCCCGCCCTCAGCCCGCGCGCCGACGCGCTGCCCCCGCCGGGTCACCACGGCCCCGCCGGCCGCACCGGCATCATCCTGGCGCCCGCCCCCGCGCTCGCCCGCCTTCAGATCGAGGCCCGCCGCCCGCTCGGACCGGACGGGGAGGATAACTTTGCCGCCGCTTTCGGCCGCCCGCTGCCGCCGGTCGGCCGATGCGCCGACGCCGACGGGCTCACCCTCGTCCGCCTCGCCCCCGGCCGCGTCATCGCCGAGGCGAGCGACCCGGACCGGCTCGCGGCCCTCCACCCGGCCCTCGCCCCCCTCGCCTCGCTAATCGACATCACCGATGCGCACATCCGCATCCGTCTCGACGGACCCGACGTCGTCGACGGCCTCCGCCGCCTCGTCCGGCTCGACCTCGACCTTGGCGCCTTCCCGATCGGGGCGGTGGCGATGACCGGCGCCCACGGGGTGACCGTGGAATTGCGGCGGCTGCAGGCTACGACATTTGACATCGGCTACAGTCGCTCGATGGCCGCCGGCGAGATCGCCCTCCTGGTGACGCTCCTGGCGCCGTTCGGGCTTGCCGTAACCGCTTGATCTTGGTCGGCATCGGCTGGAAGCGCGCTTGGACGCCGGGCGCGCGGACGCGCCCCGCCGCCGATCGGCGACGAAGCGCTACAAGAGCGGCGACAACAGGCTACGAACCGCATCATCCGGCTACAAAAAAAGCGCGGCCCCGAGGGACCGCGCTTCTTGTTCACCGATGCGAAAAGCTTAGCGCTTCTGCAGTTCCTCGATGGTGGAGTCGCCCCGCTCGGACTCGGTCGGGTTCGTGGAGATCCGCGGCGAGACGTCGAACGCGCGGGTTTCGCCCATGCCCGAGCCGTAGGCCGCGCCGCCGCTGCGGCCGAGCCAGGCGTCGTTGGTGCCGACGGCCGAACCATCGGCAGTGCCGTTCTGGATGGCCAGCTGCTCGGTCACGTTGCCCTGCTGGGTGGTCTCGCTCGGGTTCGTATTCGCCGCGCCGGCATTCGTGCGGAACGTCTCGGCCGAAGCAGAAGAAGCGCCGAAGGCAATCGCGGCGGCAAGGGCGGAAATCTTGATGGCGGTGTTCATCTGATTATCTCCAGTATTTGATTTCAAACAACCGGCGACTCGATACCGTGTGCCGTTGTTGCAGGGATAATCAACGACCGCCCATCATCGTTCCGGTTTGCGAGATCGCGCACCGATCACATCGAAGTCAGTCGGCTGTGAGACGGCGAGAGGCGCTTCGACGCGGCTTCAGACCGGCCTGTGCGCGTGGGCGCGGAGCGAGGCCGGCTTCATGGCGATGGAGAATCCAGGATCGAGCGGCGCCCGGTAGCGCCCCCGCTCCACCACGCAGGGCGTCTCGAAGTGCTCGTGCAGATGGTCCACATACTCGGCCACCCGCCCCTCGTGGGTGCCGGAGATCACCAGATAGTCGATCATGGACAGGTGCTGCACATATTCGCAAAGCCCTACCCCGCCCGCGTGCGGGCAGACCGGCTTTCCGGCCTTGGCGGCCATCAGCATGATGGCGAGATTCTCGTTGAGCCCCCCCACCCGGGCGGCGTCGATCTGCACCACGTCGATCGCGTCGGCCTGGAGGAACTGCTTGAAAAGAATACGGTTCTGGCACATCTCCCCGGTCGCCACCTGGACCGGAGCGACCGCCTCGCGGATCTGCCGGTGGCCGAGGATGTCGTCCGGCGAGGTCGGCTCCTCGATGAACCAGGGCCGGAATTCGGCCAGATCCCGCACCCAGTCGATGGCCTCGTCCACCTCCCAGACCTGGTTGGCATCGATCATCAGCGTCCTATCGTCCCCGATCACCGACCGGACCAGCCGGAGCCGGCGGATGTCGTCGGCCCGGTCGCGGCCGACCTTCAGCTTGAAATGCGTCCAGCCCTCCGCGATCCCGGCCTCGCAGAGCCGGCGGATCTTGTCGTCGTCATAGCCGAGCCAGCCGGCGGAGGTGGTGTAGGTCGGGTAGCCCTCGGCCATCAGGCGGGTCCGGCGGGCCGGCTCTCCGGCTTTCGCGCGAGTGATGATGCCGAGCGCGTCGTCGCGGGTCAACATGTTGGAAAGATAGCGGAAATCGATGAGCCCGACGATCTCCTCCGGGCTCATGTCGGCGATCAGCCGCCACACCGGCTTGCCCGCCGCCCGGCCCCAGAGGTCCCAGACCGCGTTCACCACCGCCCCGGTCGCCAGGTGCATCACCCCCTTGTCGGGACCGAGCCAACGGAGCTGGCTGTCACCCGTCACATGCCGCCAGAAGCCCGCCATGTCGGCCGCGATGGCGGCGAGCGACTGGCCGACGACCCGGTCCGCCACGAGGCGGACCGCAGCCTCCACGAGCTCGTTGCCGCGCCCGATGGTGAAGGTCAGCCCGTGCCCGACGAGACCGGGATCCGACGTTTCCAGAACCACATAGGCGGCCGAGTAGTCCGGATCCGGGTTCATGGCGTCGGAACCGTCCAGCCCCTTGGAGGTCGGGAAGCGGACGTCGTGGGTGCGATATCCGGTGATGACGGCGTTGAGAGGCATCGGACCGCTTTCGCTTTGTTGGTGAAACGGGTATGCATCTGTGAAACATCGCTGTCAACGGGAGGACCGGGACGCGCCGCCGGCCGGTCGCCCCGACACACCCCGAACCGGAGGACACCCGCCTTGTCCGAGGACGACGCCCTGGGGCCGGAACGGCGGGCCGAAGTGGCTGATTCCGCGACCGAAGTCCCGGCTGTGGACGGGGCCGCGGGCGAGCGCCGCTACACGGCGCCCGCCCTGGAAAAGGGCCTCGACATCCTGGAGCGTCTGTCCGACGAAAGGGACGGCCTCAGCCTCGGGGAACTTGCCGACGGGATCGGGCGCACCAAGGGGGAGATCTTCCGCATGGTGGCGGTGCTGGAGGCTCGCGGCTATCTCGCCCGCGGCGACGACGACCGGCTGACCGCGACCGACAAGCTCTTCCGCATCGGCCTCAACCGCCCGGCCTACCGGTCGCTGATAGATGTGGCCTTGCCGCTGATGCACGGATTTGCCGAGGAAACCGGCTATTCCTGCCACCTCGCCGTGCCGTCCGAGACCCAGATGGTGGTAATCGCCCGGGTGGAGAGCGTGAGCCATATCGGCTTTTCCGTGCGGATCGGCTACCGTCAGCCCCTGATCCGGACCGGATCGGGCCATTGCCTCCTCGCCTTCATGGGCGAACGGCGGCGGCGGGCCACGGTCGTGAGGATCGCCGCCGAGGACCCGGCCTTCGAGGCCGACGCCTTCGCGGCGACGCTGGAGGGCTACCGCCGGGCGGGGCGGGTGATGCGGCCCTCCGGCACGGCGGAAGGGGTGATCGATCTCTCCGCCCCGGTGCGCGACGGGCCGGACGCAGTGGCGGCGCTGACCTGTCCGTTCATCCGGATGAAGGTCCGGCCGATCGAGGCAAAGGACCTGCTCGACCGGCTGGTCGGGGTGGCCGAGGCAGTCTCGGCGGGGCTCGCCGTCGCGGGCGCCGATCGGTAGAAGACGACGGCGATCAAAGAAGAAAAGTCTTTTGGGGGCGGGCGTGCGGACGGCGGAGACAGCCCGTCAGGACCCCGGACCCGCGGGAGGGAGGAGACCCAAGATGGCCATGGCCAGGCGCCGCCTCGGCGGCACGGATTGCCAGGTGACGGAACTCGGCTTCGGCGGCGCGCCGATCGGCAACCTATACGCGCCAATCGAGGAGGCGGCCGTCACCGCCCTGCTCGCCGGCGCATGGGACGCCGGGATCCGCTTCTTCGACACGGCCCCCTACTACGGCTTCGGCCTGTCGGAGCGGCGGATCGGCGACTTCCTCCGGGACAAGCCGCGCGACGACTATGTGATCGCCACCAAGGTCGGCCGCCTGCTGGTGCCCGATCCCGGCGACCACCCGGCGCGCGCGGCCTTCAAGTCGCCGCTGCCGTTCCGGCCGGTGTTCGACTATTCCTACGACGCGGTGATGCGTTCCTTCGAAGACAGCCTTCAGCGGCTCGGCCTCGACCGCATCGACGTGCTCCTCATGCACGACATCGGCCGCGTCACCCACGGCGACGCCAACGACACCCTCTTCCCGATCGCCATGGCGGGCGGCGCCAAGGCGTTGACGGCGCTTCGCGACCAGGGGGTGGTGAAGGCCATCGGCCTCGGCGTCAACGAGTGGGAGGTGTGCGAAGCCGCCATGGACCACGCCCGCTGGGACACCTTCCTGCTCGCCGGCCGCTACACGCTCCTGGAGCAGGAGAGCCTCACCTCCTTCCTGCCGCGCTGCGTGCGGGAGGGTGTCGGCATCATCGTCGGCGGCCCGTTCAACTCCGGCATTCTCGCCACCGGCCCGGTGCCGGGCGCGCGCTACAACTACGAACCGGCGCCGCCCGACATCCTCGCCCGCGCGGGCGAGATCGAGGCGGTGTGCCGGACCCACGGCGTGCGGCTGCCGGCGGCGGCCCTCGCCTTTCCGCTCACCCACCCGGCGATCGCCTCGGTGATCCCCGGCATGGCCAAACCCGCGGAGCTTGCCGCCAATCTCGACCTGATGGCCGAGACCATACCGGCCGGACTCTGGACCGACCTCATCATGGCCGGCCTGATCCGGCCGGACTCGCCCGTGCCGACGGCGGACGCGCCCGCCGTTTCGGCCTGACGGGCCGGACCCCGGCCGCCCCCCGCGCTGCACACGCCGGCCGCTTGGAAACGGCCCGGCAAAGCCTCAGGAGAAGACTGCGATGACCGATCGACTGAAGGGCAAGGTGGCCGTCGTCACCGCCGCCGCCCAAGGCATGGGCCGGGCGGCCGTCCTCGCCTTCGCACGAGAAGGCGCACGGGTGATCGCCACCGACGTGAACGATGCCAAGCTCGCCGAACTCGCCGGCCTGCCCGGGGTGGAACCGCGCCGGCTCGACGTGCGCGACAGCGCCGCCGTGACGGCCTTCGCCCGGTCGATGGAGGCGCCGGCGGTGCTCTTCAACTGCGCGGGCTTCGTGCACGCCGGCACCATCCTGGACTGCGAGGAGGACGCCTACGACTTCTCGTTCGACCTCAACGTCAAGTCCATGTACCGGACGATCCGCGCTTTTCTGCCCGGCATGATCGAGGCCGGCGGCGGCTCCATCGTCAACATGGCCTCGGTCGCCTCGTCGGTGATCGGCGCGCCGAACCGCTTTGTCTACGGCGCCTCCAAGGCGGCCGTGATCGGCCTCACCAAGGCGGTGGCCGCCGACTTCGTGACCAAGAGTATCCGCGTCAACGCGGTCTGCCCCGGTACGGTGGAGAGCCCGAGCCTGCACGACCGCATGCGCGCGCTCGGCGATTTCGAGACCGCCCGCCAGTCCTTCGTCGCCCGCCAGCCCATGGGCCGGCTCGGCACCGCCGAAGAGGTGGCGGAGCTGGTTGTCTATCTCGCCAGCGACGAGAGCGCCTTCATGACCGGCCAGGCGATCGTCATCGATGGCGGCTGGTCGAACGTGTGATACCAAGCTCGTCAAGTCCGGCCTTGACGAGCGCAGGCAAGCCCGAACGGGCGCCGGCCGGTCAGGCCGTTCCGCGCAAGGTATGAGAGAGTCCGTGCCCTTTGGGGCCGGATCGAAGAAACGAGGAAGAGTGGACCAATGAAGCTCCTGCGTTATGGCGCCCCCGGCGCCGAGAAGCCCGGCCTCCTGGCCGCCGACGGCACCATCCGCGACCTGTCGGGCACCGTCAACGACCTGGCCGGATCGTGGCTCACCCCGGACGGGCTCGCCAGGATCGCCGCCCTCGACCCGGCAAGCCTGCCGGTCGTGGAAGGCCCGGTGCGCTTCGGCCCGTGCGTCGCCGGTGTCGGCAAGTTCATCTGCGTCGGCCTCAACTACGCCGACCACGCGGCCGAATCCGGCGCCAAGGTGCCGGACGAGCCGATCATCTTCATGAAGGCGACGAGCGCCATCACCGGCCCGAACGACCCGGTGATCATCCCGCGCGGTTCGGAGAAGACCGACTGGGAGGTCGAGCTCGGCATCGTCATCGGCAAGACCGCCCGGTATGTGACGGAGGCCGACGCCCTCGACCATGTGGCCGGTTACTGCGTGATCAACGACGTGTCGGAGCGCGCCTTCCAGACCGAGCGCGGCGGCCAGTGGACCAAGGGCAAGTCGGCCGACAGCTTCGGGCCGATCGGCCCCTGGCTCGTCACCCGCGACGAGGTGGCGGACCCGCAGAAGTTGAAGATGTGGCTTTCCGTGGACGGAGTGATGCGCCAGAACGGCTCCACCGAGACGATGGTGTTCGGGGTGAAGACGCTCGTCTCCTACATCTCGCAATTCATGAGCCTGCAGCCCGGCGATGTCATTTCCACCGGCACGCCGCCCGGCGTCGGCATGGGTATCAAGCCGACCCCGGTCTACCTGAGGCCCGGCCAGGAGATCCGCCTCGGGATCGAGGGCCTCGGCGAACAGACCCAGACCACGGTCGCGGCCGACTAGGGTCGTCGAACGCGAATAGCCGGCCGCTCTCCAGCGGCCGGCGCAACGACCCGCGTTCGACCGCTCACTCGCAGTCGGACACGATGACCTGACAGTTGGGGCAATTCTCCAGGGCCATGGCCTCGGCCTTCCTCTTGGTATTGCCATAGCCGATTCCGTAGTAGGTCCGGCTGCCCGCATAGGCGCCGCAGGTCTCGAACCAGACCGCGATCGTGCAGGTGTCGTTGCCGGCGTCCAGGCACTGCTCCTTGGCGTCGCGTTCCGCTTCCCGGCGCGTGACGCCCCAGCCGAGGCCCCAGCCCGCCTCTTCGGCCGACGTGCCGCGGGAATCGTTGACGGCGATCGCCCCGATGGCAAGCGCCTGGCCCGTGGTGGCGGCGAGGACAGCCGCAAGGACCGCGCCGCGGAAAGCAAACCTCATGACGAAACCCCTTCTATGCTTTTTATGTCGATCGACTTGATCTGCTCCGCTCGTCGGCAGGACTTGCAGCGCAAGTGATCCCTAGCACCGGGGTGATTAAAGACTTGGGAACAAGGGGTTGGAGCGCCATTGATCGCAGCGCCGACCGCGTGGAATGGTTTCCGCTCTGTCTTCTGATTTGCTTGGATCCGAACGGAGATCTGCGAGTCATCACCCAAGACCTGTTGCATCTTGCAGGCCGGGCGAGAATATACTTGCTGTCGTCAAGGACCGGCGGTCACCGGTCGTGCGCTGCGGGGCGGTGGGACCGCCTCGGCCTTTTCGGCAGCCACGGCTCCGCCCCTTTGCTGTCCTTCGGCTTGCCTAGCCGGTCGCGGCGGGCCGCGGGCCCTGGCGGTCGAGGTCGGTGAGGAGCATGCGGGCGCGGTCGTCGCCGGCCTCGGCGGCGCGGGCGAGCAGCGGACGGGCGGCGTCGAGGTCCGGCGGCGTCGTCCAGAAGGCGTAGAGCTCGCCGAGCGCCACCGCGGCCGACACCTCGCCCTCGTCGAGGGCGGAGCGCAGCCATTTCAGGGCCTCGTCCCGGTCGCGCGGCACGCCGACGCCGCGCATATGGAAGCGGCCGAGGTTCACCTTGGCGATCGGGTGGCCGCCCTCGGCGGCCCGGCGCGACCAGGCGGCCGCTTTGGCGAAGTCCGCCTCCACGCCGTTGCCGGTGGCATAGGCGACGCCGAGTTCGAACGCCGCCTTCGGATCGCCGCGCGAGGCAGCCTCCTCGAGCGGCATGAGGGCGGGCGGGGTGCCGGCCCGTTCGGCGACCGGGGCCTTGCGCATGGTGGCGGCGTCCTGGGGCGCGCCGCGCCCGACGCGGGCGAGCTGGTCCAGGCTGCGCCGGGCGCCCTCGTGCCCGGTCTCGGCGGCCTGCCGGTACCAGCGGGCGGCGGCGGCCTCGTCGATCGGCCGGCCGATGCCGCGGGAGTAGAGATCGCCGAGGCGGGCCATGGCCTCGCCGTCACCTCGGGCGGCGGCCCCGCGCAAGAGCGTCTCGGCGCCGGAGAGGTCCTTCTTGACCCCGAGCCCTTCCATCACCAGCACGCCCAGATGCCGCATGGCCTGCGGGTTGCCCTTCTCGGCGGCCTTCTTCAGGAAGCCGGCGGCGGCCTCGTAGTCGATGCCGGTGCCGAGGCCGTACATGAGCTGGACGCCGATCGACATGAGCGCCGTGGCGTTGCCGGCCTCCGCCGCAAGGTCGAACCATTGCCGTGCCTCCCGATGGTCCGGAGTGCCGAGGTGACCGCCGGCGAGCAGCGTGCCGAGGCCGAGGGCGGCCTCCACGTGGCCGCGCTCCGCCGCCCGGCGATAGACGACCGCCGCGCGCTCCGGCTCGGCCGGGCCGCCGAGCCCCGCGGCGAGGATGTAGCCGAGGGTCGCCTCCGCGTCGATGTCGCCGGCCTCGGCGGCCTGCTCGGCGAAGCTGCGGGCGGCGACGGGGTCGCGCTTCAGGGTGACGCCGTTCGGGAAGAAGGCCGCGATGGCACTCGCTCCGCCGCTCCGCCGTTCCTCCGGCGGACCGCCGGAAAGGAGGATGACGGCGAGCCGCGCCTTGGCGCGCACGTGGCCGGCCTCGGCCGCCTGCCGGTACCAGTGGGCGGCGTCGGCGAGATTGGTCACCACGCCTTGCCCGGTCTCGAAAGCCTCGCCGAGGGCGAAGGCGGCCTCCACGTCGCCCCGGCCGGCGGCGATCATGTGCCGGCGCGCCGTCTCCAGCGGGTCGGGCGGGGCGTCGGGGGCGCGGCGGAACAGGCCCGTGAGGCGGCCGATCAGGGTCATGGCTCGGACATCCCCTCGTTGAGGTTGGAGAGCGCGCCGTTCAGCATGTAGGCCATGATGGTGTTGGACCCGACCACGATATCGGCGGTGAGCGGCATGCCCGGCACCAGCCGGAAGCCCTCCGGGACGCGCTTGAGGCTGAGGTCGGTGATCTCGACGACGGCAAGATAGTAGGGCGACCCGGCGGTACCGGGCTGCGGCGTGTAGGCGTCCGGGCTGATCGACCGCACCCGGCCGCGGGCGGAGCCGTGCTCCACGAAGGGCCAGGCGTCGAACTTCAGCACCACCTCGTCGCCGGCCGCCACGAAGCCCTGGTCGCGGGCGGCAAGCTCCACCTCCACCTCGAACACGGTGTCGAGCGGCACCAGCGTGGCGATCTTCTCGCCCGACTGGACCACCGAGCCGACCGAGACGGCGCCCATCTGCTGGACGATGGCGTCCTCCACGGCGGTGAGTTCAACAAGGCTGAAGCGGCGGGTCGCCTTGGCGAGTTCCTCGCGGGCCTGGTCGAAGGCGAGCTGGCGGTCGGAGAGATCCTGGGCGATGCGGGCGCGCCACTGCTTCTCGAACACGATGCGCTCGTTCTTCAGCGCCTCAAGCTCGTGGCGGGAGGCGCGGATCGTGCCTTCGTTGGTGACCACGTTCCGCTCCATCTCGACCCGGCTGTCGGTGGCGACGAGGGCGTTGAGGCGGCTGCCGGCCTTCTTCTTCTCCAGCGTCTGGCGCATGCCCTCCACCTCCTCGTAGATGCCGAGGCGTTCGGTGTAGAAGTCGCGGTCGCGCATCGCCCGGGCGATGCCGGCCTCCACGGCGGCGATGCGCTCGTCGTAGCGGGCGACCTGGGCCTGGTACTCGGCCTGGCGGGAGGCGTAGAGCGCCCGCTGGGCGGCCACCTGGAGGCCGTCGCGGGTGGGCTGGTAGGGGGCGCCGTCGAGTTCGGCGGAGAGCCGTGCGATCTCCTCGGCAAGGGCCGCCACCTGCTGGTCGAGCCGGCTGAGATCGGCGGTGGAGAAGGTGGGGTCGAGGGCTGCGATCAGCTGGCCGGCGCGCACCACCTGGCCCTCGCGGACGGCGATCCGGCGCACGATGGCGGTCTCCAGCGGCTGCACCACGATGGTCGGCGCCTGCGACACCACACGGCCGCGGGCCTGCACCATGCGGTCCACCGGGAAGATGGACGCCATCAGGATGGCGGCTCCCAGCGTGGCCGCGATGAAGTGCAGCGTGATGCGCGCGCTGATCGGCGGCTTCTCGGCCAGAAGCTCCGCCGTGTCAGACTGGAACTCCCGGACGTCCGCCCGGGCGGCCCGGTCAAGAGCGGGCGGCAGCGCCGTAACGGTCGCCATGGTGGCCTCCCGGGCTCAGGTGTCGGTTCTGCTGGTACCAAAGGTGGCGGTACACCTCGCAGCGGTCGAGAAGGTCGAGGTGGCGGCCGGCGTCGAGCAGCTTGCCGCGCTCCAGGCAGAGGATCTGGTCGCAGTCGGTGAGCGAGGCGAGCCGGTGCGAGATGACGATCACCGTGCGACCCTTGGCGATGCGGCGGAGGTTCTCGTTGATCACTGCCTCGCTGTCCGGGTCGAGGGCGCTCGTCGCCTCGTCGAAGATGAGGAGCGGCGGGTCCATCACGAGGGCGCGCGCGATGGCGATCCGCTGGCGCTGGCCGCCGGAGAGGTTGGAGGCGTTCTCCTCGATCGGCGTGTCGTAGGACCGCGGCAGCCGCTCGATGAACTCCTCCGCGCCGGCGAGGCGGGCCGCCTCGATCATCTTCTCGATGCCGGCGTCCGGGCGGCCGATCAGGATGTTCTCCCGGATGGTGCCCTGGAAGAGAAAGCTGTCCTGGAGGACGACGCCCATGCGGGCGCGCAGGTGGTCGAGGTCGATCTCGCGGAGCTCCACCCCGTCGATCTTGATCAGGCCCTCGTAGGACTGATGGAGGCCCTGGAGGAGCCGCGTCAGCGTGGTTTTGCCGGAGCCCGATCGACCCATGACGCCCACCACCGTCCCGGGCTCCACCTGGAAGGAGATGCCGTCGAGGGCCGGCGATTTCGCCTCCGGATAGTAGAAGCGCACGTCGCCGAAGGTGATGGGGCCGGTCATCGGCGGGCGAACGCCGTTCTCCCGCCGCGGCTCCGGGGCGGTGTTCACCACCGAGGCGACCTGGCTGATGGCGCCCTTGACCTCCTGGATCTGCTGCAGGAGGCCGGCGATCTGGACGATGGGCGAGGTGGCCCGTCCGGCGATCATGGTGAAGGCGACCAGCGTACCGGCAAAGACCGTATGGTCGCCCGAAATCGCCAGATAGCCGCCGAAGCAGAGCGAGCCGGCGTAGATGAGCTTTTCGAGCGGCGCCAGGAGGGTCTGCGGCTGGTTGGCCAGATAGACCATGTCGGTCGCCGCCCGCACCGCGTCCGCCACCCGGGAGTCCCACTCCCGCCGCTTGCGGCCTTCCAGCGCCAGCGACTTGACCGTCCGCACCCCTTGCAGGGCCTCGATCATGAACTGGTTCTTGCGCTGCTCGGCCGCGATCACCTTGTTGTACTGGTCGGCCATGGGCCGCATGTAGACGACCACGATGACGGCCATCAGCGCCGCGATGGTGAGCACGAACCAGGTAAGGGCGGCGTTCAGCATGAACATCGCCGGGATCAGCACGATCAGCGTGGTGGCGTCCAGCAAGGTGCCGAACAGCTGGCCGGTGAGGAAGTTGCGCACCCGGCGCACCTCGCCGAGCTTGTAGGCGATGATGCCGGTGGGGTTCTTGTCGAAGAAGTCGATCGGCAGCGCCACCAGACGGTCGAAGATGATGGTGGAGACGCGGGCGTCGATGCGCGCGGTGGCGAGGGCCACCATGGTGCGGCGGAGATAGCCGAGCGTCGTTTCGAAGGCGAGGAGCACCGCGACGGCGCCGACCAGCGTCATCAGCGTGGACATGCGCTGGTGCACCAGCACCCGGTCGATCACCACCATGTAGAGGAGCGGCGGCACCAGGGCGAGGAGGCTGAGGGCGATGGCCGCGATGCCGATGTCGCGGAAGAGCATCTTTTCGCGAAGCACGATCGACAGCATCCACAGGATGCCGAACGGCTTGGTGGTATCGTCGCCCTCGGAACGACGCTTGACCAGGATGGTCTCGCCGTCCCACTCGCGGGCAAGCCGGATGCGGTCGACCGGCAGCGCCGGGGCGTGCGGGTCGAGCGGGTCGCGGACGAGGACGCCGACGGACGTCTGGGTGCGGAAGAGGCCCTCGGCGACCACGTGAGCGCCGGACTTGAGGACGAGGACGACCGGGAAGGCCTGGCCGAGGTCCATCAGGTGGTCGAAGTCGAGGCGCGTGCGGCGGGCCCGGAAGCCGCATTCGTCGGCGATGCGGATCAGCCGGCGCGTGGTGATGCCGTCGGTGCCGTAGCGGGCACGCAAGGTGTCGAGACCGAGGCTGAGCCCGAGCTTCTCGGCCACCACGGCGAACGCCGCGAGCGCAGTCCCTTCGCCACCCGGCGCCGGCCGGCCAGGATCCTCAGCGCCCATGATCCGTTACTTCCGCCCCCACGCACACCCGGCCCGCCAACAGAGCCGTGCAGATCCGACTATGTTTCGGGATGGTTAATGATCGGTTACGGGTCCGGCCATGAGAAAGCCGCCTTAAGCCCTCGTTAAGCTTGATAAATCACCTTCCAGCGATGTGATGATCCGCGCCGACCGGGCGGTCCGGCGCGGCTTTCGGGAGGCCGTCGATGCGCCGGCGCGTGGTGATCCATTGGGGCGTGTCGAGCTTCTTCGGCTGGGGCGTCTACGGCCTCAATCTGGCGCTCCACTGGAGCCTCGACCCTTTGGTCGAGCCGCTGACCTCCTATCCGCTCCGGCCCGACCAGGTGGTGGTGGATCCGCTGAAGGAGCGGCTGCTGGCGCCGTTCCGGGCGGAATCGCGGGGGCTCCAGGAGAAGCTCGCCGCCTTCTCCAACCGCACGGTGACGGCGGACGGGCCGGTGCTGGCGGCGCTCGGCAACGACTTCCGCGTCTCCGCCCTTGCCAACGACCTGACGCTCGCCGGCACGCCGACGATCGGCGTGGTGTTCTTCGAGATCCCGCACCTCGACGCCGACACGGTGGCGCGGGCCAAAGCCCTTCCGCTGATCGTCGCAGGGTCGACCTGGAACGAGCGGATCCTCCGCGAGCACGGGGTCGAACGGGTGACGACGGTGATCCAGGGCATCGACCCGACCCTTTTCCACCCCGCCCCGCGGGCGGGGTGGATGCCGGGGCGCTTCCTCGTCTTCAGCGGCGGCAAGCTGGAACTCCGCAAGGGCCAGGACCTCGTCATCGCCGCCTTCCGCCGGTTCGCCGAGCGGCACCGGGACGCGCTCCTGGTGACGGCCTGGCACAGCCCCTGGCCGCAGTTCGCCCGCACGGTCGATGCCTCGGGCCGCGCCGCCCCGGTGGTGTTCGACGCCGCCGGCAAGGTGGACGCCGTCGGCTGGGCGGCGGCGAACGGCATTCCGCCCGACCAGGTGCTGGACCTCGGCGCCGTGCCGAACGCCCTGATGGCGCCGATCCTGCGCGAAATGGACGTGGCGCTCTTCCCCAACCGCAGCGAGGGCGGCACCAATCTGGTGGCCATGGAATGCATGGCCTCGGGCGTGCCCACCATCCTCTCCGCCAACACCGGCCACCTGGACCTCACGGCCCATCCGGGCGCCGCCTTCGTGCTTTCCGAGCAGCGGCCGGTGGCCGGAGCTTATGGGCCCGTGGGCGGCACGCCCGGCTGGGGCGAGAGTTCGGTCGACGAGATCGTCGCCCACCTGGAAGCGGCCTATGCGGACCGGAACGACGCCCGCCGCCGGGGCGCGGCCGGCGCGGACGCGGTCGGCCGCCTCACCTGGGCGCGGACCGCGGCGGCCATGCGGGACATCGTGGTGGCGGTCTGATGCCCGGCGCGTGACGGTCGGATCTAGAGCGCTTGTCCTCCCTGACGGAATCGGCATGTCGACAAGAAATCGCTCCAGATCCAAGGACCTGGAGCATTCTCTCATCGATCAAGTCGTGCAACTTGATCGGAGAATGCTCTAGGATAGGTCACCATCCCGCAGCCGGCCGGCGACCGCGTCGATCACGGTCCCCCAGTCGCCAGGCGCCGGCTGGCGGTGGAGCGTGGCGGTCGGATACCAGGGCGTGGTCGTCCGGTCGATGAGCCAGCGCCACTCGGCGACCGCCTGCAGCAGGATGTGCACCGGCCGGCCGAGGGCGCCGGCAAGGTGCGCAGCGGCCGTGTCGGTAGAGACCACGGCGTCCGCGAGCGTCATGATGGCGGCCGTGTCCACGAAGGCGTCCGGACCGGCGTCGAGGTCGGGCCCGGGATGCTCGATCCGGACCGGCAGGCCGGCGAGCCGGTAGCCCCCGCCGTCCGGCTCGATCGCCGGCGGCGCCAGCTTCTGCAGCGAGATCAGCCGGATGTCGGGCAACGCGGCGAGCGGCGCCAGGAGCGCCGGATCCGGCAGGCTGCGGCCCCGGTCCACCGGCGTCTTCGGGCTGCCCTGATGGTTGACGGTGACGATCCGCCGGCCGTCGTCGCCAAGCCGGGCGCGCCAGGCCGCCACCCGGTCCGGCTCGGCGGTGAGAAGTCCGGCGGCGGACGGGATCGACCCGAGGGTGAGGCCGAGCCGGTGCGGCAGGCCGAGGAGCGCGGTCGCGGCGGCAACGTTCGCCGGCAGATCCTGCCCGCTGTCCGGCACGGCCGCCGCGATCGTGTCGGCGCCGGTGAAGCGCCGGAACAGGCGCGCGAGCGGCGCCGGCACCTCCAGGGTCACGGCGGTGGCCAGCGAGCGGGCGAGGGGCAGGAGGGCGGCGAACTGGATGGTGTCGCCGAAGCCCTGTTCCGCGTGGACCAGCAGCCGTCCGGGGAGCGGCCGTCCGTCCCAGTCCGGTAGGTGGGTGTGGCGGCGTTTGTCGGGAAAAGCCTCCGTCTTCCAGCGCCATTCGTAGTGGCTGAAGCCGCTTTTGTAGTCGCCCAGGCGAAGAAGATGGCGGGCGAGGTTGTAGTGGGCCTCCGCAAGGTCGGGCTGGTCGGCGATGACGGCGCGGAGAAGTGTCACCGCCGCGCCGTCCCGGCCCCTGGCGCCGAGCGCGTTGGCGAGGTTGTGCCGGGCGGTCACGTCGGCCGGATCGAGAGCGAGCGCCCGTTCGTAGGCGGCGATGGCGCCGTCCGCTTCGCCGGCCTTGGCAAGGCTCGCGCCGAGCGCGGTCCAGGTGTCGGCCGTCTCCTGGAGGCCGAGGGCGGTCCGGTAGGCGTCGATCGCCCCCGGATGGTCGCCCGCCGCGGCAAGCGCATTGCCGAGGTTGGACCAGATCTCCGCCCGGCCGGGCTGCAGCGCCGCCGCCCGGCGGATGAGGCCGACCGCCTCGTCGAGGGCCCCGGCGGCCTTGCGGGCGACGCCGAGGAGGTGGAGCGCGTCCGGATGCTCCGGCGCCGACGCCAGCACGGCGCGGTAGCCGGCTGTGGCGGCCTCCAGCCGCCCGGCCCGGTGATCCTCCAGCGCGCAGGCCAGGGGATCGGCGGCCGCGCTGCTCATCCGGCGGCCTCCGTGCGCGCGGCCGGTCCGGCGTCCGGCGCGCCATGGCCGGCGCGGGCGGCGAAATGCGCGTCGAGGGCGGCGGCGGCCTTGTGGGTGACGCCCTCCCAGTCGCCGGCGACGGTCTGGCGGACGAGGCGGACGGTCGGGTACCAGGGGCTGTCGTCGCGCCCGGCGGTCCAGCGCCAGTCGGGCGCATGCTTCAGCATCAGCACCGTCGGCCGGCCGAGGGCGCCGGCCAGGTGGGCGAGCGCCGTGTCGGAGGAGACGACCACGTCGGCGAGGCTGAGGAGGGCCGCGCTGTCCAGGAAGGCATCCGGGCCGGCGTCGAAGCCGGGACCGGGGAGCATGGGCCGGAGCGCCTCCGGCAGGGCCGCGAGGTCGGCGAGTCCGTGCTCCTTCTGGAGGGCGAGGACGCGCACGCCCGGATGCCGCTCGGCAAGGTGGGCGAGAAGGGGCGTCATGGCCGCGAGCCCCGGCGAGCGGCCCTTGTCGGCGCGGGCCTTCGGATTGCCCTGCCAGACGAGGCCGACGAACGGCCGGCCCTGCAGGCCGAGCCGGTGGCGCCAGGCGACCAGCCGCTCCGGTTCGGCGCGCAAGTAGGGCACGGCGGCCGGCAGCCGGTCGATGGTGGAGCCGAGGAGGAGCGGCAGGCTCATCAGCGGCGCCTGCATGTCGTGCGGCGGTGGCGGACCGGCGCCCTGCTCCACGATCGTCACTGGCAGGCCGCCGAAATCGAGGCTGGCGAGGAGCCGCATCAGCGGGCGCCGGACCTCCACCACGAGCCGGCCGCCGCGCGCCGCCACCATCGGCAGGAAGCGGGCGAACTGGATATGGTCGCCGAGGCCCTGCTCGCCGTGTACCAGCAGCGTGCGCTCGTCGAAGCGCCCGCCGTCCCAGAGCGGCGCGGCGAGATCCCGCCGCTCCATCTCCGAGCCGGACCAGCGGAACTCGTAGTCGGCGAAACCGCCTGGATAGTCGCCGGCCGCCAGCCGCGCGTGGGCGCGGTCGATGCGCAGCTCCGGATCGGCCGGGGCAAGATCCACCGCCCGGTCGAACGGCGCCAGCGCCTCCGCCGGGCGGGCGAGCGCGCGGAGCGCGTTGCCGAGGGTGCGGTGGGCGATGGCGGCGCCGGGCCTGAGCGCGACCGCCTGTTCCAGGAGCGGCAGCGCCTCCGCCGGGCGTTCGCTGTCGACGAGGAGCGCGCCGAGGTTGATCAGCGCCTCGCCGGCGCCGGGCGCCTCGGCGATGATCGCCCGGAACAGCGCCTCCGCGTCGCCCTCCCGGCCAAGCCGGCGGAGCGCGATGGCGTAGTTGGTGCGGAACTCCGGTGTGCCGAGGCCGCGCCGGCGAGCGGCCTCGAAATGGATGAGGGCGCGCGGGAAGGTCTTCCGCTGCAACGCGATGGCGCCCAGCATGTGGACCGCCTCCACGGCCTCCGGATGGTCGAGGAGCACGTCCGCGTAGCCGGCGGCGGCGACGTCGAGCCGGCCGGCCAGATGCTCGGTGACAGCCGCGGAGAAGCGCGCGTCGCCCGCCGGACGCGGCGGCGCCTTCGGCAGGGGGATGCGGTCGTCGATGGTCTTCGGCACCAGCCGGCTGCGGTCGCCGCCGACGAGGGCCGCGACCTCGCCGGCGAGCCGCTCCACGACGCCCGCCCAGGGCGCCGCCGTGCCGACCTCGGTCGGACCCTGGCGGAAGAGGCGGAGGCTCGGGTACCAGGGGCTGTCGGCGCGCTCCTTCAGCCAGCGCCACTCGGCCCGGTCCTTCAGGATGGCGAAGGCCGGGCGGCCGAGCGCACCGGCAAGGTGGAGGACCGCCGTGTCGGTGGAGACGACGAGGTCGAGGTTCATCATCACGGCGGCCGTGTCCACGAAGGCGTCCGGGCCGGCATCCACGTCGGGGCCGAGGGTCTCCACCGCAAAGGCGCCCCCGAGCGCGGCGATCTGCTCCGCGCCGTCGCCCTGCTGGAGCGCGATGAGGCGGACGCCCTTGACGGCGGCGAGCGGCGCCAGCGCCTTCAGGGGCAGCGAGCGGCCGGCGTCGACGGTCGGGTCCGGGTTGCCCTGCCAGGCGATGCCGATCCGGAAGCCGTCGCCGGCGGCGAGCCGTTCGGCGAAGCGGGCGACCCGCACCGGGTCCGGCGTCAGGTAGGGGATGGCGGCCGGGATGGTGTCGAGCCGCGTGCCGAGGAGGTGCGGCAGGCTCATGATGGGCACGGCACCGTCGCTCGGCGGCACCGTGTCGCCCTCCACCGCCACCGCGTCGACGCCGGTGGCGCTCGCCATCAGGGCGGCGAGCCGGGGCCGGCAGGCGATGGTGACGCGCGCGGCGCCGGCGGCCTTGAGGGCGGCGGCGTAGCGGACGAACTGGATGCTGTCGCCGAAGCCCTGCTCGCCGATGACGAGCAGCTGGCGGCCTGCCACCTCGCGGCCCTCGAACAGCCGCAGGCCGTCGTCGAGGGCGAGGCGGGCGCTCCGCCGCCGCGCTTCGTAGGCCTTGAAGCCGGCTTCGAAGTCGCCCTCGATCAGATGGGTCATGCCGAGCGCCATGGCGGCGTCGGCGTGGCTAGGCCGGGCCACCATGGCGGCCTTGAAGGCGGCGCGGGCGTCGACGATCCGGTCGAGCTCGAAAAGCGCGGTGCCGAGATTGGTGAGCGTGTCGGCGTTCGCCGGCTGCAGCTCCAGCGCCCGCCGGTAGAACCAGACGGCCAGCGCGCCCCGGCCGCGCCGGCGCTCGGCGACGCCGAGATTGGTGAGCGCGTCGACATTGTCCGGCTCGGCGACGAGCGCCTCCTCCCAGGCCCGCACCGCGCCGTCCTTGTCGCCGCTCTCGTCCAGCACGTTGCCGTAGAGGACGGTCAGGCGCACATCGGCCGGATTGAGCGCGCGCGCGACCCGGAAGGCCTCCGCCGCCTCGGCGAGCCGGCCGGCTGCCTTGAGGGCGAGCGCCTCGGCCTTGCGCACCGCAGGGTCGTTCGGCCGGGCCCGGGCGGCGGCGCGGGTGAGATCCACCGCGTCGACGCCGGCGCCGCGCTGGCCGAGCAGCGTGACGAGGGTCTGCAGGGCGGCGCCGTGGGCCGGGTCGAAGGCGAGCGCGGTCTCCAGCGCCCGCTCGGCCTCGGCGGCATCGCCGGCATTCTTCAGGATCACGCCGAGGTTGGCGAAGCCGTTGGCGTCGGTCGGCGCGAGCGCGACGGACCGCCAGGCAAGCGGCAGCGCGGCTGCGGCCGCCTCGCGGCTGCGGCCGCCGGCCTCGAATTCCGCGACCGCGAGGAGGTTGGCGGTGCGCCCCTCGTCCGGGTGGCGGGCGAGGCGGGCCTTGTAGAGCCCGATCGCCTCCCCGTGGCGCCCGGCCGCGTGGGCCGCGATGGCGACGTCGAGGTCGGGCACCGGGTCGGCGGAGGCGTCCGGATCGGTCCGGTCGGGGGCGTTCGGGAGCGCGTCGACGAGGGCGGCGAGCTGATGCTCCAGGTGCGTGACGAGCCCGGCCACGTCGCCGACGGCCGGCTGGCGGAATTGGCGCATGGACGGGTAGAAGGGCGAGATCTGGCCCTCCAGGCCCCAGCGCCAGTCCGGCACGTGTTTGAGCAGCGTCCAGACCGGCCGGCCAAGGCCGCCCACCACATGCGCCATGGACGTGTCGGTGGTGATGACGAGGTCGAGCACGTTCGCCACCGCCGCCGTGTCCAGGAAGGCGCCGGGGCCGGCGTCGAAGTCGGGCCCGAGGTCGACGAGGGTCACGTCCGGCGGCAGACCCGCCATCTGCTCGCGGCCGACACCCTTCTGGAGCGCGTAGACCGCGACCCCGGCCACCCGGGCAAGCGGCGCCAGGGCGGCGAGCGGCATGGACCGGCCCTTTTCGGCGGGCGCGGTCGGGTTTCCCTGCCAGACGAGGCCGACCCGGAAAGGCTTGTCCGAGAGACCGCGTGCGGCGTCGAGGGCGTCCAGGCGCGCGCGCCAGCGGGCGACCCGCTCGGGGTCGGCCACGAACACGGGCGGCGACGGACGGAGCGTCTCCGGCGTGAGGGCCAGCCGGTGCGGCAGGGAGAGGAGCGGCACGTAGGCGTCCGCCGGGGGCAGCGGCTCGTGGTCGGCGACGAGGGCGGGCGCGTCCGGACCGGCGAAGAGCGGCGACATCGCCAGGAAGGGCTTCAACGCCGTCTGCACCGCCAGGACGATGCGGCCGGCGCGCCCCTTCAGGCGCGGCACCAGGCGGGCGAACTGCAGCGTGTCGCCGAGGCCCTGTTCGAAATGGACGACGAGGGTGCCGTCGGGGATCGACCGGCCGTCCCAGAGCGGCACGCCGGCAAGGCGCGGCGGGCGCGGATGGCCGGGCATCTCGAACCGCCGCTCGTAGCCCGCCCAGCCGGCGGCCCAGTCGCCGAGGATGAGGTGGGCGCAGCCGACGTTGTAGGGCAGCTCCGGCCCGGGCGCCGGCGTGCCGCCGGCCCAGAGGGCAAGGGCCGCGCGCGGATCGCCGAGGGTGCGCAGGGAGACGCCGAGGTTGAGCCGCGCCGCCGCGTGGTCCGGGTCGAGCGCCAGAAGGCGCCGGTACACCATGGCGGCGTCGGGCTCGCGGCCGAGCTCGTGCAGCACGACGCCGAGATTGTAGAGCGCGTCCCGGTCGTCCGCGTCGATGAGGAGCGCGCGGCGCAGGATGAGCTCGGCGGCGACCGGGTCGCCGGACCGCAGGCGCACGTGGCCGAGCTGCGCCCAGGCGGCGGCGTTGGCGGGGTCGATGGCGACGGCACACTCGGCGGCGGACGCGGCCTCGCCGACCCGGTCGGCGGCGGTCAGGGCGTGCACCCGGTTGATCCAGCCGCCGATGGCGGTCGGCGCGAGCCGGGTGGCGGTCGCGGCGGCTTCGGCCGCCTCGTCGAACCGGCCGAGGTCGACGAGCGGCAGCACGAGGTTCTGCCAGGCGGCGCTGAGATCCGGGCTGAGCGTGACGGCCCGGCGGATGAACTTGACGGCGTCGGCCGGCCGGCCGCGCTGGTGGAGCACGACGCCGAGGAGATGGAGCGCGTGCGGGTCGTCGGGCGTCTCGGCGAGAACGGCCCTGTAGACGGCCTCCGCCTCGGCGACGGCGCCGGCCGCGTGCAGGCGGCGGCCGTCCGCGACGGTCGGCGGACCGCCGGGCTCGCCAGGCACCTCCATCGGGACTCCCATCGGCGCCCTCCCCTTCCGGCCGGCCTCAGTAGGCGGCGTAGGACTTTTCCTCGACGATGGCCGAGCCGAGGGCGCTGTTGATGTCCTTCTTCAAGGCCGCGCGCCGGTCGTTGGTGCGATAGACGCTCCGCGCCAGATCCACGAAGCGCGGGCCGAAGTCGCCGGCGCGCTCGCAGTCGCGGATCTCGTCCTCGATCTCCCAGAGGGCGAGGTTCACGGCCTTCAGCTCCGCCGTCAGACCGACCACCGCGGGCGGCAGCGGAATGCTGGCGAGCCGATCGCCGAGCAGCGCCAGTTCGCGCGCCACGTTGGCCTGCTTCACCGGGTCGTCGATGCGGACGCTCTTGATCTCCAGGATGGTGATCTTGTCGATCAGTTCACCCCAGGACACCGGCACGTCGATCATGGTCGGGCGCTCATGGATTTCATGATGAGCCGCCGGCGGGGCGGCGTTTCCTGATGGGCCACCCATCGGGGCGGCAGCAGCCGAACCACGCATTCAAACATTCGAAATCGGCACTGATTCGAACGCTGCACCAAGCGTCCGGCGCTGTCAAAGCGCCCGTGGCGGCTTTACCCCGCCAAACGAAGACGGGCCGGAGGAGACCTCCGGCCCGTCGGGGATGCGCAACCCGGTCCGCCGTGACGGCGGATCAGGAGAAGGTGATGTCGCCAGCCACCAGGGTGGTGATGCCCGCCAGCTTGATCTGCATGTCGGCGGTGCCGTCCGCGTCCGTGTCGATCTGCAGCGTGGTGTCGCTGCCGCTGACCGTGAAGCGGGCCTGGCTGTTGGCGCCGTCGGTGACGAAGGTGCCGTCGAGGCCGAGGAAGCTGAACGTGCCTTCCTTGAGGGCCGTAGCCAGGTTGATCTTGTCGGTTCCGGAGGCGAAGCCGGTGATCACGTCCTGGTTGGAGGCTGTCGACTGCTCGGTCTTGGAGTAGCGGATGGTGTCGGTGCCCGAGCCGAGGGTGAGGGTGTCCCCCTTGGCGGCAAGGCTTTCGAAGCTGTTGGTGCCGTTGCCGAGGTTCACCGTGACGGCGCCGCCGTCCGCCGCGATCACGATCGCATCGGCATCGCTGCTGCCGGTGATGCTCTCCACACCGCTCAAGGTCACCGTGCCGGCGGCTGAGAGGACGACCAGGTCGGTGGTCGCCGAGGCGCCGACGATGTTCTCCACCGCCGAGACCGTCATGGTGGCCGTCGACCCCATGGTGATCTTGTCGGCACCGGAGCTGCCGACCACGGTCTCCACCGAGGTCAGGGTCAGCGAGGAGGCGACCGAGAGGGTGACCTTGTCGTCGCCGCCCTTCAGGTCGATGGACGTGGCGGCCTTGTCGGAGAGGGTCACCATGTCCGAACCGGTGCCGCCGACGATGCTCTCCACGTTGAGGAGGGTGAGCGTGCCGCCACTGTTGGAGAAGGTGACGCTGTCGGTGCCGCCGGCAAGGTCCACCGTGCCGGACGCCGCCGCCGTGAACACCACCGTGTCGACGCCGGCCGCGCCGGTGATGGTCTCCACGTTCGCGACGTTGATGCTGTTGGTGCCGGAGGCGAGCTTCAGCGTGTCGGTGCCGCCGGCGAGATCGACCGAGAGGCCCGCGGCCGCCGCCTTGAGGACGATGGTGTCCGCCCCGCCGACACCCACCAGGGTCTCGATGTTGGACACCGTCACCGTGTTGGCGAAGTTGCCGAGCGTCAGGGTGTCGCTGCCGGCGCCGAGGTCGATGGCGCCGGTGAAGGCGGTGGCGAGGGTGACGCTGTCGGCGAGCGCGTTGCCGTTGACCGCCTCGATGTTGGCGACCGTCACCGTGTTGGCGAAGTTGCCGAGGGTCAGGGTGTCCTTGCCGGCGGCAAGGTCCAGAGTGCCGGAGGTGATCGCCGTCGTCAGCGTGACGGAGTCCACCGCGGCGCTGCCGGTGAGGTTCTCCACGTTGGCGATGCTGATGTTGCCGGCGCCGGTGAGGGTGAGGCTGTCGGTGCCGTCGCCGAGGTCGATGACGAGGCCGGCGGCCTTGCCGGAGAGCGTCACCACGTCGGCGCCGGAGCCGCCCATGATGGTTTCGATGTTGACGAGGGTGACCGTGTTGCCGCTGTCGGCAAGGGTCAGCTTGTCCTTGCCGCCGCCGAGGTCGACGGTGCCGGAGAGCGAGGACGTGGAGACGACCACATCGTTGGCGGCGCCGCCGACGAGGCTTTCCACGTTGGCGACCGTGACCGTGTTGCTGGTCTTGCCGAGCGTCAGCTTGTCGGTACCGGCGCCGAGGTCGTAGAGACCGCCGGTGACCTGGGTGGTGATCACCACCGTATCGGCGCCGCTGCCGCCGTAGACGCTCTCGATGCCGCCGACCGAGATGGTGCCGCCGGCCGCCGAAAGGACGATCACATCGCCCTCCGAGGAGCCGACCACGCTTTCGATGTTGGCGACCGTGATGGACGAGGCCTTGCCGAGGGTCAGCTTGTCCTTGCCGGCGCCGAGGTCGAGCGACCCGGCGGAGATGGCGGAGGTGAGCGTGATGACGTCGGCGCCGGCACCGCCGGTGATGTTCTCCACGTTGGTGATCGTCAAGGCGCCGCCCTTGGCGCTCAGCGTGACGCTATCGTCGCCGGAGCCGAGGTCGATGACCACCTTGGCGGCGGAGGAGAGGATGACGCTGTCGTCGCCGGTGCCACCGATCACGGTCTCGATGTTGGTGATCGTGATGGTGTTGTTGCCGGCCGCAAGGGTCAGCTTGTCGATGCCGCCGCCGAGGTCGACGGTGCCGGACTGCATCACCGAGCCGAGGGTGATGGCGTCGTTCTTGGCGCCCGCCACCAGCGTCTCGACGTTGGTGATGGTCAAGGTGCTGGCGAGCTTGGAGAGGGTCAGCTTGTCGTTGCCGCCGCCGAGGTCGATGGAGCCGGAGACGGCGGTGGTGAGCACCACCGTGTCGTTGGCCGAGCCGCCGGTGATGGTCTCCACGTTGCCGATCGAGACGGTGCTGGCCTTGTCGCCGAGGATGACCGCGTCACCGGTGCCGGACGAGCCGAGCACGATCTCCACGTTGGTGATGGTGGCGGTGGTGTTGGCCTTGGCGAAGGTGAGGGTGTCCTTGCCGGCGCCGAGGTCGATGCTGGCGGCCGTGCCGGCGAGGTCGAGCGTGACGAGGTCCGCGCCGGCCGCGCCGACGACGGTCTCCACATTCACCACCGTGAGCTTGCCGCCCTTGGAGCCGAGGGTGACGCTGTCGGTGCCCGAGCCGAGATCGACCGAGCCGCTGGCTGCCGCGCCGAAGGTGACGCTGTCGGCGCCGGTGCCGCCCACCAGGGTCTCGATGTTGACGATGGTGAGGGTGTTGCCCGTCGCCGCCAGCTTCAGGGTGTCGCTGCCGCCGCTGAGGTCGATCGTGCCGGAGGCCATGCTCTCCGAAAGGGTCACCACGTCGTTCTTGGCGCCGCCGATCAGGGTCTCCACGTTGGTGACGGTGACCGTGTTGGCGAGCTTGGAGAGGGTCAGCTTGTCGGAGCCGCCGCCAAGGTCGATCGACCCGTCGATGGAGGCGCTGAGGGTCACCACGTCGCTGCCGGAGCCGCCGTTGAGCGTCTCGATGTTGCCGATCGTGACCGTGTTGCCGGAGCTGCCGAGGGTGAGGCTGTCGCTGCCCTTGCCGAGGTCGATCTTGCCGGAGAAGGCGCTGCCGAGGGTGATGACGTCGTCACCGGTGGAGCCGACGATGTCCTCCACGTTGGAGACGGTCAGGTCCGCCGCCGGGCCGGTCAGGGTCAGTTTGTCCTTGCCGGCGCCGAGGTCCACCGAGCCGGCGGTGTAGCCGGCGGCAAGGGTGATGACGTCCGCGCCGGCGCCGCCGACGAGGGTCTCAACGTTGGCGATGGTGAGGGCGCCGCCCTTCGACGAGAGGGTCACCTTGTCGTCGCCGTCGCCGAGGTCGACGGAGCCGTTCTTCAGGATGCCGTCGAGCACCACCACGTCGTCGCCGGAACCGCCCACCAGCGTTTCCACATTGGCGACCGTCAGGGTGTTGCCGCTGCTGGCGAGGGTCAGCTTGTCCGTGCCGGCGCCGAGATCGATGGTGCCGCCGGAGACGCTGGAGCCGAGGGTGATGATGTCGTTCTTGGCGCCGCCGACCAGGGTCTCCACATTGGTGACCGTCAGGGTGTTGGCGAGCTTGGAGAGGGTCAGCTTGTCGGTGCCGGCGCCGAGATCGATGGTGCCGCCGGTCAAGGCCGTGCCGAGGGTGATGACGTCGCTCTGGGAAGCGCCGGTCAGCGTCTCCACGTTGGAGACCGTCAGCGTGTTGGTGCCGGCGAAGAGGGTGAGGCTGTCGGAGCCGCCGAGGAGGTCGATCTTGAGGCCGCTCGCCGCGTTGCCGAGGGTGATCACGTCGCTGTTGGCCGCGCCGGTGACCGCTTCGATGTTGAGCACCGTCGCCGTGTTGGCGAAGGCCCCGAAGGTGATCTTGTCGGTTCCGGCGCCAAGGTCGATGGTGCCGCCGGTCATCTGGGTGGAGAGCGTGATCGCGTCGACGCCGGCGCCGCCGGTGATCGTCTCCACGTTGCCGATGGTGCCGGACGCGCCGGCCTTGCCGATCACGACGCCGTCCGCACCGGCGCCGAGGTCGATGGACACGCCCTTGAACGTTCCGTCCAACGTGATGAGGTCGTCCCCGGACCCGCTGGTGATCACCGTCGCAAGCGGCAGCGTGGCGGTGGTCCCGGTATCGCCGAAGTTGAAAGTCGTCACGAGCATGTCCTCCGCGTGAACAGCGCGCAACTCTGCCGGCCGACCCCTTCCGGGCCGTCCCGCTGGCCAAACTTCGGCCGCCCCGCCATTCCGTGCTGCCACATATAAGGATCCGCATTTAAAGCCGAGTTAATGCGACCGGGGCGACCGGAGCGCATAGCAGTCGAGCGCGACGACTGTCGTTTTCATGCGGTGGAGACAGGTTTAATGCTTATGGTCTGCCGATGACTGCCATGCAGAACCGGCCCGCGGTGCTGCCGGGCGCGGATCGGCTGGTCAACGCTGGTAACCGAATACTCACCATTCGGGAGACGCGGCCGGAGCTGGCCTGTTCCGGAACCGTCTGCCCCGGGCTTGCCCAAGTCCGGCCGTAGGAACCCCCCGTTGGAGGTCGTCTCGATGCTTTGGACCATTCTGATCGGGCTGGTGATCGCGATCGTCGTCTGGCGCCTCTTGCGCGCCGCCGTCTCGCTGGTGCTGATGCTGGCGCTCGGCGCCGGCCTCCTGGCCTATGTGGGCGGCTATACGCTGGAAGACGCCGAGCGCGCCTTCGCCACCGTCGGGCTGGACATGCCCGATCCTGGCGCGGTGGTCGACGCAGCCGGCCGATGGGGCTGGTGCGCCTTCGCGGCGGTGCAGGGGGCCGGTTCGTCCGACCAGCGGACGGAGGGCTTCTGGGCCTGCGTGGACGAAACGCGCGGCGCGAACGGGCGCGCGCCCGGCTGAGCGACGTCGAGGCCCGGGCGCCGCGACAAGGCGGATCCGGACCGGCTGAGACGTGCCGGTCCGGCCCGTTTCGAGATCAGGACCGCCGCAAGCCGAAGATGCTGCGGACGAAAGCCCAGAGCGGCGCTGGATCGCTGAACCGGGCCTTGCTGCGCAGCCGCTTGGCCACGCCCGCCCCGGTCATCGTGCCATGATAGTGGCAGTCGCAGAGCATGTGATGGGCCTCATGGGCGTTCAGCCCGAAATACGCCATCACATCGCCCAGGCGATCGCTCTTCAGTCCATCGGCCCTCAGGTCCGGATCGGCGAAGGCGACGGCGAGCGGCGTGTGGTCGCCGCGCGCCTTCAACCGCTCCTCCGGCGTCAGGTACTCGATCCGGTAGAGCGGCGCCATCGGCCCGTCCGCCTTCTCCAGAAGGGCGGCCCAGCGTTCCAGGCGCTGGCGCTGGGTCAGCGGAACGGCCGGCGTGACGTCGGCTTTGACGCGGATCTGGTCCAGGGATTCATGCTTCATTGCAGCCTCCGAACGTGAGGCCCCCACCTGGTCGAAAAGGGGAGCGCGGCCGCGGCCTTACGGGAACCGGGTCGGAACTCCCTGTCCGGGCGCGGCGGCGCTGACGGCCGGGCCGGGGTTCCCCCGAAGATCCGGGGCCGATCGGAACGGATCGGCGCGGCGGATCGGGCGGTTCGGCCCGGAGAGCCGGCACGGCGGGCAAGGCCTGTCGCGCGGTCGGCGCGGTGACGAGGCGCTGGCCCGGAGAACCGGGCGGCGACTGACGCCGACCGGACGAAGTGTACCGAAACTTTCCCCTCCCGGAAACCCCGACCGCCGAACAGGCTTCGAACACCGCCCCTTGAGAACTTTGGAGGAGGTCGTCTCCGACAGGTTGCGCCCGCAACGGCGGCGCATCGGGAACGCGAAGCGCCCCAGAGGGTTAACCATCGTGTCGCGCGCTCAGACAGGGTCCCTCATGGCGTCAGTCCACACTCCGTTCCACAGGGCCGCAGATCCGGGCGAGCGCGGCGGCGACGAGCGGCCCGACGCGACAGTCCGGCGTCGGCTCGCCGGCGGCTTGCGCGTCCTCCTGGTGGAGGACGAGGCGCTCAACATCATTCATGCCGAGGACCTTTTGGCCGACCTCGGCCACACGGTCGTGGAAGTCGCCACCACCCTGGCGGACGGCCTGGAGGCAGCCCGATTGCTCGACGTGGACCTGGCGGTTCTCGACCTCAACCTTTCCGGCACCCTGTCCTTCCCGGTGGCGCAGGCGCTGGAACGCCGCGGCATCCCGTTCCTCTTCCTCACCGCCTATGGGCGTTGGGGCCTCAACGAGGCCTATGGGGACGTCGCCGTGGTGACCAAACCGATGACGCGGACGGCCCTCGCCGAGGCCATCCGGACGACCATCCGGGGTGAGCGGCAGGACGGCGTCCGCCGACCGGACGGCGATGACACGACAGCGGACCGCTGACGAACCGTCGCCGCAGCGCTTCACAAGGGCTCTCCAGATTGTATCATTTCGATACATACCGTGATTTCCGTTTGCCGACAGGCTGTGGTTCACTCTCATCACGCTCGATGTGTTTGAAAGAACCTGTCCAGTTCAAAGGAAAGCTGCGGCTCATATCCAAGGTGTGTTGAACACCCGCCCTTTGCTATTTCAATGACCAGACCGTTGCGTTGAAGACCTCCGATTGTCTCCAGAGCGACCTCAAGGCCGAAGCCCTCCGCTGGAGTGGCTTCGGCCTTTTTTCTTTGCAGCGCACCGCGCCCGTCCGCGGAGCAGCCACCCCGGTTCCATCCGCTGCAACCGGCCGGGGGGACGCGCCCCTGTCCGGGGTTGCGATCGCCGACCGGGGCTTCGTCATCCGGGTACTTGTTTAACGTTTCTTCACCGTTAACGTCTCGTTAACCGTTTCGGCGCAACCTTGTCCTCCGAGCAGAGGAGGATGTTCGATGAGTATAGCCGAATTTCCAGGACAGTCCCGCTCCGCTCAAAGCCTCAGTGACCTGCCGCGCGGTGTGTATTGGATCGGATCCCTTTTCACGTCTCTGATGATGTGGGCGGGATTGGCCGGTTTATGCATGGCGCTTGCAAGCTGAACTGGCGGTCAGGCGCGGACATTGCGGGAATAGAGCGCCTGGACACGCTGCTTGTACTGGTCCGGCGTCAGCGCACCCTGGTCCACCTTGCGGGCCTCCACGATCGAGGCTTCCCAGAACCGCACTTCGCCCGGTGACAGCCGGTAGTTGGTGCGCTGAATGGCGTACTGGCGACGGGCGGCTTCCTCGAAGCCGATCAGCCCCCGGTCGCGGGCGATGGCGATGTCCTTCTTCTGGTCCTCCACCGTGAGGGGCGGCGAGGCCACCCGGGTGACGGGCCGCGGGCTCGCCACGCAGGCGGCCGTGACGGCGGCAAGGGCGAGGGCGGCGGTAAGGCGGACGCGCTTCATGTTCATTCCCCGTGATCAAGGCTCCGACACGCTGGAGCTTCCGGTGCGACGCCCGAGCGGCCGAAACGTTCCGCCCGACGGCCGGCATGGCTGGATCGCGCCGACGCGGCGCGGGCAGACTGCCGCCGGTGCCAGGCGAATTCAATCCACACGATGGATCAGTGGGGTGGGTCAGCGTCATCGCCGACCGACGGGGATCGTGACCTAGAGCATTGTCCGACCAAGTTGAAGGACTTGGTCGATGCGACAATGCTCCAGGATCATGAATCTGGAGCGATTTCCTATCGACCTGATGATTCCATCCGGTCGGAAAGCGCTCTAGCGGGTCGGGCTGCCGCGAAAGACGATCAGCGCGTTCATGAAGAAATTCAGAAGAAAGGCGACGCCGACGCCGGCGATCTTCGCCAGCACGGGAGGCAGCGCCATCGCGGTGGCGGCGACCGTGGTGACGCTCACGTTCACGGTGAGGCCGACGAGCGCCACCAGGACGAAGAGGAGAAGGCGGCGCGTGCTGAGGCGATGGGAGAAGACCAGCCGGCTCGTCAGCACATAGTTCACCCCCATGGCGACGGCGAAGCTGAGGACGGCGGCCGGCGTGACGGCCATGCCGGCGCGGACCAGGAGCGCGAAGCCGCCCACGTCCACGATCGCCGCCAGGCCGCCGGTGGCCACGTAGCCGACAAGCCTGGCCAGGAGGTCGCGCATGCCGCTGGTCTTCCTCTCGCCCCCGGCCGCGCGGCCCCATAAGGCCGGCCGGCCCGCCGCGTCAGCCGTTTCAGAACAGGCGAATGAACTGCTGGCCGGTGAAGGCGTCAAGCATCGGCATGTCGACGGCGGTGGTCAGCACGAAGGTGAGCGCCAGGAGCGCCACCAGCAGGATGAGACCGCGCTCCGCGTAGAGCTTCTCCGGCTTCTGCGCCGCCGATCCCGGCCGCATCGCCATGGCGAGATACTGGGCGAACAGGGCCGTGACGACCGGTGCCGCCAGGATGTACTCGATCCGGTACTTGATCATGAAGATGGCAAGGAAGAAGGTCGACATCAGCGCGTAGACGAAGCACGAGACGGTGAGCGAGACTTCCGTGTAGGCGGCAAAGCTCGCCCGATAGCGCGCCAGCAAGAGCTTGCCGTGCGCCGCGACGATCTCGCGGTATTCCGACAGGCGCTTGGCGCCCATCAGGAAGGCGCCGCCCAGCCAGTAGGCCAGAATGATGGACGAGGGCGGCAGCGTGGTCGGATCGATCGCCTCCCAGCCGATCATCAGGCGGAGCGGGTTGTTCACCGACTCGGAGATGACGTCGAGGTAGGCCTTGTCCTTCGTGCGGATCGGCGGAACGTTGTAGACGAGGCCCTGCAGCGCGAACACGCAGGCGATGGCGAACATGGTGGTGCTTGCCGTGAACGCGCAAGCGAGCCCGACCAGTGCGAACAGGAACCACTCCAGGAACACGTAGCCGCCGCGCAGGTCCCGTTGCACCGCTGACCGCGATGATTTCGTCGGGTGGTGCTTGTCGAAATCGCGATCGAGCCATTCGTTGATGACGTAGTTGGCGGATGCGATGCACACAGCAGCCGCCAAGCCGAGCGCCAGGGAGATCGCCGGCGTTTCCGTATGCACGCCCCGCAGGTGGTACGCGAGGACGATGCCAGGAACGATGAAGATATGCTTCGTACTGTGGTCGAAGCGTGCAATCGCCAGATAATCCTTGAAGCGGCCCGGACTTTTGAGGATTTCTACGTTTCCCGACTTATGAATGTCAGCCGACATTGCGGCCATCTCCAAAATCAACTAATGCATTTTGGTCACTAAATAAGTGCGCCTGCAATTGTGAGTATTGTCACGTCTTCGAGGTTCTTGGATCGCCGATGCCGGGTTGCGGAGCGGTCGGCCCAAGTTGGCGATGAGCACATGGCATCCGGTTTATTTTTTCAGTGCAAGTTTTGGCGCAGTCCTGGACTCGCCGGAACCGCCGTTCAGACAATCGAACGGCTTCTTGATCATTCATTTCAATGAAGGGCATCGTCATGGAAAGAGCACGGATCATGAATGGTGCAGACCGGACGGATCTCTCCGGCCGACCGCCCCGGTTGCTCGTCGCGGCGGTTCTCCTTGCCCTCTTCGCCGTGCCGGCGGTGCTCGCCTTCCATGCGGTGCAGCGGCCGCTCTGGCTGGACGAGGCGATGGCGATGGCCAACTACCCGCTCCCGACCCTTGGCGCCTTCTTCGATCCGTTGCCGCGCTATTCGCAGGCGGCGCCGCCGCTCGCCAATTGGCTGATGAACCTGATCGCCGGGCTCGACTGGACGGTCGGGCGGATCGTCCTCCTGTCCACCGTGCTCGGGGGCGTGGGCTTGACGCTGGTCGCAGCCTTCGAGGCGGTGCCCGGGCTGGCGGCCCTCGGGTGGTGCGCCGCCACGCTCGTCTACCTGATCCCGCTTTCGTCCGAGTTCAAATACTACGGACTGGAGATCCTCGGCACGGCGTTGCTGCTGTCCTGGGTGGTGCTGCGCAAGCCCGCCGTGCCGTTCGGCGCGCGGGACGTGCTGATCCTGGCCGCCGGCACCAGCCTCGGCGTCTCGGGCCTGGTGGTCGCCTCCGCGGTGGTCGGCACCATGATCCTCGCCCGCCTCGCCGAGCGTCCGCGCGCCGACAGGGCCGAGATCCTCTGGCTCGGCGTGTTCGGCGGCTTTCTCGCGGTCTACGCGGTGCTGGTGAGCCACGTGACGCGGATCAACGTGGACAACTACTTCGACACCTATGCCTACGTCGGCCTTGCGGCCAACCTGGCGATGCTGAAAGGCGTGGTCCAGTTCGCCGGCACGCATTTCCTGCCCGCGGCGGTTCTGGCGGCTCTCCTCACGGTCGCGACGATCCGGGACCGGGTGTCGCGCCACCTCCTCGTCGCTGCCGTCCTGACCCTCGCGGGCTTCTGCATCCTCAGCGCCCTTGGCCGTTACCCGGCCTCGGCGCCGCGCCACGTGGCCTGGAGCGGAGCCTTCTACCTCGCCTTCGTGGCCAACGGGCTGCGGGTGCTCTGGCTGCACCTGCCGGTCGCGAGCAGGGCGCGGCAAGGGGTGGCGCTGGTGGGTCTCGCCGCGGTCGGGCTTGTGTCCCTCGTCCCGGCCTGGCGGACATGGCGCGACCCGCAGCCCTACGTCTACACGGATACGCGGCGGATCATGGCCTTCCTGGAGGAGAGCCCGCCACGGTCGGTCGGCCTCTGGTTCGGCGCCCAGCCGATGATCGAGGCCTACGCCGCGCACGCGCCGATGATCGGCCGGCACCGCTACTTCGGCCTCTACGAGGCCGGCTCGCAGCTCCTTCCGCCGGAAATGCACGACCCGGCCTTCCTGGCGCAACCGATCGAGGCGATCGCCGCGGCCATCGAGCCGACGCGTGACGCGCCGGGCGCGTGGGGGCGCTACAACATCTACAACATCCGCCGCGACCTCGGCGCCCCGGCGGACGCCCTGGTGCGGCAGGCGCCGAAGGACACGGCGTTCTTGATCTACGCCTCCCACCTCAACACGGCGCCAGGTTCCCACCCGCTGTCGGCCGCCTACGACCGGGACCTCCGCGGCGCCCTCGACCGCGCCGGCTGCGCGTTCGAAGTCGGCATAGAGGTCCGGCTCGCCTACATCCTGACGGTGACCTGCCCGTCGGTGCCCCCGCCGGCGTCCTGAGCCTTCAGGCTGCGGCGACCGCCGGAAGGATTTGGCCAATCAGGAGCCCGTGCAGCTCGCGCACATAGCCGGTACGCCCGGACGGGGTGTCGGCATCGGACGTCATCACGGCGGTGATCCCGAGGTCCGGCACCACGTAGATCATCTGGCCGCCATAACCCCAGCCGTAGTGGACCGGCCGGCCCTCCGCCAGGATGGTGAACCAGCCGTAGCCGTAGGCGTGGTCCGTGTGGCGGGATCGCCCGCGCGCTTGAAACGACGTCTCGATCCAGGCGGCCGGCACCACGCGCCGGCCGTCGATCGTGCCGCCGGCCTCGATCATGCCGGCGAAGCGGGCGAGCGCCCTCGGCGACAGCACCATGTCGTTGCCGCCCCGGTGGACGCCGGCCGGATCGCGCGGCCAGGACGGGATGGTGATGTCGAGGGGCTCGCCCAGCCAGTCGCGCGCAAGGTCGAGCAGCGACCGACCGGTGACGCGGACGAGCACGGTGGCGAGGATGTGCGAGTTGCCGGTGGAATAGATCATCCGCCCGCCCGGATCGTCCTCGAACGGCTCGGCGAGCGCGAAGGCCACCCAGTCGCGGCTTGCGGTCCAGCGGCCGTAGTTGCGCCCGGAGGTGGACCGGAGGCCGGACCGCATGGAGAGGAGATGGCCGACCGTGATGGTGGCGACCCGCGGATCGGCGTCGTCCGGCACCCGGTTGCCGAGGAGCGGCGCCACGGTCTGATCGACGCCGGCGAGGTGGCCCTTGTCGATGGCGATGCCGACCAGGGTGGCCAGAATGGTCTTGGACACCGACTTCACGTTGACCGCCCGGTCGAGCGGCGGACCGCGAAAGACGGTCTCGACAACGGGGACGCCGTCCTTGGCGACGATCAGGGCATTGAGCTGGCCGAGCGCCCGCGCGGCGGCGAGGGCCGGTTCCAGCGCTCTCGGATCGATGGCAGCCTGTTGGGCGAAGGCCGGGACTGGTCCGAACGCGGCGGCCCCGGCGAGGCCGGCAAGACCGAAGAGAAGCTGCCGACGATCCGGCGGCAAGGTCGCGCCACCGAGGTGGATGTTCGCGGTAGGCTGCGTCCGAACGGCAGCCGGCCGGTGGGGCAGACGGAAGCGGCCGGCGGGTTCAAGGGTGAAGCGGTCTGTCACGGGCACGGGGCTCCCTGCGGCGGCGCCCCCACGGCCCGTGTCGGCATGTAGCAACCGGGCCGGGTCCGCGCCACCGCGCCGGGGCGCCTTGCGGATCACGTCCGCGCGAGGAGGCCCGCCGGATCAGCCGGTGTTGCGCAGGCCCGCCGCCACGCCGTTGATGGAGATGAGAATGCCGCGCTGGGCCTTCTCGTCCACCTGCCCGCCACGGAAGCGGCGCAGCAGTTCCACCTGGAGGTGGTTGAGCGGCGCGATGTAGGCGAAGCGGTGGGCGATGGAGCGGGCGAGCGACGGGTTCTCGGCGAGCCGCGTCTCCGCCCCGGTGATCGTCTCCAGGGCCGAGACGGTGCGGGCCCACTCCGCCTCGATCCGGCCGAAGATCCGGTCGGCGAGCGCCCGGTCCGGCACCAGGCCGGCGTAGCGCCGGGCGACGCCGAGGTCCGCCTTGGCGAGCACCATGTCCATGTTGGAAAGGAGCGCGCGGAAGAAGGGCCACTCGGCCTTCATCCGACGCAGGAGCGCCGTCCGGCCGTCCGGGTCCTCGGCGAGGAAGGCCTCCACCGCCGAGCCGAAGCCGTACCAGCCCGGCAGCGCCACCCGGCTCTGGCCCCAGGAGAAGCTCCACGGGATGGCGCGGAGGTCCTCGATCGCCTGGGTGGCCTTGCGGGAGGCCGGCCGCGAGCCGATGTTGAGCCGGGCGATTTCCGAAAGCGGCGTGGCGGCGAAGAAGTAGTCGACGAAGCCGTCGGTCTCGTAGACGAGGGCCCGGTAGGCCTTCATACTTTCCGCCGAGAGCGCATCCGCGGCGGCGAGGAAGGCCGCGGACGCGGTCTCCTCCCGCTTCAGCAGCGTGCCCTCCAGGGTGGCGGCCATCAGGATCTCCAGGTTGCGCCGGCCGATCTCCGGGTTGGCATACTTGGCGTTGATCACCTCGCCCTGCTCGGTCAGGCGGATCTGGCCCTTCACCGTGTTCGGCGGCTGGGCCAGGATGGCGTCGAAGCTCGGCCCGCCGCCGCGCCCGACGGCGCCGCCGCGTCCGTGGAAGAGGCGCAGCGTCACGCCCGGCTTGTTGTCGAACAGGCGAGCGATCGCGGTGGACGCCCGATAGAGCTCCCAGTTGGACGTGAAATAGCCGCCGTCCTTGTTGCTGTCGGAGTAGCCGAGCATGATGTCCTGCTCGGCGCCGGAGTTGCGGATCAGCGCTTCCACCCCGGGCAGGTCGTAGAAGGCCCGCATGATGCCCTCGGCCGCCCGAAGGTCGCCGATGGTCTCGAACAACGGCACCACGATGAGGTCCACGGTGGCGTGCGCCGCCTCCACGGGCGTGAGAATGCCGCTGAGGAGCCCGCACTCTTTCTGAAGGAGAAGGACCTCCAGGAGGTCGCTCACCGTCTCGGTGTGGCTGATGATGTAGTGCCGGATGGCGTTCGGCCCGAAGGCGGCGCGCAGGTCGCGCGCGGTTTCGAACACGGCGAGTTCGCTCTCGGCGAGCTCCGAATAGCGAGCGTTGCGCACTTTCAGCGGCCGCGGCTCGCCAAGGAGGCGGAGAAGCAGCGCCTGCTTGTCCGATTCCGTCAACGTCGCGTAGTCCGTCTCCACGCGGGCGACCGCGAGCAGTTCGGCCACCACCGCCTCGTGCTTGTCAGACGACTGGCGAAGGTCCGTCGTGGCGAGGTGGAAGCCGAACACCTCCACGGCGCGCATCAGCGGCGTCAGCCGCATGCCGAGGAGCGGAGCGCCGTGGTTGCGGCGAAGCGAGTCCGCCACCACGGCCAGATCGGCGAGCAGTTCGTCCGGCGACCGATAGGGCTTGGCGGGCGCCATGGCGTGGCGGAGCGCCTCGCCGCCGGTCAGGGCCTGCAACGTGCCGGCCAGGCGCGCATAGACGCCGATGAGGGCGCGCCGATAGGGCTCGTCGTCCCGTCGCGGGCTCGTGTCGCCGGACCGCTCGGCGAGGGCGAAGAGGTCGGGCGTCGCTCCCATCAGGATGCGCGAGACGGAAAGCTCGGCGCCGAGTTCGTGCACCTCCGTCAGATAGTGCCGGAGCACCGTCTCGCCCTGACGCTTGAGGGCCATGCGCAAGGTGCCGGCGTTGACGTTCGGGTTGCCGTCCCGGTCGCCGCCGATCCAGTTTCCCATGCGGAAGAAGGACGGCACCGGCCCGCCGAGGTCCGCCTCCAGGTCACCGTAGAGCCGGGGGATCTCGGTGAGGAATGTGGTCTTGTAGTAGCTGAGGACGTTCTCGATCTCGTCCTCCACGGTGAGCTTCACGAAGCGCAGGATGCGGGTCTGCCACATCTGGGCTATGCGGGCGCGCAGCATGGCCTCGTTGATCCGCTTCTCCCGCGGGGTGGCCAGATGGGCCCGCTCGGCAAGGAGGCCGGCGATCGCCCGCTCCGCGTCGAGGAGGCTCTTGCGCTGCACCTCGGTCGGATGGGCGGTGAGCACTGGCGACACATAGGCCCGCGCCAGCGCCCGAGTGACCGTCTCGCGGCCGATGCCGGCGGTGCCCAGGCGTTCGAAGGTGCGGGCAAGGCTGCCGTCCGTGTGCTCCCCCCGCGCCTCGTGCACCGCGCGGCGGCGGAGGTGGTGCCGATCCTCGGCCAGGTTGGCGAGGTGCGAGAAGTAGGTGAAGGCGCGGATCACGGTGACGGTCTCCGCCGGCCCCAGGCGCGTGAGCAGGCGGTCCAGATCGCGTCCGGCATCCGCGTCGGCCTTGCGCTGGTAGGCGACGCTCAGGCGGCGGATCGCCTCGATGAGTTCGAAGGCGGCCTCGCCTTCCTGCTCGCGAACGATGTCGCCGAGGATCTGGCCGAGGAGGCGCACGTCCTCGTAGAGCGGCTGGTCCTTCTCGTCCCCCTTGGGAAACCGGTCGTCGTTCGCTTCCATCACGGCTGCCATGACGCTGCCCCCTCGCATTCACCGACGGATCGAACGGCTCGCAATCCCTGTGCCACGACCCGTCAAGCGCGCCCTTGGTCGTATCCGGGCCTCCTCCAGCGGCGTGTTGCCACAGCCAGGGCAAGGGCTGCAACGGCTTTGGGCATCGGCCCGTCCGAGAACCGGCAGACGCCCGGTTACCGTGCCGGCGAAGAGTGCAGTGCGGCGTACGCGAAATCCCTTCCGGCGGCGGCAACGACCGGCTATGCAAGTCGATCGTTTGTATTTTGTATTTGGACAGGACTTTACCATGACAGAGCACGCCACCGCGGCACAGTTGAACGCCCTCTCCGACCGGCTAAAGGCGGCCCAGCGGGCGATCATCGACACTGCGGCGATCAGCGGCGCGATGCCAACCGACACCGCGGTCCGTAAAGTGGCGGACCTGGAAGGCATGATCGCCGCCGTCGACGTGCTTCTTCAGGAGATCCACGATCGGCGTTGACGCTCTCGGCCCCTCCGTGGTGTCGATCTGGCAACTCTTTCGTGGTCCAATGCACCCGGTTTGCGCCTCGACGTTCACCTCAATGAACGGACGTTGTTGCGGCTGCGGATCGAGGGCACTAGATTAAGGTCGTATTGCCAAAGCTTGTGGCAATCCGCCGACGGGAGTAAGGCGCCTTGAAGACCGGAACAGCCAGTGCTCATCTGACCACCGACGACGGATCGGTCACACCGTCCTCCGGCCTCGACAGCGAAGTATCTTCTTTTCCGCAGACGATTATCGTTGCCGACGATCACCCGATCATCCGCGACGCCCTGGTGGCGCTCCTGGAGAAGCGGTTCCGCGGCGCGACCGTGATGGTCGCCTGCGACTACACCGAACTGTCCAGCCTCGTTTTGCGCGGTCCCAAGCAGCTGCTGGTCGTCACCGACCTGGTGATGCCCGGGATGAGCGGCCTCGACAGCCTGCGCAAGCTCTGCGACCTCGCCCCGGCGGCACAGGTGATCGTGCAGTCGTCCAACGCCGAGCAGTCCATCGCGGAGGCCTGTCTGCGGGTCGGGGCGCGCGCCTTCGTGGGCAAGCGCGCCACCACGGGCGTGATCGACGAGGTGATCGACATCGTGATGGAGGGTCGCACCACAATCGTTCTCGGCGACAAGCCCTCCTCCGTGCCGAAGGCGCTCGTCGATCGCACCGCCCTTGTCGAGCAGCTGACGCCGCAGCAGGTGCGCGTGTTCCAGATGCTCGGCGACGGCCTCCTCAACAAGCAGATCGCCTACAGCCTCGGAATCTCCGAGGCCACCGTGAAGGCCCACGTGAGCAAGATCCTCGACACCCTGCGCTGCAACAGCCGCAACCAGGCCGCCACCTGCGCGTCGTGGATGACGGAGCACGGGCTGATCTGAGCGCACGGATTGGTTTGCCGACTGAAGAGGGCGGTCCGTGGCGCGGGCCGCCTTTTTTGTTGGTCGGGGCTGTGGGTGCGGGTGGACGGGGAAGGTTGGCTGGGGTTGACCGACTGGCGATCGCGGTGTGCCCTCGGATATTCGGCAGGCGATGGCGGTTCACCCCTCACCCCAACCCTCTCCCTCAAGGGGAGAGGGGGAGCGATGGTGGTTCGCGCGAAAGCCGTTCGATGTCGATGCGCCCGGGCCTCAGTCGGTCGCCAAGGCGCCGCCGCCTTCCTCGCCTCCCCCGCCGCCACGGTGCCCCCTCTCCCCTTGAGGGAAAGGGTTGGGGTGAGGGGTGCAGGCGCCGACGCCCTAAAAAAATGGCCCGGACCCGGCCCAACACTGCGCGCAACTCTCCCCCGTCACCGCCCCCCGAACCTGCCCATCGGGTAGGGCATGTAGCCGACGAAGCCGGTGATCTTCCAGCGGCCGTCGCGGATGCCGCAGAAGTAGAGCGTCTGCCAATTGAGCGTGTCCGTCCCGCCGTCGGCACGGCGGACGGTGCCGTCGAACTTCTTGTGGGCGACCGCCACCGTGCCGTTCACGTCGATGTCCCTGAGGTTGGTGGCGCGGAACAGCGCCTCGCGCAGCGGCTCCGCATAGGCGGTGCCGGCGGTGGCGCGCGACTGGGAGAGCCAGACGTCCCGGTAGGTGGCCACATCCGGGAAGTCCATGCGCCAGCTGTCCGGCAGTTCGGACCGGTGGGCGTGGAGGCCGAAGAAGCCCGCATGGTCGAAGTCGCCGTCCACCATGGACCAGTCGCCGGCAATAAAGGCGTCGATGTCGCGCTCCACCAGCATGGTCCAGATGGCGTGCCGGTCGGCGTCGCCCGGCGGGAAGGGGTTGGTCAGGGCAGTCACGGGGGCCAGGCTCCACGCTGGGGGAAAAAGGGGATGGTCAGCCGACGCGCCCGCGGGCGGCGACTGGGAGGACGTCCACCACCCGGTCGCCGGAGACCAGATGGACCACGTCGAAGAGGTTGGACACCACGCAGGCGTGGTTCGGCAGGATGCGCACCCGGTCGCCGACCGAAAGCCCGTTTGGGGCGGCGGCAAGATCGACGAAGCCGTGCTCCTCCGACAGGGCGGAGACGAGGACGCCGGGCACTTCGACGACCGCGCCGAAGCCCGGCAGGCCGAGGGTGTCGGCGGTCAACGCCTTCGATCCCGCGTCCACGATCGCCCGGGTGGCGGTCGGCCGGCTGACCACGGTGGCGAGCACGGTGAGCGCGCAGTCGTCGGCGGTGCCGACGCCCTTCGTGACCTGGTAGCGGTCGAGATAGATGTAGGTGCCGGGCCGGTGCTCGGTGGCGGCGGTCACCTCGTGGGCGCGCCAGAGGTCCGGCGTGCCGCCGTTGGAGACCACGCGCGCCTGAAGACCGGCGGCTGCGAGGTCGGCGATAGTCTCGGCGAAGAAGGCCTGGGTCTCCGCCGGCTTGCCGACCGCCGGATAGGCCATCAGGCCGGCGAAGGCGAGACCCTCGGCGCGGTCGATGATCTCGGCGAGCGCCCGGGCCTCCGCCGGCGTCTGGACGCCGCAGCGGCCCATGCCGGTGTCGCACTCGACGAGGACGGCAAGCGGCCGGTCGGCACCCGCGAAGGCGGCGGAAAGGCCCTTCACCGTGGCGGCGCTGTCGGCCGTGACGGAGAGCGTCGTCCGCTCCGCGAGCGCCCGCAGCCGCTTCAGCTTGTCGGTGCCGACGATGTTGTAGGGCAGGAAGAGGTCGGTGAGGCCGGCGTCGGCCATCACCTCGCCCTCGCCGATCTTCTGCACGGTGATGCCGATGGCGCCGCGCTCCATCTGGGCGTGGGCGAAGAAGGGCAGCTTGTGGGTCTTGATGTGCGGGCGGAGCGGCAGGCCGTGGGCGTCCGCATAGGCCTGCGCCCGGTCGATGTTGGCCATGGCGCGGTCGACGTCGATCACGACGGCGGGCGTGTCGATCTCGTCGAGGGTGCCGGGATGCATGGGCCTTCGTCCTTCTTGATTTGGGATCTGTCAGTCGCCGAGCGGGAGCCGCGGATCCTCGACCTTGAAGGTGTTGAGGCTCTGCTTGATGCGGCGCAGCCCCTCCAGCACCTTGGGACCCATGGTCTCGGCGGTGGCGGTCGCCAGCATGTCGACGATGGAGAGGAGCGCGTAGCGCGACGATGTGGGTTTGTAGAGGTTGCCGTCCTCCAGGGTCTGGAAGCCGATCACGGTCTCGGCGGCGTCGGCGAGCCGGGAGTTGGGCGCGGTGATGGCCACCGTCGCGGCGCCGTACTGGCGGGCCACCAAGGTGGCGTCGATCACCGACTGGGCGAAGCCGGACGTGGAGAAGCCCACCACCACCGTGTCCGGACCGGCGAGCGAGGCCCACATGCGCTGCAGTTGGCCGTCCGTGTGGGCGACCGAATGGAGGCCGAGGCGAAACAGCCGGTTCTGCAGCTCCACCGCCATCATGGAGGACGTGCCGCCGCAGCCGAAGGCCAGCACCTGGCCGGCGCCCGCAAGCTGGCCGGCGACGGCCACGAGGGTCGTCATGTCGAGCTGGGCGCGGGTGCGCTCGATCGCCGCCACGGCGGCGCCCGCCACGGTGGCGGCGATCCGCTCCTCCCGCGCGTCGCGCTCCAAAGGATCGGCGGAGAGGTACTGGCCGCCAACGGCGAGCGCCTGGGCAAGGCGGAACTTGAAGTCGCGGATGCCCTCGCAGCCGAGCGAACGGCAGAAGCGCGTGACGGTCGGTTCGCTGACGCCGGCCCGGGCGGCAAGGTCGGCGATGGCGGCCTTGGAGGCATAGTCGACGTCCTGCAGGATGAGGCCGGCGAGCCGGCGGTCCGACTTGGAGCCATCCTCCGCCCGCATGCGCAGCCGCATCAGGATGTCGATCACGTCCCGCATGCCCCTCCCCTCCGGGTTCCGCTGATTTCGGCCGTCGTCGTGCCCGGCTCGTTTCGAACCTTGCGTCAGACCGGCAGGCCGGTCGCCTGGTCGAACACGTGCGTGCGCGCCGGGTCGACCACCACCGGCAGCACGGTGCCCGGCCGGGCCGGCACCCGGTCCCGGAACACGAGCCGGACCGGCGCGCCCTCCAGGCTGCCGTAGATGTGCGTCTCAGAGCCGGTCGGCTCCACCACGTCCACCGTCACCGGCAAGGCGCCCGGCCCGTCCTCGATGCGGAAATGCTCCGGCCGAATGCCCACCTCCACCGGCCGGCCAACGGTGGCGGCCGCGAGCGGACGGGTCGGCAGGTCGAGGCCGCCAGCCGTCACCACGCCGGCAGCGGCGCCCTTCGCCGTCACGGTGCCGGCCACGAAGGTCATGGACGGGGAGCCGAGAAAGCTCGCCACGAACTTGGCGGCCGGGTTGTCGTAGAGGTCGAGCGGCGCGCCGGCCTGGACGATGCGCCCCTCGTTCATCACCACGATGCGGTCGGCCATGGTCATGGCCTCGATCTGGTCGTGGGTGACATAGACGATGGTGCTCTTCAGCCGCTGGTGCAGGGCCTTGATCTCGGTGCGCATCTGCACCCGGAGTTGGGCGTCCAGGTTGGAGAGCGGCTCGTCGAAGAGGAAGACGTCCGGGTCGCGCACGATCGCCCGACCCATGGCGACCCGCTGGCGCTGACCGCCGGAGAGCTGGCGGGGATAGCGGTCCAGGTAGGCGTGAAGGTTGAGGATGCCGGCCGCCTTCTTCACCTGGCCGTCGATGCCGGCCGGCGGATCGCGACGGATCTTCGGCCCGAACGAGATGTTGTCGGCCGCCGTCATGTGCGGGAACAGCGCGTAGGACTGGAACACCATGGCGATGTTCCGCTTCTGCGGCGGCAGGTCGTTGGCGCGGGTGGCGCCGATCATCAGGTCGCCCTCGCTGATGGTCTCCAGGCCGGCGATCATGCGCAGAAGCGTGGACTTGCCGCAGCCGGACGGGCCGACCAGCACCACGAACTCGCCGTCGGCGATGGAGAGGTCGATGTCGGAGAGGATGCGGTGCTGGCCGAAGCGCTTGGCGATGCGGCGGAGGGTGAGGTCGGTCATGGGCGTCACTCCCCGAGGATGTCGCGGATGAAGGGCACGTTGCCGGCGGTGAGGCCCGCGTCGACCGCCAGCGTCTGGCCGGTGATGCCGGAGGCCTGGCGGGAGGCGAGGAACATCACCGCCGCGGTCACCTCCGCCGGGGTGACGATACGCCCGAGCGGGTAGAGGCCGGCGAGCGTTTCCGGGATGGACGGGTCGCGGTCGATCCGGTGGTCCCAGGCGGGGGTGCGCACCGAGCCCGGGCAGACGGCGTTCGCCCGCACCCCGTCGCGGCCGGCCTCCGTGGCGACGGCGCGCATGAGGGCGAGAATGCCGGCCTTGGCGGCGGCATAGGCCGGGTTGCCGAAGTGGGCGAGCGCGTTCACCGACGACACGAACACGAAGGCGCCGGCGCCGCGCGCCCGCATGGGGGCGAGGAAGGCATGGGTGAGCCGGGCGACGCCGGTGAGGTTGAGGTCGATCTCGTGGCCGACCGCGTCGGCGTCCATGGCGGCGAAGCTCTCCCCGCGGGTCCAGCCCGCGTTCATCACCACCACATCCGGCACCCCGTGGGCGGCGAGAAGACCCGCTGCGCCGGCGCGGATCGAGGCCGGGTCGGTGAGGTCGAAGGCGACGCGGCCGGCGAGCGGCAGCGCGTTCATGGCTGAGTCCGTCACGTCGCAGCCGATCACCCGGGCGCCCGCCGCGCCGAAGCCCGTCACCAGGGCCGCGCCGATGCCGCCGCCGGCCCCCGTGACGACCACGGACAGATCCTTGAAATCCATGCCGGCCTTGCCTCCGCGCCGCGATCCCGCCGTCTGGCGGGCGCCCGGCACCCGCCGGTCCTGGACACGCGGCGTCTCATCATGAGCGTTGAAAATGTAACTTGGCAACATCAAAAAACGCTTGTGCGGCCCCACGGGCCGCATAATGTAGGAAAGTCACAGAACATCAGACCGCCCACGCAGGGCGGCGGAAGCACGGCGTCATCGCGGCCGCGGCTTCAAGGGGATCAACCAACCGACGGAGCCGCACGACGGCGTGCGGGCGCCGTTCTCGTGGAGGCTTCATGACCAAGACCGCTCTCTTCAAGCTTGGCCTTGCGGCCGGGCTCAGCCTGGTGGCCGTCGCCGCCGCGCAGGCCGGCACCGTCCGGGTCACCGTGGCGGAATACAGCGCCAAGACCGGCCCCTATTTCGAGGAGGCCGCCAAGAGCTTCGAGGCCGCCAATCCGGGCACCGACATCGAGATCGAGGTGGTGCCCTGGGACGTGCTCCTGCAGAAGCTGACCACCGACATCGCCGGCGGCTCCAACGCCGATCTCTCCATCATCGGCACCCGCTGGCTCCTGGACTTCGTTAGCCAGGAGGTGGCCGAACCGCTCGACGCCTACATCACCGACGAGTTCAAGGGTCGCTTCATCGACACCTTCCTCTCCCCGTCGGTCATGGACGGCAAGACCTACGGCCTGCCGATCGCCGCCTCCGCCCGCGCCATGTACTACAACAAGGCGCTGTTCGAGCAGGCCGGCATCGCCGAGCCGCCGAAGACCTGGGACGAATTGAAGACCTCGGCTGAGAAGATCTCCGGCCTCGGCGGCGAGGTCTACGGCTTCGGCCTGCAGGGCAAGGAGATCGAGACCGACGTCTATTTCTACTACGGCATGTGGTCCTACGGGGCGGAGATCTTGGGCGCCGACGGCACCTCCGGCCTCGACGACCCGGGCGCCATCGAGGCGGCCAAGCTCTACAAGGGCCTGATCGACGCCAAGGCCACCCAGCCGGGCGTCACCTCCTACTCCCGCGAGGACGTGCAGAACCTCTTCAAGCAGGGCAAGGTGGGCATGATGATCACCGCCCCCTTCCTGTCGAACCAGATCAAGGAAGAGGCACCGGACCTGAAGTACGGCGTGACCGCCATTCCGGCCGGCCCGTCCGGTGATCGCGGCACCTACGGTGTCACCGACAGCATCATCATGTTCAAGAACAGCCAGGTGAAGGACGAGGCCTGGAAGTTCATGGACTATCTCTTCACCACCGAAATGCGCTCCAAGTTCACCGAAGGGGAAGGCTTCCTGCCGGTCAACAAGGAGGTCGCGGCCTCCGACTACTTCGTCAACAACGCGGACCTGAAGGAATTCACCGCGCTCCTGCCGGACGCCCGCTTCGCCCCGGTGATCAGCGGCTGGGAGGAGATCGCACAGATCACCTCCGACGCCCTGCAGAAGATCTATCTCGGCGAGGGTGACCTGGAGGCGACCCTGAAGGACGCGGCCGCCAAGGCCGACGCCATCCTGAAGCAGTAAGGCCCTCGGACCGGGCCATCGGCGGCGTTCGTGACGGACGCCGCCGATGGCCCGCCGCCTGTCGCTCCAACTGACCGGACGCCCCCTGCCCGTGCCGAGCCGCGCCCGTTTTCTTCCCTATCTTCTCCTCCTGCCGAGCCTCGTGCTCGCCGCGGGCGTGATCTTCTGGCCGGTGGGCGACCTCCTGGAGATCGCCACCAACGACGTGAACCGGTTCGGCCAGTTGCGCGGGTTCAACGACTTCGCCAACTTCAAGGCGCTCGTCGCCGACCCGAACTTCACGGCGGCCCTGATCCGCACCGTGGTGTGGACGGTCGCGGTGGTCGGCGGCACCATCCTGATCTCCGTGCCGGTGGCGCTCATCCTCAACGAGGACTTCTACGGCCGCGACGTCGCCCGGGTGATCGTGATGCTGCCCTGGGCGGTGTCGCTGACCATGACGGCCATCGTCTGGCGCTGGGCGCTCAACGGCGAGAGCGGCATGCTGAACTCGGCGCTCCGCGGCCTCGGGCTCATCGACACGAACATCCAGTGGCTAGCGACCGCCGACCTTGCCTTTCCGGTGCAGATCGGCATCGGCATCCTGGTGACCATCCCGTTCACCACCACCATCTTCCTCGGCGGCCTTTCCTCCATTCCGCCGGACCTCTACGAGGCGAGCGCGCTCGAGGGTGCCGGGCCGTGGCAGCAGTTCCGCCACATCACGCTGCCGCTCCTGAAGCCCTTCCTCAACATCGCCATGGTGCTCAACACCATCTACGTCTTCAACAGCTTCCCGATCATCTGGGTGATGACGCAGGGCGGGCCGGCCAATTCGACCGACATCCTGGTGACTCACCTCTACAAGCTGGGCTTCCGCATCGGAAAGCTCGGCGAAGCGTCGGCCGTGTCGGTGGTGACGCTCGCCATCCTCCTCGTCTTCACCATCGTCTACGTCCGCCTCGCCATGCGGGAGGAGGCCCGATGAGCCGCAAGTGGAAGCGCACGCTGGTGGCCTGGGTGCTGCTCGCGCCGCTCATGGTGCTGATTCTCTTCCCCTTCGCGGTGATGACCATCACGGCGCTGAAGCCCCAGGCGGAGGTGCTGAACCCCACCTGGTGGCCGTCCGAACTGCGCTTTCGCAACCTCGTCGAGATGTGGGACGCCACCAACTTCGGCCAGGCTCTCCTCAACTCGCTCTATGCGTCGGGTCTTGCCACGGTCGGCGCCATCCTGATGTCGATCCCGGCCGCCTACGCCATGTCGCGCTTCCGCTTCGCCGGACGCGGGCTGGTGCGCCAGTTCCTGCTGGTCTCCCAGATGCTCTCGCCCATCGTGCTGGTGGTCGGCCTTTTTCGCCTGATGGCCTCGCTCGGCCTCGTGGAGAGCGTCAGCGCGGTCGGGCTCGTCTACATGGCCTTCAACATCGCCTTCACGGTCTGGATGCTGCAGAGCTATTTCGACACGGTGCCGAAGGACCTGGAGGAGGCCGCCTGGATGGAGGGCGCCGGCCGGTTCGAGACGCTGCGCCGGGTCTTCCTGCCGCTGGTGACGCCGGCCATCGCGGTCACGGCCATCTTCACCTTCATCAACGCCTGGAACGAGTTCGTCATCGCGCTGACGCTGCTGCGCCGGCAAGAGAGCTACACGCTTCCCATCCAGGTCTTCTCGCTGGTGGCCGGCCGCTACACGGTGGAATGGCACCACGTGATGGGGGCCACGCTGGTCGCCACCTTGCCGGTCGCCATCCTGTTCGCCTGGCTGCAGCGCTATCTCGTCCGCGGCCTTGCCCTCGGGGCGGTCAAGTGACGGCCCTCCCCTCGTCTTCCCGCTGAGAGATCGGACCCATGCAGAAAGAAGTCTTCGGCACCTCCCACGTCCCCCTGTCGCCCGCCGTCCGGGCCGGCGATTTCGTCTACTGCTCCGGCCAGGTGCCGGTCGGGCCCGACGGCAGCGTCGTGGCGGGCGGCATCGAGGCGCAGACCCGCCAGGTGCTGGAGAATGTGAAAGCCGCCCTGGCGCTTGCCGGCGCCAGCCTCGACCAGGTGGTGAAGACCACCGTCTGGCTGGAGGACGCGCGCGACTTCGGCGCCTTCAACAAGGTTTACGCCACCTACTTCCCGTCCGCGCCGCCGGCCCGCACCACGGTGGAGAGCCGGCTGATGATCGACATCAAGATCGAGATCGAAGCGGTCGCCTACGCGCCGAAAGCCTGACGCGGCGCCGGCGGCCGGCCCGGCCGCCGGTCCCCGACACCCGGGAGGGTCTCACCCATGCGCATCTTCACGGCGTCCCTCGCCACCGAGACCAACACCTTCTCGCCGGTGCCGACCGACCGGGCGAGCTTCGAGATGGCCTTCTACGCGCCGCCGGGCGCCCATCCGGAGACGCCCACCCTCTGCTCATCCCCGGTTCTGGTGCTGCGCCGGCGCGCCCGGACCCGCGCCGACCTGATTGTGATCGAGGGCACGGCCACCTGGGCGGAGCCGGGCGGCCTCGTCAACCGCGCCGCCTACGAGGGCCTGCGCGACGAGATCCTCGACCAGCTCCGCGCCGCCCTGCCGGTGGACGGCGTGGTGCTCGGCCTCCATGGCGCCATGGTGGCGGACGGCTATGACGACTGCGAGGGCGACCTCCTCGCCCGCATCCGCGCCATGGTGGGCGACGGCGTGCTGATCGCCGCCGAGATGGACCCGCACAGCCACCTGACGCCGCTCCGGACGGAGAAGGCCGACATCCTGGCCTACTTCCAGGAGTTCCCGCACACCGATTTCTTCGAGCGCGGCGAGCATCTGGTGGATCTGGCGCTCCGGGCGCTCGACGGTGAGATCTCCCCGGTCCTCTCCACCTTCGACTGCCGCATGATCGACGTCTTCCCGACGAGCCGGGAGCCGATGCGCGGCTTCGTCGACCGGATGAAGGCCCTGGAGGGCCGCGACGGGGTGCTCTCGATCTCGCTCGTGCACGGCTTCATGGCGGCGGACGTGCCGGAGATGGGCACCCGCGTGCTGGTGGTGACCGACGGCGATCGGGCCAAGGGCGATGCGCTCGCCGAGCGCCTCGGCCGCGAGATCATCGCCCTCCGCGGCCGCACCGCCATGCCCATGCTCGGCATCGACGCGGGTCTCGACGCGGCCCTCGCCGTGGTCGCCGACCGGGGTGGGCCGGTGGTGGTGGCGGACGTCTGGGACAATCCGGGCGGCGGCACCGCGGGCGACGGCACGCTCATCCTCCGCCGCATGTTGGAGCGCGGGATCGGGCGCGTCGGCGTCGCCACCTTGTGGGATCCGATCGCCGTCTCGTTCGCCCACGGGGCGGGCGTCGGCGCGGAGATCATGATGCGCTTCGGCGGCAAGACATGCGCCCCGGCGGGCGAGCCGATCGACGCCCTGGTGCGGATCATGGCGGTGGCGGCGGAAGGCTGGCAGAGCTTCGGGGCGAGCCGGGTGACCCTCGGGCCGGCGGCCGTGGTGCGCATCGTCGGCACCGAGGTGGACGTCATACTCAACACCAACAGGACCCAGACCTTCGAGCCGGACATCTTCTCCAACCTCGGCATCGACCCGCTTGAAAAGGATCTGCTCCTTGTCAAGTCCACCAACCACTTCTATGCCGGCTTCGCGCCGATCGCCCGGGACATCCTCTACGTGGACGCCGGGGCGCCCTATCCGTCCAATCCGCGGACCACGGCCTATCGCAAGCTGACCCGGCCGATCTGGCCGAGGGTCGACGATCCGTGGACCGCGTCCTGAAGTGGATGTCCATCCGCGGATCTGAGCCGGCTAGGAATATTATTCTTCCGTAACGCAGAACTCACGGATTTGTGGTTGTCCCGTGCGCAACTTCAGCAAAACTGTTCTGCACGACGGGTCGTAACCCATGCATCGATCAGCTTGTCGCTGGTCGTTCGGGAGGTAGACCCATGACCAAGAACCGCACGTCGCTTGCCCTTCGTCTCGCCGCCGTGGCCTTCCTCGGCGCCGCCAGCCTGGCCCATGCCCAGGAGCCCCCGATGGTCGGCGGCGCTCCGATGCTGCCGAGCCTGACCATTCCGGAGAACGCCTCCAAGGCCGACAACCTGACCACCCTGGTGGCCGCCGTGACCGCCGCTGGCCTTGTCGACACCCTGGCGTCCGACGGCCCCTTCACGGTGTTCGCGCCGACCAACGACGCCTTCGCCAAGCTTCCCGCCGGCACCGTCGACAGCCTCGTCAAGCCTGAGATGAAGGACACCCTCACGGGCATCCTCACCTACCATGTGGTCGCCGGCAACTACACGGCCAACGCCATCGCGGCCGCCATCGACGCGGGCGGCGGCAAGGCCGAACTGAAGACGGTCGCCGGTGGCACGCTCACCGCCATGATGAAGGACGGCGGCGTCGCCATCATGGACGAGGCCGGCAACACCGCCATGGTCACCCAGGCGAACGTCACCCAGAAGAACGGCGTCGTTCACGTCATCGACACGGTGCTGATGCCGAAGGCCTGACGCGGACGGAGGCCCTCCTTCCTTCAAGGCGGCGAATGCCCTGACAGGCGGCAACCAAGTGGTTGCCGCCTTTTTCTCGAGGCCCTTCGGGCACCGGCCTCATATGTAATTATTTTAAATGTTGGCCGGTCACTATTGCGCGAACACCGGGCCCGACGCCCGTCGAATCAGTGGCAGGACACGAGCATGCGCCTTCTCCAGAACCTCAGCCTCGTTCAGAAGCTCACCATCCCCATCGTCATCCTGGTCGCCGTCACGATCGGCCTCGTTCTCATCGCGGCGTCCGGCATGCGCCAGATGGCGGCGACGGCCGACCACGTGGTGTCGGTTTCGGCCGCTCGGAAGAGCCTGCTCCTGGAGGCGGTGGCGGCGGTGGACGAGTTGTCCATCCAGGAGAAGAACATGATCATCGACGTCCGCCCGGACGCCCTCCGGGCCTACAAGGCGGGCTTCGAGGAGGCCAAGGCCCATGCGCTCGAGGCGATCGACGGGCTGATCGCCCTGTCCGACACGCCGGAGCGGACGGCCCGTAACGAGACGATCCGCGCCGAGGTGGAAAGCTATCTGGCGCTTGCGACCGAAAGCGTCGCGCTGGCCCTTGCCGGTCGCACCGGCGACGCCGAGACCCTGTCGCTTGGCGAGGGCCGCACCCGCCGCCAGCAGGTGAGCGAGACGCTGACCACGCAGGTGGGCCGGCTGAACGTGGAGTTGGAGCAGTCCCGCACCGCGTCCGCGGCGACCGCCGCCGCGACCGAGATGACCCTGATCGGCAGCGCGGCGTTCGGCCTTCTCGTTGCGCTCGGCATTCTCGCCACCATCGTGATCGGCTTCGTGACCCGGCCGATCGGCCAGATCACCCGGTCGCTCGGCCAGCTTGCCGCGGGCGATCTGAACGCCGAGGTGATCGGCGCCGACCGCAAGGACGAGGTGGGCGCGCTCGCCCGGGCGCTTGCCACCTTCAAGGCCCGCGAGATCGAGGCCCGCCGCCTCGCCGCCGCCCAGGAGGCGGAGAACGAGGCCAAGATGCGCCGGGCCCAGCGGCTCGATGCGCTCACGTCCCGCTTCGAGGCGAGCGTGCGCGGCCTCACCGGCAGCCTGGAGGCCGCCGCCGTCGAGCTGGAGGCGACGGCGGGATCCATGTCGTCCGTCGCGGACGAGACCACGCGCAACTCCACCCACGTGGCGACCGCGGCCCAGCAGACCTCCGCCAACGTACAGACCGTGGCGGCGGCGACCGAGCAGCTGGCCACCTCCGTCCAGGAGATCGCCAACCGGGTCGGGCAGTCCGGCTCGATCGCCGACAAGGCGGTGACGAGCGCCGCCGACGCGGATGCCCGGGTGAAGGGCCTCGCGCTTGCGGCGGACCGGATCGTCGACATCGTCGACCTGATCAGCACGATCGCGGACCAGACCAACCTCCTCGCGCTCAACGCCACGATCGAGGCGGCACGGGCCGGCGAGGCGGGCCGCGGTTTCGCCGTGGTGGCGAGCGAGGTGAAGGCGCTGGCAACCCAGACCTCCAAGGCGACCGGCGAGATCTCCTCCCAGATCGGCGAGATCCGCGCGTCCACCGGCGAGGTGGTGACGGCCATCCAGTCGATCGGCAGCATCATCGGCCAGATGGCCGACATCTCGCGCATCATCGCCGCGGCGGTGGAGGAACAGGACAGCGCCACCGGCGAAATCTCGCGCAACGTCAACCAGGCCGCCCAGGGCACCGAGGAGGTGACCAGCAACATCCTGACCGTGCGCACCAACGCCGGCGAGACCGCCTCGGCGGCAAGCCAGGTGCTGGCCGCCGCCCGCGAGCTCGCGCGCCACACGAGCGAGCTCGGCCGCGAGGTCGACGGCTTCCTCGGCGAGGTGAAGGTCGCCTGACGGCGGCGGCCACGGCTCGGCCGCCGACGCCCGGCGGATCCGGCTCTGGAACAAACGGCGTGGCCGCGGGTTCGATCTTGCGGCACCGCTGACCCTTCAGGTTCGGCGGGCCTCGTCCACCCCGCTGTCCCGGAGCCGTCCCTTGAGCCCCAGATCCCTGCGCGTCGGCCTTGTCGGTGTCGGCAACTGCGCCTCCTCCCTGGTGCAGGGCCTCAGCTACTACAAGGAAGCGCGCGGCAACGAGCCCATTCCCGGCCTGATGCACGTGGACCTCGGCGGCTACCACGTGGGCGACATCGAGGTCTCCGCGGCCTTCGACGTGGACGCCCGCAAGGTCGGCCGCGACGTGAGCGAGGCCATCCTGGCCGAGCCGAACAACACCGCCGTCTTCGCCAAGGTGCCCGCGACGGGCGTCACGGTCCACCGGGGCAACACCCTCGACGGCCTCGGCCGCTATGTGCGCGATGTGGTGGAGGAAGCCGACGGACCGGTCGCCGACGTGACCCGAGTGCTGGAGGAGAGCCGCACGGACGTGCTCGTCTCCTACCTGCCGGTCGGATCGCAGCAGGCCGCCGAGTGGTACGCGGAGCGGGCGCTGGAGGCGGGCTGCGCCTTCGTCAACTGCATGCCGGTCTTCATCGCCTCCAAGCCGGAGTGGGCGAAGCGCTTCGAGGCGCGCGGCCTGCCGATCATCGGCGACGACATCAAGAGCCAGGTCGGCGCCACCATCGTGCACCGGATGCTGACCAACCTCTTCCGCGAGCGCGGCGTGCGGCTCGACCGCACCTACCAGCTCAATTTCGGCGGCAACACCGATTTCCAGAACATGCTGGAGCGGGAGCGGCTGGAATCCAAGAAGATCTCCAAGACCCGCGCCGTGACCAGCCAGCTCGACGTGGACCTGGAGCCCGGCAACGTACACGTGGGCCCGAGCGACCATGTGCCCTGGCTCACCGACCGCAAGTGGGCCTACATCCGCATGGAGGGCACCACATTCGGCGGCATGCCGCTCAACGCGGAGCTGAAGCTGGAAGTCTGGGACAGCCCGAACTCGGCCGGCATCGTGATCGACGCGGTCCGCTGCGCCAAGCTCGCACTCGACCGGGGCCTCGCCGGCCCGCTGATCGGTCCCTCGAGCTATTTCATGAAGTCGCCGCCGGTGCAGTTCACCGACGACGAGGCGCGCCGGCGCACGCTCGCCTTCATCGCCGGCAATGACGACGCGCCCTACGGGGGTCGGCGGTGACGCTGATCTACCTGGTCCGCCACGCGGCGCACGACCATGTGGGGCGGATCCTCACCGGCCGTGCCGCCGGTGCGCGGCTGGCCGACCGGGGCCGTGTCCAGGCGGCCCGGCTTGCGGAGCGGTTCCGTGGCCTTCGCCTCGACGCGGTGCACGCCAGCCCGCGCGAACGCGCCCAGGAGACCGCCGAGGCGATCGCCGAGCCGCACGGCCTGTCGGTGGATGTGGCGAGCGATCTCGACGAGATCGACTTCGGCCGCTGGACCGGCGCCTCCTTCGACGCGCTCTCGGCCGACCCGGCCTGGCGCCGCTGGAACGAGGCGCGGGGCCTCGCCCGGGTGCCTGACGGCGAGACCATGGCGGAGGCGCAAGGGCGCATGATCCGCCATCTCGACGCCATCGCGGCCGCCCTGCCGGCCGGCACGGTGGTGATGGTCGGCCACGCCGATCCCATCAAGGCGGTGGTCGCGGCGGTGCTGGGCCTTCCGCTCGACGCGCTGCATCGGTTCGACGTGGACCCCGCCTCGGTGACCCTGGTCGACTTCGCCGCCCATGGGGCGCGCATCGTTCGGCTCAACGACGGCCTGGAGGACGCCCGCCCATGAAGCTCGTGGTGTTCGGCCTCGCCATCTCGTCGTCCTGGGGCAACGGTCACGCCACCCTCTGGCGTGGCCTCGTCAAGGCGCTCGCCCGGCGCGGCTGGAGGGTGGTGTTCTTCGAGAAGAACGTGAGCTGGTATGCGGACGCCCGGGACTATCACGCGCTCCCGGGCGGCGAGCTGGTGCTCTACGACGACTTCGAGGCGGTCCGCGCCTCCGCCCGGCAGCATGTGGCCGAGGCGGACGTCGCCATGGTGACGTCCTTCTGCCCCGACGGGATCGCGGCCGGCGCCCTGATCGCGGACGCCGCGCCCGGCCGGCGGGTGTTCTACGACCTCGACACGCCCGTGACGATCGCCAAGCTCGACGCCGGGGAGACGCTGCCTTGGATCGGCCCGCGCGGCCTTGCCGACTACGACCTGGCGCTCAGCTACACCGGCGGTCCGGCGCTCGACGCCCTGGTCGGCCGTCTGGGAGCACCGGCGGCCGCGCCGCTCTACGGCCATGTGGACCCGGACGTTCACCGCCCGGCGTCGCCCGATCCGGCGTTCGCCGGCACGCTTTCCTATCTCGGCACCTTCGCGGCCGACCGGCAGGCGGCGCTTGAGACGTTGATGATCGACGCCGCCCGGGCAAGACCGTCCGACCGCTTCGTCATCGCGGGCGCCCAGTATCCGGCCGACTTTCCCTGGACGGACAACATCTTCTTCGTGCGCCACCTGCCGCCCGACGCCCATCCGGCCTTCTATGCGGCCTCCGGCCTCACCCTCAACATCACACGCGAGGCCATGGCCCGGTCGGGCTGGTGCCCTTCCGGTCGCCTGTTCGAGGCGGCCGCCTGCGGCGCGGTGGTGCTCTCCGACACCTGGCCGGGGCTCGACGCCTTCTTCGAACCGGGCCGCGACATCCTGATCGCCCGAACGACGGACGACACCCTTTCGGCACTCGACCTTTCCGGTGCCGAGCGGGCCCGGATCGCCGAAGCGGCGCGGGCGCGCGTTCTTGCCGAACACACCTCCGACCATCGGGCGGTCACTCTGGAAGCCATTCTGGCCGAGGACGCGCCGGCCCGCCTCGCCGCCGTCCGCGAACCGGCAGGCTGACCTCTGCGTTCAACCCACGGGACGGCATAGCGCCCGTTCGGAAGGGAGTTTCCGCCATGTGGGGCATCGTACCGGCCGCCGGCCGCGGCACACGCATCCAGCCGCTCGCCTTCTCCAAGGAGTTGCTCCCCGTCGGCAGCCGCCTCGACCATGGCATCGAGCGGCCCTGTGCCGTGTCGGAGTATCTGGTGGACCGGATGATCGCCGGTGGGGCGGACAAGATCTGCTTCGTCATCGCGCCGGGGAAGTCGGACATCCTGCAATACTATGGCGGCGCCTACGGCGATGCGTCCGTCGCCTACGTGGTGCAGCCCTCCCCGGCCGGCCTCTGCGATGCCCTGTTCCGGGCGACGCCGCTGATCGGACCGGACGAGAGCGTGCTTGTCGGCCTGCCCGACACCGTGTGGATGCCCCAAGACGGCTTCGCCGCCCTGCCGGACGACCGGCTGGCCTTCCTGCTCTTTCCCGTGGAGCGGCCGGAATATTTCGACGCGGTGGTGACCGACGACGCCGGACGCGTCCTCACCGTGGAGGTGAAGGCGCCCGCGCCTCGGACGCACTGGATCTGGGGCGGCTTCAAGATGCCCGGCCGCATCCTCCACGAGTTGAAGGCCCTCTTCGAGGCGCGCGACGGCCGCGACGAGTACTTCGGTACCCTGGTCAACGCCTGGATCGCCGAGGGCGGCATGGCCGTCGGCGTGCGCGCCGGCACCTCCTACGTGGACGTTGGCACGCTCAACGGCTACCGCGCCGCCCTCGGCCTCCTGGCCGAGACGGCGGCAAACGGCCCCGCCAACGGCCTCGCCGGCAGCCGCGTCGCCCTCGGCTGGCCCACCGGCCGCCCCTTCGCCGGCCTTCCCCTGACGCCCAACAGCCCGGAATGACGCCCTTGCAGCCCATGACCACCCCGCCCCCCGTCCGGCCCCTCACGGAGGACGAGATCCGTGCCCGCGTGACGGCCCTCGGCCCCTGGTTCCACAACCTCGACCTCGGCGGCGTCATGACCGCGCCCGACCACTTCCTCGGCGACTATCCGGCCGTGAAGTGGAAGCGCTTCGAGGCGGCCATCCCGGCGGACCTCACCGGCAGGACCGTGCTCGACATCGGCTGCAACGCCGGCTTCTACGCCATCGAGATGAAGAAGCGCGGCGCCGAGCGGGTGGTCGGCATCGACTTCGACGAGGACTATTTGGCCCAGGCGCGGTTCGCCGCCGAGATGGCCGGCCAGGATATCGAGTTCCGCCGGCTCTCCGTCTATGACGTGGCGGCGCTCGGCGAGCGGTTCGACGTGGTCATCTTCATGGGCGTGCTCTACCACCTCCGCCACCCGCTGCTCGCGCTTGACCTGATCCATCGCCACGTGGCCGGCGACCTCCTGGTGTTCCAGTCGATGCAGCGGGGCTCCAACGCGGTGGCGCCGGTCGCCGACGACTACCCGTTCACTGAGACCGCCCATTTCGACGACCCCGGCTATCCGAAGATGCACTTCATCGAGCACCACTATTCGGGCGACCCGACCAACTGGTGGGCGCCCAACCGGGCCTGCTCGGAAGCCATGCTGCGGAGCGCCGGCTTCGAGATCCTGTCCCATCCGGAGGAGGAGGTCTTCGTCTGCCGGCGCGCCGAGGCGCCCGAGGCGAACGCCGCCGTCTACCCCGCCCGCGGCCCCGAGGAGAGCGCCCGATGATCGAAGCCGCGATGATCTGGAACGAGCCGAACAACAAGTCGCACTGGGATCCCGAGGTGGACCCGGACTGGACCCTCTTCGCCGACATGGTGGTGAAGGCCGGCACGGCCATCCGCTCGGCCAACGGGTCGGTCACCCGCGTGCTCGGCGGCATGTCGCCGATCGATGCCCTGTTCCTGAAAAATCTGGAAGGCAAGGGCGTGATGGAGGTGGTGGACGCGGTCGCCGTGCACGGCTTCCCGCTCGACTGGAACCTCTGGTCCATCCACGACTGGCCGGCCAAGATCGACGAGATCCGCGCCGTCACCCACAAGCCCGTCTGGGTGAGCGAGGTGGGCATCTCCACATTCGGCGCCGAGGAGGTCCAGGTCTGGGGCCTCGGCCGAACCGCCGAACTGCTGATCGGCAAGGCGCCGCGCATCCACTGGTATTCACTCTACGACCTGCCGCAGGCCTGGGGCGCCACCACCCGCCACAAGGAGGCGGAGGGATCGTCCTACTACCGGCACTTCTACATGGGCCTGATCCGCGAGGACGGCACCGCGAAGCCTTCGCTGGAGCGCTTCGCCGACTTCGCGCCCGACATGGGCTTCTGCCAGTGGTTCCACTACCAGGACCCGCGCCTCGACGAGGCCGTCGGCTGGATGAAGCGGCTCGGCGTCACCTATCTGCGCACCGGCCTCTCCTGGGCCGACAGCTTCCGCCCGAACGCCCTCGACTGGTTCGACCGGCAGATGGACGCCCTCGGCGACTTCGACGTGACCGTCACCTTCTGCTTCACGCCGGAACACCGCGGCCTCCAGCCCCACCACACGTCGGCGCCCCAGGATCCGACCGAGTTCGCCGACTTCTGCGCCGCGATGATCGACCGCTACGCCGACCGGGTGGGCGTCACGCCGCGCCCTGCCGGACCGGTCACCGTCGCGGCCGGAATCTGATCCCGTCAACCGGCGACAGCCACAGGAGGAAGCCGGTCGTGTCCCTGATCGACGCCCTCGCCGTCCCCGGTCGGTCGATCACCCGGTCGGTCGCCCTGGTGGTCGCCCACCCGGACGACGAGACGCTGATCCTCGGCGGCCTGATGCGGCGTTTCAGCGGGTTGACCGTCGTCCACCTCACGGACGGCGCACCGCCCGACGGGGCGGACGCGGTCAAGGCCGGCTTTGCCGACACGGACGCGTACCGGGACGCCCGGACGGCGGAACTTGCCGCCGCGCTCGATGCCGCCGGCGTTGCGGCGGACCGGCGCGTCGCCTTCGGCCTCGCCGACCAGAGCCTCATCCACCATGCCGCGCCGACGGCGGCACGGCTGGCGGATCTCCTTGCCGCACGCGCGGTCGAGGCGGTGATCACCCACGCCTATGAGGGCGGCCATCCGGATCACGACGCCGCTGCGCTCTCCGTGGCTCTCGCGGCGGCGATCCTCGCCGCGCGGGGCGGGCCGGATCTCGACATCGTGGAGGCCCCGCTCTACCGGGAGGGTCCCGATGGCAAAGTGGTGGTCCGTTCGCCGGTGGGCTCCGACCGGCCGGCGCTGGTGCTCCGCCTCGACGCGGACGAGCAGGCCGAGCGAGCCGCGATGCTCGCCTGCCACCGCTCCCAGGTTCGGGTGATCGCAGCCCTGTCGCCGGCGCTCGCGGACAACGACGTCGCGGTGTTCCGCACCACCCGGTCCGCCCCCTTCACCGTGCCGCCGAACGACGGCCGCTTCCTCTACGACCGCTGGCCGATCGCGCTCACCGGGGAGGTCTTCCTGCATTCAGCCGGCCTCGCCCTCGCCGAGGCGAGCCGATCCACCTGATTCCGCCTGGTCCGAAAGGGCCGCCAGCCGACGAGCACCGCCCGATGACACTCACGGTTCTTTCCGTCGCCTATCCGCTGGCCCCCGTCGGGCCGGACGCGGTGGGCGGCGCCGAGCAGGTGCTGAGCCATCTCGACCATGCGCTGGTCGCCGCCGGTCACCGGTCGCTGGTGATCGCCGACGGCCGGTCCAGGGTGGCCGGGCGGCTGATCCCGATTCCGCCGGAGACCGGCGGTCTCGACGAGGCCGCCAAATCCAGAGCCCAAGCCGCCACGCGGGCCGCCATCGCGGCGGTGCGCGCCGCCGAGCCCGTGGATCTCGTCCACCTGCACGGCATCGACTTCCCCGCCTACATGCCCGACCACGGCCCGACGCTCGTCACCTTGCACCTGCCGCTCGACTGGTATCCGCCGGATGCGTTCGCCCCCCGGCCGGGCCTCGTGCTCCACGGCGTCTCCGCCGCCCAGACCCGCACCGCCCCGCCGGGCGCCCCTCTTGCGGCTCCCATCCCGAACGGCGTGCCCGTGCAGGCGCTTCAGGCCCGGCATGCCAAGCGTGACTACGCCCTGGTCCTCGGCCGCGTTTGCCCAGAGAAAGGCATTCACCTCGCCCTCGACGCCGCCCACCTGGCCGGCCTCCCGCTTCTCATCGGCGGTATGGTCTATCCCTACGAGAGCCACACGGCCTATTTCGAGCAGGAGATCGCGCCCCGTCTCGACCGGTCGCGGCGCTTCCTCGGGCCGCTCGGCTTTGCCGCCAAGCGCCGTTTCCTCACCGCCGCCCGCTGCCTCGTGCTGCCGAGCCTCTGCGCGGAGACGAGTTCGCTCGTCGCCATGGAGGCGCTCGCCTGCGGCACGCCGGTCGTGGCCTTCCCGAACGGCGCTTTGCCGGAGATCGTCGAGCACGGGCGCACCGGCTTCCTCGTCCGGGACGTCGGCGAGATGGCCGCGGCCATGCGGGATGCGCCCCGACTGTCGTCCGGGCTTTGCCGGGCCGAGGCGCGCCGCCGCTTCTCGCTCGACGCCATGACGGCGCGCTACCTCAACCTCTACCGGACGGTGATCGCCGGAACTGGGCGCTCCCTCGCCCCTCTAGCGGTCGTCGCCGCCTCATGATCCCGGCTGCTCTGTCCCTCCAGCCGTCCGCGGCCCCGTCGATCGCGGTGCGCCTCGTCACCGACCGCCCCGGTCTTGTCGCCCTGGAGCCTGGCTGGTGGGCGCTCTTCCGCGCCTGCGCACAGGCGACCCCCTTCCAGTCGCCGGCCTGGCTGCTTGCCTGGACAAGCGCCTTCGCCCCCGCGGACCTTCGCGTCGCGGCCGCCTTCGCCGGCGACCACCTCGTCGGCCTGGCGCCGTTCTGGCACGAGGACGGACGTTACGGCCGCCGTCTCCTGCCGCTCGGCATCGGCGTTTCCGACGACCTGGACATCCTCGTTCACCCGGACCATCCATCTGCCGGGCAGGCCATGCTGGCGCGTCTCGTCGCCGATGCCGACTGGGACGTGCTCGGCCTGGAGGATTGCCTGCCCGGGGCGGCCGCTTTGACTCTCCCGGTCCCGGACAGCTTCGACGACAGCGTCGAGCCGCAAGCGGTGCGCCCGACGCTTGCTCTCGGCGACGCCGGCTTCGACGCGGTCCCGGCGCGCAAACGCCGCAGCCTGCGCCGCTCCGAACGCATGGCCGGGGCCGACCTCAGCTTCGCGATCGACGACGACACGGACGCCTTCCTGGACGATCTCATGCGCCTCCATCGCGCCCGCTGGCAGGCCCGCGGAGAGGACGGCGTCCTCGCCGACCCTGCCGTGGCGCGCTTCCACCGGGATGCCCTGCCGCGGCTCCAGGTGGCCGGCCTCGTCCGGCTGCACCGTCTCCGCATCGAAGGCCGGCCCGCGGCCGCCATCTACGCGCTCTGTCATCGCGGCGTGACCGCCCCCTACATCGGCGGCCTCGATCCGGCCTTCACGGACGTCGCCGCCGGATCACTTGCCATGGGGCACTTGATCCGCACCGCCGCCGCCGAAGGGGACCACACGATCGACTTCCTCCGCGGGGCCGAGCCCTACAAATACCTTTGGGGCGCGCGCGACGTGCAGACGGTCCGCCGCCGCTTCGTCCGCCGGCCGGCGCCATGACGACGTCCAGCGACACGCCTCGCCGCACGCTTGCCGATGAGCCTTGGTTCGCCGCTCTTCGCGCCGACGCGGACCGGCTGACGCCGGCGCTCGCGCTCGCCCGGCTTGCCGCGGCGGCGCCGCCGGCGGAAGCGCGCCTCGGTCTTCACGCCCTCATCGACGCGGAGCCCGGCCGGCGCCTCTGGCGGGATGCGCTGGCGCTGGCGGACCGTGACGGAGACGTGCTCGCCCGCCTCCGCGCGGTTCTCGCCACCGTCGACCACCGGCCCGGCCTCTCCGTGGAGAACATCGCCGCCATGTTCGACGCCGCCGTCGCGGTCTCTCCGGAGGCCGGCGTCGCCCTGCATAGCCTTGGCGATCCTGCCCTTCTCGCCGCCGCCACCGCCGAGATCGTGGACGTGCTTGCCGCCGGTGGCCTCCTTGCACCCGACCGGGACGTGCTCGACGTGGGATGCGGCATCGGCCGCATGGCGTTGGCGCTGGCCCCGCGCGTCAGAACGGTCGTCGGCCTCGACATCGCACCCGCCATGGTGACCGAGGCGAAGCGCCGCTGCGCCGGCCTTTCCAACGTCCGCTTCGCCGTCTCCGACGGCCGCGACATGGCAGAGGTGGCCGACCTCTCCGTCGATTGCGTCCTCTTCGTCGACGCCTTTCCCTATGTGATGCTGGCGGGCGGCGATCTCCCGTCCCGGATGGTCCGCGAAACCGGCCGTGTGCTCCGACCCGCCGGCAGCCTCGTCCTTCTCAACATGAGCTACCGCGCCGACCCGTCTGCCGACGCAGCGGACTTCACTACTCTCGCCACCGCCGCCGGTCTCACCCCCACCGTCATCGGCCACGCCCCTTTCCGCCTGTGGGACGGCCTGATGTTCCGCGCCGACCGCATCTGACGAGAGCGCAAGGCGCTGAGCCGTCTCGTCGACGCACGTGCGGAAGCACGTCCGGCCGGGCCTCAGCCGACATGGCGCCGGACTGCCGCCTTCGGCACGCTGCTGACGCGCGGCTCGTAACGTTCGAACGCGCCGATTGTCTGGCGTCTTGCGGCCAGACCGCCTGCGCCTCGTCGGATAATCTTCCGCCGCGGATGCAAAGGCATCCGCCTTGTCCGAACAGGTCCCGCATGCTCCAACAAAGGCAGGCGGCTCGGTCTTCGCCCCGGTCACCGACCTCACAGCGGACGTCCTTGCCGCCCTGGACCGTTACCATCTACAGCCCCAGCGGAGATCCGATGCCCGTCCGTCCCGTCATCGCCTATCCGGATCCACGTCTCGCCTACGTGGCGGAACCGATCGAGCGGTTCGACTCCGAACTCGGGGCCTTGGCAACCGACCTCGTGGACACGATCCGGAGCGTGGGCGGCCTCGGACTCACGGCGCCGCACGTCGGCGTTCCGCTGCGGCTCGTGGTTCTCACCCTCGACGCTGCCGCGGCACCGGAGATCTACGTCAATCCGCTCGTCGTCTGGTCATCCGACACGATTGCGACCCATCCGGAGGGCAGTGTCTCGATGCCGGGCGTCACGGACACTGTCGACCGCCCGTCCCATATCCGCGTCGCCTACGCGTCCCTCGATGGCGGCGCGCTCGTTCGCACGGCCGACGGCCTTCGCGCCGTCTGCCTGCAACACGAGATCGACCAGCTCGACGGCATCTTCTGGATCGATCGACTTTCCCGACTGCGTCGCGACCGCCTCCTCAAGCGGTGGCGCAGGACCCGCCAAAGCTGAACGGCAAACGCCAAGGTGCGTCACGCCGCGCCGGAACGACAGCCGCTTCCTGCCACCGCCTGTCTCGTCATCATCCACGGCCATGAAACCCTGGCGGCCAGAACAGCAAACAGGACCGCTACGCATCGCCACCCCAGGCCAACCCGCATCGCCCGCCCTGCCCTCCCCTCCCCTTCTCCTCGCTCGTCATGGTCCGCGCAGGCG
>NZ_MSIG01000015.1 GCF_001927285.1 Mongoliimonas terrestris | reverse complement strand
AACGACGCCGGCACGGCGGCCGGCGGCAACGGCGGGGCGGGCGGCATGCCGGGCGGCGGCGGCGGCGGGGGCGGCGGCTCCACCAACGGCGCGCCGAGCGGGGCAGGCGGCGCGGGCGGCCGGGGCGAGGCGTGGATCATGGCGATCGGCTGAATTGGGCGATCGGCTGACGATGGCGATCGGCTGATCACGACGATCCGCCGGCGATGGCGATCGGCTGGCGATGGCTATCGATTGACGAGGGCGATCTGGAGGTGACGGGCGATGAGCGAGACGAGCGAGGCGGTGCGGACCGCGATCGTGGCGGCGGACGGGGCGGTGGTGAACGTGACCCTGGTGGATCCGGCGGCGACCTTCGCGCCTGCGCCGGGCCATGTGGCGTTGCCGTGCCCGGACGCGGTGGCGCCCGGCTGGCGGCTGGAGGCGGGGGCGTTCGTGCCGCCGGAAGACGATCCGGAGCCGGCGGGAAGCGGTTGAGAGCGAGCGGGCGCGTCGGTTCGGCGTTTGCCAACACCGGTGTGGCCGGGCAGGTCGGTAGAAGACTGAAGGCGACATGCGGGGCCGTACACCATTCATGGACGGTTCAGGGCGGGACCCCTATGGTGCGGCCATGATCCGACGCCACATCCTCGCCCCGATCCTCGGCTCGATGCTCGCCGTCGCGGTGGTCGCCACCGCGACGGACGCATCGGCCGCCTGCCTCTCCGGACGGGAGGCCGCCCAGGCGGTCGCCTCCGGCGAGGCCATGCGGCTGAGCGCGGTGGCCCGGCGGGTGGACGGCGACATCGTCAACGCGGACCTCTGCGAAAGCGGCGGCCGGCTCGTCTACCACCTCGCCGTGATGGGGCCGGGCGGGCGGGTGCTGACGATCGTGGTGGACGCGCGCACGGGCGAGGTGCTGAGCCGCTGAGCCCTCCGGATCCGGATCTGAAAAGGACGAGATGAAACCGCCATGCGCGTGCTGATCGTGGAGGACGACAAGGACCTGAACCGGCAGCTGGCAGTCGCCTGCCGAGATGCGGGTTTCGTGGTGGACGTGGCCTTCGACGGCGAGGAGGGGCACTTCCTCGGCGACACGGAGCCCTATGACGCGGTGGTGCTGGACATCGGCCTGCCGGCCATGGACGGCCTCAGCGTGCTGGAGACCTGGCGCCGCGATGGCCGGCGCATGCCGGTGCTGCTGCTCACCGCCCGCGACCGGTGGAGCGACAAGGTTGCCGGCATCGACGCCGGGGCCGACGACTATGTGGCCAAGCCCTTCCACATGGAGGAGGTGCTGGCGCGCCTGCGCGCGCTCGTGCGCCGGGCGGCCGGCCACGCGTCGAACGAGATCGAGGTGGGGCCGGTGCGGCTCGATGTGAAGGGCGGGCGGCTGACCGTTTCGGGCAACCCGGTGAAGCTGACCTCGCACGAGTTCCGCCTGATCCAGTATCTGATGCTGCACAAGGACAAGGTGGTGTCGCGCACCGAACTGGTGGAACACCTCTACGACCAGGACTTCGACCGGGACAGCAACACCATCGAGGTGTTCGTCGGCCGCCTGCGCAAGAAGCTGGGTGTGGACCTGATCGAGACCGTGCGGGGGCTCGGCTACCGGATCGCGTCGGGCGGACCGGGCGCGGCGGGCAGCGGCGGCGCGGGCGGCGGCGGTGGCTGAGACGCCGACCCTCGCCGGCCGGCTTGCATCCGTGCTGACGGCGGAGCGGTCGCTCGCCTTCCGCCTGGTGGTGTCGGCGGTCGCCTGGAGCGCGGTGTCGCTGGCGGTCGCCGGCCTGCTCCTGACGCAGCTCTACCGGGACAGCCTGGAGCGGGCCTTCGACGCGCGGCTGGCGGTCTACCAGAAGACGCTTGCGGGCGCGGTGGCGGTGGCGCCGGAGGGCGAGCCGCCGGCCTTCGACAACGCGGGCGAACCGCGCTTCAACCTGCCGCTCTCCGGCTGGTACTGGATGGTGCGCGACGCCCGCACGGGCCAGGTGACGGCGGCATCGCGCTCGCTGTTCGGCGAACTGCTCGACGTGGCGGAGCCGCCGCCGGACGGCAGCGTCATCGGCGGCTACGTGCCGGGCCCGCTCTCCTACGAGCTGAGGCTGGTGGCGCAACGGGTGCGGCTGATCGGGGACCGCAACCTCGACGTGATCGTGGCCGGCAACGCGGACGAGCTGAAGGCCGACATCGCGTCGTTCCGCAACCGGGTGTTCGCCACGCTGATCGTGTTCGCGGTCGGCCTGGTGCTGGCGACCATCCTGCAGGTGCGGCTCGGCCTCAGGCCGCTGACCACCATGCGGGACAACCTGAAGGCCATTCGCGAAGGGCAGGCGACCCGGCTCTCCGGCGGGCTGCCGCGCGAGATCGCGCCGCTGGCGGAGGAACTCAACGCCCTGATCGAGACCAACGGCGCCATCGTGGAGCGCGCCCGCGGCCACGTGGGCAACCTCGCGCATGCGCTGAAGACGCCCTTGAGCGTGATGCTGAACGAGGCGCGGGCCGAGAACGGGCCGCTCGGCGCCAAGGTGGCGGACCTCGTCGGCGTGATGCGCTCGGAGGTGGACCGCTATCTCGACCGTGCCCGCATGGCCGCCGAGCGGCGGGTGGTGGGTGCCGCGGCCGAGCCGCGCCGGGCGATCGACGGGGTGGCGGCGGTGCTGCGCCGGGCCTATGCGGACCGGGACCTCGCCATCGAGACGACGGGTCCGGCCGACCTCAAGGTGCGGGTGGAGCGGCGCGACCTCGACGAACTGGTGGGCAACCTGATGGACAACGCCGCGAAGTTCGGCCGGGGCACCGTGCGGGCGAGCGTGGAGGCGGCGCCCGACGACGGCAGCGCCCGGCCGATGGTGGCCATCATGGTGGAGGACGACGGCCCGGGCCTGACCGAGGCGGAGGCCAAGGTGGTGCTCGCCCGCGGCCGCCGGCTGGACGAGAGCGTGCCGGGCTCCGGGCTCGGCCTTTCGATCGTGGACGAACTGGTGGAGGCCTATGGCGGGCGGATCGGCTTTTCGGCCTCCGATCTCGGCGGCCTGAAGGTGACGGTGCGGCTGCCGCAGAGTTAACCCGCTGTTAGGGCTATCCGGTCTCATCCTCCGCCACGGACGGCGGCGCACCCCGCGCGAAGACCTGTTGGACTTCGCAATTCGGCCATGTTCCTGTCTCAAGGAACCGGGATGAAACCGACGGGTTCGGGCCAGATCCGTGCGGATGGCGACGGCAGCGCGCCTCTCTGGCGGCGTGGTGATGCGGAGACGGGAGACATGATGTTTCTGAAGAAGATGATGGCGGTCGGGCTGGTCGGGGCCACGCTCGCAGGCTGTGCCTCGGACCCCACCGTGGGTCAGAAGTCGACGCTCGGCACCCTTGCCGGCGCGGTCGGCGGCGCGGCGATCGGGTCCGCCTTCGGGTCCGGCTCGGGCAAGGTGGCGGCGGTGGCGGCCGGCGCCCTGATCGGCGGCTTCCTGGGCAACCAGATCGGCGCCCGCATGGACGAGCAAGACCGGCAGTACTACTACGCCTCGCAGGTCCAGGCGCTGGACTCCGGCGCCCCGCAGCGCTGGTCGAACCCGCAGAGCGGCGCCTACGGCGATGTCCAGACCGGGCCGACCTACTACGTCAACAACTCCCAGTGCCGCGACTACGTGAGCACCGTCTACATCGACGGCCGCCCGGAGACCATGCGCGGACAGGCCTGCCGCAATCCGGACGGCACTTGGCGTCCTGTGGGCTAACGCCCATTGGGCGTCCTGTGGGCTGAGGCCCGCAGGCGACGATCGACCCCGACGGGGCCGCGGACTGCGCCGATGCGCAGGGCGGCCCCGTTTCATGTCGGCCCATGCCCCTGTCGAAAGCGCTGCCGCCGCTCACGCTTCGGTAACTGTTCTGCCTCACCATCCTTCATCCATCGCATCGCTAAAAAGCGAGCGGAGACAATGTCTGAAGGCAGGCCGATCCAAGACAAGGTTGTCGACTACCTGAACGGGCTCTCGCCAGCAGCCCGCTCGCTCCTGTTGAGGACGCTGGAGACCAAGTCCGACGTCGCGTCGGACCGGGAAGCGCGCCTCATCCTCGACGCCACCCGCACGGTGGTGCACGGCACGGGCGCGGTGATGCCCGACCCCGCCACGGTGAAGGATAGCTTCTTCGCGCCGTTTGCCCCCTTCGTGATCGGCGAGGACCTGTCGCCGCGCCAGACCGGCTGGGTGAACGCGGCCTCGCTCGACCGGGTGTGGGCCTACGTGACGCGGACGGCCATGCCGGAGTTGTTCCGCACCTGGCTGAACCCGCACGCGCTGCGCGGCTATTCCAGCGAGCGCGAACTCAACGAAAACCTCGGCGTGCTCCGCGACGCGGTGCTGGGCGAACTGATGCGCCAGGCCGCCCAGGCGCGCGACGACTTCAAGAAGATGCAGCGCTTCGTGCTGGCGGTGGGCGGCGAGGAGGTGGTGAAGGACCTCTTCGACCTGATGGCCATCGCCGAGCGCCTGCCGCTCCTGGAGCGGCTGCTGATGCGGCTGCCCGCGCAGGTGCTGCCGGGCGACGCGGCCGAACGGCTGGCGATCGAGCAGGCGACGGCCTTCGTGCTGACCTATCCGAACGAGGCGGACTATGCGGCGGTCGCCTGCGCCTCGCGGGTGGCGACGCCGGCGACGCTCGCCCGGATCGCGCTGGCGTTGTCGGGCGACACGGACATCAGCGCGGTGCGCCGCTCGCCCGGCCGGGTGTTCGTGGACGTGTCGCTCTCCATCGTCCAGCGCTCGGTGACGCGCTACCAGGGGCTGCGCGCGACGGCGGACCTGCCGGAGCAGATCGCCGAGATCAAGCGCTACCACGAGGCGGTGCGGGCGCTGACGGGCGTGCTGGAGATCGAGGAGGACACCGTCTGGTTCCGCCGGCTGAGCGCGCTGCGGCGGACCATGTCGGACTTCATCCTGAAGGATCTGGAAGGGGTGGTGGCGCTGATCCGCGCGGCGCTGACGGTGACGGCGGAGATCCGGGCCGGCAGCGCGGAGGCCTCCGACGCCATCCGGGCGGTGTCGCTGCTGATGGCGGTGCGCAAGTCCAAGGACGCGTTCGCCCTCAACGAGGCAGTGACCCGGCTGACGCCGGTGGTGGAGCGCGCGCTGGAGGTGCAGGGCGCGCGGCTGATCGAACAACTGCGGACCTCCTACGGGTCGCTGCACGAGAACCTCTTCGAGGCGACCGAAACGCTGCTCCGCCTCTGCGAGATCACCTTCGGCGAGGAGCATACGGCCCTGGTGCGCAAGAGCCGCGACATCGCCGCCAGCAGCCGCCAGAAGCTGCCGAGTTTCGAGTGACACCTGCGACGGTTTGACGGATATCATTGAGGATGATCGCGATCTCGCCTATCTGACACGGCAACGGCCAGAAAATGGCCTGTCGCGTGTCCGGGGCGGCCGGATCCCGCGCGACAATCCGGAGGTGACGTCGCCCTCATGCTGGTCTGGATCGTCTTCGCCCTGATGACCGTCGCGGCGACGCTGGCCGTGATCGTGCCGCTTGCGCGCGGAAACCGGGCTGCGACGCCCGCGAGCGCCCACGACAAGGCGGTCTACCGGGATCAGCTCGCCGAGCTGGAGCGCGACCGCGAGCGCGGCCTGATCGGGGCGGCGGAAGCCGAAGCCGCGCGCGCCGAGATCGCCCGCCGGCTGATCCGCGCCGACGCGGCGGCGGAGGCGGCCGGCGGCCGGCGGTCCTGGGCGCGGCCGGCGGCGGTGGCCGCCATGGTGGTGCTGCCGCTGGTGACGCTCGGCGTCTACGCCGGCATCGGCTCGCCGACCCTGCCGGACCAGCCGCTGCGGGCGCGCCTCGACGCGCCGCCGGATCCCAACGACGTGCAGCAGATGATCGCCCGGGTGGAGGCGCATCTCGTCAACGAGCCGAACAACCTGGAAGGCTGGCGCGTGCTGGCGCCGATCTACGGCCGCCTGGGGCGGCTGGACGATGCGGTGCGGGCCTACCGGGAGATCATCCGCCTGGAGGGGCCGACCCCGCCGGTGAGCGAGGCCCTCGGCGAGGCCCTGGTGGCGGCGAACGGCGGGCTCGTCTCCGAGGAGGCGCAGGCGGCGCTCGACGCGGCGGTGGCGGCCGATCCGGAGCGGGTGAAGGCGCGCTACTACCGGGCGCTCGGGCTCTTGCAGTCGGGCCGCAACGCGGAGAGCCTTGCCGAATACGACGAGATCATCCGCCGGTCGCCGGCGGACGCGCCCTGGCTGGAGCCGGTGCGGGAGAGTCGCCGGCAGGCGCTCGCCGCCCTCGGCCAGCCGGCCGACACGGCCGAGCCGGCCACCTTGCCGCCGCGCATGGCCGCCGGTCCGGACGCCGGCACGATGGCGGCCGCCGCGGCCATGTCGCCGGAGGAGCGGGCCGCCATGGTGGACGGCATGGTGCAGCGGCTCGCCGACCGGTTGGCGGAGGCGCCCAACGATCCGGCCGGGTGGATGCAGCTGATCCGCGCCTATGGGGTGATGGAGCGACCGGATGACGCGTCCGCCGCCCTCAAAAAGGCCGAAGAGACCTTCAAGGAAGATCCGACCGTCCTGGCCGAAATCCGGGACGTGGCCAAGAGCGTAGGCCTGATACCCTGAGGGCCGTTCGCCGGGCGCCGTGACGGGCGCCCGCCGGACCGACCGCATGTGACCCGCTGACTTTCGACCCTTGGTTACTCGACCCTCTGACTGCGGCAGACCGCGAGGCGACTTCGATGGCGATGACGCGCAAGACGCGCAGGCTGACCCTGATCGGCACGGTGGGCGTGGTGCTGTCCGCGGCCGTCGGCCTCACCCTCTATGGCCTCTCCGGCCAGATCGCGCTCTTCAAGACGCCGACGGATCTGGCCGAGGCCGGGGCCGAACCCGGCCAGCGGTTGCGGCTCGGCGGGCTCGTGAAGGACGGATCGGTGAACCGCGGGGCGGACACCACGGTGGCGTTCGAGGTGACCGACACGGTCAACCACGTGCGGGTGACCTACACCGGCCTCCTGCCGGACCTCTTCCGGGAAGGGCAGGGCGTGGTGACGGAGGGCGTGCTCGACGCGAACGGCGTGTTCCGGGCGGACACGGTGCTCGCCAAGCACGACGAGACCTATATGCCCAAGGAAGTGGTGGACGCCCTGAAGGCGCAGGGCGTGTGGGAAGGCGACGGCGCCGGCAAGCCCGCGGCGGCGACGCCGGTTTCGGCGCCGGCGACCAGCGACCCGGCCAAGCTGACGAACTAGACGCGACCGGTAAAAGCCGACAAGCGGTCCGGCCGGCCTGACGGCAGGGGACGAGGGGCCGAAGAGCCCGAAGGGGAGGAGACGGACAGGATGATCGTTGAGATCGGCCATTTCGCGCTGGTGCTCGCCCTCGCGCTCGCCCTCCTGCAATCGGTGGTGCCCATCGTCGGCGCCCGGCGCGACGACGCGGCGCTGATGGCGGTCGGCGGCCCGATCGCGCTCGCCCAGCTGACCTTCGTCGGGCTCTCCTTCGCGGCGCTCACCTATGCCTACGTGATCTCGGACTTCTCGGTCGCCAACGTCTACGAGAACTCCCATTCGCTGAAGCCGATGCTCTACAAGGTGACCGGCGTGTGGGGCAACCACGAGGGGTCCATGCTCCTCTGGGTGCTGATCCTGGCGCTCTTCGGCGCGTCCGTGGCGGTGTTCGGGCGCAATCTGCCGGCGAGCCTCAAGGCCAACGTGCTCGGCGTCCAGGGCTGGATCACGGTGGCCTTCCTGCTGTTCATCCTGGTGACGTCCAACCCCTTCATCCGGATGAACCCGGCGCCGTTCGAGGGGCAGGACCTCAACCCGATCCTGCAGGACATCGGCCTCGCCATCCATCCGCCGCTCCTCTACCTCGGCTATGTGGGCTTCTCGATTTCGTTCGCCTTCGCGGTCGCGGCGCTGATCGAGGGGCGGATCGATGCCGCCTGGGCGCGCTGGGTGCGGCCGTGGACGCTGGCGGCCTGGATCTTCCTCACCGCCGGCATCTCCATGGGCAGCTACTGGGCCTATTACGAACTCGGCTGGGGCGGCTGGTGGTTCTGGGACCCGGTGGAGAACGCCTCCTTCATGCCGTGGCTCCTCGGCACCGCGCTCCTCCATTCCGCGGTGGTGATGGAGAAGCGCAACGCGCTGAAGATCTGGACGGTGCTCCTCGCCATCCTGACCTTCTCGCTGTCGCTGCTCGGCACCTTCCTGGTCCGTTCCGGCGTGCTTACCTCCGTGCATGCGTTCGCCACCGACCCGGCGCGCGGCGTCTTCATCCTGATGATCCTCTGCGTCTTCATCGGCGGCAGCCTGACACTCTTCGCCGCAAGAGCCGCGCAGCTGACCCAAGGCGGCGTGTTCGCGCCGGTCAGCCGGGAAGGCGCGCTCGTCCTCAACAACATCCTCCTGACGGCGTCCTGCGCGACCGTGCTCGTCGGCACGCTCTATCCGTTGGCGCTCGAAGGCGTGACGGGGGAGAAGATCTCGGTCGGCGCGCCCTTCTTCAACCTGACCTTCGGGCCGATGATGATCCCGCTCCTGATGGCGGTGCCGTTCGGGCCGTATCTGGCCTGGAAGCGCGGTGATGTCCTCGGGGCTTCGCAGCGGCTGATGGTGGCCTTCGCCGCCGCCATCGTGGCGACGCTCGTCGCCTTTTACCTGACCTCCGGCGGCCCGGTGCTGGCGGCGCTCGGCGTCGGCCTTGCCGCCTGGCTGATCGTCGGCGCGTTCAGCGAACTGGTGACGCGCGCCCGCTTCCGCGAGGCGGGGCTGGCGACGGGCCTCCGCCGGCTCGCCGGCCTGCCGCGCGCGGCCTTCGGCACGGCGGTCGCCCATGCGGGCCTCGGGGTGACGCTGCTCGGCATCGTCGGCGTCTCCACCCTGCAGGTGGAGAACATCCTGGTGATGACCCCCGGCCAGACCGCCACCATCGGGCGCTACGAGGTGACCTTCGACAGCGCGGAGACCCGGCGCGGACCGAACTTCACCGAGCTTGTCGCCCACATGACGGCGCGCAAGGACGGCGAGGTGGTGGCCAAGATGGATCCGGCGAAGCGGCTCTACACTGCCCGCCAGATGCCGACCACGGAGGCCTCCATCGTGACGCACGGCTTTTCGCAGCTCTACGTGACGCTCGGCGAGGAGAGCGAGCGCACCGACCAGCTGGTGGTGCGCATGTTCGACAAGCCGATGGTGACGCTGATCTGGCTCGGCTCGCTGGTGATGATGGCGGGCGGCCTTCTCTCCCTGTCGGACCGCCGCCTGCGCGTCGGCGCGCCGAAACCGGCCCGCGCGGCGTCCGCCGCGCCGGTGGCGGCGGAATGAGGACGCGGCGGATGGCACGGTTTTCCTCGCTGACGACGGACGCGGCGAACGGGTGGGCGCACCGGGCGGGGCGGCGCGTCCTCCGAGGGCTTATGGCCGGCCTACTCGCGCTTGCGGCCCTTGCCGGACCGGCGCTCGCCGTGCAGCCGAGCGAGCGGCTGAGCGACCCGGCCCTGGAGGCGCGGGCGCGCAGTCTCTCCACGGAGATCCGCTGCATGGTCTGCCAGAACCAGTCGATCGACGACAGCGACGCGCAGCTTGCCAAGGACCTCCGCGTCCTGGTGCGCGAACGGCTTTCGGCGGGCGATTCCGACGCGGCGGTGCGCGATTTCCTGGTGGCGCGCTACGGCGAGTTCGTGCTCCTGAAGCCGCGGTTCCAGGGCCATACCCTGGTGCTGTGGCTGGCGGCGCCGGTGCTTCTCGCCATCGGGGCGTTCGCATCTTTCGCCGCGTGGCGCCGGCGGAACCGGGCGGGTGCAGACAACCGCCTGACGTCGGAAGAAGAAGCCGCGCTGGCGCGCGTGCTTTCCGAGGACGACATGCGTCGTTCCTGACCTTACCAAGATTTAATTGCCGCGAACACTTTGTGGCGAAGATTGAGGCGCCATATCCAAGGCACAGAAGCTGCCGCCCCGCCAGGCTAAACGGATCGCGAAGACGATCCGGGGCGGACACGCTGTCTGAGCGCTTTGGAGTGAGCCGACCCATGACCAACCCCCACACCTCGTCCAACCGTCGCCGGAGCAGCCTGAAGCAGGCGCTGATCGGTGGCGTGGCCGCCCTCACCATCGGCGGCCTCGTTGCGGGTGAGACCCTTCTCGTCCCGGACATTGCGGCCAACGCCCAGAACATCTCCGACCAGATCCAGCAGCCGCTGAGCTTCGCCGATGTGGTGGAGCGGGTGCAGCCGGCGGTGGTCTCCATCCGCGTCAAGGCGTCTGGCGCAGAGCCGGCGCAGGCGCCCGGCGGCCAGTTCCGCGGCATGCCGGAGATTCCGGAGGATCATCCGCTCTACGAGTTCTTCCGTCGCTTCGGCGAGCCCGGCGGCCCGGGCGTGCCCGGCCAGCCGGGTCAGCGTGGCCCGCGCGGCGGCGAACAGTTCGCCCAGTCCCAGGGCTCCGGCTTCTTCATCACTGCGGACGGCTTCGCGGTGACCAACAACCATGTGGTCGAGCGCGCCGAGGAGGTCACCGTGGTGATGACCGACGGCACCGAACTGCCGGCCCGGGTGGTCGGCACCGACCCCAAGACCGACCTCGCGGTGGTCAAGGTGGACGTGGAGCGCACCTTCCCGTTCGTTGAGTTCGCCGCCGGGGAGACCCGCGTCGGCGACTGGGTGGTGGCCGTTGGCAACCCGTTCGGCCTCGGCGGTTCGGTGACGGCGGGCATCGTGTCGGCCCGCGGCCGTGACATCGGCGCCGGCCCCTACGACGACTTCCTGCAGATCGACGCCCCCATCAACAAGGGCAACTCCGGCGGTCCGGCCTTCAACCTGACCGGCGAGGTGATCGGCGTGAACACCGCCATCTACTCCCCGTCGGGCGGTTCGGTCGGCATCGGCTTCGCCATCCCGGCGGCGACCGCCAAGGCGGTGGTGGAAGACCTGATGGACGACGGCCAGGTGGTGCGCGGCTGGCTCGGCGTGCAGATCCAGCCGGTGACCCAGGATCTCGCCGACAGCCTGGGCCTTGCCGAGGCCAAGGGTGCGCTCGTCACCGAGCCGCAGCCGAACGGCCCGGCCGGGGCGGCCGGCATCCGCGCCGGCGACGCCATCGTGGCGGTGAACGGCGAGCCGGTGGACAGCGCCCGCGACCTCGCCCGCACCATCGCGGGCTACGACCCGGACACCACGGTGGACGTGGAGCTCTATCGCGACGGCGAGAAGCAGACCGTGGCGGTAAAGCTCGGCACCCTGCCGGGCGAGCAGCAGCAGGCGGCCCTCAGCCCGGCCGAGACGGCCCCGGCCAGCATCGAGGGCCTCGGCCTCCGGCTCGCCCCGGCCTCCACGGCCGGTGCCGGCGACGAGGGCGTGGTCGTCACCGAGGTGGACCCGGACGGCAAGGCCGCCGAGAAGGGCCTGCGCCAGGGCGACATCATCCTGGAGGTGGCGGGCCAGAAGGTCAGCGGTCCGCGCGACGTGGAGAGCAACCTGGAAGCGGCCAGCAAGGCCGGGCGGAAGTCCGTGCTCCTGCGGGTGCGCACCGGCGAGAACCTGCGCTTCGTCGCCCTGTCGCTCGACAAGGCCTGACCCTGGCGGCCCGGCGACGGGCCTCGCGGTAAGCCGAAAGACTGAAGAGATCCGGCGGCGGGGCCATGCTCCGCCGCCGTCTTCGCACCCGCCATGGGGCGGGCCGGCGCGCCATGCGCGGACCGCCCGCGAAATGGTCGCCGAATCCGGTCGACGGGGTTAGACTGATGACCATGCGTGTCCTCATCATCGAAGACGACAAGGAAGCCGCCTCCTACCTGACCCGGGCCCTCGACGAGGCCGGGCACGCGTCCGACCACGCGGCGGACGGCGACGCGGGCCAGCAGCTGGCGGAGGCCGGCGGCTATGACGTGCTCGTCGTGGACCGGATGCTGCCGAAGCGGGACGGCCTTTCCATCGTGGAAGACCTTCGCCAGAAGAACGACCGCACGCCGGTCTTGATCCTCTCCGCCCTCGGGCAGGTGGACGACCGGGTGGCGGGCCTTCGCGCCGGCGGCGACGACTACCTGACCAAGCCCTACGCCTTCTCCGAACTGCTCGCGCGCATCGAGGCGCTGGCCCGCCGCAACCGGCCGGGCGACGTGGACACCAGCTACCGGGTGGGCGACCTGACGCTCGACCGGCTGAACCAGAAGGTGACCCGCGGCGGCACGGACATTCCGCTGCAGCCGCGCGAGTTCCGCCTGCTGGAGTACATGATGCGGAACGCCGGGCAGGTGGTGACGCGAACGATGCTGCTGGAGCACGTGTGGGACTATCATTTCGACCCGCAGACCAACGTCATCGACGTGCACGTGTCGCGGCTCCGGTCCAAGATCGACAAGGGGTTCGAGCGCCCGCTCCTCCACACCATCCGCGGCGCGGGATACATGATCCGTGATACCGTCCCCGGGTAGGCTGTTCCGCACCACCGCCTTCAAGCTCGCGCTCGTCTACCTGGTGGTCTTCTCCGGACTGACCCTGTTCCTGATCGCCTACATCTCGCGATCGACCACCGACCTTCTGACCCGTCAGCTGGAATCCTCGATCGCCACGGAAATTTCGTCGCTGGTGGAGCAGTACCGCCGCGGCGGCATCCGCCAGGTGGTGGGCTCGGTGGAGATCCGCAGCCGGCGGCCGAGCGCCAGCCTCTATCTGGTGGCGGACTTCTCCGGCCGCACCATCGTGGGCAACGTGGCGGACCTGCCGCTCGCGGTCCTCAACCTGCCCGACGGCAAGCCCGTGCAGGTGAGCTACCAGCGGCTCGACGGCGACGTGGCGCGCGAGTTCCAGGCGCTGGTGCGGGTGTTCGCGCTGCCGGGCGGCTTCCGCCTGCTGGTCGGCCGCGACGTGGGCGAGCGCACCGAGTTCGAGGACGTGATCGCCGAGTCCATCCAGTTCGTCATCCTGGTGATGGTGGTGATGGGGCTCGTCACCTGGGTGTTCGTCAGCCGCTCCGTGCTCGGCCGCGTGGAGGACATGGCCGAGACGTCGCGGCGGATCATCTCCGGCGACCTCGGCCGGCGCCTGCAGGTGACCGGCTCGGGCGACGAGTTCGACAACCTCGCCACCAGCCTCAACCACATGCTGGAGCGCATCGAGGCGCTGATGACCGGGCTGAAGGAGGTGTCGGACGACATCGCCCACGACCTGAAGACCCCCCTGACGCGCCTGCGCAACCGCCTGGAGACGGCTCTTCGCGACAGCCGCGGGGAGGCGGGCTACCGGGAGGCGATCGGCGCTTCCATCGAGGACGCGGACGAGCTGATCCACCTCTTCGACGCGCTGCTCAGGATCGCCCGGGTGGAGGCGGGATCGTCGGGCGACGAGCTGAAGCCGCTCGACGCGGCCGCCATCGCGGCCGACGTGGCGGAGCTCTACGAGCCGGTTGTGGAGGACGCGGGCGGGACGCTCACGGCCCGGGTGGACGGGCCGCTGCCGATCGCCGGCAACCGGGCGCTGATCAGCCAGGCGCTGACCAATCTCCTCGACAACGCCATCAAGTACGCCCTGCCGCCGGAGGAGGGCGCCCCGGCGCTTTCCGGCACCGTGGCCCCGGCGCTCGCCGGCACCGTGGAACTGCGGGCCAAGCGGGTGGGCGAGGAGGTGCACCTCACGGTCGTCGATCACGGCCCAGGCATCCCACTGGCGGACCACGAGCGGGTGACGCAGCGCTTCGTGCGGCTGGAACGGAGCCGGACGTTGCCGGGTTCGGGCCTCGGCCTCAGCCTCGTTTCGGCCGTCGCGCGGCTGCACGGCGGCCGGCTGGCGCTGGCCGACGCCGGTCCGGGCCTTGCGGCCACGCTGGTGCTGCCGGTCCGGCTTGAGACGGGGGGCGCGGAGGAGAACCATGGAACCGACGTCCACTGAAGCGCCGACCGCCGGTGCGCCGTCCAACGGTGTGCCGACAGGCGCTGGTCAAGCGGCGGGCGGCCTCGCCAGCCGGATCGCGCGGGTGCCGGACGCGGGGCCGGACCTCGCGCTCGCCCGCTCCGATCTTGCCGACGCGCTGAAGGCCGACGAGAGCGGCCGGCTCGCCGCCGCGATCGCCGCCGCGCCGACGGGGGAGGCGCTGGTGCTGGCGGCGGCGTCGGACAGCCCCTACTTGCGCGAGCACCTGTTCCGCCGGCCGGAGCGGCTGGCGCGGATCCTCGCCGACGCGCCGGAGGCCCGGATCGCGGCGCTGGTGGCGGAGCTGATCGCGGCGCGACCAGCCGACGAGGCGGCGGTGATGCGCGCGGTGCGCCAGGCCAAGCAGGAGGCGGCGCTCGTCATCGCGCTCGCCGACCTCGGCGGCGTCTGGGACGTGCCGGCGGTCACGGACGCGCTGACCCGGCTCGCCGACGGGTGCGTGCGCGCGGGCGTGCGCTTCATCCTGCGGGCGACCCACGCGGCGGGGCGGATGGCGCTGAAGGACCCCGAGGATCCGGAGGCGGGCTGCGGCTGGATCGTGCTCGCCATGGGCAAGCACGGGGCGTTCGAGCTGAACTATTCGTCCGACATCGACCTCATCGTCTTCTACGACCGGGACATCGCGCCGGTACCGGCGGAGGCGGACGCCGCCACGCTGTTCGTGCGCATGACGCGCCAGCTGGTGAAGATCCTGCAGGAGCGGACCGCGGACGGCTACGGATTCCGGACCGACCTGCGGCTGAGGCCCGATCCGGGCGCGACGGCCATCGCCGTGTCGGTGCTGGCGGCGCTCCAGTACTACGGCAGCATGGGCCAGAACTGGGAGCGGGCCGCCATGATCAAGGCGCGGCCATGCGCCGGGGACATCGCGGCCGGGGAGGGGTTCCTGAAGGAGATCCGCCCCTTCGTCTGGCGCAAGTACCTGGACTATGCGGCGATCCGCGACATCCACTCGATCAAGCGCCAGATCCACGCGCACAAGGGGCACGGCAAAGTGGCCGTCTACGGCCACAACGTGAAGCTCGGCCGCGGCGGCATTCGGGAGATCGAGTTCTTCGTCCAGACCCAGCAGCTGATCGCCGGCGGGCGAAATCCGGACCTCCGCGGGCGCGGGACGATCGCCATGCTGGACGCCCTTGTCGCCCACGGCTGGCTGGACGCCGCCGCCCGCGACGACCTCGCGGAAGCCTACTTGTTCCTGCGCGCCGTCGAACACCGCATCCAGATGGTGGCCGACGAGCAGACCCACACGCTGCCGGAGACGCCGGACGGGCTCGCCCGGATCGGCCGGATGATGGGGATCGGCGACGCGGAGGCGTTCGCCGCTGCCCTGGAGCGGCGCTTCCACACGGTGTCGGGCCACTATGCGGGCCTCTTCGAGGAGGAGGTGTCGCTCGCCGGCAGCCTCGGCAACCTCTCCTTCACGGGCGACGAGGACGACCCGGACACGCTGGCGACCCTCGCCGGCCTCGGCTACCAGCGGCCGGACGTGGTGACGCGGGCTGTGCGCGCCTGGCACTTCGGCCGCTACGCGGCGACCCGCTCCACCCGCGCGCGCGAGATCCTGACGGAGATCACCCCGGCACTCCTTGCCGCCCTCGCCGAGACCGACGCGGCGGACGCGGCCTTCACGGCCTTCGACACGTTCCTGAAGAACATGCCGGCGGGGGTGCAGCTCTTCTCGCTGATCGCCGAGAACAAGGCGCTCTTGACGCTGGTCGCCACCATCATGGGCACCGCGCCGCGCCTTGCCGGCATCGTCGGCCGGCGGCCGCACGTGATGGACGCGGTGCTGGAGCCCGCCTTCTTCGGCACGGTGCCGGACGCGGAGGAACTGGACCGGCGGCTCGACCTCAGCCTCGGCGAGAGCCGTGCCTACGAGGAGGTGCTGGACCGCGCCCGCATCTTCGGCCAGGAGCAGATGTTCCTGATCGGCGTGCGCGTGCTCTCCGGCACCATCTCGGCCCGTCGGGCGGGGGCGGTCTATGCCCGGCTCGCGGACGTCATCCTGGCGCGGCTCCTCGCCGCCACGCTGCACGAGCTGGAAAAGGCGCACGGGCGGGTGCCGGGCGGCCGGGTGGCGCTGATCGCCATGGGCAAGCTCGGCGGCCGGGAGATGACGGCCGCCTCCGACCTCGACCTCATCCTCCTCTACGACCACGACCCGGACGCCACCGCCTCCGACGGCGCGCGGCCCCTGGCGCCGAGCCAGTATTTCGCCCGCGCCACCCAGCGGCTGGTGACGGCGCTCGCCGCGCCGACCGCAGAGGGCAAGCTCTACGAGGTGGACTTCCGGCTCCGCCCCTCCGGCAACGCCGGCCCGCTGGCGACCCGCGTGGACGCCTTCGCCCGCTACCAGCGCGCGGACGCCTGGACCTGGGAGCACATGGCGCTGACCCGCGCCCGCGTTGTGGCGGCGACCGGCGGCCTCGGCGGGGACGTGGAGGCGATCATCGCCGAGACGCTCGCCCGCCCGCGCGACCCGGACGCCATCCTGGCCGACGTCACCGACATGCGCGCCCGGATCGAGCAGGAGAAGGGCTCCGCCGATCCGTGGGACATGAAGGTGGTGCCGGGCGGGCTGATCGACATCGAGTTCCTCGCCCAGACCCTGCAACTCCTCCATGCTAGCGCCCATCCGCGGATCGTCTCCACCAACACGGAGGCGACGCTGGTGCTGGCGGAACGGGCCGGGGTCCTCTCCCGCGCCGACGGCGAAGTACTGATCCCCGCCATCCGCCTCTACAACGACCTCACCCAGGTCCTCCGCCTCGGCATCGCCGGCCGGTTCAAGCCGACGGAGGCGCCGAAGGGTTTCCTGGCGCTGGTGACCCAGGCGGGCGGCATGCCCAGCGTGGAGACGCTGGAGGCGCACCTCCGCCAGACGCAGGCGGCCGTGCGGGCGGTGTTCGAGCGGGTGGTAGGGCCAGTGGAGCGGCGGAAGGGGTAGGGGGTTGGACAGGTGGCGGCGTGCTTCGACCGTCCGCGCAGACCTTGGCCGTCATGGTCCGCGAAGGCGGACCCGCCCCGCAGTCCGATGCGTCTCTCGGCCGGCGGAAACCCTCACGGTGACGGCGCGCCCGCGACGGGCTCGATGGGTATCTGGCGGGACAATGGAGGGCAGGTCCAGACCACGCTTGTTCGCTTCCGTCGCCCCAAGCCGTCACCCCGGCGAACGCCGGGGCCCAATTGTCGGCGATGGAATCCGCTCCCTTGAACCGGACGATTGCGTCGGCTGGATCCCGACTTTCGTCGGGATGACGACGGGGGCGGGCGTGAAAGGGCTGGGCGTGACGTTGCCGCGCCGTCTCGATAGTGGTCTGCCGTCCCGGCATTGACGTCGGAATGCGTGGGTGGTCCGCCTTCGCGGACCATGACGGGGCGGGGCGAGCGCACACGGGGCGAGCGCATGCTGATCAAGCGCGCGCTGATCAAACGCACGTCGATTGAACGCGAGCCGATCAGGCGCTCTGATTCAAACGCGGACGGCCCCTGTCCGCACTCAAGCCGCCTGGATCGCCTCGTTTCCCGAGCGGATCGCGCACGGGTCGATGACGAACTGGCCGGTTCGAACCGGCAGGCCGAGGTCGAGGCGGAGGCGGCGTTCGAAGCCGTTCATCATGGCTTCGATGTCCTCGGCCCGGGCCGGCATGCCGGCGGCGTCCAGATCGCGGACGATGCGGCCGATCGCGCCGCTGTGGCCCCGGTCGCCGAGGCCCGCTTCCACGACCCGCGCCACGTAGCGGCAGAGCGCGTCACCCCTCAGGCCGAGGCGCTCGCCCGCCCACACGGCGATCGACATGGCGCCCAAGGTCGCCACGCACGCCAATCTCTGCTCTCCTCCGATCGCTTCCGACATAGGGCATCCTCCCGTTTGCTGCTTTCCCATCGACCGGCACCCCCAGGTGCCGCCTCATCCGGACTTTTGTCCGTTCATGAGGGACTCCGACCCGACCGGGGACCGGTCAGGCCTACGCGACAGACAGCAGGCATGATCGTACGCGAAAAAATGCCATGGCGTACCGCACCACGCCGAAAGTCTCATGCGCCGAGCCGTCGCGGGCCTTCGCGAGGGAACGGCGCCTGAGACGATCCAACTCGGGCCGGTCAGCGACTGCGCAGACGGCGCACCAGCCCTCGAACGGCGGCCTCCGCGTCGACCTTCCTGTCGGACGGTCGACGGAACGCCACCGGATCGGAGCTTGCCGACGGGAAGCTCCGGGTCGAACCGGACCCCGCAACCGGAAAAGGATCGCGCGGTCGGCTTGCGCCAGGCTTGCGCCCGGCGATCAGAAGACCGATCGCGCCGATGCCCGCGATGACGGCGGCGCCGACCAGCCAAATCACCCAAACGAGTGTAGCACCGATCCCTCCGGCTCCGGAAAGGATTTCTGAGACGAAAACCACCCATTCCGGCGGAATCGGCAGAATATCCGCGTTGAGGGCGGCCGCCGTTCCTGTAAATTCGGCGACCGCATAAATGATCCAGGCAATTGCTGACCAGATGAGCAGAAGCGCGCCCGTGCCGACAAGGACAAGTGCTCTCATCGGGCGCCTCCCGCACTGCGGTAGACGCCGACCGGCGCGGCATGCTCAAGCTTCAGCGCGGCGATGTGCTGGCGGATCAGCGCCATGTTCTTCAGGTTGGCCTTGAAGAAGACGTCGGCCACGTCGCCGAGCAGAGGCACGGCGCCTATGGCGGCGTCGATGGCGATGTTGGCGAGCATCTTGCGCAGGATCTTGTCCGGCACGCCGAGGCGTTGGGCCTCGTAGACCAGGTAGGCGGAGAGGCAGAGCGTGGCGGCGTCGCCGACGCCCGGCACCAGGCCGATCACGCTGTCCGCGCCGAAGCGCAGGCGCGTGCCCGGAATGCCGACCGCGCTGTCCATGATCCGGGCGAAGCGGTCGAGCCGGCCTTCGGCGGCCAGGAGCGCGTCGAGCGACGCGGACCCGACCGGGTGATGGGCGGCGGACGGCGGAATGATTTCAGCGTAGGTCGTCAAGGGAACCCTCCATGAGGCGGCGCAACGGCGCTCGGCGCGTGGAAGGGTCCGACATCGCGAACAGCACGTTCGCCAGAGGGGCCCGGACCCGACAGACCTGATATCGGGACCGGAGCACCGGATTTCAACAGGCGCAGCGGATCGGCCCTGCCGCCGCGGGTGCCGCCAAGGCGGTGCGCGAGCCTTCGGCCCTCACGCCGCCCGCAGGCTCACGACGAAGTCGGCGACCTCGCCCTGAAGCTGGGTCGACTGCTGGCTGAGGTGGCCGGAGAGGGTCATCAGCTGGGTGGAGGCGGCGCCGGTCATCTCGGCCGCGGTGCCGACGCCGGCGATGTTGCTGGAGACCTCGGCGGTTCCGCGGGCGGCACGGCCGGTGTTCTGGGCGATCTCGTCGGTCGCGGCGCCTTGCTCCTCCACGGCCCCGGCGATCGACTGCGACGTTTCCTCGATGATCCCGATCGTGCGGACGATGGTGTTGATCGAGTCCACCGTGGTGCCGGTGGCGTCCTGGATCTCGGCGATCTTGCGCCCGATCTCCCCGGTCGCCTTGGCGGTCTGGTCGGCCAGGGCCTTCACCTCGCTCGCCACCACGGCGAAGCCCTTGCCGGCCTCGCCGGCGCGCGCGGCCTCGATGGTGGCGTTAAGGGCGAGGAGGTTGGTCTGGGCCGCGATGGTGGAGATGAGTTCCACCACCTCGCCGATCTGCCGGGCACTGGTGGAGAGCGCCTCCACGTTCCGGCTGCTCGCGGCCGCTTCTTCGGCGGCGGACCTGGCGATGTCGGACGAGCGGCGCACGTGCTGGCTGATCTCGCGCACGGACGCGGTAAGCTCCTCGGTGCCGGCGGCGACGGTCTGGACGTTGGCGGAAGCCTCCTCGGCGGCGCCGGTGACGGCCTGGGCCTGGCGGGAGGTCTCCTCGGCGGTGGCGGAGAGGTTGCGCGCCGCGTCGGCCACCTCGGCGGACGAGCGGGCGAAGCCGTCAGCGAGATCCTGCATCCGGCCGACGAAGCTCTCCGCCAGAGTGGCGCGCCGACGGATGGCGGCCGCCTCGGCGGCCTTCGCGGCCTCCTGGGCCGCGCGCATCGCCTCCGCCTCCACCAGCGACTGGCGGAAGGCCTCCAGGCCGTTGGCGAGAGCGCCGACCTCGTCCGTCCGGTCCCGATGGTCGACCGGCACGGCGAGATTGCCGGCCTGGATGGTCGCCATGGTGCCCATGAGGTGACCGAGCGGCCGGGTGACGCTCGCCCGCAGACCGACGAAGGCGACGCCGATCAAAAGCACCGTCATGGCGCCGATCACCGACACGGTGACGGTGGAGGCGTGTTCGGCGGCCTCCGTCTGCGCGTCGGATTCCGTGTGCATCGCCTCCACGATCGAGTCGCTGAGGGCGAGAACCCGCTTCTGGATCTCCACGAGCTTCGGGGAGCAGTCCTCGGTCAAGAGGCGGAGCACATCCGGGCTGGCGGTCTGGTCCAGGCGGCCGGCCTCGGCGCACGGCCCCGACAAGGCCGCATGGATGTCCGCCTTGATGGCATGGACCCTGTCGGCGAAGGCCGGTGCTTCCGCCGCCGCCCGCTCGATCGAGGCGTCGAGGTCCGTCATGGCGTGCGTCCGCTCCTCGACCGCCTCGGCCTTGTCCTCGGGCGTGGTGGCTGCCGCATGGAGGAAGAGCGCCGCGCGCACGTCGGTCAGGTCGCCGGAGGCCCGGGAGAAGTCGAGCGAGGCTGCGGCCGTGTGGTGGAGCAGGTTCTGGTAGGCAGCATCGATCTGATGCATCTCGAAGGAGGCGAATCCGGCCCCCGCCAAGGATCCCGCCCCCAGGCACCCGAGCAGTCCAAGCACCTTGGCGATGACGGGAAGGTTCTGTACGCGCATTCTATCAAGCCCCCGGACGTCTTCCATATTCCGCGGGCCGAGGCTAGGGCCGTGAACTTAAGAGTTCATGATTGTCTTATGATAAAGCGGTACGTATAATTTCTTATATTCGGTAGAAAGTAGCTTGCGTCATTGATAAGAGTGAGTTGAAATTGGTATTGCAAATCGTATACGACTTCCTGGAAGTATAACCGCGGGCCAGGGAAGAAACCTGGCCCGCGATAGTCGGGAGAAGTCCGGTCCGGAGGCCGATCTCTCTACTCCGCCGCCACCTTGTTCACCGCCGCCGGGTTGTTCGGGTGCGTCGTCCAGTTGGCGTATTCCCGGTGGATCGGCCGGCCGGTGCGCGGGTCGACGCCCTCGGTGAGTTCCACCATGGTGATGCAGTTGTCCACCGGGCAGACGTTGACGCAGAGATTGCAGCCGACGCACTCCTCGTCGATCACCTCGAAGTGACGCTGGCCGTCGACCAGATGGGTGATCGCCTGGTGCGAGGTGTCCTCGCAGGCGATGTGGCAGCGGCCGCACTTGATGCAGAGGTCCTGGTCGATCCGCGCCTTGGTGACGTAGTTGAGGTTGAGATACTGCCAGTCGGTCACGTTCGGCACGGCGCGGCCGCGGAAGTCCTCGATGGTGCGGAAGCCCTTGCCGTCCATGTAGGCGGAGAGGCCGTCGATCATCTCCTCCACGATCTTGAAGCCGTAGGTCATGGCCGCCGTGCAGACCTGAACGTTGCCGGCGCCGAGCGCGATGAACTCGGCCGCGTCCTTCCAGGTGGTGATGCCGCCGATGCCGGAGATCGGCAGGCCGGCCGTCGCCGGGTCGCGGGCGATCTCGGCCACCATGTTGAGCGCCATCGGCCGCACGGCCGGCCCGCACATGCCGCCGTGGCTGCCCTTGCCGTCGATGGTGGGCGTCGGGGCGAAGAGATCGAGGTCCACCGACATGATGGACGACACGGTGTTGATGAGCGACACCGCGTCCGCCCCGCCGGCCTTGGCAGCGCGCGCCGGATAGCGGATGTCGGTGATGTTGGGCGTCAGCTTCACGATCACCGGCATGCGGCTCGCCGCCTTGCACCAGCGGGTGACCATCTCGATGTACTCCGGCACCTGGCCGACCGAGGAGCCCATGCCGCGCTCGCTCATGCCGTGCGGGCAGCCGAAGTTGAGCTCGATGCCGTCGCAGCCGGTCTCCTCCACGCGCTTGACGATGGTGGTCCAGTTGCGCTCCTCGCACGGCACCATCAGCGAGACGACCATCGCCCGGTCGGGGAAGGCCTTCTTCACCTCGGCGATCTCGCGGAGGTTCACCTCCAGCGGCCGGTCGGTGATGAGCTCGATGTTGTTGAGCGCGATCAGCCGGCGGTCGTTGGAGTGGACGGCGCCGTAGCGCGGGCCGTTCACGTTGACGATCTCCGGGTCTTCGCCCAGCGTCTTCCAGACGACGCCGCCCCAGCCCGCCTTGAAGGCGCGCTCCACGTTGTACTTCTTGTCGGTGGGCGGCGCGGAGGCGAGCCAGAACGGGTTCGGCGACTTGATGCCGATGAAGTCGGTGCGAAGGTCGGCCATGGCGGTCAGTCCTGGAAAAAGAGGTCGAGAGGCGGGCCCGATCCTTCCCCTTAGGGGAAGGATTTTGTGCAGCCTTGGTCGGCTCACCCCATCAGCGCGGCGTGGATGGAGCGGGCGGCGATCTTGCCGTGTTCGACGGCCTGGACGGTGAGGTCCTCGCCGCCAAGAACGCAGTCGCCGCCGGCCCAGACCTTGGGGAGCGACGTGCGCCCCTCCGCGTCGACAACGATGCGGCCCTTCTCCAGCGCCACCGCCTCGGCGGTCTCGCCGGCGACCGGCCCGGGCACGAACACCTGGCCGATGGCCTTCATCACCTGGTCGGCGGCCAGCACGAAGCGCTCGCCCGTGCCTTCCAGCCGGCCGGAGAGGCCGTCACGGGTGCGCTCGAACTCCACGCCGGTGACCACGCCGTTCGCGCCGTGGAGGGCGGCGGGGGCCGCGAAGGTCACGATCTTCACCCCATTCACCTGCGCCACCTCCTGCTCGTAGGCGGAGGCGTTCATCTGCGCCTGTCCCCGGCGGTAGACCATGGTGACGTCCTCGGCGCCGAGCTTCTTCGCCTGCACGGCGGCGTCGACCGCCGTCATGCCGCCGCCGATCACCACCACACGGCGGCCGACCGGCACCATGGCCTTGTCGGGCGCCTGGCGCAGGGTCTCGATCCAGGAGACCGCGTCCTCCACGCCGAGCATGCCCTCGCCCTCCAGGCCGAGCGCGTTCACCGCCTGCAGGCCGAGACCGAGGAAGACGGCGTCGTGGTCGCGGCGAAGGTCGGCGAGGCGCACGTCGCGGCCGAGGGCCTTGCCGGCCTCCAGCGTGATGCCGCCGATGGAGAGCACGAAGTCCACCTCCGCTTGCGCGAAGTCGTCCACCGCCTTGTAGGCCGCAATGCCGTGCTCGTTGAGGCCGCCGGCCTTCGGGCGCGCCTCGAAGAGGGTCACGTCGTGGCCTTCCACCGCAAGCGCGTGGGCGGCGGCAAGGCCCGCCGGGCCGGCGCCCACCACGGCGACGCGCTTGCCGGTCGGCGCCTTGCGCGTGCCGTAGCTGTCGTGGCCGTCCATGTAGTGGTCGGTGGCGTAGCGCTGCAGTAGGCCGATGCGGACCGGCTGGTCCTCGGCCGTGTTGCGCACGCAGGCCTCCTCGCAGAGCGTCTCCGTCGGGCAGACGCGGGCGCACATGCCGCCGAGGATGTTGGCGGAAAAGATGGTCTCCGCCGCCCCGTCCACGTTGCCGGTGCCGATCTTGCGGATGAAGAGCGGGATGTCGATCGACGTGGGGCAGGCCTTCTGGCAAGGCGCGTCGTAGCAGAAGTAGCAGCGGTCGCTCTCCACCACGGCCTCGTGGCGGGAGAGCGGGTCGTGCATGTCGGCGAAGTTCTTCGCATACTGGTCGGGCGACAGCCGACCGGCGGCGACGTCGGTACCCGCCGGCACGGTCGCCAGCGCGTCGAGGACGGATGACATCGGTTCACTCCTCCGTTCGCCGGCTGGGCGGTTGGCCTGGCTGCCGGACGTCGGTCAATCAGCGTTCGCATGCCGGCCGCGCGGATGACGCGCCCGGTATCCCTGCCGCCCCCGCGGGCGGCGACCCTCTCGGCGGATCTGCTGTCCGCCTTTGCGGCCGGACCTTCCGATCCGCGCCTTTCCTTGATCTTTCGGTAAAAAAATCGAACCGTCAAGCGCCCGCACCCAGTGCTGCATGGTGCGGTGCGAATGCGCGCGGCGTCGATGCTTGATTGTTGGTCACCGAGCCGACTATCCGGCCGATCCCCGCAAGGTCAGCGGCTTGGCGCGTCGATCTCAACACGTTGGCGATACTGGCGAAGAGCCTCTGTTCACCTGAACATGAACGCAAAAATCAGGTTTTCGGACCCGCCGCTGCATCGCTTTCGACCACCCGCGCACAAAATGACGCCGATCATCGGCTGGCGCCGGGCGGTGCACCGGAAGCCGGGCGCTTCCGCCGGCCGCGCGCAGCGGATAGGCTCGCCGGATCTGGCGTACCTTCAGAGGCGTTCCACACCGTGTCGCTGACCTCGGTCGACATCCTGGCCCGGCTCGTGTCGTTCGACACGACCAGCCGCAACAGCAATCTCCCGCTCGTCGCCTGGGTCGAAAGCTACCTCGCCGGGCACGGCGTCGCCTCCCTCCGCATCCCGGACGAGACCGGCGAGAAGGCGAACCTCCTCGCCACCCTCGGGCCGCCGGACGTGCCCGGATACGTGCTCTCCGGCCACACCGACGTGGTGCCCGTCGACGGGCAGGACTGGTCGACGGACCCGTTCGTCCTCACCGAGCGGGACGGGCGCTACTACGGGCGTGGCGCTTGCGACATGAAAGGCTTCCTGGCGGTCTGCCTCGCGGCCGTGCCGGCGATGGTGCGGGCCGACCTGAAGCGGCCGATCCATCTCGCCTTCTCCTATGACGAGGAGGTCGGCTGCCTCGGCGTGCGCAGCATGATCCGGCATCTGGCGGAAAGCTCCGCGCCGCCGCTCGCCTGCTTCGTAGGCGAGCCGACCGAGATGCTGCCGGTGATCGGCCACAAGGCCAAGCGCAGCCTGAAGGTCACCGTCACCGGCCGCGCCTGCCACTCGTCGCTGGCGCCCCACGGGGTGAACGCGGTCGAGTACGCCGCCCGGCTGGTGGTGAAGATCCGCGAGATCGGCCGCCGCCTCGCCGCCGGTCCGACGGACCCGCTCTACGACGTGCCGGTCTCCACCGCCCACGTCGGCACCATGCACGGCGGCACCGTGCTCAACATCGTGCCGGACCGCTGCGAACTCGCCTTCGAGTTCCGCGCCCTGCCGGAGGCGGACGTGGACGCGCTGGTGGCCGAGGTGGAGGCCTTCGCCCGCACCGAGCTGGAACCGGAGATGCGCGCCGTCGCCGAGGAGGCCGGCATCGCCTTCCAGGTCACCTCCGGCTTCCCCGGCCTCGCGACGGCGGAGGACGCGGACGTGACCCGGCTCGCCAAACGCCTCGCCGGCCGCAACGACCACGGCAAGGTGGCCTACGGCACCGAGGCGGGCCTGTTCCAGGCGGCCGGCATCCCCACCGTGGTGATCGGCCCGGCCTCCATCGGCGAGGCCCACAAGCCGGACGAGTTCATCGCCGCCAGCGAGATCGCCGCCTGCGAGCGCTTCGTCGCCAAGGTCATCGAGGCGGCCGCGACCTAGGCGGCGCCTGCCGCGACCCCATGGACGACTCTCGCGAAGGACGGCACCATGCGCCGTCGCCGCCATTGCGAGGACTGCCGTGAATATCGTCCAGATCTCCGACCTCCACTGCACCGCCGGGGGCCTCGACGTGGTGCCCGGGGTGGACAGCGTCGCCTTCGCGCGCCGTGCGGTCGACCGCATCCGGGCCCTGCCGGATCGTCCGGACGCGGTGATCGTCACCGGCGACATCGCCGACCGGGTGGAGCCCGCCGAATACGCCGCCGCCGCCGCCGTGCTGGCGGACCTCGCCATGCCGGTGCACCTCGTCCCCGGCAACCACGACGATCGGGCGATGATCCGCGCCGCCTTCCCGTCCCACGCCTATCTGCCGGGGGAGGGGCGGCTCAACTACGCGGCCGATCTCGGCGCCCTCCGCTTCATCGGCCTCGACAGCCTCGTCGACGGCCAGATCCACGGCACGCTCGGCGCCGAAGGGCTCGGCTTCCTGGAGCGCACGCTCGCGGCGGCGCCTGATCGGCCGACGATCGTCTTCCTGCACCACCCGCCGTTCGAAACCGGCATGCCGATCATGGATCGCTGGCGGCTCACCGACGCCATCACCCTGGAGGCGATCGTCGCGCGCCATCCGGCGGTCCTCCGCGTCCTCGCCGGCCACGTCCACCGTCATGTCACGACGAACTTCGGCGGCACCATCGCCATGACGGCGCCGGCTCTTTGCCACGCCATCGCGCTCGGCCCGGGCGACGAGGCCGGCAACCCGGAATACACCCTGGAGACGCCGGGCTTCCTCCTCCACCGCTACGACGGCCGCCGGCTGGTCACCCACCTCGTCCAGACCGGCGAGGGCGCCACCCCGCGCCGCTTCCGCGCGTAAGCGTCGCCTGATTGTCTTGAACCGCCAATCCATCGGTGCGAGGAGCCAGGATCCCTCCCATAAGGGGAGGGTCCGGCCGAAGGCCGGGGGAGGGGTCGTCTTTTTCCTCTACGCGGCGCGTTTTGTTTCCAGGTCGAGCAGGGGGCACCCGAAAAAAATCGATAGAATGCAACCCTTCCGGCCCTTCGGGCCACCTTCCCCTAAGGGGAAGGATCAAGAAGCGCTTCAGACCAAAGTCTCGCTTCAAACCCAGCCGCCTTGCGCCCTTTCGGCCGTTCGGCTATCGCTATCTCCCATGAACCTATCGCACGTGGCTCTTGGCTGGTGGTGGCGGCGCTCCTGATCGGGCGGCCGCTTCCGCATGCGTGCGTGTGAGCTTTTCAGATGGCCGCCCGGGATCCACCCGGCGGCCTTTTTCGTGTCTGGCGACAGAAGAAGTCCGGAAACCGGGTGGCCCGCGGGCGCCACGGCAGGGACAACGGACCGATGACACGGGTGATTTCAGGGAAGGACGCCGGAATGGTGGAGACGGGAGCGTTCACGACCGCGGGCGGTGTCGCCGTCACGCGCATGCCGCGGCAGGTGACCTACAAGGACGCCGCCCTCACCTATGTGGACAAGCTGGATGAAAGCCGCGGCGCGGTCTTCTCGTCCAACTACGAGTATCCCGGCCGCTACGCCCGCTGGGACATCGCCTTCGTCAACCCGCCGGTGGCGCTCACCGCCCGCGGCCGCGGCCTCACCATCGAGGCGCTGAACGCCCGCGGCCGGGTGCTGCTGCCGGCCTTCCGGAGGGCCATCGAGGGCGGCGACGACCTCGTCTCCTTCGAGGCCGGCCCTGAGCGCATCACCCTCACGGTGAAGGCGCCGACGCCCGGCTTTCCCGAGGAGGAGCGCTCCCGCCAGCCGTCCGTCTTCTCGGTGATCCGCCGGATCGTAGCCTTCTTCCGCAGCGAAGCCGACCAGAACCTCGGCCTCTGGGGCGCGTTCGGCTACGATCTCGCCTTCCAGTTCGAGCCGATCGACTTCAAGCTCGACCGGCCGGCCGACCAGCGCGACCTCGTCCTCTACTTCCCCGACGAGATCCTGATCGTCGACCACTACCGCGCCGCCGCCACCGTCTACGCCTACGACTTCACCGTCGCCGGCATGTCGACCGACGACCTGCCGCGCGACGGCGCCCGCACGCCCTTCCGCCCGTCCGACCGCATCCCTGGCCGGGGCGACCACGAGCCCGGCGAATACGCCGCCTCCGTGTCGAAGGCGGTGGAGTACTTCCGGCGCGGCGACCTCTTCGAGGTGGTGCCCGGCCAGACCTTCTACGAGCGGCCGACCGCCCCCCCGTCGGCCATCTCCCGCCGCCTGCAGGAGATCAACCCGTCGCCCTACGGCTTCATCATCAACCTCGGCGAGGCCGAATACCTGGTCGGCGCGTCGCCGGAGATGTACGTGCGCGTCACCTCCGGCCGGCGGGTGGAGACCTGCCCGATCTCCGGCACCATCCGGCGCGGCGCCAACGCCATCGAGGACGAGGCGCAGATCCGCGCGCTCCTCAACTCCAAGAAGGACGAGGCGGAGCTCACCATGTGCTCCGACGTGGATCGCAACGACAAGAGCCGCATCTGCGAGCCGGGCTCCGTGCGCGTCATCGGCCGGCGTCAGATCGAGATGTACTCCCGCCTCATCCACACGGTGGACCACATCGAGGGCCGGTTGCGCGAGGGCATGGACGCCCTCGACGCCTTTCTCAGCCACGCCTGGGCGGTCACCGTCACCGGCGCGCCGAAGCGCTGGGCCATGCAGTTCATCGAGGACCACGAGAAGAGCCCGCGCGCCTGGTACGGCGGCGCGGTCGGCGCCATCCTGTTCAACGGCGACCTCAACACCGGCCTGACGCTGCGCACCGTGCGCATCAAGGACGGCATCGCGGCCGTCCGCGCGGGCGCGACGCTCCTCTTCGACTCCATCCCCATGGAGGAGGAGAAGGAGACCGAACTCAAGGCCTCCGCCATGATGGCGGCTATCCGGGAGGCCGGAAAGGCGCGCTCGGCCGTGCTCTCCAACGGCCCGGACCTGATCGGCAAGGGTCTCAAGATCGTCCTCGTCGACCACGAGGACAGCTTCGTCCACACCCTCGCCAACTACTTCCGCCAGACCGGCGCCGAAGTGGTGACCATCCGCTCGTCGAAGGGCGTCGGCGTCGACCCGGCCCTCCTCGACGCGCTGAAGCCCGACATGGTGGTGATGTCGCCCGGCCCCGGCAGCCCGTCCGACTTCCACTGCGCCCGCACCATCGAGGCGGTGCGCCAGCGGAACCTGCCCATGTTCGGCGTCTGTCTCGGCCTCCAGGCCATGGTGGAGGCGTTCGGCGGCACGCTCGCCCGGCTGGACACGCCCGTGCACGGCAAGCCGTCGGAGGTGTCCGTGGCGCGCAACTCGCTCCTCTTCGCCGGCCTGCCGGACCGCGTGATCGTCGGCCGCTACCACTCGCTCCACGCCCTGCCTGAGTCGCTGCCGGGGGGATTCGCCGTCACGGCCACCACGGACGACGGAATCATCATGGCGATCGAGCATGAGCGCGAGCCGATCGCCGCAGTGCAATTCCACCCGGAAAGCATCATGTCGATGGGCGACGATGCAGGGCATGTCATTGTAAGCAATGCCATACGCGGTTTGCTCGGCTCGCGTGTAGGCGGCCTCGGCATGGCCCCCGCTGTGTGACGTTCACACTTCGCTAAGTATAACCCTGAATTTCAGGCGTGCATGGCCTCGCCAAATGGCGTTATCCTCCCGGCGCGGAGGCGTTCCGCTGGCGCAGATGCCTCTGCATGCCGGATTTCCGGCAACCGCGTTATCGCGGTATTGCGGTCCAAACTTCAGAGGGAGGCTTCGGCCTCCCTCTTTTTTGGCCCGGACCCATTTGTCATATGACTGGCGCTTGGATCGGTTCAACCAGAGAGACGTGCTCGCCCCGGTGGAACTTGACCCCCAGCCGGAAGCTGTGACCCACCCGTTCGGCCCGCGCCACGAAGAGCGCGGCGGCCTCCGGCGGCAGCACCTCCTCGGCGGCGCGGCGGAAGAGGCCGAGCCAGCGCACGAAGTGCTGATCGTCGAGACCGGGGAGCGCCACGTGCTTGGGCATCGGCCGGCCGCCATAGGTGCCGGTCTTCAGCATCACCGACGACCAGAAGGCCGTCAGCGTGTCGAAGTGGTGCGGCCAGGCGTCGTCCGGAATGGCGGCATCGAACACCGGCCCGAGCACGTCGTCGGTGCGGGCGGCGTCATAGAAGCGCTCCACGAGCCGGCGGATCATCGCCTCGTCCACCCCGCGCACCGGCGGATCGGCCGGCGGCGGCACCGGTGCCGCCCTGACGATGAAGCGATCGTCCGTCATGGGTTGAATCCTGTCCGCGCGGTCTGATGCATCGCGCATCCTGCGCCGCCGGCGACGCGCCTGCCAACCCCGTAGGAGCCCCGATCCGGTCCGCAGGCCCGCATCAAACCCCCGAAACCAAGAAAGGCCGCCCCCGAGGGAGCGGCCTTTCCATTGCCGGTCACGGCCTTCCGGGATGCACCCGGCGCCGACGTCAGGCGGAGGTCACCTCGGAAGAGGCGACAATCCAGGACCCTGCAGCGGCGGACCGCGACGTATGACAATGAGACACTGGATCACCTCCTTTCGGTTGTTGATGGTGATCCCAATGTGGAGCCACCCGTCCGGAGGCGCAAGACCGGCCGGCGGCTTTTTTCCACGTCCGATCCGTCGGATGGCCCGGCCCGGCCCGTCGCGGCCTTGTCCCGCCCCCCACCGGGCGCTAGACCACAGATAAGGTGGTTCAGACCGGAAGGACGCGCCGTTGCGACTGGAGACTGTGGAACCCGTTCGCCTCGCCGACTATCGGCCGAGCGACTATGCGATCGACACGGTGGATCTCGCCGTGGCGTTCCACGAGGCCGAGACGACCGTCACCGCGACGCTGGCGCTCCGCCGGCGCGACGGCACGCCACCCGGCGCCGCCCTTCTCCTCGACGGCGACGACATCACCCTCGGCTCGGTGGCGATCGACGGCAAGGTGTTGCCGCCGGAGACCTACACCGCCGCGCCGGAGGGCCTCATCCTCCAGAGCCCGCCCGCCGACCCGTTCCGCCTCACCCTGGTGACGGTGCTCGACCCGGCCGCCAACACCAAGCTGATGGGCCTCTACCGGTCCAACGGGGTCTGGTGCACCCAGTGCGAGGCCGACGGCTTCCGCCGCATCACCTATTTCCTCGACCGGCCCGACGTCCTCTCCGTCTACACCCTGCGCATGGAGGCCGACCGGGCCGCCGCGCCCGTGCTCCTCGGCAACGGCAACCGCGTCGAGGCGGGCGACCTGCCGGACGGCCGGCACTTCGCGGTCTGGCACGACCCCTGGCCGAAGCCCGCCTACCTGTTCGCCCTCGTCGCCGGCGATCTCGCCGCCAAGCGCGACACCTTCGTCACCGCCTCCGGCCGCACGGTGGAACTCGGCATCTACGTGGAGCACGGCAACGAGGGCCGCATCGACTACGCCATGGACGCCCTGAAGCGCTCCATGCGCTGGGACGAGGAGGCCTATGGCCGGGAGTACGACCTCGACGTCTTCAACATCGTCGCGGTTTCGGACTTCAACATGGGCGCCATGGAGAACAAGGGCCTCAACATCTTCAACGACAAGTACGTGCTCGCCGACCCGGACGTCGCCACCGACAGCGACTACGCGGGCATCGAGGGCGTGATCGCCCACGAGTATTTCCACAACTGGACCGGCAACCGCATCACCTGCCGCGATTGGTTCCAGCTCTGCCTGAAGGAGGGCCTCACGGTCTTCCGCGACCAGGAGTTCACCTCCGACATGCGCTCCCGGCCGGTGAAGCGCATCGCCGACGTCCGCACCCTCCGCAGCCACCAGTTCCCGGAGGATGGCGGCCCGCTCGCCCATCCGGTGCGGCCGGACGCCTACAAGGAGATCAACAACTTCTACACGGCGACCGTCTACGAGAAGGGCGCCGAGATCGTCCGCATGCTGAAGACGCTGATCGGCGACGACGCCTTCCGGCGCGGCATGGACCTCTACTTCGACCGCCACGACGGCGACGCCGCCACGGTGGAAGACTTCGTCGCCTGCTTCGCGGAGGCGTCCGCGCGCCCGCTCGACGACTTCATGCTGTGGTACCGGCAGGCCGGCACGCCCGTGGTGGAGATCGCCGAAACCTACGACGCGGATGCACGCACCTATCGGCTCGCCTTCCGCCAGACCGTGCCGCCGACCCCCGGCCAGCCCCGCAAGGCGCCCATGGTCATCCCGGTGCGTTTCGGCCTCGTCGGCTCCAACGGCGCCGACATGACCTATCAGGCCGCAGAGGGCGCGGAGGTGCGCGACGACGTGATCGTCCTCACCGAGGCACGCCACGAGGTCGTCTTCCACGGCGTCGCCGAGCGTCCGGTGCCGTCGCTCTTCCGCGGCTTCTCCGCCCCGGTGAAGCCGCAGCTCCAGAGCGCGCCGTCGGACCTCACCTTCCTGATGCGCCACGACAGCGACAGCTTCAACCGCTGGCAGGCGGCCTCGTCGCTTGCCATGACCATGCTGGTGGCCGGCGCCGAGGCCGTGCGCGGGGGCGCCACCCCGCGGATCGACCCGGGCTTCCTCGACGCCCTCGACGAGACCGTCGCCAACCCGTCCCTCGACCCGGCCTTCCGCGCCCTCATGCTGGCGGTGCCCGGTGAGAACGACATCGCCCGCGAGATCGGCGAGAACGTCGACCCGGACGCCATCGCCACCGCCCACCGGACCTTGCGCGCCGCCATCGGCGCCCGCATGGAGACGACGCTCGCCCACGTGGTGTCGGACGCGAGCGCCGCCGGCGACGGCCCGTTCCGCCCGGACGCGGCCGGCGCCGGGCGGCGCGCCCTCGTCAACGCCGCCCTCGACCTCCTGTCGGCCACCGGCCGCATCGAGGTGCTGGAGGCGGTGGAGCGCCGGTTCGACAGCGCCACCAACATGACCGACCGGGTGGCGGCCCTCTCCATCCTGGTGCACCGGCACGCCCCCGGCGCCGCCGCGGCGCTCGACCGCTTCCACGCCCGCTACGGGCACGTGCCCCTGGTGGTCGACAAGTGGCTCGCCGTCCAGGCGACGGCGCCCGACACCGGCACCCTCGACCGGGTGAAGGCGCTCACCACCCACCCGTCCTTCTCCTTCCGCAACCCCAACCGCACCCGGGCGCTGGTCGGCTCGTTCGCCAACCTCAACCCCACCCAGTTCGCCCGGCCGGACGGGGCGGGCTTCGGCTTCGTGGCCGACACGGTGATCCTGCTCGACGAGAAGAACCCGCAGGTGGCCGCCCGGATCGTCACGAGCTTCCGCTCCTGGCGCAGCTACGAGCCCCGCCGCCGCGCCCTCGCCGAAGCCGCCCTCCACCGCATCGCCGCCAAACCCGGCCTCTCCCGCGACGTCGGCGACATCGTGGAACGCACCCTCGCGTAAAGAGGGGAGGGCACCTTCGTCGGTGGGAGCCGCCTGCGTCGCCGGTGGGGGAGGCGCCGGTGGTGGCCGCCCACGCCGCCGTTGGGGGAGGCGCCTCCGCGGCCGTCAGGGGTGCGCCTGTGCGGCCGTCGGTGGAAGTCGCCTCCGCTGACCAAGGCGATCGCGGGGGTCGAGAGGACGCGGATCGTCACCCGGCCTCCGGCCATCCACCTTCACCTCCTCGCTAGTCATGGTCCGGTTCATCCGGACCACCCACGCATTTCAACGGCGAAAAGCGTGGGTGGTCCGCCTCCGCGGACCACGACGATGGCGGGGGACGGGAGGGCGCGGATCGCCCTCCGGCATCCGGCAACTCGCCCCACCTCCCACCCCCGCCACCCGTCATCCCGGCGAACGCCGGGATCCAGCCGATGGCGGTGCCGTGTGCGCCCGTGCGGACGATGCGCCCGTCGGTTGGGCCCCGGCGTTCGCCGGGGTGACGTCCTGGGAAAACGCATCGGCACAGGCCCCCCGATGCCACGTCCTCCGCCCCCCGTCCCCCTCCCTCAACCCCGTATTTATGCGTGTTGCACATCAACGTCGCCGCAGGCCGTTAACCTGTTTTTCAGACAGCGCCCCTGGACAGGTCGAATCCCTCTGATTCACACTCAGGTTGCTGATTCGGGACGCGGTGGCCGCACCGAGGCCCCCGCTGCGGCGGCGGATCGAGCAACCAGGAAATCGAGTGGGGGGCCGGCATGGGGCGGGCGGACTCTGCCAACGCCTCGGGCGGATGGCGATCACTGCTCTTTCGGACGCCGTCCGAACCAGAAGGCGCGCTGAAGGGGCACGCGCGCCTGCTCGCGCAGCCGGCCTACCGGCGGCTGGTACAGGCCGAGCCGATCTTCCGGCGCTCCATCCCGGTGCTCATCGCGGTCTTCCTCCTGGTGGTCGGTATCGCCCGCGTCACCAACCTTGCCGAGCGCCGCGACGAGACCGACCGCGCCGCCCGCGACATGATCGCCATGCTGGCCGAGACGCTGGACGCCACCCTCTCGGCGAGCGCGCCGGAGGACGAGACGGCCGCCGGCTACGCCCATTCCATCCGCACCGCCCTTCGCGAGGCGCTCCCCCCGTCCGCCACCAGCGACGGCCGGGTGATCCTCATCGCCGACGTGGACGGCGAGATCCACGCCACCGCGCCGGAGGACGCATCCCTCGTCGGGCGCAACCTCAGCACCTTCTTCGGGCCGAGCCAGCCCATTGTGGTGTTCGGCGAGCGCGCCGGCGTGCTGCCGCTCACCCTCGACGACGGGCGCGAGGCCTACGCCGCCGTCCATCACCTCGCTGGCGCGCGCGGCTCCGTGGCGGTCTACCAACCGGCCGACCAGATCTTCCTCAACTGGCGCCGCGACGTGTCGATGAACGTGTCGCTCTTCATCGGCACCAGCTGCATCCTCATTGTGATGGTCTACGCCTTCTTCGCACAGACCTCGCGCGCCACCGAGGCGGATCGCATCTACGCCGCAACCCAGATCCGGGTGGACACGGCGCTCCGACGCGGCCGCTGCGGCCTGTGGGACTGGGACCTCGCCCGCGGCCGGCTGTTCTGGTCGCCATCCATGTACGTCATCCTCGGCATGCAGCCGAACCAGGACCTGATGGGCTTCTCCGAGCTGCAGGCCCTGATCCACCAGGACGACATGGACCTCTACGGCCTTGCCCGCGACATCCTGGAGACCGGCCAGAACGCCGCCGACCTGGAGTTCCGCATCCGCCACGCGGAGGGCCACTGGGTGTGGCTGCGCGCCCGCCTGGAGATCGTCCGCGACCGGGACGGCGCGCCCCACCTGATCGGCATCGCCGTCGACGTGACCGAGCAGAAGCGCCTCGCCGAGATGACCGCCACGGCGGACCTGCGCCTGCGCGACGCCATCGAGACCATCTCGGAGGCCTTCGTGCTCTGGGACGACGACAACCGCCTCGTCATGTGCAATTCCAAGTACCAGTCGCTGCACCAGCTCTCCGACATGGTCACCCGCACCGGCACCCCCTACGACGCCGTCATGGCGTCCGCCCGCCAGCCGGTGGTGCAGAGCCACGGCCGCATGGGCGACTTCTCCGGTGAGCGCTCCTACGAGGCGCAGCTGGAGGACGGCCGCTGGCTGCAGATCAACGAGCGCCGCACCAAGGACGGCGGCTTCGTGTCGGTCGGCACCGACATCACCGAGCTGAAGCGGCACGAGGAGCGGCTGCTCGACAGCGAGAGGCGCCTGATGGCGACGGTCGCGGATCTCCGCCAGAGCCGCCACCAGATGCAGCTGCAGACCACCCAGCTCGTCGAACTTGCCGAGAAGTACGCCGAGGAGAAGGCCCGCGCCGAGGCCGCCAACCGGGCGAAGTCGGAATTCCTCGCTTCCATGAGCCACGAGCTGCGCACGCCGCTCAACGCCATCATCGGCTTCTCCGAGATCATGCGCTCGGGCCTCTTCGGCGACCTCGGCTCGCCCAAGTACGACGAGTACTGCCTCGACATCCACGAGAGCGGCACCTACCTGCTCAACGTCATCTCCGACATCCTCGACATGTCGAAGATCGAGGCCGGCCGCGTGAACCTCACCCTGGAGAGCGTCGTGCTCGACGACGTGATCGCGGAATCCACCCGCATCATGACGCCCCAGGCGGAGGACCGGAAGATCCACCTCGTCACCAGCCTGGACGCCGCCCTGCCCATGGTGGCCGACCGCCGGGCCATCAAGCAGGTGGCGCTCAACCTCCTCTCCAACGCCCTGAAGTTCACGCCCATGAACGGCTCGGTGACGGTCAGCACCGCCATGCAGGGGCCGATGATGGTCTTCACGGTGGCCGACACCGGCATCGGCATCCCGGCCCAGGCCCTTCAGCAGATCGGCCAGCCCTTCGTGCAGGTGGAGAACCAGTTGACGCGCAAGCACCCGGGCTCCGGCCTCGGCCTTGCGATCGCCCGCTCGCTGGTGGAGCTCCACGGCGGCACCATGGCGATCTCGTCGTCGGAGGGCATCGGGACCACCGTCACGGTCCGCTTCCCGCGCATCGCCGCCCCGACCGCCAGCGACGGCACCGCCGCGGTCGCCGAGCAGACCGCCGTCCCGGCCTCCAGCGGCCTTGCCCGCGCCGTTGCGGTGGCGAACGCCCGCGGCAGCAGCCGCGCCGTCCACTGACGCCAGGGTCGTCCCGTCGCCGACCGGACGGGTCGATCGGTGCAGGGGCCGCGCCCCTCGCGAACCGCGCCCTGGCGCGGCACCCGCGCGTCTATCGCGGCAGGATGCCCCGCAGCAGCACCCCCGTCACCGTCTCCACCGCGTCGCTGAACACTTGGTCGTCCGCGAGGCCGGAGCCGAGCAGCGCGCTCACCTGGGCGTCGAAATCCGCATAGTGCTGGGTGGTGGCCCAGATCATGAAGATGAGGTGCACCGGCTCCACCGGTGCCAGCTTGCCGGCCTTCACCCAGCCGCGGATGACGCCGGCCTTCTCCTCCACGATCTCCTTCAGCTCGGTCTTCAGCACCTGGTCGAGAAGGGGCGCGCCCTGCATGATCTCGCCGATGAAGAGCCGGCTTTCCTGCGGATGCGCGCGCGACTGCTCCAGCTTCTGGCGGATGTAGCGGCCGATCTCGTCGGCCGGGTCGCCGTCCGCGTTCATCTCGCCGAGCGGCGTTAGCCACATGTCGAGCGTGCGCTGGAGAACGGCCGTGTAGAGGTCCTGCTTGCGGCGGAAATAGTAGAGGAGGTTCGGCTTCGACATGCCGGCCCGCTCGGCGATCTGGTCCACCGTCGCGCCCCGGAAGCCGTAGGTGGAGAAGGCGTCGAGCGCCGCGTCGAGGATCTTCTCCTCGTTCTCGGCCTGGATGCGCGTGCGCTTCTTGGAGGCGCGCGCCCGGGCTAGATTGAAATCATCCATGCATCAAGGTCCGCGCCCGATCGTTTGGTTTTGTAGGCCGATCCGCCCGGCCCGTCGAGGGTCCGCCAGCGCGGCGGGGCAGGGGGATCAGAAGGACGGCGGCGTGCACACGCTGACCAGTTCGCACGGCTCCGCGCCCACGTTGCGGAAACGATGGGGCTCGGCGCTTGAGAAATAGTATGCGTCGCCCGGCCCCAGCACCGCCCGCTGGTCGCCGACCGTCACCTCCAGCTCGCCGCGGATGATGACGCCGGCCTCCTCGCCCTGGTGCTTCAGCGGGATCCGGCCGGAATCGGCGCCCGGCTGATAACGCTCCGTCAGGATTTGCAGCGCCTTGCCGGTGAGGTCCGTGCCCACCTGCCGGTAGGAGACGCCGCCGCGCCCGATCTCCGTCAATTCCCCCGCCCGGTAGAACACCTTGGCGGGCGCCTCCCCGGTGGCGAAGAAGTCGGCGAGCGGCATCGGCACCGCGTCGAGAATGCGCTTCAGCGCGCCGACCGAGGGGTTGATGGCGTTCGATTCGATCTGGCTGACCGTGGCGTTGGAGATGCCCGCCTTGCGCGCCAGCTGCCGCTGCGACAGCCCCCGCGCCTCCCGCACCGCCCGCAATCGCCCGCCCACGTCCATCGCCCGCTCCGCCGCGCCTGTTCAGATGTTCGCGATCTTGAACGGCAGGGGCGAAAAAGCAAGCCGGAACAGGGCGTGCGACCGTTCGAACATATCGCCTTGTTCACTATCCTGGGGTGCCGCTACAGTGTCGGCCACGTGCGCGCTCGAAGGCCCCGGCCGGGGCCGACCGCCAGAAGGGAAACACCCGCCATGTCCAGCCCCGCCGCCCAGCCCGGCACCAACAACCTCGACAGCTTCTGGATGCCGTTCACCGCCAACCGGCAGTTCAAGAAGAACCCGCGGCTCTTCGTCGGCGCCAAGGACATGCACTACACCACCGCGGACGGCCGCAAGGTGCTGGACGGCACCGCGGGCCTCTGGTGCTGCAACGCCGGCCATGCCCGGCCGAAGATCGTCGAGGCGGTGCAGAAGCAGATCGCCGAGATGGACTACGCGCCCGCCTTCCAGATGGGCCACCCGAAGGCGTTCGAACTCGCCGCCCGGCTCGTCAACTACCTGCCGAAGCCGCTCGACCACGTCTTCTTCACCAACTCCGGCTCCGAGAGCGTGGAGACCGCGCTGAAGATCGCGCTCGCCTATCACCGGGCCAAGGGCAAGGGCCAGAAGTTCCGCCTGATCGGCCGCGAGCGCGGCTACCACGGGGTCAACTTCGGCGGCATCTCGGTCGGCGGCATCACCAACAACCGCAAGTTCTTCGGCACCCTGCTCACCGGCGTCGACCACATCCGACACACCCACGACCTTTCCCGCAACGCCTTCACCCGCGGCGAGCCGGAGCACGGGGTGGAGTTCGCCGAGGACCTGGAGAAGCTCGTCGCCCTCCACGACCCGTCCACCATCGCGGCCGTCATCGTGGAGCCGGTCGCCGGCTCCACCGGCGTGCTCATCCCGCCGAAGGGCTACCTGAAGCGCGTCCGCGAAATCTGCACCAAGCACGACATCCTGCTGATCTTCGACGAGGTCATCACCGGCTTCGGCCGCCTCGGCACCCCGTTCGCGGTGGAGTATTTCGACGTCGTCCCCGACATGGTGGTCACCGCCAAGGGCATCTCCAACGGCGTCATCCCCATGGGCGGCGTGTTCGTCTCCTCGGAGATCTACGAGACCTTCATGACCGGGCCGGAGCACCTGATCGAGCTCTTCCACGGCTACACCTACTCGGCTCACCCGGTCGCCTGCGCCGCCGCCCTCGGCACCCTCGACACCTACGAGGAGGAGGGCCTCCTCACCCGCGGCGCCGAACTCGCCAGCTACTGGGAGACGGCACTCCACACCCTCAAGGGCCTGCCCCACGTCATCGACGTGCGCAACATCGGCCTCATCGGCGCCATCGAGCTGGAGCCCATCCCCGGCGAGCCCACGAAACGCGCCTTCCAGGCCTTCCTCGACGCCTACGAGGACGGCGTCCTCATCCGCACCACCGGCGACATCATCGCCCTCTCGCCGCCCCTCATCATCACCACCGACCAGATCGACGAGATCGTGGCGACGCTCGCCATGGTGCTGACGAAGCTGAAGTAAGGGACGGGGGGCGGTTCCCCCCTCTCCCCAACCCTCCCCCACGAGGGGGGAGGGGGCCCCGATCGGTTCCGGCGCCCTAGCGATCGGCCGGCGGAGCGCCTCCCTTGACCCCGAGCGCCGACGCGCTCCCTCCCCCCTGGTGGGGGAGGGTTGGGGAGAGGGGGGAGCCCCACCCGCCAGCCGACAACCAGAACACCACCCAGGACGGAAACACCCATGCGCACCATCCAGAACGCCATCGGCGGCCAGCTCGTCGCCTCCACCTCCGGCCGCACCGCGCCGGTGTTCAATCCGGCCACCGGCGAAGAGATCGCGACCGTCCCGCTCTCCTCTGCCGAGGAGGTCGCCTCCGCCATCGCGGCCGCCAAGGCCGCCTCCGTCGCCTGGGGCCGCACGCCGCCGCTGAAGCGCGCGCGCTACATGTTCAAGTTCAAGGAGCTGGTGGAGACCCACGCGGCCGACATCGCCCGCGCCATTTCGGCGGAACACGGCAAGACCCACGACGACGCCCTCGGCGAGGTGCAGCGCGGCCTGGAAGTGATCGAGTTCGCCTGCGGCATTCCGCACCTCCTCAAGGGCGAGTTCTCCCGCAACGTCGGCCCGGACATCGACAGCTATTCCGACCGTCAGCCACTCGGGGTTGTCGCCGGCATCACGCCGTTCAACTTCCCCGCCATGGTGCCCATGTGGATGTACCCGATCGCCATCGCGTGCGGGAACACCTTCGTGCTGAAGCCGTCCGAGCGCGACCCGGGCGCCGTCATGCTCGCCTACGAGCTGTTCGAGAAGGCCGGCTTCCCGGCGGGCGTCCTCAACGTGGTGCACGGCGACAAGGTGGCCGTGGACACCATCCTCCACCATCCGGACGTGAAGGCCGTGTCCTTCGTCGGCTCCACGCCGATCGCCGAATACGTCTACGCCACCGGCACCATGAAGGGTAAGCGCGTACAGGCGCTCGGCGGCGCCAAGAACCACATGATCGTCATGCCCGACGCCGACATCGACAAGGCCGTCGACGCGCTCATGGGCGCCGGCTACGGCTCCGCCGGCGAGCGCTGCATGGCGGTCTCGGTCGCGGTCCCGGTCGGCGAGGCGACCGCCAACCGGCTCGTGGAGGCGCTGAAGCCCAAGGTGGAGGCCCTGAAGATCGGTCCGGCCACCGACCCGGCCGCCGAGATGGGTCCGCTCGTCACCAAGGCGCATCAGCAGAAGGTGCTCGGCTACATCGACCAGGGCGTCAAGGAAGGCGCCGACCTCGTCGTCGACGGCCGCGGCTTTTCGCTTCAGGGCTACGAGAACGGCTATTTCGTCGGCGGCACCCTGTTCGACCGGGTGACCCCGGAGATGACCATCTACAAGGAGGAGATCTTCGGCCCCGTCCTCTCGGTTCTGCGCGCCCCCACCTACGACCACGCGGTGGACCTCATCAACGCGCACGAGTACGGCAACGGCACCGCCATCTTCACCCGCGACGGCGACGCCGCCCGCGCCTTCGCCGACCGCATCGAGGTCGGCATGGTGGGCATCAACGTGCCGATCCCGGTGCCGGTCGCCTACCACTCCTTCGGCGGCTGGAAGCGCTCCCTCTTCGGCGATCATTCCATCTACGGCCCAGAAGGCGTGCGCTTCTACACCCGCCTGAAGACCGTGACGCAGCGCTGGCCGGAAGGCATCAAGTCCGGCGCCGTGTTCACCTTCCCGACGATGTGAGACGGAAGCGGGGAGGGGCAGTCCATGTCGAGGTTCCACGCACGGCCACCGGCGGTTTCGACCGTCTTGCAGGACGACGACCGCTGCCGCGTCACGCGCTGGGACTTTCAGCCCGGCGCCGACACCGGCTGGCATCGCCACGGCATGGCCTATCTGGTCATCCCGATGACCCACTGCTCCTTCCTCATCGAGGACGCGGCCGGCGAGCGCCGGGTCGAGGTGGCGGCTGGCGCCACCTACACCCGGCCCGAAGGCGTCGAGCACAACGTCGTCAACGGCGGAACCGAGCCGATGAGCTTCATCGAGGTGGAGTTCAAGCGGTGATTGACAGGTGAGGCCCGGTATCCATCTATACACACTGGACACGTGAAGATGGACAGCCGAACCGTCTTCAGGCTGCTTGAGGTGGACGGCTGGTACCGGGTGCGACAGGTGGGAAGCCACGTCCAGTTCAAGCATCCCATAAAGCCGGGACTGGTGACCCTGCCGCATCCCAAACGCGACATCCCGATCGGGACGTTGGCCAGCATCGAGAAGCAGGCCGGCATCAAGCTGAGGTAAGCCATGGCCACCTACATCGGCATCGTTCACGGCGGCGAGGGCGCCGGCTACGGCCTCTCCTTCCCGGATCTTCCGGGGTGCGTGACCGCCTCTGAAAACCTGGACGAACTCCGCGCCCTCGCCGAGGAAGCGCTGGCGCTGCACGTGGAAGGCATGCTGGCGGAAGGTCTGCCGGTCCCCCAACCGTCGCCGCTCGCCACCGTGATGGCCGCGCCGCAATCTGAGGGCGGCATTCCGCTCCTGGTGCCGTTGAAGCTTGCGGCCAAGACGGTCCGTGTGAACATCACGCTCCCGGAAGAGGCGCTTCGCGACATCGACACCTTCGCCGAGTCCCACGGCTATTCGCGTTCCGGCTTCCTGGTCTCCGCCGCACGCAAGTTCATGGCGGAAGCGGCGGAATGATCGGCGTTGCGGAGCCCTTCCCGGCTTGTCGGCCGTCATGATATCCTCCGTTTCGACAAAGGGATATACAGATGCCGCTCTATGTCCGTGACGAGGAAGTGGCCGCCATGGCGGCCGAACTGCGGGATCTTCTGAAGGCCGGCTCCAAGACGGAGGCGGTCCGCCTTGCGCTTCGCCGCGAGATCGACCGGCAGAAGGGTGGCCTCCCGCTCAAGGAGCGTGTCGCCCGTTTGCAGGCGCAGGCAGACGCCCTCGGCCCGGCGGACCGGGACTTCGACCAGAAGGCCTATGCCGACCGGATGTGGGGCGACGCCTGATGTTCATCGACGCGTCCGCCATCGTGGCCATCCTCGCCCGCGAGGCGGACGCCGAAAGCCTCCTCGACCGCATCGAGGCCGCCAAGGGGCCGATCCACGTCTCGCCCCTTGTCCGGTTCGAGGCGGCGGTCTCCCTGGCCCGCTCCCGGTCCGGCGCGGCAAACCGACCGGATGCGGCGACGATCGCCGCGGCCGCCCGTCTGGTCTCGGCCTTTCTGGACGAGATCGGTGCCGCCGAGATGCCCATCACCGACGAGATCGGCCGGGCCGCGCTGGACGCGGCGATGACCTTCGGCAAGGCCGTCGGCCACACGGCCGACCTCGATTTCGGCGACTGCTTCGCCTACGCCTGTGCCAAGGTCGGCGGCGTCGGCCTCCTCTACAAGGGCAACGACTTCGCCCGCACTGACCTAGCCTGAACGGCGGCCTGGGCTCGACATCAAACAGGCGGGCGTTGAAGTTCCACCGTCCGCGGCGTAATATGACCACATGTGGTCACAGATGCGGAGGGCGCTATGAACAAGGTCCAACTGCGGGACGCCAAGGCTCGTCTTTCCGAACTCGTCGAGGCGGTCGAGGCGGGCGACCACGTCGTCATCACCAAGCATGGCCGCGAGGCGGTCATGATCGTACCTTTGGAAGAAGGCCGGAAACTCTTTCCGGAGAAGGAAGAAGCGAACTTCTTCGAATACTTGATGAAAATTCCCTATCCGGTCGAACTCGACGAAGAAGAGCGCCCTCGCATACGCGACATCGATCTGTGACCCGTTTTCTACTCGACACTTCGGTGCTTTCGGCCCTCGCGCCGGGCCGACCCGCACCATCGAACGAACTTGTGCGATGGGGGCGCGAAAACCAGCATTTGCTGTACCTGCCGACGATAACATTGCTGGAAATCCAGCAGGGCATCCAGAAGCTGCGCCGATCGGGAGCCGAGAAGCGGTCGGCGGCATTGGACGTCTGGTTCAACGGCGTCCTCGTCGACTTCAGCGATCATATCGTTGACCTCGATCGTCAGTCTGCGATCGATGCCGGTGCTCTTTCTGATTCCTTGCAAGCCCAAGGACGCCACCCGGGGCTGGCCGACATCATGATCGCTGGTATCGCGCGTGTGCGCGGCTATACGATCCTCACACGCAACCTCCGCCACTTCGAACCGACCGGCGTGCCGGCCTTCGACCCCTTCTCGGCCGATCCGGCCCTACGTCCCACCTGACCATGCCCCCAGGAGCCCCTATCCCCATGACCACCCCCACCGACAACCTGCGCATCAACGGCGACCGCCTCTGGGACAGCCTAATGGAGATGGCCAAGGTCGGGCCGGGCGTGCGCGGCGGCAACAACCGCCAGACCCTCACGGACGCCGACCGCGAGGGCCGGCTCCTGTTCCAACGCTGGTGCGAGGACGCCGGCATGACCGTCGCGGTGGACTCCATGGGCACCATGTTCGCCCGCCGCGAAGGCACGGACGCTTCCCTGGACCCGGTCATGATGGGCTCCCACCTCGACACCCAGCCGACCGGCGGCAAGTACGACGGCGTCCTCGGCGTGCTCGGCGCCCTGGAGGTGGTCCGCTCGCTGAACGACCTCGGCATCCGCACCCGGCGGCCCATCGAGGTCGTGAACTGGACCAACGAGGAGGGCACCCGCTTCGTCCCCGCCATGGTGGCCTCGGGCGTGTTCGCCGGCCGCTACGACGAGGCTTGGGCGAAGTCCCGCACCGACGCGGAGGGCAAACGCCTCGGGGACGAGCTGAAGCGCATCGGCTTCGAGGGGCCGGAGCCGGTGGGCCAGCGCAAGCTGCACGCCATGCTGGAGCTCCACATCGAGCAGGGGCCGATCCTGGAGGACGAGGGCATCGACATCGGCGTCGTCACCCACGGCCAGGGCCTGAAGTGGCTCCAGATAACCCTCACGGGCAAGGAGGCCCACACCGGCTCCACCCCCATGCCGAAGCGCATCAACGCCGGTCTCGGCGCCGCCCGCATCGTGCAGCTGGTGGACGAGGTGGCCTGGAGCCACGCGCCGCTTGCGGTCGGCGCGGTCGGCCACATGGAGGTCTATCCGAACAGCCGCAACATCATCCAGGGCAAGGTGGTGTTCACCGTCGACATCCGCCATCCGGACAAGGCCGTCATCGCCGACATGGACGCCCGCATCCGTGCCGGCGCGGCGAAGATCGCCGAGGACCTGAAGCTCGGCATGGAGATCGAGGAGGTCGGCGCCTTCGATCCCGTGGCCTTCGACGAGACGCTCCTCTCCCGCATCCGCGACGCCGCCGACCGGCTCGGCTATTCCCGCCGCGACATCGTCTCAGGCGCCGGCCACGACGCCTGCTGGATCAACCGCGTCGCACCCACCGCCATGATCTTCTGCCCCTGCGTCGACGGCCTCTCCCACAACGAGGACGAGGAGATCAGCAAGGCGTGGGCAACGGCCGGCGCGGACGTGCTTCTGCACGCGGCGCTGGAGACGGCGGAAGTGGTGGGGTGAGGTAAAATTGCCTGTCAGGCGGGCGGCCAGTCCACGATCGTGACAAAGCCGCCCGCGTGGACCTCGAGCAGTTTGTTGACCATGTCTCCAGCCTTGGCGACGGTCTCCAGAGCAAGCCCGAAATATCGGATCTGCTCGTCCTCTCGGAGGTTTCCAGGGACGATGATGACAAGGCCGGGGTGCAAGGCTTCCTGGCGATAAAGAGCCAGGAAGTCCTTTCGGTTGCTCGTGACGAGGATCAGCCCTTCGGACCGGACGAGCCGCATCAGGCCCCGGTCTGACGTTCCCTGCAGGTTTCGATGGAGCACGTGCAGGGCTCTGTAGCCGCGCGCATGCGCCATGGCCACAAGGTGCGGAGACAAGCACTCATCGACCAGGAACGGTTCGATCAAAGCGGCCGACCGTTCTGGTCCCACACAATCACGGCGTCGATCGCGTCCGGCGGAATGGAGGGGTACGCACGAAAGATGTCGACGCGTGGCGTCCCTGCCTTGAGTTCGGCCAGGATGTTCCCCGCCGGCACTCGCGTTCCCTCCACGCAAGGCTCCCCGCCCATGATTTCAGGGTTCGAGGTGATCCTCGCCGGCTTCGGCTTTTCACGCGCCCACGCCATCCCGACCTCCGTTTCTCGTCCCCAGTGTACGCGATCGCGCGCCTTCGCCCAAGCGCGCCCACCGCGCGCTTTGGCCTTCCTTTTGTCCACGTCAAACGTCAATCTGGCTGCGAAAGAGGCACGCTGCCCGATTGACCGAGGTGCGGAAAACTTCGATCATCTGGTCAAAATCAAGCCGCCTCGAGAGCGGTGACCGACAGAGGGTGTTGAGGACATGGCGACAGTCATCAAGGGCGGCACCGTGGTGGCCGCCGATCGCTCCTACGAGGCGGACGTTCTGATCGAGGGCGACAAGATCGCGGCCATCGGCCCTGGCCTCACCGCCGAGACGGTGCTCGACGCCACTGGCGCCTACATCATGCCGGGCGGCATCGACCCGCACACCCACCTGGAAATGCCCTTCATGGGCACCACGGCGGCCGAGACCTGGGAGAGCGGCACGGCGGCGGCCCTCTCCGGCGGCACCACCATGGTGGTGGATTTCGTCATCCCGTCGCGCAACGACGGCGGTCTCCTCGACGCCATCGCGGCCTGGGAGGAGAAGGCCACCCGGCAGGCCTGCGCCGACTATTCCTACCACATGTGCATCACCGGCTGGTCGAAGACCATCTTCGACGAGATGGCCGAGGTTGTTTCCCGCGGCGTCACGTCGTTCAAGCACTTCATGGCCTACAAGGGCGCCCTGATGGTGAACGACGACGAGATGTTCGCCTCCTTCCAGCGCTGCGCCGCGCTCGGCGCACTGCCGCTCGTCCACGCGGAGAACGGCGACATCGTCGCGGCCCTCCAGGACAAGTTCATCGCCGCCGGCGTCACCGGGCCGGAGGGGCACGCCTATTCGCGCCCGCCGGAGGTGGAGGGCGAGGCCACCAACCGCGCCATCATGATCGCCGACGCCGCCGGGGTGCCGGTCTACATCGTCCACGTCTCCTGCGAGCAGAGCCACGAGGCCATCCGCCGGGCCCGCCAGAAGGGCATGCGCGTTTATGGCGAGCCGCTCGTCCAGCACCTGACCCTCGACGAGACCGAGTACTTCAACCAGGAGTGGGACTACGCCGCCCGCCGGGTGATGTCGCCGCCGTTCCGCAACAAGCAGCACCAGGACAGCCTGTGGGCCGGCCTCTCCGCCGGGTCGCTCCAGGTGGTCGCCACCGACCACTGCGCCTTCACCACCGCGCAGAAGCGCTTCGGTCTCGGCGACTTCCGCAAGATCCCGAACGGCACCGGCGGTCTTGAGGACCGCATGCCCGTCCTCTGGACCAAGGGCGTGAAGACCGGCCGCATCACCGCCAACGAGTTCGTGGCGCTCACCTCCACCAACATCGCCCAGATCCTCGGCCTCTATCCCCGCAAGGGCGCGCTCCTGCCCGGCTCCGACGCCGACATCGTGGTCTGGGACCCCACCAAGACCAAGACCATCGCGGCCGCCGCCCAGCGCTCCATCATCGACTACAACGTCTTCGAGGGTGTCGAGGTCTCCGGCCTGCCGCGTTACACCCTCTCGCGCGGCGAGGTGGTCTACGCCGACGGCAAGAACGACAGCCCGCGCCCCGGCCGCGGCCAGTTCATCCCCCGCAAGGCCCACAACCCGGTCAACCAGGCCCTCAGCGTCTGGAAGGAGATCACCGCCCCGCGCATGATCGAGCGCAAGCCGGAGATGATGCCGATCGGGGTGTGATTGGCGGAGGGCGGGGCTTCCCCCTCTCCCCAACCCTCCCCCACGAGGGGGGAGGGTGTGCGTGGCGGGTGGCCGGACGGCCTTCGCCAGCCCTGCACCCGAACCGCGCCCCATCCCCTCTCCCCTTGTGGGAGAGGGTTAGGGAGAGGGGTGAACCGCCAACCTGTCCGCCTCTCCTCTTCTGGGGGCGAACCTCCTCCCCTCCCGACCATGCCCCCACCCGAGCCCCCGCCATGGCCACCGTCATCCCGCTCGACACGCGCCGCCAGGAACCCCGCTCCCAGGACCCCGCCATGACAGAGGCCCGCGCCTCCACCCGGCCCGCTGTCATCGACATCCGCGGCCTGTCGCTCACCTTCGACACCGCCGACGGGCCGGTGCACGCCCTCTCCAACGTGGACCTCTCCATCGAGAAGGGCGACTTCGTCTCCTTCATCGGCCCGTCCGGCTGCGGCAAGACCACGCTCCTGCGCGTCATCGCGGATCTGGAACAGCAGACCGGCGGCACCATCACGGTCAACGGCACCACGCCGGAGAAGGCGCGCCTTAACCTCGCCTACGGCTACGTCTTCCAGGCGCCCGCCCTCTACCCCTGGCGCTCCATCGCGGCCAACGTGGCCCTGCCGCTGGAGGTCATGGGCCTGCCGAAGGCGGAGCGGATCCGGCGGGTGAAGAAGAACCTCGCCCTCGTCAACCTCGTCAACTTCGAGAAGAAATTCCCCTGGCAGCTCTCGGGAGGCATGCAGCAGCGCGCCTCCATCGCCCGCGCTCTCGCCGTGGAGCCGGACCTCCTCCTGATGGACGAGCCCTTCGGCGCCCTCGACGAGATCGTCCGTGACCATCTGAACGAGCAGCTGCTCCAGCTCTGGGCGAAGACCGAGAAGACCGTCGTCTTCGTCACCCATTCCATCCCGGAGGCGGTCTACCTTTCCACCAAGATCGTCGTCATGAGCCCGCGCCCCGGCCGCATCCACGACATCGTGGAGAGCGACCTGCCGCGCGGCCCGCGCCTGCTCGACATTCGCGAGACGCCGGACTTCCTGAAGATCGCCCACCGGGTCCGCGAGGGCCTGCGCGCCGGCCATTCCTATGCCGACTGAAGCGCTCACGCCCCTCCGCTCCGTGTTCCGGCCGCACCCGGTGGCCCGCTTCATGAACGAGCGGGCGATCCCGGTGCTCACCGTCGTGGCGGCGCTCCTGGCGGTGTGGCTGGCGGCGACCTACCTCCTCAACGTCACCGTCCAGCGCGACGCCTTCGAGCGCGCCGGCACGCCCTACACCGCCCGCACGCTCTTCCTCGCCACCTACCAGATGGAGCGGCCCATCCTGCCGTCGCCGCACCAGGTGGCGCTCGAACTCTGGAAGACGACGGTGGAGACCCCCGTCACCTCCAAGCGCAGCCTCGTCTACCACGGCTGGATCACGCTCTCGTCCACCCTGGTGGGCTTTGCCATCGGCACGCTGCTCGGCATCGTGCTCGCGGTCCTCATCGTCCACAGCCGCACCCTCGACAAGAGCCTGATGCCCTGGATCGTCGCCTCGCAGACCATCCCGATCCTCGCCATCGCGCCCATGATCGTGGTGGTGGCCAACGCCATCGGCGTCACCGGCCTCCTGCCGAAGGCCTTCATCTCCACCTATCTCAGCTTCTTCCCCGTGGCGGTCGGCATGGTCACGGGCCTGCGCTCGCCCGACCGGCTGCACCTCGACCTCATGCGCACCTACACGGCCACGTCGTCCCAGGTGTTCTGGAAGCTCCGCCTCCCGGCCGCCGTGCCCTTTCTCTTCACCTCCATGAAGGTCGGCATCGCGGCCAGCCTCGTCGGCGCCATCGTGGCGGAACTGCCCACCGGCGCCGTCGCGGGCCTCGGCGCCCGGCTCCTCGCCGGCTCCTACTACGGCCAGACCGTGCAGATCTGGTCCGCCCTCTTCGCCGCCGCCCTCATGGCCGCCGTGCTGGTCGCCATCGTCGGCATGCTCGATGGGATCGTCCGCCAGCGCATGGGGATCCGCTCGTGAACGCGCTCCTCGCTCCCTTGCGCGGCGGCGGCGTGCTGCCCTTCCTGGCGCTCGTCGCCGTCTTCCTCGCCTTTCCCTTGCCGGGCGACGCGAACGCCCTCGGCCTCTCCCCCATCCCCCTCGGCGGCCTGACGGCCCTCGTGGTGGTGGCCGCCGCCGCCTTCCTGCGCGGCGCGGAAGCCCTCGGGATCGGCCTCGGCCTCATCGCCTCCTTCGCCGGCGCCGCCCTCCTGATCGACGCCCTGCCGAACGCCCCCATGCCGTCGGGATCCCCCGGCATGAGCCAGGGCTTCTGGTTTGCCCTCATCGCCGTCTGGCTCCTCGCCTGGACGACCGTCGACCGCATTGCCGGCCTCACGCTCCGCCACCCGCTCGCCCGCCGTGCGGCGGATCTTGCCATCCCCGTCCTCTTCGGCGCCTGGCTCCTTATCCTCTGGGAGGTTCTGGTGCGCGGCCTCGGGGTGCCGCCGGTGCTCCTGCCGGCGCCGTCCGCCATCGGGGCGCGGCTTGTCGCCGAGACCGCCACCCTCTGGGCCGACTTCCGCCAGACCTTCCTCCACTCCGTCCTCATCGGCTGGGCGCTCGGCTGCGGCGCCGGCTTCCTCGTCGCCCTCGTGGTCGACCGAGTGCCCTTCCTGAAGAGCGGCCTTCTGCCGGTCGGCAACCTCGTCTCGGCGCTCCCCATCGTCGGCATCGCGCCCATCATGGTCATGTGGTTCGGCTTCGACTGGCCGTCCAAGGCCGCCGTCGTGGTGGTGATGACCTTCTTCCCCATGCTGGTGAACACGCTCGCAGGCCTCGACGCGTCCGGCCGCATGGAGCGCGACCTGATGCGCACCTACGCCGCCGGCCACGGCCAGGAGCTCCTGAAGCTCCGCCTGCCGGCCGCCATGCCGTTCGTCTTCAACGCCCTCAAGATCAACTGCACCCTGGCGCTCATCGGCGCCATCGTGGCGGAGTTCTTCGGCACGCCGACCGTCGGCATGGGCTTTCGCATCTCCACCGAGGTCGGCCGCATGGCGATCGACATGGTGTGGGCCGAGATCGCCGTCGCGGCGCTCGCCGGGTCGCTCTTCTACGCGGCGATCGGGCTCGTCGAGCGGTTCGTCACCTTCTGGCACCCGTCCATGCGCCGCTAAAGGAGCGGGGAGGGGGTCGGCAGATACCGTATCCGGGCGCACCCGCCCGGATGCGCATGCACCCAAGGCGCCGGATCGAGCCGGCGACCGAAGGCACATAAAGAGGGGAAGCACCATGACGACCACACGTGCAATCGCTGCTCTCGGCCTCGTCGCCGGCCTCGTCTCCGGGCCCGCGCTCGCCGCCGATCCCGTCACCATCCAGCTGAAGTGGGTCACCCAGGCCCAGTTCGCCGGCTACTACGTGGCGAAGGACAAGGGCTTCTACGAGGAGGAGGGGCTCGACGTCACCATCAAGGCCGGCGGCCCGGACATCGCCCCGCCGCAGGTGATCGCCGGCGGCGGCGCCGACGTCATCGTCGACTGGATGCCCTCCGCCCTCGCCAGCCGCGAGAAGGGCGTGCCGCTCGTCAACATCGCCCAGCCGTTCAAGCGCTCGGGCATGATGCTGACCTGCCTGAAGGAGACCGGCATCACCAAGCCGGAGGACTTCAAGGGCAAGACCCTCGGCGTCTGGTTCTTCGGCAACGAGTACCCGTTCATGTCCTGGATGGCGACGCTCGGCATCCCGACCACCGGCGGCGCCGACGGCGTCACCGTGCTGAAGCAGGGCTTCAACGTGGATCCGCTGATCCAGAAGCAGGCCGCCTGCATCTCCACCATGACCTACAACGAGTACTGGCAGGTCATCGACGCCGGCTTCAAGCCGGAGGACCTGGTGGTGTTCAAATACGAGGAGCAGGGCGTCGCCACTCTGGAGGACGGCCTCTACGTGATGGAGGACAAGCTCCAGGATCCGGCCTTCGTGGACAAGATGGCCAAGTTCGTCCGCGCCTCCCTCAAGGGCTGGGCCTACGCCCGCGAGAACACCGAGGAGGCCGCCCAGATCGTCCTCGACAACGACGAGACCGGCGCCCAGACCGAGCAGCATCAGGTCCGCATGATGGGCGAGATCAACAAGCTCACCGAGGGCTCCGACGGCACCCTCGACCCGGCCGACTACGAGCGCACCGTGAAGACCCTGCTCGCCGCCGGCGGCGAAGCGCCGGTCATCACCAAGGCCCCGGAAGGCGCCTGGTCGCACGCGGTGACCGACAAGCTGAAGTGATCCGCCGAGGCGGTCGAGGCTCGCTGAAGGCGGAATGCGAGAGCGCTTGTCCTTCCTGACGGAATCGTCAGCTCGACAAGAAATCGCTCCAGATTCAGAAGCCTGGAGCATTCTCTCATCGATCAAGTCGTGCACCTTGATCGGAGAATGCTCTAGGCCGCCCGCTCCCGGCGCGGAGACGCCCCGGAAAGCATGGCCGCAAATCACCATCAGAAAAGCAGGAACGGCCGGGAACAAGAGTCCCGGCCGTTCGCGTTAGGGACATGCGCGATGGCCGATAGACGCAGGCCAGTGCGCCGGACCCTTGTCAGGCTGCCAGGGTCGGTCCGATCGATTACCCCTCTGGCGCCCGTTGGGCGCGAAGGTGCCCGTTAGGCGCGAGGGCTGTCGGGCGGATCGCCCCATCGGATCTGGCGCCGCTTCCGCACCGGCGGACGCGGCCCGGCCTGGACGGGACCGGACCGTGCGTCAAAGACAAGGATACTTCGCACATGACCAAGTCCTACACCGCCATCGTCGCCGTCCTGGTTTCCGCCTTCGTCCTCGCCGCGTGCGACAACACCGTGCGCGGCGTCGGCCGCGACGTCCGTGAGACCGGCCAGGCCGTGGAAGACGTCTCCCAGTAAGGTCCGGATCGCAGCGTCCCGACCTGTCGGGGCGCCGCGCGCGGGCAACCCCGAACGGGCGACGGTCGCCGCGGCCGTCATGCGCGCGAAGGCCGGACGTTTGTCGCCCTTCGCCCGCCGGGTTCAAGATCTTGCGCCGTCTGGAAGGGGCCGCTCCGATCCGGGAGCGCCCCGACCACGGCCACCCTGACCAAGTCTCGCCCTGATGACGTCTCGCCCTCACGAAGGCTCGCCCCGATCCGGGTCGGCCCGCCAGCGTGCGTGTGGTCCCTGACGCAATCGTCAGGTCGATCGAAAATCGCGCGCCAGTCACGCGCCCAGGTCAGAAGTCCGGAGCATTCCCTCGACGATCAGGTCCTTCAACCCGACCGGAGAGTGCGCCAGGGCCTCAAGCCGATCGACGGGCTGAGACCGGTCCGCCGGGAGCCCGTCCCGACGACCGCCTCGCGGCCCTCCGGCCTAGGCGCACCGCTGCGGGCTTCAAGCCGTCACGCCCCGACGCCGACCCAACGGCTGCGGCGCGGAGGCTGTATCATCTGGATCGGTCGGCGGCCCTTCTTGCGTGCCCGCCGACACTTCGTCGTCCGGATCGCCGCGCGAAATATGCGCAAGCGCCCGTCCTCATCGACGCCGCCCCTCCCCAGGTCGGCGGTCAGCGCGCGGCCGCGGACCTGTACTGTACCTGCTCGAAGCTCTGCACCTCCGCCGGCTCGAAGGCGCGGCCGGGCTGCAGAATGACGTACAGTTCACCGAAGAGTTCCATGATGCGGTTCGGCGTGACGCTATAGTAGATCGTCCGGCCGTCGCGGCGGCACGACACCAGGTTGTCGAGACGCAGCCGGGCCAGCTGCTGGGACACGGCCGGTTGCGGAAGTTCCAGGATGCGCTCCAGCTCACCCACGGACTTCTCGCCGCGCGCGAGGAGGCCGACGATCATCAGCCGATGCTCGTGGGAAAGGGCGCGGAGCGTGTCGCTCGCCTTCTTGGCGACGACACCCATGTCGGGGTGCGGTTGGGAGAGCTGAACGTCATGCTGCATCGGACACTCCATAGATGTGCGGCAGGGAAGGGCGCATGCAAGAAATGCTTTTTTCTATGTCTATTTCTGCAAAACTATACGCATTTATTGCAATCAGCAAAGCCCAAAATGCGGCTTGGCGTTTCTTTGGCGTCAAGGCTGACCGGACCAGGGCGCATAAATAAAACTGCGGAGACGGGGAGATGAGGGGATATCGCTTATGCGTCAGCCGGTTAGTCCGACCGTCGACGGCGGCGCCCGGACACGGACAATCGCGGCGGCACTTTCTCCGGTTGGCCCTGCTCGGGCCTGCCGCGGCGGCATGGCCGGGTGTGTCGTTGGCGGCGACCGAACGCTTTGATTCGGAAGTCGCTCTCTTCACAGCCGGGCGACCGGTTCGCGCCGACGGACTCAACCTGGAAGCGCCGCCGGTTGCGGAAAGCGGCTACTCGGTTCCGGTCACCGTCACGTCCGCCGGAACCGGCCCCGATCGTGTGGTGCGCGTGCGCCTGCTCGCCCCGGACAATCCGCTGGTCCGCCTCGCCACGGTCACGGTGGGCGACACCGGCGTCCCGCTTCGCCTCTCCACCCGCATCCGGCTCGCCCGGTCCCAGACCGTCGTGGCGCTCGCCGAGACCGCGGGCGGGCAGGTGCTGCGCGCCGAGGCGGCGATCGCCGTCGTCGTCGGCGGCTGCGGATTCGACCTGCCGCTGGAGCCGGGCTGATGGAGCGCCCCCGTCTGAGGCTGCCCGAGCGTGTGCGGGCCGGCGACGTGGTGCCGGTCCGCGCCCTCCTGATGCACCCGATGGAATCCGGCCTCCGCCTCGGGCCGGACGGCGGCCGCGTCCCGCGCCGGATCGTCTACCGCATCGCCTGCAGCTTCGAGGGCGAACCGCTCCTCGTCATGGACCTGGAGCCCGGCATCGCCGCCAACCCTTACGTGGAGTTCGCCTTTCTCGCCCGCCGCTCCGGCACGCTCACGGTGGTCTACACCGAGGACGGCGGCGCCGAGACCGCCGTGGAGGCCTTCATCGAGGTGGAGGCCTGACGGCCGGCTCAAGGCCGGCGACGGACCGCCAAGACGCTGGCGCCCGTCCGGCATGTGTACGATGATACCGCAAGGCTGGAGCATTCTCCGATCAAGTTGCACGACTTGATCGATGAGAGAATGCTCCAGGCTTTTGAATCTGGAGCGATTTCTTGTCGACCTGACGATTCCGTCAGGTCGACAAGCGCTCTAGCCGACCGGACCGACAAGACCCGGCGGCAAGGGGGAGGATCCATCCATGACCGGGCAACCGGCGAAACGCGGCGTCGCCGCCGTCCTCGGCGCGGCGCTCCTCACCATGCCGGCGGCGGCGGCCGACGATCTGCGGATCGCCTACCTCGCCGCCACCTGCGCCGGCTGCCACGCCCCTCGGGCGGACGCCCCTGCGGATCCCGCCGCCGATTCGCCCATGCCCGCGCTCGCCGGCCGGCCGGCGGACGACACCCTCGCCGCCCTCAAGGCCTACCGCGACGGCCAGCGGCCGAGCGCCGTCATGGCCGCCGCCGTCGCCGGCCTCGACGACGCCACCCTGGCGGCTCTCGCCCGCCACCTGGAGGCGACGTCCCCTCCGAACCGGCCGAATGCCTCCGGCCAGCCCGGAGCCGCCCCATGACCGCCACCCGCCAGCCCTTCACCGCCACCCGCCGCCGCGTCCTCGGCCTTGCCATGCTGGCGACCGGCGTAATGGCGGTATCCGCCCGCGGCGCCACGCCCGCGCCGCCGCGCATCGTCGTCCTCGGCGGCGGGGCAGGGGGCGCGGTCGCGGCCCGCACCGCCAAGCGCCTCGGCGGCGAGGCCGTGTCGGTGACCCTCGTCGAGGCCGCGCCCTCCTACGTCACCTGCTTCTTCTCCAACTGGGTGATCGCGGGCCTTCGCGCCATGGAGGACATCACCCACGGCTACGCGGGTCTGGCCGCCGACGGCATCGCCGTCGTCCACGGCCGCGCCGAGGCCATCGACCGGGACGCCCGCGCCATCCGCCTCGCCACCGGCGAGACCATCCCCTACGACCGCCTCATCCTCGCCCCCGGCATCGCGCTCCGTCACGAGGCCGTGCCCGGCTACTCGGAAGCCGCCGCCCTGACCATGCCGCACGCCTGGAAGGCTGGCCCGCAGACGACGCTCCTCCGGTCCCGGCTGGAGGCCCTCGGCCCCACCGCCTCCATCGTCATGCTGGTGCCGCCCAATCCCTACCGCTGCCCGCCCGGCCCCTACGAGCGCGCCGCCCTGATGGCGCACCGGCTGAAGGCCACCGGCCGCGCCGGCGCCCGCCTCACCATCCTCGACGCCAAGGAGACCTTCTCCAAGCAGGCGCTCTTCCAGGAGGGCTGGGAGCGCCACACCCCGGGCATGGTGCAGTGGCTGCCGCCCTCCGTGCACGGCGGCATCCTCTCCGTCGACCCGGCGACGAACAGCGTGGAGACCGGCCTCGACGTCTTTTCCGGCGACCTCATCACCGTCATCCCGCCTCAGCAGGCCGCGCCGATCGCCGTCGACGCCGGCCTCGCCGACCCGGACGGCTGGTGCCCGGTCGTGCCGGCCGCCATGCGCTCGCCGATGGATTCCTTCGTGCACGTGATCGGCGACGCCGCCAAGGCCGGCGAGATGCCGAAGTCCGCCTTCGCGGCCGCAAGCCAGGGCCGCGTCGCCGCCGTCGCCGTGCTCGCCGACCTCCTCGGCTGGCCGCGCCCGGAGCCGCGCTACTTCAACACCTGCTGGAGCCTGATCGCCCCGGACGACGGCGTGAAGGTCGGCGCGCTCTACGGCGAGAAGGCCGGCGGCATCGCCACCGTAAAGGGCTTCGTCAGCCAGCCCGGCGAGCCCGCCGCCGAGCGCCGCCGCGCCGTCGACGAGGCGGAGAACTGGTACGCCGCCATCACCGCCGAGATGTTCGGCTGACCGGCGGCACCGGACCGTCCGCCCAAACGGAAAGCCCGCCCCGGCGACCGGAGCGGGCTTTCTGAACCGTGACGATCCGCGCCGGCCGCCTTTCGGGCGTGCCGCGACGGGATGGCTTACTGGGTCTTGGAGAAGGTGCCCAGATAGGCGATCACGTCGGCGATCTCTTCTTCCTTCTTCAGGCCGGCGAAGGCCATCTTGTTGCCCTTGGCGAATTCCTTCGGGTTCTTCAGCCAGGCCGAGAGGTTCGCCTCGTCCCACACCTTGCCGGCATCGCCAAGGTCGGTCAGGGCCTTGGAGTACTTGAAGTCCTCCGCGTGCTTGCCGATCGCGGCACCGACCACGTTGTTGAGGTGCGGGCCGACCTTGTTCTTCGCCTCGGGGCCGACGGCGTGGCACGCCGCGCACTTCTTGAAGACCTTTTCGCCATTCGCCGCATCACCGGCCGCCTGGGCGCCCGTCGCGAAGCTGGCGAGGAGCACAGCGGTCAGAACCAAGCTCTTCTTCATGCTAGCCTTCCTTGTCGTTCTCGGACGAACGGTCCGGACCGTTCGCTCCCATGATCCTTATCGCGCACGCCGTATGAACGCACGATGAGCGCGGTGCGCCTTATGGCGCATTGCCGCCCCGCCTGCCGCGACGACCCGCCGGTGACCGGTCACCGGCTGACGACCATCGGGCAAACCCGCACGGGACGTTAGAGTTTGACCGGCACCGGGGCGATGCGAATTTGTGCTGCTGCGTCAAAGCGTCCGCCCCGGTTCAGGCGTCCGTCCGTCCCACTCTGTCATATGGCGCGCGCCCGGTCGCCGTCCATACCGCATATTTGACCGCCGTCCCTCGGCTCTCGCCCGCCGCGATCCGCCGCCCGCCGATGGCTGCGCCCGCCGTCCAACCCGTCGACCCGGTCAGCGGCCGGCTTCGCCCGCGATCGGCCCCTCGTAGGCCGGCAGGGCGCCGGGCGCGATCCCCATCAGCCGGCAGATCAGCCCGGCGACTTCCGGCTGGCGGATGATGCGGCCCGGCTCCACGGCGAACCCCACCGTGTAGAAGGGCACGTCCGTCTCCGTCGGAACCGGCCCGGCGTGGTTGCCGTCGTCGCCCATGCCGTGGTCCGCCATCACGATCACCTGCCGCCCCGTCTCCAGCCATCCCGGCAGGTAGCGGGCGAGGAGGTCGCCCTGGATCCGGGCGGCGTCCCGGTAGCCGGTGCTGGCGCCGCCGTGCTTGTGGCCGGCATCGTCCACATTCATCGGGTGGAGCAGCAGGAAGTCCGGATCGCGCGCGCGGATCAGCCATTCGGCGTCGGCGAACAGGTGGCTGTCCGGGTAACCGTCGCTCCAGTAGAACACCCCGTGGTTGATGTCGCCCGTCCCGTCGAGCAGGATCCGGTCACGGTGCGGATCGAACGGCGTCGACACGTAGAGCTCCGACACCCAGTGATAGGCCGCCGCCGCCGTGGTCCGCCCCGCCGCCCGGCAGCGGGCGAACAGGTTGTCCCCGCGCGAGCGCCGCTGGATCCCGTTCGACACGATGCCGTGGTCCACCGGCGGCCGCCCGGTGAGGAGGGTCTCGTAGAGCGGGCGCGACATGGCCGGCAGCTCGCACGTCACCTTGCGCACGTCCGCGCGCCCGGCCGCCACCAGCCCTTCCAGATAGCCCAGGCACGTGCGCGCCGCGTCGTAGCGCAGCCCGTCCAGCACCACCAGAATCACTTTGCTCATGCCCGTCCCCTCGGCAATCCTGTCCACCGCACCCTGGAGCGCTTGTCGTCCCTGACGGAATCGTCTGGTCGACAAGAAATCGCTCCAGATCCAATGACCTGGAGCATTCTCTCTCCGATCAAGTCGTGCAACTTGATCGGAGAATGCTCTAGCCGGCGAATACCAAAATCCGATGACCGGCGATGCCGGGGCGCACCCCGATCAGCCCCGCGGTCCGCGCTTCCATCTTGCCCTCGCGCCGCCGCGCCCCCATACCTCTGGCAAACGCGCCGTCCGCCGCGACGGACCGCCGCCCGAACCCAAGAAGCCGCATGACGCCCTATCCCGCACACCGGCTCGCCGTCGCCCCGATGATGGACTGGACGGACCGCTGGTGCCGCCTCTTCCACCGGCGCCTCAGCGCGCGGACGCTCCTCTACACCGAGATGGTCACCGCCCCGGCGGTCATCCACGGCGACCGCGCGCGCCTCCTCGGCTTCTCGCCCGAGGAGCAGCCCGTCGCCCTGCAGCTCGGCGGGTCCGACCCCGCCGAGCTTGCCGCCGCCGCCCGGATCGGCGCCGACTTCGGCTATGGCGAGATCAACCTCAACGTCGGCTGCCCGTCCGACCGGGTCCAGTCCGGCCGCTTCGGCGCGTGCCTGATGCAGGAGCCGGCGCTCGTCGCCGACTGCGTCGCCGCCATGCGGGCGGCGGTCCCCGCAACCGTGCCCGTCACCGTCAAGTGCCGCCTCGGCGTCGACGACCAGGACCCGGAGACCGCCCTCGACGCTCTTGCCGACGCGGTGCTCGCCGCCGGTGCGGACGCCCTCTGGGTGCACGCCCGCAAGGCCTGGCTCAAGGGCCTCAGCCCGAAGGAAAACCGCGACATCCCGCCGCTCGACTACGACCGGGTGGTGCGCCTGAAGGCGCGCCTGCCACACGTCTTCGTCGGCATCAACGGCGGTATCGCCGACCTCGACACCGCCGAGGCGCTGCTTGCCCGCGGCCTCGACGGCGTCATGATCGGCCGCGCCGCCTACCACGACCCGTCGATCCTCGCCGCCGCCGACCGCCGCCTCTACGGCGCCCCCGGCCCCGACGCGGATCTCTTCCAGGTGGTGGAGGCCATGCGCGCCCCGATCGCCGCGCACCTGGCCGCCGGCGGCCGCCTCGGCCACGTCACCCGCCACATGCTCGGCCTCTTCCAGGGCCGCCCCGGCGCCCGCGCCTGGCGCCGCATCCTCACCGAAGGCGCCGTCCGCCCCGGCGCCGGCCTGGAAGTCCTCGACCAGGCCCTCGCGGCCCTGACATCCCGCACCCAACCCACCGCCGCGTGAAGGCTTTACGCGGAAGAAAGCGTGGGTGGTCCGCCTCCGCGGACCATGACGTCGGAGGAAAGCGAGGCCGAAGCGGCAAGCGCCAGACCTCGCTCGGCGGCAAGGTCCCCAAGGGCCCCTTCATCCTCCCGCGATCGTCATGGTCCGCGAAGGCGGACCACCCACGCATATCGCACCCCCGGTATCGTCACAGTCCGCGCCGACGGACCCCCCACGCATCCCCACGCGCGCCCCATCCCCATCCCCACGCCGTCATCCCGGCGCACGCCGGGATCCAACCGACGGCGCCGCCATCCGCACCGGCGCGGATGATCCACCAGACGGTTGGGCCCCGGCTTCCGCCGGGGTGACGACCTGGGTTTCCGGTCGGCGCGTTCCCGCGCCCGCCCCCATCCTCCCCCAATCGTCACGGCCCGCGCCCCCCATCCGCCCCGATCGTCATGGTCCGCGCAGGCGGACCACCCACGCATTCCCGCTACCCCCACCCCCACCCCAAATTCTATTTCCCATCACGCCTTTATGCCGTAAGACCCCCCTCGCACCCGGACCGTCGCTCATCTCACCCGGGTTCGACGGCGCGGGCGTCACGGGGCCGCCCGGCCGTGCGTTTCCGTTCGGCGTGCCTCCCTCTCGGTCCTCATGTCCCTCGACAGTCTTTCGCTCGAACTCCTCGAGCTCGCCGCGGCGCTGATTGCCGCCGGGCTCGTGTCCGGCGTGCTCGCCGGCCTCTTCGGCGTCGGGGGCGGGGCCGTGCTGGTGCCGGTGTTCTTCCAGGTGCTGGGCCTTGCCGGGGTGGACGAGGCGGTGCGCATGCACATCTCCATCGCCACCTCCACCGGCATCATCCTGCCGACGGCGATCCGCTCGTTCAAAGCCCATCACGCCCGCGGCGTCGTGGACATGGCGCTCCTCAAAGGCTGGATCGTCTGGATCCCGCTCGGCGTCGTCGCCGCCACGGCGGTCGCCTCGCACCTCTCCAGCGAGGGGCTGCGGCTCGTCTTCGCGGTGATCGCCACCCTCTTCGCGCTCCGCATGATCTTCAACCGCGCGTCCTGGCGCCTCGGCGACGACCTGCCGAAGAGCCCTGTCGTGCGGGCGGCTGTCGGCGCGGTGATCGGCTTCCTGTCGACGCTCATGGGGATCGGCGGCGGCGTCCTCAACAACACCTACATGACGCTCTACGGCCGGCCGATGCACCAGGCCGTCGCCACCTCGTCGGGCGTCGGCGCGCTGATCGCGGTGCCCGGCACCATCGGCTTCATCGTCGCCGGCTGGGGCGTTCCGGGTCTGCCGCCGCTGTCGCTCGGCTACGTGAACCTGATGGGCGTCGCCCTCATCGTGCCGATCACGCTCGTCACCGCGCCGCTCGGCGTGCGGCTTGCCCACGCGCTCCCCAAGCGCCGGCTGGAGATCCTCTTCGGCATCTTCCTCATCCTGGTCGCCGCCCGCTTCATCGTCTCGCTGACCTGAGCGAACCGGCGGCGGCTCCTCAGAGCTGCCCGTTGAACGCCAGATAGCCGACCACCAGCACGAAGGCGACCGCCAGCCAGATCATCGCTTGGCGGAAGCGCGCCATGGCGCCCTTGCGCGTGGCGAACAGGCCTGAGCCGATCACGAGCGCCAGCGCGCCAAGCTGCGCCGTCCGGGCGAAGGTGTCGCTGTCCAGACCGCCCAGGCTGCCGCCGTCGTCGAAGGCGACGAGCACCACCATGGCGGTCAGCACGATGGCGATGCCGACAAGGAGGAACGGCTGTCTCATCGGCGGATTCCAGGCGCTCCGCCCGTGTGCGGACGCCCGGCCCGCGCCGGCAGCACGGCCATCACGGCCAGCCGCTCCGGTTCGCTCATCCGGCTCCAGCCGCCGATCTCGTCGAGCGTCCGCCAGCAGCCGACGCAGAGCCGGCTGACCGGGTCGATGATGCAGGTCTTGACGCAGGGCGTCGAGGCGGTGGTCACGGGTGAGGCTCTCGTCAGGGGGCCGCGGCCGCGCGCGAAGACCGCGCGGGACCGGGCCGGATCCATGCCCATATGGCATCGCACCGGCCCGCACGCCAGACGCCCTTCGTCGCGCCGCCCACGATTTCGCGGCGCAACCCGGCGCCGCCCCGTCCTGCCCTCACGCCAGGAGCCCCACGTAGAAGCCGATCTCGCCCACCTGCTGGGTGGCGCCCAGCACGTCGCCGGTCTGGCCGCCGAGCGTCTTGCGGGCATAGCGCGCCAGCACCATTCCGGCGACCAGCCCGAGCAGCAGCCCGAGCGCCACGCCGCCGAGCCCCGCCGCCGGCAGGGCGAGCGCCGCGAGCCCCGCCCCGAGCAGCGCCGCCACCACGGCCGCCCGTTCGCTCGGCTGTCCGGCCTGGTCGGCGAGCCCGCCCGGCCGGGCCGTCGGCACGAAGGCCCAGACGAGCACCAGCGGCACCCGGCTGGCCGCGCCTGCCGCCAGCACCGCCAGCGCGGCGGCGAGCGGTCCGGCGGCCAGCACAGCCCCGATGGCGGCGGCGCGGAGAATCAGCACCATGGCGAGCGCCGCCGCCCCGAAGCCGCCGATGCGGCTGTCCTTCATGGCCGCCAGCCGCCGCTCGGCCCCGCCGCCCGCGCCGATCCCGTCTGCCGTGTCGGCAAGCCCGTCCTCGTGCAGCGCTCCGGTCGCGAGCAGCCCCGCCGCCGCCACCAGCCCGCCCGCGAGCAGCGCCGGCAGATCGCTCGCCGCCACCACCGCCGCCGTCAGCGCGGCCGGCAGGGCGATCACCGCCCCGGCGAGCGGCAGGAGGGCGCCGGCGTGGCGGAAGTCCGGCAGCCGCGCCGGGTCGTCGCCGGCGCCGAGGCGCGGCACCGGCAGCCGCGACAGGAAGCGCACGATGCCGGCAAGGTCGGTGAGCGCGGCTTGAACGCGCCAGGAGGGCAAGGCGGTGCGGTCGCGCGCGGTCGGCGGCAAGAGTGTTGTCCCGTTTGGATCTGAGGGCGGGTCTCCTGTATAGAACCGCACCCGCGCCGTCGCCACGACCAACGGCCAACGCCCGTCGCATCGCGTGCGCCAGAGAGGATGACACCATGAGCACCATGTCCGGGGGCACCATGTCCGGCCTGCCGTTCGACGACATCCGCGACCTCGTCGCCCGCATGCCCGGCCCGGACGACGGCGCCGTCGCGGCCGTCCGCGCCCGCGACGCCCGGCTCACCAAGCCGGCCGGCTCCCTCGGCCGGCTGGAGGATCTGGCCGAATGGCTCGCCGCCTGGCAGAGCCGCGGCCAGCCCCGGGTCGACCGGCCGGTGGTGTGCATCTATGCGGCCAACCACGGCATCGCGGCGCGGGGCGTCTCGGCCTTCCCGGCGAGCGTCACCCAGCAGATGGTGGACAATTTCGCCGCCGGCGGCGCCGCCATCAACCAGATCTGCCTTGCCTACGACTTCGGCCTGAAGGTGCTCGACCTCGCCCTCGAACACCCGACCCCCGACATCGTGGAGGCCGACGCCTTCGAGGAGGCGGCCTGCGCGGCCACCATCGCGTTCGGCATGGAATCGATCGCCGGCGGCATGGATCTCCTGATCACCGGCGAGATGGGCATCGCCAACACCACGGTCGCCGCCGCCCTCTATCACGCGCTCTACGGCGGCGAGGCGGCCGACTGGGTCGGCCGCGGCACCGGCGTCGACGACGCGGGCCTTGCCCGCAAGGCCGAAGCGGTCGCCGCCGCCGTCGCGCGCATCGGCGCCGTCCGCGATCCGTTGGAGATTTTGCGTCGGCTCGGCGGCCGGGAGATCGCCGCCATGGTGGGCGCCCTCATCGCGGCCCGCTTCGAGCGCGTACCCGTGGTGGTGGACGGCTTCGTCGCCACCGCCGCCGCCGCCATCCTGCACGCCATGGATCCGGCCGCCATCGACCACGTGCTGATCGGCCACGCCTCCGCCGAGCACGCCCACCGGGCCGTCCTCGCCCGCCTCGGCAAGACCCCGCTCCTCGATCTCGGCATGCGCCTCGGCGAAGGCACCGGCGCGGCCCTTGCCGCCAGCCTCGTCCGCACCGCCGCCCTCACCCACGCCGGCATGGCCACCTTCGAACAAGCCGGCGTCGCCGACAAAGCCACCTGACGGACAGCCGCGCCAGAACCCTCTCCCCTTGAGGGAGAGGGCAGGGTGAGGGGTGAACCTCCGCAATCAGCCGAAAGAACCCTCTCCCCTTGAGGGAGAGGGCAGGGTGAGGGGTGAACCTCCCAAGCCAGCCGGAAACACCCGCAACCAGCCGGGCTAACGCCTCACCCCACCGCCCGCCGCATCGGCGCCGGCGCCGGCTGCACCCGGTCCGGGATCGCCGGCATCACCTCCATCACGCGCGCGGCCGGGAAGGTGATCATCGCCTCCGTGCCTTCGCGCAGCTTGGACTTCAGCTCGAACTTGCCGCCGTGCATGGTCATCAGCGCCTTCACGATGGGCAGGCCGAGGCCGGTGCCCTGTTCGGCGGTCTTGATGGCGAGCGAGCCCTGGCCGAAGGCGGAGAGCACGATGGGGATCTCGTCCTCCGGGATGCCCGGCCCGTTGTCGCGGATCGACACATACTGCCCGCCGCCCACGGTCCAGCCCATCTTGATCCAGATCTCGCCGCCCGACGGGGTGAACTTCACCGCGTTGGAGAGGAGGTTCAGGATGATCTGCCGGATCGCCCGCTCGTCGGCCCAGATCTTCGGCAGGTCCGGCTCGAACTGCTGGTGGATGGTGAGGTTCTTGGTCTTCGCCTTCAGCTTCATCAGGTGGTGGCAGTCCTCCGCCACATGGGCGAGGGTCACCGCCTCCTCGTTCAGCTGGTAGCGCCCGGCCTCGATGCGCGAGAGGTCCAGGATCTCGTTGATGAGGTTGAGGAGGTGCTTGCCGGAGTTGTGGATGTCCGTCACATACTCCTTGTAGTGCGCGTTGCCGATCGCCCCGAACACTTCGCCCTGCATGATTTCCGAGAAGCCCAGGATGGCGTTGAGCGGCGTGCGCAGCTCATGGCTCATGGTGGCGAGGAAGCGCGACTTGGCGAGGTTGGCCTCCTCGGCCCGCCGCCGGCTCTCGTCCGAAATGGCGTTCGCCTGCTCCAGCTCGGCGATCAGCGCGTCCTTCTCCGCCCGGAACTCCAGCATGGCGAGGGCGTTCTGGCGCATCCGGAAGGCCAGCACGATGAAGAAGCCTTCCGCGAACACCACGAACACCGCGATGGTCAGCGACAGGAAGTCGCCCACGAGCGCGAAGCTCGCCCCGCCGAGCAGCGTGATCGGCAGCGTTCCGCCGATCACCGCCTTCGGCAGGTTGCTGCCCACCATGGCGATCACCGCCACGGAGAGGAGGATGGTGCCGAACTGCAGCACCGCCGCCTGATCGCGCAGCTCCGAGGGGATCACGAAGAGGGCGCCGAAGACGATGCCGAACAGCACCTCGCCGATGGTGAACTGGCGCTGCCAGCGCTGCAGGTTCACGTCCGTCGCAGGCTGCGACACGAAGCGCCGGTAGGTCAGCCCGTTCAGCGCGTGGATGCCGAACGCCACCGCGCCCCAGGCGGCCAGCGCCTCCACGGGCACGAAGTAGATGCTGCTGTAGCCGACCGCCAGCACCATGATGGCGATCGCCAGCCACGCCGCCATGCGGTTGCGCGCATAGCCGAGCAGCACCTCGTAGTCGAAGGCCGGCCGGGTGCCGGTGGTCGACGACAGCCGCTCGCGCACGGTCTTGACGGTGCGCGAAACCTCGCGGCGACGATCGGCCTTGCGGCGATTCATCTCCGTGCGTTCCGCTGTCCGTCCGATGGGCGTGTCGTTCATGCGCGCGTGCGGGCCTTGAGGATGCGCCGGGAAGCCGGCGAACGGGAACCGCGCCAGCCTGCAAACCCTACGGCGGTTTCCTTAAGCCGGGGTGTCCATTCATGGTTAAGCCCCGTTAACCGCCCCGTTCCGGCCGTGCCGCGAGGGTCGGCGCGTTGACTTTCGCCTCGGCGCGAAGCAACACTGCTTGGAATAAAATTCCCTCATCCGCCGATCCCGACGGTGCCCGTTGGAACACGGTCCTACCGCCCCGCCACCGCTCCGGCCCGCCCGATGATCGACCGCCCCCTGACCGCCCGCCCCCTGACCGCGCACCCCTTGATCGCCCACTCCATGACCGCCCACCCCTTGATCGCCCGCCCATGATCGACCGTCTCGACCGCAAGATCCTCTCCATCCTCCAGGAGGATGCCACCATCCCGGTCGCCGAGATCGGCAAGCGCGTGGGTCTCTCCACCACGCCCTGCTGGCGCCGCATCCAGAAGCTGGAGGAGGACGGCGTCATCCAGCGCCGGGTGGCGGTGCTCGACCCGAAGAAGATCAACGCCAAGGTCTGCGTCTTCGTGGCCATCACCACGAACCAGCATTCCGAGGAATGGCTGAAGCGCTTCGCCGAACTGATCCGCGACTTCCCCGAGGTGGTCGAGTTCTACCGCATGAGCGGCCAGGTCGATTATCTCCTCCGCGTCGTCGTGCCCGACATCGAGGCCTACGACGCCTTCTACAAGAAGCTCATAGCCCGCATCGACATCTCCGACGTGTCGTCCTCCTTCGCCATGGAGCAGATCAAGTACACCACGGCTCTCCCTCTGAGCTTCGTCCCACTGGAAAAGGACAAGGGCACCTGAGGTGAGGGGGAGGAAGCCTGGCGACGTGACACGCGACGTCCGCCGCCTCACCCCACCCCCAGCCACCCCACCCCGGCCGCTCCGCGTCCGACCCGCCGCGAACCCATCATCGCTCCGCGCGCCCGTTATCCCCACGCGAGAGCCCGTCATCCCTCCGCGCGCCCGTCATCCCGACGCGCGAGCCCGTCATCCCTCCGCGCCCGTCATCCCGACGCGCGCCCGTCATCCCGACGAAAGTCGGGATCCAGCCGACGCCCCTGCCCACCCCACCGGCGCGGATCCGTCCTCCGTCTGTTGGGCCCCGGTTTTCACCGGGGTGACGGGTGGGAGAACCGACGGCACCCCGTCCGCGCGGGGTCGCCTGCCTGCAACCCCCCAACATCCCCAACATCCCCAACATCCTCAACATCGTCATGGTCCGGTTCATCCGGACCACCCACGCATTCCACCGACCCCAAAGCGTGGCTGGTCCGCCTCCGCGGACCATGACGATCTCTGCGAACGGTCAACCGCCCCCCCCCCAACCCCCACCCCCCCACGCTCTTCCCCCAAAGCACCCCCACCCCACCCCTTCAAATCCCTCGCCCGCAACGTTAGATTACCCCCAAGCCCCTCACGGGGCGGAACGAGCGCGGGCGCGGCGGGTTGGCCGGAGACACGCGCCGACGGGAAGGACAGGGCTTCATGGATATCGCCGAACCGCTGCGGCAGGGGACGTCGCTGATCGACCCCTTCGGCCGGCACGTATCCTATCTGCGCGTTTCGGTCACGGACCGCTGTGACTTCCGCTGCGTCTACTGCATGGCCGAGGACATGACCTTCCTGCCCAAGAAGGACATCCTCACCCTGGAGGAGCTCGATCGGCTCTGCACCGCCTTCGTGTCGCGCGGCGTCCGGAAGCTGCGCATCACCGGCGGCGAGCCCCTGGTGCGGCGGGACATCATGCAGCTCTTCCGCCGCCTGTCGCGCCATCTGGCATCGGGCGCCCTGGAGGAACTCACCCTCACCACCAACGGCTCGCAGCTCGCCCGCTACGCGGCCGAACTCGCCGACTGCGGCGTCAAGCGCATCAACGTGTCGGTGGACACGCTCGACCCGGTGAAGTTCCACGCCATCACCCGCTGGGGCGATCTCTCCAAGGTCCTCACCGGCCTCGATGCCGCCGCCAAGGCCGGCCTCGAGGTGAAGATCAACGCGGTGGCCCTCAAGGGCGTCAACGAGGACGAAATCGACCACATGCTCGTCTGGTCGCACGAGCGCGGCTACGACCTCACCCTGATCGAGACCATGCCGCTCGGCGACATCGACGGCGACCGCACCGACCAGTACCTGCCCTTGAGCCGCGTCCGCGCCAGCCTGATGGACCGCTTCACCCTGGAGGACATCCCCTACAAGACGGGCGGTCCGGCCCGCTACGTACGGGTGAAGGAGACCGGCGGGCGCCTCGGCTTCATCACGCCGCTCACCCACAATTTTTGCGAAAGCTGCAATCGGGTCCGCGTCACCTGCACCGGCACGCTCTTCATGTGCCTCGGCCAGGAGGACGCCGCCGATCTCCGCGCCCCGCTCCGCGCCTCCGAGGGCGACGACCTCCTCCACGCCGCCATCGACGAGGCCATCGGCCGCAAGCCCAAGGGCCACGATTTCGTGATCGACCGCGTCCGCGCCGCCCCGGCGGTCGGCCGCCACATGTCCGTCACCGGCGGCTGACGCGCGGGAGCGGGCGCGTGAATACGGCGCTGCCGTAGGCAGCACAGTGTAGCGGCGAAAAATGTTTGCTGGACGCTCCAAGTCAGCTCTGAACAAGCGGCACGTTGGGACGCGGGCATTGAAGCAAACGTGGAAAACCTAACAGCCGGTGCGCACTTCCTTGACGCTTTCGATCGACAAGCCTCAGGATGTTGCCTGGTTTCGCTGCAACCGATGATTCGGCGTGACTATGCGGAAAAGACCAGGGGTTAGGAGCCCTGGTCTTCCCGTATACCCGCAACCGCCTGGAAAGCAATGCGGGAAGTCGCTCTGTTAGAAGCACCTTACTTAGGGTGTGGAATCGACTTCCTGTCAATGCTCTCGTAGGCGCCATAAGGAAGTCCTTATATGGCTGAGAGCTATGAAGTTAAGTGCCATCGCCCGGATGGGACCGACCCCGATCAGCGTATCGATGGGCTTGGCGGTCCTTCAGGAGGAGGGTGGTACCGCGAGATCGATACCTTGATCCACGGTATTGAAACCGGCGCTTACCGCCTCTGGACAACGACACCAGAAAACAAGTTCGCTTGGGTGGTGGTCGCCGCGAGATCAAACGGCCGAAAGTACCTGAAAACAGAAGCCGACGGAGTCGAGCCCAACAACCTCCTAAAGCTTCCTCGCTGTCCATAACCAACGACGAAGAGCGATCCCGCTTATCATCTGTGTATCGGGCGCGAGAAATCACTCGCGCCCACCCCTGATAAGCTGCGATACATGTGTTCTAGACATGTAGTATTGAACGTTACTACGATAATGTGCTCCTGTGTGGAATTCTGCTTCTACGATTAAGTGTCGCTGCGATCCTTGGCCTTCCGACCCATTGTGGTGCCCGAAACAGCCCGCCCTCGCGCAAACTTCCGATCTTGTCCAGACGGGCGCAAACGACGAAGGTGCGCCCGGCCGGCCGCCGCTGCGTCGGCCCCTGACGCGGACAGCTCGCCGCGGCATCCCACCATCGGTATCCGTTGCCTCCCGTGTCCTCCTCCTCATCCGCGTCGCCGCCGTCCCCCTCGTCCGATTTCCGCGACAACGTCCGCGGCATCCTGGCGATGCTCGTCTGCTGCCTCTGCTTCATTCTCAACGACACCCTGGTGAAGGCGGCCGGCGAGACGCTGCCGCTCGGGCAGGTCATCTTCTGGCGCGGCGTCGCCTCGGTGGTGTTCGTCGGCGTGGCCGCCGTCTGGTTCGGCGCCCTGCGCAACGCCCGTCAGCATCTCTCCGCCGCCCTCGGCCTCCGGATCTTCGGCGAGGTGGCGGCGACACTCCTCTATCTCTCCGCGCTCCTCCACATCCCGATCGCCGTCGGCAGCACCATCGCCCAGGCGGCGCCCCTGATGATCACCGCGGCCGGCGCCGTCTTCCTCGGCGAGAAGGTGGGCTGGCGCCGCTGGACCGCCGTGCTCGTCGGCTTTCTCGGCATCCTCATCATCGTCCGGCCGGGCGCGGAGGGCTTCGGCATCTGGTCGCTGATGGCGCTCGCCTCCGTCGGCCTCGTCGTCCTCCGCGACCTGATGACCCGCCGCATCCCGGCGTCCACGCCCACGCTCTTCATCACCGCCACCACGGCCTTCGCCGTCATGGTGTCCGGCGCCGGCATGGCGCTCGGCGAGGAGTGGCGGCTGATGACCGGCCACGAGGCGCTGCTCACCCTCGGCAGCGGCCTCTTCCTCATCGGCGGCTTCATCTTCATCATCATCGCCATGCGCAGCGGCGACGTCTCCATCGTGTCGCCCTTCCGCTATTCCTTCATCGTCTACGCCATCGTCATCGGCTATCTGGTCTGGGGCGACGTGCCCGACGGGCCGACCCTCCTCGGCATCGCCATCGTGGTGGGGGCGGGGGTCTATACGTTCCTGCGCGAACGCCAGCTCCACCTGAAGACCAGCATGGCCGCCGCCGCCGAGCCCGGGCCGGCGGGCGCCCTGCCGCGCGATCCCGCCAACCCGCGCCCCGGCGTCGTCCGCCCGTCCGAGGAGACGCCCGTTGGCTGACCGGCCCGAGCCTGCTCTCGCCGTCGACGGCGCGGCCCTGCCGCCGTCGCGCCGGCCGCACATCCTGCTCCTGGTCGCCATGGCGGCGGTCAACGCGGTCGCCATCAACATCTACATGCCGTCGATGCCCCGCCTCGCCGAGGCCTTCGACACCACCTACGCCAAGGTCCAGCTCACCCTCTCGCTCTACCTGCTGGCGACCGGGCTCGCCCAGGTGATCGTCGGCCCCCTGTCGGACCGCTACGGCCGCCGGCCGGTGGCAATCGGCGGCTTCGCCCTTTTCACCGTCGGTTCGGCCCTCGCCCTCGTCGCCCCCTCCATCGAGGTGATGATCGCCGCCCGCATCCTCCAGGGCGCCGGCGGCTGCACCGGCATGGCCCTGTCGCGGGCGATCGTCCGCGACATCTACGACCGCGACCGCGCCGCCTCCATGATCGGCTATGTCACCATGGGCATGTCGGTCGCCCCCATGGTGGCGCCGCTGATCGGCGGGGTGCTGCAGGAGGTGGCCGACTGGTGGGCGAGCTTCGCCGTGCTCGTGGTGTTCGGCGCCGGCATCCTCGTCGCCACCATCCTCGGCCTTCACGAGACGAACCCGAACGTCGGGCGCACTATCACCGCCCGCGAACTGGTCGCCCAGTGGGGCGCCCTCGGCCGGTCGCGGCTCTTCTGGGGCTATGTGTGCGTCTCCACCTTCGCCTCGGCGGTCTACTTCGCCTTCCTCGGCGGCGCGCCCTACGTGGTGTCGGTGCTGATGCATGTCTCGCCGGCCATGTACGGCGTCTACTTCCTCACCGTCTCCGGCGGCTATCTCGTCGGCAACTTTCTCTCCGGCCGCTACGCCGCCCGCTACGGCGTCGCCCTCTTCATCACCGGCGGCAACCTCCTGCAACTTTTGAGCGTACTCGCCATGGCGCTGCTGTTCGCTGCAGGCATCATGCATCCGATGGCGCTGTTCGGCCCCATGGTGGGCATCGCCGTTGCCAACGGCATCACCCTGCCGTCGGCCATCGCCGGCGCGGTCAGCGTCCGGCCGGACCTTGCCGGCGCCGCCTCCGGTCTCGCCGGCAGCTTCCAGATGGGGGTGGGCGCCGGGGCGAGCGCCCTTGCCGGGGCGCTCCTCATCACCGTCTGGACCGGAACGCCCTTCGCCATGGTGGTCATCATGGCCGTCGCGGCGGTGCTGAGCCTCCTCGCCGGCATAGCCGTCCGCCGCGCCGGCTGACCGTCGGCTACAATACGGCTACACCCGGCGACAAGCCGCTACATGGCATCCGCCAAGCCCCTACAGGCCCGGCTACAAGCCGCTACAGACCCGCTCCAAACCGCGACAGATTATCCCCGATCGTCACTCGATGACGATGCGCGGCGCCGCCCGCCGCACCGGCGTCTCGCCCGTCAGCGTCTGCCACACCGAGGCGGCGATCGACCTGTACACCGCCGCGTGCGGCCCATCCGGCTCCGTCGCCACCACCGGCAGGCCGGCGTCCGAGGTCTCGCGGATCTTTAGTTCCAGCGGCACCTCGCCGAGGAAGGGCACGCCGATCCGGTCCGCCTCGTGCCGGGCACCGCCGTGGCCGAACACGTCGGACCGCCCGCCGCAGTGCGGACAGACGAAATAGCTCATGTTTTCAACGATCCCGAGCACCGGGACCTCGACCTTCTTGAACATGGCGACGCCCCGGCGCGCGTCGATCAGCGCCAGATCCTGCGGCGTGGAGACGATCACCGTGCCGGCCAGCGGCACCTGCTGGGCCATCGTCAGCTGCGCGTCGCCGGTGCCGGGCGGCATGTCGACGATCAGCACGTCGAGATCGCCCCAGGCAACCTCCCGCAGCATCTGCGTAATGGCCGAGACCACCATCGGCCCGCGCCAGATCATCGGCGTCTCTTCTTCCACCAGGAAGCCGATCGACATGACCTTCAGGCCGTAATTCTCCATCGGCTTCAGGATCCGCCCTTCGACGACTTGCGGCCGGCCGGAAAGACGCATCAGCCGCGGCACCGACGGCCCGTAGATGTCGGCGTCCAGGATGCCGACCCGCTGGCCGTTGGCCGCCAGTCCGAGGGCGAGGTTGACGGCGGTCGTCGACTTGCCGACGCCGCCCTTGCCGGACGCCACCGCCACGATGAAGCGCACCCCCGGCACCCCCGGCTTCTGCGCCTGCCCGCCGCCCGGCGCATGGGAGTGTCCGTGCGAATGCCCGTGCCCGTGGTCCTGCCCGCCGCCCTTCGGGGCCGGCGCCGCCGCCGGCCGGGCGCCCGGCTTCACGTCGGCGGTGAGCGCCACCATCGCCCGCTCCACCCCGGCGATCGCCTTCACGGCGGTCTCAACGTCCCGGCGAAAACCCTCCAGTTCCCGTGCCTTATCGGCCGGAACCGTCAGCGAGAACATCACCCGCCCGTCGTTGACGAAAATGTCCGACACCATGCCGCTCGTCACGATGTCCCCTCCGGAGAGCGGATCGCGGATCCGCTTCAGCTCCGAAAGCACGTCAGTCTTGCTCGGCCCGGCCATTGTCAACTCCGTCCATCTCTTCCCTCCCTAGCTATGCCCTCGGCGCCGGTCGGTCAACGCGGCCGGGCCGCGCGGGGCGCGGCCGGATCAAGGTCGGCGCAAGCCAGCGGCCGCAGGCTGCCGGCGAGCCTGCGGCGCCCCGACCCGGCGCGCCGCCTTGCATCCACGGCCCCACTCACCCTAGGGTTCCTCCCATGATCGACACCCACACCGCCTCGCGCCGTCCGAAGGTCGTCGGCTGCATCCTGGCCGGAGGCCGTTCGTCCAGAATGGGCGGCGGCGACAAGGGGTTGAGGCTCCTCGCCGGCCGGCCGATGATCGCCCACGTGATCGACCGCCTCGCCGCCGAGGCCGACGTCCTCATCATCAACGCCAACGGCGACCCGAGCCGCTTCTCCAGCTTCGGCCTGCCGGTGGTGCCCGACAGCCTGCACGATTTCCCCGGCCCGCTTGCCGGCGTCCTCGCCGCCATGGACTATGCGGCGATCCGCCATCCGGAGGCGGATTTCATCGTCACGGCGGCGGCCGACACGCCCTTCTTCCCCGAAGGTCTCGCGCAAAGCCTTCTGGACGCTGCATTTTCGGCCCGCACGGTGGTGATCGCCGCCTCCGACGACGGCACCCACCCGGTGTTCGGCCTCTGGCCCATGGCGCTCCGGGCCGAGCTCAAGCACTTCCTCGACGGCGGCAACCGCAAGGTCGGCGCCTTCGTGGAGACGCGCCAGCACAACACCGTCCATTTCCCGCCCATCCGGGTCGGCGATCGCACGGTCGACAGCTTCTTCAACGTCAACACCCCGAGCGAACTCATCGAGGCCGAGGAGATCGCCAAGGCGTTGGCCTTCCAGGCCGATCTCGATCGCTCCAGCAAGACGCCGCTGCAGCAGCACGGCGTCGTGGTCGGCTTCGCCGGCTGGAAGAACAGCGGCAAGACCACCCTCGTCACCCGCCTCGTCGCCGATCTCACCGCGCGCGGCCACACGGTCGCGACCGTCAAGCACGCCCACCACGCCTTCGACATCGACCAGCCGGGCACCGACAGCTTCCGCCACCGGGAGGCCGGCGCCACCCAGACCGCGCTCGTCTCCGCCCGCCGGGTGGCGATCATGCAGGAACTGGCCGCGCCCGAGGACGAGCCGTCGCTGGAGGCCGTGCTCGCCCGGCTCGATCCAGCGGACATCGTTCTGGTGGAGGGCTGGAAGACCGCCGCCATCCCCAAGGTGGAGGTCCGCCGCACCGCCGCCGCCCGCCACGATCCGCTCCATCCGGCCGATCCGCACGTGATCGCCATCGCGGCGGACCATACGGTGCGCGCCAGCATTCCCGTCTTCAATCTCAACGAGGTGGAGGCGCTCGCCAGCTTCCTCGTCACCCGCAAGCCCTGAGCCTTTCGGACCCCGATGACAGCCAACCGCCGCCTGCTCGACGACTGCTTCCTGACCGACAAGGAGCGGATGACCCACGAGGAGGCGCTCGCCCTGATCCTCGACCGGGTCGGGCCGGTGGCCACAGCGGAGACGGTTCCGGTGATCGACGCTGGGGGCCGTGTTCTCGCCGAGACCGTCCTTGCCCCCCGCGACGTGCCGCTCTCCGACAACGCGGCGGTGGACGGCTACGCCTATGGGTCCGCGTCCTTCGAGGCGACCGGCGGCTTCTTCCCCGTCATCGACCGGGTCGCCGCCGGCCATCGGCGCGCCGCTCCGGTGCCCCCAGGTGCCGCCGTGCGCATCTTCACCGGCGCCGCCATGCCGGCCGGCACCGACACGGTCGCCATGCAGGAGGACTGCGAAACCCATGCCCAAGACGGCGCCGCCTTCGTCATCGTGCCGCCCGGCCTGAAGCCCGGCGCCAACCGCCGCCGCGCCGGCGAGGACCTGAAGGCCGGCACGCTGGTGATGGGGGAGGGCACCCGCCTCCGCCCGCAGGACGTCGCGGCCCTCGCGTCCCTCGGGCGGGAGACGGTGGCGGTCCGCCGCCGCCTGAAGGTCGCCATCCTCTCCACCGGCGACGAGATCGTCCGCGCCGGCCAGCCCATCGAGCCCGGTCAGGTCTACGACAGCAACCACGCCCTGATCACCAGCCTCCTTGGCAAGGCGGGCGCCGACGTCACCGACCTCGGCGTGCTGCCGGACCGGTTCGAGGCGATCCGAGACGCCATCGTGGCCGCTGCTGCCACCCACGACGTGATCATCACCTCCGGCGGGGCGTCGCGCGGCGAGGAGGATCACGTGGTCACCGCGCTCGACGAGGTCGGCCGCCGCCACCTCTGGCAGATCGCCGTCAAGCCCGGCCGGCCCATGACCCTCGGCCAGGTGGGCGACTGCGTCTTCCTCGGCCTGCCGGGCAATCCGGTCGCGGTGTTCGCCTGCTTCCTGCTCTACGGCCTGCCGCTGCTCTCGCGCCTGGAAGGGGCGTCCTGGCGCGAACCGGTGCGCTATCCGCTGCCGGCCGCCTTCGAGATCCGGTCCAAGAAGCCCGACCGTCGGGAGTTCCTCCGCGCCATCCTTGTGAGCGGCGACGACGGCACCCTGCGCGTGGAGAAGTTCGCCCGCGACGGCTCCGGCCTCATCACCGGCCTTCGCGAAGCCGACGGCTTCGTCGACATCCCCGAGCCGGTCACCTCCGTCAAGGCCGGCGACCTCGTCGCCTTCATGCCCTTCGCCGGCTTCTTCCCCTGATCCGACCCTTCGCCGGGATGACGGTGGAGCGCGGATCGGGCCCTGGAGGGCGGCGCGGTTCGGATGATCGGTCGGTTCACTCCAGGTCGTCACCCCGGCGAAAGCCGGGGCCCAACCGACGGCGGTTAGGTCCGCGCCGATGCGGACACGACCCTGACGATTGGATCCCGGCCTTCGCCGGGATGACGGTGGAGGGTGGATCGGGCCCGGGAGGGCGGCGCGGTTCGGATGATTGGTCGGTTCACGTCCCCAGGTCGTCACCCCGGCGAAAGCCGGGGCCCAACCGACGGCAGCCACGGCCGCGCCGGCGCGGACACAACACCGACGGTTGGATCCCGGCCTTCGCCGGGATGACGGTCGACGGTGGAGGGTCGAGCGGGCGGGCGGTGCGAGCCGCAGGCTCTGGCTCGGCATCGGTGAGAGGCCGGCCACCCATCCCATCCGTCTCAATCGTCACGCTCCACCTGCCCCGACGTCACCCGCGACGGCCCGCGATCCTTATGCGGGACAGGACTGCCTTGTGAGATTTAAGACATTGCATGTCATCGGAATCATGGATGACAATGCGCCGCAAGTGCCCGTTGCCACGGTCCCGGACCGCGGCTTTTCGGGCACGAGACGCGAACCAGAACAACAAAAGTCCGCGGCTTCTCTTGCCTCATCCCCGATGTCGTCGACGACGGAAGAGACGCCCGCGGAGATGGAACAGTGGGGTTTTCATGCGCATGCTCAAGACCGTCGCCCTCGCGGCCACCGTGCTCGCCACCCTCGTCGGCGGCGCCGTCGCCCAGGACATCACGAAGGTCCGCATCGGCACCGAAGGGGCCTACCCGCCCTTCAACTTCCAGGATGCCAATGGCGAACTGAAGGGCTTCGACGTCGACATCGCCAAGGCGCTCTGCGCCGAGATGAAGGTGGAGTGCGAGTTCGTCGTCCAGGACTGGGACGGCATCATCCCGGCCCTCCTTGCCGGCAAGTTCGACGCCATCATCGCGTCCATGTCGATCAACGAGGAGCGGAAGAAGTCCGTCGCCTTCACCAACAAGTACTACAACACCCCGCCGGCCGTGGCCGTGCCGAAGGACTCGCCGGTCACCGGCATCACCGCCGAGGACCTGAAGGATCTCGCCGTCGGCGCCCAGTCCTCCACCACCCACTCCACCTACGCCGAGCAGTATCTCACGCAGAGCGACGTCAAGCTCTACCCGACCGCGGACGAGTACAAGCTCGACCTGGAGAACGGCCGTCTGGACGCCGTGGTGGACGACGTGGTGGTGCTCTCCGACTGGGTGGAATCCGAGGCGGGCGCCTGCTGCAAGATCGTCGGCACCATCACGCCGGTGCAGGAGATCCACGGCGAGGGCGCGGGCATCGCCCTTCGCAAGGAGGACACCGCGCTCCAGGAGAAGTTCAACGCCGCCATCGAGGCGATCCGTCAGAACGGCACCTACGAGACCATCAACAAGCAGTACTTCGACTTCGACGTCTACGGCGGCTGACGCCGTCCGGCGCCGGGGCGCGGCGACCCCGCCGCCTCCCGGTCGACCGCCGATCGTCACGGCCGGGCGCCCTGTCCGGCCGTGACCCGTTCCGGCCGTGACCCGTTGATGGGAACAGGGTATCCGCGATGAACGAAGCCCTCAGTCTCCTTTCGTTCGGCCCGACGGGCTGGGGCGACGAGATCGCGTCCGGCGTCTGGGTCACCGTCTCGCTGGCGGCCTCGACCTTGCCGTTCGGCCTCGCCCTCGGCTTCCTGGTGGCGCTCGCCAAGACCAGCGAGGACGCGTATCTGCGGGCCGGCGCCAACATCTACACCACCCTGTTCCGCGGCCTGCCGGAACTCCTGACCCTCTTCCTCATCTACTACGGCGGCCAGATCGCCCTCTCGGCCTTCACCCAGCGGCTGTTCGGTCAGCCGACGGAGGTGAACGGCTTCGTCGCCGGCCTGTTCGCCCTGTCGCTGGTCTTCTCGTCCTATGCGAGCGAGGTCTTCCTCTCGGCCTTTCGCGGCATTCCGGCCGGGCAGTACGAAGGCGCCCAGGCGCTCGGCCTCAACCGCATCAAGACCATGCGGCTGGTCATCCTGCCGCAGCTGGTGCGGCTGGCGCTGCCGGGCCTTTCCAACCTCTGGCTCATCCTCCTGAAGGACACCGCCCTCGTGTCGGTCATCGGGCTCAGCGACATCCTGCGCAACACGAACGTGGCCGTCGGCAACACGAAGGAGCCCTTCCTCTTCTTCTTCGTCGCCTGCATGATCTATCTGGTGCTCTCCATGGTGTCGTCGATCGCCTTCGGCTTCATCTCCGGCTGGGCCGAACGGGGCCAGGAGACGCGGGCATGACCGCCGCCGCCGCCTTCATCCCGGCGTCGCCGCCGCCCGCCGCCGCCCGCCGCCGCCTTGGTGGCGCGCGCATCGCCGGCCTCGGCATCCTGGCGCTCTGGACGCTTCTCGGCGTCGCCATCCTGTGGCTGCTGGTCGCCGGCTATGATGGCGAGATGATCGCGCGCTACCTGCCGCGCATCCTCGACGGCGTCCTGACGACGCTCCAACTGGTCGGCCTCTCGCTCGTCATCGGGGCGGCGCTGTCGATCCCGGTCGCCGCCGGGCGGCTCTCGGCCAACCCGGCGATCGGGGCCGTCACCTTCGCCTATTCCTACTTCTTCCGCGGCACGCCGCTCCTGGCCCAGACCTTCCTCGTCTACTACGGGGCGGGCCAGTTCGTGGGCTTCTTCCGCGAGATCGGGCTCTGGTGGTTCTTCCGCGACGCGTTCAACTGCGCCGTCCTCACCTTCGCGCTCAACACCGCCGCCTACCAGGCCGAGATCCTCGCCGGCGCCATCCGGTCCGTCCCGCGCGGCCAATGGCAGGCCGCCCAGTCCCTGGCGCTGCCGCGCGGCGTCACGCTCGCGCGCATCATCGTGCCCCAGGCGCTGATCACGGCGCTCCGGCCCTACGGCAACGAGGTGGTGCTGATGATCAAGGGCTCGGCCATCGCCTCCATCATCACGGTGCTCGACCTGATGGGGCAGACCCGCTACGCCTTCTCCAAGACCTACGACCTGCAGGTCTATCTCTGGGCGGCCATCCTTTACCTCGCCATGGTGGAGATCCTCCGGCGGGTCTGGGACGTTCTGGAGCGCCGCCTCACGCGCCACCTGCAGCGGACCGACTGAACACCCGCCGTCGAAGGCGGCGGATGAAGGGTCGGGGCCGGGCATGCCCGGAGAGGACGAACGTCCCGCGGCGGTCGCCTGCAGATCAGGCGTCGTCCAACTTCAAGGACAAAAGCCGCAGCACGGTGATCTGGGCCGGCAGCACCATGTAGACCGCCAGATAGTCGTGCCGCGCCATCGGCCACTCGCGCGTCGCGGTGACGCGTCCCATCTCACCCTGATAGGGGCTGTCGGCGAGGGCGAGAAGATCGCCGTCGACCGTCTGGAGGAAGTCGTCGGGGTCGAGGCCGGTGTTCTTCAACCTGTCGACCGCCGACAGGAGATCGCCCTCGGCGAGCGGAGTCCAAACGATGCTGGCCGTCATGGTGCCGATCCTCCGGCCAGATGCTGCCGGGCACGCCACATCACGCTCTCGTGGCCCCGCAGCACCGTGCCGGGCATGTCGAGCATGGAGAGCGCCCTCTTCACCTCTATTCTCACCCAACGGTCCTGTTTTTCCTTATGACGCGCTGATCCCCTAAAATCCTGCTTCGCCATGCCGCTACTCCAGCCCACCACCCAGGAAAACGGTTTCTTAGGCGATAATACGAATCAAACTGCAACAATCAACATTCAAATAGCGAAAAAAGTATTTCGTTTGCGCGAAGACGAAATCATTGGTCGGGAAAGATCAGGAAATAAGGGTGAAATAAAAAGCGCCGATGTCAACGATGACAATCGGCGCTTTCCATTTCTATACCTTTTGGAAAATTTATGGGCAGACGACCGCGTACGGACGGCCGTAGCTGTCGTAGGCCGTGCAGTTGCGGGGCGCCGTGGCACCGGCAACCGCCGCGCCGCCGATGCCGCCAGCCACCGCGCCGATGGCCGCTCCACGACCGCCGCCGGCCAGACCGCCAACCGCCGCGCCGCCGAGCGCGCCCACGGCGGCGCCGGTGGTGACGCGCTGCTGCGTCTGCGTCTGACCCTGGCAGCCGGCAAGTCCCATGCCCAGAGCAACCACGACAAGTAGCTTCTTCATTTCGTCCTCCGTTCGGCGTCGCGCCGGCTTTCTCTGCTCAAGATCGGACGTTCGACCGGCCGTCTCGTCTCCGCCGAACCGGCTTTGAGAAGGGACACCTGAACACGCCGTCTCGAAGCAGGAACGCTTCAGTGAGCCGATAGGTTCTCGCGACCTTTGGCGCGACGGTCAATCGGTTAGGAAGAGGTTGACGGGCGAAAACGTCGTCACGTCGATGAGCCCGATGTCGGAAATGCGGAGCTCGGGGATCACCACGAGCGCAAGCAGCGAGTGCTGCATGTAGGCGTTGTTGAGCGTGCAGCCGCAGATCCGCATGGCCTCCACCAGCCGGTCCGCCTTGGCGGCGACGATCTCGGCCCGCTCGTCCGACATCAGGCCGGCGATCGGCATCTCCACGAGCGCCAGTTCCTCGCCCTCGGAGATCACCACCACGCCGCCGCCCACCTCCGCCAGCCGGTTGGCGGCCTTCGCCATGTCGGACTTCGAGGTGCCGACCACGATCATGTGGTGGCTGTCGTGCGCCACCGTCGAGGCGATGCCGCAGGGCTTCGTGTAGCCGAAGCCCGACACGAAGGCGTTCACCACCCCGCCGGTGCCCTTGTGCCGCTCCACGAGGGCGATCTGGCAGACGTCCTTGTCCGGATCGCCGACAGCGAGCCCGTCCTCCACCGGCAGCGTGGCGGTGAGGGCGCGGGTCGGCGCCTGGTTCTCCACGATGCCGATCACCCGCGCCGTGACGGCGTTGCGCCCTTCCGGCGCCTTGATGTCGAACGCGGTGGCGGTCAGCGGCCGGCCGAGCCGCACCGTGGTCTTCACCGCCTCCGGATAGGCATAGGGCGGCACGTCGGCGGTCAGCCGTCCGTCCTCGGCCAGCACCGTCCCGCGGGCGATCACCAGGTCGATCGGCAGCGCCACGAGGTCGGACGTGATCACCAGATCCGCCCGCCGGCCGGGCGTGATGGAGCCGATCTCCCGCTCCAGGCCGAAATGCTGGGCGGTGTTCAGCGTCGCCATCTGGATGGCGATCACCGGCGGGCAGCCCTGGGCGATCGCGTGGCGCACCACCCGGTCCATGTGCCCGTCGCGCACCAGCGTGCCGGAATGGCTGTCGTCGGTGCAGAGGATGAAGCTGCGCGGGTCGAGCCCGTGGTCGGTGATCGCCTTGATCTGGGTCGCCACGTCGTACCAGGCCGAGCCGAGCCGCAGCATCGGCCGCATGCCGAGCCGGGCGCGCGCCATGGCGTCCTCCAGCCTGGTGCCCTCGTGGTCGTCCGAAGGCCCGCCGGCCACATAGCCGAGGAAGTTGCGACCGAGGTCGAAGGCCGCGTAGTGGCCGCCCACGGTCTTGCCGGCATCCATCGTGTGGGCCATCTCGGCCAGCATTGTCTCGTCGGCGGCCACCACGCCCGGGAAGTTCATCATCTCGCCGAGGCCGATGATGCCCGGCCAGCCCATGGCCTCCTTCACGTCGTCTGGCCCGATGGTGGCGCCCGGCGTCTCCAGGCCGGGGGCGGAGGGCACGCAGGACGGCACCTGCACATAGACGTTCATCGGCAGCGTCAGCGCCTCGTCGTGCATCAGCCGCACGCCCGGCAGCCCGAGCACGTTGGCGATCTCGTGCGGGTCGATGAACATGGATGTGGTGCCGTGCGGGATCACCGCCCGGGCGAACTCGGTGACGGTCACCATGCCGCTTTCCACGTGCATGTGCCCGTCGCAGAGCCCCGGCAGCATGTACCGCCCGTCCGCCTCGATCACCGTGGTGTCCGGCCCGATGGCGTAGGAAAGGTCCGCCGCGATGGCCGCGAACCGGCCGGCCTTGATCGCCACGTCATGGCCGGGCAGAACCTCGCGGGTGTGCACGTTCACCCAGCGCCCGCCGCGGATGACCATGTCGGCCGGCGCGCGGCCGGTTGCCACGTCGATCAGCCGCGCGGCGGATTGAGCCCAGGTCGCCATGCCGGTCATGCGTCGTTCCTTTTCGGTGGCAGAACGACGGACCCTAGCCTGTCGCCGGTCGGTTCGAAAAGGGGTGCCCGGCGGACGCGGGACGGAGGAGCGCGACCCGCCCTTCGAACGGATGCCTGACAACCGGGCGCCGACCGGTTAAGAACCGAAAGAACAAGCCGCAAGGGAGAGCATCGTCATGGCCAAGGTCGCGTTTCTCGGATTGGGCGTCATGGGCTACCCCATGGCAGGCCACCTCGCCGCCCGCGGCGGCCATGAGACCCGCGTCTTCAACCGCACCACCGCCAAGGCCGAGGTCTGGGTGGCGGCCAACGGCGGATCGTTCGGCCGCACCCCGGCCGAGGCGGCGGAAGGCGCCGACTTCGTGTTCGCCTGCGTCGGAAACGACGACGACCTCCGGCAGGTGACGATCGGGGAGGGCGGCGCCTTCGCCGCCATGGCGCCCGGCGCCGTCTTCATCGACCACACGACCGCGTCCGCCGCGGTCGCCCGCGAACTGGCCGCCGCCGCCACCGAGCGCGGCCTCTTCTTCCTCGACGCGCCCGTGTCTGGCGGGCAGGCGGGCGCAGAGAACGGCGCGCTCACCGTCATGGTGGGCGGTGACGAGGCCGCCTATCTTCGTGCCGAGCCGGTCATCCGGTCCTTCGCCAAGATGGTCGGCCTGATGGGGCCGTCAGGTGCCGGCCAGCTCACCAAGATGGTCAACCAGATCGCCATCGCGGGCCTCGTCCAGGGCCTGTCGGAGGCCATCGCCTTCGCCAAGGCGGCCGATCTCGACGTGGAGAAGGTGATCGGCGTCATCTCCAAGGGCGCCGCCCAGTCCTGGCAGATGGAAAACCGCTGGAAGACCATGGACGCGGGAGAGTTCGCCTTCGGCTTCGCCGTCGACTGGATGCGCAAGGACCTCGGCATCGTGCTCGACGAGGCCAAGCGGAACGGCGCCCGCCTGCCGGTCACCGCCCTGGTCGACCAGTTCTACGCCGACGTCCAGGCCATGGGCGGCAACCGCTGGGACACATCGAGCCTCATCGCCCGCATCACCCCGAAGTCCGACACCTGAGCGCCCCCGCCCGGAGCCGACGCCTGTGACCGACACCGCCTGGCCGACCGAAATCCGCCTGTCCGAGGACAAGCGCACCCTCACCGTCTCGTTCGACGACGGCTCCCGCTACGCCATTCCGGCGGAGCTCCTGCGCGTCCGCTCCCCGTCCGCCGAGGTCCAGGGCCACGGCGCCGGCCAGCGGCAGACGGTGCCGGGCAAGCGCCACGTGCAGATTCTCGCCGTGGAGCCGGTCGGCGCCTACGCGGTGCGCCTGCGCTTCGACGACATGCACGACACCGGGATCTACCCCTGGGCGCTTCTGCGCGAAATGGGCGCGGGCCAGGCCGCCATGATGGCCGAATACGAGGCCGAACTCGCCGCCAAGGGCATGAGCCGCGAGCCCCGCAAGCGCTGAACGTTGGACGTCGGGCAACGCCGAAGCTCGCATGATCCCTCCCATAAGGATTTGGCCAAAAGCCAAGGCGGAGCCGGCCCGTAACTGCGGAGCGGGGTCCGGCAAAGCTGGGGAAAGATTGACAGTCCCTCCCCTCAGGGGAGGGTCCGGCGAAGCCGGGGGAGGGGTCGTCTTTTTCGTTTCGACAGCGTGTACTTGTTGTTTGCCGACGCAAAAAAGAAAAAAACACAACCCCTTCCGGCCCTCTGGGCCACCTTCCCCTGAGGGGAAGGATTGAGTCGGCGCCCTGATCGGCGCACCGACTGACAAAAAAAGGGACCGGCGATCACCGGTCCCTTTGTCGTTTCGAACGCTCGATCATCCCGCCTCAGCGGACGACGATGACCTTGGTGCCGACGCCGACCTGCTCGTAGAGGTGGGCCACGTCGTCGTTGGTCATGCGGATGCAGCCGGACGAGACCGCCTGGCCGATGGTCCAGGGCTCGGCGGTTCCGTGGATGCGGTAGATGGTCGAGCCGAGGTACATGGCCCGCGCGCCGAGCGGGTTATCCGGGCCGCCCGGCATGTGGTAGGGCAGGTCCGGCTGGCGCTTGCGCATGGCCGGCGGCGGTGTCCAGCCCGGCCATTCGGCCTTGCGGGTGATCGAGTGGGTGCCGGCCCAGGTGAAGCCCGGGCGGCCGACGCCGATGCCGTACTTCAGCGCCTTGCCGTCGCCGAGCACGTAGTAGAGCCGACGCTCCTCCGTGTTCACCACGATGGTGCCCTTCTTGTAGGGCCCCTCGTAGCTGATGACCTCGCGCGGGACCGGGTTGGCGGTCTGGCGCTTCGGACGGACCACGATGGTCTCGAAGGAGCCGGACGCCGGATCGTAATAGCGCTTGGTGGTCGCCTCCTGGGCGGTGGCCGATCCGGCCGCCGCGAGGATCGCCAGAAAGGCGCCCGCCGTGGTGAGAAGAAGCTTGCGCATGGATGTACGCACCGAAAGGAAGAGGGGCCGAAGATGGGAGCGGCCAAGGTCAGGGCGAGTCCCACCCCGTGAGAGGTGACCACCGCCGCCGTCCATCCAGTGCCGCTTCGAGGAGACGATGGCGCCCGGCTGGTTACGGATTCAACAACGAACCGAGCCGGACCGCATTTTCCGTCGGCCGGCGGTTCTCCCTGTTGCCGATCCGCCACAGAGAGGCCCACGGCTCAGGAATTCAGTGCCGTAGACCTGTCTGAACGACGGAGGATCCCGTCCGCGCGCGATCGGATTGCGGCCGATCATGGCGCATTCCAGCCGTCATGACCCCGCCTCGCCGGGGCGGCCGGCGAATCACGCCGGCGGCCCGAAGGCGGCATATCAGCCGAGGTTCAGCGCCTGGAAGAAGTCGTTGCCCTTGTCGTCCACCACGATGAAGGCCGGGAAGTCGACCACGTCGATCTTCCACACGGCTTCCATGCCAAGTTCTGCAAATTCAACCACTTCCACGTGCTTGATGCAGTCCTGCGCGAGGCGGGCCGCCGGGCCGCCGATCGATCCGAGGTAGAAGCCGCCGTACTTGTGGCAGGCGTCCCGCACCGCCTTGGAGCGGTTGCCCTTGGCGAGCATCACCATGGAGCCGCCGGCCGCCTGGAACTGGTCCACATAGGCGTCCATGCGGCCCGCGGTGGTCGGCCCGAACGACCCGGACGCGTAGCCCTCCGGCGTCTTCGCCGGGCCGGCGTAGTAGACCGGGTGGTTCTTGAAATAATCCGGCAGCGGCTCACCGCTCTCCAGCCGCTCGCGCAGCTTGCCGTGGGCGAGGTCGCGGGCGACGATCAGCGGCCCGGTCAGCGACAGCCGCGTCTTGATCGGATAGGCCGACAGCGTCTTCAGGATCTCCGCCATCGGCCGGGTCAGGTCCACCTGCACCACATCGCCGCCGAGGGTCGTATCGTCCACCTCGGGCAGGTACTTGGCCGGATTGTGCTCCAGCTCCTCCAGGTAGACGCCGCTGCGGGTGATCTTGCCCATGGCCTGCCGGTCCGCCGAGCAGGAGACGCCGATGCCGATCGGCAGCGAGGCGCCGTGCCGGGGCAGGCGCACCACGCGCACGTCGTGGCAGAAGTACTTGCCGCCGAACTGGGCGCCGACGCCGGTCGCCTGGGTTGCCTTGAAGATCTCCTCCTCCATGGCAAGGTCGCGGAAGGCGTGGCCCTGCTCGGAGCCCTGGGTCGGCAGGCCGTCCAGGTAGCGGGTGGAGGCGAGCTTCACCGTCTTCAGCGTCATCTCCGCCGAGGTGCCGCCGATCACGATCGCCAGGTGATAGGGCGGGCAGGCGGCGGTGCCGAGGGTGAGGATCTTCTCCTTCAGGAAGGCGATCATCCGGTCGTGGGTGAGCAGCGACGGGGTGCCCTGGAACAGGAAGGTCTTGTTGGCCGATCCGCCGCCCTTGGCGACGTAGAGGAACTTGTAGGCGTCCTCGCCCTCCGCGTAGATGTCGATCTGCGCCGGCAGGTTGTTGCGCGTGTTCCGCTCCTCGAACATGGAGACGGGCGCCAGCTGGCTGTAGCGGAGGTTCTTCTTCAGGTAGGCGTCCAGCACCCCGCGCGAGACGGCGTGCTCGTCGCCGCCCCTGGTCCAGACCCTTCGGCCCTTCTTGCCCATCACGATGGCGGTGCCGGTGTCCTGGCACATGGGCAGCACGCCGCCCGCCGCGATGTTGGCGTTCTTCAGGAGATCGTAGGCGACGAACTTGTCGTTCGACGTCGCCTCCGGATCGTCCAGGATCTTGGTCAGCTGCGCCAGGTGGCCCGGCCGGAGCAGGTGGTTGATGTCGATGAAGGCCGCCTCGGCCAGAAGCCGCAGCGCCTCCGGCTCCACCTTCAGGATCTCCTCGCCCTCGAACGTCGCCGTCGACACGAAGTCGTCCGTCAGCTTGCGGTAGGGCGTGGCGTCGGGCGCGAGCGGAAAGAGGCCGGTATCGACGAGAGGCTCGGACATGGGCTGGCTCACTCCTCAGGAGAACGGGCAGGGAGGAAAGGGCAGGCGGCGCCTGATCGGCGCCCGATCAGCCGGGTTTAGTCCCTTTGCCGCACTGCGCCAAGCCGGGGCGGCCACGACCTTCGGCGGGAGAGGGCGGTCTTGGCGCCGCCGCCTTCGGGGTCTACATGAGGGGAGAGGGCGCCGGCCGGTTCGCGGCGTCGCCCTTCGCACCGGAGCCCGCCGCCCTTGGCATCGATCCGCGCCCTCGTCCTCCGTCTCGTCGTGCTCGCCGTCGCCCTCGGGATCGGCTTCGGCCCGGCGCACGCCCACGCGGGCGGACCGGGCGGACCGTGCCTGCACCGGACCCTGGCGCCATCTCCCGCGACGGCCCACCCGACCACTCACCGCATGGCCGCCGCCCACGCCGCCCACCACCACGGCGCGACGTCTCGGCCCGCCGCGATCGCCCACCCGTCGGCGGCCTCTCCGGACGACCCTTCGCCCACCAGTCCCGCCCCGTGCGCCGACGCCTGCGTCTGCGCCGTCTGCGTCACCCTCCCGGCCGTCTCCGCCGCCAACGACGACGCGCCCGTCACCCGCCTCCGGGTCGGCCCCGCGCTCTCCGGCGCGCTGCCCGGCATCGAGCCGGACCGCCCGGACCCGCCGCCTCGATCGCCCGTCTGACACCCGCGCCGCATCACCCGGCGCATCGTCGAGACCCTATCGAGGACAGATCCATGACCCTTCTCAACACCGTCACCGCCGGCGCCGTGGCGCTCGGCCTCGCCCTGACGCCCGCCGCCGCCCAGATGCAGCACGGCGGCCACGGCGGTCACGACGCCCCCGCCGCCATGCCCATGGACCCGCACGCCGGCCACGGCGGCGGCGCCATGCCCGGCATGGGCGCGCCGAAGGGCGACACCGGCCCGTCGTCGGAGGCCTTCCGCGCGGCCAACGCCCGCATGCACGCCGCCATGGACATCGAATACTCCGGCGACCCGGACGTCGATTTCGTGCGCGGCATGATCGCCCACCACGAGGGCGCCATCGACATGGCCCGCATCCTCCTTCAGTACGGCAAGGACGCGGAGAACCGCGCGCTCGCCGAGACCATCATCAAGGCCCAGGAGGCGGAGGTCGCCTCCATGCGCGCCTGGCTGAAGGCCAAGGGCGTCCAGTAGCGGCCCTTCCACGACTGAGGCCCGGGCGGACCCGATCCCCCCGCGCCGCCTCCATCCTCACGTCATCTCCGACAACAGGATGCTCGTCTCCGACAGCGACACGCCCCGGATCGCCCGCATGTCGTGCAGCGTCCGGTCGAGGCTGGCGAGATCGCCCGCGTTCACCTCCACCACGAGGTCCCAGCGCCCGTTGGTGGAGTGGATGCGGGCGACGTCCGGCAGCCGCTTCAGCGCCGCGATCACCAGCTTGAGGTCCGCCGAGCGCACCTCCAGCGCCGTGATCGCCCGGATCCGCCCGGCCTCAACGTCGCCCCGCACCCGCACCGTGAAGCCGAGGACCACCCCGGCGGCCACCAGCCGGTCGATCCGGTTCTGCACCGTCCCCCGGCTCACGCCCAGGCGCCGGGCAAGGGTCGCCGCCGGCAGGCGCGCGTCGTCGCGCAGCTCCGCGATCAGCCGCCGGTCGGTCTCGTCCAGGTCCAAGGCGCGCCCTCCGTCAGCCAACCCTGACGAAACGTCAGGATCGTGAGCAATCTGCAGCACACTGCTGGCTTTTCGTTGACACCGTCAAGCCTCACCCTTGGCTCCTCTTCAACACGGGGCACGACGGCGGGTGACGGGGATGACGAAGCACGAGGGTGGATTTCCGAACGGGTTCCGCGAGAGCCGGGTCAGCCTTCTCGGCATCCCGTCGGAGCGCGGCGCCGGCACCGCCGGCACGCTGATGGGCCCGGCGGCCCTGCGCACCGCCGGCCTGCCGGCCCTCCTCGCCGACCTCGGCTACCGGGTCGACGACCGCGGCGACATGACCCCGCCGGTGCCGGTCGTTCCGCCCATGGACCCCGCGGCCGCCACCCGCTGCCGCAACCTCGCCGAGATCACCGCCTGGACCCGCGCCATCCACGACGAGGCGCACGCCATGACGGCGGCCGGCGGCATCCCGGTCTTCATGGGCGGCGACCATTCGCTCTCCATGGGCACCATCTCGGGCGTCGCCCGCGCCTGCCGCGAGGCGAACCGCGAGCTCGCCGTGCTCTGGCTCGACGCCCACGCGGACTACAACACCCCCGCCACCACCCCGTCCGGCAACATGCACGGCATGGCGCTCGCCTATCTCACCGGCGACGCCAGCCTCGCGCCGCTCGCCGGCGACGAGGGCCTCGTCCGCGTGTCGCCGGCCAACGTGTCCCTCTTCGGCGTGCGCTCCGTCGACCGGGAGGAGCGCCGCGCCCTCGCCGACCACGGCGTCGAGGTGGTGGACATGCGCCAGATCGACGAGGAGGGCATCGCCGCCCCGCTCGGCCGCATCCTCGCCCGGCTGAAGGCCCGCAACGTCCACCTGCACGTCAGCTTCGACGCGGATGTCCTCGACCCGTCGCTGGCGCCCGGCACCGGCACCGCCGTCATGGGCGGCGCCACCTACCGGGAGGCCCACCTCGTCATGGAGATGATCCACGACAGCGGCCTCCTCGGCTCCCTCGACCTCGTCGAGCTCAACCCTTTCCTCGACGAGCGCGGCCGCACCGCCCGCCTCGTCGCCGACCTCACCGCGAGCCTCTTCGGGCTCACCGTCCTCCACCGCCAGCCCGCCTGACCGGAGCCGAGCCCAACCGGAGCCAAGCCCATGACCCTCCACGCCAAGGACTTCATCCAGATCGAGCACCGGCTCGGCGCCCACAACTACAAGCCCCTCGACGTGGTGCTGACCCGCGGCGAACGGGTCTGGGTGTGGGACACGGACGGCAACCGCTACCTCGACTGCCTCTCCGCCTATTCGGCGGTGAACCAGGGCCACTGCCACCCGAAGATCCTCGCCGCCATGGTGGAGCAGGCCGGCAGGCTCACGCTCACCTCCCGCGCCTTCCGTTCCGACCAGCTGGCGCTCCTCTACGAGGAGATCGCCGCCCTCACGGACAGCCACAAGGTGCTGCCCATGAACTCCGGCGCCGAGGCGGTGGAGACCGCCGTCAAGGCCGTCCGCAAGTGGGGCTACGAGGTGAAGGGCGTCGCGGAGAACCAGGCGGAGATCATCGTCTGCGCCGACAATTTCCACGGCCGCACCCTCGGCATCGTGTCCTTCTCCACCGATCCGGACGCGCGCGGCGGCTTCGGCCCCTTCACGCCCGGCTACAAGGTGGTGCCGTTCGGCGACGCCGACGCGCTGGAGGCCGCCATCACGCCGAACACGGTCGGCTTCCTGGTGGAGCCCATCCAGGGCGAGGCGGGCGTCATCATCCCGCCGGCCGGCTATTTCAAGCGCGTCCGCGAGATCTGCACCGCCCACCGGGTGACGCTCATCCTCGACGAGATCCAGACCGGCCTCGGCCGCACCGGCAAGCTCCTCGCCGAGGAGCACGAGGGCATCGTCGCCGACGTCACCCTCGTCGGCAAGGCGCTTTCCGGCGGCTTCTACCCAGTGTCGGCCGTCCTCTCCAACACCGACGTGCTCGGCACCCTCCAGCCCGGCCAGCACGGCTCCACCTTCGGCGGCAACCCGCTCGCCTGCGCGGTCGCCCGGGCGGCGCTGAAGGTGCTGGTGGAGGAGGACATGGTCGAGAACTCCGCCCGCCTCGGCGACTATTTCCGCACCGAGCTCCAGGGCATCCGCTCCAACCTCGTCAAGGACGTGCGCGGCCGCGGCCTGATGCTGGCGGTGGAACTCCACACGGAGGCCGACGGCGCCCGCCGCCATGTGGAGGCGCTCCGCGCCAAGGGCGTCCTCGCCAAGGACACCCACGGCCACACCATCCGCATCGCCCCGCCGCTCGTCATCACCAAGGACGAGGTGGACTGGGCGCTGGAGCGGATCCGCGCGGTGCTCACCGCCGCCGGCTGAGCAACCCTGGCCGGCCAGTCGGTGCATTCCTGAAAAGCCCCGTCGCGCCCGCACCTCGGGCGCGACCCGCCGCGGCCGTCCTGCTGCCGCCGGCCGGGTGTTCCGGCGGAACAACCCGACTCCTCCATCGTTCCCGCTTCAAGGCACCAGGCGGATGCGCAGCACCGCCCAAAGGTGCGGCGCATCCACCATGGGGTGCGGGAGCCAAGGGAGGCCGAACGGTGCGGGTCCATCATCTCAACTGCGGCTGCATGTGCCCCATCGGCGGCGCCTGGTTCGACGGGCGAAGCCGGGGCGCGACGGCCTCTCTCGTCTGCCACTGCCTGCTGATCGAGAGCGAAGCCGGCCTGGTGCTCGTCGACACCGGCTTCGGCACCGGCGACGTGCGCCGTCCCGACCGGCTGAGCGGCCTCTTCCGCCGCATGAACAACATCAAGCTGCAGCGGCGCTACACCGCCCTCGGCGAGGTGGAGCGGCTCGGCTTCGACGCCCGCGACGTGCGCCACATCGTGCTCACCCACCTCGACTTCGACCACGCCGGCGGCCTTTCGGACTTCCCCCACGCCACCGTGCACCTGATGGCCGACGAGCTTCATTCGGCCGAGCACGCGCGCGGCTTCGTCGCCCGTCGCCGCTACCGGCAGACCCAGTGGGCGGCCACCACGAACTGGCGTCCCTACGCGGCAACCGGCGAGAACTGGATGGGCTTTCCCGCCGTCCGCGACCTGGAGGGCCTGCCGTCCGACATCCTGCTCGTCCCGCTCGCCGGCCACACCGCCGGCCACGCAGGGGTGGCGGTGCACACCGACGGCCGTTGGCTGCTCCACGCCGGCGACGCCTATTTCTTCCACGGCGAGATCCACGGTCCCGACCGCACCTGCCCGCCGGGCATGCGCGCCTACCAGGACCTGATGAACGTCGACAAGGACGCCCGCCTGGAGAACCAGCAACGGCTCCGTGCCCTCGCCAACGCCCCCGACGCCGGCATCACCATCTTCTGCAGCCACGACGCCGGCGAACTCCACATCCTCGGCGGCCAGCCGGCGGAGGACCTGGTGTCGGCAACGTCATGAAGCCACCCTCCAGACCCGACCCATCCTCCACCATCCCGTCCCCCACCGTCCTCCCGTCCCCCACCGTCATTCGTCCGCCACCGTCCTCCCGTCCCCCCAACCGTCATCCCATCCTCCACCGTCATCCCGGCGAAAGCCGGGATCCAACCGTCCGCGTCCTATCCGCACCGGCACGGTCGTGGCCGCCGTCGGTTGGGCCCCGGCGTTCGCCGGGGTGACGACCTGGGGACGTGAACCGCCCGATCATCCGAACCAAACCACCCTCCAGACCCGACCCGTCCTCCACCGTCATCCCAATCCCCACCGTCATCCCGGCGAAAGCCGGGATCCAACCGTCCGCGTCCTATCCGCACCGGCACGGTCGTGGCCGCCGTCGGTTGGGCCCCGGCGTTCGCCGGGGTGACGACCTGGGGACGTGAACCGCCCGATCATCCGAACCAAGCCACCCTCCAGACCCGACCCGTCCTCCACCGTCATCCCAATCCCCACCGTCATCCCACCATCCCATCCTCCACCGTCATCCCATCCTCCACCGTCATCCCGGCGAAAGCCGGGATCCAACCGTCCGCGTCCCATGCGCACCGGCACGGTCGTGGCCGCCGTCGGTTGGGCCCCGGCGTTCGCCGGGGTGACGACCTGGGGACGTGAACCGCCCGATCATCCGAACCAAGCCACCCTCCAGACCCGACCCGTCCTCCACCGTCATCCCAATCCCCACCGTCATCCCACCATCCCATCCTCCACCGTCATCCCATCCTCCACCGTCATCCCGGCGAAAGCCGGGATCCAACCGTCCGCGTCCCATGCGCACCGGCACGGTCGTAGCCGCCGTCGGTTGGGCCCCGGCGTTCGCCGGGGTGACGACCTGGGGACGTGAACCGCCCGATCATCCGAACCAAGCCACCCTCCGGACCCGACCCGTCCTCCACCGTCATCCCGGCGAAAGCCCGCACCCGCTCACCCGCCCCCTCACCGCTCCCTCTTCCGCCGCGCGTCGAACACCAGCCCCGTCTCCACCGCCTTCACGCCGAACTTCGCCCGCACGCTGTCCATCGCCCGCTCCGCCGCCGCCTTGCGGGCGGCGCCGGGGTCGACGAGGTCGGCCGGATCGGCCAGCCGGTCGCCCTCCAGCTCCGCCACCTGCACGCCGATCAGCCGGTATTTCGGCCCCGGCGGCTCCTTGGCCAGAAGGTCGTCCGCCGCCTGGAAGATCCGGTCCGCCAACTGGGTCGGATCCGCCAGCGTGCGCGAGCGGGTGACGATCCGGAAGTCCTGCGTCTTCAGCTTCAGCGTCACCGACCGTCCGGCGATGTGGAGCGCCTTCAGGCGTGCCGCCACCTTCTCCGACAGGCGCCGCAGGATGGGGCGGAGGTCCGCCAGCGCGGCGAGGTCGTCGTCGAACGTGGTCTCCGCGCCGACGCTCTTACGCTTCGACGTCGGGTCCACCTTCCGGTCGTCCACCCCGTGCGCCAGCTTGGCGAGCCGGAGCCCCATGGCGCCGTAGCGGCGCGCGAGGTCGGCGGCGCTCTTGCCCTGGAGGTCGCCCACCGTGCGGATGCCATCCCCGGCGAGCTTGGCCGAAAACGCCGCGCCGACGCCCCAGATGGTCGTCACCGGCCGCGGCGCCAGGAAGGCGGCGGCCTCGGCCCGGCCGATCACCGTGAAGCCGCGCGGCTTGTCGAGGTCCGAGGCGATCTTGGCGAGGAACTTGTTGGGCGCGAGACCCACCGACACCGTGATGCCGATCTCCCTCTCCACCCGCCGGGCGAACCGCGCCAGCGTCACCGCCGGGATGCCGCCGTGCAGGCGCTCCGTGCCGGAAAGGTCCAGGAAGGCCTCGTCGATGGACAGCGGCTCCACCAGCGGCGTCAGGTCCAGCATCATCTGCCGCACCTCGCGGCCGACCCGGGCGTACTTCTCCATGTCGGGCTTGATCACCACCGCGTTCGGGCAGGCCTTCAGCGCCTTGAACATGGGCATGGCCGAGCGGACGCCCTCGATCCGTGCGATGTAGCAGCAGGTGGAGACGACGCCCCGCCGGCCGCCGCCGATGATGACCGGCTTGTCGGTGAGCGAGGGATCGTCGCGCTTCTCGATCGCCGCGTAGAAGGCATCGCAGTCCACATGGGCGATGGAGAGGGCGGCAAGTTCCGGGTGGCGCAGCAGCCGCGGGCTGCCGCACGCCGCGCAGCGCCGCCCTTCCGCCGGCGCCGGCGTCAGGCAGTCCCGGCAGACGCCCAAGGGCGCGGCGGGAGCCGGATCGGACAGGGCAGGGGCGGGCGTCTCGGTCGGCACGGCGGTCGGCGGCCCTCCCGGAGGATCAGGTCTCGCGATCGTGCCGGAAGGCGAGGGCGGCGGCAATCGCGTCCGCGTTGTCGCGCGCAAGCGCCCCGTTCGGCAGGAACACGCAATCCTCCAGCCCCGCGCGGGTGTCGAGCCCCAGCGCCATGGCGGCGGCGTGCACCGGCCAGAAGCCCGCGTCCATCCCGTGCGCCAGCACCGGCAGCGTCAGCCCGTGATGGTCCGCCCGCGCCAGCGTCGCCCGGAAGGCGGCAAGCGCCTCGCCCACATCCTGCTCGTTGATCTCGACGAGAAGCCGCAGGCAGCGTCCCGCGTCCGGATGGGCGGCCAGAAGGTCCACGTCCGCCGGCGACCACACGCCCGCCTCCACGCCGATGCCGCGCTGGAGCGCGAGCGCGATCACGGCGGCGCTGTCCGGCTCCATCAGGTTCACCGACACATAGTCCGGCAGCACCGTCCAGGCCCGGATGGCGTCGTGGCGGGCCGCGCCGCCGGGCGGGATCCAGGCGCCCGTGGAAACGCCCACGGGCGTTCCCGGCACCGCCTGCCGCACGGCTTCGAGCGCCGAGGCGATCACGTCCGGGTCGAGGCTCTCCCGGTCCTCCCGGTCGCGCGGGTGGATGTGCAGCGATCCGGCCCCCGCCGCCACCACCGCCGCGGCCTCCCGGGCGATCTCCGCCGGCGAACAGGGCACGGCGGAGTGGAAGCGGCGGCTGCGGCCGCCGTTCAGCGCTGCCTGGATCATCGAACCACCATCCATCACTTTGATTTGACGAGGAGACCGGACACTAACGCCCTCTCCTGACCGTATATGTCAGGAGAGTTCGCTGTCCTCCGGCGACAACACGAGGCGGGCGGCGGCGATCATCATGGGACGGATCGACTGGGATGCCGCGAAGGCCAGCAACAAGGACTCGTCCTCAAGATAGAATTCGAGTACGCCGGTGAGGAAACCCGGCTCCTGCGCGGCCGCCCGGATGTCCCCTGGCCCGATTCCGGTCAGGGCGAGGAAACGGCCGAGTGCATCCGGGTTTTCCACGAGGAACTGCAGGCCCGAAATTGCAATGGCCTCCGCACCCTCGCGCGACAATCGGTTAATTTTCCGCATCGGTCCTACCGTTTGCGTTTACGTAAGGAATCCCGAGTAGGCTGCTGCACATATCATGAATGTCCGGGCGTTGATCATTTGTATCGACGTGTCCGTACCTTCGGGACGGACTTTAACCCACGTGTATGCGGAGCGGTACGATCGGTTCGTGCGTCCTTGGGCGAGACCCTCGGCCGCGTGTGCGTTTACAGCCAGAAAGCCCATTCGCGTGGGCGGAAGAGCAGATGCATGGCGAAGACGGTTCTCATCGTCGAGGACAACGAACTGAACATGAAGCTCTTCCATGACCTCCTGGAAGCGCATGGCTATCGCACGATTCAGACCCGCAACGGGATCGAGGCGCTCGATCTGGCCCGCGCCCACAAGCCCGACCTCATCCTGATGGACATCCAGCTGCCGGAGGTCTCCGGCCTGGAGGTCACCAAGTGGATCAAGGAGGACGACGAGCTGAGGGCCATCCCGGTGATCGCCGTCACGGCCTTCGCCATGAAGGGAGACGAGGAGCGCATCCGCCAGGGCGGCTGCGAGGCCTATATCTCCAAGCCCATCTCCGTCTCCAAGTTCCTGGAAACGGTGCGCGCCTATCTCGGAGAAGGATGAGGCTCGTACCCGTATGACCGCTCGCGTCCTCGTCGTCGACGACATCCTCGCCAACGTCAAGCTGCTCGAAGCCCGCCTGTCGGCCGAGTATTTCGACGTCCGGACCGCCACGTCCGGCCAGGATGCGTTGGACCTGCTGGCGCGCTCGCCGTGCGACATCGTCCTCCTCGACGCCATGATGCCCGGCCTCGACGGCTTCGAGACCTGCCGCCGCATCAAGAACACCCCCGCCCTGATGCACATCCCCGTCATCATGGTGACGGCGCTCGACCAGGCGTCCGACCGGGTGCGCGGCCTTGAAGCCGGCGCCGACGACTTCCTCACCAAGCCGGTCAGCGACCTCGCGCTCATCACCCGCGTGAAGAGCTTCGTCCGCCTCAAGATGCTGACCGACGAGCTGCATATCCGCGCCATGCAGGGCGGCCTCGGCATGGAGGAGGGGTTCAGCCTCGCCGACCTCACCCGCAAGGAGCCCGGCCGCGTCCTCGTGGTGGACGACCGCGCGTCCTCGTCGGAGCGCATCGCCCAGGGCCTCGGCGTGGAGAACCGCGTCGACGTGGAGGGCGAACCGCAGGAGGCCCTGTTCCGCGCCGCGGAGGGCAACTACGACCTCGTCATCGTGTCGATCTCGCTCGCCGACTACGACGCGCTCCGCCTCTGCTCCCAGCTCCGCTCGCTGGAGCGCACGCGCATGCTGCCCATCCTGCTCGTCGCCGAGCCGGAGGACAACGCGCGGCTCCTCCGCGGCCTCGACCTCGGCGTCAACGACTACCTGGTCCGGCCCATCGACCGCCAGGAGCTGCTCGCCCGCGTCCGCACCCAGGTCCGCCGCAAGCGCTACACGGACAAGCTGCGCGACAACGTCGCCCAGACCATGGAAATGGCCCTGGTGGACAGCCTCACCGGCCTCCACAACCGCCGCTACCTGGAAAGCCACCTGTCGGCCCTCGTCGAGCAGTCGCTCGCCCGCGCTCGCGAACTCGCCGTCCTCGTCGTCGACATCGACCACTTCAAGGCCGTCAACGACACCCACGGCCACGACGCCGGCGACGACGTGCTCCGCGAATTCGCCAAGCGGGTGCGCAAGAACGTGCGCGGCATCGACCTTGCCTGCCGGTTCGGCGGCGAGGAATTCGTCGTCGCCATGCCGGAGACCGACGGCGAGCTCGCCCACATGGTGGCCGAGCGCCTGCGCCAGCGCATCGCCGGCGAGCCCTTCCGCATCGCCGGCGGCACCAAGCTCCTCAACGTCACCATCTCGATCGGCATCGCCTCGCTGAACCCGGCCGGCGACACGCCCGAGGCCATGCTGAAGCGCGCCGACCTCGCGCTCTACCAGGCCAAGCGCGAAGGCCGCAACCGCGTCGTCGCCGCCGCCGCCTGAGCGAAGGCGCGCCCGCTCGCCCCCCGCCGCCATCACCTGAAGCGTTGTTGCCGATCTTCGGCCGCGAATGGCGTCCGGATCCAAGTCGTTTACCTTAACGGTTCACTAAGACTGGATCCAATTCGACTCAATTCATATGTCGGCGTTGTGCTTTTCGGCTGGCGAATCTAGGTTCGGATCAAGAAGAAGCGGTCGGCGACGCGAGTTCCACTTTCGAACAGCTGCCGTTTCTCAAAAGGTCCCCGCGGTTCGCTCAGGTCCGCCGCATCTCCTGAGTCCGTGGGGCAGGTCCGGTCGGTTGCGGGAAGAGTGGCCTCCTCGTTGATCCGCAACCGACCGGCCACACCCTTGCCGGTCCGCCGCCATCGGACCCGGTGAGGTCCGGACCCGTCATGCTCCGAGGAAAAGCCCCGACGCCATGCGGGGCTTTTCTGCGTCCGGAGCCGGCCGGTCGCTCCAGCCCTCATACCGAACTCGTGAAATCCCGACTCGTCGGGATTCCACAAGCGCAGGCAAGTCCGAACGGGCGCCGGCCGGTCAGGCCGTCTCACTCGTGAATCGTGTAGCTGCCCATCTCGCAGAGGTTCTGGGTGTCCTCGGTCACGTCCAGGTCGCTGTCCGGATCGAACACGAAGCGCATGTCGTAGTCGCACACCGACCGGCCGTCCGCGATGGTGATCTCCACCTCGTGGCCCGGCGGCAGCACGCCCTTGCCGAACACGTCCTGCTCCCAGTTCTCCACGTCCGTCGGGGAGGTGTAGAACTCGGTCAGCGTGGAGTTGGTGCCGTTGATGAGCGTGAACGTCAGGTCCTCGGCCCGGGCCGCGCCGGCGGCGACGAGAAGGCCGGCCGCCGCGGCGACCAGCGTCAGAGAAGCTTTCATGCGGTATTCCCCCACCGGCCGGGCTGCGCCCTTCGCCGGATCCGCCGGACATCCGCCAACCGGACGTCCCAGGCGTTCGCCGAGCATGCCCCGGCGCCTGTTGCGGATCCGTCGATCGATTGCGTAAATTGCGTGGCAATTGACGAAAAAGCCGCCCTCCGCGTGGTCCCCTTTACCAAGCCCGACCGGGCGCCGGCCGGTCAGGCCGTAACGCTCGTGAAGGTCGGACGAGTCCGACCTTCACGAGCCGGAAAAGAACAGCCGCGGCGCCCATGAAAAAAGCCGCCTTGCGGCGGCTTCCCTCGACGATCGCGGATCCGTTCGGCCCGGAGGCCGGGACCTCACTTGATCTTGGCTTCCTTGAAGTCGACGTGCTTCTTGGCAACCGGGTCGTACTTCTTCATCGTCAGCTTCTCGGTCATCGTGCGGCTGTTCTTCTTCGTCACGTAGAAGTAGCCGGTGTCGGCGGTCGAGATGAGCTTGATCTTGATGGTCGTCGCCTTGGCCATGGCGCCCTATTCCTTGTTCGGTGCAATCTGGGGACGGCCGTCACGGCCGGACCCCGCCGTTCGGGCGGAGTCTGATCGGCCGGCAACCTAGTCGAAACGGGCCGAATGTCAAGAAAGCTTCGTCCGGCGGGCCGGTCGTCCGCCGCTCAGAGATTGCGGTTGGCCGTGGTGGCGATGCGCCAGAGCGCCAGCGCCGTGTAGGCGGCGAGGATGACCGCCAGCACCACCGCAAGCCCGTGCGGATCCCACACGTCCATGCCCGCGCCGACGAGGGCCGGCCCCACCAGCATGCCGAGCGCGTACATGAACACGAAGGCCGCGTTGGCGGCGGCCAGATCCGAGCCTTTCAGCCGGGCGCCGAGGTGCACCAGTCCCACGGTGTAGAGCCCCGCCACCACGCCGCCCCACACGGTGAGAAGCGCGAACGTCGCCCAGCGATCGCCGGAGACGGCCGGCAGCAGCGCCATGCCGAGCGTGGCCACCCCCGCGATGGCGGCAAGCAGCTTGCGCCGGTCCACCTTGTCGGCCAGGAGTCCGAGCGGGATCTGCGACACCACGTTGCCGAGCGCCACCGCCGTGACGAGAAGCGCCGCGCCGGCCGTGTCGTAGCCGAGCCGAAGCCCGTAGAGGGCGATGAAGCCGAGGACGCCGCTGTCCGTCGACCCGAAGGCGAAGCCCGCGAAGGTGGCGAGCGGCACCAGCGTCAGATAGCGCAGGAAATTGCCGCGCGGCGCTTCCTCCATGGCCGGATTGGCCTTGAGGGCGAACAGCACCGGCACGCTGGAGAGGCCGAGCACGAGGGTGCCGAGCGCGAACGGCAGGAAGCCCTCCGTTCCCACAAGCCCGAGCACGATCGGCCCCACCGAGAAGCCGAGCGACAGGACGGTGGCATAGATGCCGAGGATCAGCCCGCGCCGCCCGTCGGGCGCGAGCGCGTTGATCCAGAACTCCGACAGCACGAAGGCGAAGGTGATCGAGCCGTGGAAGACGAGCCGGAGCGGGAACCACATCCAGAGGTCCGGCGCCGCGAAGAAGAGCGGAAAGCTCAAGGTGGCGATCACCAGCGACACGAGCAGCAGCTGCGCCGCGCCCACCGCCCGCGCGATCCGCGCCACGAACGGCGTCACCGCCAGCGCCGCCACGCCCGCCATGGCGGTGTTGAGCCCGATCGTGGAGCTGGAAACGCCCCGGCTCTCCAGCGTGATCGCCAGCAGCGGCAACCCCAGCCCCAGCGACGTACCCACCGCCGTGGTCGCCGAAATGGCCGCCGCGATGCCGATGAGGCGCGTGCGGTCGAGGGGCGCTGCGGGGAGGGCGGTCATCGAATGGCATCCGAACGGTCATGACCCGATCGGCGGCTGCCGGGCGGGGACGCAGCATAGGCCAGCACTCCCCCCCTCCTGTCAAACCACCCCACCGTTCACCAAGCCGCCCGCCGCCCCCTCCGTGATCGTCATGGTCCGCGCAGGCGGACCACCCACGCTTTCCAACCGCGCCAGGAATGCGTGGCTGGTCCGCCTCCGCGGACCATGACGAGGGAGGAGAGGGGGGCGGACGAAAGCGGTAACGAGCGAGGAACCGGAGACGCACCGCCCCCTCCACACCCACCGCCCTCGTCATGGTCCGCGCAGGCGGACCACCCACGCATTCGGGCGACCAGTCGGCAACGATCAGGAGAGGCGGGACCGGTGCCGCCCCACCCCCCTCGTCATGGTCCGGTTCAGCCGGACCACCCACGCATTCCGACCGCGCCAGGAATGCGTGGCTGGTCCGCCTCCGCGGACCATGACGATCGTGTGGGTGAGGGCGGGACGTAGCGCTCATCCAGAACCCCCCCAACCCTCAGCCATTACCCCGGTGAAAGCCAGAATTCATCCCAACCCTCACCCGTCATCCCGGCGAAAGCCGGGATCCAGCCGACGGTCCGGCCCCGAACCGGCGCGGATCCCCCCGCCTTCGTTTGGACCCCGGCCTTCGCCGGGGTGACGTCCTCCCGTGAGCGTTGAAGGGTCACCTTCACCGCCTTCGCCGCCGCCAACCTCACCGCACCCGCCCACCCCGCATCGCCCACCCCACACCCATCCTCCGCGAACAGCCGATTGCGTTCCCCGCCGCGCCTTGTAAACCTCGGGCGCGGCGAAGCGGCGCCGTCGAATCCTCCCGAGCCCCAATCATGATGCGGAAACGCCTTTTTCTTGCCCTCGGCCTTGCGTCCACCCTCGGCGTCTGGTCGCCCGTCCACGCGGCCCCGATCTCCCGGGAGGCGCTGGAGCGGCAGCTTCTCGACACGTGCATCTACCGCCAGTTCGCCGTGAAGGATGTCCGGCGCGCGTCCATGGTGGAGGACTGCCGCTGCGCCAGCCGCACGGCCATGAAGGGCGTGGAAGGCTCAAGCTTCGACCAGCCGCGGTCGGGCGGCCTCACGGCCCAGCAGGACCAGGCGCTGAAGGCTGCCATCGCAGCCTGCTTCAAGGGCTGAGGGCCCCGCCCGCGCGCCCACTCACCGACTGGTCTCGCGCCCGCGCACGAACCGCCCGCGCCCCGTCTCAGCCCGGCAGCGGCGGGACGATCATCCGCTCGGCGTCCGCGTGCGCGACGGCCGGGTCGTAGGCCACCGTCTCGCCCTCCAGCCACGCGGCACCGCCGGCCACCAGCCGGAGCGCGTGCGGATAGAGCCTGTGCTCGGCGACGAGCACCCGGGCGGCGAGGCTGTCCGGCGTGTCGCCGGGCAGCACCGGCACGGCCGCCTGGGCGATGATCGGCCCGGCGTCGAGGTCCGCCGTCACGTAGTGCACCGTGCAGCCGGCGATCCGCACCCCGTCGGCGAGGGCGCGGGCGTGGGTGTGGAGGCCCTTGTAGTTGGGCAGCAGCGACGGGTGGATGTTGATCATCCGGCCGTTCCAGCGGGCCGGAAACCAGGGCGAGAAGATCCGCATGAAGCCGGCGAGCGTGATCAGCTCCACCCCCTGGCGGGCAAGTTCCGCGTCCACCGCCCGGTCGAAGCTCTCCCGGTCCGCGAAGGCCCGGTGATCGACCGTCGCGGTCGCGATGCCGGCCTCCGCGGCAAAGGCGAGCCCGCCGGCGTCCGCCCGGTTGGACACCACGGCCACGATCTCCGCCGGAAAGCCCGGCGTCAGCGTCGCCGCGTGGAGCGCCCGCATGTTGGACCCCCGTCCCGACAGGAGCACGCCCACCCGCCGCCGGCCGGACGTCGAAGGACCGGAGTGCGAAGAACCGGACGTGGAAGGGGAGGGCGTGGCGGCCGTCATCGCGCGTCTCCGCCGCCCGTCAGAGCGAAAGGCTGCCGTCGAAGAGCGTGCGCGGCCGGGCCTCGTCGGCGACGAGGCTGCCGAGGCGCACCACCGTCTCGCCCTCGCGGGAGAGCACGGCCGCCACCCGGTCCGCGTCCGCCGCGGCGGTCACCACGATCATGCCGATGCCGCAGTTGAAGGTGCGCACCATCTCGGCCTGATCGATCCCGGCGGTGCGGGCGAGCCAGCCGAACACCGGCAGAGCCGGCACGGCGTCGAGGTCGATCGCCGCCGAGGTGCCGGCGGGCAGCACGCGCGGGATGTTGTCCACGAAGCCGCCGCCGGTCACGTGGGCGAGCGCCTTGATGGCGCCGGTCTCGCGGAGGGCGGCGAGGAGCGGCTTCACGTAGATGCGCGTCGGCGTCAACAGCGCCGCGCCGAGGCTCGTGCCGGGCGCGAACGGCGCCGGATCCGCGTAGGAGAGCCCGGCGCGCTCCACAACCTTGCGCACCAGCGAATAGCCGTTGGAGTGGACGCCCGAGGAGGCGAGCCCGAGGATCACGTCGCCGGCGCCGACGTCCGGCTTCGGCAGGATGTCGCCGCGCTCCACCGCGCCCACGGCAAAGCCCGCGAGGTCGTAGTCGCCGTCCGCGTACATGCCCGGCATCTCGGCCGTCTCGCCGCCGATCAGCGCGCAGCCGGCCTGCCGGCAGCCGTCCGCGATCCCCGCCACCACGCTGGCGGCGGTGTCGACCGAGAGCTTGCCCGTGGCGAAATAGTCGAGGAAGAACAGCGGCTCGGCGCCCTGCACCACCAGGTCGTTCACCGACATGGCGACGAGGTCGATGCCGACCGTGTCGTGACGGTCGGCCTCGATGGCGACGCGCAGCTTGGTGCCGACGCCGTCGTTGGCGGCCACCAGCACCGGGTCCTTGAAGCCGCAGGCCTTGAGGTCGAACAGACCGCCGAAGCCGCCGATGTCCGCGTCGGCGCCCACCCGGCGGGTCGCCTTCACCAGCGGCTTGATCCGTTCCACGAGGGCGTTGCCGGCGTCGATGTCGACGCCCGCGTCCCGGTAGGTGAGGCCGTTGCGGCGGTTGTCGTCGCTCATCGTCCGCGTCGTCCTTTTATGCGGCGGGTCATCGGAACGGCACAAACCTGAAACCGGCGGCTTTGGCAAGGCGCAATCGCCGATCCGCCGCCGTCCGGGCCGCCCTTCACATCCGCCCCGCGCGCTGCCACATGAGGGATCGGATCCCTCCAGACGCGGCGCCCCTCGCAACCCCCGTGACCCTGCCCAACCTGATCACCCTCGCCCGGCTCATCGCCGTGCCGGCCCTGGTGCTCCTTCTCCTGGAAGGCGCCTACGGCTGGGCGTTCGCGGTGTTCGTAGCGGCAGGCATCTCCGACGGCATCGACGGCGCCATCGCCCGCACCTTCCCGAGCCAGGCGAGCGAGCTCGGCCGCTACCTCGATCCGATCGCCGACAAGGCGCTCCTCGTCTGCATCTACATAACGCTCGCGGTCACCGGCTACGTGCCGCGCTGGCTCGCCGTGCTCGTCGTCAGCCGCGACATCCTCATCGTCGGCGCCGTCATGGTGTCGCTGGCGATCGGCCGGCCGGTGCGCATCGAGCCGCTCCTCGTCTCCAAGGCCAACACCGCCGCCCAGATCCTGTTCGCCGCGGTGGCGCTCGCCGATCTCGCCTTCCACTATCGGCTCGCGCCGATGACCGACGTCCTCATCTGGGTGGTCGCCGCCTTGACTGTCGTCTCCGCCGCGGCCTACCTCATCGGATGGATCCGCCATATGGGCGAGCCGAGCCGGCCGTGAAACGGAGCACCCGCGCGTGACACTGAGGTCCACCATCCTCTTCTGGGTCCTGGCCGCCGTCGGGCTCGGCCTCTTCCTCTATGTCTTCTCCGGCATCCTCCTGCCCTTCGTGGCCGGCATGGCGCTCGCCTACCTGCTCGACCCGGTGGCCGACCGGCTGGAGCGGGCGGGCCTCTCCCGCCTCCTCGCCACCGTCCTGATGCTGGTCCTCTTCGTCCTCGTCGCGGTCATCATGCTGATCGTCGTGGTGCCGGTGCTCGGCAACCAGCTCGCCGCCTTCATGGCCCGCCTGCCCGACTACATGAACCGCCTCCAGGGCTTCGTGAACGACACCGCCGGCACCCGGCTGACCGAGCTGCTCCGCCTCTCGCCGGAGGAGATGAAGGGCTCGCTCGGCGAGGTGGTGAACCAGGGCGGCGCCTGGATCATGCGCATCTTCTCGTCGATCTGGAACGGCGGGCAGGCGCTCCTCTCGGTCGTGTCGCTCCTCGTCGTCACCCCCGTGGTCGCCTTCTACATGCTGCTCGACTGGGACCGCATGGTCGCCACCGTGGACGGCTGGCTGCCGCGCGACCACCAGCCCACCATCCGCCGGCTCGCCCGCGAGATGGACCAGGGCGTCTCCAACTTCGTGCGCGGCCAGGTGGCGGTCTCAACGCTGCTCGGCCTCTTCTACGCCATCGGGCTGACGCTGACCGGGCTCAACTTCGCGCTCCTCATCGGCATGTTCGCCGGCGTCATCAGCTTCATTCCCTATGTCGGGTCCATCATCGGCGGCGGCATCGCCATCGGCGTCGCCATCGTGCAGTTCTATCCGGACTGGACCTGGGTGCTGGTGGTCGCCGCCGTGTTCGCCGTCGGCCAGTTCATCGAGGGCAACATCCTGCAGCCCAAGCTCGTCGGCGGCAGCGTCGGCCTGCACCCGGTCTGGCTGATGTTCGCGCTCTTCGCCTTCGGCACCCTGTTCGGCTTCGTCGGCATGCTGATCGCCGTGCCGGCCGCCACCGCCGTCAGCGTCCTCCTCCGCTTCGGCCTGGCCCAATACATGGCAAGCCCCCTCTACCGGGGCCGCGCCGTGCCGCCCCTCGTCACCGTGCCGCCGAAGACCATCGACATGCCGCGCGAGGGAGCCGCAGGAGAATGACCGGCCAACGCCCCAAGCAACTGCCGCTCTCCCTACCGCACGAGGCCGCCCTCGGCCGCGCCGACTTCCTGGTCGGCGAGGCCAACGAGGAGGCCGCCGCCCTCGTGGACGCCTGGCCCGACTGGCCGGCCTCCGTGGTGCTCCTGATCGGCCCGGCCGGGTCCGGCAAGAGCCATCTCGCCCGCGCCTTCGCGGAGCGCAGCAACGCCCCCATCGTCCGCGCCAGCGACCTCGCCGGCACCGATCCGACGGCTCTCGTCGGCCGCGGCGCCCTCGTCGTCGAGGACGCCGACGAGCCCTCCCTCGACGAGACCGCGCTCTTCCACATCCTCAACGCCGCCCGCGGCCGCGGCGCCTCGGTGCTCATCACCGCTCATTCGATCCCGAGCGACTGGGGCCTGACGCTGCCGGACCTCCTGTCGCGCCTGCGCGCCGCCCAGCCGGCCATCCTCGGCCCGCCGGACGACGACCTCCTCCGCCGTGTGCTGGTGAAGCTCTTCGCCGACCGCCAGATCGACCTCGACGCCGGCATCATCGACACCCTCCTCATCCGCATGGAACGGTCCTTCGCCGCCGCCAACCGCATCGTCGACGCCCTCGACCGCGAAAGCCTCGCCCGCGGCCGCCGCGTCACCCGCGCCATGGCAACGGAAATCCTGGCGCCGGAGGGATCGGACGACGACGCGGATTAGGGTGCAAGGACAGCGCCGGATGGGGACGGTCGACGCTCCCGTTCGCCGCCCGCGCCCCGTTCATATATCCGCACCCTCCTCGTCATGGTCCGCGCAGGCGGACCA
>NZ_MSIG01000014.1 GCF_001927285.1 Mongoliimonas terrestris | reverse complement strand
CACCCTCCCCCGCCACCGCCGTCAAGGTCCGCGAAGGCGGACCACCCACGCATTCTGCAGGCGCGACGGCTTGCGTTGATCGTCACTCATGAACAAAGCGTGGCTGGTCCGCCTTCGCGGACCATGACGATCATGGAACGCGGGTCGCCGGAGAGGTCGTTCCCGACTGGACGGCCACCCGCCCATCGGTTCACCACCCTCCCCCTCCGTCATGGTCCGCGCAGGCGGACCACCCACGCATTCGGCGGGGTACAACAGGTTGCGTTGATCGTTGCTCGTGAAAGAAAGCGTGGCTGGTCCGCCTGCGCGGACCATGACGATCCCTGCCAACTGTGGAACGCCCCTCCATCCCACCACCCCTGCGTCCCACCACCCATCTATCCCCCCCACCCCTCCATCCAACCACCCTTGCATCCAACCACCCCACCACCCCACCACCCCTCCACCCCCACCTCCCCCACCCGACAGGGTCGACGCGTCGTTTCGCGTGTGCGAAGGAAACGCCGGTGAAGGCAACGTCCCTGAAGGTCCGCGTGGCATGATCCGACAGTTTCTCGCCCTCTACCGCCCGCACCGGCGGTTGTTCCTGATCGATCTTGCCGCCGCCATCCTGTCGGGCATCCTGTCGCTCAGCTTTCCCCTGGCGGTCACCGGCTTCGTCGACCATCTGCTGCCGCGCGGCGACTGGCAGCTGATCGGCCTTGCCGCCGTCGGCCTGCTGGCGGTCTACGCAGTCAACACCGGCCTCACCGTGGTGGTCACCTATTGGGGCCACGTGCTCGGCATCGCCATCGAAACCGAACTCCGCCGGCGCGCCTTCGACCATCTGCAGAAGCTCTCGTTCCGCTTCTTCGACGAGGCGAAGACGGGGCACCTGATCGGCCGGCTCACCAAGGACCTGGAGGAGATCGGCGAGGTCGCCCACCACGGGCCGGAGGATTTGCTCGTCGCGCTGATGACCTTCATCGGTGCCCTGGCGCTGATGTTCAGCCTGCACGTGCCGCTGGCCCTGGTGGCGAGCGCCATCGCGCCGCTGGTCGCCTTCCTGGTGATCCACTACGGCGGCGCCATGACGTCGAACTGGCAGACCCAGTTCAGCCGGATCGGCGCCTTCAACGCCCGGATCGAGGAGAATGTGGGCGGCGCCCGCGTGGTCCGGGCCTTCGCCAACGAGGATCACGAGCGGGCTCTTTTCGCCAAGGACAACGAGCTCTACCGGTTGACCAAGCTCGCCGCCTACAAACTCGTGGCCGCCACGCTCGCCATCAACTTCTTCGGCATGCGCTTCGTCCAGGTGGTGATCCTCATTGTCGGCACCGCCTTCGTGGTGGACGGCAGCCTGACCGTCGGCCAGTTCGTCGGCTTCCTCCTCCTCGTGGACATCTTCTACAAGCCGCTGGAGAAGATGGCCGCCGTGGTGGAGACCTACCCGAAGGGCATCGCGGGTTTTCGCCGCTTCTGCGACCTGGTGGCGACGGAGCCGGACGTGGTCGACGTGGCCGATGCGGTGGATCTTGAAGACGTGCGCGGCGCGGTGCGGTTCGAGGACGTCGCCTTCGCCTATGCGCCCGACCGGTCCATCCTCCGGTCGGTCTCCCTGGCGGTCGCGCCCGGCGAGACCGTCGCTTTCGTCGGCCCGTCCGGCGCCGGCAAGAGCACGCTCCTCTCCCTCCTGCCGCGTTTCTACGAGGTGACCGGCGGGCGCATCACCGTGGACGGCCATGACATCCGCGCCGTCACCATGGCGTCGCTCCGCCGGGCAATCGGCATCGTGGCGCAGGACGTCTTCCTGTTCGCCGGCACCCTTCGGGAGAACATCGCCTACGGCCGGCTCGACGCCAGCGACGCCGAGATCCGCTCCGCCGCCGAGCGCGCGCGTCTCGGCGACCTGGTGCGCTCGCTGCCCGACGGGCTCGACACCTGGATCGGCGAACGCGGCGTGAAGCTTTCCGGCGGCCAGAAGCAGCGGGTGGCGATCGCCCGCATCTTCCTCAAGAACCCGCCCATCCTGATCCTCGACGAGGCGACGTCCTCGCTCGACACGGAAACCGAGCGGCAGATCCACGAGGCGCTGGCGGAGCTGTCCGCCGGGCGCACGGTGCTCGTCATCGCCCACCGTCTGGCGACCATCCGCGACGCCGACCGGATCGTTGTGCTGGAAGCCGGACGGATCGTCGAGACGGGCTGCCACCAGGAGCTGATGGCGGAGCCCGGCGTCTACCGTCGCCTCAACGACGCCCAGATCGCCGCCCTGGAGCAGGCGGCCGAATAGCCCCGGCGGGCGCACGAGCCCGCGTGCCCGGACGCCCGTCGAGCGGCCGGAACCGCGTCACGGCCGGTCCGCCTTGAGGCGGCCGAGGCTTTCGCCAACGTGGCAGACGAGGGCGAGCGTCAAAGGCAGGACGACCGCAAGGGTCGACCCGCCGGTGAGCGCGGCGCGGAGCGCAAGGAGCAGGCCGGCGCCGGCCCCGGCGTTCCAGAGAACCGGGACGAGCAGGGACCGCCCCGCAAGGCGCCGTCCGAAGGCGGCCACCAGCGCGACCTCCAGGGCGAGCACGACGAGCGCGAGGTCGACGATCCGACCGGACCAGACGAGGCTTTCGATCACGCGTGGTGTCCGGCGGACGGCGGGACGGCCTGCCGCCCGCGGTTCACCGCCGCGCGATCATCTTGGCGCCTGCCCCGGGTGGCTGTCCAGGCGTCGAGGCCCGTGCGCTCAGATCCGGGAATCGACACCGGCCCCTGGCGTCGTCATGGCCGAGTGCCGGCGCTCGGTGATGGCCTTGTTGGTCTGCTGCAGGTCGTAGACCGCCGCCGCGAGCACCAGGAGAATCGTCACGAACGTCAGAAAGATCACCATGGAAACCTCCATCGCTTTGCTTTCCCGCCGGAAGGAGCCCGGCGGTGGACGATGCCCGCCGGTCAGCGGGCAAAGGCAGGATTGAGCCGCATCATCGACCAGTTGAGAAGTCCCGCCGCCGTCACCCACGCCAGATAGGGCGCAAGCAGCAGGGCGGCGGTCTCATGGAGCGGCCAGAACACCGCGATCAGTGCAGCGATCGACAACCAGAGCAGGACGAGCTCGACGAAGGCGAGGCGCATGCGCTTCATCCCGAAGAAGATCGCCGACCAGCCCGCGTTGAGGACCAGTTGGATGCCGTAGACGGTCATCGCCAGCGGCAAGGCCTCGGCGGGCGCGTTTTCCCAGACCAGCCAGCCGGAGATGGCGATCAGGATGTAGAGCACCGTCCAGACGATCGGAAACGCGATCGACGGCGGCTGCCAGCGTGGCTTCCGGAGCCTCAGGTACCACTCTCCCGGCGCGAACACCGCGCCGGACGTGCCGACGAGGAAGACCAGGACCAGGAAGACGACAAGGGACATCAGGTTCTCCGGTGCTCACCCGCGGGCCTCTGCGGATGGTGCTGTCCATCCTGCCGGCCGGAAGGCCGCAGGACCAGACCGCGGGTCGCCCGATCGGACGAAAAGGCGCCCCCCGGCCCGTGGGCCGGAGGGCGGTTCCTTCGGCGCCGCCGCAGGGCCACGGTCCGAGCCGGACGGGGAACGAGGAATCGGGTCCGGTCGTTCCAGACGCGTGGCGCGCCGGGCTGGGGACGGCGTTGCGGCCGGCACCGAAGTTCGGGCGGAGCGGCGGCACCGACGGCCACCGATCCGCATGGAGGCGAGGATCAGTTGCCGGCCGGTGCCCGCCCCAGCGCGGCCACGTAGTCCTGGAGCATGCTGATCCCGAGGAGCGGCTTGGACGCGCCCTGGTGGCAAGTGGTGCAGTTGGCCTTGTACGGGTCCCCGAGCGGTCCCTTGCGGGTGTCCGGGAAGATGCCGGCCAGCGGGTCGATGTAGGTGCCGTTGATGTCCGACACCATGCGGATGCCGTGCCAGGCCGTCACCCGCTGCGGGCTGCTCAGATCCCACGACGAGAAGGACTGGGTGTTGTGGCAGAAGGTGCAGTTCACCCCGAGCCCCTCCGACATGTGCACCATCAGCGAATAGGTCTTCTCCGTCTGCTGGATGGTCTTGTCAGACCCGCTCGGCAGCCGCGTCGTGGACGCCACCCGGATCTGCGCCGGGTCGGCGAAGAGGGTGGTGAACGGGTCGTAGGGCAGCGAGGTCAGCCCGATCGACGGCTCGGCGAGGTTCTGCCCGGTGTCCGTGCGCGCCATCCCTTGCGCCTCCTGCGGCCCCGGGTTCTGGAACCACACGTTGGCCGGCACCGGCTGGCCCCGGTGGCAGGTGTAGCAGGTGACGCCGGTCTCCTGCACGTGGGGCTTCCAGGTGTCGTTGATCGCCCAGGTCATCTGGAACATGCGCCGGGCGACGGCCTTCGTGTAGACGCTGTCGTCGGCGAGGTTCTCCAGGTTGTGGCAGTAGCCGCAACCCTCCTCCGGCGCCACCCACTCGGTGATCGCCGTCATGGTGCGCAGGAATTCCTCGTCGCTCAGATGGCCGAGAACCTGCACGTTCTCGTAGAGCTCGGAGGCCCGCGGTCCCTCGTCGGAGGCCGGCGGCTGGGCCTCCGGAATGGCGTTGGCGAGCGCCAGCGCCTCCCGGGTGGCCGGGCTGGTGAACTGCACCATGCCGGTGCCGCGATAGCCCGTCTGGGTGCTCTCGGTCGTGTCCTCGCAGCCGGCCAGGCCAGCCGAAAGCAGGATCGGGAGGAGGACGGCGCCGAGGCGCCGCAGCCGTGTGGTCGGTGTCCGGGTCATGGCGTGGCTCCCACGGCAGCCGCCGGATCGAGGACCGGGACGGCGGAGGGCGGATAGGAAGGCGCCACCCCATGGTGGACGGCCCACAGGTACCAGTTGTCGACGGCGGTGCCGGTGAGGAGGATGCCGATGCCGCCGGTCAGCGGGCAAAGGACGGCGAACCACCAGGCCCAACGGTGGATGGACTCGAACGTGGCGTTGAAGCCCATGGTCCAGCGCCAGAACAGCGCCGCCCGCTCCGCCGCCGTGCCGCGGTCGACGATGTGCTCCAGCTCCCGCTCGCCGCCGTAGCGGCCGACGGCGAGGATGGTCGCGCCGTGCATGGCGAAGAGGAGCGTCGAGCCGTAGAGGAAGACGATCGAGAGGGCGTGGAAGGGGTTGTAGAAGAGGTTGCCGTAGCGGATCGAGAAGGCCGCGGTCCAGTCAAGGTGCGGGAAGATCCCGAACGGCACCGCCTCGCTCCACGATCCCATGATCACCGGCCGGATGAAGCCGAGCACCAGGTAGAGCCAGATGGCCGCCGCGAAGGCCCAGGCCACGTGCGTGCCCATGCCGAGCGCCCGCGCCCTGAGATAGACGCGCATCCACCAGAGCATGATGGAGGCCGTCAGGCAGAAGCCCGCGAGCAGCCACCACCCTCCCTCCGCCATCGGCGGAATGGAGAGCCCCCATTCCGGTCCCGGCGGTTCCAGGGCGAGCCAGGGCAGCTGGCGCACGAACTGGATCGGGTCCCAGTTCACCGAGGCCCACATGTTGAGGCCGATGATCTCGATGGCGGCGAAGCCGAAGACCAGCGACGCCATGCCGGTCCAGCCGAGATAGATCGGGCCGATCTGCGCGTCGCCGAAGCGGCCGAGCAGGTGCGAGAAGCCGGCCTTGCCCTGGCGGTTCCAGGCCGGCGCCGGGTCGAGGGTACCGTAGTAGGCGGGACCACGGGCCTGGACGCGGGTGAAGATGTTGCGGAATTCACTCATGGCCGTGTCCTCAGCTCCAGATCGGCAGGTCGAGCCACCAGCCCCACCACTCCGGCCATCCGCGGGTCCAGAGCGGACCGCTGATGATGATGCACACCGCGCTCCAGAAGCCGGCCGACAGGGCGAGCAGAAGCCCGAGCCGGTGGATGCCGAGGGTGCCGATGGAGTAGCCGATGGTGTCGCGGAAGAAGGTGTTCTCGTGCTCGGCCGTCTTCATCACCTCGCCCTTCTTGGGGTTGGCGGCGGACAGGACGAGGGCACCGTGCAGCGAGAGCGCGAGCGTCGTGGTGAAGAAGAACGTCACCGCGAGCATGTGCGCCGGATTGTAGTGGAAGTGCAGATACTGGTAGCCGACGTTCGACACCCAGTCGAGGTGACTGAAGATGCCGTAGGGAAAGCCATGTCCCCAGGCACCGAGCAGCACCGGGCGGATGACCACCAGCGACACGTAGGCGAAGATCGCCACGCCGAAAGCGAACGGCACGTGATAGTCCATGCCGAGCTTGCGACAGATCTCCACCTCCCGGAGCGCCCAGGAGCAGAAGGCCCCGATGGCGCAGACCGTGATGATCTGCCAGAGGCCGCCGTCCTTGAGGGGGGCAAGGCCCAGCCCGTAGCTGAGATCCGGCGGCGCGATCGAGATCTGCCAGAGATTCCAGGTCGGCCCGAGCGCCGCGCCGTAGACGATCAGCGCCGTGCCGAGCAGGGAGAAGAAGATCGTGGTGACGCCGAAGAAGCCGACGTAGAACGGGCCGACCCAGAAATCGAACAGGTCGCCCCCGATCAGCGTGCCTCCCCGTACGCGATACTTGCGTTCGAAACTGAGCATGGCCATCGTGCAGCCCTCCGCCTCGACAGGCGTCGTCCGGCGGCCAGCCGGCGGCGCTCTTGGTGAATGCCGGTCCGGTCCGGCGCCTTCAACGTGAGATGATCCGGAAGGATGAGGGCGGCGGCGGGTCAAGGTCCGCGGCCGCCCCTCGGGCGGGTTTCAACCCACCAGGGTCTCGGGACCGATGGGCCCGATCATCTGACCGGCGTCCGTCACCGGAATCCGCGGACCTTCGATCCAGTTGAACCGGTTCGTGCTGAGCAGGATGAAGTGAATCACCAGCGCCAGGACGAACAGGAACGTGAAGAGCGCCACGAGCGCCCGGCGGGGATCGAACAGGAGCCAAACTTTCCACATGGTCGTCGTCTCCCTCAGGTCAGCATGGTGGCGACCTGCTGGATCAGCCCCGTTGCTCCTTCAGGAGACAAGGAGACGTAGCCTTCAGGTCCAGGAAGCCAGGGCCGCCACATCCAGGCCAGCACATGAGCGATCAGCGCGACGACGACAAAGCCGATGAAGCTTTGAAGGAAGATCGCGTGAAACTCTTGTGCCTCCTGTTCGGTGAGCCCCGACAACGAAGTCTTTGCCTCTGCCATAACAGGCCTCCGCAAGATCGTTTGCCGTTGCCGCGCAAGCCCGCGCGGCTGGGTAACTGCCACCGGGGCAAAGCCCCTTGGTGGCATCCGGACGGCGGAGTTGCCGGCCGAATTGCTGGTCGCCCGCCTTCAGCCCATGAAGCAGAAGGGGATGACCGTGTGAGCCATGGTCCGGGCCCGCGCGAGCACGGACAGCCGGCGGCCGTCGCCGCGCACCAGGCCGGTGAGCGCCAGCGGCAGGCGGATCAGGGCGGCGGCGAGGAAGACCGGATAGGTGAGCACCACCAGGGTGCGGAAGGACGCCGCGTCGCGGCTGCGGCGGTCGGCGAACCGGCTTGCAAGGGTCACGTTCGTGGTCATCCTTCACCTCCTGTCGTCGCCGCGATCGCTCGATCGAGCCTCGCCGCGATCGCGGGTCAGATCGCACCTTCAAGATCGGCCCGGGCGCGCTCCACCGAGCGCACCGTCACCGTGTCGTCGCCGCCCCTGCGGGCGTCCCGTTCCGCCCCGTCGCGCAATCGCCTGGCGGCGGAGATGCGCACCAGCACCGGATGGCGGTCGAGCGCGGCCTCCAGCGCCTCCTCGGCGCCCCGGTCCCAGGCCATCTGCCGTTCGCCGCGCGCCGGCGTCGCCTCGATGCGATCGAGGTCGGTGCCGAGCGGCAGGATCGAGAAGAGCGCGTCGAAGAGGGCGTTGCAGACCTCCTGGAGCACGTAGACGGCGCCGGCGTAGCCCATGAAGGGCGTGCCCGTGTGCCGGCGGATGATCGCGCCCGGGAAGGAGGCCGGGATGTAGATGGAGCGCCCGCCGGCTTCCGCCGCGTACATGCGTTCGTTGTAGCTGCCGAAGAGGATCAGCGGCGGGGCGCCGGTGATCGCCTTGCGGACGGCCGCGTTGTCGGTCTTTGCCCCCGGCCGGCGTGCCGCGTGGAAGCTGCACGGCAGGCCGAGCTCGCTTTCCAGGAAGCGCACGAGCCCGCGCTCGTAGGTCTCGCTCGCCACCACCGCGAAGGTGGCGGTGCCGAAGAAGTCCTGGGTGACCGAGCGCCAGAGATCCCAGAGCGGCTTGATCGTGGTGTGCTTTTCCCGGGCGATGAAGGGCTCCGGATCAAGGCCGAGGGCGGCCCCGAGGGCGCGCAGGAACGCCGTGGTCGCGTGCAGCCCGATCGGCGCCTGCAGCCAGGGACGGCCGAGCGTCTCGCAGAGCTGGGTGCCGAACTCCCGGTAGAGACAGACGTTGGCCTCCGCCTCGGCGAGCCGTGGCACGTCCACCAAGTGGCTGCCGAGCGGGAACACCAGGCCCACCTCCGCGCCGATGCCCTCGATGAGGCGGCGGATCTCGGCGAGGTCCGACGGCATGTTGAAGACGCCGTAGCTCGGCCCGATGATGTTCACCTTGGGCCTGGCACCCTCCGACCGCGGCTTCAGGGCGGGCACCTTCTTCGGCCCGTATTCCTTCCACAGCCATGTCATGGCGCGGTCGGCGCACTGCCACTGGTCCTCGTCGATGGTGCGGGGCAGGAAGCGCTGGATGTTGGAGCCTTCCGGCGTCACGCCGCCGCCGATCATCTCGGCGATCGATCCGGTGACGACCACCGCCGGCAGGTCCGGATCGAGCACCGCCCGGGCGCGCTTCATGGCGCCTTCTGTGCCGTGCTGGCCGAGTTCCTCCTCGCCGAGCCCGGTGACGACGATCGGCAGTTCGTGCGGCGGCAGCGCGTCCGTGTAGTGGAGGACGGAGGTCACCGGCAGGTTCTCGCAGCCGACCGGGCCGTCGATGATGACCTGCAGGCCCTTGATGGCCGTGAAGACGTAGACGGCGCCCCAGTAGCCGCCGGCGCGGTCGTGATCGAGGACGAGCATCAGATCATCTCCTCGGCACGGCGCGCTTTGGCCTGCTTTTCCAGGCGGCGGCGGTTGGCCTCGCGGAAGGCCGGGCGGGGTTCGGGCTTCTCTTCCCAGACGCCGGCCGTGTCCCCTTCCCCGACCCCGTCGAAGAAGGCCTCCATGCGGGCGAACCGGTCCTTGTTGGCGATCGCCCCGTTGATCACGTGGGCGAGCGAGCCGGCCCCGGCGGCGCCGAACAGCGGCCGGGCCGAGATGAGGTTGGTGAAGTAGAGCGCGGGCGTCGCCCGCTCCTTGGCCTTCTGGACCACCGGCGTGGTGCCGATGGCAAGATCCGGATCGTGCTCCAGGAAGGCCGCGATGTCGGACTCCAGCGAGGCCCGGAACACCACCTTGGTGCCGCGCGCCTCCAGGAAGTCCCGGTCCGCCTCCGACCAGGGCGTGCGCGGGCAGGCGGTGCCCACATAGGGTACCTCCGCGCCGCTCTCCACCAGGAGCCGGGCGACCAGAAGCTCGGAGCCCTCATAGCCGGAGACCGTGATCCGGCCCTTGACCGGCGCACCCGCCAGCGCCCCGCGGATGGCGCCGAGCTGGCGGTTCTGCGCCTCGGTGATCAGCGCGCGCGGAACTCCGGCGGCCGTGCCGATGGCGTCGAGCCAGGCGAGCGTGCCCTCCACGCCGACCGGCGCGGAGCCGACGATCGGCCGGCCGGCCGCCTGGAATTCGCGGACGGAGGCCGTGTAGAAGGGATGGATGGCGGCGACGGCGACGCCGTCGAGGGCGGCGTAGAGCTCGCGCCACTCGCGGGTCGGCACCACCGGCCCGGCGGCGAGCCCCATCGGCTCCAGCATGCGGCCGATGCCGACCGGATCGGCCGGGAACATCTCGCCGAGAAGGGTCACGGCCGGCCGGTCGGAGACCCCGCCGCGGGGCGCCTGCACCGGGCCGTTCTCCGCCTCGCGGCGGGCGAAGGCCAGCATGGCGCCGGCAAGCACGTCCTTGGCCTCCGCGTGGGTCGGAATGCCGAAGCCCGGCACGTCGATGCCGATGATGCGGACCCCGTTGATCTCCTTCGGCAGGAGGCGGAGCGGGACGCCGGAGGCGGTCGGCACGCAGAGGTTCGTCACCACGATGGCGTCGTAGAGGACCGGGTCGGCGAGCGCGTGGACCGCGTCGCGGATGTCCTCGAAGAGCTTGCCGGTGACCAGCGTCTCGGAGTTGAACGGCACATAGCCGACCGTCCGCTTGGCCCCGTAGAAGTGCGACGTGAAGGTGAGGCCGTAGACGCAGCAGGCCGAGCCGGAGAGCACCGTCGCGGTCCGCCGCATCCGAAGGCCGACGCGCAGCGACCCGAAGGCCGGGCACATGCTCTGCGGCCGGTCGTGCGGGCCGACCGGGTAGTCGGCGGCATACTGGTCGAGCACGTCGCTCTTGCCGGCGGCCACCGCCGCCGCCCGCATGGTGGCGGCGCCGCCGTGGCATCCGTCGTTGACCACGCTGTCGGCGACGGGCGAGTCCAGGGGTTCGTCGAGGGAAGCGGTCATGGCGACACCCGGCTCAGACGGTTTCGTAGACGATCTCGAGCGACGGCTTGGCGAAGGAGGCGCTGCCGCACATGTCCTCCTCCGTCGCCGGCTGGAGCACATAGTCGCGACCGACCTCAGAGGCCTTGAAGAGCGCGAGGAGACCGTCCTGGGAGAGGGGGGTAGGGCGCACCGGCGGCGCTTCGCCGACGGCGGCGGCGAGTTGCTCGAAGAGCGGCGCCCAGCGGTCGCCGGGGCGGCCGACGATCTGGTAGTTCGCGCTCTTGCGGCGGATATCCTCGTCGGCGGGGATGGAGGCGAGGATGGGGATGCCGGCGGCGGCGGCGAAGGCCGCGGCCTCGCCGGTGCCGTCGTCCTTGTTTACAACCAGCCCAGCGACGCCTACGTTGCCGCCCAACTTGCGGAAGTAGTCGACTGCGGAGCATACATTGTTGGCTACATAGAGCGACTGTAGGTCATTCGAACCGACGACGATGACCTTCTGGCACATGTCGCGGGCGATCGGCAGGCCGAAGCCGCCGCACACCACGTCGCCCAGGAAATCGAGCAGCACGTAGTCGAAGCCCCAGTCGTGAAAGCCAAGCTTTTCAAGGAGTTCGAAGCCGTGGATGATGCCCCGGCCGCCGCAGCCGCGGCCGACTTCCGGGCCGCCGAGCTCCATGGCGAAGACCCCGTCCCGCTTGAAGCAGACATCGCCGATCTTCACGTCCTCGCCAGCCAGCTTCTTCTTGGCCGACGTCTCGATGATCGTCGGGCAGGCCCGTCCGCCAAAGAGAAGCGAAGTCGTATCGCTCTTCGGATCGCAGCCGATCAGCAGGACTTTCTTGCCGCGCTGGGCCATGTTGTAGCTGAGATTGGCGAGCGTGAAGCTTTTACCAATCCCGCCCTTGCCGTAGATAGCGATGATCTGGGTGGCCTTGGTCGCCGGAATGGGTTCCTGGTCGACGGCCGAACCGGAGACAGGGCTCTTCACGGTGGTGTTCATGCTGTGCCACTCCAGTCGAGGATCATCTTCAGGCAGGCCGGATCGCCGAACGCCCGGTTGTAGGCCGCCGCCGCTTCAACGGCTGGGGCCTGGTGGGTGACCAGCCCGTCGAGCGACAGGCGGCCGTCAGCGACCATGGACTGCACCGCCGTCAAGTCGGTTGGACGCCATTCGGCGGCGATGCGAAGGCGGATTTCCCGCATGAAGGCGGGCGGGAAGGCGAAGCTCGGCCGGCCCTCGTAGAAGCCGGCGAGCACGATTTCGGCGCCCGGCGCCGCACGGGCGATCAGCGCGTCCAGAATGGCGGCGTCGCCGCTCGCGTCGCAGAGGGCCGTGTAGTCCCGGCGCGGATCCTCGGCGGGGTCCGTCACGGCATAGCCGAGGGCGCCGGCGCGGCGGTTCGGATCCAGCTCCCAGACGGTCGGGGCACCGCCCTTGGCGACCACGACGCGGGCGATCAGCCGGCCGAGAACGCCGTGCCCGACGACGAGATCGGGCAGCGGGCCGGCGGCGACCGCATGGTGGGCGGTGGCGGCGAGCGCCAAGAGAACACCTGAGGCGCCAAGGGCTTCGTCGACCGGCACGATCCGGTCGCCGGCCACCACGAGCCGACGGGCGGCCCCGCCGAAGAGGCCCTTCACCGGGCCGTAGCAGCGCGCGCCGGGTACGAAAACGAAAGACCCTTCGGCAAGGGCGGAGCGGCCCGGGTCGACCACCCGGCCGACCGTCTCGTAGCCCGGGACCAGGGGGTAGCCCATGCCTGGGAAGGTCGGCATGCGGCCGGTCCAGAGCAGCTTCTCGGTGCCGGTGCTGATGCCCGAATAGGCGCACTCGACGAGCACGTCGCCATCGCCCATGGGATCCAGCGGCAGGCGTTCCAGGCCGAGCGCGCCAGGTCCGCGCATGACGACGGCGATGGTGTCCATGACGGCCTCCCTGCTGGGTCTTGTGTTGGTGTTCGTTCCCTGTAAGTGACGCCTGACAGGCCGAGTTGTCAATTAAGATTTACAGTCGGTCTGTCGGATTCTCATGACACCCGTTCGGCGACCAGGGCAGAGACCAGCATGGGTCTGCGGGTCTTCAGCCGGCGGGGGTTGGAAAGGTTGGCATCCCGGAGGAGGGTTGTGAGGGCTTGCGGGGTGCGGGGGCGGCCGTGGCCCATGGCGAGGAGATAGAAGTTGAAATAGGCGCCGCCAACCCGCGGATTTCCGCCGGAATCCGCCATCGGTTCGGCGATCAGCACCCGTCCGCCGACGGCGAGGGCGGCGTGGGCCTTCTGGAGGACGAGACGGACGGTTGCGTCGTCGTGGTCGTGGAGGATGCGCACGAAAGTGATGAGGTCGGCGCCGGCCGGGAGGGGGTCGCGGCGGAAGTCGCCGGCGATGGCGGTCGGCTGCGGCGCCGGCAGGACCTCGAATCGGCGGGCGGCCAGGGCGGCAACGGGAGGAAGATCGAACAATCTGAGGTTGAGATCTGGATGGCGCGCGGCGACGCTTGTGAGGAAGGTCCCATCGCCGCCGCCGACGTCCATGACGGTCCGGTGCCGGCCGAAATCATAGGCGTCGAGGATGTCGTCGCGCACGAAGCCCTGGGTGGCGGACATGAGGCGGGAGTAGGCCTCGGAGGATCCGGGCTCCCCCTGGCGAGCCTCCACCGCGGCGGGCGGCTCCGGCGCCCCTTCGCCTCCGTTCTCAGCGGCGACCGCATCCCCTCCCTCGGCGGTCGCGTAGGGCCAGAAGCGGCCGAGGCCGGTTGGGCCGCGCCGTCCCTGGAGGAGCGCGACCGGGTCGGCGAGGTCGGCGTAGACCAGCGCATGGTGGTCGATCATGGCCAGAAGGCCTGGATTCCCGCGGAGTGCCGCGCCCTGGAGGCCGAGGCCGTAACGGCCGCCGGAGCGCTGCTCCAGGAGCCCGAGCGCCACCGACGCCTCGGCGAGGCGCCGGGCGCCGTCGAGGGGCAGGCGCAGGCGGGCGGCGAGATCGGGCAGCGGCAGCGGCCCCTCGGCGAGGATGTCGAAGAGGTCGAGGCGCACCGCCGCGAGCAGCACCTGGGAGTAGACGAACCCGGCGCAGACGTCGAAAAGCGACGAGGCATGGTGGGCGGCGACCGCCCGCACCAGCGGGGTATCGGCGGCAAACCGTTGGAATCGCGGACTGGCGACCAGGCGGTTCCGCCACTCCCGCCAGCCGTCGAGGAGCCGGCCGCCCAGGCCGCCGGACCGGTCAGCCAGGGGCACGGGCGGCGGCATGGCTCAGGCCGCCCGCGCCGCGAGGTCCTCGGGCAGGAACTTGCGCGTTTCCCTGAGGATCAAGGCCTTCAGCATGGCGTCGCCCGGACAGTCCGGCACCACGGCGATGGCGCGCGCCACCAGGTCCTTGAGCCGCAGAATGGCGCCGTCGAGGCCGAATTCCCGGGTGGCGCTCGGCCGTCCGAGCACCTCGTCCCGGCCGATCGGCTTGCCGAGCTCGGCGGGGGTGGAGACCATGTCGCGGATGTCGTCGGCGACCTGGTAGGCCTCGCCGACCGCCATGCCGAGCGCCCGCCAGGGCTCCGCCGGGAAGCCCGCGGCGGCCGCGCCGGCCATGGTGGCGCCGGCGAAGAGGGCGCCGGTCTTCGTCCGGTGATAGGCGCCAAGCGCGATGTCGGGCTCGCACTCGAAGGCCTGGCCGGCGACGATTCCGGACGGGGCGCCGACGGCAGCGCCGACGATGCCGACGAGGGCGCTCAACCTTTCCGGGAGCTCCACCCGGCTGGCCAGGTGGGTGAAGGCAAGGACGATCAGGGCGTCGCCGGTCAGAAGGGCGACGTTTTCCCCATAGGCCGCATGGATCGACGGACGACCCCGCCGGAACGATGCGTCGTCGAAACAGGGCATGTCGTCGTGCACCAGAGAGGCGCAGTGGAGCAGCTCGATTGTAGCCGCTGTAGCGTCCGATGTAGCCGGTTTGTCGTCTCCACAGGCGTACGAAACCGCGATTGTAAGCCGTGGTCGTATGCGCGCCCCGCCGGGGACAACCGCGTCCCGCATGGCGGCCGCCAGACGCGGCGGACAGCCGTTCGCGGCGGATTGGAGAGCATCCTGCAAGGCTAGCTCGATGCGGCTCGCGGCGTCCATGATCCGGCCCTCTCAACTGTCAGGCAGATTTTACTTTCAAATCTGTCCAAAAAAAATGACACTCAAGCATCGAGGCTGTCAAGCAGTGAGACCGATCGTGGCAACGGCACGGGCACTCGTGGTCGGGGGCGGCATGGGCGGTCTTGCGGCTGCCGTCGAACTCGCGGCCGAGGGGCTGGACGTGACGGTGCTGGAGGCCGCTCCCCGGGTGGGCGGCAAGGTGCGCACCGTCGCGACGCCCGCCGGACCGGTGGACTGTGGCCCGACGGTGTTCACCCTGAAGCCGGTGTTCGACGCCCTCTTCGCGGTCGGCGGGCGCCGGCTCGACGATCACATCGCCCTCCGGCCGGTGGAGATCCTCGCCCGCCATGTGTGGCCCGACGGATCGCGGCTGGACCTGCACACGGACCCGAAGGCGGCGACCGACGCCATCGGCCGATTCGCCGGTTCGGCGGAGGCCCTGCGCTATCTCACCTTCTGCCGGGCGGCCCAGCGGGTCTACGAGACGCTGGAGCAGCCCTATCTGCACGCCGACGGCGCCAGTCTCGCCGGGCTGATTCGCCGCGCCGGGCTGGCGGGCCTTTCCGACCTGATCGCGCTCCGACCGTTCACGTCGCTCTGGCGGGCGCTCCACGACCATTTCGAGGATCCGCGCCTGCGCCAGCTCTTCGCGCGCTACGCCACCTACTGCGGCTCGTCGCCCTTCGCGGCGCCGGCGACCCTGATGCTGGTGGCGCACGTGGAGCAGATGGGCGTGCACGTGGTGGACGGCGGCATCGCCGCCATCGTGGACGCGACCGCGGACCTTGCGGTCAGCCTCGGCGCCCGGATCGTGACCGACTGCGCGGTCTCGTCCATCGAGGTGGCGCGCGGCCGGATCAGCGGCGTGGTGACGGCGGCCGGCGACCGGCTGGAGGCCGACCTCGTGATCCACAACGGCGACATCGCGGCGCTCGGGTCCGGCCTTCTCGGCACCCACGTCGTCAAGGCGGCGCCCGCCATGCCGCGGCTCTCCCGATCGCTTTCGGCCGTCACCTTCGCGGCGGCGGCCCGCACCTCCGGCGTGCCGCTCGCCCGGCACAGCGTCTTCTTCTCGGACAACTACCCGGCCGAGTTCGAGGCCCTGTTCCAGAAGCGCCGCCTTCCCGAACAGCCCACCGTCTACGTCTGCGCCCAGGACCGCGAAGCGGGCCATCCGGTGGACGGCCCGGAGCGGCTGCTGATCCTGGTGAACGCCCCGGCAGACGGCGATTGCCAACCGCTCACCGCCGAGGAGATCGCCCGATGTCAATCCGCAACCTTCAGTCACCTGGCGCGGCTCGGCCTGACGCTCTCCCCCCTGGCGGTGACCACCACGACGCCCACGGATTTCGCCCGGATGTTCCCGGCGACGGGCGGGGCGCTCTACGGACGGGCGACCCACGGATGGTCGTCGGCCTTCCGGCGCCCGGGACCGCGGACGCCGATTCCCGGGCTCTACCTGGCGGGCGGCAGCGCGCACCCGGGTCCCGGCCTGCCGATGGCGACCCTGTCGGGCCAGTTGGCCGCGCGGGCGGCCATCCGGGACTTGGCTTCGAAAGACCGGTCGGGCCGGGGGGGTACGCCTGGTGGTACGTCGACGGAGTGAGCGACGACGGCAAGTCGGCCATCACCATCATCGGCTTCGTCGGCAGCGTCTTCTCACCCTATTACGCCTTCGCCCGCCGGCGCGGCGCCGCCGACCCGGAGAACCACGTGGCCATCAACGTGGCGGTCTACGACCGGCACGGCGGCTGGGCGATGACGGAGCGGGGCCGCGGGTCGCTGACCCGCGACGCCACCGCCCTGGTCGTGGGGCCGAGCCGGATGAGTGTGGCAGGGCGCACGCTGACGATCCGGTTCGACGAGGTTCGCGTGCCGCTGCCGCGGCGCCTGCGCGGCGAGGTGCGGGTGGACCTGCCGGCGGCACCCTTCGCCCCCCACGCGCTCGACCTCTTCGGCGGGCACGTTTGGCAGCCGATCGCGCCGGTCGCCCGCATGGAGGTGGACCTGGAAGGCCCCGACCGGCACTGGAGCGGCGACGCCTACGTGGACCACAACCACGGCGACGAGCCGCTGGAGGTCGGGTTCCGGTCCTGGTCGTGGTCGCGCGTCACCGACGGGCGGGGCACCAGCATCGTCTACGCGCTGCAGCCGCGGCACTCCGCGTCGCGCGCCTTCCGGCTCGACGTGGGGCGGGACGGCTCGTCGGAGGTGCTCGCCGCGCCGCCGCCGGTGGCTCTGCGCCGCACCGGCTGGCTGATGCCGCGGCCGGCCCATTCGGACGACGCCGGCACGGCCAAGGTGCTGCGGACGCTGGAGGACACGCCCTTCTACGCGCGCTCGCTGGTGCGGCTGGGGCTCGATGGGCACACGGCCGTCGGGGTGCACGAGAGCCTGTCGCTGGACCGGTTCCGGGCACCGATCGTGCAGGCCATGCTGCCGTTCCGCATGCCGCGTCGGGGGTGACCCGGCGGCGCTCAGGGGTCCGGCGGACGGGTGTTCGCGGCCTCGCGCTCCTGGCGCAGGCGCTTCAGCGTGCGGAATTCCCGGAGCGCGAAGACGAGAGCGACGCCGAGCACCAGGGCGAGTTCGAGCGCGACGATCCAGCCGGACGACATGGGGCGATCTCCTCGGGATGGGGAGAGAGGTAGGGCGGGCGTGGGGGTGGGGGAAGGTGGGGATGGGTGCGGTTGGCGGATGGAGTGCCATCTGGTGAGCGACGTTGGCCGTGTTTCCCCCGAACCACCGACGCGCCCCCTCTCCCCTTGAGGGAGAGGGGTGGGGTGAGGGGTGTCGGCGCCGACAGGGGCCGTGGGGGATTGGAGCTGGCGGGACGTGGGTGCGTGGGGTCGGCCAGGGCGGCGGGTCTGGGGCGGGTGGACGGCTGGCGGCGGCGAACTTGTCGAGGGCGGACGGCTGGCCGCGGTGAACTTGTCGAGGGTGGACGGCTGGCGGCGGTGGTTCACCCCTCTCCCCAACCCTCTCCCTCAAGGGGAGAGGGGGTGTGTCGCGGGTGCGGTCGGGGGGTGGCGGCGGACGACTGGCGGGTGGGGTCCGCGGCCAATCGACATTTGCCGTGACTCGATCGAACCACCGACGCGCCCCCTCTCCCCTTGAGGGAGAGGGTTGGGGTGAGGGGTGTCGGCGCCGACGGGGGCCGTGGGGGGATCGCATCGGGCGGGACGTGGGTGCGTGGGGTCGGCCGGGGCGGCGGGTCTGGGGCGGGTGGACGGCTGGCGGCGGTGGTTCACCCCTCTCCCCAACCCTCTCCCTCAAGGGGAGAGGGGGTCTGTCGGGGCACCCGCTTCCCCGCCCCTATCGCGCGATGCGCATGCGGGTGGGGCGGAGGTTGGCGGCTTGGCGGTTGCGGGTTTCGAGGGCGGTGAGGATGTCGATGAGGCGTTCGGGGCCGAGGCGCGCGGGGGACGGAGGCGGCTGGGCCTCGGCGACCGTGAGGACGAGGGCGCGGGCGGCGGGTGGCGCGGGGGCGTGGGAGGGCCGGGTGGCGACGAAGGCGCCGGCGCAGGCGCGGGCGATGAGCATGGCCTTGCGGGCCTTCGGCACCACGGTCCGGCCGGCGAGCGGGTCGCAGCCGGCGGCGCGGAGCCGGGTGCCGATGTCGCCGTAGACGAGGCTGGCGGCGAGGATGGCGGGGCGGCAGGGGCGCGGCAGAAGGTCGATGCCGGCGCGCGCGGCCGCGTAGTGCCGGTCGGCGGTGGCGAGCAGGCGTCGGACGACAGCGAAGAGCGCCGGCGAAGGCTTGGGGTCCGCCAGGAAGGCGTCCGGATCGACGCCCGCGCCGGCGAGCCAGTCGGCCGGGAGGTAGAGCCGGCCGGCGCGGGCGTCCTCGCCCACGTCGCGGGCGATGTTGGTGTACTGCATGGCGATGCCGAGGTCGGCGGCGCGGGCGAGCGCGGCCTCGTCGCGGCACCCCATGACGAGGGCCATCATCAGGCCGACCGAGCCGGCCACCCTGAGGGCATAGGCCTCCAGGCTGGCGAGATCCGGGTAGCGGCGGCCCTCCGCGTCCCAGGCGAAGCCCTCGATCAGGCTGTCCGGGAGGGCGCGCGGGATGGCGTGGGCCTCCACCACGCTGGCGAAGGCCCGGTCAACGAGGAGATCGCGCGGGCGGCCTTCGTAGATGCGGTCGAGGCGGGCCTTCAACGCGTCGACCGCGGCGGCAGGGCCGCGGCCCTCCCCGTCCACCGCATCGTCGGCGGCCCGGCAGAAGGCGTAGAGGGCGGTCGCCGGCCCGCGGACGCGCCGGGGCAGGAGGAGCGAGGCGGCGAAGAAGGACTTGGAGCCGTGGCGGAGCATGGCCTCGCTCCCGGCGCGGTCGTCAGCGGAGAGCGTCGGCATGGGGCACCACCTGGTCGAGGATCTTGGCGGACGAGAGGACGCCGGGAATGCCGGCGCCCGGATGGGTGCCGGCGCCGACGAGATAGAGCCGGTCGACGTCCTCGCTCCGGTTGTGCGGCCGGAACCAGGCGCACTGGGTGAGGACGGGTTCCAGGCCGAAGGCGGCGCCCTTGAAGGCGAGCTGGCGGCCGGCGAAATCGAGCGGCGTGGTGACGCGCGAGGTGACCACGGAGGCCGAGAGGCCGGGCAGGAGGCGGGTCTCCAGGGCGGCGGCGATGCGCCGGCGGAAGGGCTCGGCGGCGGTCGTCCAGTCGATCGGGGCGTCGAGGTTGGGCACCGGGGCGAGCACGTAGAAGGCGTCGCAGCCGGGGGGCGCGAGGTCGGGGTCGGTGGCGGTCGGCCGGTGCAGGTAGAGGCTGAAGTCGTCCGGCAGGCCGCGGGCGGCGAAGATGTCCTCGATGAGGCCCTTGTAGCGGGGGCCGAGCAGGATGGTGTGGTGGGGCACGGTATTAAAGCGGCGGGAGGTGCCGAAGTACCAGACGAAGAGGCTCATGGACTGGCGGGCGCGGTCGATGCGCCGGTCGGTCCAGCGGCGGCGCACCGTGGCGCGCAGCAGCGTGCGGTAGGTATGGCTGGCGTCGGCGTTGGAGACGACGACGGCGGCCGGAATGACCTCGCCGGTGGCGAGGCGCACGCCGGTGGCGCGGCCGTCCGCGACGGTGATCTCCGCCACGTCGGCCCGGCAACGGAGGGTGCCGCCCTGGTGGCGGACGAGGTCGACGAGGCCGGTGACGAGCCGTCCGGTGCCGCCGATCGGGAAGTGGACGCCGAAGCGGCGCTCCAGCGCCGAGATCAGCGTGAGGACGGCGGTGGCGGTGAACGGGCTGCCGCCGATGAAGAGCGGGTGGAAGCCGAGGGCGATCCGCAGGCGCTCGTCGCGCACGTAGCGGGAGACGAGGCCGTGCACCGAGCGCCAGCCGGAGAGCTTCAGGAGCGCCGGGAGGACGCGGGCCATGTCGGCCGGGGAGCCGAACGGGAGGGTGCCGAGCTGTTGAAAGCCGACGCGGAACATGGCGTCCGCGTGGGCGAGGTAGCGGTCGTAGCCGGCAAGGTCGGCGGGGGCGATGCGGGCGACCTCGGCGCGCATGCGGGCGGCGTCGCCGGAGACGTCGAGGTGGCCGCCGTCGGCGAAGACGAGCCGGTAGAAGGGGTCGAGCGCACGCAGATCCACCTCGGCGGCGAAGGAGCGGCCGCAGAGGGCCCAGAGCTCGTCGAGGAGATGGGGGGCGGTGACGATGGTGGGGCCGGCGTCGAAGGTGAAGCCGTCCTGCCGGTGGACCTCCGCCCGTCCGCCGGGGGCGGCGAGCCGTTCCAGGACGGTGACCCGGTAGCCGCGCGCGCCGAGCCGGACGGCGGCGGCAAGGCCGCCGAAGCCGCTGCCGATGACGACCGCGTGCGGGCGGCCGGGGTCGGCGCCGAACGGGGCGTCGGGCGCATCGGTGCGGAAGCCGGCGGGCGGGCGCGGGATGGTCACGGGCCGGCCTCCGGCAGGGCGCCGTGCTCGCGGGCGGCGGATTCGATGACGGCGGCGATCGCCTCCGGCGCCTCCTCGTGGGCGAGGTGGCCGAGGCCGCGGAGGACGACCGCGCGGGCGTGCGGGATCCGGCGTTCCAGATCGAACACCTGGTCGGCCGGCACCATGCCGTCGCGCGAGCCGGCGACGAGCACCACCGGCGTCTTGAGGCGGGCATAGCCAGCCTGGAGGGCGCCGAGGTCCCAGCCGGCCATCATGGCGAGCGCCGCCGAGACGTGGTCCGGGTCGGCGGCGAGGCGGCCGTAGAGGGCGACCTGGTCCGGCGACAGGCGCGAGCCGGTGCGCTCGACGAGGTTGGCGAGAACGGCCGGGTCGCGGGCGCGGCGGGCGAAGACGCGGGGCACGAGCGGGTTCAGCGCCAGCATCTGGGCGAGCGGCGAGAAGAAGCGCCCGATCGGCCCGCGGAAGCCCGAGAGGGCGCCGTTGAGGCTGACGACGACCCGCGGCGCGATGCGGCCGTCGAGGCACATGCGGATCAGGATGGCGGCGCCGGCCGAATGGCCGACCGCCACCGCTGGCCGCACGTCGAGGGCGGCGAGAAGGTCGGCGAGGGCGTCGGACATGCCGGGCAGCGTCATGCGGGCGGAAGGTAGCCGGTCGGTGAAGCCGTGGCCGGGCAGGTCGCAGGCGGTGACGCGGAAGCGGCCGGCAAGTTCCAGCGCGAGCGCGCCGAACGAATGGGTGGAGGCGCCCGTGCCGTGGACGAGAAGCACGTCCGGGCCGGTGCCCATCTGCTGCACGTGCCAGCGCACGCCGCCGGCGCGCACGAGCCGGCTCGCCTCCCGGTTCGGCCAGTGGGCGCCGTCGCGGTCGAGGTCGAGGCGCGGATGGGCGGGCGGGCGCCGCCGGGTCCGCCCGGCGGGAAGGTTGAGCTCGGCCGGCCTCATGGGGTGATCCTGGGGGCGATCCTGGGGGCGACCCTCGCCAGCGCCGTCCGGGCGGGCGGCGCGAAGGCCATGCGCCGGCGGCGGGCGGAGGCGAGCCGCACGGCGCCGACGATGCCCTCCGCGTCGAGGCCGACCGCGCGCATCATGGCGGCCGGGTTGTCGTGGGGCAGGAACCGGTCGGGCAGCGACAGGGTGCGCACCGTGAGCCGGCCGGGGCCGAGGTCCGCCCGGGCCATGACTTGGAGGGCGGCGGCGCCGAAGCCGCCGGCGGCGGCCTCCTCCACGGTGACGAGCAGCCGGTGCCGGCGGGCGAGGCCGAGGACGAGCGCCTCGTCGAGCGGCTTGACGAAGCGCGCGTCGGCGACGCTGACGGAGACGCCCTCCGCTTCCAGCTGCTCCGCGGCGGCAAGGGCCGCGTGGAGGCGGGTGCCGAGGGACAGGATGGCGACGTCGTCGCCCTCGCGGAGCACCCGGCCACGGCCGATCTCGACCCGGTCGGGCGGGCCGGTGAGGTCCAGGCCGCCGACCCCCTCGCCGCGCGGATAGCGGAAGGCGATCGGGCCGTCGTCATGGTCGGCGGCGGCGTGCACCATGGCGCGCAGGTCCGCCTCGTCGGCGGGCGCCATGACGACGAAGCCCGGCAGGCAACCCAGCATGGCGAGGTCATAGCTGCCGGCGTGGGTGGGGCCGTCGGCGCCCACATAGCCGGCCCGGTCGATGGCGAAGCGCACGGGCAGATGCTGCAACGCCACGTCGTGGACGATCTGGTCGTAGGCCCGCTGCAGGAAGGTGGAGTAGATGGCGCAGAAGGGCTTCATGCCCTCGCAGGCGAGCCCCGCCGCGAAGGTGACGGCGTGCTGCTCGGCGATGCCGACGTCGAAGGCGCGGTCCGGGTGGGCGGCGGCGAAGCGGTCGATGCCGGTGCCGGACGCCATGGCGGCGGTGATGCCGACGACCCGGTGATCGGCGTCGGCGGCCTCGACGAGCGCGTCGGCGAAGACGCGGGTGTAGCTCGGCGCCACGGGCTTGGCCTTGGCCTGCACGCCGGTCGCCGGATCGAAGGGCACGACGCCGTGCAGCCGGTCGGCGGCGGCCTCGGCGGGGGCGTAGCCGTGGCCCTTGCGGGTGCGCACGTGGACGAGCACCGGACCGTCCGCCGCCCGCGCCGCCTCGAGCGCCGGGACCAGTTGGTCGAGGTCGTGGCCGTCTATGGGGCCGCGGTAGTCGAAGCCGAGGGCGGTGAAGAGATTGGCCGGCGAGCCTTCGGCGGCGAGGTCGTCCAGGTGGCCGGCGACCGCGCCGACCGGCGGCGAGATCGACATGGCGTTGTCGTTGAGGATGACCACCACCGGCAGGCCCGCGTGGCCGGCGTTGTTGAGCCCCTCGTAGGCGAGCCCGGCGGAGAGCGCGCCGTCGCCGATGACGCAGACCGCCCGCCCCTCGCGGCCGAGCAGCCGGCGGGCGGCGGCAAAGCCGAGCGCGGCCGAGATGGAGGTGGAGGAATGGCCGGCGCCGAACGGATCGTAGGCGCTCTCGTCGCGCTTGGTGAAGCCGGAGAGGCCGCCCGGCCGGCGGATCGTCTCCATCCGGCCGAGCCGGCCGGTGACCATCTTGTGCACATAGGCCTGGTGGCCGACGTCCCAGATCAGCGCGTCGACGGGGGTCTGGAACACCCGGTGGAGCGCGATGGTGAGTTCGACGACGCCGAGGCTCGCCCCGAGATGCCCGCCGGTGCGGGAGACGGTGCGCACCAGCGCCTGGCGGAGCTCGCCGGCAAGCCGCGGCAGCGCGGCGGCGTCGAGGGTCCGGATGTCCTCCGGTGAGCGGATGGCGGAAAGAAGGTCGGCGATCGGGTCGTAGGCCATGGCGGGTCTCGCTTCAGGAGCGGTCTGACGGACGGACGGAGGCACGGGGGGACGCGGCGGGGCGGGCCGCCGCCACCACGGAGGCGACGGCGCGGGCGTCGGCCCGCGGCAGCGGCAGGTAGGTGGCGCCGAGCGCGGCGGCGAGCTGCCGGGCGCGCGGGTGCGGTCGGTCGGCGATGTCGACGAGGAGCACCGCCACCCCGGCGGCGCGGACGACGGCCGCCGCCACAAGGGCGTCGGCGTCCGCCCGGGCGCGGCCGCCGGTGCCGTCGCGGGCGACGTTGGCCTGGCCGTCGGTGAGGAAGACGAGGGCCGGGGTCTCGCCGTCCCGCCGGATGCGATCCGAAAGGGCCGCGGCGGCGTCGATGGCGGCGGCGAGCGGGGTGCCGCCGCCGCCGGCAAGGTCCACCAGCCGGCGACGGGCGGCGGTGAGCGAGCCGGTGGGCGGCAGGACGAGGTCGGCCCCCTCGCCCCGGAAGGCGATCATGGCGACCCGGTCGCGGCGCACGTAGCAGTCGGCGAGGATGAGTTCGACGGCGCCCTTGGCCTCGCCGAGCCGGCGAAGCGCGGCGGACCCGGACGCATCGACCACGAAGACGGTGGTGGTGCGCGCCGGGCGGCGGCTGCGCCGGATGCGAAAGTCCGCCGTGCGGACGGCGAGCCGGCAGCCGGGCGGCGGCGCGGCGCGGAAGCGCTGCAAGGGCGCGGCGGCGCGGAGCGTCTCCACGATGTCGAGGCGGCTGCCGCCGCGCGGCTGGCCGGGCCGGCTGGCGATCGGCCGGCCGCCGCCGGTGAGCGTGGTGCGTTCGGCCCCAGCCCGGCCGGTGCCGGTCTTCGCCCGTCCGCCGGCTGCCGCCAGGGCGGCGAGCACGTCGGGCGGCAAGGTGGCGGTGGCGGCGGCGACGATGCGGTCGGCGAGCGGGCCGTCGGCGGGCGGCTCGCCCGCCTCGGCGGGATCGTCCGGCGACCGGTCGGGCGGCGGCGGGGTGGCGTCGTCGGCGGGCGGCGGCGGCGCGAGGACGACGGCGCGGGGGCCGAGCACGAGGCGGGCGGCGACCAGGAGATCGTCGCCTATGACCGTGTCACGATCATCGAGGCGGGCCGCCGCGCGGGCGGCGGCGACCGCCTGAAGCAGGGTGCGGGGCGAGGCGACGCCGAGCCGGTCGGCCGCTTCGGCGAGCGCCTGGAGGTCGGCATCGGAGACAACGGGACCACCGGACGAAGCGTCGGCGGGCCGGGCGTCTGAACCGATTGAACCGGCGGCGGTCGCCAGATCGACGAGGCGGAGGGGCAGGCCCTCGAAGCTGACGTGAAAGGCGAGCCGGTCGGCGAGCGCGCCGGCCGGGGCCGGGTCCTCGTCCGCCCCGTCGTCGAACGCCAGGGTGGCGATCGGCCGGCCGTCGACGCCGGACTCAAGGGCGGCGGCGAGGCGGGCGGCGACGGCGGGGGCGATCCGCTCGGCGGCGGGAAGAACGATCAGCCCGCCGGCCGCTTCCGACAGGAGTCCGCGCGCCAGCACGGGCCGGCCGCTTGCGAGCGTCGCGCCTATGTCGAGGCCGCCGTCGAGCCGGTCGCGGTCGACCGACACGGGGATGCGGCGGACCGCCGCCGCGGCCGGAAGGCCGTCCACGAAGGCTTCCACCAGCAGATCCGCCGCCCCGCCGGCGCCGCGCACCAGAAGGCCGCCGAGGGCGGCCGGGTCCGACGCGGCGAGCCGCGCGGCCAGGAGGGCGTCGGCGAAGGTGGCGGCGGCGTCCATCAGCCGAGAACCTCCTTGAGGGCGATCTCGATGCGGGCGGCGGAGCCCACATCGTCGAGCGGGTTGCGGCGGAGGCGATGGCGAAGGGCGGACGGGGCGATGCGGGCCAGATGATCGAGGCCGGCGGCCGGCGCCCCGTCGAGCGCCGCGAGGGCGCGGGCGGCGCGCATCAGGGTGAGTTCGCCGCGAAGGCCGTCGGTGCCGAGGGAGAGACAAAGCGTGGCGGCGGCCTCCAGCACCTCGTCGGGCACGTCGACGGCGGCCAGCGCGGCGCGGGCGCTCGCGATGCGGCGGGTGGTGCGGGCCTCGTCCTTGCGCCAGAGCGCGGAGAAGCCGGCCCGGTCGGCCTCGAAGGCGTTTCGCCGCTTCACCACCTGGACGCGCTCGGCGACCGTGCGCGGCGTGCCGACGTCCACCGCGAGGCCGAAGCGGTCGAGAAGCTGCGGCCGGAGCTCGCCCTCCTCCGGGTTGCCGCTGCCGACGAGGACGAACTTCGCCGGATGGGAGAGACTGAGGCCTTCCCGCTCCACCACGTTGCGGCCGGAGGCGGCCACGTCGAGAAGGAGGTCGACCAGATGGTCCTCCAGGAGGTTCACCTCGTCGATGTAGAGATAGCCGCCGTTGGCGCGGGCGAGGAGGCCGGGCTCGAAGGCCTTCTCGCCGCGGGTGAGCGCCCGCTCCAGGTCGAGGGCGCCGACGAGCCGGTCCTCGGTGGCGCCGAGCGGCAGGTCCACCACCGGGATGGGCACGCGGACGACCACCCGATCGCGGGCCGTGCGGGCGCGGCAGGCGTCGCACTGGTCGGCGCGCTCGGCCGGATCGCAGCCGTAGGGGCAGCCTTCCACCACCTTGCGGTCGGGCAGGAGGGCGGCGAGGGCCCGGATGGCGGTGGACTTGCCGGTGCCGCGATCGCCGAGGATGAGGACGCCGCCGATGTCCGGGTCCACCGCCGAGATCAGGAGCGCCTGCTTCATCTCCTCCTGGCCGACGATGGCCGAGAAGGGAAAGGCGGCGCGCGCCGGATCCCGCCGCGTGCGGCGCTGAGAGTCCGATGGATCGACGCGTGTGAGCATGGCGGTGTCTTCCTCCCGGCCTTGCGGCGGTTGTGCTGTCCCCGGGGCGCTCTCGGCGTCCCGGGCGGGCTCCAGGCGGGCGGCCGCGTCCTCAGGCGGCGACGCGCTCCAGGCCGGCGTCGGCCCAGATGTCCGACAGGGCGCCGATGAGGGCGTCGATGTCGGCGTCGCTGTGGAAGGGCGACGGCGTGATGCGCAGGCGCTCGGTGCCGCGCGGCACGGTCGGGTAGTTGATGGGCTGGACGTAGATGCCGTAGTGGTCGAGCAGCCGGTCGGAGATCTGCTTGCAGACGGTGGGGTTGCCGACCATCACCGGGATGATGTGGCTGGGGTTTTCCAGGTGCGGGATGCCGGCGGCGTCGAGCGCGGCGCGGACCCGGGCGACCCGGTCCTGGTGGCGGGCGCGCTCGGCGCCGGAAGCCTTCAGGTGGCTGATGCTGGCCATGGCGCCGGCGGCGACCGCGGGCGGCAGGGCGGTGGTGAAGATGAAGCCGCTGGCATGGCTGCGCACGAAGTCGCAGAGCGTGCGGGAGGCCGCGATATAGCCGCCGACGACGCCATAGGCCTTGCCGAGGGTGCCCTCGATGACGGTCAGCCGGTCGGCGACGCCGTCGCGCTCGGAGATGCCGCCGCCGCGCGGGCCGTAGAGGCCGACCGCGTGCACCTCGTCGAGGTAGGTCATGGCGCCGTGCGCCTCGGCGACGTCGCAGATCTCGGCGATCGGCGCGATGTCGCCGTCCATGGAGTAGACGCTCTCGAAGGCGACGAGCTTCGGCACGTCCGGCCCGAACTCGGCGAGCTGGCGGTCGAGGTCGCGCGGGGAGTTGTGCTGGAACACGCGCTTGATGCAGCGGCTCTGGCGGATGCCGTCGATCATGGAGGCGTGGTTGCCGGCGTCGGAGAAGACGACGCAGTCCGGGATGCGGGCGGCCAGCGTGCCGAGGCCGGCCCAGTTGGACACGAAGCCGGAGGTGAAGAGGAGCGCCGCCTCCTTGGCGTGGAGATCGGCGAGCTCGCGCTCCAGGAGCACGTGGGTGTGGCAGTTGCCGGAGATGTTGCGGGTGCCGCCGGCGCCCGCGCCGTAGCGGTCGAGGGCGGTGTGCATGGCCTCCAGCACGGCCGGATGCTGGCCCATGCCGAGATAGTCGTTGGAGCACCAGACGGTGACCTCGTGCGGGCCGTTCGGGCCGTGGCGCGTCGCCTTCGGGAAGGCGCCGGCGTGCCGTTCGAGCTCGGCGAACACCCGGTAGCGCCCTTCCAGCTTGAGCGCGTCGATCCCGGTCCGGAACAGGGCTTCGTAGTCCATCAGGCTGACCTCCGTTGAGTGTCGACGGCCGTTTGCGGCGGTGGATCCTGGGTAAGGGGGACCGGCACGGCCACGGGCGCGGCGCCGGAAGGGGTGAGCGAGGCGGCGGCGCGGGATCGGAAGCCCCAGCGCCAGAGGGTTGCGGTGTCGAGCGGCAGGACGAGGAAGCCGTGCTCCAGGATGGCGAGCGTGAGGAGAGTCGCCACCAGGGAGAGCGCGACCGCGTCGACCGGGTCGGTGTCGGCGGCGGCGGCGACCGCCACGAGGGCCGCGAGGGCCGCCGACGAGGCGATCACCGACCAGGGGAACAGCCGGTTCATGGGCGCCCGGCGGAAGTAGCTCGCCAGGTAGGCGAGATGGTCGGGCAGGAAGGCCTCGCCGAGGTTGCGCACGCCGAGGAAGATGTTGAGCTTGGTGGAGAGCCGCATCGCCCAGAGCGTCAGGAAGGTCCACAGGCCCACCCGGTTGGCGCTGTCGGCGAGGAGGAGGGCAAGGCCCGCCGCCGAGGCGGCGAGCAGCAGTTCGTGGTAGAGGATGGTCTCGGCGGCGTGGCGGAACCGGCGCCATCCGCGGTCGTCGGCCGGGCGGCGGCTGCGCCGCGGACCGGTGACGAGACCGGTGAGGAAGAGCACCTCGTTCCACGCCCACACCATCACGGCCGCCGCGAAGGCGACGTGGGTGGCGGCGAGACTGACGTCGTCGCGCGTCGCCGCCAGCGCCGCGACGGCGGCGGCGAGGAGCGCGGTGGCGCCGAGAACCGTCCAGCGGAACGTGCGCGGGGGAAGACCGTCCAGATAGAGGACGACCCCGGTGCCGAACCACCAGAGGAACAGGGCGTGGCCGATGGCGAGCGCCGCGTCGTTCACGGGGACGGTCCTCTCCTTGAGGGGCTTCAGGGCAAGGGCTTCAGGTCACCAGACTTCAGGTCACCAGACCGGCGCGAGGCGGGCGCTGGCGGGGACGCGGTTCTCCTGGACGGGCTTCAGGTAGAGCGACGCGAAGGTCGCCGCCGCCTGGGTGGCGTAGGCGATCCGCTTCAGCCGCCCGACCACGCCGCCCCTGGCCTTCGCCGCCTCAACCTTTTCGGCCAGCCGGAACAGCCGGTCGAAGCCGGCGCGGAAGGCCGGGCTGTCGATGTCGAGGGTGAAGGGGAAGACCTGTTTGGAGATCTCCGAGGTGAGCCGCAGGACCGCCATGTCGTAGTCCGTCGGATCGACCCCGAGGGCCTTGTGGAAGGCCGGCCGCATGTGATCGCGCACGTACATCGTGGCGAACACGGCAAGGAGGAAAAAGCGGATCCACAGCCGGTTGAGGCCGGAAGTCAGCTTCGGGTCCGAGCGCATGATGAGGGCGAACGCCTCGCCGTGGCGGAACTCGTCGTTGCACCACTTCTCGAACCACTTGAAGATCGGATGGAAGCGATGTTCCGGGTGGCGCTCCAGCTGCCGGTAGATGGTGATGTAGCGCGCGTAGCCGATCTTCTCAGAGAGATAGGTGGCGTAGAAGATGAACTTCGGTTGGAAGTAGGTGTACTTCTTGGTCTTCTTCAGGAAGCCGAGGTCGACGCCGATGCCGGCGTCTTTGAGGGCCTCGTTGATGAAGCCCGCGTGGCGGGATTCGTCGCGCGTCATGAAGCCGAAGAGCTCGCGGATCTCCGGATTCTTGATCCGCCGCTTGATCTCCGCGTAGAGAACGCAGCCGGAGAATTCCGCCGTCAGGGACGACACCAGGAAGTCGGTGAACTCCCGGCGGAGATCCTCGGGCAGGTCCTCGATGCGGAAGGCGTCGAACTCGGCGTTCTTCTGGAAATGGCCGCGGTTCAGGTCGGCCCGCATCTCGGCCATGATCTCGTCCCACTCGGCCCGCACGGCCTCGACCTTCAGGCCGTCGAGAGCCTCGCAGTCGGTGGTGTAGAAGCGCGGCGCCAGCATGGTGTCGGTGCGCGCCATGTCGGTGGTGAGGTTCGGGGCGGCGCCCCCTTCCATGGCGATCATGACGGCCTCCCCTCGGAGAAGCCCACCTCGTAGAGCTCGGTGAGCTCCAGGTAGCCGACCGCCTTGGCGATCATGTAGCGGACGGTTCCGGCCGGCCGGACGGTCGCCGTGCAGCGCACCACCTGGCGGGTGCCGAACGGCACGTCGGTGGGGGCGCCGTGGACGATCACCTCGTCGCCGGGCTCCGGGTCGTAGCCGTCCAGGAGCACATGGGCGTGCAACCGCTCCGCCGTGTTCTCCACGTCCACCGTGCACGGCACCTTTCGGATGCGCGGCAGTTCGATCCAATTCGACATCATGACACTCTCCCTCGATCCCAGCCCCCAGCGGGCCTCACCTCAGGTGCAGGAGCCTTGCGAAGGCGCCTGCGTTTTCCGATCCGTACGCGCCCAGATCGAGGGCGCGGCTGGTGGCCGGATCCTCCAGCACCAGCCGGCCATCGACGCGCCGGATCAGACGGAACGGCACGTCCGGGCCGATTCCGTGCACTTTCCTGTCCCGGGCGAGACCTCTCAGCACGCCCCGAACAAAACCGTTCGTCGCGCCGTCCAGGATGAGACTCTCGCCGGTGCCACGCACCGCGATCGCCCCGCCGGGCCGGTCTTCGAACACGAGGTCGACGGTCTCGACGGCCCCGTGGGTGGCCATGTGAAGCGCGCCGAAGCCGGTCCAGCGGGCGGTGGCGGCGGCGGTGATGGTCAGCGCGATCATCAGGCCGGCGCCGATCAGCGCGCCTTTGGGAAAGGTGTCGGTGGCGGCGTGACCCATGGCGTCCTCCCTCACTCGGCCGCCGCGCCGTAGGCGGCGGGCATGTCACGGTGCCGACGATCGGCCATGGGCACGGCCACCGGCGCCGAATGCGGCGCGAGGGCCGGTGCGGCGGCAAGCGCCCCGGCCACGCGCTCGGCGACGGTGGCGATGTCCGGAATGGCGCGGAGCGTCGGCTGCGGCCGGGCGAAATGACCGGCGCGGGCATGGGGCCAGAGCACCGCGTAGCCGATGCGGGCGCTCCGCTGCAGGGCGAAGGCGATGTCGCCGGTGCCGCGACCGCGCTCCTTCACGGACGCGCCCTCGACCTCGGCGTAAGGCAGGTTGAGCGTCAGCGGCAGGGCGATGCCGATCCGCATCACCACGCGCCGGTCGGTGACCGTGTAGATGGTGGTGCGGGCGGCAAGCCAGGCGAGCACGCCGATGATGAGGAGCCCGGCCGCCGCGAGCGGCAGGATCCAGAGCGCGTAGACGAGGGCGTCCACCGCCCCGGCCCCGTCGGCGAGGCTGGAGGCGAAGCGCCAGGCGAAGAGGAGGCCGAAATAGGCCGCCACCCAGCCGATGCGGAAGGCCGCGAAGGCGAGCGCCACCGGGTCCGGTCGGCCGCGCCAGAGGATGCGCTCGCCGCGCGGCAGGGCCTCGGGAAGGTCGGTCTGAGGGTGCATGGGGGCGTTCACAGCCAGGGCTCCGTCCGCTTGGGTTCGGCGTAGAAGAGGCCGGCGCCGTAGTAGGCGCAGATCTTCTCTTCTTCCAGGAAGGTCACCTGATCGGGGCTCTTCACGGGCGGCACGTGCAGGAAGTGTTCGGCGAAGATCGCGTCGACCGTCACGGTGCGCTGCTTGGCGCTGATCTTGGCGAAGTTGACCGGGATCAGCACATGGCCGCCCGTGGCGCTGAGTTCGACCTCGTAGTAGCGGAAGATGAACTCGGAGCGGTCAACCCAGGCGTCGGCGATGATGCCGACTTCCTTGCCGTCGCCGGCGATCACCGTCATGCCGCGCGGATCCGGATCCTGGGTCGCCGGAAAGAAGCCGGAGGCGACGCGCAGCGGGACGATCTTGACCTCGCCGCCGTCCCACATGATGTCCGGCACGTCCTGGCGTTCCGCCCAGGCGCCGGGGCCGATGCCGTCGGTCATCGGGTTGCCGGTCGGCACCAGGGGCGCGCCCGGCCAGACGGCCACCGGGGCGGCGGCGATCTGGCGGCGCTCCACCCGGTCCTCCGGCACCGTGACCGACCCGCCGTGCGGCAGGAGGAAGGTCTTGGACGGCGGCATGTCGGGGAAGCCCACCACCGAGACGCGCTCGTTGGTGCGGTCGGAGAGGAGCGGGTAGCCTTCCCGCTTGTTCTCCCGGTGCAGGTAGAGGATCAGTCCGGCGAAGAAGATCCAGAAGGCGTAGAGAACCACCTGCGCCAGGTCGATGTAGCCGGTGTAAGAGACACCCATGGCACCCTCCAGAGCCGCCTCGATGCGGCCGATCGATCGTTCATGTCAGCCGGCGCCCTTTCTTGGCGGCGCCGGCGTTGTGGTCACCCGGGCAACTCGGCAAGGCCGAGCCTGCGGCCGGACCAGGCCTTGGCCGGGCCGGCGTAGCGGACCAGAGGTCCGATGAGCGCCAGCGTGGCGAAGAGAAGGACGAGTTCGGTCGTGTAGACGACGCCGTAGCCGACCGCCGGCCCGGTGAAGCCGCCGCCGAGGAGGCCGGCTTCGGCGGCGAGCGCCGACACGTCGCGAAGGACACCCCCGAGTGCGATGCCGACGCCGGCGGCGGTCGCCTGCACGGCCCCCCAGGCGCCGAGGGCGAGACCGGTGCGGTCCGCCTCGTCGCGCGCCATGGCAGCGGTGAGCGTGCCGACCGAGAAGAGGCCGGCGCCGGTGCCGACGAGCACGGTGCCGACCCGGAAGAGGCCCGCGCTCTCCATCGGGGCGGCGAGCGCCACCGCGGCGAAGGCCGGCATGCCGACGACGGCGCCGAGGGCGGCGAGGCGGAGCGGGTCGAACCCGCGGGCGAGCTGGCGGCCGGCGAAAGCGAAGGCGGCGAGCGCCCCGAGCGCCAGGAGCCCGGTGAGCTGGGTGGTGCTGCCGACGGTGAGGTTCAGGATCTGGCCGCCGTAGGGCTCCAGCACGATGTCCTGCATGGAGAAGGCCGCGGTGCCGAGGCCAACGACGACCAGCCGGCGGCGGGCGCCGGGTTCCGCCACATAGGCGGCCCAGGAGGCGGAAAAGCGCGGCCGCGGCTGGTCGAGCCGGGTGCGGGCGGGGTTGCGCTCCTCCTGCTTCCAGAGCGCGATCAGGTTGAGAATCATGGTGACGGCGGCCGCCCCCTGGATCACCTGGATCAGCCGGAAGGCCGAGTAGTCGGCGAGCGCCACGGAAAAGACGAGGCTGGAGACCACGAGGCCGACGAGGAGCATCACGTAGAGGAGCGCGACCACGCGCGGCCGGTCCTCCTCGCGGGCAAGATCCGTGGCGAGCGCCAGACCCGCGGTCTGGGTGGTCTGCAGCCCGGCGCCGACGAGCAGGAAGGCGAGCGAGGCGGCGAGCACGCCGACGACGGCGCTGCCCTCCGCCTCGGAGAGGACGAGGAGGGCGAAGGGCATGAAGGCGAAGCCGCCGAATTGCATCAGCGTGCCGAACCAGATGTAGGGCACGCGCCGCCAGCCGAGGGCCGAGCGGTGGGTGTCGGAGCGGAAGCCGATCAGGGTGCGGAAAGGCGCGACCAGGATGGGCAGGGCGACGAGCACGGCGACGAGGGCGGCGGAGAGGCCGAGCTCCACGATCATCACCCGGTTGAGCGTGCCGACCAGGAGCGCCGTCGCCATGCCGACCGACACCTGGAAGAGCGACAGGCGCAGGAGCCGCGGCAGCGGCAGGGCGGCACTGCCGGCGTCGGCGAACGGCAGGAAGCGGGTGCCGACCTTGGCCCAGCCCTTCGCCCATTCCCGGTTGATGGCGCGCGGCGTCGGTTTCATCGCCTCACGAGCTCCTGGGCCTGGCTGATGTAGAAGCCGCGCGCGACCCGCCGCGACCGGGCCCGGCGAAAGGCCGAGAGCCCCAGGTGGCCGTCGATGCGGTGGGCGAGACGGGTTGCGCCGATCGGCTCGATGGCCGGCGAGCGGTCGCCGCGCGGGAAGAACTGGCCGACCGCGTGCATGGTGGCCAGAAGCGGCGTGGAGGGCGCGAAGGTGAAGAGGATGGAGCAGCGGGTGCGGGCGGCGAGGCGGGCGAGCGCGGCCTCCACGTCCTTGGCCGGATAGTGGATCAGGCTGTCCATCGCGACCACATGGTCGAACTCGCCGAGCGCCGGGTCGAGCATGTCGCCGACCCGAAGGTCGATCCGCCCGGGGCCGGCGCCGCCGACGAGGCGCTCGCGGCCGAGCGCGATGAGGGTCGGCGAGATGTCGACGCCGACGACGGTGGCGCCGCGGGCCGCGGCGGCGGCCGAAAGCGCCCCGGTGCCGCAGCCGGCGTCGAGGAGGCGAAGGCCGGTGAGGTCGGCCGGCAGCCAGGAGAGCAGCGTCGCCCGCATTTCGTCGCGGCCGGCGCGCACGGTGGCGCGGATCCGCCCGACCGGCGCGTCGGAGGTGAGGCGCGCCCAGGCGTCGACCGCGGTGCGGTCGAAATAGGTCTCAAGCTGGCCGCGGCGGGCCACGTAGGTGGGCGTCGTCATCTCAGTCGTACCCCAGGAGGTCGAAGATCTCGCGGTCCTTCAGCGGGCGGCCCTCGAAGGGCTCCACGCCGGCGATCAGCGAGGCGGCGAGGCGCAGATACTCGTCCTGCACGGCGCGCACGTCCGGCTCGTCGCCCATCTCGAACAGGGTCGCCTTCTTCAGCCGCGAGCGGCGGATGGCGTCGAGGTCGGGGAAGTGCGCGATGGTGGAAAGGCCGGCGCGGTCGTTGTAGCGGTCGATCTGGTCGGTGCCGCTGCTCCGGTTGGCGATCACGCCGCCGAGCCGGACGCCGTAGTTCTTCGACTTGGCGTGGATGGCGCCGACGATGCGATTCATGGCGAAGATCGAGTCGAAGTCGTTGGCGGCGACGATGAGGCCGCGGTCGGCGTGCTGGAGCGGCGCGGCGAAACCGCCGCAGACCACGTCGCCGAGCACGTCGAACACCACGATGTCGGTGTCCTCCAGGAGGTGGTGCTCCTTCAGGAGCTTCACCGTCTGGCCGACCACGTAGCCGCCGCAGCCGGTGCCGGCGGGCGGCCCGCCCGCCTCCACGCACATGACACCCGCGTAGCCCTCCACCACGAAGTCCTCGGCGCGAAGCTCCTCGGTGTGGAAGTTGACGCCTTCCAGGACGTCGATGACCGTCGGGATCATCCGCTTGGTGAGCGTGAAGGTGCTGTCGTGCTTGGGATCGCAGCCGATCTGCAGCACCCGCTTGCCGAGCTTGGCGAAGGCGACGGAGAGGTTGGACGAGGTGGTGGACTTGCCGATGCCGCCCTTGCCGTAGACGGCGAACACCTTCGCCGTGTCGATCTTCATGGCCGGGTCCAGGTGGACCTGGACGCTGCCGTCGCCGTCGCCGCCGGCTCCGCGGCTGACGGGACGTCGGATCGGGATCTGATAGGTCATCGTCCGTTCTCCCTTCAGGCTGCCGCGTCGACGGTGACGCCTTCGAGCCGGTCCTCGAGGTCTTCGCTCGCCGCCCGGAGGGCCGCGAGCGTCGCCTCGTCCGGCGACCAGTAGCGGCGCTCCTCCGCTTCCAGGAGGCGGTTGGCGAGGCGGAGCGCGGCGGTCGGGTTCAGGCTGGCGAGGCGGTCGCGCATGGCGGGATCGAGCACGTAGGTCTCGCTGACCCGCTCGTAGACCCAGGGCGCGACGGCGCCGGTGGTGGCCGACCAGCCGAAGGTGGTGGTGAGGTGCGCCTCCACCTGGCGGACGCCCTCGTAGCCGTGGGCGAGCATCGCCTCGTACCACTTCGGATTGAGGAGCCGGGTGCGGGTCTCCAGGGCGACCTGCTCGGACAGGCTGCGCACGCTGCCCTCGCCGCGGGTCTGGTCGCCGATGTAGACGGGCAGGTCGGCCCGGCCGGCGCGGCGGGCGGCGGCGCCGATGCCGCCGAGGGTGTCCACGTACTGGTCGAGGCTGGTGACGCCGAGCTCCACCGATTCCAGGTTCTGGTAGGCGAGGTCGACGGTGGCGAGGGCGGCGGAGAGAAGCTCCGGCCGCCGGACGGGCCGGCCGTCGCGACCGTAGGCGAAGCCCTTGCGGCGGGTGAAGGTCTCGGCGAGTTCGCCCGAGTCCTCCCAGGCCGCGCTGTCGATGAGGAGGTTGACGTTCGCCCCGTAGGCGCCGTCGGCGTTGGAGAAGACGCGGAGCGCGGCATCCTCCAGCGGGCAGTTCATCGCGGCGGCGACCGTGAGGGCGTGCTTGCGGATGAAGTTCACCTCCGACGGCTCGTCCGCGTCGGCGGCGAGGAAGGACGCCTCGGCCAGCATGCGGGTCTGCAGGGGCAGGAGGTCGCGGAAGATGCCCGAGAGGGTGATCACCACGTCGACCCGCGGGCGGGCGAGTTCGGCGAGCGGCACCAGTTCGGCGCCGGCGATGCGGCCGTAGGTGTCGAAGCGCGGGCGGGCGCCCATGAGGGCGAGCGCCTGGGCGATCGGACCGCCCTCGCTCTTCAGGTTGTCGGTGCCCCAGAGGACGAGGGCGATCGATTCCGGGAAGGGCTTGCCGTCCGACACGTGGCGGGCGATCAGCCGGGCGGCCTGGCGGGCGCCGTCCTGCACCGCGCAGCTGGACGGGATGCGGAAGGGGTCGAAGCCGTGCACGTTGCGCCCGGTCGGCAGGATGGCCGGGGTGCGCAGGAGATCGCCGCCGGGGGCCGGCCGCACGTAGCGGCCGTCGAGGGCGCGCAGAAGCGCCGGGATCTCGCTGTCCTCGGCAAGGAGGCGGCTGGTGCGGGCGAGATCCTCCAGCATCGGCCGGGCAGCAGCGCGGTCGGGCGCGGGCATCGCCTGGAGGATGGCCTCGGCGCTTCGGCCGGCGGCAAGGTCGGCGGCGACGTTTGCGTCGAGGGCCTTGCCGTGGGAGGCGTCGGCGATCGAGGCGAGGAGGTCGGCCCGCCCGGCGGCGTCGAGGGTCTCGCCGACCACGTGGAGGCCGTGCGGGATGAGGGCGTTCTCCAGTTCGTAGACGGCGGTGGAGAGGGCCGCGACGGCGGCGTCGGCTTCCGCGTCGGTCCAGGCGGGCTCCATCGAGGCGAGGTCGACAGCGGCGGCCATGGCCTGGACGAGGGCGGCGATGTCGGCGCGCTCGTCGGCGGAGGCGTCCGGGTCGCGGCCGCGCCAGCGTTCGATGGCGCTCTTCAGCTCCAGAAGGCCGCGGTAGAGGCCGGCGCGGGTGACCGAGGGCGTCAGGTAGCTGATCAGCGTCGCCGAGCCGCGCCGCTTGGCGATCAGCGCCTCGGACGGGTTGTTGGCGGCGTAGAGGTAGAAGTTCGGCAGGTCGCCGATCAGCCGGTCGGGCCAGCAGGCGGCCGAGAGGCCGGCCTGCTTGCCGGGCATGAACTCCAGCGCCCCGTGGGTGCCGAAATGAAGGACGGCGTCGGCCTTCAGGTCCTGGCGGAGATAGCGGTAGAAGGCCGAGAAGGCATGCGTCGGCGTGAAGCCCTGCTCGAAGAGAAGGCGCATCGGGTCGCCCTCGTAGCCGAAGGCGGGCTGGATGCCGACGAAGACGTTGCCGAAGGCGGCCCCGAGCACGTGGATGCCGCGCCCGTCGGCCTGCACCCGGCCGGGCGCCGGGCCCCATTGGGCCTCGATCTCGCGAAGGTGCGGCTCGCGGCGGACGTGGTCGTCGGTGGAGATGCGGGCGTGCAGGTTGGCGGGGGTGCCGTGGAGCGCCGTGTTGCCCTGAATGAGCGCGGCGCGGAGCGCCTCGGCGTCGGCCGGCAGGTCGACCCGGTAGCCCTCGGCCGCCATCGCCTTCATGGTGTTGAAGAGCGAGGGGAAGACGGAGAGATAGGCGGCGGTGCCGGTGGCGCCGGCGTTCGGCGGGAAGTTGAAGAGGACGATGGCCACGCGCCGGTCGGCGACGCGGACGCGGCGGAGCGCCACCAGCCGGTCGAGCCGGGCCGCCAGCATGGCGGCGCGCTCCGGATGGGCGGCCATGTCGCGGGCGGCCTCCGGCGAGGCCCCGGCGGAGCGGCCGCCGAAGACGGTGGGGGCGATGGCGCCGTCGAGTTCCGGGATGGCCACCATGATGGTGGACTCCACCGGGTGGAGGCCGCGCGGCGAGCCGGTCCACTGTTCGAGCGTCTGGAATTCCAGCGGCTGGGCGGCGACATAGGGCACGTCGAGCGCAGCCAGCATGGTCTCGGCGGCGGCGGCGTCGTTGTAGGCGGGGCCGCCGACGAGGGAGAAGCCGGTGAGCGAGACGACGGCATCGACCGTCGGCCGGCCGTTCGCCATGAAGAAGCGCTCCACCGCCGGGCGGGCGTCGAGGCCGTGGGCGAAGGCCGGCACGGCCTTCAGGCCGCGCGCCTCCAGGGCGGCGATGACGCCGTCATAGTGGCCGGTGTTGCCGGCGAGCACGTAGGAGCGCATCACCAGGACGCCGACCGTGCCGCGCGCCGGGACGGGCGGGGTGGGCAGCGCCTGCAGGTCCGCGCCGATGCGGCCGACGATCTTCGGGTGGTAGAGGCCGATGTCCGGATAGTCGACCGGCGCGGCCGCACGGGCAACCGTGCGCAGTTTGGCGCGCGGACCGGCGGCATAGCGCTCCACGGTGAGGCGGACGAGGTTGGCGACGTTCTCCTCGGTGCCGGCGAGCCAGTACTGCAGGGCCATGAAATAGGCCCGCACGTCCTGGGCGGTGCCCGGGATGAAGCGAAGGATCTGCGGGATGCGGCGCAGCATCTTCAGCTGGCCAGCGCCGGCGCCGCCCTTCACGTTGGTCTTGCCGCGCAGCTTCTTCAGCAGCGCCATGGCGGGGCTCTGCGGCGCGCTCATGTCGAAGCGGCCCATGCGGGTGAGCCGGGTGATCTCGCTGGACGACATGCAGCAGACCATGGCGTCGCAGTGGTCGCGCCGGGCTTCCAGCGCCGGCAGGACGGCGCGGGCGTGGTCGTCCATGAAGAGCATGGAGGCGATGATGACGTCGGCCTCGGCGATGGCCGCGCGGGTGGCATCGAGGGTCGACGGATCGGCTTCCCAGTCGGCCGCCGCGTGGAGCGTCAGCTCAAGGCCCGGCAGGTCCTTGCGAAGGGTCGTCCGTGCCCGGTCCACGACGCTCGACAGGTGATGGTCGAGCGTCACGATAGCGACGCGGCAGGGGGCGGTCTCAGCGACCGAAATGGGCCTTGGCATCGTAAAGCGTCTCCACCGTGATGAAGGTCAGGCCCGCGTCCCGGGCGAAGCTTTCGGTGTTGCGGCGCGCCTTCCCGCGCACGAAGAAGGGGATTTTTCGGAGTTCCTGCTCCGCCTCAGGGCTCCAGCCGGGCGCGCCGGGGAGCGGGGCGGGCGCGACGGCCGCAGCGGCCGGCGCATGATCGGTCGGCTCGACCGCGGCGAGATGGGACGGCCGGCGGCCGTCGCCGAACTCCGGGTCGTCGCGGAACATGCCGAGGAGATGTTCCTCAAGGCCCATCATCAGCGGATGGACCCAGGTGTCGAAGATCACGTTGGCGCCCTCGAACCCCATCTGCGGCGCGTAGCGCGCGGGAAAGTCCTGGACGTGGACGGGGGCGGAGATGACCGCGCAGGGCACGCCGAGGCGCTTGGCGATGTGGCGTTCCATCTGGGAGCCGAGCACCAGCTCCGGCTGGAGCTCGGCGATGCGGGCCTCCACCTCCAGGTAGTCGTCGGTGATCAGCGCCTCGATGCCGTGCTCGGCGGCGGCGGCCCGCACCTCGCGGGCGAACTCCCGCACATAGGTGCCGAGGCCGACGACGGTGAAGCCAAGTTCGTCGCGGGCGATGCGGGCGGCGGCGACCGCATGGGTGGCGTCGCCGAAGACGAAGACGCGCTTGCCGGTGAGATAGGTGCTGTCGACGGAGCGGGCGTACCAGGGCAGCCGGCTGCCCGCCTCGGCATCAAGCACCGGCGCCGGGTCGACGCCGGCCACGGCGGCGACCGCGCGCACGAAGTCGCGGGTGGCGCCGACGCCGATCGGCGGCACCTCCACGGTGGGCTGGCCGTGGGCGCGGGCAAGCCAGGCGGCGGCTTGGCGGGCGATCTCCGGATAGAGCACCACGTTGAAGTCGGCCTCGCCGAGCCGGGCGATGTCGGCCGCCGAGGCGCCCTGCGGCGCCACCACGGCGACGTCGATGCCGAGCCGGTCGAGGAGGCGGGTCACCTCGATCACGTCGTCCCGGTGGCGGAAACCAAGAGCCGTCGGGCCGAGGAGGTTGCAGGTGGGCCGGCGCGCCGCTTCGGCACGGGGAGCGGCCTCTTCCGTCCGGGCGGGGGCCGAGAGGGTGCGCACCAGGCGGTAGAAGGTCTCCGACGCGCCCCACAGCTCCTTGCGCTGATAGGACGGCAGCTCGAGCGGCACCACGGGAACCGGCAGGCCGAGGGTCTGGGCGAGGCCGCCGGGATCGTCCTGGATCAGCTCGGCGGTGCAGGAGGCGCCGACGAGGAGAGCGGCCGGGCGGAAGCGCTCGTAGGATTCGCGGGCGGCGGTCTTGAAGAGGTCGGCGGTGTCGCCGCCGAGGTCGCGCGCCTCGAAGGTGGTGTAGGTGACCGGCGGACGGCTGTCGCGCCGCTCGATCATGGTGAAGAGGAGGTCCGCGTAGGTGTCGCCCTGGGGGGCGTGCAGCACGTAGTGCACGTCGGTGAGCGCGGCGGCGATCCGCATGGCGCCCACGTGGGGCGGTCCTTCGTAGGTCCAGACGGTGAGCTGCACGTCACACCTCCAGCCGGTCGCGGCGGTTGAGCGGACGGGCGAACAGCTCGGCGAGGTCGCCGGCCTGCTCGTAGCCCTGGATGGGGGTGAAGACGGTCTCGATCGACCACTTGGTGGCGAATCCCTCCGCCTCCAGCGGGTTGGCGAGGCCGAGGCCGCAGACGACGAGGTCCGGCCGGTCGCGGCGGCAGCGGTCGAGCTGGCGGTCCACGTCCTGGCCCTCGCTGAGGCGCACGTCGCCCGGCAGGAGGCGGAGGTCCGCGTCGAGATGGGCGCGGTGGAGGTAGGGCGTGCCGACCTCGGTCAGCGTCATGCCGAGTTCGCTGTGGAGCACCCGGGCGAGCGGAACCTCCAGCTGGCTGTCGGGGAAGAAGAAGACGGAGCGGCCGGCAAGCGTGGCCCGGTGGCGGGCGACGGCCGCACGGGCGCGATCGCGGCCCGGCGTGACGACCGCCTCGAAGCGGGCGGCGGGGACAGAGAAGGCGCGGGCGGCGGCGGCGAGCCAGGCGGTGGTGCCTTCGGCGCCGAGCGGGAACGGGGCGGCGAGCCGGCGGGCGCCCCGCGCCTCCAGCCGGCGCGCGGTCTCGCCGAGATAGGGCTGGGCGAGGAGGAGGCGGGTGGCGGGGCCGACGGCCGGCAGATCGGCGCCGCTGCGGCCGGGGAGCACGTCCACCGGAATGCCGAGGTCGGCGAACAGGCGGCGGAACTGGTCCTCCACCACGTCGGCGAGGCTGCCGGCGACGAGAAGGCGTGGGGCGGTGTCGGGTGCCGCGGCCGGCATGTCCGGCACCAGGGCGGCGAGGCAGGCGTCCTCGCCGGCGGTGAAGGTGGTCTCAATGCCGCTGCCGGAATAGCTGAGCACCCGCGGGCGGTGGCCGAAATTGGTGGAGAGCCGGGAGGCGGCGCGACCGAGGTCCAGCTTGATGACCTCCGACGGGCAGGAGCCCACCAGGAAGAGGAGGCGGATGTCCGGACGCCGCTCGATCAGCCGGCCGACCACCCGGTCGAGTTCCTCGTCGAGATCGGCGAGACCGGCAAGGTCGCGCTCCTCGATGATGGCGGTGGCGAACCGCGGCTCGGCGAAGATCATGACGCCGGCGGCGGACTGGAGAAGGTGGGCGCAGGTGCGCGACCCAACCACCAGGAAGAAGGCGTCGCGGATGCGCCGGTGCAGCCAGAGAATGCCGGTGAGGCCGCAGAAGACCTCGCGCTGGCCGCGTTCGCGGAGGACCGGCGCGTCGCAGCCGTCACCAGGAAGAGCAGGCAGCGCGCTCATGACAGCACCTCCCGGCCGGGCGCTTCGAGGCGGGCGGCGCGGAGCTTCAGGAGGAACTGGGCGGCGTTGACCACGTAGGTAGCGTAGGCGGCGAGCGCCAGGGTCATCAGGCCGGCCGGCGCGAGGGCGTCGGTGGCAAGGGCGACCAGGTAGGCGGTGTGGAGAGCGATCACCACCATGCTGACCGCGTCCTCCCAGAAGAAGGCCGGCGCGAACAGGTAGCGGCCGAACACGTCCTTCTCCCAGAGCGAGCCGGTGACCATGATGGCGTAGAGGACGAAGGTCTTCAGGACGATGGAGGCGTTGGCGGCGGCGTAGCCCTCGCCGGTGGCGAGGAAGCGGACCACGAGGCCGGCGCTGACCAGGAAGACGGCGAACTGGAGCGGGGCGAGCACGCCCTGGACGAGGGTCCACCGCGAGGCGTCGCGGCGACGGCGCTCGGTGGCGGAGTAGAGCGCCCTCCCCTTCGTGCTGTCGATCCGCTGGCCACCCATGACCGGCCTCCCCTTCTGCGTCCGACGTTGGTCCGTCGTGCGGCGTTGAGATCAGGCTACGGTCGCGGTCAGAAAGTGTCAATCTTGGTTGACGTCTATTTTAGCTGACAATCCACAGAGCGGGACGTCAGATTTGACACCGTCGCTGTCCGAAGGTCCGAGAAAATCGTCTCTCGCGCTTGACAGCCCGCGTCTCCCGGTGTGCCTTAACGGTAATCCCGCCGCCTGAAGCGGGTGCAGGGAGTGACCCCATGGAAGGCCTGGAACAGGTCTCCGACGATACGGGTTGCTACGACGGCCACGCCTTTCACCTGCCGGCCGCGAGACAGGCGGATCTGCAGCGCAGTGAGGGTGAACGGGTCGATCGCTGGACGCGTATCGCACGGACGATCGAAGGCGAGGTGATCCCGCGCCTTCTCTTAGCCCACCGTCAGGATCTTCGGCCACGGGAACCGGCCGCGGACGCCATCGCGTTTGATGCAAGAACGCCGGAACGCTTCGGCCATCTTGTGTTGACCCGCCCTGACGACGACGCGCTGAATTACATCCACGCGCTGCTGGCGAGTGGATTTCCCCTCGAGTCAGTCTACCTGGACCTGCTCGCGCCCACCGCCCGGTGGCTCGGCCAGAAATGGACGGACGACGAGGTCTCGTTCACCGACGTGACCATCGCGCTCACCCGGCTGCAACGCATGATGCGCCTGCTGTCCGGCATGAGCCAGGATCCCGCCCATCGCGGTGAAGCCGCCGGTTCGATTCTCCTGGCCGCCATGCCGAACGAACAGCACATGTTCGGCGTTCTGATGCTCGAAGAATTCTGCCGCCGGGAGGGCTTCGACGTGGAATGCCTTCCGACGTGCGGACGGGCCGATCTGCTCGGAGCGGTGAAACGCCGCGCGCCTTCGGTTGTCGGTCTGTCTGTCAGCGTGGACGAACGCCTCGACGAGCTTCGGCTGCTGATCCGAGACATCCGTCAAGTGGCTGGCAAGAAAGGCACTCTGATCATGGTGGGGGGTCGGTGCTTCAACGACCAACCGGAGTACGTCGAAGCGGTCGGTGCCGATTTCACCGCTGTTGACGGACGGGATGCTATACGCCACATACACTCTTATATGTCAAACAAACTGAACAGTCGTTTCGAACCATAGATCGCGAAGGCATAGATCCGTCATGGATGCTTCAGCCCAGAAATCCATGCATCGGTTCCGGAGTCCGGAGACCTGGTTCTTGACGATGGACGCGCAATCGGCCTCCGCGCTGTTTGCCGCTTCGTCGGACGTGAGCCTGGTCGTCGATCGGAACGGGGTCGTACAGGATATCGCCCTCGGCAACGAGGACTTCTACCCGCTCGACCTGGAAACCTGGGTGGGATCGCCTCTGGAAGAGGTTGTCGCCGTCGACAGCCAGTCCAAGGCGGTGTCGCTGCTCCAGGAGGCGCGGGCCGACACCCGCACGCGGTGGCGGGAGGTCAACTTGCGCATCCCGTCGGGCGCGTCCATCCCGCTGAACTTCACCGCGGTCCGCCTGTCCGACGACGGCGACGTGGTGCTGTTCGGGCGCGATCTCGCAACGGTCGCCCGCCTCCAACAGCGGGTGATCGACATCCAGCGGGAGATGGAGGCCGATTATGCGCGGCTGCGCAACGCGGAGTCGCGCTATCGCCTGCTGTTCCAGCTCGCCCGCGAGCCGGTTCTGGTGGTGGACGCCTCCAACGGCCGCATCATCGAGGCGAACCCGGCGGCGGCCAAATTCCTCGGCACCAACCCGACGCGGCTGATCGACAAGCCGCTGAAGGACCTGTTCGCACACACGTCCGGCGGCGATCTCGGCAACGCGCTCACCGCTGCCCGCACCCTCGGCCGGCCGCAGGACGTGACGCTGCGCCTCGCCGACCGGGCGGACCAGGTGCAGCTCTCCGCGTCGCAGTATCGGCAGGACTTCAGCCAGTATCTGCTGGTGCGGTTCGGCACGGACGCGGACCGCAATCCGAGCCCGGCCGCGCGGCAGGGTACGTTCAGCATCGAGGTGTTGAAGAAGTTCCCGGACGCCTTCGTGGTCACCGACCCGAACGGCTGCGTTCTCGACGCGAACACGGCCTTCATGGACCTCGTTCAACTGCCGTCGGTGGAAGCGGCGCGCGGCGAAAGTCTGGATCAGTGGCTGGGCCGCCCCGGGGTGGACTTCGGGCTGATCCTCTCCAACCTCCGCGACCACGGCTCCATCCGGGAATTCGCGACGCTCCTGCGCGGGGAACTCGGCGCCTCGGAAGACGTGGACGTGACCGCGGTCGCGGTGCCGGACGCGGAGACGCCCTGCATCGGCATCGTGATCCGGCCGGTGCGCCGGCGCGGGACCCTGCCGATGGTGCGCGACGCCGGGCTGAATTCCACGGTGGAGAACCTGACGCATCTGGTCGGCACCATGCCGCTGAAGGACCTGGTGCGCGAGACCACCGACATGATCGAGCAGATGTGCATCGAGGCGGCCCTGAAGCTGACCGACGACAACCGTGCGTCGGCCGCCCAGATCCTGGGGCTGAGCCGCCAGAGCCTCTATGCGAAGCTGCATCGGTTCGGCCTGAAGGACATGCCTCCAGGCCTCGATTGAGGGCTCGGCACGGCCGGGGCTCAGGCCTCGGCCGTTCGCCATAACCCGCCTGTGCCGGCGTTCGGCCGGTCGATTTTTCTCCTTCGCCAGCTTTGTTGAATCGGGCGCCGCACGGCGTCCGACGCCTTGACAGGCGCGCCGGGTACGCCCTGTTTTATGTCAAGTCAGCTTGACGGTTTTGACTGTCAAGTCTACTCTGACGTCATGTCGATCCCCTCTCTCCAGGCGAGCGTCGAGCTCCTGAAACCGGTCACCTGGTTCGCGCCCATGTGGGCCTTCGGGTGTGGCCTCGCCTCGTCCGGCCAGCCGCTCGACGGGCGCTGGATGGCGGTTCTGGTCGGCGTGGCGCTGACGGGTCCGCTCGTCTGCGCCACCAGCCAGGCGGTGAACGACTGGTTCGACCGGCACGTGGACGCCATCAACGAGCCGAACCGGCCGATCCCGTCCGGGCGCATCCCGGGCCGCTGGGGGCTCTATATCGCGATCGGCTGGACGGTGCTGTCGCTCGCCGTCGCCGCCACGCTCGGCCAGATGGTGTTCGTGGCGGCGGCCCTCGGGCTTGCGGTCGCCTGGGCCTACAGCGCACCGCCGATCCGCCTGAAGCAGAACGGCTGGTGGGGCAACACGGCGGTGGCGCTCTGCTACGAGGGGCTTCCGTGGTTCGTGGGCGCGGCGCTCGTCACCTCCGCCCTGCCGAGCACGCCGGCGCTGGTGCTGGCGCTTCTCTACAGCGTCGGCGCCCACGGCATCATGACCCTCAACGACTTCAAGAGCGTGGAGGGGGATGCCGCCTCCGGCGTGCGTTCGCTGCCGGTGCAGCTCGGACCCGCCCGCGCGGCACGGCTCGCCTGCTGGGTGATGGCCTTGCCGCAGATCGCCGTGGTGGTGCTGCTGCTCGTCTGGGGCCGGCCGCTCCACGCGCTCGGCGTCGGCCTGCTCCTTGCCGCCCAGGTGATCCTGATGGGCCGACTGCTGGCCGATCCACGCGCCCGGGCGCCCTGGTACAACGCCACCGGAACCTCGCTCTACGTGCTCGGCATGCTGGTCTCGGCGTTTGCCGTCAGCTCCCTTCTTCCGGAGGTCCCATGACGCCCCGTCCCTTCGGCTGGCTCGACATCGTCCGGATCGGCCTCCTGCAGACCGCGCTCGGCGCCATCCTGGTGCTGACCACGTCGACGCTCAACCGCGTGATGGTGGTGGAGTACGCCCTGCCCGCGACGTTGCCGGGCCTCCTCGTCGGCCTGCACCACGCGGCGCAGATCCTGAGGCCGCGCTGGGGCTTCGCCTCCGACCGGGGCGGTCGGCGGACGCCCTGGATCATCGGCGGCATGGCGGTTCTCGCCGTCGGCGGCTTCCTCGCGGCGGTCGCGACCGCCTGGATGGCGACGGCGCCCGAGGCCGGGCTGGCGCTCGCGGTGCTGGCCTTCGTGACGATCGGCGTCGGCGTCGGCGCCGCCGGCACCAACGCGCTCATCCTCCTCGCCGAGCGGGTGGAGGACGGCCGGCGCGAGCCCGCCGCCACCATCGTCTGGGTGATGATGATCGTCGGCTTCATCCTGACGGCGGGCTTCGCCGGCAAGGCGCTCGACCCCTATTCGGCGGAACGGCTGGTGGCGGTGTCCGGCGCGGTCAGCCTGATGGCCTTCCTGCTCGCCGTCGCGGCGATCACAGGCCTTGAGGGCGACGGCGACCGCGCGCCGTCCCGCACAGGACCGGCGATACCCTTCTCGGCCATGCTGGCGTCGGTCTGGCAGGATCCGACGGCGCGGCGGTTCACGGTCTTCATCTTCGTCTCCATGCTGGCCTACAGCGCCCAGGACCTGATCCTGGAGCCTTACGCCGGCCTTCTCTTCGGCATGACACCGGGCGAGACCACCCGGCTCGGCGGCCTTCAGAACGGCGGCGTGCTCGCCGGCATGGTGATTGCCGGACTGACCGGGCACGCGGCCGGCGGACGGTCCAGTGTGCTCGGCCTCCAGGTGGTGGGCGGTTGCATCGGCTCGGCGGCGGCGCTGCTCCTCATCGCCGATGCGGCGGACGGCGGCATCCCGATCGGTGTCCTGGTGGTGCTCCTCGGGCTTGCCAACGGCGTCTTCGCGGTGTCGGCCATCGGCATGATGATGGGGCTTGCCGGCACCGGCCCGCGGGAGAGCCGCGGCACCCGCATGGGGCTCTGGGGCGCCTCCCAGGCGATCGCCTTCGGCCTCGGCGGCCTCGCCGGCACCGTGGCGGTGGACCTGGTGACGCTCGCCACCGGCCAGCAGATCCTCTCCTACCAGACCGTGTTCGCCGCCGAAGGCCTGCTCTTCCTGGGAGCCGCCTGGATCGCCGCCGCGCTGCTCGGCCGGCCGGCGCCCCTATCGGCTTCTTCCCTGGCCCGCACCGGCGATGCCGGAGAGTAGCGGGCCGTCGACCCGGAGGTCTGAACATGCCCCTCGACGCCTATGACGTGATCGTGGTCGGCGGCGGCCCGGCTGGCGCCACCGCCGCCGACGACCTCGCCCGCGAAGGCCGGTCGGTGCTGATGCTCGACCGGGACGGGCGCATCAAGCCCTGCGGCGGCGCCATCCCGCCCCGCTGCATGCGCGACTTCCACATTCCGGACGGCATGCTGGTGGCCAAGGCGCGGAGCGCCCGCATCGTGGCACCGTCCGGCCGCACGGTCGACATGGCGATCGAAACGGGCGAGGTGGGCCTCGTCGACCGGGAGGTGTTCGACGAGTGGCTGCGCCGTCGGGCGACGGCGGCCGGTGCCGACCGGCGGTCCGGCACGGTCAAGCGGCTCGCCGACAGCGACGACGGCCGGAAGGTGGTGACCTTCCAGGGCGCGGACGGACGGGAGCAGGCCGCCACGGCCCGCTACGTGATCGGCGCCGACGGGGCCAACTCCCTGGTTGCCCGCCAGACCATGCCCAAGCACGTGCTGCCGCCGCTGGTGTTCGCCTACCACGAGATCATCGACACGGGCGGCGACCTGCCGGACGACTACGACCAGACCCGTTGCGACATCCACTACGACGGGGCGCTCTCGCCGGACTTCTACGCCTGGGTCTTCCCGCACGGACGCACCGCCAGCATCGGCACCGGCTCGGCGAAGAAGGGCTTCGCGCTCCGCGAGGCGGTGGGCGCGCTGCGGCGGCGGGTGGGGCTCGCCGACGCGCCGACCTTGCGCCGGGAAGGCGCGCCGCTGCCGCTGAAGCCGCTGAAGCGCTGGGACAACGGCCGCGACGTGATCCTGGCCGGCGACGCGGCCGGCGTGGTGGCGCCGTCGTCGGGTGAAGGCATCTACTACGCCATGGCGGGCGGACGCCTCGCCGCGGACGCGGTCGCCGCCGCACTGAAGACCGGCGACGCGCGGGCGCTCGCCTCCGCGCGGCGCGAGTTCATGCGCGCCCACGGCAAGGTCTTCCTCATCCTCAGGATCATGCAGGCGGTCTGGTACGCCAACGACCGGCGGCGGGAGCGCTTCGTCAGCATCTGCCGGGACCCGGACGTGCAGCGGCTGACCTGGGCGAGCTACCTGGAGAAGGAGCTGGTGCGCTCCGATTTCCGGACCCAGCTGCGGATCATGTCCAAGGACCTCGGCCACCTGTTCGGCTTCGTTTCCGCCTGGGGCACCCGGTCGTGAGCCGGTCGACCTCGGACGCCCGGATCGAACCCGCGGCGAACGCTGCGCCGGGACCGGAGACAGGCGCACCGGGCTGGGCCTTCGGCGCCATCAGGGCCCGCAAGGACGAGCACCTGGACATCGTGCTGGAGCGCCGCACCGCTCCGTCGCGGCGCGGCGACGCCGGGTTCGGCGCGCTCCGGTTCGAGCACGTGGCGCTGCCGGAGATCGACTGCGACACCATCGATCTCACCTCCGTCTTCCTCGGGCGGCGCCTGTCGGCGCCGCTCCTCATCAGTTCCATGACCGGCGGCCCGGACCGGGCCGCGCGCATCAACCGGCACCTGGCGGAGGCCGCGGAGGCGCTCGGCATCGCGCTCGCGGTCGGCTCCCAGCGGGTGGCGCTCTCCGGCGGCGGGGTGGCGGGCATCACGGCCGACCTTCGCCGGCACGCGCCCTCCATTCCGCTGATCGCCAACCTCGGCGGCGCGCAGCTCGTCTCCGGCTACGGGCTCGACGAGGCGCGCCGGGCGGTGGACATGATCGAGGCGGACGCCCTCGTGATCCACCTCAACCCGCTGCAGGAGGCGCTGCAGCCGGAGGGCGACCGCGCCTGGTCCGGCGTGCTCGCCGCCATCGAGCGCCTCGCCGCCGGCCTGCCGGTGCCGCTGGCGGTGAAGGAGGTGGGCTGCGGCCTGTCCGGGCGGATCGCCCACCGGCTGGTGGAGGCGGGCGTGCAGATCATCGACGTGGCCGGCGCCGGCGGCACCAGCTGGGCGGCGATCGAGGCCGAACGGGCCGCGACCGCCGCCGACCGGGCGGTGGCGACCGCCTTCGCAGACTGGGGCATTCCGACCGCCGAGGCGGTGCGGGCGGTGCGCTCCGCCTGCCCGACGGCGGTGGTGATCGCCTCCGGGGGCGTCCGCGACGGGGTCGACGTCGCCAAGGCGATCCGCCTCGGCGCCGACCTCGCCGGCCAGGCCGCCGCCACGCTCGACGCGGCGCTCATTTCGCCGACCGCGGTGGTGACGCACTTCGAAACGGTGATCCGGCAGCTGCGCGTCGCCTGCTTCTGCACCGGCTCCGCCGACATCGCGGCGCTCCGGACCGCCCGCGCCACCCTGGATCCGGGCTGAGACCGGGCGACGGCCCGGCCCTTTCCGGTCTCGCGGGGGATCGTCAGGCGAGCATGTCGAGGATGAGGCCGGTCGTGTCCTCGCCGGACGCGCTGCTGCCGTCGGCGCCGTAGTCCGAGCCGCCCTTGAGGGCCTGCTGCAGCTGCTTCAGAAGGTCGGCCAGTTGGTCGGTCCCGGTCGAACCTGTGGCCGACACCCCGCCGGTGTCCGCGCCTTCCTCCGGCGGTGGTGGCGGCGGCGGGCCGCCGGGGCCGTTGGCGAAGACGTTGGCAAACACCTCTTCCAGTGCCGAGGCCTGCTCCTCGGTGAGCGTGCCGGCCTCCACCTGCTCGTCGATCAGGCCGCTGATCTTCTCCTTCATTTCGTCGGGCGACGGCGGCGCGGTGCGCTCGCCGCCGGACCCACGCTCGGCGCGCAAGGTGGAATCGATCGTGTCGAGCGCGGTGGAAAGGGCGCTTTCGTCGGTGCTGGCGATCTCGCCCGACTGGATTGCGGACTGCAGTTCGGACTGCAGTCGGTCGCGCGGGGACGGCGGGCGCTGGGCCGCCTGACTGGCGAAGGACGCAGAGGATATGGAGGACATGGCGGGCTCCCATTCGGATGCGGCGCCCCCCTTTGGATGGCGCTCGTCCCTCACTCGACGCCCGCGGTCTTAACGGCCGGTCACCCGGGCAAGACCCTGGTTTTCCGGACGTGTCCGGACCGGCATTTCGATACAAACAGATACAAAATTGTTGATCCTGCGCGGACCCGCGCCGGCGCATGATGACGCCAAACCGCCGACCGAAGTCATGCCCGCAGATCCGCACATCCTCCTCGTCGAAGACGACCGGCAGATCAGCCAGCTCGTCGCCCGCTATCTGAAGGCCAACGGCTGCCGCGTCTCGGTCGCCCACGACGGGCGGGCCATGGACCGCATCATGGGGGCGAGCCGGCTCGACCTTCTGGTGCTCGACGTCATGCTGCCCGGGGAGGACGGCCTGTCGATCTGCCGGCGCATTCGCGCGAGCACGCCGCTGCCCATCATCATGGCCTCGGCGCGGGGCGAGGAGATCGACCGCATCATCGGGCTGGAGGTCGGCGCCGACGACTACATCGCCAAGCCGTTCGGCGCGCGCGAACTGCTCGCCCGCATCCGGGCGGTGCTGCGACGGTCGGCAGGCGGGCAGCCGCCGATCAGCCCGAGGGCGATCTACCGGTTCGCAGACTACGCGCTGAACACAGGCTCCGGCCAGCTGTCGTCGCCGACCGGCGCGCTGATCGCCCTGACCCGGGGCGAACTCGACCTCCTGACGGTGTTCTGCGAACGCCCGCGCCGGGTGCTGAGCCGCGACCAGCTGCTCGACATCACCCGCGGTCGCACGGCAGGACCGTTCGAGCGCAGCGTCGACATCCTGGTGAGCCGGCTCCGGCGCAAGCTCGGCACCCAGCCGGACGGCACGGACCTGATCCGGACCGTGCGATCGGAGGGCTATGTCTTCACGCCGGACGTGACGGCATGAGCCTTGTTCGCCGGATCTGGCCGGCGTCGGTCGCCGGGCAGGTGCTGCTCCTCCTGGTGGCGAGCGTGATCGCCGTCCACGTGGTCTCCCTCACGGTCTTCCTCATGGTGGAGCGGAGCGGGCCGCCGGCCTCCCCGCTCGAGCACGATCTCCGGCTGGCGACCCATGTGCGGATGTTGGACGCGGCCGCTCCGGCGGATCGGGCGTCGCTGCTCGCCCTCGTCGCCCGCTCCGACCCGGAGCTTCGGCTGGAGGCGACGGACCGGGCCGCGCCCCTCGACGCCCCGCTCGGCCGCATGCTGGCCCATTGGCTTCCGCCGGGGACGCGGACCTGGATCAGCGACGACGGCCGCTATCTGATCGGGCTTTCGGACGGGAGCCGGCTGTCGGCGGTCGCGCCGCTCTTTTCGCCGCCGCCCTCCGGGCCGCTCCAGGCGACGGCGGTCTTCCTCGGCATCGGCCTGATGGCGTTCGGCGCCTGGGCGGTGCTCGTGGTCACGCGGCCGCTCCGCCACCTCGCCCGCGCGGTGGAGGCGTTCGGCCGGGACGGCGCGCCGGTGGCGCTCGCCGCCCAAGGGCCGACGGAGGTGAAGGCGCTGATCGCCGCCGTCAACGGCATGCAGGTCCGGATCGGCTCGCTCTTGACCGACCAGGCCCGCATGCTGGCCGCCGTCAGCCATGACCTGAAGACGCCGCTGACGCGCCTGCGCCTGCGCGCCGAGACCGTCGCCGACCGCAGGACGCGGGCCGCCATGCTGGCCGACCTGGAGCACATGACCGTGCTGACGGACGCGGCGCTGGCGCACCTGAGGGGCGCGCGCTCGCGCGAGGATCCGGTGCTGGTGGACCTTGCCAGCGTGGTCCACACCCTGGCGGACCAGTTCGCCGACCTCGGGCAGGCCGTGGAGGCGACCGGGCCGACGCCGTGCGACGTCCGGCTCAGGCCGAACGATATGCAGCGCGCGATCCGCAATCTGGTGGAGAACGCGCTTCGGCACGCCGGCAAGGCGACGATCGCCTACGGGCCGGCGCCGGACGGCGGCGTGTTCGTCGCCGTCATCGACGACGGCCCCGGTATCCCGGACGCCGACAAGGCGCGCGTTCTCCTTCCCTTCGAGCGGGGCGATCCTGCCCGCTCGCCGGGCGGCACGGCCGGCCTCGGGCTCGGTCTGTCGGTCGCCAGCATGGTGGCGGAGACCCACGGGGGACGGCTGACGCTGACTGACAACCGACCATCGGGGCTGATCGCCACCATCGACCTGCCGCCCGAGACGGGCGCCGGGGCGCCCACGCGTTGACGCGCTGGCGCTACGGCCCTTTCGCCCGGCGGGCGGGAGCGGCTCACGCCACCAGAAGCGGCCAGTCGCGGACGAGAGTGGACCGCATCGCCTCCACATAGGCCTCGTCGCGCTCCTCCTGCGGCCGGTCGAGCCGGATCTCGGTGACCACGCGGGACGGCCGAGGTGCCAGGAGCAGGATGCGCTCGGCGATCTGCAGCGCCTCGCGCACGTTGTGGGTGACCATCAGCGTGGTCGGCCGACGCTTCTGCCAGACCTTGACGATCAGCTGCCGGAGCCGGAGCGCGGTGGTCTCGTCGAGCGATGTGAGCGGCTCGTCGAGGATGAGCACGTCCGGGTTGATGGCGAGCGCCCGGCCGAGCGACACCCTGCGGGCAAGGCCGAGGGAAAGCTCGGTCGGGTAGCGGTTGCGCATCTCCATGAGGCCGAGGTCGGCGAAGAGCGGCGTCGGGTCGAAGGCGTCCGGCTTCTCGTGGACGAGGCGCATGTTGGCCTCCACCGTCCGCCAGGGCAGGAGGCGCGGTTCCTGGAAGACGAAGCCGATCCGGGTCTCGCTCGGCAGGCCGATGGTGCCCTCGAAGTCGGTGTCGAGCCCGGCGAGGATGCGCAGCGACGTGGTCTTGCCGCAGCCGGACGGGCCGATGAGCGCGGTGAAGCCGCCGGCCGGAACGAAGAGCGACAGGTCGCGCACGGCTTCCACCGTGCCGCCCTCGGCGCCGCGGTAGACCTTGCGGGCCACGTGGAGATCAATGGGTACGGACACGCCAGCGGTTCGCTCTGAGTTCGAGGGGCTGCACGATCAGGATCTCGATGGCGAGCATGACCATGATGAAGCTGATCGCGTAGGCGAGGATGGTGGCCACGTCGAAGAGCTGGAAATACATGGAGAGCTGGAAGCCGACGCCGTTGGAGCGGCCGAGCAGTTCCACCACGAGGACGATCTTCCAGACGAGCGAGAGACCGGACCGGGAGGCCGCCGCCACATAGGGCTGCAGCTGCGGCAGGAGCACGTCGAACAGGCGCTTGCGCCAGCCGAGCCGGAAGGCGCGCGCCATCTGGTCGAGTTCCGGATCGAAGGCGCGGGCGCCTTCGCGGATGGTGACGATGACGTTCGGCAGCTTGTTGAGCGCAACGGCGCCGATGGCCGCCGCCTCGGTGAGGCCGAACCACACGTAGGCGAGGATGATGACGACGAGGGCCGGCAGATTGAGGAGCACGATCAGCCAGACGTCGAGCACGCTGTCGATGGCCCGGTAGCGGCCCATCAGGAAGCCGATGGCGGTGCCGAGGCTCATAGCGAGGACGAAGGCGGCGATCACGCGGGAGAGGGTGGCGGAGAGGTGGAAGAAGAGATCGCCCGAGACCGCCTCGTCCACCATGGAGGCCGCCACGACCCAGGGCGGCGGCAGCACGTTGCGCTCGATGGCGATCGCCGCGAGGGTCCACACCACGAAGAAGGTGGCGGCGGAAAGAACGGCCGTCAGTCCCTTGGGGGAGCGGCTGCCGGATCGCGAAGGCCGTGGTGTTGTCCGAACCATCAGCCCGCCCTCCCCTTGGTCCGAAGGCCCTTGCCCGGATCGTAGCCGCGCACAGCGAGAAGGAAGGTGACGGCGAAGACGCAAAGCACCAGCGTAAGCATGGTCCAGTTCATGGTGGCGTAGAGGGAGAAGCGGAGAAACTCCACCGCGTGGGTGAACGGGTTGACCAGGCAGACCCAGGCGATCACCTCGCTGTTCTCGCGCATCTTCCAGATCGGGTAGAGGGCCGAGGAGAAGAAGAAGGCCGGGAAGATGACGAAGTTCATGACGCCGGCGAAGTTCTCCAACTGCCGGACGGTGGAGGACAGGAGCATGCCGACCGCGCCGAACATCATGCCGGTGAGGAGGAGCGCGGGCATGAGCGTGAGATAACCGGCGGTGGGCGCCACGATGCCGAAGGCCGCCGCGACGGCGAGGAAGGCATAGACCTGGAAGACGGACACCAGCGTGCCGGCCATCAGCTTGACGGCCAGGATGGCCGGGCGCGGCAGCGGGGCGGTGAGCAGCACCCGCATGGAGCCCATCTCGCGGTCGTAGACCATGGAGAGGGAGGACTGCATGCCGTTGAAGAGCTGGATCATGGCGATCAACCCCGGCACCATGTAGACCTCGTAGCTCACATAAGTTGGGTAGGGCGCCTGCACCGGCAGGCCGAGAATGCCCCGAAAGCCGGCGCCGAAGGCGATCAGCCAGATGAGCGGCCGGACGAGCGCCGACAGGAAGCGCTCGCGCTGGTGCACGAAGCGCAGCATCTCGCGCCAGACGATGGCCTTGGCGGCAAGGCCGTAGGCGAGCGTGGTCATCGACCGGTCTCCTCGGCGGCGGTGAGGGCATCGAAGGCCGCGGCGAGCGTGTCCTGGCCGGAGGCGCGGACCACGTCGGCGGCCTGTCCGTCGGCGACGATGCGGCCTTTGTGGAGCACGATCAGCGCGTCGCCCGGATCCACCTCGTCGATCAGGTGCGTGGTCCAGAGGACGCCGACGTTGCGGTCCCGGGCGAGCGCATGGACGCGCTCCACGATGGCCCGGCGGCTCGGCACGTCGAGCCCGACGGTCGGTTCGTCGAGGAGAAGGAGGTCCGGCCCGTGCAGGAGCGCGCGGGCGATCTCCACCCGGCGCCGGTGGCCGCCGTTGAGGTCGCGGACGCGCACGTCGATCTTCTCGGCCATGTCGACGGCGGCAAGCTCTGCCTCGATCCGGGCGGTCGCCTCGCGGGCACGCAATCCGTGCAGGGCGGCGAAGTAATGGAGGTTCTGCCGGACCGTGAGGTCGAGGTCGAGGGTTTCGCTCTGGAACACCACGCCGAGCGGCCCGAGGGCCGCCGCGCCGTCGCGCCGGGGGTCCTTGCCCATGATGCAGATCACGCCTTCCGGGCTGTCGAAGAGGCGAGTGACGAGGGCGAAGAGCGTGGTCTTGCCGGCACCGTTCGGGCCGAGGAGGGCCGTGAAGCGGCCGCGCTCCACCCGGAAGGAGAGCGTGTCGAGCACCTTGCGGGACCGGTAGGCGAAGGAGACGGCGTCGACTTCCAGCGCCGGCGTCGGCGGGGGCGCGGCGGCCGTTTCCGGCGGGGCTGCCAGCGGTTGCGTGGGGCCGGAAACCGGTTTTTCGCGCACGCGCCGCGGCCGTGGGGTGGCGGATGGGGTTGGTTCGGCGGGTGGCGCCTTGCGGCCCCGCGCGGGGGCAAGATTCGCCGCGGGCGACGGGCTCGCTGGCGCGGCGGCAGGCGCGGCCTTGCCTGCGCGGGCGGCTCTGGATCTGGCGGCCCGAGGCTTTGGGGCCATGGGCGTCTGTTCGGGCGCGGCAGGCGGCGGCTCGGGCGCGGCGGACACCTCACCCTCTGGAGACGCGGGCGCTGGCCTCGCCGCGTCGGGCGCCGGCACGGAATCGGCCGGTGCGACGAGACTGCGGGCCGGGCGTTCGGCCGGGGCAGGCGAAGCGGTCAAGGGCGGCGGGTCGATCCGGGCGGGCGGCGAGACGGCCCCGTCCTGTTGCGGTCCGGCGAGGGTCATTCGCAGCGTCCTTCCACGATGGCCTGTTCCACGGGTCCGGTGCGGTCGACGCCCCGGAAATCGATGATGCAGGGCCGGCCGTCGAGGTCGATGGTGCGGGGTACGCCGCGATCGAGGCTCGACACCTTGGCGCCGTCGATGGAGACGCGCAGGCCCGTGCGGCTCGGCGAGATCATCTCCAGCTTGAGCGCAACGGCTCCGGCGAGGAGACGGGCGGTTTCGCCGGTGGCGATGCGCGCGGTCTCCGGCGGGATCGGTCCGGCCTTGACCACCGCCTTCAGGCCCGCACCGCACCCGACGCGCAGGCGCGCCCGGTCGTCCGCACCGATGCCGGTGAGGACGAGCCCGCAGGATTCGCCCTCCATGGGGAAGGTGAGCGGCTTGTCGGCTTCCAGGGTGGCGAGCTTGCCGTCCACCGCCACACGGACCGCGTCGCGGCCGGGCGCGATCATGGAAAGGTCCACCGTCATGCGGCCATCGAAGAGGGCGACGGGCGTGCGGTAGACGAGGTCCACGTCCTCGGCGAGGTTCGGCGGCACCGGCGCCCGCTCGAAGGCGCCCGCGTCGCAGCCGGCCTCCAGAAGCGCCATGCCGTTCGTGTAGGAGAGGAAGCCGATCTGGCAGGCGCCGCGCCCGACTGGCACGATGAGCGGCCGGCCGCGCTCCAGGGTCTTCAGCCCGCCGCCGTTGACGTCGATGCGGAGCGCCCGACGATCCGGGGAGATCATGTTGACGTTGAGCGACAGCCGCCCGGACTGGAGCTGGCGGGGATCCGCCACGCCGACGTCCAGCCGCTCGGTCCGGACCGGCAGGAAGGGCGGCCGGGCGAGCGCCGCCGCGTCGCAGCCGGCCTTCATGACGGCGCGCGTGCCTTCGCGGCCGAGATAGGTGAGTTCGCACGCCCCCTCGATGCCGGGGAAGCGGATCGGCTTGCCCTGGTCGGCGGTGCGCAGGTCGCCGCCGTTGGCGGAGAAGCGGATGGCCTCGCCGTCCGGCGAGATCATGGAGAGACGGACGGCGAGCCGGCCTTCCAGGAGAAGGCGGCTGTCGCCGGGCGAGAGCACCGCCCGCTCGGTCCGCTCCGGGATGAGGATGTCGGAGGCGAGCGCAGCGGCGTCGCAGGCGGCCCGGATCCGGGCGGCGCCGGACGGGGCGCGGCCGGCATACTCCACCGAGCAGAGGCCGGCGCCGTAGTCGAGCGACACCGGGGCGTTGCGCTCCAGGGTGCGGAGGTCGCCGTCGTTGATGGCGAGCCGCACCGCCTCGCCGTCCGGCGAGATCATGGACAAGCCGAGCTTGACCTTGCCGTCGATGAGGCGCGTGGAGGCACCGGGCATCACCTCGCCGATGGTCTCGGACGCGGTGATCTGCAGCCGCGCCTTCATGGCGGCGTCGTCGCAGGCGGCCTTGATGCGCACACCGGCGTCGGTGCGGGCGAGCGGCGTGACGGCGCAGGCGCCGTCGCCGACGCGCACCGCCGCGGGCTCACCGAAGACGGTGGTCCTGAGGCCGCCGTCGTTCAGCGACCAGCGGACCGCCTCGCCGTCCGGCGAGACCATGGAGAGGGCGATCCGGACACGGTCGCCAAGGAGGCTGACGCGCTTCTGCGGCATCACCTCCGCCCGCACCCGGTTGGAGACGCCCTCCGCGCCGGCCACGGTGGCCGGGCCGGCGAGGCGGCCGAAGCAGGCGACCGAAAGGTCCGCGCCCGCCGGATCGGCGGCCCGCACGGTGAGGGCGCAGAGCGTGTCGCCGGCGGTGAACACCTTGGCGCCGCCGACCGGCATCGCCTCCAGGACGCCGCCGTCGATCGACAGGCGAACGGCCGCGCCGCCCGGCGTGACGGAGCCCATGTAGATGTCGACCGTCTCGTCGAGGAAGGACGCGGTCTCGCCCGGCTGGACGCGGACGGAGCGGTGCGGGGCAAGTTCCGCTTCCACGGCGGCCTCCGCGCCGAGCCGCGTGCCGGCACCGCCGGAGCAGGCGGCCGCGATCCGGCCGACGCCGCGGGTGATGCCGGCAAGCGTGACGCTGCACACGTCCGGTCCGGCGTAAACGATGACCGGCACGCCCTCGTCGAGGGTTTCCAGGGGCCCGCCGTTGAGGCTCGCCCGGACGGCGCCACCGCTCGGGGAGATCATCGAGACCTCCACCTGGAGGGCGCCGCCGGCGAAGCGCGCAGTGCTGCCGGTCGTCACGAGACGCTCGACCGGATCGGAGATGGCGACGCCGTTCGGCAAGGGGACCGGGCGCGGCGGGGCGCCGGCGGCTAGGCCGGCGCCTTCGGACGGCGGGGCGATTGCCGGGGCGTTTCGCGCCGCGACAGAGGACGGCGCGATGGCGGGCGCCGGGGCACGCGCGACGATGGCGGTGCCGGTGGTCTCCTGCCAGACCATGACGGCGAGGAAGCCGACGAGCGCCAGGACGCCGACACCGGCAAGGGCGGCAAAGCCGGCCCGGCGCGGATCGCGCCGGAATGCAGGTCCGATCCGCGCGACGGCGACGGCGGCATGGCTCCCAAGGCGGCCAGCGCCTTTCGCCCCGGCGCGGGCGACGGCGAGCGCGCGGGTCCCGACGTGGGCGCCGAGCGGGGCGATCCGCCGAACGGCCGCGTGCGCGGCGTCGCGAAGTGCGGCTGCGGCGCGCTGCCAGGATGACGGTTCGGCAGCCGGAGCCGCTTCCGTTCGCGGGGGGGCGGCTGCGGCGGCGGGCGCTTCCACCGGCGACGGGCTCTCCGCCTCAGCCGAGGCGGCCGGCGCGGCGGCATCGGCCGTCGGGGCCTCGTCCGGGACGGGCATCACGCCGGCGGCGCGGCGCGCGGTCGGACGACGGGGCCGCTTCGGCTTGGCGGCCGGGGCTTCGGGATCAAGGGTCTCGGCCATGGCGGTCTACTCACCACATGTTGGCAGGGGACGACGCCCCCGCAGCGTCATTCCGGTTTGCGGTATTTCGCGTGGCAGCTGTCGCAGGACGCCTCGTATTCGGAGAAGGCGAACTTGAAGTCCTCCGGCCCCTGCTTGGCGGCGAACGCCAGCGCGACGGCGGCCTTCTCCAGCTCCAGGAGGCGGATCTCGAAATCGGCGCGGTTCTCGAAGATGGCCGGCAGGGCCGTGGAGGTCGCGTCCAAGGAGCCGTCCGGGAAGAGGCGCGGCATGACGGCGGTCGCCTCCAGCACCTGCTTGACGGCGGCCTTGACGGCGGCCTCGTCGAACGGCGCCTCGCCGGCCACCATCGCGCGCGGCACCTTGGTGGCCCGGACGATGGAGACCATCAGCCGCTGGCGCGCCTCCACAATGGTTTCACCGCGGGCCGCCCCGGTGAGCCCCGTCCCGATCGGGACGAGGAGGGCAAGGACGAGAAGAATATTCAGGCACCTCGACATGGAGGGGACTCCGGTCACTGCGGAACGACGGCGAGCATGCGCGGCCCCTCGGGGACCGGCACGTGGCGGACGGGCTCGGACCCGCCCGGGTCGACGAGGGTGAGGCTGTCGGAGAACCAGTTGGCGACGGCGAACACGCCGCCGGAGAGCGCAGCGACGCCCTCGGCATAGTCGCCGACGGTGGCGACGCCGCCGAGCGCCAGCGACCGGGACTCCACGAAAACGAGACGGCCGCCCTCCTGGTCGGTCACCGCCACCCGGCCGCTCGCCGGGTCGATGGCGACGCCGTAGGGCATGCCGCCGATCGGCACGCGGGCGATCTCGCGGGCGAAGCGAAGGTCGATCACCGAGAGGTCGGCGCTCTGCACGTTCGCGACGAAGAGACGCCGGCCGTCCGGAGCGAGCGCGGCGGCGAACGGGGCGCGGCCAACGTCGATGGTCTCCGTCACCTGCAAGGCCGCGAGGTCGACGACGGAGACCGCGTCGCTCTCCCGGTCGACGGTGTAGGCGAAGGCCTCGTCGGCGGAGAGGACGACCGCAGACGGCGCGTGGCCGACCGGGACGGCGCGGATGGCGCCGTCGGCGAGGCGGATCTCCACCAGGCGGTTGCCGCTCCAGTCGGCAACGAGAAGGCGGCCGTCGCGGGTGAGCGCCAGGCCGAACGGCTGGCCGCCGACCGTGAGGGTCTCGCCGCGCGTCCAGGTGGCGAGATCCACGACCGCGATGGTGCCGAGCTCCGGCTGGCTCACATAGGCCCGGCCGCCGTCGGCGGTCACCACCGGCACGGCGGGCGCCCGATCGAGCGCGACCTTGCCGATCATGGCGCCGGTGTCGTCATGGCCGGTGAGGAGCCCCGCCGCCTGGCTCACCGAGACGAACGCCGGACGCGAACCGGGCACGGCGACCGTCTCGGCCGCGGCGAGCGCCGTGGTCGAGGCGAGCGCGAGCACCGGCACGGCCAGCGCCGAAAAGAGAGCCAGAACGGCGAGCGCGCGGGTCACTCCATGGCCTCCTTCAGGCCGGTGAGGCCCACCTTGAAGAAGTCCGTCATGGCGGTGACGGCCGCCTCGTCGTTGAGCTCCGGCGGCGGCTCGTTGGTGGTGTCGCCGCGGTAGAAGCGTCCCTCCCAGTCCACCCGGCAGCTGGCGCCCCCTTCCGGGCGGCTGACGGTCATCTTGGCGGTGTAGAAGCTGACCGGCAGGGCCTTCAGGTTCTCCGTGGAGAGCCGGTAGGACATGGACTGCAGGTCGCCGTTCACTTCGTCGAGCTTCTCCACCACGGTCTCGCCGTTGAGAAGGGTGATGGTTCGGGTGGCGCCGCGCTCGGAGGCCCCGGTCGCCTCGACCTTCATAAGGCCGGGATGCCAGTCGCCGATCGATCCGAAGTCGCGCAGCTTGGACCAGATGAGTTCGCACGGGACGGCGATGTCGATAGCTTCGGCGACCTTCTGCGGGGTGGGACCGTGCGCCGCCGCCGGTGCGGCGGAGGCGACGAGGAGCGCGGCGGCGACGAGAAGAAACTCCGGACGGGTCAAGGATCTGCCTTTCATGGTCGAGAAGAGGCCCGCGAGGAGGCGGGCCAAGAGGGCGAGCGTCGCGACGCCGAGGGCGGCGGCGCCGGCGAGGGGAGAAAGGTCGGTGAGGGTGACGATCGGGTGCGGCCGTGCGGCGCCCGCCACGGCGGCGGCAAGGTCAGCGCCGGTGCCGAGCGGCGCATAGGAAAAGCCCACCTGGCGGGCGAGATCCGCGAGGTGGCTCTCGCGAACGGCGGTCAGGTGCTCGGTGCCGGGCGGCATCTCGCCGAACGGGTTGTTGCGTGGATGCCAGCCCTCGCGGGTCTCCGCGCCGGGCGGCGGGGCGCCGACTCGGGATTCCTGGGGGATCTCCTCCATGGCGTAGAAGCCGATCTCCCGGCCGCGATCGTCGAACTTGGGGATCGGGACCGGCGTGCGCCCGCCGACACCGACGACGAGGCCGGCGACGCGGCCGGTCTCGCCCTCGAAGGTCGCGCCGCCGGTCCACGGCGGCGGCGGCGCCTCCTGCCCATCGGTGAGGAAGACGAGGTCGTAGCCCCGGTTATCCGCCATGCCGATGGCGTGGAAGAGACCCTCGGCCACCCGGCTGTCGCCCTCCCAGGCCATGCGCCAGTCGAGCGCGGCGATGCTCTCGGTCACCACGTGGTAGGCATCGCACACCTCCACCGGGTCGAAGATCGTGAAGGCGCGCCGTTCGGTGAAGATGGAGAGCCCGACCTTGGAGCCGCAGGGCAGCGCCGCCACCAGCGCCGGCAGCCGGGCGCGGATGACCTGGAGGCGGCTCGCCGGCGCGCCGTCGAGGGTGTAGTCGCGGGCGTTCATGCTGCGGGTGATGTCGACCACCAGCATGATCTCGTAGGTCGCCGTCTCCCGTTCCGCCGAGGGGCGGAACGCCGCCGCGAGCGCGAGGGCGGCGGCGGCGAGGAAGAGGGCGAAGCGAGCGGCGCGAAGGGTCATGGCAACCCCTCCGGCACGCCGGGAAGCTCGGTCCAGAGGTTCTTCGGCTTGGCGTCGGGTTCCTCCTCGCCCTCCCCTTCCCCGTTGTCGGGGAAGTCGCGCACCAGCCGGCTGGCAAGGTCCAGGTTGACCTTGAGGTCAAAGTCGTCCGGGGTGAGGGTCAACGCCCGCCGGTAAGCGTCCTTGGCAAGGGTCACCTGGGGGACGGCGCCATCCACGTCCTGCCGCTCGCCGGCCTCGAACGCGAGCAGCAACCGCGCGTTGCCGACGCTCTGGTAGGTGGCCGCCGCAAGAGACGTTTTGCCGGACGCCACGATGGGTTCGATGAGCGCCTCGGCCTCGTCGACGAAGCCGCGCTCGGTGAGAAAGCGGACGCGGGCATAAAGGGCTTCCGCGCCGTCGCCGGGCTCGACGGCCACGTCGCGGCCGGCCGCAAGGTCGCGAATGAGCTGGTTGGCCCGCTTCTGCTCGACCACGAAGGCGAGGTCGGCGAGCGCTAGGCCGAGGCCGATGAGGGCGACGAGGACGAGCACCGTCCCGACCAGCCAGCCACGGACGACGAGGACGGGGCCGATCGCCCGGCGGAGCGTGATCGCCGTCATGGGGCACCGTCCGCCCGCCGGAGCGGCGGCAGGAGGCCTTGGCCGGCGGAGACGAGGCCCCGCTCCAACGTGACCGCCGCGGCGAGGGCCGCAAGGGCCGCCACAGCGACGGCGTAGAGGTAGGGCGCGAGGGCTGTGCGCGGCGTCGTCTCCACATAGGTGATGGGCTTGGATTCCAGCCGGTCGATCTCGGCGATCGCCTCGCCGATGGCCTCCGGCGACTGGGCCTCAAGGGCCCTGTAGGGAATGCCGAGCGACTGCAGGAACAGGTGAAGGTGGCGCTCCGGACGGGCGCGCGGCGTGTCGTCGGACTTGCGTTCCGGCACCTCGAAAAGGCCGTAGCTGCCCTTGGAGCGGATGAAGAGCCAGTAGAGGTTGGCGGGGCTGCGCTTCACCGCCGCGCGAAGGGCGTCCTGCACCTCGCGGCCGATCACGCCGGCGCCGTCCGACACCAGGATCAGGGCGCGGGATTCGCCGCCGGTCCGTTCGCCGAACATGTCGAGCGCCAGGATCAGGCCGCGGCCGACGTCGGTGTGGGCGAGGCCCGGCTTGTCGATGGCCGCCACGGCGCCGCGCACGGCGTTCAGGTGGTCGTTGATGCCCATCACCATCATGGGCGTGGTGGAAAAGGCCGCGACGCCGATGCGGTCGCGCGGGCGCCGGTCCAGGAACTCCAGGATCAGGCGCTTGGCGACGGTCGCCTTGGATTCCTCGTCGCTGTTCGGCAGCCGGTCGGCGAAGCTGTTGTCCATGCTCGACGACCGGTCGAACAGGAAGACAATGTTGGCGCCGATGCCCTCGCGGGTGACCGTGCCCCCGCCGACGCCCGGGCCGGCGACGGCAAGGACGAGCGCCGCGAGCGCGATCATCCCGGCCGCACGGAGCGCGACCGCCACGGCGGTGGAGAGCGGATCGGCGACGACGAGGCCGAGATCCGGCACGCCGGACGGCGACGGCTGGCGCACCAGGAGCGGCAGAAGGATGGCCGGCAGGAGCAGGAGGAGCAGCCACGGCCGGTCGAAGGCGATCATGGGCGCCTCCTTTCCACGGCCGCGAGGGCTTCGGCGAAGGCGCGAAGGTCGTCTTCGGACGTCGCCCCGTCGGTCGGGGTGGCGGCGAAAAAGACCGCGCGGGAGGCCTCGAAGAAGGCCGCGATCCGCTCCCCGAGCGGCATGAAGGCGGGCTTTGCGGTGACGAAAGCGGCCACGTCCGCCGCGCCCATGCGGCGGCCGAACGCCCGGTCGAAGGCCCGATGGAGGACGATCAACGCGGCGCGCCGACGGTCCGGACCGTCCGGTGCCTTGCGGGTGCGCCGGAGGGCCCGGGCGGCGTCGGCGAAGGGCCGGTCGCGGCGCCGGAACGGCGGCAGGTTGCGGTGCCAGGCAAAGAGGCCGCCCGCGAGCGCCGTCACCGCAAGGGCCGACCCGGCGCGGACCTGCGCCGGGAGGGTGTCGACCACCTGGGGCGCGCGCGGGTCGCGCAGCGCCGCCGGCGACGTCGGCGCGAGGATCTCGCGCACCGGCGCGGTGACGAAGCGCCACGGCGGTACGGTGACGGTGACCGGGTCGCCCCCGGCGCGGAAGGCAAGGACGACCGGTGGCACGGTCATCGCCTTCGGCTCCAGCGGGGCATAGAAGGTCTGGTATTCCAGGCTGAGCCGGTAGGTCCGCCGGCCGTCGCGGACGCCACCGTCGAGGAGATCGGCGGCGCGGAGTTCCAGCCAGTAGTCGACCGTGCGCGGCCGAGGCAGCGAGGCCGGGTCGAGCACCAGGTCGGCGTCCACGGTGATCTCGGCCGCCATGGCGAGCACGTCGCCGATCCACCAGCCGTGGTCGCGCGGCAGGTCGAGCCGCACCTCCGGTTCGGCAGGGCGTGCGGCGCCGGTGGCGGACAGGCCGACCAGCGCGGCGAGGAGAAGGGGCGCCGCGAACCGCCTCATGCCCGCCCCCCGGTTTCGAGCAGGGCTTCCAGCAGCCGTTCCACGTCGATCTGGTCGACCACGTCGAAGGCCGCGCAGTCGTGATCGTCGAAGAGGGCGCCGAGCGCGGCGCGCCGGGCCGCCGCGGCCTCCTGCCAGCGGCGGGCGAGGCTCGGGCGCATCAGGACGAGCCGCTTCCGGCGCCGCTCCAGGTCGGCGAGTTCGACGAGGCCGAAGCGCGGGTCCGGAGCTTCCAGGGCGGTGTCGCGAAGAACGATGGGGCGCACGTCGTGGCCGGCCAGGCGGTCGAGGCGTTCGGCAAGCCAGGCGAGCGGCTGGGTGAAGTCCGACACCAGGAAGACGACCGCACGACCGGCGGGGAGCCGCGCGATGGCGGCGTCGAGGCGGTCCAGCCCGTCGCCGGTAAAGGTCGTGCCGGCGAGCGTCGCCGCCACCGCCGCGGCAAGGCCGCGGCGGCGTGCCGGCGGCCAGACCGCCTCCCCGTCCGCCGCGCCGGTGAGGAGGCCAAAGGCGTCGGACGAGCGCTCCACCGCGCGGGCGAAGCCCGCCACGAGAAGGCGGGCGACGGCCGACCGGTCGACCCGGCCGGTGGCGGTCATGGAGCCGGAGGTGTCGAGGATCACCACCACCTTGGCGGCCACGGCCTGCCGATGACGGCGGACCAGGACGGTCTCGAACGGATCGGCGAGGCTTGCCCGCACGTCGATGCGGCGCGGGTCCGGATGGTCGAGCAGCGACACGAGCGTGGCGAAGGCGCCGCCGGTGCCGAGGCCGCGGCTGCGGTGCCGGCCTGGGCGCACGGCGAACAGCCGGCCGCGGGCCCGGACATCCAGATCGGCGAAGGCTTCCAGCGGGTCGCGATCCGGCATGACGGCCCTCACCGCGGCACGGGAACGTGGGCGAAGGCGGCCTCAAGGAGGGCCGGGACGACACTGTCGCGCCGGCTCTCGTAGGCGGCGGACAGGAAGATGCGGTGGGCCATGACGGGGCCGAACACGGCCGCCACGTCGCGCGGGTCCACGAAGTCGCGACCGTCCAGGAAGGCGTGGGCGCGGGAGGCCCGCACCAGGGCGGAGACGCCGCGCGGGCTCGCGCCGCCCTGGACGAGCCGGTCCATCGCGACGCCCGGAACGATAAGGCCGGCACCGGCCGGCGCGCGGAGGGCCTCCCAAAGGTCGAACACGTAGGTCTCGATCGCCGGGGCGGCGTGCACGGCCTCCTGGATGGCGGAGGCCAACGCCGCAAGGCCACGGAAGTCCACCACGGCCTCCGGCACCGTCTCCACCAGCCGGTCGGTGTCGTGATAGCGACTGTCGAACACCAGCCGGCGGCGCAGTTCCGGCTCGGCGGGCGCGGCGATGGCGATCTCCATGAAGAAGCGGTCGCGGGCAGCGGCCGGCAGTTCGAACGTCTCCTCGCGCTCCACCCGGTTGCGGTCGGCGAACACCTGGAGGTGCGGGAAGCTCCATTCGCGGCGGAAGGCGGTGAGGCTGCGCTCGGCCATGGCGCGCAGGAGAAGCGCGTGCACCTCGGGCCGCGCCCGGTTGATCTCGTTGAAGAAGAAGACGGACAGGTCCTCGCCGTGGCGCAGCATGGGGCCGGGCTCCACCCGCGGCCGGCCGTCCTCGCCGACGAAGGCGGCGTAGACCACGTCGTTCGGCATCAGGTCGACCGTGCCTTCGATCCGCTCGTAGGGGCCGCCGAGCGCCCGGGCCACGGCCCTGAGCAGGGTGGTCTTGCCGACGCCGACGTCGCCTTCCAGGAGCACATGGCCACGGCAGAGCACCGCGATGGTCATCAGGCGAACGGCTCCGTCCTGGCCGAGCACGGCGGTCTTCACGGCGCGCTCGAAAGCGAGCGCCCGGGACCGCCATGCGGCCAGATCGATGGGGGTCGAAGCAGGCGTGAGCATGGGCTTTCCGACCTTGGAACAGCGGTTACCGGGAACGGGTCATCCGCGGGCGCGGCAGAGCGTTTCGTGTGGTCTAGGGAGAGACGGAAACGGTCTTGATGCCTGCGTGTCCGCGGACGACCCGTCCTCGGCGAACCGGCGGGGAGCTGCGCGCGCAGCCCGGGACGAGGGAGACCCGGGCCACTCTCCCCACCGGCAAGAGCAATCAGGGCGCCGGGATCTTCTTGACGTCGTAGACGAATTCGCCGGACTTCTTGAAGTGCGCGACGCGAAGGGCGTTGCGCTCCTCCATGGCCTTGATGGACTCGGACTGCTTGTTCAGCTCCATCGGGTCGTGCTGCGGGTCGTACTTGGACCCCTCGACCTTGTCCGGGTAGCCGGGCTTCGGCTCCCAGCAGTTGCCCGGCGCCTTGCAGTTGGTGCCGTCGTAGGCGGACGCGGTGGCGACGCCCGACAGGGCGATGACGGCGGCGACGACGGCGGTGGCGACGATCCTCATGGGTTTTTCCTCCTTTGGCGATGCGTCTTCTTCAGGCTTCGGACCGCGGGCGGTCCGCGGCCCTTCATGTCCGGAGCGACGGTCGGGCGTGGACCCGACCGTTCCCGGAGATGGCGGGGTGACATCCGCCCCGCCGCCGAAGGGGCCGGGCGGCCCCTCGCGGTCGTCGATCCGGCTCAGCCGTTGGGATCCGGATGGGTCTTCGGATAGGGCTTGAAGGTCGTCCGCTGCTCCGGCGTCAGCCAGGTGGCCGTGCTCGGATCGCCGGTGTAGATGTGCCGGACCCAGGCCATGGAGAGCAGCATCTCGTCGAGGGTCAGGTGGCCGTACTGGGGCCCCATCTGACCCTGGGCGCCGCCGAACACGGTGCGGAACAGACCTTCGTCGGTGTCGTTGCCGGTGTACGTCCAGTAGCTGTCGTTGAGGCCCGGCCCGATCTTGCCCTCGGCGTGATGACCGTGACAGCCCGAGCAGGCCATCAGGTAGATCTCTTCGCCCTTGGGCAGGAACTCGGGGTTCTCGTTGTAGATGTTCACCCCTGTGGACAGGAACGTCTTGACCGCGTCGGTATCGCGCCCCTCCTCCAGCGCATAGGTGAGATCGAGCGTCTCACCGGTGACCACGTTGAAAAGGGGGATCTGAGCGGCTGCCGTCACGGCGAGGGTCGACGTCACGACACTCGCCAGACCGGCCTTCACGAACCAGGACTTCATATCTGGACTACTCCAACAGAAACGGATCTCAGCTGCTGGGCGGGAGGAGCGGAATGCCCTCATCGGCGAGGATGGTCTCGATGTCGCCGCGGATCTTGGGCAGGGCCGCGTTGATGGCCTCAAGGAGGGCCGTATCGTCCTTGCGCACGCCGATCGCCTGGTCGTACTGCAGCGGGATGATCTTGCCGTCCGACCGGGTGATGGGCTTCTCGATCAGCGTCATGCGCACGGGCACATTGCTGGACTTCACGTAGCGGGCCACATCCGGCGCGAAGGCGATGGCAAGGTCGGCTTCGCCCGACGCCACCTCGGTGACGAGCTTCGACGCCTCGACCTGGTTGTAGGTGTTGCGGTTGGATTTGAAGTTGATCAGACCGTAGAGATAGGCCGCGTTGTCTTCCCACTTGCCGGTATACTTCAGGATGGTCTCGGCCGGTGTGTAGAAGCGCACGGCGAAGCGGCTGAAGCGGGTGTCGCGGATGTCTTCCCAATCGCCGCTGGTGAAGTTCTTGTCCTCGCGGCTGACGAGGACGTAGCCGGTCCGGTAGATCGGCATGGAGGTGGCGAGCCGCGCGTCGCCGGCGTCGACGCCGAGCACCACGTCGCACTCGCCGGTCTCCAGGAGATCGCGGACGATGTAGATGGCGAACTTGTCGGAGAAGACGAACCGCGGCTCGCGGCCCATGGCCTCGGCGAGCTTCACGGCGATCCGGTTCTCGAAGCCGCCGGCCTCGGCGTCCGAATAGGGGGCTTCCTTGGTGGAGGCGCAGATGCGGAGCGGTTCGGCAGCGTTGGCCGGGGCACCGGCGACGGTCAGCGTCAGGGCGCCGACGGCGGCGAGCAGCGCGCGCTTGGAGACGGTCCGGATGGACATGGCGATTCCCTCTTGGAAGAGACGGGCGCGCCGTTCGGCTGCGGCCCGCGGAGTTGAAGGGTGTCGGGTGAGGGCGCACCGGCCGGGCGCAACATGGCCGGGGGGACAGCGTCCTTCAGGTCGGGTCGGGACCGCGCCGCGCGGCGCGGTCCCTTCGTCCGGATGGCGATCAGCCGTTGGTCGGCTTCCACTCGCCGACATTGATGTCTTCGGTGTACGGGCTCTTGCCGTCCAGCGAGAAGACCATGATGCCGCCGCCCATCTTGGTGTACTTGGCGAGTTCCTTGAACGCGCCCACCGCGCCGAGACCGGCGGTCGGGTCGGTCAGGTCGAACACCAGGCCGACGCCCGGCCAGCCGCCCACGCCGTAGTAGATGGCCACATACTGGACGCCGTCATGCTCGTAGGTCATCGGGTGACCGATGGCGCCCGACGGCATCTTGTACTTCCACAGGAGTTCGCCGGTGTCGCTGTCGCGGGCCTTGATGAAGCCGTCGAGCGTGCCGTAGAAGGTCAGGCCGCCAGCGGTCGCCATGGTGCCGCCCCAAGCGGAGAAGCGCTCCATGACTTCCCACTTGTACTCGCCGGTGATGGCGTTGTAGGCCTTCACTTGGCCGAGGCCGAGGTAGTTCTGGCGGTCACCCTTCGGGCCCGGGTACATCCACAGCGTCGCGCCGACGAAGAACTGGCCGGCCCGATAGGGCAGCATGAACGGTTCCCAGTCCATGCAGATGTGGTTGATGCCCATGAAGAACAGCTCGCGATCGGGATCGTAGCTGTCGTGGCCCTGGTTGTGGTAGCCCATGGCCGACGGGCAGATGTCGCGCGCCTTGTGGTCCATCCGGGTGGCGAACTCCGGATCGCGGACCGGCAGGCCGGACGCGAGCTGGACTTCCTTCACCCAGTTGACCGTGTCGTCGAGCTTGTCGGCCGAGATCAGGTCGCCGTTGGTGCGGTCGAGGGTGTAGACGATGCCGTTGCGATCCGGATGGGTCAGAAGCTTCCGGGTCTTGCCGTCCTTGTCCTTCTGCTCGGAGAGCATCATGACGTTGACGCCGGCGTAGTCCCACTCGTCGTGCGGGGTCTTCTGGTAGCCGAACTTGGCCATGCCGGTGTCGCCATCGCGGCCCCAGATGGTCATCGTCCACTTGTTGTCGCCCGGACGCATGGTCTCGTTCCACGGCGCCGGGTTGCCCGAGCCGTAGTAGAAGAGGTTCTCGTCCGGGTCGTAGGCGTACCAGCCCCAGTTTGTGCCGCCGCCGATCTTCCAGGCATCGCCCTCCCAGGTGGCGAGGCCGAGATCCTTCTGGCCGTAGTGCGGGTTGGCCACGTTGAAGTCGTCGGCGAGGCGGATCTCCTCGTCCGGACCGGTGGCGTAGGCGCGCCAGTTCTGCTCGCCGGTCTTGACGTTGTAGGAGGTGACGTAGCCGCGCACGCCGAGCTCGGCGCCGGACGAGCCGACCAGCACGGCATCCTTGATCACATAGGGGGCGATGGTGAGCGTGGAGCCGACCTTGATGTCGGAGTTCTCCATCTTCCAGCGCTCGGCGCCGGTCTCGGCGTCCAGCGCCACGATGTGGCCGTCGAGCTGCGTCTTCAGGATGAGCGGGCCGACCTCGTCGTCGCCCGGCCAGTAGGCCAGACCACGGTTGACCACGTCGCAGCAGGCGACGGAGCGGGCGGTCGGGTCCTGCTTGGGCTTGTGCTCCCAGATGATCTTGCCCGGATCGTCGAGGTTGATCGCGTAGGTCGTGTTCGGGAACGGCGAGTGGATGTACATCACGCCGTTGACGACGAGCGGCGTGCCTTCATGGCCGTGCAGGACGCCCGTGGAGAAGGACCAGGCCGAGCGCAGGTCCTTGACGTTCTCCTTGTTGATCTGCGTCATCGTGCTGTAGTTCTGGGCCTTGTAGTCCCGCCCAGTCATCACCCAGTTTTCCGGGCTCTTGGCCAGCTCGACGAGCTTGTCGTTGGCATAGGTCGGCGTCGCCAGCGTCACGCCGGCGGCGACGAAGGCCCCGACCGAAGCCGCCGTGGCGAATGATTTCAGTGCACCCATCGTATCCCCCTCTTGGTGGACCGTTTCTTCCCAGAACCGACGGCGGCTTTATGGTTTCGGCCGACCTCACGGTGCGGCGATCGCCTCTTGCTGCGGCCGTGTGCGACCGCGTCGTGTTCCGAAGCCGACCATGCGTGGAACAGCATCGTGCGTCTTGAGCAGTAGTCCCGCACCAAGTCGGGAAGTAGTTCCCGTCCAACATTTGCCGCAATGGGCTTTCAAGGCAAAAACAACGAAACAACAACATTTTCCCGCACCGCACCATCGTCTTATTAAATCTATGTAACCTTCACCGCGATTGGATGACGCACCTGCCGGAAATGGTAAGTTGCGCCAGCGCTGGACGCGAACCGGCGGCTTGTTTGCTTTGCGTGGATGGCTGTCGTGCGCCAAATTATATCCAAGTCGACATTCGTCCGGATCGTGCTTCCGCTCGCCCTTCCGCTCGCCGTTGCCGGCTGCGACGACGCGCCGGTCGAGGTGGCTCAATCGGGCGCCACCACCGAACTCGCCCGCCGGGCGGGCGAGCCGTCCAAGGACTGGCTGACCATCGACGACGTCCGCTCGCCCGCGCACTGGCTGGTGGAACGCTCCTCAGGCCGGGATTTCGTCGGCGACGATCCCCGCCTGCCGAAGGTCACGGCCGCTCTCGACCTGGCGGAGAGCCGGTTCCACGAGAACCGCCGCATGCTGGCCAACCGGACGGCGCAGCTGACCGACGTGGCGCGGGAACATGGCGAGGCGATCCTGCCCGAGGCCATGCTGTCCGACCTCGCTTTCGCGGACCGCCGCGGCGAGCGGTCCTGGTTTGGCGTGCGGGCGCAGGCCTACATCGTGCTGCGCCAGGGCGGCCGGGACCATGCGGCCGCCGTCGCGGCCATCGTCGACGAGGCCAAGGAGGCTATGCCGTGAGCCTCAGCGGAACCCAGCCGCAGACGACGACGGCGACACCGGACCGCCGGACGGCGTGGCTCGGCCTCTCCTTCCGGGCACGGGCGATCGGCGCTTTCGTGGCCTTCGGCATCGGGCTTTGGGTGGCGCTCGCGGCAGCCATCATCCTGAACGCCCGGGTGGCGGTCGAGGAGGAGGTGTCGTCCTCCTTTGCGGTCGCATCGCTCTACCTGACGTCCCGGAAGGCGGCGCTGGAGGAGGCCGACACCCCCGACGACCTTCTTGAGGAGCTTGGCCTCCAGTCCGGCGCGACGCGCCACGTGCGCGCCCTGGTGATGGACGGGGCCGGCCGCGTCATCGCGCCGCCCGGCCCGGCGACCCTTGCCGGCGATGACGACGATGACGACGAGCAGGAACCGCCGGCCTGGTTCTTCAACCTGCTGGCGATCGAGCGGCTGCGCGACGACATCCCCCTCGCCTTCCGGGACGGCGGCGCCGCGACCGTGGTGCTGATGAGCGAGCCGCATGACGAGATCCTGGAGGTCTGGCAGGACTTCCGCCTGATCATGCCGGTGACCATCGGCTTCACCATCCTCCTGATGGGCGCCTCGGTCCTGCTTCTCAACACAGTGTTCCGGCGCATCTGCGCGGTCACCGACGGGCTGGAGCATCTGCACGGCGGCCGCATGGACGTGCGCCTGGAGAACCTCGGCATCCCCGAGTTGGCGGCGATCGCGGACCGGTTCAACGACCTTGCCGAGCGGCTGAGCCTGCGCGAGGCGGAGAACCGCGACCTCAACCGGCGCCTCCTCACCCTGCAGGACGACGAGCGCCGCCAGATCGCCCAGGATCTCCACGACGAGATCGGACCCTACCTGTTCGGCCTGCGGTCGGCCGCAACCCGGGCGAGCGGGACCGTGGAATCGGTGGCCGGACCGGCCGGCGATCTTGCCGACCTCGCCCAGGCGATCCAGGTGCGGATGCGGCGCCTGATCACGTCGCTGCGGCCGATGGCGCTTGGCGAGGTGCCGCTGGCCGAACTGGTCGAGGACCTGGTCGCGACCCTGACCCGGCTCGACGGCGCCTGCGCCATCGGCCTGACCATCCGCACCGGACCGGCAAGCTACGGTGAGGCGGCGGACCTCACGGTCTACCGCTTCATCCAGGAGAGCGTGGTCAACGCGCTACGCCACGGCCAGCCGCGGCGGATCGACGTGGAGGTCGGCGAAAGCGCCGGAGACCTCGTCGCCCGCGTGTCGGACGACGGATCGGGGCCGCGCGCGGACGCGGCGGACCGCCACGGCTACGGCTTCGCCGGGATCGCCGACCGGGCGCGCGCGCTCGGCGGCGTCTGGAACCGGCCCGTCCGGCGCGACGGCATCACGCTCGCCGACCTCCGCATCCCGATCGAACACCGGCACGTCGCCGAGCACCAGGACACCGAAGCCACTCCATGACAAAGGTCATCATCGTCGACGATCATCCCATCGTGCTCCAGGGGTGCCGTCGTCTCATCGAGGAGAGCGGGGCCTGCGAAGTGAAGGCGTCACGCACATTTCTGGACGCTTTCCAGCTCTATCGCCGCGAGCGGCCGGACGTGATGATCGTAGACCTCGGCATCGCCAAGAAGGCGCTCGCCGGCCTCGGCTACATCCGCCGCCTCAGGATCGTCGACAAATCGCTGCCGATATTGGTGTTCAGCATGCATGTGGAGCCGACCGTGGTGCGCAAGGCGCTGAGCGTCGGGGCGACCGGCTACGTGCACAAAGACGCCTCGCCCGAGGAGATCCGCCTCGCGTTCGACAAGGTGCGCGTCGGCCAGCGCTACATTCCCGGCGAACTGGCGATGCAGGTGGCGCTTGCTCCCGATCCGGGCCAGAACGCAGGCCTGAAGGATTTCACGCGCCGGGAGCAGGAGATCCTCGCCCTTCTGGCGGAGGGGCGCTCCTACGGGGAGATCGCCGAGGAATTGGGCGTCAGCTACAAGACGGTGGCGAACGTGTCGTCCATCCTGAAATCCAAGCTCGACGCCGAAACCCTGCCCGACCTGGTGTTCAAGGCGATCCAGAAGTTCGGACCGCGCGCGGCCGGCCGGTGACCACCCGCCGTCAAGGCGGCGGAGGCCGGCTGATGCCGGCCTGTCCGGGTCCCAGCCCGGAGCGAATGGGGCTCACCGATCGGCGTCGGCCCGTTCCACGGTGTAGCCGCGCGCGGCGAGGAGCGCCGGCAGCCCGTGCGGGCCGACCACGTGGAGGACGCCGACCGCCACGAAATGGGATCCGGCGCCGAGCATCAGCCGCTCCACAGCGGGCAGCCAGTCGGTGTTTCGCTTGGCGATCAGCGTTTCGTAGAGCCGCGGATCGGCGTCCTTCAACTGGCCGTGGCCGAGCCGCTCGATGGCCTCAGCATCGCCGGCGAGCCAGGCGTCGACCAGTTCCCCGTTCGTCCGCCGACCGGCCGCGATGTCCGCCACCAGCGTGTTCAGCATGGCGAGCTCCGCCTCCGGCGGCAGACTGGCGAAGATGCGGACCGGTTCGTCCGGCGCATCGAGGCCGACCACGTCGATGCCATGGGCCGACGCCTCGCCGGCGAGCGACAGGTCCACCCCGAGCGCCGTCAGGCCCTCGCGCCGGTTGACGGCGACGCCGAGGGTGGCGGCGGCGAGCCACGGGCGCATCGGGTCGATGCGGTCGAAATCGACGCCGAGGGACAGCGCGGCGTTGGCGAGCGCCTCCAGGTCGTCCGGTGCGAGCCGCGCCGACAGGCGCGCCGACGGCGCGAAGCCGAGCTCCCGGAGGATGTTGGACGTCTCCCCCGGCTCCCGCCCGGCCTCCAGCCAGAGCGACTGGCTCTTGGCGAGCGCTGCCGAAACCGCCTGGCTGTACCAGGGCATCTCCGGCCGGAGGCTGTGGACCGTGCCGTAGATGTAGACGGACGAGTCACCGTCACCCGCCACATAGAGCAGCGGATCGGCCGCCGCGGGCGCGGCGAGCGCCAGGACCGGGACGACGAGGCTGGCGACGGCCTTGAGGCCCGAACGGAGGCGGCGGAACATGGGGGCTCCTTCGGCGACGGCCGGTTCATCGGGCGCGGCCGACCGTTCGTCGTCGGCGGTCTGCGGTGGCGGCTCCGGATCGGACGAAGCCGCGACGGGCGGTGCGCTCTCCGGGTCGACACGGTCTTCTTCGATGTCCTCGTCGTCATAGTTGTCGCGGACGAGATCCGGGTCATGAGCGAAAGTGCCCGCACGATGCGGGATCTTCTTCCCGAACCTCCGCCGGGCCGATCGGCCTTCGGGCAAAATTCCCCCGAAGCGCAGGCGCTTGGCCCGTGATAGAAGACGGGCGCCGCGGATCGTCTTCGTGCCAGAATGCCGCAACATGGGCTTTTCGAGCAGAAAGACGGGAAGCCTTGGTGAAGCGGCAAGGCCGGCCGGGAAAGCGACCCGGGCGTCCGACCGGCAAAGCAAAGCCGGCGGGCCCTGGAAAAGACCCGCCGGCGGCTGTGGTGCGAAACGCCCGCCGTGACGAAGCCGTCACGCCGGGACCGTCGACCCGAAGGGACACCCTACCCCGCCCCTGGCGCGGGGGACCGTCCCTTTTCGGGCTCACTCCTTCTTCTTGTCCACGACCGCGAGGTTGGCGTCGAGGTTCATGTCGTACTGGCCGTCGGCGCAGAACACGTCGTCGAGTTCGTAGCCTTCGCCGTCCGCCTCGACGTTCTCGGCATCGACTTCACACTGCATCTCGGTGAGCATGGCCTGGATCTTGGTGACCACGTCGGCCGGGACCTCCTGGGCCATGGCGGCGGCGGGCAGAAGCACGAGGGCGCCAGCGAAAAGAACGGTCTTGATCATGAGCTTCCAGTCTCCTCCGTGAATGATGTCGCGCTTCTTGCAGCAGCCATCGGCGCGTTGATCGAAAATCGGGGTTCGGGCGCCGATCCGATCGGCGCCCTTGCAAGTGCAAGCGGTGGACGGGCTGCGGACCGCGCGCAGTTGGTCCGAGTGGTCCCCGCTTCGTCCGTGACCACGCACCGCGACAGCGGTGCGGGCGACGCGTGTCACTGGATGACGAGGCTGACGCGCTGCGATTCACCGGTGGTGTTCGGGATGCGCAGGTCGAACCGGCCGGGCTTGATGGCGACGAACGAGAACTTCACCAGGCCGGCGTTGTCGAACTCGATGGAGTCGATGGCCATCGGGCGAACCTCGATGTCGTTGATGACGATCTCGTTCATCCAGATCGAGCGCAGGAATTCCGGCCCTGCGATCGCGAGCTCGGCCGAACCGTCGGCCTCGATGTGGAGTTCGTAGTAGGCGCCGGACTGCAGCTGGACGGGCTGCTCGCCTTCGTAGAGCGGCTTGCCGGAGGCCAGCGTGAGCTTGATCGGCTCGCCGCGGTTGCACTTGGCCAGAAGCCCGGCGAAGCCCAGCTTGGAGCCTTCGCAGAGCGGCGCCGCCTGGGCCGTGCCCGGGACCGCGCTGGCGGCAAGCGCCATTGCGAGTGCGAGTGCGATCGTCTTCATGGTTCTCCTCCCTCCGAGAAAGAGCCCTGGTCCATCGCGCAGGAAACGCTCCGGACTGGCGCCCCTCCGCGCCACGGGCCGGGAGCCGCGACGGATGAGGCCGTCGGCTCGCCGACATGGACCTTCCGCACCACGCCCTCACCCGTCAAGTTACGGCTTGGTAAGGGTTTGTACCGGCATGCCCCGCAGCGCCGAAACGACCGAACCGCGGATCGCCCGGGCCGCAAACGACGGCAGCGGTCCCGGGGGTACGGTTCGCCCGAGGGCATCCTCGGTGTGCAACCGGAGGCGCGGCTCGGTGTGGGCGATGCGAAGGGTCGACGCTCGAACATGCGTCGACGGCGTCGAGCGCGGCCGGAGAACTGCGCAGAGGCCCCGCCGGCTTCTCCGAGTGCGGCCAGGATGGAGCCAGGACGGGGCTTGACGGCACCCCTCCGTTGCTGTTTCTTCCCCTTAGAATGTTACGTTATAACATTACATTGAAAACCCACGCGCAGCGCCCGGTCGGCCTGGCGACGGTCCGCACGACGCGCGCTGAAGCAAACCGGCCAGACGCATGACACGAACGGATCCGATGCCGACCAGTCCCATCCTGTCCGCCGAGGCGCTTGCCTGGAGTCCGCGGGGACGCGAGATCCTGCGCTGTGTCGATCTCGCCGTCCTCCCCAGGGAGACGGTCGCCATCGTCGGGCGGAACGGCGCGGGAAAATCGAGCCTCCTGCGCTGTCTTGGCCGCGTGCAGCGGCCGACCGGAGGGCGCGTTCGCCTCGCCGGCACCGACGTCTGGACCATGGCCGGGCCGGCCTTCGCCCGGCGGGTCGCGACCGTGCCCCAGGAGACGCCGGCGGACTTCGGCCTGACGGTCGGCGAGATGGTGGCGCTCGGGCGCCTGCCGCACCGGCGCTCCGCTTTCGGCCTCGACGAGGCGGACCACGCCGCGATCGACGTCGCATTGGCGCGGGTCGACGTCGGCCACCTGAAAGGTCGCGACGTCGGCACCCTCTCCGGGGGTGAGCGGCAGCGGGTCATGGTCGCCCGCGCGCTTGCCCAACAGCCGGAGGTGCTGATCCTCGACGAGCCCACCAACCATCTGGACATCCGCCACCGGCTGGAACTCCTCGCGCTCATCGGCACGCTGCCGATCACGGTGGTAACGACGGTGCACGACCTCGACGTCGCCGCCGCGATCGCCGATCGGGTCGTGGTTCTCGAAGGCGGCCGCGTGCTCGCCGCCGGCGCACCGACCGATGTGCTGACCGCCCCGGTCATCCGCGAAGCGTTCGACGTCGACGTCCGCATCGACCGGCCGGTGTCGGCCGGCTCCACGCGGTTCCACTTCTCCCTCCCCGCCTGACACCTCATCCCGACGACCGAAAGGGTCAACCATGCGCCTTCTGTCCGCCGCCGCCGCCCTTCTCCTCGGCACCGCCGCCGCCATCGCCCACCCCGTCACCGTGAAGAGCTGCGACCGGGACGTGACCTTCGGCGCCCCGCCCGCGCGCGCCATCTCCAACGACGTCAACCTGACGGAGATGATGCTGGCCCTGAAGCTCCAGGACCGGATGGTCGGCTACACGGGCGTCAGCGGCTGGAAGACGTTGGACGAGCGGCTTCGCGAGGGTGTCCAGGCGCTGCCGGAACTCTCCGCCAAGTACCCGACCAAGGAGGTGCTCGCCGGCGCCGACGCCGACTTCTTCTTCGCCGGTTGGAACTACGGCATGAAGGTCGGCGGCGAGGTGACCCCGGACACCCTCGCGCCGCTCGGGATCCAGGTCTACGAGCTGACCGAGTCCTGCATCCACATCATGAAGAAGGACAAGGCCTCGATCGCCGATCTTGCCAACGACATCCGCAACCTCGGCCTGATCTTCGGCGTATCGGACCGGGCAGACGCGCTGATCGCCGGCTGGGAGAAGGCCCTTTCGGACATCCGGGCGAAAGTGACGGCCAAGCCGGGCGAACCGGTGCGCGTCTTCGTCTACGACAGCGGCACCGACAAGGTCTTCACCTCCGGCCGTTTCGGCATGCCGACGGCCCTCATAGAGGCAGCCGGCGGACGCAACATCGTCGACGATGTGGAATCCTCCTGGACGGAGATCGGCTGGGAGGCCGTGGTGGAGCGCGATCCGGAGGTGGTGGTGATCGTCAACTACGGGGACGTCACGGCCGAGCAGAAGCGCCGGTTCATGATGGAGAACCCGGCCTTTGCGGACATCGCGGCGGTGCGGAACGACCGCTTCGTCGTGCTCGACTATGTCGAGGCGACGCCCGGTCCGCGCAACGTGGAGGCTGTCGCCAAGCTTGCCGCCGCCTTCCACCCGGAAGCCTTCTGACCGCGACGGCCGGGTCCTCTCCAACGCGGGAGCGGCCCGGCCAGCCCTCGCCCGCGCCCTGGAAACCCGACATGACCGCCGCCGTCCTTGCCGTCCGCACGACGCTCGTTCTGCACCGCTTTCCGCTGTCGCTTCTCGGCGCGGGTCTCGCTCTCGTGGCTGCCATCGGATTCGCGGTCAGCGTCGGGGCGGTGGCGATCCCTGTCGGCACGGTCTGGGCCATTGCCCTCGACCAGCTCTGGCCGGGCCTCGTTCACGCCGACTGGAGTGCTGGCCGCGCCAACATCGTTTGGGAGATCCGTTTTCCCCGCGCGCTGCTCGCCGCCGTCGTCGGCGCCGGGCTCGCGCTGGTCGGCACCGCGCTCCAGGCGGTGACGCGCAACCCGCTCGCCGATCCGCATCTCCTCGGGGTCTCGTCCGGCGCCTGCTGCGGCGCCATCGTGGCGCTCCTCCACACCGGCCTCTTCCTCGGCCTTGTCACCCTGCCGCTGTTCGCCTTCGCCGGGGCACTCGTGGCGACCGGTCTCGTGCTTGCCCTGACGACGGCCACTGCCGCCCGGTCGGCCGACCGGCTGGTGCTCGTCGGCGTCGCCGTCTCCTTCGTCATCATGGCGGCGGCCAACATCCTGATCTTCCTAGGCGATCCGCGCGCCGCCCACACGGTTGTGTTCTGGATGCTCGGCGGGCTCGGCATGGCCGAATGGAGCCATCTCGCCTGGCCGGTCGGCGCGCTTCTCCTCGGGGGCGGCTGGCTGATGGCGAACGCCCGCCTCCTCACCGCCATGACGGTCGGCGACGAGACCGCCGCCGCGCTCGGCATCGAGGTGGAGCGCTTCCGTCGGGCGGTCTTCGTCGCCACCGCCTTCCTCACCGGCGCCATGGTGGCCTTCTCCGGGGCGATCGGCTTTGTCGGCCTGATGGTGCCCCACGTCGTCCGTCTCGTGGTCGGCGGCTCGGTGGAGCGCATGGTACCCCTCGCCGCCCTCGTCGGCGCGATCTTCCTCGTCCTCGCAGACGCCGCGGCGCGCCTCCTCGCGGCGCCGGAGGACATGCCCATCGGCATCGTCACCGGGGTTGTCGGAGGCCTGTTCTTCCTCGCCATGATGGCGCGGACGCGCCGGTGAAAACGCGCGGTTCCCACCAGCAGGACTTGCCGTGAGGAAGCGCTTCCACCTTGGCCGGCCCGTCGCATCCCGCCGTGCGGCATCCGCCGGGGACGGACCTCAACTCTTCTCGACCTCGATCCCGCAGGACGCGAGTTCGGAAAAGCCGCCGATGTTGTAGACGTCGGAATAGCCCATGTCCTTCAGGACCTTTCCCGACATGGCGGATCGCCCACCCGCGGCGCAGTGCAAGAGGATGGTTCGGTCCTTGCGGAAGGCGGGATCGTGGTAACTGCTCTCAGGATCGGCTCGAAACTCCAGCATGCCTCTGGAGACGTTGAGCGCGCCTTTCAGTTTCCCCGTCTGACGAACCTCATCCGCATCGCGAACGTCCACGACGAGAACATCGTCCGACTGCATGCGTTGAGCGGCCTCCTCCGGGGTCAGCTTGGGTACCACCGCGTTGGCTTCCGTTACATAATCTTTCACTGTCTTTGACATCAGGTGTTCCCTCCCGTTGCGCATTCTCGGACGCCTGTGCTTCAACACATCATATGCACGGATCACAGGCAAATTGGAGCCGAGATCGTCCGTGGCGGCGATATCCGGTCTGTTCGCCACACGATGAGGCCCCGCTCGGGGTCGAGCGCGGCGTAGAGAGTGCGAGCGCGTCGGCGGACGTTGTGGCGGGGATCGGCCGGCCAGGCGCTCGGTAAAGCGGCGATCCGGACGGCCGCAAGCCGTCGATGCAAGCCGCGTTCTCACTTAAGCAGAAAAATAAAATGTTCACTGTTTTTGATAACGGTCAGTTATCACCGCAAGTGCGAAGTATGCAGCACGCGAGCGGACTGCATACGCGGGGCGGCCGACACCGAGCGGGTCATTTCCCGGTGGTAAGCTAGATACCAGCGTGCGCACGGATACTCGCCGAAAACCGGTCCTGCAGATCAGGCAAGGATGAGCGTTTCGATGTCGAGACTTTTGACCTCCGTCGGGGCCATGAGCCTGGTTCTTTTTCTTCTGGTGCTGTCCCTTCCGGTCGGACCGCAAGCCCAGGCGATGCTCGGCGTCGCAGGCCTTGCAGCCATGCTGGTCATCGACAAGGTGGCGCACCGCGGCCCTGGCCGCATCGCCTTCCTTGTCGTGGGCCTCGCGCTCGTCGTCCGCTACATGGTCTGGCGCATGACGGCGACGTTGCCGCCGGCCAGCGATGTAACCAACCATGTCGCGTCGCTGGTGGTTCTGTCGGCCGAACTCTTCTGCTTCCTCACCATGCTGCTCGGCCTGTTCGCGGTCGCCCGCCCGATGGACCGGCCCCGCGCCCGCCAATTGGCACCGGACGAGGCGCCCATGATCGACGTGTTCGTGCCGAGCTACAACGAAAGCCTCGACCTCGTCGCCGCGACTCTGGCGGCCGCCAAGGCGATCCGCTATCCCGCCGACAAACTGAAGGTCCACCTTCTGGATGACGGCGGAACCGACCAGCGTTGCAACTCGCCCGATCCCTTGAAGGCCGCCGCCGCCCGCCAGCGCCGCGAGGACTTCTCCCGCATGGCCGCGGAACTCGGCGTGACCTACCATGCCCGCGCCTACAACGAGCACGCCAAGGCAGGCAACCTCAACGCCGCCCTGATGAAGACGGACGGCGACCTGGTCGTCGTCTTCGACGCGGACCATGCCCCCTCGCGCGAATTCCTCGAGGAGACGGTCGGCCACTTCGCCGATGATCCGCGCCTCTTCCTGGTCCAGACGCCCCACTTCTTCCTGAACCCGGACCCGATCGAGCGCAACCTCGCCACGTTCGCCACCATGCCGTCGGAGAACGAGATGTTCTACGGCATCGTCCAGAAGGGCCTCGACAACTGGAACGCGGCCTTCTTCTGCGGGTCCGCCGCGGTTCTGCGTCGGAGCGCGCTCGAAGAGGTCGGCGGGTTCTCCGGCGTGTCCATCACGGAGGACTGCGAGACCGCCCTGGACCTCCACAGCCGCGGCTGGCGCAGCCTCTACGTCGATCGGCCGATGATCGCCGGTCTGCAGCCGGAGACCTTCGCGTCCTTCATCGGCCAGCGATCCCGCTGGTGCCGCGGCATGATCCAGATCCTCATCCTGAAGAACCCCTTGATGCGGCCGGGTCTCAGCATCGCCCAGCGCATCTGCTACCTGTCCTCGTCGCTGTCCTGGCTCTTCCCGATCCCGCGCGCCATCTTCCTCGTCGCGCCGCTGCTCTTCCTGTTTCTCGACATGCAGATCTATCGAGCGACGATGGAGGAATTCTTCTCCTACACCATGGTCTACATGGCCGCCCTCCTGCTCATGCAGGGCCATCTCTATGGCCGGGTGCGGTGGCCGCTGATCTCGGAACTCTACGAATACGTCCAGTCGGTCCACCTGCTGCCGGCGGTCTGGTCGGTGCTGACCAACCCGCGCAAACCGAAGTTCGACGTGACCGACAAGGGCATCTCGGTGGAGAACGACTATCTGTCCGAACTCTCCACGCCCTACTACGTCATCTTCGCCGTGCTCTTGGCCGCGGTCGGCGTGAGCATTATGCGCTGGTCCGCCGAGCCGGAGGCGCGCGATCTCATCCTGGTCATCGGCCTGTGGAACCTGCTCAACCTGGTGGTGGCCGGTCTTGCCCTCGGCGTCGTTTCCGAGCGGCGCGAACGCCGGCGCATGCCGCGGCTCGCCCAGACGTCCCATCCCGCGGTCATCGCGGTGGAGGGCGTCGCTGTTCCGGCCTTCGTCACGGACGTCTCCGGCGGCGGCCTGAAGCTGCGCCCGGTGGGCGACCGCGCCACCAGGGTCATGCCCGGCCAAAAGGCGACCTTGCGCGTGCGGGTCGAGACGGACGGCGACGAAACCGAGGTGCTCCAGGTGTCGGTGGATGTCGCCAACAGCGGCGTCGACGGAGAGGGCCGCTTCGTCGGCCTCCGCTTCGCCGACCTCTCGCCGGCCCGCTTCCGCCTGATCGCCGCCCTCGTCTACGCGGACATCGATGCCATCCGGACCAGCCGTCTGCACCGACGCGTGCGGCGCTTCCTGCCGATCTTCCTCGTCAAGCTCCTCGGCTGGTCGGCAACGGCGACGGCGCGCGGCGTCTCCTATCTCCTGCGCCATCGCACCGGGGACAAGAAGACCGCCACCGACAAGAGCCTGGCGCCGGCATCGGGCAAACCCGCGGCCGCCGCATCCGCCGCCGCGCCGGCGCCGTTCGACATGACGCTCTTCTCCGACGAGGCAACGGATGCACGGGCATCCGCGCAGGGATTGGCCCCAGCGTCATGAACAGCGCCTCTCGCCCGCCTCTCGATCCGCACGCGAAAAGAGACCACCGCCGCATGCGCTCCATCCTTTCCGTTTCGCTGTCCGCTTGGGTCGGACTGGCCGTCTCCACCGTCACGGCGGCCCACGCGGTGGAGGCCCCTGTCGTCCCGGCTGAAACCCTGGTGCTGACGAGCAATGTCGGCGAGCCGCCGGCCGGTGGCCGGCGTGGGGTGATCCGCCCCTTGCCGGCCGCGCCGGAAAGCCTCGTCCTTCGCGGGGAGTATGATCGGCTCACGCTTCCGATCTATCTCACGCCCTCGGAGGCGGGGACGGTCCAGGCCTTCGGACTGACCCTCGCCGACCGCTCCGTATCGGCGCTGCCGCAGGCCGCAACGCTGACCGTCCTCATCAACGGGCGTGCGATCGCCATCCTGAACGGTGAGGACCTGGTGGTCGGCCAGCCGATGCGCCTGCCGATGCCGGCGGGTCTTGCGGTCGCGGGCTTCAATGCCGTGACGGTGGTGGCGGAAGGGCGCCATCGGGTCGACTGCTCGATCACGGGCACCTTCGAGCTCTGGACCCGGCTCGACGCCGTCCAGACCGGTTTCGTCAGCGAAGTGGCGGCATCCACCACGACCGACCCGCTGGCCCACCTGCCGGCGCTGCTGGAAAGCGCCGGCGCGCCCGGGCATGTCCGCCTGGTGGTACCGGCGGGGGAGGAGCGCCTCCTCCTTGACGCCACGGTGCGCGCCGTCCAGAGCCTCATGCTGGCCGGCTGGTCCTGGTCTCCCCGCGTGGACATCCTCACCGCCCCTACCGGCGACCCGGGTCTGGAGGTCCGTCGCGCCAGCGTTGCCGAAGCCGCCGCCCTGGTGGCGGAGGGTGGCCGCCAGCTGGTGCCCGGCATCGTGGTCAGAACCTCGACCACCATGGCGCGCCGGGTGGAAGTCCTTGTCGTCGGCGACACGCCCGAGGCGATCGACGCCGCCGCCCGCGCGCTGCAGGGGTCCATGCGCGCTCCCGTCGGCTCGGTCGACGGCCTTGCGGCGTTGGCGGACGAAGTGGGGCGCCCCCTCGACGGCGGAGCGAACGTCAGCCTCGGCGACCTTGGCTTCGAGAGCGCGACCGTATCGGGACGCCGCTTCACCGACAGCGTCCGGCTGACCTTGCCGCCCGATGCCTATCTGGCCGGCTACGGCGCGGCCATCCTCCGTCTCGACGGGGGCTATGCCGGTGGTCTGGACACGGACAGCACCTTCACCGTGCACGTCAACGGCCGTGAGGCCGCCACCATCGATCTGGCAGCCCGGGATGGCGGCGTGTTCGAGGATCACGAGGTCAAGCTGCCGCTGACCGTCTTCCATCCGGGCGACAACACGCTCACCTTCGAATCCCGGACGAGCACGCCCGCCGACAGGATCTGCGACCCGACCGCCGCCGACCAGTCGCCGCGCTTCGCGTTAATGGACACCACGCGCCTGGAAATCCCCGCCTTGGCGCACACGGGTGCCTTGCCGGAACTCGGCGGGGTGGTCGGATACGGGTTTCCGCACAGCACGCCCGGTCGCCCGATGGTGATCTACGTGCTGAACCAGGACGCCACGACGCTCGGAATCGGCCTGACCATGGCCATGCGGGCGACCGTCGCGCTCGGCATCGCGGTGCCGCTGGATCTCAGGTTCAGCCAGCCCCGGCCGACGGACCCGGGCGGTCTGGTGGTCGCGCCACGCTCGGCACTGCCTTCCTTCCTGGCGCACCACGCCGATCCGTCGTTCGTCACCGGCGGCAGCGGACCTGCCGACCTCCGGTCGGGCAATCGGGTCTCCCTGGCACCGGCGGTTTCCGAGCCCGCCTCGAGTCCGGTCGCCGACAACCCGTTCAAGACGACCACCGGCCGGTTCGCCGTGCCCGAAGAGGCGGTGGCCGAAACGCCCTCCAGCATCTTCTCGCCGCGTCTTGTGGAGGCGTTCCGGCCCGCCGCCGAGTCCGTCGAACGGTTCGATTTCAAGTCGCTCGTCGCCATCGACTGGCGACCGGTGGCCGACCGCTGGCTGGATCGCGCCGCGGGACGGCGGAGCGCGCCGCCGATGGCGCCGCTTGCATCGGGCGACCTGATCCTCGCGCAGTCCGCCGTTCTGCCCCCGGACGCGCCGGCCTGGACAGCATTCGCCGAGGGCGTTCAGCCGGTTGTCTGGACCGTCATCTCGGCGGAAGACACGCCCTCCATGGAGGCTGGCTTCAATCGCCTCGCCACAAAGGACGACTGGAACGCCATCGGCGGCGCCCGAACGGTCCTTCGCGCCGATGGAGACACGATCGAGACCCGTCCGGCGGTGAAGCCGGTTCTCTTCGGCACCCGACCGCTGGATCTCGGCAATGCCCGGCTCACGCTCGCCGGATGGCTGACCGACGAGGCCGGGCTCTACACCCTGATCGTCCTCGGCCTCGGCGTCCTCCTCGGCTTCATCGGCGCGGCCCTCTCTCGTCCGCGCGTCGAGCGATGATGCGCGCCCTCGTCCCCCTGGTCGCAGCCCTCTTTACGGTGCTGTCACTCGCCCCTGCCCTGGCGGCGCCCAAGGCCGAGCCGACCGTGGCCGCCCTCGCGGACCGCTGGAGCGACTACAAGCGTCGGCATCTCGATCCGAGCGGCCGGCTGGTCGACAATGCGAACCGCGGGATTTCCCATTCCGAGGGCCAGGGCTACGGCCTGGTGCTCGCGGCCTTCCTGAACGATCGGCCTGCCTTCGACGCCATTCGCGCCTTCGCGCGCGCGCACCTCGCCGTCGAGGGCTCGCGCCTCTCCGCCTGGCGCTACGACCCGGCCGCCGATCCGCCGGTCGGCGACCCGAACAACGCCACGGATGGCGATCTTCTCATGGCGTGGGGCCTGGCGCTCGGCGCCGACAAATGGTCGGACGCCTCCCTTCGCGACGAGGCGCGCGCCATCGCCCGGGCGATCTGGGAGGAGGCGACCATCGAGACCCGTTTCGGCCGGGTGCTGCTGCCCGGCCGCATGGGGTTCACCGCCAAGGATCGGCCTGACGGTCCGATCGTGAACCTTTCCTACTGGGTCTTCCCCGCCCTTCGCGCGCTCCAGCCCCTGACGCCGGACCTGGACTGGCGCGGCGTGGAGGACAGCGGCCGGGCTTTGCTCCAGGCGGCCCGCTTCGGTCCGCGGCACCTGCCGACCGATTGGCTGTCGCTGTCCGGCGACAGTCCGCAGCCGGCAAGCGGTTTCAAGCCGGTGTTCGGCTACGAGAGCATCCGCATCCCGCTCTATCTGGCGCTTCTGCCGGATGCGATCGCCTTCGACCTGGCGCCGCTCGACGGCTACCTCTCGCTTGCCGAGACCGCCGGACCCTCGGTCGTCGACGTGGCGACCGGGACGGCCGGCGAACCGCTCGGCGGGAACGGCTACCGGCTCGTCATCGGTCTGGCCCGCTGCATAGCCCCGGGCGACCCTGCCGGGGGAGAGGCCGCATCATCTGCGGCCACGTCGGTGTCGGACGATCTCTACTACCCGGCCACACTGGGTCTTCTCGCCCTCATCGGTCATTCAGAAGGAAACGGCGCATGCCTTTGAAGCGCTTTCTCCTCGGCACCGCGTTCGCCCTCGCGCTTGTTCCGACCGTCAACGCCGAACAGGTGAAGCCGGCCGCCGGCACGGTTCCGCCCCTGGCGCTGTTCGGCCCTCTGCCGCCGCCGCCCGCACCGCCGGTTCAGGTGGACGAGTCGGCGCTTCGCTACTACGCCGCGCAGAACGACGCTGCCCGGATCGCCGCCGAGATCCGGCGCCTGCAGACGGAAAACCCGGGATGGACGCCTCCCGTCGACCTCTACGCGACCGATCGGGCGCCTGACATCGATGTGGGCCCGCTTTGGGCGCTCTATGCGGAGGGCCGCTACGCCGACCTCCACGTCGCCCTCAAGGAGATCCGGACGAACAATCCGGATGCCCCGTTGCCGAACGACCTCCTCGACGCACTGGCGGACGGCGAGACGGTGGCCCGCCTGGTGGCGGCCTCGAACATGGGCAATGACGCCGGCGTGGTGGAAGCGGCCCGCAGCCGCCCGACGCTCCTGTCCTGTGCCCGGATCGACATCGTCTGGAGTGTCGCCGAGGCCTTGGGCCGCCTGGGCGACGTGGAGAAGTCTCTGACCGCCTTCGACTACGCGCTCACGCGCTGCGCCGACGCCCCGCAACGGCTTGCAACCGTCCAGAAGGCGAGCCTGGTGCTGCCGGAGACGGCGGTGGATCGTCTGATCGCCACCGGGGCGACCAACGCCGACGGCACGAACGAGTTTCAGGCCGTGCTCGACGATCGCGTCCGCCGGCGTGTCGCGGCGGTGATCCCGTCCGCCGTGCCGGCCGTCGCCCCGGCCCCGCTCGCCGCCCTGACGACGGGACCGGATCCCCTGGTCGTCGCCCCGCCACAAGCCGCCGCATTCGCCGCGGCGCCGGCCGATCTCGCCCGCCTGGAACTGCTTGCGCGCCAGACCCGCTCGTCGGCGGACGCCGGACTTCTCGGCTGGTATCACTATGCGGCGGCGAACCTCGACGTGGCCGAGACCTGGTTCAGGACGGCGGCCGGCTTTGCCGAAGACCCGAAGGCGATCGAAGGCCTCATCCTCACCTTGCAGCGCAAGGGCGATCAGCGAGCGGCCGAGGACCTTGCCTACCGCGCGCGGGCGCTTTCGCCCGACCTGGCGAAACTCCACGTGGAGGTGACGGCCGCGGCCCTCACCACGATCGGGGCGGCCGCCTATCCGGCCGATCGCCTGGCCGCAATGGAAGAGGCCGTGCGGGCGACGCATTCGGCTTTCGGTGCCGAGGCCCTCGGCTGGTATCGCTACAACACCAAGGACTTCAAGGCCGCCAAACAGTGGTTCGAGCAATCGCTGAGTGTTCTGGAAAGCGAAGGCGCCCATCTCGGCGCCGTGCTCACCGCACAAAGCCTTGGTGAGCGGAGCCGGGCCGCCACGCTCCTGGCCGAACTCGCCCCGCGCTACCCGTCCATCGCCGCCTTGAAGGACAGCGTCGCGAACGCCTCCGTGGCATCCGATGGTGGACAGGTTCGCGTGTGGCTGAACAAGCGGCCGAAGGAGAGCGCCAGCGACACGCGCCAGGCCGTGGCCCTCTACGAGGGCAAGCGCTACCAGGAGGCGATCAGCCTCCTGGAGAAGATCGCCGCGTCCGGCAAGGAAACCCAGGATCTCGCCGTGCTGCGAGGCTGGGCCTACTACAACACCCGCCAGTACTCCAAGGCGCGCGACATCTTCGCCGCCGCCGACGCACGCGGTTCCACATCGGCAACCCGCACGGGTTTGTACTATTCGAAGTCGAAAACGAGAGCGCCGTTTTACAGATAAGGACCAAACAAGCACTGCGACGACGAAAGCGAGCCGCAGGTTAGCGTGACGCGTGACCATGGCTCGAGCGCTTTCCGACCTGACGGAATCGTAAGGTCGACAAGAAATCCCTCCAGATTGAAAAGCCTGGAGCATTCTCCGATCAAGTCGTGCACCTTGATCGGAGAATGCTCTGGCGCGTCCGGGAAGCGCGGCGATGCGGTCAGAGCACCAGGACGGCGTGCTCCGACCGACGCGGCAGATCTTCGGTTATCAGCCGACCGGAAGCCTCGTCAGACTTCCAGCGGCCGCCGTCGGCGAGCGTGCGAGAGATAGTTTCGCCCGCGCTCAACAACCGTTTTGCAGCTTCGCATCGTCGCCGGCTACCGTCCGCCCGATAGTCGTGCCGGGATATCGGGAGCGGCCGGCGTGGCCGGGAAGAGGTGCGACATGGATGAGGTTTTCGCCAGGCGGGACATGATCATGCGGGATACGCTGCGGGATCTCTCCTCGAAATCGGATCTGCGCGGCGCGGTGCAGGTCGTCAGCCACCTCGGCGCGATCCTGTCGACCGGCGTGCTGCTTACCCTGACCTGGGGCAGTTGGTGGGTGGTCCCCGTCTTCATCGTTCACGGGGTGCTCCTCAACTTCCTCTACGCCGGCCAGCACGAGTTCAGCCATGCGACGGTGTTCTCGTCGAAGCTCCTGAACGAGTGGTTCGGGCGCCTGTTCGGATTCGTGCTGCTCTATCCGCGCGACTTCGACCAGATCCAGCACTTCGCGCACCACCGGTTCACCCAGAACTGGGAGAAGGACGGCGAACTCGCGCGCCCGCCCTACGACTTCAAGTCCTACCTGCTCTGGGTGCTGGGTCCGACCTACTGGTACACCCGCATCCGCCGCATCCTGCGCTTCTCGGCGGGCGTCGTCAGCGAGCCCTACATCCCCGAACGCCGCAAGGCGGACGTCATCCGCGAAGGGCGGCTGCACCTTCTCGGCTATGGGGCGATCGCCGCGGTCTCGGTGGCGACCGGAAGCTGGCTCGCGGTGACGCACTGGCTCGCGCCGATGATGGTCACGAAGGTCGTGCACCAGCTTCAGAACACGATCGAGCATCTGGGCCTGCCGCACGTTGACGATATCACGCTCAACACGCGGTCGACGCGCACCAACGGAGTGATGCGCTGGCTGGCGTGGAACATGCAGTACCACACCGCCCACCACGCGTTTCCGGGGGTGCCCTGTTACAATCTCGCCCGCCTTCACCGGTCGATCTTCACCGACCGCGGCCGCAGGCCCGAGGAGATGACCTATCTCGGCTTCCAGTGGAAGGCGATCCGCGCCTTCCTGAGCGGCCGGACCGAAGCGGACTATCCGTCGGACCGGGTCTGGATCAGCGACGACGTGGACCTGGAGCCGGTCGCCCCGGCCGACAATGTCCGCAACCCGCTCGGTCTGAAGCTCGAGGACTGAACCGCCATGGCGACGATCGGCTTCTACCAGTCGCTCTGGGCCACGGAGGACCGTCATCCCGGCCGACCCGAGCGGCCGGTGGGCGAGCGGTTCGACCAGGTGAAGGCGGACGGCTGGAAGGGCATGGCCATCGATCTCGGCGCGCTGTCGCTGGAAGAGGCCCGGGCGTGCATTCCGCACTACGAGCGGACGGGGCTCGCCGGCTTGCTGACCGCCTTTCCGAGGACGATCGAGGAGCTTCGGCCGGCCCTCGCCCTCGGTCGCGCCATCGGAGCGCCCTTCGTGATCGTGGTCGGCCAGGTCATGCCGCTCCGCCTCGCCGACATGATCCCGGTCGCGATGCGCTGGCTCGAGATGGCGGATCGCGAAGGCATGCCGATCCAGTTCGAGACCCATCGCAACTGCCTGACCAACGACCTCTACACAACGCTGCAACTGATCGAGCACATACCCGAGATGCGGCTGTCGGCCGACCTGTCCCACTATGTCGTCGACCGGGAGATGATGCAGCCGATCACGCCGGACTACGAAGCCATGGTCCGGACGATCCTGGAGCGGTCCGGATCGTTCCAGGGCCGGGTCGCCACGCGCAACCAGGTCCAGGTGCCGCTGCATTTCCCGCAGCACCGCATCTGGGTCGAGACCTTCCTCCGCTGGTGGCGGCACGGCCTCTCCGCTTGGAAGGCTCGGGCGGAGGACGGCGACGAGGTGATCTTCCTCAGCGAACTCGGACCCCGCGAATACGCCATCACGGACGCCGACGGCAACGAACTCTCGGACCGCCGCCGCGAAGCGCTCGATCTCCGCGCCATGGTGGAGGAGATCTGGCTCAACTTGGATGCGCCGGCCGCCTCCCTATGATGCGCGTTGGGCGATCCGCCGTCACGCGTCGGCCGGCAAGCCGACGGAACGCGCCTTGAACTCGCCGAGGATCGTCTGCAGCAGACGCTGCGCCGCCGCCGTTTGCCGGGTCGACTTTTTGATGATGGCGTAGAAGGTGTTCGCGGTCCTCATCTCCGGGAGCGGCACCTCGCGAAGCTCCGCGGTCGCGATCCACGGCTCGGCGAACTCCGGCGGCAGGAAGCCGAGGTGCATGCCGCTGAGGACGAGCAGGACGCGCGAGTCGATGCTGTTGGCCCGCCCCGAGATCCGAAAGTTCTCCAGTTTCGCGGCGAAGACGGGATCGTCGATTACGCTCGGCTCGATCAGCGGATAGTCGAACACGCGTTCCGGGTCGAGCGCACCCGGTTCGCTGGCGTAGAGCGGGTGGTCGCGACCGCAGTAGAGGCGGAGCTCCTCGCGGAACAGCGGAAAAGTGACGAGCGTCGCCAGCGGTCGCGGCACCACCGCGATGCCGATGTCGGCCTCTCCCTCCAGAATGCCGCGCTCGACGGCCAGCGAATTCGCCGATTCCAGCTTGAGCTCGACCGCCGGATGGCGCTTGCCGAAGACGGCGAGCGCATTCGACAGGGGTTGGCTGGCGATGGTGACGATGTTGTCGAGGAGCAACATCGAAACCGTCCCGGTCAGCCGTTGCAGGCCGTTGGCAATCCGGTCGCGGAACTTGTCGAGGTCATGGAACAGTTGCAGCGAGGCCAGATAGACGATCTGGCCTTCTTCCGTCAGCGCGAAGCCGCCGCGTCCGCGGACGCACAAGACGGCGCCGAGTCGCTGCTCCAGGTTGGAGATGTCGAGGCTGATCGCCGACTTCGACTTGTTGAGCATGACCTCCGCGGCGGAGAACCCGCCACGTTCGACCACGGTGCGGAACACCCTCAGCAAGCGGATGTCCACCTCGGAGAGATTGCCGCGGAAGCTGCGGCGGATGAGCGCCGGTTCGATCGGTGCCGACAGTTCAGCCTCCGCTCAAGTGAGGATTGGCAAAATTCAATCCGCGCCGCTGCGCCGCATCATCTACGGTCGACAGTAGAAAAACGGAGGGCTGACGGCAAGGGCCGCAGCCTTCAGCGACAGAGGGATCCAGCCATGACCAGCAGGAGACACGACGTACGAAGCCACCGTCGGGACATGGTGGACCTCGCCGGCGAACTGTTCGCCAAGGGCCGGATCGACCGGCGCACCTTTCTTCGCTGTCTGACCGCCCTCGGCGCCGGCGCGATGGTCGCCGGACCGGCCGGCAGAGCCCTCGCCGCGGACAAGACGATCACGGTCGCGAACTTCGGCGGTGATGCGGTGAAGTTCATGGGCGAAGCCTGGGGTGCGCCCTTCACCGCCGCATCCGGCGTGAACGTCGTCTTCGACGGGGCCGGGCCGCTGCCGGGTAACATCAAGAAGATGGTCGACGAGAAGAACGTCATCTGGGACGTGTCCGACGGCGACGGCTTCTACGCCGATCAACTCGGCAAGGCGGGGTATCTGGAACCCATCGACTACTCCGTCGTCAGCAAGGACAAGCTCCACGACTGGATGATCTGGGAGCACGGGGTGGCGAACTACGCCTTCTCCTATGTGCTCGCCTATCGCAAGAGCAAGTACCCGACCCCTCCGACCAGCTGGGCCGACCTGTTCGACACCGAGAAGTTCCCCGGCAAGCGGACCATGTGGAAGTGGCTCGGCGGCGTGCCGGAGGTCTGCATGCTGGGCGCCGGCAAGGCTCGCGATGCCATCTATCCGCCCGACATGGACCTGATCGGCACCCAAGTGAAGGCGCTCGGCGACGATCTGGTGCTCTGGGAAACCGGCGGGCAGAGCCAGCAGCTCTTCCTGGACGGTGAAGTGGACATCGGCGCGATCTGGAACACCCGCGCGTCGGTGCTGGAGCGCGACAGCGGCGGCGATATCGGCTGGATCTGGACGGACCACGTGCTGGCCACCGGCTGTTGGTTGGTGCCCAAGGGCGCGCCGGATGTCGCGACCTCCATGCGCTTCATCGCCTCCTCTCAATCCGCCGAACAGCAGATCATGCTGCTCGAAACACTCGGCAACGGGCCGGCCAATCCGGCCGCCGACGCCCTCCTCACCGCCGAACAGAAGCGGATCAACCCGATGTCGCACCTGGACAAGTCCTTCATCGTCAACACACCGTGGTATGCCGAGCACTACGACGATCTTCTCACCGAGTGGCTCGATCTGATCTCGGCCTGACCGTCCGTGGCGACGATCCAAAGCTTGCAAGCCCGGCGGCCGCCCGGCGGCGCGGTCGCCGGGCTCGGCCGCTACGGCCTGTTCGCCCTGCCGCTTGCGGCAGTGGTGATGGCATTCTACTGCGTGCCGCTGATCGGTGTGCTCGCGCTCAGCGTCACCGACCCAGCACCGGGGTTCGGCAACTACGTCAGGCTCTTCACCGCAGTGGGTCCGAGCCGCGTGTTCGCGACGACGCTGGAGATCTGCGCCATCACCACGCTCATATCGGTCGTCTTCGGCTATGCGACCGCCTACGGGCTGGTGGCGGCCGGCGACCGGCTGAGGATCGTCCTTCTGGCCGCGGTTCTCATGCCCTTCTGGGTCTCCGCGCTGATCCGTGCCTTCTCCTGGATGATCCTTCTGCAGGGCAACGGGATCGTCAACCAGGCGCTGATCGGCATCGGCATCGTGCCGGAACCGCTGCCCCTGCTCCGCAACCAGCTCGGCGTCGTGATCGGCATGGTCCACTATCTGACGCCCTACGCGGTCCTGCCGCTCTACGCCGCCTTCCGGCAGATCGACATGCGGGTGGTGGCTGCCGCTCGCAGCCTCGGCGCTTCGGAACGGCGGACCTTCTTCACCATCCTGCTGCCGATCACCTTGCCTGGGGTTCTGGCTGCCGTTCTGATCGTCTTCGTGTTCTCGCTCGGCTTCTTCGTCACCCCGGCATTGCTCGGAGGCGGTCGGGTGGTCATGCTGTCGGAATATGTCAGCGTCAACGTGCTGCAGACCTTGCGCTGGGGCTTTGCGGCGGCCCAGGCAGCGGTGCTGCTTGCGCTAACCCTCGTCGCGGTCGGGGTTCTGACCCGGCTCGGCGGGGTAGGCCGGGGGCTTGCCTGATGGACGAACACCGTCTTCCCCTCCGCCGGCCCTTTCTCATCGCCGCCGTGCTTGTGTCCGTCTTCCTCGCCCTGCCGCTGTTCGTCACGCTGCCGGTGTCGCTCACACCAACGCGCTACGTCGCGATACCAACCGAAGAGCTGTCGCTTCGGCACTATCGCGAGATCCTCACCAATCCCCTGTGGCTGCGCGCCTTCGCCGACAGCTTCCTCGTCGCGCTGGCGTCCGCGGCCCTTGCGCTGATCCTCGGCACCGGCGGGGCGGTCGGCGTCTGGCGGGCGACGGGCTTTGCGGTCGGAGCCCTCCGCGCGCTCGCCCTGCTGCCGCTGGTCGCGCCGCCAGTCGTGACCGCTCTGGCCCTGTCGCGCGCCTGGGTCACGCTCGGCCTGTTCGACACCGTGCCGGGCGTGATCCTCGCCCATGCGATCGTGTCGATGCCCTTCGTCTTCCTCACCGTGTCGGCCGGCCTCGCCGGTCTCGATCCCCGGATCGAGCAGGCCGCCCGCAGTCTCGGCGCGGGGCCGATGCGGACGGTCGCCAGCGTGCTGCTGCCGAACCTTGTGCCCTCCATGGCGGCCGGCGGCCTCTTCGCTTTCATCATCTCCTGGGACGAGATCGTGGTGACGTTGTTCGTATCCTCCCGCTCGGTCTTCACCCTGCCCCGCCAGATCTGGTCGGGCATCCGCGACAACATCGACCCGGCGGTCGCTGCCGTATCGGTGGTGACGATCGTGATGACGGTCGTGATCGGGACGGCCGCCCTCGCCCTTCGCCGGATCGGCTCAGGCCAGCGGAGCGGCCGATGAGCGGCGCGGCGCTCCAGATATGGGGCCTCACCAAGGACTACGGGTCGACCCGCGTCCTTGACGACGTGACGCTGGACGTCGCCGCCGGCGAGTTCCTGACACTGCTCGGACCCTCCGGTTCGGGCAAGACAACCGTCCTGATGGCGGTCGCGGGCTTCGTTTCGCCAACCCACGGCGACATCTTCTGCGGCGGTCGCTCCATCGCCAACGATCCCGCCGAGAAGCGGGATTTCGGTGTCGTGTTTCAGGGCTACGCACTGTTTCCCCACCTGACGGTCGCCGGCAACGTCGCCTTTCCGCTGAAGGTCCGGGGACTTGGTCGCGCCGAGCGGGACGCCCGCGTCCGCGAAGTGCTCGACCTCGTTCGCCTGGACGGTCTGGCCGATCGCAAGCCGCGAGAGCTGTCCGGCGGCCAGCAGCAGCGCGTGGCGCTTGCCCGGGCGTTGGCCTTCCGGCCGAAGATCCTTCTTCTCGACGAGCCGATGGGGGCGCTCGACCGCAAGCTCAAGGCGGACCTTCAAGGCGAGTTGCGGCGGCTGCACCGGACGCTCGGCACGACCTTCGTCAACGTCACCCACGATCAGGACGAAGCGATGAACCTGTCGGACCGCATCGCCATCATGGACGGCGGCCGACTGATCGAGATCGGGAGCCCTAGCTCGCTTTACGCGCGGCCTCGCACCCGCTTTGCGGCGGGCTTTCTGGGCCGGAACAACATTCTGGAAGGTCAGGTCGTTGCGATCGAGGATGGCGCGGCGATGATCGACGTCGGAAGCGGGATCCTTCGCCACGCTCTCGATCCCAGCGACCGACTCGCTGTGGGTGAAGCGGCGACCGTGGCGCTACGCCCGGAGCGGATCGAGATCCGACCGATGCGGCCGGGCATCGACACCGGCCTTGACGGCACTATCATCGACATCGTGACCGGAGGGGCGACGGTCGAGGTGTTGGCGGCAGTTTCCGACGGCCGAACGCTGTGGGCCACCTTGCCCTTCCACGGCTTCGACGCCGCGCTCGGCCGTGGAACGCCGATTGCGCTCTCCTGGACGCCGGATGCCACGGTGGCGATCGGCGGTCGTTCCGACGGATCGCCTTGAAAGGATAGAACAACCATGGCCGACGATCATCTGCAGGCTCTGCGCGCCCGCTTCGGCGGCGACGCCGAATCCGTGATCCACGATCCGCATTTCGCCGCCGTGGCGGGCCGGGTCATCGACCGGACGACGGGCAAGCGCATCGCCCCCTATGCGGGCTTTCCGACGCTCCTCGACGCGCCGGCGCGCGTGATCGACTGGTCGGCTCCCGATTTCGGCGGGCTCGACGTCGCCCTTCTCGGTATGCCGATGGACCTCGGCATCACCAACCGCAACGGCTGCCGCTTCGGGCCACGGGCGTTACGCGGCATCGAGCGTGTCGGACCCTACAACCACGCCCTGAAGGTCGCACCCGTGTTCGAGATGGCGGTCGCGGACGTCGGCGACGTCCCGTTCCGCAGCCGCTACGACCTCTCCGGATCTCACGACGACATCGAGCGGGCGGTCGCCGCGATCATTGGCCAGAATGTGATTCCGCTGTCGGTTGGCGGCGACCATTCGATCTCGCTGCCCATCCTGCGGGCCATCGGCGCGAAACACGGGCCCGTGGCCATGGTCCACATCGACGCGCACTGCGACACGAGCGGCCCGTTCGAGGGCTGCCGCTTTCACCACGGCGGACCGTTCCGCCAGGCGGTTCTGGAGGGTGCGCTCGATCCGCGGCACACCATCCAGATCGGGATCCGCGGCTCCTCGGAATTCCTGTGGGAGTTTTCCTACGCGTCGGGCATGACGGTGATCCATGCCGAGGAGATCGGCCGGATCGGCCTCGACGGCATCGTGGAAGCGGCGCGGGTCGCCGTGGGCGATCGCCCGGTCTACGTGTCCTTCGACATCGACAGCCTGGATCCCGCCTTCGCGCCCGGCACCGGCACACCGGAAATCGGCGGTCTGACGACTCGCGAAGCGCAAACCATCCTGCGCGGTCTCGCGGGCCTTCCGATCATCGGCGGCGACGTGGTCGAAGTTGCCCCGCAATACGACGCCACGACGAACACCGCCCACGCGGGGGCTCAGATCCTCTTCGAGATCCTGTCTTTGCTGGCCGTCAACGCCTCACCCAGCAGATGAGGCAATTCCCCTAGAGCATTGTCCGACCAAGTTGAAAGACTTGGTCGATGAGACAATGCTCCAGGATATTGAATCTGGAGCGATTTCTTGTCGACCTGATGATTCCATCAGGTCGGAAAGCGCTCTAGACAGGGTTTTGAGAACAAAGAGTCAATCAACCGCAGCTCCTACGCCCTGACAGGGGGATTCGTTTACATGCGGATAGACGCTCAAAGCCAAAATCCTGGTTTGAACATGCTGAAGCCGTGGTATTGGGGGCATCACTGGCCCTCGACCTGTCGTCTGAAGCGCACTCGGCGCATCGAACGGCCGCGAATACGCGGCCGATACCGATGACGATCGCAGGGCCAGGTTCGACGGCCTCGGGGGCGGCGAGGTCGACGAGGTGTCTGCGGACGAGCCGTTGCCCCGGTTGGCCGACGGAATAGCCGAGCACGACCGGGGTCTCGGGCGACAGGCCCTCGGCTATCAGGCGGGTCGCGATCTGCGGAGCCGTCCGCCCGCCCATGTAGACGACCAGGGTCGTTTCCGGATCGGCCAATCCGCGCCAATCGAGTCCGTCGTCGAAGTGACCGGTCCTGGCATGGCCCGTCACGAAGCGGAGCGAGTGGGCCGTGTCGCGGTGGGTCAGCGACACGCCGAGCGCGCTGGCGAGGGCGATGCCGGCGGTGATGCCGGGGACGACCTCGACCGGGATGCCCTCCCGCTCGAGCCGGGCGATCTCCTCGCCGGCGCGGCCGAACACCATCGGGTCGCCGGCCTTGAGCCGGACCACCCGCTTTCCCTGTCGGGCGAGCGTGATCATCAGGTCGTTGATGTCTTCCTGGCGGCAACTCTCGCGGCCACCCCGCTTGCCGACCATCATGCGCTTGGCCTCGCGGCGGGCGAGTTCCAACACGTCGGCCGAGACGAGATCGTCGAACAGGATCACGTCGGCCGACTGAAGCGCGCGCACAGCCTTCAGGGTCAGGAGATCGGCATCCCCGGGTCCCGCACCGACGAGGATGACGCGGCCACGCGGGCCGTCCGCTCGGGCGATGGCATCCGCGTTGGCGAGAAGGTCGGCTTCGTCGGTGACTGTGGGCGGGGGACCGAAGGCCTTCTCGGCGAGCATCTCCCAGAACCGCCGCCGCTCGGCGCCCGGCTTCAACCGGGCATTGACCGTCTCGCGGATGCGCCGTGCGAGCGCGCCCCAATCGGCAAGGCCGGGGGGCAGCAGCGTCTCGATGCGGCGGCGAATGGTCTGGCCGAGGATCGGCGCAGCGCCGTCGGTCGAGATGCCGACCACGACCGGCGAGCGGTTGACGATGGTTCCGAACTGCACATCGCAATAGGCCGGCTTGTCGACGATGTTGACCGTCACGCCTGCCGCGCGGGCCGCGCAGCGGAAGGCCTGGGCTTCGGCCTCGCCCTCTGCAACAAGGAGCCCGAAGGCGGGCCGTGGCGTGAATGCATCGAGCGCCCATGGCCGTCGGTGGAGCGTCAACGATCCGTCGTCGGCGCCGCGGGCAAGGAGTTGGAGCATCTCGTCCGATGGATCGTCGGCATAGATCTCCACGGCCGCCCCCGCAGCGGCGAGAAGTTCGGCCTTCCAGGCGGCGCCGGCACCGCCCCCGGCGACGATCACACGGCGGCCACGGAGATCCATGAAGACCGGCAGCTTGGCGAGCCGTCCCATCCGGGCCGGCATCGCCTCACGCGGGGATCGTATGGGTCGCGTCATGGACGATCCTCCCGATTTCGGGGCGGCACGAGCCGCAGTTGGTGCCAGCCTTCAACAGCGCGCCGACGGCCTCGACGGTGGTGCAGCGGCCGGACAGGACGGCGGCTTCGATCGCCTTGACGCCGACATCAAAGCACGAGCAGACGATCGCGCCCTGATCCGGCAGGTCCCTGCCCGGTCGGCCGGCGAGGCTGACGGCTCCGGCGGAACTATCGGCCAGGAGATCTGCGGCGAAGCTGCGCGACACGGCGACCGGACGCCTGGAGAACCAGACTGCTCCGCGCAGCCTGCCGCCCTCCATCAGCGCGAACCGCCAGACATGGGCGCCCTGATCCTCCACCGCGACGAGGCAATCCTCGCTCTCGTCCAGGCCGAGAACACGCCGCGCCAACGCCGCCCAGTCGGCAGGCGTGCGCCGCCCCGCCAGTTCGATCCGGTACCCGTTCTTGGCGCGGGCGAGGGCGTGATAGTCCGCGTCGGCGGCATTCGGGTGCCGGGCGGACACGGCGAAGCCGTACCAGGCCATGCCAGCGGGTTCGACGGAGACCGCGGTCGACTTCAGGCCCGGTTGGCCCGACACCGGATCGGTCGCCGGGGCGACGACCGCGTCGATGCGCGCCCGAGACGCGAACCGGTCGGTCCAATGCATCGGCACGAAGACGGTCCCCGGCAGCACCCGATCGGTGACGAGCGCGCGCACCAGGGCGCGGCCATGCGCGGAGGTCACGGCAACCACGGTCGCCGGCTCGATCCCGGCGTCGGTTGCGTCCGCGGGGTGGATCTCGCAATAGGGCTCGGCGATGTGCCCCGACAGCCTTGCGGTCTTTCCGGTCCGGGTCATGGTGTGCCACTGGTCACGGACGCGGCCGGTGTTGAGCACGAAACGCCGGTCGGCGGATGTCGGCGGCATCGGTCTCGGCTCCACCGGGACGAAGGCGAGCCGTCCGGACGGGCGGAAGGCGCCGCCGTCGGCGAAGAAGCGCTCGCGGCCGTGCCCTGCCTCTGGAACCGGCCAGCGGACTGGTTCCAGTGCGTCGTAGGCGGGCTTGGAGAGATCGGCGAGGCCGGAGATGTCGAAGTCGCGACCCCGGGCGGCCATCACGCCGGAGAGGGCCGCGTGTTCGCGGAAGATCGCGTCCGGTCCCGGATAGTCGAAGCCGTCGAACCCCATGCGCCGGCCGATCTCGGCGAGGATCCACCAGTCGGGCCGCGAGTCGCCGGGCCACGGCAGGAAGGCGCGCTGCCGCGAGATGCGGCGCTCCGAATTGGTGACGGTTCCGTCCTTCTCGCCCCAGGCGGCGGCGGGCAGGAGCACGTGGGCGTAGCGGGTGGTATCGGTCGGGGCCACGTCGACCACCACCACGAACGGGCAGAGGGCGAGGGCCGCTGCGACGGCGTCGGCGTCGGGCAGGCTATCGACCGGATTGGTCGCCATGACAAGGAGGGCCTTCACCCGCCCGTCGCCGACCGCCTGGAACAGGTCGACGGCCTTGAGGCCAGGCCGGGAAGCGATGGTCGGCGACGACCAGAAGCCGCGCACAGCGGCCCTGTCGCCGGCATCGGCCAGTTCGCCATGAGCGGCGAGCTGGTTCGCCAGCCCGCCCACCTCGCGGCCGCCCATGGCGTTCGGCTGGCCGGTGATCGAGAAGGGCGACGCGCCAGGCTTGCCGATCCGCCCGGTGGCGAGATGGCAGTTGAGGATGGCGTTGACCTTGTCAGTCCCCGACGTCGACTGGTTGACGCCCTGGCTGAAGGCTGTGACGACCTTCTCGGTGCGGCCGTAGAGACTGTAGAAGGTTGAGAGGGCGGCCGGATCGAGCCCTGTCGCGTCGACAGCGCCCTGAAACCCGATTGCCGTCGCCACGGCAAGCGTCGCCTCGAACCCCTCCGTATGCATGTCGATGAAGTCGCGATCCAGGGAACCGGTCTCGGCGAGATGCGCGAGCAGCCCGCAGAACAGCGCCACGTCCGAGCCCGGAGCGATGGCGAGGTGGACGTCGGCCGTCTCCGCCGTCGCCGTCCGCCGGGGATCGATCACGACGATGGTCATCGACGGACGCTCGGCCTTCGCCGCCATCAGCCGCTGGTGCAGCACCGGATGGCACCAGGCGAGGTTCGAGCCGACCAGCACCACGAGGTCGGCGAGTTCGAGATCCTCGTAGGTGCCGGGCACCGTGTCGGTGCCGAAGGCGCGCTTGTGGCCAGCGACGGCGGACGCCATGCACAGGCGGGAATTGGTGTCGATGTTGGCCGAGCCGATGAAGCCTTTCATCAGCTTGTTGGCGACGTAGTAGTCCTCGGTGAGGAGTTGGCCCGAAACATAGAAGGCCACCGCGTCCGGCCCGTGTTCGGCGATCGTCGCCGCGAAGCGCTCGGCGACATGGTCGAGCGCCGTGTCCCAGGTCGTGCGCTCGCCGCGGACGGTGGGGTGCAGGAGGCGGTCGTCGAGCGACAGCGTCTCGGCGAGGGCCGCGCCTTTGGCGCAGAGACGTCCGAGATTGGCGGGATGGTCCGGGTCTCCGGAGACCGAAACACCGCCCTCCGGCGACACGGTCGCCAGCACGCCGCAGCCGACGCCGCAGTAGGGGCAAGTGGTGCGGGTGACGATCGCTTCGGGGGGTGGGGTGTGGTGCATGGGGGCTCTTGGCGACGGAGTTTGCGGTCTTCTCGGGAGAGGGCGGCGCCGGCACCCCTCTCTCTAACTCTCCCCCACAAGGGGGGAGAGGACAGGTTGCGGAGGATGGAGCGGCATCGCTCGACCTCTGCCGTTTCCCACCCGGTCCCGACTGCCCACCGGATCCTCGACAGGTCCTCTCCCCCCCTTGTGGGGGAGAGCTAGAGAGAGGGGTTTCGGCCGCCGGAGGCGGGCGAACATCCCTATGAGACAGTCAACCGGGACAGGTCCAGCAACACTGTCCCATCCTCCACCTTCACTCCGATGACCCGAGCGCAGCCCTCGTCCGGTCCTTCGACGGCACCTGTCTCCAGGCTGATCACCCAGTTGTGGAGCGGACAGGTCACCGAATGGCCGTGCACGATCCCTTCGGAGAGCGGGCCGCCCTTGTGGGGGCACCGGTTGCGGAGGGCGAAGATCGTGTCGTCGGCGGCCCGGAAGACGGCGATGTCGCCGTGGCGGCTCTTCACCACGCGCGCGCCCTGGATCGGGATGTCGGAGACCGCGCCGACCGCCACCCAGTCAGCGGCGAACTGGCCTTGCAGCACGCGGTTCATTCCGCCGCCTCCATCTTGCCGACTTCGGCCATCGGCGAGAACTCGTGCGCCTCGAAGCCCTTGACGCGTTCCGCCCACGGATCGACCTGCGCGGTGGCCTGGCTGAGGAGGAAGCGCTGCAAGAGCGCCGCCCGCTTCGGCACGTCGTCCACCACCTGGGAGCGGATCGTCGCGACGCTGACACGGTCGGCCCACTTGTAGATCCGCTCCAGATAGCGCCCCTGCTCGCGATAGAGCTGGGTCAGCGCCATGATGATCTCGATGCACTCGGCTTCCGAGGCGACGAGGGTCAGCACCTCCGTGCCCTTCACGTGCATGCCCGCGGCGCCGGCGAAGTGGATCTCGTAGCCGGTGTCGACGCAGACGACGCCGATGTCCTTGCAGGTCGCCTCGGCGCAGTTGCGCGGGCAGCCCGAGACGCCGAGCTTGACCTTCGCCGGCGTCCAGGAGCCCCACATGGCCTTCTCCAGCTTGACGCCGAGGCCGGTGGAGTCCTGCGTGCCGAAGCGGCACCACTCCGACCCGACGCAGGTCTTCACGGTCCTGAGGCCCTTGGCATAGGCGGCGCCCGAGATCATGCCGGCCCGTCCGAGATCGGCCCACACCGCCGGCAGGTCCTCCTTCTTCACGCCCAGGAGGTCGATGCGCTGCCCGCCGGTGACCTTCACCGTCGGGATCTTGAACTTGTCGGCGACGTCGGCGATGGCGCGCAGCTCGTCCGGCGTCGTCAGGCCGCCCCACATGCGCGGCACCACCGAATAGGTGCCGTCCTTCTGGATGTTGGCGTGGACGCGCTCGTTGATGAAGCGTGACTGCTGGTCGTCGACGTAGTCGCCGGGCCATTCGCAGAGGAGATAGTAGTTGAGCGCCGGCCGGCACTTGGCGCAGCCGCAGCTCGTCTTCCACTGCAGCTCCTGCATCACGGCCGGAATGGATTTCAGGCTCTTGGCGACGATCAGGCGCCGGACCTCGTCGTGGCCGAGGTCGGTGCACTTGCACATCGGCTGGACAGCCGCCGCCGCGTAGGCGTCGCCGAGGGTTGCGGTGAGGAGCTTTTCAACGAGCGGCGTGCAGGAGCCGCAGGAGGCCGACGCCTTCGTGTGCGTGCGCACCTCGTCGAGGCTCGACAACCCCTTGGCGGTGATCGCCGTGACGATCCTGCCCTTGCAGACGCCGTTGCAGCCGCAGATGGGAGCGTCATCCGGCAAGGCTGCAACGGCCGCCGTAGGGTCCAGCGGGGTGGCTCCCGAGAATGCGGGGCCGAAGATCAGCATCTCCCTGAGGTCCGAGATGTCGGTGCCGCTGCGCACCATGTCGAAGAACCAGGTGCCGTCCGCGGTGTCGCCGTAAAGGACCGCGCCGACGAGCCGGTTGCCTTCCAGGACGAGGCGCTTGTAGACGCCGCGCGCCGCGTCGCGGAGCACGATCTCCTCGCGGCCCTTGGCGTCCGCGAAGTCGCCGGCGGAGAAGAGGTCGATGCCGGTCACCTTCAACTTGGTGGCGGTGACAGAGCCGGTATAGGTGCCCGGCGCGCCGAGGAGGCCCTGCGCGGCCACCTTCGCCATCTCGTAGAGCGGCGCCACCAGGCCGTAACAGGCGCCGCGGTGCTCCACGCACTCACCGACTGCGTAGATGTCCGGGTCGGAGGTGCGCATGGCGTCATCGACGAGGACGCCGCGGTTGACGTCGAGACCCGCCGCCTTGGCGAGGCCCATGTTCGGCCGGATGCCGACCGCCATGACGACGAGGCTCGCCGCGATCTCCCGCCCGTCGTCGAGGCGGACGCCTTCGACGCGGGTCTCGCCCAGGATGGCGTGGGTGTTGGCCTTGCAGACCACCTCGATGCCGCGCGCCTCGATCGCCCGCTGCAGGAGATAGCCCGCCGCCGGATCGAGCTGACGCTCCATCAGCGTCGGCATCAGGTGGAGGACGGTGACGTCCATGCCTTGCGCCTTCAGGCCCGCGGCCGCCTCCAACCCAAGGAGGCCGCCGCCGATCACCACCGCGCGTCCACCGGCGTTCGCCGCCGCGATCATCTTCTCCACGTCGTCGAGGTCGCGGTACGTGACGACGCCCGGCAGGTCCTTGCCCGGCAGCGGGATGATCACCGGGTTCGATCCCGTGGCGATCAGCAGCTTGTCGTAGCCGTGGACCGTGCCGTCCGTCGCCCGGACGGTCTTCGTCTCGCGGTTGACGGCCCCGATCGCCACGCCCTTGACAAGGGTCACCCCGCGTTCGGCGTACCAGGCGTCGTCGTGGATGAGAATGTCCTCGTAGGCCTTCTCGCCGGAGAGGACCGGCGAGAGCATGATGCGGTTGTAGTTCACCCGCGGCTCGGCGTTGAACACGGTGACGTCGAAGGCATCCGGCGCCTCTTCGAACAGGTGCTCCAGCACCCGCCCGGCGGCCATGCCGTTGCCGACGACGATGAGCTTCTGTCTGGTCATGGGCATGTCCTCAGGCCGCTTCCACGAAGCGGTTGCGCTCGTAGAGGAACTTCAGCACCGCGGAGCGGCAGCGGATGTAGGTCGGATCCGCGGCGAGCTCGATCCGCCGACGCGGCCGCTCCAGCGGCACGTCCAGCACCTCGCCCACCCGGGCGGCGGGGCCGTTGGTCAGCATCACGATCCGGTCGGACAGGAGCACCGCCTCGTCGACGTCGTGGGTGATCATGATCACCGTGTTGCCGAGCGAGGCGTGGATCTGCATCACCTGGTCCTGCAGGTGCGCACGGGTCAGGGCGTCGAGGGCGCCGAAAGGCTCGTCGAGGAGCAGCACCTTCGGCTCCATGGCGAGCGCCCGGGCGATGCCGACGCGCTGCTTCATGCCGCCGGAGATCTCCGAGGGCCGCTTGTCCTTGGCGTGGCCCATGTGGACGAGTTCCAGGTTGCGCATCGTCCAGTCGTGCCGCTCCGCCCGGGTGCGGCTTCGGCCGAACACCTTGTCGACGGCGAGCGCGACGTTCTCGTAGACGGTGAGCCAGGGCAGCAGCGAGTGGTTCTGGAACACCACCGCCCGATCCGGCCCAGGCTGCTCGACCGCCTGGTTGTCGAGAAGGATCGCGCCCGAGGTCACCGGGGTAAGGCCGGCGATAAGGTTGAGGAGGGTGGACTTGCCGCAGCCGGAGTGGCCGATGATCGACACGTATTCGCCCCTGGCGATTTCCAGGCTGACGCCCTTCAGCACCTCGGAGGAGACGCCGCCGCGCGTGAAGGTCTTGTCCACGGCTTCGATGGAGAGATAGGCCTTGCTCATGACGGCTCGCCTTCAGCTGGTCGCGGTGCCGCGGGTGACGAGGAGGGCGACGAAGGCGACCAGCCGATCCAGGAAGAACCCGGTCAGGCCGACGTAGACGAGCGCCACGATGATGTCGGAGATGAGGGACGAGTTCCACGCGTCCCAGATGAAGAAGCCGATGCCGACGCCGCCGATCAGCATCTCCGCCGCCACGATGGCGAGCCAGGAGAGACCGACACCGATTCTGAGCCCCGTGAAGATGTAGGGCGCGGCCGCCGGGATCATGATCTTGGCGAAATACTCCAGACTGTTGAGGCGGATCACCCGGGCGACGTTGACGTAGTCCGAAGGAATGTTGCGAATGCCGACCGCGGTGTTGATGATCACCGGCCAGACCGCCGTGATGAAGATGACGAAGATCGCCGACGGTTCGCCGTCGCGGAAGGCGGCGAGCGAGAGCGGCAGCCAGGCGAGCGGCGGAACGGTGCGGAGAACCTGGAAGATCGGGTCGAGGCCGCGCATCGCCCAGAGCGACTGGCCGATCAGCACGCCGACGGCGATGCCGACGACGGCGGCGATCGCATAGCCCACCGCGACCCGCTGCAGCGACGCGATCAGATGCCAGCCGAGGCCCTTGTCGATCCCGCCGTTGTCATAGAAGGGCGCGACGATCAGTTCCCAGCTGTCGGTGACGATCACGCTCGGCGGCGGCAGGCTGGCCGTCGGAGACGAACAGGTGACCTCCCAGACGAGGAGCAGGACGGCGAGCACGACGGCCGGCGGAACGACCAGTTCCGCCGTCCGGCGGGCGACAGCCAGGAGGCGCGCGCCGGACGGCTGTGCCTTTACCGGCAGCGGCACGACGGTTGCCGGGCCGAGAGCCGCGGCCTTCGCGGCGGGCTTGGCGATCTTGAGGGCGGTGGTGGGCATGGGCTGGTCCTGGCTTCGAGGTATGTGTTCAAGGGCGGCTGCGGTCGCGGGAGCCACCCCCCACCCTGTCCCTCCCCCTCAAGGGGGGAGGGGACGACAACGGTGCCGGTCGGCGGATCAGGCAGCGGATCCGCAACGAACTCCCTCCCCCCTTGAGGGGGAGGGTCGGGGTGGGGGGTGGCCCGGCGCGTACCCCTCGCCCGTCACGCCATCCGGCTGATGGCGAGGCTCTCCAGGTAGGCTCCGGGGTTTTCCGGGTCGAAGACCTTGCCGTCGAAGAAGGTCTCGGCGCCGCGGCTGTCGGAAGCCGGGCCGGCGATGCCGAGGGTCTTGGCGGCCTCGCGCCAGAGATCGGAGCGGTTCACCTCGGCGACGAGGGCCTTGATGTCCGTTTCGGGCGCGAACTTGCCCCAGCGGATGTCCTCGGCGAGGAACCAGGTGTCGTGGCTCTTGAAGGGGAAGGAGGCGTCGTCCCGCCAGAACTTCATGAAGTGCGGGCTGTCGGCGACGACCTTGCCGTTGCCGTAGTCGTATTCGCCCTTGATCCGGTCGACGATGTCCTTCGGAGGCACGTTGAACCAGGCGCGCTTGCCGACAATGGCGGCGAGTTCGTCCTTGTTCGCCATGTCGTCGCACCACTGCTGCGCTTCCATGACGGCCATCAGGATGGCTTGGCTCGCGACCGGGTGCTTCTCCACGAAGTCGCGGCGCATGCCGAGCGACTTCTCCGGATGCCGGTTCCAGATCTCCGCCGTGTTGCAGGCGGTGTAGCCGATGCCCTGGTTGACGAGCTGCTCGTTCCAGGGCTCGCCGACGCAGAAGGCGTCCATAGTGCCGACCTTCATGTTGGCCACCATCTGCGGCGGCGGCACCACGATGGTCTCCACGTCCTTGTCCGGATCGATGCCGCCGGCGGCGAGCCAGTAGCGGATCCAGAGGTCGTGGGTGCCGCCCGGAAAGGTCATCGCCACCTTGGCCATGGCGCCGGCGGCGGCCTTCTTGGCGAAGACCTCCTTGAGGACGCCGGCCTCGACGCCGACCTTCAAGTCCGCGTATTCCTGCGCGACCGAGATCCCCTGGGCGTCGAGGTTGAGGCGGGCGAGGATCACCATCGGCAGCGGCACGTTGTTCTGCGTCACCTTGCCGGCCGAGATCAGGTAGGGCATCGGCGTCAGGATGTGCGCGCCGTCGATGCCGCCGCCCTCCAGGCCGAGCACCAGATTGTCGCGGGTCGCGCCCCAGGAGGCCTGCTTCAGCACCTCCATCTCGGGCAGGCCGTGCTTGTCGAAGATCCCCTTCTCCTTGGCGACGATCAGCGGAGAGGCGTCGGTGAGCGCAATGAAGCCGAGCTTGGTGCCCTTCACCTCCGGACCCGTGCCGGCAGCAAACGCGCCACCCGGAAAGGTCGCCTTGATGGCGGTGAAGAGAGCGGCCGTGGCGGCTGTCGCGGCGGTCGTCTTCAGGAAGCGGCGGCGGTCCAGTCCGGCGCCTGCGTCGGTCGTGGCCCCGGCGTTCGGGCCGGTCTTCGTCGTCTCGGTCATGGTCTCTGCCCCGATTGAAAAACGAAAAAAGCCGCCGGCCAAAGGGCTCCCGGGAGGAGGAGCATCTTCGGTCCGGCGGCGTCGCGCGGTGGGCCCGGCTTCGGGCGAATCATCTGAGGAAGAAGCGCCGTCGTTGGCGCAGTCAGCACATTCCATGCACCTGGCGTGCCAACCGGTCGTCGGTTGGAAAACCGCTCCCTTTCCGCTCTCCCGGCTGTCGCGCCGCGACAGCGGCATCGGGTCGGGCGCCTAGTCAGTAGGCTGTGGCCCTAGGCATACTGCCTGCTTCGTAATCAGGGCGGATCCGCCCGCAACGAGAAGCCGGCGACATAACCGGCGATGTCCTCCGGGTCGAACACGCGGCCGTCGAAGAAGGGATCGGGGCCGAGGTCGAGGCGTCCGTGGCTGGTGCCCACCGACCGCTCCGCCGTAAGCGCGCCCTCCAGCTTGGAGGAGGCCGACGGCAGGATGGCGTCGGTGCCGGCGAGCGCGGCCCGGTAGAGATCCGGACGATAGGTGGCCGCCGCGGCTGCCTCAGCCTCGGGCGTCGGCGGGATCTGTCCCCAGCGGACCATCTGGCTGTAGAACCAGAGCGCGTGGCTGCGCCAGGGGAAGGTGGCCGCTCGGCCGTGGAAGGTCAGGAAGTCCGGTTGCGGCAGCGGCGCGGCGCCACGTTCGCGGACGAGTTGGCCGGACAAGGCGCGCTCCACGATCGGCGCGTCGACGCCGACGAGGCCGGGCTCGGCGAGAAGGTGCGCGAGTTCGGCGCGGTTTGCCGGGTCGTCCGCCCAGCGGGCCGAGCGCTCCACGGCCCGGACGAGGGCCGCCACAGTCGCCGGCGCGCGTTCGGCGAAGGCCGTCCGCAGCCCGAGCACCTTGCAGGGGCTTGAGCGCCAGAGTTCGGCTTTCGCCAGGAGAAGGACGCCGGCGCCGCTCTCCACGGCGAGGCTGTTCCACGGTTCGCCCACGCAGAAGCCGTCGATCTGCCGGCTCTCGATGGCCTCCACCATGTAGGGCGGCGGAACGACCGTGAGCCGGACGTCCTTGTCCGGATGGATGCCAGCGGCGGCGAGGAAGTAGCGCAGCTCGTAGTTGTGGGACGAGAAGGGGTGAACCATGGCGAAGATGAGCGGCCTTGGCCGGCGCGCCACCACCGCCTTCAGCGCGGCGCCGAGTGCCGCCGGCCCGCCGCCGGCGACCGCCCCGGCCGCCTGAAGCTCCGACCAGAGGTCCGTCGACACGGTGATGGCGTTGCCGCCAAGGCCGAGCGCCATCGGCACCGCCATCGGCACCGCGAACCCGCCGACGCCGAGCGAGGCGGCGATCGGCTGCGGCGCCAGCATGTGGGCAACATCCAGATGGCCGACCGCGAGCCTGTCGCGAAGGGCTGCCCAACTGGTGTGCTGCACGAGCTCGATCGCGAGTCCCTCGGCGGTGGCGAAACCCTTGCGGGCCGCCACGACCAGGGCCGCGCTGTCCACGAGCGGAATGAAGCCCGCACGGACGACGGTCGGCGCGGACGGATCCGTCGCGATCGGATCGTTGCCGACCGCCCGAAGGGCGCCGATCCGCTCCTCCTCGATCGAAGTGTCGTCCTCTAGCACGCTGTCCACCTATTCTGTCGTCGGCAGCAGACCGGCATCCGGTCCGCGCACGGCATTGCGCTCACGGATCCGATCGGATCCGAACGGTGCGGCTTCGTCGCCTTGGTGCGCCCGCCGTTGGACGCCGCCGCCCGGTGTTCAGCCGAGCAATTGCGCCGCCGTGATCACGCTCTGGGCGATCTCGTGCATGCGCTTGTTCTCATTCATCGCCGCCTTGCGCAGCGCCGCATGGGCCTCCTCCTCGGTGAAGCCCCGGTGCTTCATCAAGATGCCCTTGGCCCGCTCGATCAGCTTGCGCTCGGCGAGTTCGTTGCGGGCCTGCGCGAGTTCGTTCTGAAGCCGTGAGAAGACGTTGAAGCGGCTGACCGCCATCTCAAGGATGGACTTGATGCGCTCCTTCTTCAGCCCGTCCACCACATAGGCCGACACCCCGGCCTCTATCGCCGCCTCGGTGGTCGCCGCGTCGGACTGGTCCACGAACATCGCCACCGGGCGCGAGACGACGCGGCTGACCTGGAACATCTGCTCCAGCACGTCGCGGCTAGGGTTCTCCAGGTCGATGATGACCACGTCCGGGTCAATGGCGACGAGCCGCTTCAGGAGGTTGGCCATGCCCGTCAGCACGGTGATCTCGACAATGCCCGCCTCGCGCAGGCCATCCTCCAAGATGGCGGCGCGCACCTGATTGTCATCGATCACGGCGACTCGGATGGCGGATCGTGGCTGGCCGGAACTGGTTGTCATCCGGATCAGTAAAGCAAGCCTCGTGCCGTTCCCGATCTGATGGCGCACCACTCAGCGAAAGGGCGTGTGTCAGAGGGCTCCGAGACGACGCCGTTGAAACCGTCGTTGTCGCTGACCCGCGAGCGATCCCGCGACGTGCCCGAAAAAATGCCCATGCATTCGGGGAATACGCCGTGCACGAGGCCGGCGAGGATACGCGCTGCCCGGGCGGCGTCGCCCGCCGGGATACGCGCCAGCCGAAGCCAGAAAGGACTGTGCCCGAAAAGGGTTACAAGATCGGAAGGAACGCGGACCTGGAAGGTGTAGACAGCGCCGCGGCGCGTCAGATGACTGGACATGGCCTGCATACGTCCTTGCATACGCATGCGGTTCGCTCGAAGCGAAATCCAGACGAATCAGACACTTAGCCGGGGGTGGAAATGGCGCTCCCTAGGGGAATCGAACCCCTGTTTTCGCCGTGAGAGGGCGAAACTTTAACCTTTTATCGTCCGCTGCCGTCCGTGCTGGCTCTTTTCGTATCAAAGACTTAACTGCAAATTGTCCGCTGGCGTCCGCCGAAACGCGCTGCTATATATTTGATGAATATTTGACGGTTTCGGATTTCGACCCATGGCGAAGACCCTCAGCGAAAGCGGCATCACCACCCGGAACGCACGGGCAAAGCTGAAGACCGGACTGCACTGGCGCGGCATTGATCCCGACGTACACCTTGGATATCGCAAGGGCGTACGCGGCGGCCGGTGGCTGGTCCGCTCCTACGAGGGTGGCGGCGCTTATCTACAGGCGACGCTCGCGTCCGCGGACGACGCGCTCGACGCAGATGGCGATATCGTACTCTCGTTCGATCAAGCGGCACGCACTGCGCGTGCCCACGTAGCAAAGGTGCGCGCGGACCGCCTCGCCGCCGCTGCTGGCCCGGTGCTGACCGTCTCGACCGCAATCGAAGCTTACCTTGCAGTTCGCGAGGCTAAGGAGGAAGCACTACGCCCCGCGGGCATGAAGCGGGACGCGCGGTCTCGGCTTACGCGGTATGTCCTTGGAACACCTCTCGCAGCGACGGCCCTGCACTCGCTCGCCGAGCCCGATCTGGAGGCATGGCTCGCCGGGCTTGCGAAGACGCTTGCGCCCGCGAGCGTTCGACGACTGGTCAATGATTTGAAGGCCGCGATCAACCTTGCAGCACGGATGCACCGGGCGCGCCTTCCTGCCTCTTTACCCGTGGTCGTTCGGAACGGACTGGCCACCCCTGAAGCCCACGGTGGCGAAGCGCGACGACAAATCCTTAGTGATGCGGACGTGCGCCGGATCGTACTTGCTGCGCAGGAGGTAGACGCCAGGGCGGAATGGGATGGCGACCTTGCACGACTAGTACTGGTCCTCGCCGCGACAGGCGCGCGCTTCTCTCAGGTTGCCCGCATGACCGTCGCTGACGTGCAGTCAGCCGATGGCCGGCTCATGATCCCGACCAGCCGGAAGGGACGCGGCGCTAAGGGTGGCCGCGTCGGGGTGCGCGTCGGCGAGGACGTGCTACGGGCACTGCGCCCAGCCATAGCCGGCCGCAAAGGGCCGATGACACTCCTGGAGCGCTGGAAGCATCGCCAAACCGAGGTCGGCGTCTGGACTCGCGACCGCCGCGCGCCCTGGGGTGTAGCGGCCGAGATGACGCGGCCTTGGGCTGCAATTATCGAGAGGGCCGAGCTTCCAGCCGACACGATACCCTATGCCCTCCGGCACTCGTCTATCGTACGCGGCCTTCGCGCCGGACTGCCCATCCGACTGGTGGCCGGGATCCATGACACGTCGGCGGCGATGATCGAACGGCACTATGCAGCCTTCGTGGTGGACGCCCTCGACGAGCTCGCGGCCCGAGCAGTGGTGCCGTTGACAGTGTAACCGGGAAGTAGGCGCCTTCAGGCAGTCGGAAACAGCGGCAGTCCTCCACAGAATAAGTACATCAGTCAATGTACTGTTCGGTCGCATGGGCAGAGCCGGTGTGGCGGTGCACGATTCCAAGCTAAATTTTAGAACTGAGCTGGCAGTGCAGTCGTACTCTTCGTGATTTAGCCGATCAACTGCGCATGGTGGCCACCGCACCGAAAAAACGCATCGCAGGGGCGATACACCCCAGAAGCGGCCGAATCTAATGGAAGCCTGAGCGGTGTTTGAAGCTTTCGAGGTCTTATATGAGCGAGAAATCTACAGCTTTACGACTAGACGACATCAGATCTATCATAGAATTGTGCAAACCTGACCATGACAAAGAGGAAATGTTTCTAAGACTCCTTATAATCTGGCTTCGAAAAGTGAATGGAGAAGAATACAGAGAATGGGGCCCCGGGTTTTTCGATTATGGAACTCCGGTTTCACATCTTGAAACCATTTACAAAACAGCCACTGCTTTTGAAAAGTCCGTAACGACGGACACGAGTGGGGATACTGGCGACCTATATTTCTTTGTGGCAACAGGCCTTATTGAAGAAAAGTCAGGCCTGAACATTGCGGAGATTAAGAAAACTATAGGGCGTCTTGCAAGTGCGACTCATGAAGCTATCCAAGAAGTTAAAAACATGAGACCACCAGGACGACCTCGGTCAAAAAACACAGTGATTCACGATCATTACTTGGGACTTCTTATTGACTGGATTGAATCCGCGGGAGGAACCGCGTCTATCAGCCAGTATGGTGGCCTTCCGTCGGGAACCCTTCCAGAGCTTTTGGCGTTACTTAGAAATATAGGGTGGTTGAAGAACCAGCTGTTCTTCGATCTGTCATACGAGCAGCTGCGAAAAGCAAAAACGTCGCAGCGGTCCCGTGCGAGCTCTCGTGGGTAATTGGCAGGGCAATCCAGGCGTTTTACAACGATGACAGGATTGGGCTTGGTTGGCCAATGATGAACCTCCGACAACGGAGGCGTCCATGACTGTACATACCGATCCTCCCCTCTCCTATCGTATTAACTCGGCTTGCCGAGTCCTCGGCATCGGGCGAACCAAGCTGTACAACCTCATCAGCTTGGGTGAGATCAAACCGATCCGGATCGGCCGCCGCGTCCTGATTCCGCACTCCGAGCTGGAGACGCTTCTGCGTCGCCTTCAGTCGGAGAGATCTTGATGGCGGCTCAAAGTCGACCCGCAAAGCCGGGGTCCGGACAAGCTCGCGCGCCGGGTTCCCAAGTGGCAGCTGCTCTCACTTCTTCCTGTACTGGCAGCAGTAAGACCACTGCAGGGGACTGTCGAACGGTCTCGCAAGACCGCGGCTCTTACCGGGGCGAGTTGGCCGCCCGTGCCCCGGCCCCTTCGCGCGAGTTCCCGTCCACCTGCCTCTTGAGCCTCGGCGACGCAGCCCGGGTCCTCGGCGTGTCGGTGAAAACGCTGCGCCGGCTCTACGAAGCTGGTGAACTGCCCGTCGTGCGCATAGGTCGGCAGATCCGGGTTACGCCTTCGGATCTCGACCGCTTCATCGCCGACCGCCGGCGCGGGTGACCAGCGCCGTCCAGTTCTGTCCAGCTATCGCTATGTAATCAATCGCGTAGTGAAACAGTATCACCTTAGGTGAGCGGAAGATAATCTGGACCTGTTTCACTATCATGCTAGACTGAACATCTATGACTACACGAGGATACTTATGTCCACGAGAAAGCGTCACGATGACCGTTTTCAACCCTGCTTTCCAGGGATTTTCCCCGAGGAAGAACCGGAGAGCAAAATGCCTGACGAGTGTGTCGTCTCAGGTGCAGCGTCGGTAAGACCTACCACTGCCGAGCCGGACGCCGGATCCAACCAGTCGCCCTTGAAACGACCCGAAGGCGACCAGCTCTTTCGCCCTGGTGGAGCGGTAACCCTCGCGGATGTCAAAGCGCGTGTGGCGGAAGAGCCACCGTCCCTAAGGCGGCGCGATACGCTTTCCGCACTGCGCGTCCTCTTCTCTCGAGTGCAAGCCACCGACGCGCTGCCTGCGACTGCGGAGGCCGTCCGTCGGTTGTTCGCCGAAAACGGACCCACAGCACTCGGCGTCACCGAGTTGCGCTGGCGCAACGTGCGATCATTGGTTGTAGCTGCCATCAAGCAGCATGGGATGCGTCGGCGTATGCTCACGAAGGATCTGCCACTATCGCTGGCGTGGGACACTTTGTTCAAACAGCTCAAGAGGGAGGAGCGCCACGCTTTGGCGCGTTTGGCCCGTTACTGCACGGTCGTCGGCATCGGCCCAAGCGAGGTCGACAAGGAAACACTCCTCGGCCTCCATGAGGCTCTGGTGGCAGAGTCCTTCGTCAAGAACCCCCGAAATATTCTGAAGCATACGATCGCGGTGGCCAACATGGCCGGCAAGCGCATCTCAGGCGAGTGGCCGCTCCCGAAGCTCTCATCTCCGTTCAAGACCGAGCCGTTCATGTTGCCGCTGTCCGCATTTCCGGCATCCTTCGGCGCGGACGCAGAGCGCTGGGTAACCTCTGCCACGACTGCGGACCCGCTTGACTTGCGCGCTCGAACAAAAGCCGCACGCCCGGCAACGATTAAGAGCGCCGTCTACCACATCCGACGTGCCGCTTCGGCGCTCGTTCGTGGTGGCCATCTGCCCATTGAAGAGATCACGAGCCTTGCCGTTCTTGTGCAACCACTAAACTTCGTGAATGCGCTCCGTGCGTTCATGCCATCCGATGCAACGCTGCCTCCGACCGACGCTGCCAGGATCGCTCGGACGCTGATCGGAATTGCCAAAATCCATGTTCCAGTCACAGAAGCCGACCTTGTTCAGCTGAAAGCCGTGTTGAGGCGCCTGCACCAACGTCTTCCGCCCGGAATGGGCAAGCGGCACCGAGAACGCGTCGAGCAGTTCGACAATCCGGACAATGTCCAACGTCTTTTGCATTTCCCAGCCGACGAGGCAGCTCGCGCTAGGACCCAGAGAAACCCGGAGCGCCGGGCTCGCGGCATCGAGCGCTCGCTGGCAACGGCTGTTCTGATCGATACAGGCCTACGCCTGCACAGCTTGCGGACTTTACGGCTCGACATGAGCTTCCGTCGCGCCAATGGAACCGTGTACCTCCACGTTCACCGCGATCAGAGCAAAACAGACCGACCGCTCGACCACATTCTGCCGCCGGCGACAGTGGTCTTGCTTGACGAGTATCTGCGCGATCACCGCCCGATCCTGCCAGGCTCGGATGGACCATACCTGTTTCCGGGAAAAACGGGCGGCCCGAAGTCCGAGAGCGCCATGCGGAACTGTATATCGGAGCCGCTTTACCGGCATACCGGCATCAGGCTCAATCCTCATGCCTTTCGTCACGTCATCGGAAAGATCGTGATCGAGCGCGATCCAGGTGCCTACGCCCTCATTTCACGCCACCTCGGCCACACGTCGTTGAACACCACCCTTGGTTCCTATCTTGGCACCGAAACCAAGGTCGCGAGCCGCCACCTCCACAAGATCATTGATGAAGCCCGGTCCGGGCTGCCGACGGAGGTATAGCCGATGCCACGGGAATATATGGCCACCCGCCAGCTGCTATTTAGTGCTTGGCCGGCGGCCGACCGGCGGGCCTGGGACGGCCTGTTCCGAGAAGGGGATCTTCTGACGGATGCCGGGTCTGGACTGCACTGGGCAGCGGCCACTCGCCGGACTAATCGGCGGCATTACGGCTGCTTTCTAAAGTGGCTTCATATCCATGATCTCCTGGACGAAAGGAGTGACCCCACCGAACGTGTCACACCAGAAGCCGTAAACGCCTATGCGCGGAGTATGATGGCTGAGCTAGCACCCAAAACCGTCGAGAGTTCGCTCATCGGTTTGAAGGTCGTGGCAAAGGCGCTGGCACCTGCCAAAGACTGGCGCTGGTTCGATGGGATCACCGCGCGAGTCAAGCGTTGGGCGCGGCCTTGTCGCGATCCAGACGCCGGCCTGGTTCCGATTGAGAACGTCTACTCCACTTGTCTCTCCGAGCTAGATCGGCTTAGGGCGTCGGCTCTGACCAGCGTCAGAGCTCGTCTCGCCTACCGCGACACGCTCGTGGTAGCATTCTTCACAGTGGCCCCGATCAGGATCCGCAACATGGCCATGATCGATGTTGGCGTTCACCTCGTCCGAAGCGATCAAGCCTACGAGCTTCGATTCACTGCGGACCAGACAAAGAACCGCAGGCCTCTCAGCCTGCAAATCACTCCGGAACTGACACCCATCGTAGAACACTACCTTGAACGCGTGCGGCCGTGCTTCCCGAAATCCGGATCCGCTGCACTTTGGCTCCGTGCTGGCGGCGGACGGCTTGCCCTGAACTCCATTTACCAGAGAGTGACTGCCACTACCCGAAGGTTACTTGGACAGCCGGTGAATCCTCACCTGTTCCGCACAATCGCAGCGACTGCTATGGCAGATCACTCACCTGAAACAGCCCGGCTAGCCGCACCACTGCTTGGACATGCCGATTTCGGGACGACAGAGCGACACTATATCTGCTCGCGTCAGATTGATGCCAGTCGGAAGATCTCAGCGATCCTCGGTTCAATCCGCAACGGCTCAGCGTCCCGCTAATTGCGAGGGGCCCAGCCTTGTGGACGGCGTCGCTGAAGCAGAGGAAGTAACGTTGCCCCTCTGAGACATTTCCGCATGATTTCCGTTCTGGCCTATCGGAAGGACCAGCCCATGAGGCGCGGCTTGGCCGTGCTTTGTTTAAGAAGTTGGGCCGGGGCTATCAAAATCGGATGACGTTGCCCCTCTGGGTGGAGTGGGCCCCTTGAGCCGGACAGGATGCGGCTTCCGAATTGACAGGCGTCCGGGCTTTCGGAGGAGGAAAGCCCATGAGCAGGCACCGCACTCACAGCACGGCGTTCAAGCGTCAGGTCGTCCAGGAGTATCTGGCGGGCGAGACGCTCCACGCGCTAGGCAAACGACACGACCTGTCGCGCAACCTCATCCGCATCTGGCTTCAGAAGCATGAGGCCGGCGCCTTTGAAGAGGAGGCGGTGGCGGCCGACATGGTCCAGGAGTACGAAGCACGGATCGCGGCCCTGGAGCGGCTGGTCGGCAAGCAGGCCATGGAGCTGGAGCTTCTAAAGGGGGCTCTGAAAAACGGACCGCGCGCGAGAAGCGGCAGTACCTCCGTGATCACCGGCCCGACGGGATCAGCGTCGGCGAAGGGTGCCAGCTGATGGGGATCGCGCGCTCCACCTACTACGACGGCGATGCCGAGGCTAGCTGCGACACGGCCATCGTCGAGGCGATCGCAGCGATCTGCGAAGAGTTCGAAAGCTACGGCTGGCGGCGAGTCCGCGCGACACTCCGGCACCAGGGTGTCGTCGTGAACCACAAGAAGATCAGGAGGTTGATGCGAGAGCATGGTCTTCAGCCCCGCACCCGCCAGCGTCACGTCGCGACCACCGACAGTGACCACGACCACCCGATCTTCCCGAATCTCATCGCCGGGCGGATTCCGGATGGTCCGGACCAGATCTGGGTTGCCGACATCACCTACGTCGCGATCCTGACCGGCTTCGTCTACGTCGCGGTCGTTCTCGATGCCTGGTCTCGCCGCGTCGTCGGCTACGCTATCAGCCGCTCGATCGACGCGCGCCTGACCCTCGCCGCCCTGGCTGCGGCCGTGGAACGGCGCAGTCCACCGCCCGGATGCATTCACCACTCGGACCGAGGATCGCAATATGCTGCCCTGGCCTATCGGTCTGCCCTCGCCGACGTCGGCCTCGTCGGATCCATGGGACGGCGGGGCAATCCGTACGACAACGCCAAGGCGGAGAGCTTCATGAAGACGTTGAAGGTCGAGGGCGTCTACCCGATGGCCTTCGAGTCCTTCGCCGACGTCGCCGAGACCCTCCCCAGGTTCATCGACGATGTCTAAAATGCCAAGCGCCTTCATTCGGCGCTCGGTTATCTCAGCCCCACCCAGTTCGAGGATCAGCACTCCCGGGTCACTGCCAAATCAGCAGCATGAGCTTTGTCCGGCGTTAGGGGCCCACTCCACCACTGGCCTGGAATTGCTCCGCCGTTGACATCATCGGGATCCTGAAGGAGCACGAGGCCGGGATCCCGGTCTCGGACCTTTGCCGCAAGCATGGGGTCAGCGACGCGAGCATCTACAAGTGGTGACCTTGCCCCCTGGAATGCCCTCGCTCAGAAGCTAGGATCCGTCGACGATGGACCGAACCCCAACATTGGAGCGCCGGAGGTTAGAGTTTCCGGC